>JBNJIL010000081.1:0-203 GCA_051749325.1 Pseudomonadota bacterium | reverse complement strand
TAGCTTGTCCCTCCACCCCGGCAAGTCTTCTCAATATTGCCCTTGTTGGGTCACTTCCAACATACAAGCGCAGCTGTGCTGCGCGAATGGCACCGACAGGCGCCCTGGGATTAGTTCCAATAGCTGGGAATGCCTTCTTTCGCGAACTGAAGCCGGAACGCCGGACCGTCGCTCCCACTCTGGATGCTGCTTCAATCCTGGAT
>JBNJIL010000080.1:0-206 GCA_051749325.1 Pseudomonadota bacterium | reverse complement strand
GTTTTCGCACGACCGCCGACGCCTTGCCGGTAATGGTTGAGCTGGTAGCCATCGATCACGAAGACCTCGTGGCCACCTTGGTATGCCAGCTCGATCAGTTCGACATGATAGGTCCCGGTGGCTTCGACAGCGATCGCACAGTGGGCGGGTAGGTCACGCAACCATCGCTTGAGGGTAGGTCGGCGATTTTCCAGGGTTTCCTGGGT
>JBNJIL010000079.1:0-206 GCA_051749325.1 Pseudomonadota bacterium | reverse complement strand
CATTCGGCGAGTGGGGCAAGATCTTCCCCGATCCCGCCATGACGCTGGCCGCCGTCGACCGCCTGGTCCATCACGCCACCCTGTTCGAGCTCAACGTCGACAGCTACCGTCGCCGCACCGCGATGGACAACAAGCGTTCACGCGGGCGACCGGCGACGCGCGCGACACGCAAGACCAGTCAACCCGTGTCGCCCAGCGACAATGAT
>JBNJIL010000078.1:0-219 GCA_051749325.1 Pseudomonadota bacterium | reverse complement strand
TTCAAGTCTGCCCAGACCCACCAACATCAGCTATAAGCTTTAAGCCATAAGCTTTAAGTTAACCCCCAGCGACGGTTTTCAGGGGTTGTCTTCCAGCTTTCAGCTTCAAGCTTCCAGCTATGTTTCGGGGCCTTAGCTCAGCTGGGAGAGCGCCTGCCTTGCACGCAGGAGGTCAGCGGTTCGATCCCGCTAGGCTCCACCAACTCAAGCTTGAAGCTA
>JBNJIL010000077.1:0-236 GCA_051749325.1 Pseudomonadota bacterium | reverse complement strand
CCGGTGATGCTGATGGACGAGCCCTTCGGTGCCATCGACCCCATCAACCGGGCGGTGATCCAGGACGAGTTCCTCAAGATGCAGCAGGACCTCAAGAAGACCATCATGTTCGTCAGCCACGATATCGACGAGGCGATCAAGATGGGCGATCGGGTGGCGATCTTCCGCGAGGGCAAGCTGGTGCAGCACGCCTCGCCCGACGACCTGCTGGCCGCGCCGAAGAACGCCTTCGTCGA
>JBNJIL010000076.1:0-239 GCA_051749325.1 Pseudomonadota bacterium | reverse complement strand
CGTGCCTGGATCAGCTGATCCAGGCGCGTCAGCTGGGCGACCAGGCGCTTGAGGTGGGAAGTCAGCCATGGCAGTTCAGCGCAGCTCTGTTGAATCGCTACCCGGGCCTGGACCAGCGTGGCGCGGCGCCGCAGCAGGCTCTGCAGTGACCGGTACGCGGCCGGTGGTGGCGTCCAGGCACGTAGCAGTTCGCGTTCCCGGCTGAGGTAGCGTGCCAGCAACCGGGCATCACTGCTGTC
>JBNJIL010000075.1:0-276 GCA_051749325.1 Pseudomonadota bacterium | reverse complement strand
CTCCTCGTAGTCCTGGCTACGTTGCCGGGGCAGCGGCTGCAGCAGGGCCCGTTCGGTGTCGATGCGAGGCTGATGGCGGGCGTTGCGCCGGCTGACCAGTTCATCGATGAAGGCCCGGTAAGCGGCCAGGTCATCAAAGTGAGGCGATCCCCGCAGCAGCAAGGCATCGCGGATGGCGAGCTTGAGATGGCCATGGGCACTCTCGATGCTGCCGTTCTCATGGGCCACGCCGGGGTTGTTGCGGGTCGCCGTCATGCCGTAGTCCAGGCACAGCGT
>JBNJIL010000074.1:0-276 GCA_051749325.1 Pseudomonadota bacterium | reverse complement strand
TTCCTCGTAGTCCTGGCTACGTTGCCGGGGCAGCGGCTGCAGCAGGGCCCGTTCGGCCTCGATGCGAGGCTGATGGCGGGCGTTGCGCCGGCTGACCAGTTCATCGATGAAGGCCCGGTAAGCGACCAGGTCATCAAAATGAGGCGATCCCCGCAGCAGCAAGGCATCGCGGATGGCGAGCTTGAGATGGCCATGGGCACTCTCGATGCTGCCGTTCTCATGGGCCACGCCGGGGTTGTTGCGGGTCGCCGTCATGCCGTAATCCCGGCACAGCGC
>JBNJIL010000073.1:0-307 GCA_051749325.1 Pseudomonadota bacterium | reverse complement strand
AAGGTGGAACCAAACCTGGCTCAAGGTTCAAACGTTCTCAAAAGACCCGAAGGTCTTTGACGAGTCGCTTGCCTTGAATGTTTCAGTGACTTGTCACCGACATCCCGGCAAGCGCCCACATGAATTACCTGATCGATTGTTAAAGAGCGACTCCGAACTCTTGTAAAGAGTGGAGCTCTCGCTGTTGCCGTCGTGACCGGCTTCGGTGATGAAGCGGCGGTCTCGCCGGCGCCCTGCGAGGAAGGCGTATTCTACGTGATCGGCTGTCGTTGTCAACCCTGCGCGGCGTTCCGAAGAAGCGAAGCGG
>JBNJIL010000072.1:0-323 GCA_051749325.1 Pseudomonadota bacterium | reverse complement strand
GACGAGACCATTGCCCTATCGGCCATGTACGCCGCCAACCACCTGGAAGGCGTGGCCGCCATCGCCTGCATGACCGCCTCGGGCTACACGCCGCTGATCGCCTCCAGGATTCATTCGGGGCTGCCGATCGTCGGCCTGGCCCACAACCCGGTGGCCCAGCGGCGCATGGCGCTCTATCGCGGGGTGGTCTCGCTGCCCTTCGACACCAGCGAGATGTCGGCCGCCGAGCTCAACGACCGTGCCCTGCAGCGACTGGTGGAGCACGGCATCGCCGCGCCCGGCGACCACGTGATCCTCACCCGCGGCGATCACATGAATGCCCA
>JBNJIL010000071.1:0-331 GCA_051749325.1 Pseudomonadota bacterium | reverse complement strand
TCGAGGATGGCAACGCCTATCGGGTGAATCTTGAGCAATATCACTGAGGAAAAATGACCATGACCCTGGCCGCAACGCAGAACCCCCATCGCTGCCCGCCTCATCCGGGCGAGGTGATCGAAGACATGCTGGAAGACCTGGATTACAGCAAGAGCGCCATCGCCAGGATGCTGGGCATCTCACGCCAACAGCTGCATGCCATCCTGGCAGCGCGCAAACCGGTATCCCCTGATATGGCAGCGCGTCTCGGCAAGCTGTTCGGCAACGGCCCCGGTCTTTGGTTACGTCTCCAGGCGGCTCACGATGCCTGGCATGCCGAGCGTGAGGTAGA
>JBNJIL010000070.1:0-346 GCA_051749325.1 Pseudomonadota bacterium | reverse complement strand
TCCTTCCTCGGCGAGGATCGCGCGCTCAAGCGCCTCAACCTGGTCAAGGTCCAGGAGGTGGTGTCCGACGAGATCGCCACCGTCGCGCCCGGTGACACCCTGGAAACGGCGCTGGCCCGCATCGAGGACTACGGCTACCAGAACGCCATCCTGATGGTGAACGACCGGCGCCAGCCGGTGGGCCTGATCACCCGGGCCAAGGCGCGCACCACCAAGGGCTACTGTCGCGACCATTTCGAGAACGTGCCGGGGACCGTGACCCTGGACGATGACCTGCGCAAGGTCGCCTCGCTGATGTTTTCCCAGGACGCCACCTGGCTGCCCTGCGTGGATGAGCACGGACGGG
>JBNJIL010000069.1:0-378 GCA_051749325.1 Pseudomonadota bacterium | reverse complement strand
GCGGCGCCATTCGCGCAGAAAATCTGCGCTCCCACTGTCCGGCTTCAGTTCGCGAAGGCGGAGCCACCAAGGTCTGGACAGCCCTCTGTGGGAGCGACGGTCCGGCGCCCCGGCTTTAGTTCGCGAAGGCTGAGGCCACACAAGGCCCGGACAGGTACCCATCCCGGGGCGCCTGGCGGCGCCATTCGCGCAGCAAGCTGCGCTCACGAGGGGGCCATCCAAGCCAGTGCAGCCACTGAGCCAGTGGGAGCAACTGAGCCAGTGGGAGCCACTGAGCCAGTGGGTGCGACGGTCCGGCGCCCCGGCTTCAGTTCGCGAAGGGTGGGGTGACGTGGCTTCATTCACCCGGTGAGCTTCAGCGAGGGAACCGCGCTCACA
>JBNJIL010000068.1:0-378 GCA_051749325.1 Pseudomonadota bacterium | reverse complement strand
CTGTGCAGCGACAATCAAGATGAGAGTCACGCGACAATCAAGATGAGAAAGCCGACGTCTTGTGTCGTCGACGTCGTGAGGGCGTAGCCCGAACGACCTCGGCGACACAAGAACGGCGGGATCCCCAAGGGGAGCCCGCCGGGTGATCGCGGCCAACCCGGCTTAGAGTGGTCTTCTCGCCAAAGAGGATCACCCCGTGCCGGGACGACACATCACCGATCACCAAGTGAGGCTTTACATGACTTTTCGCCGTAGTGATAGTCCCGCCGCCGCCGCTGCCAAGGCCGCGTTCAGCACCGCTTCCGCCTACCGCCTCGAGGATGACCCGCGACTGCCGTCACAGACGGCGTCACCACGCACCCGCCGCCGACCGGATCC
>JBNJIL010000067.1:0-397 GCA_051749325.1 Pseudomonadota bacterium | reverse complement strand
TGCCAGGCCATTGAAGGCGTGGGAGAGCTGACCGCCACCGCCTTGGTCATGGCCTTCCTCCGGGGAGACTTTCGGCGCAGTGATGCCTACGTGGCCTTCCTGGGACTGGATGTCCGGGTACGCGATTCGGGCAAACAGCGAGGGCGGCGCAAGCTGACCAAGAAAGGCGACCCGGAGATCCGACGGCTACTGCACAACGCCGCCATGGCCGCGAGCCGCCAGTCGACATGGAAAGACATGTATCAGCGATACCGAGCACGAGGCCTCAAGACCACCCAGGCCCTGGTGATCCTGGCCAGGAAGCTGGCTCGCATTGCGTTCGCGTTGATGAAAAACCAGGTGGAATATCGCCCTCCGAACCTCATGGAGGCTTGAAGGGCAACATAGAATCTCCCAC
>JBNJIL010000066.1:0-412 GCA_051749325.1 Pseudomonadota bacterium | reverse complement strand
ATCCGGGTGCGGGTGACGTCCTCCGGCGGCTTCACGCTGCGCAAGGTGTTCTACTCGGTGCCTTCCCGGTTGATTGGCCATCAGCTGCGGGTGCGCCTGTATGACGATCGCCTTGAGCTGTTCATCGGCGGCAGCGCCCTGATGACCCTGCCCCGCGGGCGTGCCCAGGGCGGCGGCCGGCATGGTCATGTGGTGAACTACCATCACGTCATTCATGCCCTGCGGCGCAAGCCGATGGCGTTGTTGAACCTGGTCTACCGCGACCAGCTGTTCCCGCGCGAAGCCTATCGGCGCACCTTCGACGCCTTGCTCGCCGGAGGGGACACTCGCCCGGCCTGCCGCTGCATGGTTGGCCTGCTGGCCCTGGCCCACGAGCGGAGCTGTGAAGCGGCACTCGCGCAGCATCTGGAGG
>JBNJIL010000065.1:0-462 GCA_051749325.1 Pseudomonadota bacterium | reverse complement strand
GCTGGAGGGGGTGGCGGGGGCCACCCTGTTCGGCATGATGCTGCTGACCACGGCGGACGTGGGCGGCCGCTACTTCTTCAATGCGCCGATACTCGGCACCGTGGAGCTGACCCAGCTGATGCTGGCAGCGCTGGTGTTCCTGTCGCTGCCGGTGGTGTGCTGGCGTCAGGAGCACGTCAGCGTGGACCTGCTGGATGCCATCTTCCCTGCGCGGCTGATCTGGGGGCGCGAGGTGGTCGTCAACCTGCTGGTCACGGTGGCGTTGTGGGTGATGGCCCAGCGTGTCTGGGCCCTGGCCGAGCGCGCCTTCTCCTGGGGCGACGTGACCGAGTTCCTGCGCATTCCCTACGGCTACCTGATCGGGCTGATCGCGATCATGCTGGCACTCTCGGCGCTGCTGACCCTGGCGCGGGCGGTGCTCTATCTGCTGGAAGGGGTCAAGGTGATCAAGCGGGGAGGGCC
>JBNJIL010000064.1:0-530 GCA_051749325.1 Pseudomonadota bacterium | reverse complement strand
ACCTTCGACGACTGGGTGTCGCCGTGGGCGATGGCCTCGATGGCCTCGGCCGCGCCGCGGCGCAGCGAGTGGACGTTGACGATGTCGCCGCGCCGCACGTGGGTCAGCAGGCTGCCGATGGTGGCCTGCTGGGGGGAAATGGCGATGTCGATCTCGCCCCCCTGCACCAGGTCGACGTAGGCGGCGTTGTTGATCAGCGTCAGCACCTTCTTGGCACCCATGCGCTTGGCCAGCATCGACGACATGATGTTGACCTCGTCGTCGTTGGTCAGCGCGCAGAAGATGTCGCAGTCCTCGATGTTCTCCTCCTCCAGCAGCCGCTTGGCGGTGGCGCTGCCGTGCAGCACCACGGTGCGGTCGAGGCGTTCGGAGAGCTGGGTGCAGCGCTCGAGGCTGTGCTCGATGATCTTGACCTGGTGGCTGTGTTCCAGGTGCTCGGCCAGGCGCTCGCCGATGTTGCCGCCGCCGGCGATCATCACCCGGCGGAAGTCGCGGTCGAGGCGGCGCAGCTCGCTCATCACCGCGCGGAT
>JBNJIL010000063.1:0-535 GCA_051749325.1 Pseudomonadota bacterium | reverse complement strand
TGGAACTGATTCTGTATGCACTGGACAACCTCGACCTGCTGGCCACGCGCACCCTGGAGCATGTCGCGCTGGTCGGCGTGGCCGTGGGCATCGCCACCCTGACCGGGGTGCCGATCGGCATCGCCATCACCAAGAACGAGCGCCTGGCCCGGGGCGTGCTCTATGCCGCCTCGATCATCGTCACCATTCCGTCGATTGCGCTGTTCGGCATCATGATCCCGGTGCTCTCGCTGATCGGCCAGGGCATCGGCTACCTGCCCGCGGTGATCGCCGTGCTGCTCTATTCCCAGCTGCCGATCATCCGCAACACCTATACCGCCATCAACAACGTCGACCCGGCACTGCGCGAGGCCGCCCGGGGGATCGGCATGAGCCCCAACCAGCGCCTGCGCTTCGTGGAGATTCCCCTCGCGGTGCCGGTGATCATGGCCGGCGTGCGCACCGCCGTGGTGCTCAACATCGGGGTGATGGCGATCGCCGCCTACATCGGTGCCGGGGGCCTGGGCACCTTCATCAGCCGCGGCATCTCCCAGTC
>JBNJIL010000062.1:0-544 GCA_051749325.1 Pseudomonadota bacterium | reverse complement strand
CTTGGGGTTATATGGTCAAGCGATGAAGCGCATACGGTGGATGCCTAGGCAGCCAGAGGCGATGAAAGACGTGGAAGCCTGCGATAAGGCTCGGCGAGGTGGCAAACAACCTGCGACCCGGGCATTTCTGAATGGGGAAACCCACCCAGGGTAACCTGGGTATCCCGTACTGAATCCATAGGTACGGGAGGCGAACCGGGGGAACTGAAACATCTCAGTACCCCGAGGAAAAGAAATCAACCGAGATTCCCCCAGTAGCGGCGAGCGAACGGGGAGTAGCCCTTAAGCATGTGACCGGTTAGGCGAATGAGCTGGGAAGCTCAGCGATACAGGGTGATAGCCCCGTAGCCGAAAACCTGATCATGTGAAATCGAGTAGGTCGGGGCACGAGAAACCTTGACTGAAGACGGGGGGACCATCCTCCAAGGCTAAATACTCCTGGCTGACCGATAGTGAACCAGTACCGTGAGGGAAAGGCGAAAAGAACCCCGGAGAGGGGAGTGAAATAGATCCTGAAACCGTATGCGTACAAGCAGTGGGAGCC
>JBNJIL010000061.1:0-550 GCA_051749325.1 Pseudomonadota bacterium | reverse complement strand
GCGAGCGCCTGCGCGAGCTGCATACCCGCCTGGACATCCGCACGGTGACGGGCGCCGGCTCCTACCCCATGGTCCTGCGCCAGGCCGGCGGCGAGGACGCCGACATGCTGATCGCGGTGACCAACTCCGACGAGGTCAACATGATCGCCTGCCAGGTGGCCCACACCCTGTTCCGCACGCCGACCAAGATCGCCCGGGTGCGTGCCACCGCCTACCTGACCCGCAAGGGCCTGTTCGCCCACGAGGCGGTGCCCATCGACGTGCTGATCAGCCCCGAGCAGGTGGTCACCGACCATATCCGCCGGCTGATCGAGCACCCCGGCGCCCTGCAGGTGCTGGAGTTCGCCGGTGGCCTGGTGCAGCTGGTGGCGGTGAAGGCCTTCTATGGCGGCCCGCTGGTCGGCCAGGAGCTGGGCTTCCTGCGCCGCCACATGCCCAGCGTGGATACCCGGGTGGCGGCCATCTACCGCCGCAACCGGCCGATCATCCCGCGTGGCGATACCGTGATCGAGGCCGACGACGAGGTCTTCTTCATCGCCGCCCGCCGCGA
>JBNJIL010000060.1:0-553 GCA_051749325.1 Pseudomonadota bacterium | reverse complement strand
CTCCTCCCAGACGCGCTGGATCTCGGCACTCAGCCAGCGATCACGCTGGATGCGGGGTGGTGCGCGATCAGGCTTGGCGTCACGGGCCTTGTGCTCGTAGTAGGTCGACGGGGCGATCGGCAGGATTCGGCAGATCGGCTCGACCCCGTACGACTCCCGGTGATCATCGATGAACTCGATCATCACTTGCCGCGGCGGTCGAGCTCCGCCTGGGCAAAATACGCAGAGGCCTTGCGGAGAATCTCGTTGGCCTGCTTCAACTCGCGGTTCTCGCGCTCCAGAGCCTTGATCCGCTCGCGTTCAGACGTGGTCGCGCCTTCCCGACGACCTGCATCACGCTCGGCCTGACGGACCCAACTACGCAGCGTCTCTGGCGTGCAGCCGATCTTGGGGGCAATGGCACCGATAGCGGCCCACTGGGAGGGGTAGTCGGCTTCGTGGTCGAAGACCATGCGGACGGCTCGCTGCCGGACCTCAGGTGCATATCGCTTGGAAGTGTTCATGGCTCCATCCTCTCAAGGTTTGGAGCCTCCGGGAATCCCGGTACGGTTCA
>JBNJIL010000059.1:0-596 GCA_051749325.1 Pseudomonadota bacterium | reverse complement strand
TTGATGCTGATCTCTTCCTGGCTCTGCCCCTTGATCCGCATGCGAGGTAAACCCAGCTGGGTGCCGCCCGCGTTTTCAATGACGTCGGTCAGTGCGAAGGATGCCTGGATCAAGGCCGAGAGCTCTTCTTCGTTCATGACCGGCTGACGTAGCAGTGTGGCCCGAACCAGCGCCGATGCCCAGCGAGTGCGATTCGGAAAGCCCTCGTAGGCGGCCCGCTCTGTGATCAATTCCTGCTCCTGCCGAGTCAGCCGAATCGATAACTTGCAGGATTTGGGGCCTCGCATCATGTCTCGCCCCTCTTCGGCGATGCTCTCCCCACAGACGCGCTGGATCATCTCCCGTAGTACGTCTGACTCCGAACGGCCAGATGCCTCACAAAGGTGCTGCCAGGCTTCCTTCTCGGCTGGTGTCAGCCTGGTCTTGACCACTGCAGTTTCTGTCATCTCGTCCTCCTTCATCGCGTGCTTCCCATCGAGTCTGGTACCAAATGCCAGCACGCTGCCGGCAACTGCTACCACTTTGCGAATCCTGCCCTAGCTCTAAACCCATACATTCTTTTCGTACGCACGAAAAACAGGCTCAAAAACGCGCTA
>JBNJIL010000058.1:0-622 GCA_051749325.1 Pseudomonadota bacterium | reverse complement strand
GGGTCGGCGGCGAGTGCCCGGGCGACCCCGATGCGCTGCTGCTGGCCGCCGGAGAGCTCGCTGGGGAAGCGCTTGAGGAAGGCGTCGGGCTCCATGGAGATCATCGCCATCAGCTCCCGGGCCCGCTCCTTGTAGCGGGCCCTGTCCCAGCCCAGCAGCTTGGGCACCACCGTGATGTTCTCCTCGATGGTCATGTTGGGGAACAGCCCGATCTGCTGGATCACGTAGCCGATGTTGCGGCGCAGTGCCTGGGTGTCCATGTCGGTGGTGTCGTCGCCGTTGATGAACACCTTGCCGGAGGTCGGCTTCACGATGCGGTTGATCATCTTCAGGGTGGTGGTCTTGCCGCAGCCCGAGGGACCCAGCAGGATGCAGATCTCGCCGCTGGGCACCTCCAGGCTGATGTGGTCGGCGGCGACCACGGCGCCCTCGGGCGTGTCGAAGACCTTGGTCAGGTTATCGAGTTGGATCATTCCGGTGTCCTTGTCGTCTCGGTCGTCAGAGGCTCGCGATCAGGCGGTGGAGGCGTCGAGCTCCATGCCGCGGGGCGTCAGGCGCTTCTGCACGAAGAGCAGGGTGTAGTCGACGATGATCGCCAGCAGGCTCACCGCCACGGCGCCGA
>JBNJIL010000057.1:0-630 GCA_051749325.1 Pseudomonadota bacterium | reverse complement strand
GTGGCATGAAAGCTTCCTCAACGACCGATGCCGCGCGGCTCGCCCTGATGCTCAACGACCTGCGCCTGCCCACCATCAAGGCGGTGTGGTCGCGCTTCGCCGACCAGGCTGATCAGGAGGGCTGGCCGGCGGCGAGGCTGCTGGCCACCCTCGCCGAATACGAGCTCGCCGAGCGTGCCCGGCGCCGGCTCGAACGCCACTTGAGCACTGCCCGGCTGCCGCCGGGCAAGACGCTCGACAACTTCGACTTCACGGTGGTACCGATGGTCTCCCAGGCTCAGGTGATGGCCTTGACCAGTGGCGACCGCTGGCTCGATGAAGGCGCCAACCTAATCCTCTTCGGCCCTCCCGGCGGGGGCAAAAGCCACCTGGCCGCCGCCATCGGCCTGGCCTTGGTGGAGGCGGGCTATCGGGTGCTCTACACCCGCACCACCGACTTGGTGCAGCGGCTCCAGGTGGCCCGTCGGGAGCTTACCCTCGAGGCCGCTATCGCCAAGCTCGACAAGTACCATCTGCTGATCCTCGACGACCTGGCGTATGTCACCAAGGATCAGGCCGAGACCAGCGTGCTGTTCGAGCTGATCAGCGCCCGCTATGAGCAACGCTCGCTGCTGATCACTGCCAACCAGC
>JBNJIL010000056.1:0-630 GCA_051749325.1 Pseudomonadota bacterium | reverse complement strand
ATGGCATGAAAGCTTCCTCGACGACCGATGCCGCGCGGCTCGCCCTGATGCTCAACGACCTGCGCCTGCCCACCATCAAGGCGGTGTGGTCGCGCTTCGCCGACCAAGCTGATCAGGAGGGCTGGCCGGCGGCGAGGCTGCTGGCCACCCTCGCCGAACACGAGCTCGCCGAGCGTGCCCGGCGCCGGCTCGAACGCCACTTGAGCGTTGCCCGGCTGCCGCCGGGCAAGACGCTCGACAACTTCGACTTCACGGTGGTACCGATGGTCTCCCAGGCTCAGGTGATGGCCTTGACCAGTGGCGACCGCTGGCTCGATGAAGGCGCCAACCTGATCCTCTTCGGCCCTCCCGGCGGGGGTAAAAGCCACCTGGCCGCCGCCATCGGCCTGGCCTTGGTGGAGGCGGGCTATCGGGTGCTCTACACCCGCACCACCGACCTGGTGCAACGGCTCCAGGTGGCCCGTCGAGAGCTTTCCCTCGAGGCCGCCATCGCCAAGCTCGACAAGTACCACCTGCTGATCCTCGACGACCTGGCGTATGTCACCAAGGATCAGGCCGAGACCAGCGTGCTGTTCGAGCTGATCAGCGCCCGCTATGAGCAACGCTCGCTGCTGATCACCGCCAACCAGT
>JBNJIL010000055.1:0-762 GCA_051749325.1 Pseudomonadota bacterium | reverse complement strand
TGAACCGTACCGGCTTTCTCGGAGACTCGTTGGTTTGAGTCAGGCCACCATCTTGGCCTGACCCTGTTGCTCATAATACAGCGCTTCTCGCTCAGCAGGCGGCATGTTGCCGATCGGTTCCAGGAGCCGCCGATGATTGAACCAGTCGACCCACTCCAGAGTGGCGAACTCAACGGCCTCCAGGTGCCGCCATGGCCCGCTTCGGCGGATGACCTCCGTCTTGAACAACCCGATCACCGTCTCGGCCAGCGCATTGTCATATGAGTCGCCGACACTCCCGACAGACGGGGCGATGCCGGCGTCCTCCAAGCGCTCTGTGTATCGAATCGAGACATATTGGACGCCCCTATCGCTATGGTGAATCAAGTCGCTGCCAGGCCGCTGAGGCCGTTCATGAAGCGCCTGCTCCAGCGCATCGAGCACCATATCGGTGCGGGGTGAACGGGAGACTCGCCAGCCAATGATCCGGCGAGCAAAGGCGTCGATGACGAAGGCAACATAGACGAAGCCTTGCCAGGTCGCGACATAGGTGAAATCCGACACCCACAGCGCATTCGGCTGAGCTGGCTGAAACTGCCGTCGCACCAGGTCCGCCGGCGAGGCCTTGTTGGGATCTGGCACGGTGGTACGGACTGGCTTGCCTCTCACCACGCCTCGCAGCCCCATATAGCGCATCAGGCGCTCGACGGTGCAACGAGCGGTGGGAATCCCTTCTCGATGCAATTGTCGCCAGACCTTGCGGATGCCATAGACACCGAAGTT
>JBNJIL010000054.1:0-826 GCA_051749325.1 Pseudomonadota bacterium | reverse complement strand
GGGTTGACCCCGCGTGGCACCACCAGGAAGGCGACGGTGGCGATCAGGGCATCGACGACGATCGCCAGCAGCGCGGTGGGAATGGCGCCGGACAGCATCATCACCGGATCGTACAGGTCGATGCCGGTGAAGATCAGTTCACCCAGTCCCCCGGCGCCGATCAAAAACGCCAGCGGCACGGTGCCCACGTTGATGGTCAGGGCAGTGCGCATGCCGGCGAAGATCACGTAGAGGGCGTTGGGCAGCTCCACCCGCAGCAGGCGCTGGGCCGATGACATGCCGATGCCCGCGGCGGCCTCCATCAGGGCGGGGTCCACGCCCTTGAGCCCGGCATAGGTGTTGCGGGTGATGGGCAGCAGCGTGGCGACGAACAGCCCGAAGACCGCCGGCACCGTGCCGATGCCCAGGAAGCTCATGGACAGGGCCAGCACCGCGAGCGTGGGGATGGTGGTGCCGACATTGAGCACCTGCATCAGCGATTCCGCCCAGCGCGCCATGCTCGGGCGTGACAGCACGATGCCCAGCGGGATGGCCACCAGGATCGCCAGGCCGCCGGAGATCGCCGTCAGCCACAGGTGCTGGATGGCCAGGTACTGCACATCGGGCAGGTACCACAGGAAGTCCTCGATGACCCCGCTCGACTGGCTCCATACCCCGGCGGCGAAGATCGCCACCAGCAGGAGTGCGCGCAGGGCCCCGTTCAGGCTCTGGATCGGCATCGGCTCACTCCTTGACGGCGCTGTCGGGATTCCGGGCGGCGGCCTCGCGGGCGCGGAAGCGCGACCCCAGGTGGTGGGTCATGGCGCGCTGGGTGATCTGGCCGCAG
>JBNJIL010000053.1:0-863 GCA_051749325.1 Pseudomonadota bacterium | reverse complement strand
CAAGTACCCAGCTCGGGGCGTCTGTCGGCACCATTCGCGCAGAAATCCGGAACGCCGGACCGTGCGCTCCCACCGGGGGCTCTGGGGCCACCCGGCCTTGCTCAAAGCCATACTGCATCCCAATAGGGGTATTGGCGTATATCATCTACCAGGCCTGCGCGGAGTGGGTTGGCGACGATGTATCGAGCGAATCGCCGTATGTCATCTTCCTGTCGAAGACCCCGGTCATGGTAACCCGGCTGCCATATCCTCCTTCCCAGATCCATCGAGACTCGGGCCTTGTAGACCCTGACCAGCACGCTCAGCTGACCGTGCAGCTGAACCAGCCAGTGCACATGGTCGGGCATGACAACAAAACTTAGTGTGGTGCCGTGCTGCTGCACGCCAGAGGCATAGAAGTTGCGGCATGCTGCAGCGGCATTGCTGAAGTCAAGGAAGATCGGCTGCCGCTGATGGGTCACCAGCGTCAGCAGGTAGGCATGGCCCGGCAGCGAGCGTCGCCCTTTTCTGAGGTCACCTGAGTGGGCTTGTAGCATGGCCGTTGACGTGGTGCGTCGTTCTCCAGAGACTATAGCTGTCCTGGGGATTTATGGGGCCTCGGCTTGTGCCCGGGGCGCCTGTCGGCGCCATTCGCGCAGAAATCCGGAACGCCGGACCGTGCGCTCCCACGGCCCGGCTTCGCCGGGAGCTGTAAGCCGGAAGCCGGAAGCTGGAAGCTGGAAGAAACCCCAGCACCTGGAAGGTTGGAGGGAGGATGGTCAGTTGTGGGTGCGACGGTCCGGCGCCCCGGCTTCAGTTCGCGAAGGGTGGGGTGATGTGGCTTCATTCACCCGGCGAGCTTCAGCGAGGGAACCGCGCTCACG
>JBNJIL010000052.1:0-896 GCA_051749325.1 Pseudomonadota bacterium | reverse complement strand
CGCAGCGTCGCCGCCCTGGGCGACCTGCAGGGCCCCAAGATCCGCATCGCCCGCTTCAAGGCGGGCGCCGTGGACCTCGAGGAGGGGCAGTCCTTCATCCTCGACATGGGCCTGGACAGCGAGGCGGGCGATGCCAGCCGCGTCGGCTGCGACTACAAGACCCTGGCCGACGACGTCGCCCCCGGCGACCGTCTGCTGCTCGACGACGGCCGGGTGGTGCTCGACGTCAACCGGGTCGCCGACCACCTGATCCACACCAGCGTGGCGGTGGGCGGCACCCTCTCCAACAACAAGGGCATCAACAAGCAGGGCGGCGGCCTCTCGGCCCCGGCGCTGACCGACAAGGACAAGGCCGACCTGGAGACCGCCGTGGCGATCGGCGTCGACTACCTGGCGATCTCCTTCCCGCGCAGCGCCGCCGACATGGTCGAGGCCCGCGAGCGGCTCGGCGAGGCGGGCCAGGAGATCGGCCTGGTGGCCAAGCTCGAGCGCGCCGAGGCGGTGGCCGACGACGCCACGCTGGACGCCATCATCCGCGCCAGCGAGGCGGTGATGGTGGCACGCGGCGACCTGGGCGTGGAGATCGGCGACGCGGCGCTGATCGGCACCCAGAAGCGCATCATCAAGCACGCCCGCACGCTGAACCGCGCGGTGATCACCGCCACCCAGATGATGGAGTCGATGATTACATCCCCGCTGCCTACCCGCGCCGAGGTGTTCGACGTCGCCAACGCGGTGCTCGACGGCACCGATGCGGTGATGCTCTCCGCCGAGACCGCCGCCGGCGACTTCCCGGTGGAGACCGTCGCGGCCATGGACCGGGTCTGCCTGGGCGCCGAACGCGAGCGCAGTGCCCAGGAGTCCGGCCACCGCATCCACGAGGGCTTTTCACGCGT
>JBNJIL010000051.1:0-987 GCA_051749325.1 Pseudomonadota bacterium | reverse complement strand
GCTGAGGTGGCTCGCCAGTACGACCTCACCGTCTCCGAGGTCGAGGGCTGGATCGATGAGGCCCAGCGCAGCATGGAAAACGGGTTCAAGGCCCGCCCCAAGGATATCCGTGAGCAGTACGAGTCCGAGCTCCGGGAGACCAAGGAGGCACTGGGCGAGGCCCATCTGCAGATCTATGCGCTAAAAAAGTGGCGCCGCCTGCTCGACGAGGACGAGAACTCGTAAGGTCGCTGCAGGCGCAACTGGCCGAGGAAGGCCATGTGGTCTCACTCGTCAAGCTCTGCCGCTGGCTGGGATTCCCCCGGCGCAGCCTGTATTACCGCCCAAAGTCGCGGCAGCGCGCCATCAATACCGATCTGGCGGAGCGGGTGAAACTGGCCCTGGAGCGGTTCCCCACCTATGGCTATCGCCGACTGGCGTGCGTCCTGGGTGAGAACCGCAAGCCGATCCAGCGCATCCTGCAGCTCAAAGGCTGGCAGGTGCGCAAGCGGCCTCAGGGCTTCCGACCACGCGCCAGGAGCCTTCCGTCCGTCGCCTCGAGGCCTGATGAGCGATGGGCGACCGATCTCACCCACGTGTGGTGTGGAAAGGATCGGCGAGCCAGCCTGGCGGTGATCATCGACTGCTGCACCCGGGAGATCCTCGGCTGGCGATTATCGGACAATGGCAGCAGCAAGACCGCGGAGGCCGCGCTGGAGGAAGCGCTGATCTATCGGCTCGGGGCGCTGGGGCGCGTTCAGCAACCGTTGGCACTACGCTCCGACAACGGGCTCGTGTTCAGCAGTCGCCACTACACGGGCACGGTGAAGGCCTATGGCCTCACGCAGGAGTTCACGACGCCGTATACCCCGGAACAGAACGGGCTCGTGGAACGCTTCTTCCGCTCCTTGAAGGAGGAATGCATCTGGCTCCATCGCTTCGAGTCGCTGGGCCAAGCCAGGGGCGTGATCGATCGCTGGATCCGGTACTACAACGAAGAGCGGCCAC
>JBNJIL010000050.1:0-1088 GCA_051749325.1 Pseudomonadota bacterium | reverse complement strand
GCCTCCTTGCCGGCCAGCAGCGCCTCCTCGCTGAGCAGGCAGTCGTCCAGGGCCTGCCGGATGCGGGCCTCGTCGAGGTTCTGGCCGATGAACACCAGCTCCTGGCGCATGTCGCCGAAGGGCTCCTGCCATTTTTCCATGATCGCCGCCTGGTACTCGGGGTCCTCCGGCCAGCGGGATTCGGGAACGGCCTTCCAGAACATGCCGGCGAAGCCGTAGTGGGCGATGCCGCCGGCCTGGCTCCACTGACCGGCGAACTGCGGCCGGGTGGCCAGCCAGAAAAAGCCCTTGGAGCGCAGCAGCCTGGCGCCGAACCAGTCGCCGTGCAGCAGCTCGAAGAACTTCCGGGGATGAAAGGGGCGCCGGGCATGGTAGGCGAAACTGGTGATGCCGTACGCCTCGGTCTCCGGTACGTGTTCGCCACGCAGCTCCTTCAACCAGCCCGGCGCCTGCTGGGCGCGCTCGAAGCTGAAACGGCCGGTATCGAGCACCTTCTCCAGCGGTACACGACCGTGGGTGATGGGAATCAGCTCGGCCTCGGGGTTGAGCGAGCGCAGCACCGCGGTAAGCTCGTCGAGCTGGGCGGTGGTGAGAAGGTCGGTCTTGCTGATCAGCAGGACATCGCAGAACTCGATCTGGTCCACCAGCAGGTCGGCGACGTTGCGCTCGTCCTCCTCGCCCAGGCTCTCGCCGGCGTCGGCCAGCGACTGCGCTTCGCGGTACTGGGTCAGGAAGTTGGCCCCGTCGACCACCGTGACCAGGGTGTCGAGCCGGGCAACCTCGGAGAGGCTGCGGCCCTGCTCATCGGCGAAGGTGAAGGTCTCGGCGACCGGCAGCGGTTCGGAGATGCCGGTGGATTCGATCACCAGGGTATCGAAACGGCCCTCCTCGGCGAGCCGGCGCACCTCCACGAGAAGGTCCTCGCGCAGGGTGCAGCAGATGCAGCCGTTGCTCATCTCCACCAGCTGCTCCTCGGCACGGTTGAGCGTCACCTCGCCCGCCTCGCCGGGCGTGCCGCGCACCAGCGAGGCATCGATATTGACCTCGCTCATGTCGTTGACGATGACCGCCACCCGGCGGCCCTCGCG
>JBNJIL010000049.1:0-1177 GCA_051749325.1 Pseudomonadota bacterium | reverse complement strand
CGATGCCCGGAAATATCAGCACCAGCAACGCACGCAGCGTGCCCGCCACCCAGAACGGCGTCACCCCGCGGAAGATGGTGCCCGTGGAGACATCCGGCAGCACCGCCCTGAGCACGAAGACGTTCATCCCCACCGGCGGCGTGATCAGGCTGATCTCGATCACGATCACCACCAGGATGCCGAACCACACCAGGTCGTAGCCCAGCCCCGCGACCACCGGGAAGAATACCGGCACCGTCAGCAGCAGCATCGACATGCTCTCGAACACGCAGCCCAGCACCACGTAGATGGCGATGATCGCCAGGATCACCACGAACGGCGCCACGTTCATCCCGCTGACCAGGTTGAGCAGGTCGTCGGGCAGCCCCGCCCGGTTGACGAAATTGGCAAAGATCAGCGCCGTCAGCACCACCGCAAACAGCATCGCCGTGGTGCGTACCGTGTCCATCAGCACGTTCATCAGCACCTGCGGGGTCAGCGCCCGCCGCGCCAGGGCGATCAGGAAGGCCCCCATGGCGCCGATGCCCGCCGCCTCGGTGGGGGTGAACACGCCCAGGTAGATGCCGCCGATC
Source organism: Pseudomonadota bacterium (assembly GCA_051749325.1). GTDB lineage: Bacteria > Pseudomonadota > Gammaproteobacteria > Pseudomonadales > Halomonadaceae > Halomonas. The sequence continues at coordinate 605 of JBNJIL010000049.1, read as the reverse complement.
ACCAGCACGAACAGGGCCAGGGTGCTGCCCACGCTCTTCAGGGCGTCGATGCGCTCCGCCCAGGGCACTCGCTCGGCCGCCGGGCCGGCCGACGGGTCGCGCCACAGCACCCACTTCACCGCGCCGAGATAGAGAAAGACCCCCAGGATCCCCGGAATGAACCCCGCCGCGAACAGTTCGCGAATACTGGTCTCGGTGATGATCCCGTAGATCACCAGCATCACGCTGGGCGGGATCAGGATGCCCAGAGTGCCGCCGGCAGCGATCGATGCCGAGGCCAGGGAGTCCTTGTAGCCATACTTGCGCATCTGCGGCATGGCCACGCGTCCCATGGTGGCGCAGGTCGCCAGGCTCGAGCCGCAGATGGCGCTGAAGCCGCCGCAGGCGACGATGGTGGCCATGGCCTGGCCGCCCTTGCGGTGGCCCAGAAAGCCGTTGGAGGCGCGGAACAGGGCGTCCGACAGCCCGGCGTGGGAGACGAAGTTGCCCATCAGGATGAACAGCGGGATCACCGACAGGCCATAGTTCATGGCGGTATCCACCACCCGCCGGGCCGCCATCGCCTCGGCGGCGTTCCAGTTGCCGGTCAGGTAGTAGAAGCCGAC
>JBNJIL010000048.1:0-1266 GCA_051749325.1 Pseudomonadota bacterium | reverse complement strand
GGGTGACCGCGTACCTTTTGTATAATGGGTCAGCGACTTATTTTCAGTGGCGAGCTTAACCGATTAGGGGAGGCGTAGCGAAAGCGAGTCTTAACTGGGCGACCAGTCGCTGGAAATAGACCCGAAACCGGGCGATCTATCCATGAGCAGGTTGAAGGTTGAGTAACATCAACTGGAGGACCGAACCAGGATCTGTTGAAAAAGATTTGGATGACTTGTGGATCGGAGTGAAAGGCTAATCAAGCCCGGAGATAGCTGGTTCTCCTCGAAAGCTATTTAGGTAGCGCCTCACGTATCACCGCCGGGGGTAGAGCACTGTTTCGGCTAGGGGGTCATCCCGACTTACCAACCCGAGGCAAACTCCGAATACCGGTGAGTGCAGCGTGGGAGACACACAGCGGGTGCTAACGTCCGTTGTGAAAAGGGAAACAACCCAGACCGTCAGCTAAGGTCCCGAAATCCTGGTTAAGTGGGAAACGATGTGGGAAGGCTCAGACAGCTAGGAGGTTGGCTTAGAAGCAGCCATCCTTTAAAGAAAGCGTAATAGCTCACTAGTCGAGTCGGCCTGCGCGGAAGATGTAACGGGGCTAAACCAGGTACCGAAGCTACGGGTGTGCCTGCATCACTTAAGGCTATTCGATTAACGTCGCAACGCGACGTTCAAGCGCTCCCCGAACGTCGTGTTCGGTGGGCGGATCAGGATGAGTAGGCTTAAGGATGCAGGCACGCGGTAGAGGAGCGTCGTGTACGCCGACGAAGGTGAGTCGAGAGGCTTGCTGGAGGTATCACGAGTGCGAATGCTGACATGAGTAACGATAAGGGGCGTGAAAAACGCCCCCGCCGGAAGACCAAGGGTTTCTGTTCGACGCTAATCGGAGCAGAGTGAGTCGGCCCCTAAGGCGAGGCCGAAAGGCGTAGTCGATGGGAAACGGGTCAATATTCCCGTACCTCACTGTATTGCGATGGGGGGACGAAGAAGGCTAGGTGAGCCAGGCGTTGGTTGTCCTGGTGAAAGTCAGTAGGCTGGGGGATCAGGCAAATCCGGTCCCCCAAGGCCGAGAGACGAGACGAACAGACCACGGTCTGGAAGTCATCGATGCCACGCTTCCAGGAAAAGCCTCTAAGCTTCAGATACAGTGGGACCGTACCCCAAACCGACACAGGTGGTCAGGGTGAGAATCCCAAGGCGCTTGAGAGAACTCGGGTGAAGGAACTAGGCAAAATGGTGCCGTAACTTCGGGAGAAGGCACGCCGGACTAGGGTGAC
>JBNJIL010000047.1:0-1361 GCA_051749325.1 Pseudomonadota bacterium | reverse complement strand
GAACCGGTCGAAGATACCAGGTGGCTGCAACTGTTTATTAAAAACACAGCACTCTGCAAACGCGCAAGCGGACGTATAGGGTGTGACGCCTGCCCGGTGCCGGAAGGTTAAGTGATGGTGTTAGCGCAAGCGAAGCTCCTGATCGAAGCCCCGGTAAACGGCGGCCGTAACTATAACGGTCCTAAGGTAGCGAAATTCCTTGTCGGGTAAGTTCCGACCTGCACGAATGGCGTAATGATGGCCACGCTGTCTCCACCCGAGACTCAGTGAAATTGAAATCGCAGTGAAGATGCTGTGTACCCGCGGCTAGACGGAAAGACCCCGTGAACCTTTACTATAGCTTCACACTGGACGCTGATGTTGCTTGTGTAGGATAGCTGGGAGGCTTGGAAACCCGGACGCCAGTTCGGGTGGAGCCACCCTTGAAATACCAGCCTGGCATCATTGGCGTTCTAACTCAGGTCCGTTATCCGGACCGAGGACCGTGTGTGGTGGGTAGTTTGACTGGGGCGGTCTCCTCCCAAAGTGTAACGGAGGAGCACGAAGGTACCCTCAGCACGGTTGGAAATCGTGCATTGAGTGCAAGAGCATAAGGGTGCTTAACTGCGAGACAGACACGTCGAGCAGGTACGAAAGTAGGTTCTAGTGATCCGGTGGTTCTGTATGGAAGGGCCATCGCTCAACGGATAAAAGGTACTCCGGGGATAACAGGCTGATACCGCCCAAGAGTTCACATCGACGGCGGTGTTTGGCACCTCGATGTCGGCTCATCACATCCTGGGGCTGAAGTCGGTCCCAAGGGTATGGCTGTTCGCCATTTAAAGTGGTACGCGAGCTGGGTTTAGAACGTCGTGAGACAGTTCGGTCCCTATCTGCCGTGGGCGTTGGATGTTTGAGAAGGGCTGCTCCTAGTACGAGAGGACCGGAGTGGACGCACCTCTGGTGTTCCGGTTGTCACGCCAGTGGCATTGCCGGGTAGCTATGTGCGGACGGGATAACCGCTGAAAGCATCTAAGCGGGAAGCCCCCTTCAAGATGAGACATCCCCGAGGCCGAGAGCCTCCTGAAGGGCCCAGCAAGACCAGCTGGTTGATAGGCCGGATGTGGAAGCGCTGCAAGGCGTTGAGCTAACCGGTACTAATGGCCCGTGAGGCTTGACCATATAACACCCAAGCGGTCTGCCGATGGCGACCGACAGCCGGATACGTGAGACGTAGCTCACCAGCATGGTTCACCCCTTTTCGCCTGACGACCATAGCGTGCGGGAACCACCTGATCCCATGCCGAACTCAGCAGTGAAACCGCTCAGCGCCGATGGTAGTGTGGGGCTTCCCCATGCGAGAGTAGGTCATCGTCAGGCAC
>JBNJIL010000046.1:0-1402 GCA_051749325.1 Pseudomonadota bacterium | reverse complement strand
GCAACGGGTCCATCCGCGTTGAAATGAGCGGTCATCGCACCACCAGCGACAGCGGCGCTTTGCTGCTGCGTGAAGCCCTCGACAACAGCGGCGTGATCGAGGCGCTGGAGGACAACCTGGTCGACCCGCGCCACCCACTGCGTATCCGCCACTCGCTGGCCAGTCAGCTGCGCACCCTGGTGTTGCAGCGTGCGATGGGATGGATCGACCTCAGCGATACCGACACGTTGCGTCGTGACCCGCTCTGGCAGCTGGCCTGCAGCGATGCGCGCGGGACGACGCCATTGGCGCAAGATCGACCGTCTCAAGCCACGCTGTCGCGCCTGCTGACCTGCCTCGGACGCAACGACAACATCGATGCCGTGCACGAGGGCCTGCTACGACTGGTGGTCTGGCGTCTGACCTCGCTGAAGAATGGCGAACGTCCCGAACAACTGACGCTGGACATCGACGGCCTGCCGATCGAGGTCCATGGTCACCAGGGCGGCTCGGCATTTCATGGGCTTTACGGTACACGGATCTACTCGCCGCTGATCGCCTCGCTGGCCGAGACCGGCGACATGCTGGGCGGGCTGCTGCGCGAGGGCAACGCCGGCCCGGCCGAGAATGCCGATACCTGGATCCCGCACCTGGTACGCCGGCTCAACGAGAGCCTCGGGGCCAGTGTCCGGGTGCGCATCGATGCGGGCTTCACCGACAACGACACGCTGGAGGCCCTGGAAGATCGCGGCATCGAGTATCTGGGCCGGCTGCGCAGTCACTCGGGGCTTCAGACGCTGGCGGCGCCGTACCTGAAGCGGCCACGGGGCCGCCCACCCGAGCAGCCCCGGGAGTGGTGCCACGACCTTGAGTACCAAGCCGGTTCCTGGCCGGCGCCGCGGCGCGTGGTGCTGGTGGTGCAAGAACGCCCCGATGACCTGCTGCTGCACGCCTTCTTCCTGGTCACCAACCTCGGCAAGTTCGACTGGCCGCCGGAGAAGGTCCTGGCGCTCTACCGCAAGCGCGGCAGTGCCGAGGCGCACATGGGCGAGGTGAAGTCGGCGTTGGATGTGCATCTCTCGTCGACCGATCGCGGCGCCTCCACCGTCCAGGACGTCATGGCCCGCAACGAGGTGAGCCTGCTGCTGAGCCTCTACGCCTACCAGGTTCTGCATGGGCTGAGGCGCCTGCTGGAGAGCCGGACGCACCAGGGTTGGAGCCTGATGCGGATGCGCGAACAGGTGCTCAAGGTCGCGGCCACGCTGACGGTACATGCCCGGCGCGTCACGGTTCACCTCGGCGATGCTGCCGACAAATGGTGGCCCACCTTGCTGAAGGGACTGCCTCGGCTGACGGCGCTGGTCTGATCTTCGGCGTCACCACGTCCCACGCAGCAGGCAAGGCGACCACCGTGGAGGTCGAC
>JBNJIL010000045.1:0-1437 GCA_051749325.1 Pseudomonadota bacterium | reverse complement strand
CTAGGCCGCTCCGTTAGTAATACGCACGGACCTGTCTCAAACCTGCTCGTTGCTTGGGGCTGATCCAGAGGCTCCGCCATTAGACATAGGGGAGGGACTTTGAACACTCTCGGTTGGTCCGGCTCCCGGTGGTGAAGCTTCAGTTTCAGTACGCACGCGCCGACGCCTGGCCATTTCAGCTTTCATCCAATGGCCGGCGGCACGCATCTCAGCCCGCAGGTCCTCGATCTCCTCGGGTGTCAAACGACGGTAGCTCATGGGGTCTCCTCCTGAGATGTATCACGCCGGAGCCGCGGATATATCGCTGCGCGCGATCGCCACTGGAGCACGCACACCGCAACGCCTGCCGCACAGACAAACAGGGTACGAGCAGTATCACCATCGCCAGCAAGGGTGCCGCTGACCAAGCCAGGTAGTTCAGGGAGCAACGCCACGGACAGCAGGATACCCACCACCAGTAGCATCCCGGAGAGTCCTAGCTCACCGCCTCGCTTTACCCGCGCCCAGCGGACGCGCCAGGTGTCAATCCACTTAGTGCCCATTGTTTCAACCTCCCGTAATCGTGTTGGAGCTGAAGCGCTTCTGATAGGCCCGCTGGGCAGCCCTGCCGGCCTTGTAAACGCCTTTTGCTGGAGCCGCCGCTGCCGCACCAGCGAGGCGAGCATCACGCTGGACACCGCGATATTGACGCCGGATCGTTGAAGGCCGCATGGCGTTCATGGCCGAGCCGAGGGCACCCTGCGTTGCCAGCGCGATACCACCGCACAGGGCCGACGCCATGGCAGGCACCTGCTTGAGGAACAAGAAACAAAGCCCGAAGAACATCACAAAGACAGCAGCGTCCCACATGGTGGTCAGGTCTCCGCCGCCTGCCGTCATCCTGTCCAGGAACAATTCACAGAATTCGAGAGCCAGTCGTCCGCCAGCGGCGGCCAGCACCAGGATCATCCCGAAATTCATCACTTGACCCAGCCAGCTCTCGAACCACCGCTGCGTGGTGTTGAATAGAAGGCCAATGATGAACAGTGGGCCGATGCCCAGCAGCAACGTAGTCATAATCTTGCTCAGCAAGATAAGGAACGCCACGATAAAGGCCACGGCGCCACCCGCGACAAGGATGGCTAGGGCAATCAGGTACAGTCCAAAATTACCGTTCATCACGCCAGCCTTGTCCCAGGCCCGGTCTGCTATCTCGAATACCCGAGAAAAAAGTTCGTCCATGATGCTGGCCATACTGTCAGCAGGTGTGCCGGTTACAACAGCCGCGACTTCCTCCGGGCCGTGAGCCAACACATCAACCCGGCTTATTCATGAGGGCAGCCTGAAAACGAAGATAGCGAATGGTATTCTCTTGAGAAATCAGTGCGTTCCGCCAAGAACCTGATTCCAGAGGACCATCCGCTATGGGTGAAAGCGTATCTCCCTGGATTCCGTCCC
>JBNJIL010000044.1:0-1469 GCA_051749325.1 Pseudomonadota bacterium | reverse complement strand
CCAAACAGTCTTTTGCTCTGGTCGATCAGGTAATTCATTGTGGACACTTGCCGGGTGCGATGACGCGTCGTTTAAGGAGGTGATCCAGCCGCAGGTTCCCCTACGGCTACCTTGTTACGACTTCACCCCAGTCATGAACCACACCGTGGTGATCGCCCTCCGAAGTTAGGCTAACCACTTCTGGTGCAGTCCACTCCCATGGTGTGACGGGCGGTGTGTACAAGGCCCGGGAACGTATTCACCGTGCCATTCTGATGCACGATTACTAGCGATTCCGACTTCACGGAGTCGAGTTGCAGACTCCGATCCGGACTGAGACCGGCTTTCCGGGATTAGCTCCACCTCGCGGATTCGCAACCCTTTGTACCGGCCATTGTAGCACGTGTGTAGCCCTACCCGTAAGGGCCATGATGACTTGACGTCGTCCCCACCTTCCTCCGGTTTGTCACCGGCAGTCTCCCTAGAGTTCCCGACCGAATCGCTGGCAAATAGGGACAAGGGTTGCGCTCGTTACGGGACTTAACCCAACATTTCACAACACGAGCTGACGACAGCCATGCAGCACCTGTCTGTGCGCTCCCGAAGGCACCAAGGTATCTCTACCAAGTTCGCACGATGTCAAGGGTAGGTAAGGTTCTTCGCGTTGCATCGAATTAAACCACATGCTCCACCGCTTGTGCGGGCCCCCGTCAATTCATTTGAGTTTTAACCTTGCGGCCGTACTCCCCAGGCGGTCGACTTATCGCGTTAACTGCGCCACAAAGGTCTCTAGGACCCCAACGGCTAGTCGACATCGTTTACGGCGTGGACTACCAGGGTATCTAATCCTGTTTGCTACCCACGCTTTCGCACCTCAGCGTCAGTGTCAGTCCAGAAGGCCGCCTTCGCCACTGGTATTCCTCCCGATCTCTACGCATTTCACCGCTACACCGGGAATTCTACCTTCCTCTCCTGCACTCTAGCCTGACAGTTCCGGATGCCGTTCCCAGGTTGAGCCCGGGGCTTTCACAACCGGCTTATCACGCCGCCTACGCGCGCTTTACGCCCAGTAATTCCGATTAACGCTCGCACCCTCCGTATTACCGCGGCTGCTGGCACGGAGTTAGCCGGTGCTTCTTCTGTGAGTGATGTCCTTCCTCGGGGGTATTAGCCCCGAGGCCTTCTTCCTCACTGAAAGTGCTTTACAACCCGAAAGCCTTCTTCACACACGCGGCATGGCTGGATCAGGCTTGCGCCCATTGTCCAATATTCCCCACTGCTGCCTCCCGTAGGAGTTCGGGCCGTGTCTCAGTCCCGATGTGGCTGATCATCCTCTCAGACCAGCTACGGATCGTCGCCTTGGTGAGCCGTTACCTCACCAACAAGCTAATCCGACATAGGCTCATCCGATAGCGCAAGGTCCGAAGATCCCCTGCTTTCTCCCGTAGGACGTATGCGGTATTAGCCTGAGTTTCCCCAGGTTATCCCCC
>JBNJIL010000043.1:0-1653 GCA_051749325.1 Pseudomonadota bacterium | reverse complement strand
CGGAGCCTGTCAACATAGATGGCACATGAAATGATGCTGGCTCTTTAAAATCCTGCTGCCTGCGGCACCGGCTCCCTCTCGGGATTCAGGTGCACTACCTCTGGCAGGCTGAGCTTCCGGATGTCACCCGACCAGCGCTCCGGGTGACGCCGCTTCGCTGCCTCAAAGACTTCTCTTCGCTGGGCCAGGATGCCTTTGGCCTCGCCGTTATGACGCTGGCTCGGCGTGACGTAGCGAAGAGCGCTGTGCCGGTGCTCGTGGTTGTACCACTCGGTAAATTGCTGGACCCAGTCCTGGGCCTCGGCCAGGGTCGCGAAGCCGTTGACGGGGAAACCCGGCCGGTACTTCAGCGTCTTGAAGGCCGATTCGGCGAAGGCGTTGTCGTTGCTGACTCTTGGCCGGCTATACGACGGGGCAATGCCCAGGTCGTACAGCTTCTCCAGAAAGGTCGCTGCCTTCATCGGGCTGCCGTTATCTGAGTGCAATATCAAGGGCTTGTGACGGTCCGTGAGATGCTCTCGCCAGCAGGCCTTCTGGATCAGCTCGGCGGCCAGCTCGCCGGTCTCGGTTTCGTAGACCTCGTGACCAACGATCTTGCGGCTGAACACGTCCATTATCAGATACAGGTACCACCAGGTGCCGCGTGCAGGACCAGGCAACCAGCTGATATCCCAGCACCAAAGCCGGTTCGGCGCCGTGGCCTGGTGCGTTGTCGGAGAGCGCTTGCGCTGTGGGGCCTGCTGTCGGCCGCGGTGGTGTTGCTGGTCATATTCATGAAGGACTCGATACATCGTCGACTCAGAGGCCAGGTAGCGGCCCTTGTCAGCCTGATCGGCCACGATGAAGGCCGGAGGGCGGCTCCGATACTCCGGGGCGTTGCACAGCGCCACAACAGCCTCTCGCTCCTCGGTCGACAGTTTATTGGCCGGCTCCGGGCGATCGGCATCGGGACGGCGATCCGCCGTCACCTCGCCTTCCGCGACCCAGCGGTAGTAGGTCCGCACGTTGATGCCCATCACCTGACAGGCCTTGGCCAGCCGAGCACCGTCACGCTGGGCGTCTTGCACCAGGGTCACGATACGCTGGCGATCCGGGAGGCTGGTCAGTCGTCCTCGTCGTTGGTCGTGCCCCAGATCGCCTCTGCCTTTTTTGACAGCGTCAGTAGTGCCGCCGTCTCGGCGAGTGCCTTGTCCTTGCGGCGAAGCTCCCGCTCCAGCTTGCGGAGCCGCTTCTGTTCTTCCTTGTGCGCCTGGCGCTGCTGCTTGGCCTGAGCTGCCGCGTCCTCGTTGGCGTTCATGCAGGCATCCCGCCAGGCCTCCACCTGCTCGGGGTAGAGCCCGCGCTCGCGGCAGTAGGCGCTGAGTTCGGCCTCGTTCATCGGGGCCGTTTCCAGGACGATCTGGAACTTCTCCTGGCTGGTCCACTGGTCGGGCTGGGTGGAACGTGATGGCAAAACCTGTCCTCGTGCTCTGGCCTGTTTCCGCCAATTGTAGAGGGTTGTCGCGGTGATGCCTTCCTGCTCGGCCAGTTCCGGGATGGTCATGCTCATGGGCGGCGCCATCTTCTTGAGGATGGCTTCCTTACGCTCTGTGGGGTAACGCACGTTGTTCACCTCTCAATCCGTTTAGGTGACAACTACGTTGACGCATAGGG
>JBNJIL010000042.1:0-1658 GCA_051749325.1 Pseudomonadota bacterium | reverse complement strand
CCGATGACTGTCAAGCTTGTTGGAACACGGAATCAGGCGGCTTCTAATCGCTGATCGCGTTGAACCAGCGGGTCTTCCTGGCCTGGGTTCAGCCAGACCGTCCGGCGCGGCGTCCAGTTGCGGGTGGCACCGCTCCACCGACCGGGGTGTTGCCGTTTCGCCTCGGCATAGATGGCCTCTCGCCTGGCCAGCACCTCGTCATCCTGGCCGGCATGCCGCTCCCCCGGGGTGACGAACCGAATGGCGCTGTGGCGGTGCTCGTGGTTGTACCAGTGCATGAAGCCGTTCACCCACTGTTGTGCCGCTGACAGGCTCGCGTAGCCGTCCGTCGGGTAGTCGGGCCGGTACTTGCAGGTCCTGAACAGCGACTCCGAGAAGGCGTTGTCATTGGAGACCCGGGGGCGGCTGTACGACGGGGTGATGTTCAGCCGCTGCAGTGTCGCCTGGAGCGTCGAGCCCTTCATAGCGGAGCCGTTGTCGGCGTGTAATACCAGTGGCTGGGTGATGCAGCCCTCGCGCAGCACGGCGCGCTGGATGACCTCGCTGCTGTTGGCCATAGACTCCTCGTCGAAGACCTCGGCATCGACGATCTTGCGGCTGTAGATATCGACGATCATGTAGAGGTAGTAGAACTGCCCACGCACCTGGGTCGGTAAATACGTCACATCCCAGCTCCAACAGGTATTTGGGCGCGTCACACGATGCCGCTGGGGGTCACCCTTGGGACGTGGGGCACGGGCGCGGCCACGATGGTGCTGTTCGCCATGCTCCCGGAGGATGCGGTAGTAGCTGGACTCTGACGCCACGTAGAGGCCTTCCTCGTCCAACAACCGCGGCACGATCTGCCCGGGCGGAAGGCTGGCGAACTCGGGGCGATGGCAAATCTCCAACACCTGCTGACGCTCCTCCGGCGACAGGGCATGGCGCGGGACAGGCCGCACGGCCTGAGGCCGGCGATCCTGATCATCCCGTACCCAACGGCGGTAAGTGTTGGTGCCGATGCCGAGCTCTGTGCATGCGGTTTCAAGGCGCGCTCCCTGGGTACGCGCCTCATCGATCAGCTGTACGGCGTCTTGGCGATCTGAGGTGCTGATCATTCGTCCTCGTCCCCCCAGATCGCTCGGGCCTTTTTTCGCAGCGTCAGCAGGGCAGCGGTTTCTGCGAGTGCGGCCTCCTTTCTGCGGAGCTCACGTTTGAGTTCCTTGTTCTCCTGGCGCTCCGCCTTGCGGGCTTCACTCTGCTGCTTCGAGGCGGCATCGCTCCGGTCGTTGGCGCCTTCGCAGCTCGCCCGCCAGCGCTGGATCTGCTCGGGATAGAGGCCACGCTGCCGGCAGTACTCGGCACGCTCGGCCTCGCTGAGAGTCGCCGTCTCCAGAACGGCGTGGAACTTGTCTTGCGAGCTCCAACCCTCGGGATCATCGCTCTGGTCAGGTAGCAAACGGCCCGCTTGCCGAGCCTTCTTGCGCCAGTTGTACAGCGTCGCCGCGGAGATGCCTTCTTCCTGGGCCACCTCCGCCACCGTGCGGTTGTGCGGCGGGAGCAGCTTCTTGAGGATGGCTTCTCGTCGCTCGTCGGAGTACTTCATCGGAACCTCGTCACGCCCCACATGGATCAGAGTCTAACAGCCGCTGAGGCTCCATCTAGCTTGACAGTGGGGG
>JBNJIL010000041.1:0-2199 GCA_051749325.1 Pseudomonadota bacterium | reverse complement strand
ATCAGCTGCAGCACACGGCCGAGGCGCGCCGCACGAGACGTCAAGGTTTGCATGGTCGCTCTCCGGATGGCGGCAAGAGGTGGCAAGGCATGATCACGGAACATCCCGCCAGCACTTGCCAGGCCGACACGAACCCGCGCCAGGCCGGCAGATGCCTGCATCTGCCGGCCTGGCGCGGATCATCCTGGGTGGGTTCGAGATACCGGCTTACTTGTACTCGCTCGGTACCAGGGACTCGACGCTGTCCTCCTCGGCGGCATCGGAGAGCTGCTCGCGGAAGTACTCGATGGCGGCCATGGCATCCACGCCGCGCTCTTCGGTTACCTCCTCGGCCCACTCGGCGATCATCTCCTCGCTGATACCGCGCAGGGTCTCCAGATCCTGCTCGCCCAGTTCGGTGAAGGTGTGCCCCTGCTCCTCGGCGAATTCCACGCCACGCACGTCCGAGACATCCATCATGTAGCCGAAGAGTCGAGACAGCTGCTCCCCGGAGACCGACTCGATGGCCTCACGGTCCTCGGGAGAGATGTTGTCCCAGAACATGGGATTCATGGCGATGGTGAAGCTGCCGCGATAGAAGCCACCATCCACCTTGAGGGTATGCGGGAAGATCTCGGCCACACGGAAGCTGCGCAGGCCCTCCGGGACCAGCATGGCGCCGTCGATGACGCCCTGGGAGCCGGCTTCATAGACACCGGTGGGCGGCAGTGCCACGCCGGTCAGGTCAAGGGCCTCGGACAGGTCGCCCATCACCCCGCCGCCGACGCGGATGCGCTGGCCTTCGAGCTCCTCGAGCGTTGCTACCTTGTCACTGGTGAAGATCCAGCCCGGTCCGTGCACGCCCGCCGCTACCACGTCGACACCGCGGTGCTCGCCGGCCTCGGCCAGATACTCCTGGTGGGTACGCCAGTAGGCAGCAGAGGCATTCTCGGAGGAAAAATCCTCGAACGTCGGAAATTCCGGCAGCTTGGTCAGTTCGAAGCGACCAGCGTTGTAGCCGTGGAAGACCCAGGTGGCATCGGCGATACCATCAGCCACCATGGCCATCTGCGAGTCGGGCGGCCCCATGTCATGGACCACGTCAACGGTGACCCGCCCCTCGGTGGCCTCCTCGATCCAGGCTCCCCAGGTCGGCCAGACGATGGTGTTGATCCCATGGTTAGGCCCGGCCCAGGTGCTGATTGTCAGCGTCGTCTCGGCCATGACGGATGTGCTCATGATAGCGGCAGTCAAGGTGCCGACCACCAGGCCTGTTGTCTTGTACATTGTTCAATTCCTCCATCATCACAGGCAGTGGGCATTCTCGCCGGGAAGCAGCTTGCGGGCACCACAACATGATACACCAGCACTCTGTTTTCCGGTTTATCGAGAAACATGTTCGGTCATACAATGCCTTCGGCCAGCACCTGGACGCAACGCATCCACGACCAATAGCTAGTGCTACTTAAGTAGAAAGCCAGAAAAAAACCATTAAAAACAACATGGTCATAAAAAAAGATCTGAGCTGCGACATTAAAAAAACCTCTGAATATCTCCAGCTCAGCGCCAGATCCTGTTACGCCAGCAACCCTTGGAAAAAAAAGCCGGCAACATATTGATGCCGGCCTTGGGCAGGGACGAGCACGATGCCGGTGGTGGCGGTCAGCCAATACGCTCCAGCTGCCGCTCCAGCTTGCCCATGGCATTGAGCAGGTCCCTGTACTCACCGGCACTCAGGGTCGCCACGAGCTCCGCCTCCCAGTCCTGGGCCTCCGGGATCAGTCGCGCAAGAAGCTCGGCCCCGTCACGCGTCAGGTGCAGATCATGCACTCGCTGGTCCCTGGCGGAGGGTGTCCGACTCACCAGTCCTCGGTCGACCAGCGCCTGCACCGCCCGGGAGACCCGGGCCTTGTCCATGTTGGTATAGGTGCAGACCTTCTTGGCGGTCAGGTCATCGCAGTGGCTGAGCCAGGCCAGCACGCGCCACTGGGCCACATTGAGCTCATAGCGCTGGGCATACATGCGCTCCAGTTCGTTGCTGATGCGATCGGCCAGCCGGTTGAGCCGGTAGGGGAGAAACTGGTTGAGGTCCAGCTCCGGCTTGGGCGGGCACCCCGCCCCGGCCGTTTCGTTCACGCCACCCGCCGGCTGTTGAGACATGCTCGGTCGCCCTTCCATATCCACCCTTCCTCTAGTAAAGCAGTTGCGGCAGGAAGAGCA
>JBNJIL010000040.1:0-2340 GCA_051749325.1 Pseudomonadota bacterium | reverse complement strand
GGTGGGGCGCCGTGTCTATTTCCGGACGCTCCAAGTAAAAGACGCCCTGGATTTGGAGCCTTCTGAATATGGCGCATGTTAGTCCATCGGTAGTGCAGAAAATTCTGGGTAGGGTAGTCGCCTATCATGCCGCGTTCACGCTCCTTCCCGGCGTTTCAGTTCCTGGTGCAGTCTTCCTTAGCCAAGCATTTTACTGGACACGCAACACCAAGGCGGAGGAAAGAGGCGGGTGGTTTTACAAAAATCAGCGTGGCAGAGATAGTTGGGAATCAGAGACTGGACTTTCTCCAAAGCAGCAGGCTAACGCTAGGAAATCGCTAGTGGAAATTGGCGTATTGGAAGAAGAAAGGAGAGATGTTCCTGCAAAAATGTGGTATCGGGTGAACTGCGAGCGCTTGCTTGAGCTTCTGGCGGAGCAACTCGACGAAGAGCCTTCTGGAAGTGGTTGTAATTCCCAGTTTTTCCCTTTGGTAGATTCTACTGTCCCTTCCGGCCAATCTGGTGATCAGGATGGTCAAACCTTGATTCTACCAAAGGGCAAATCTATTACAGAGAATACAACACAGAGTACATCAAGAAATAATGGCGGGGTGGCCAAAGCTGAGAGCTATCCTGGGCGCGAATCAAAATTAACGCGGGCCGAGATGGCTGAGTTGCTGGGCCAGCAAAGAGCAGACCTCATAGCCAGAAATTACGGCAGCGATAAGGTTGGAGCTCCTGCAGTAGAAGAAATGCGCAGAACCCTCCGCACATAGGATTCAAGCGGCGCGGAACGGGGGTGATGGCCCCGGCCGCGCCTAACCACGACTGCCTGCATGGGAGGCATACATGGTTAACAGACAGGGTATCACACCCGCCTTCGCCGACAGTGGCCTGTCACGGCTGTACCGATCACACGCGGTCGAACAGCACGCCATCCAGAGTGAGATTCGAACTCTGGTGATCATTGCCGGTTACGCTTGCGATTTTCTCACCGAAGGGTTGGAAGCCCTTCCCGAAGACTTCTTCACCTGCATCGAGGAGATGAAAGAGGTGATGGAGTCCATCGACCTGAAAAGTCTGGATTTTGAAAAGCGGTCGCTCACTCTCCAGAGGACGAAACGGCGTCTGGAGGCCAAGGCGACCCGCCAGAATCGTCAAAAGGAGGTCTGATCATGAGCAACAAAATTTCGTGCGCACGAAAAATCGCTGGTGTCGCTCTCGCGGCTACTATCGGTCTATCGCAGCCAGCCATGGCGGGCGGGATTCCCGTCATCGATACGTCGAACCTGGCCCAGCAGATCCTGCAAGTAGAGCACATGCTGAGCCAGCTCGAACAACTGCAAGACCAGCTCGAAACGGCCAATAGGCAACTGGACAGCATGAGTGGTTCCCGTGGGCTGGCTGGCGTCATCGACTCGGCCTATGACACTGCAGTGAATGTCGATCCTAACCAGGTGCTGAGTGACGCCGGCATCAGGGGCGCGAACGAACATGGCCTGTCCGGTGACGTGGCGGACTTGTACGACAGCGGCAACCAGAACACGGCGACTTGGCTTGGCCAGTCCCAAAAGTCCCTGGAACAAGCTCAGGAGCGCTTTAGCGAGCTAGCCGGTTTGGTGGCCGAGGTCAACAACAGCCCGGACCAGAAAGACGTTCTGGACCTCCAGGCCCGTATCGGCGCCGAGGAAGTCTTGCTGCAAAACGAGATGGCCAAGCTGACCATGCTCCGTTCGCAGGCCGAGGCCAACCGGGCAATGCACAACCAACGCGTTCAGCAGATGGCCATCGAGTCATCCGGCGAGCCCCGCGACATCTGGTAAGGAGGCCCCATGAGTGTCAGGAAGTTTTCGTGCGCACGAAATTTTGTGATCGTCGCTCTGGCCAGCGTCGTGCTGACCGGTTGCCTTGACGACACCCCCGAAACCGGGCCGGTGCAGACCGTGGATTGGTATCAAACCCACGACGACGAACGCCAGGCCACACTGGAAGTATGCGCGAACAACCCCGGCGAGTTGAAAGACGACTCGAATTGCATCAATGCCAGGGAAGCCGAACGAATGCTTACCAGTGGCGAACCTCGCGATATCTGGTAAGGAGGGCTTATGGATCTCTTTCAAGGGGCCTTCGAGCTCGTCGAAAATGCTCTGGATACCTATATATCCAGCACTGTTGGGGATGTGGTCGCATACATCGCTCCGATCTTTACCAGCATGATGATCCTTTGGATTGCCGTCTGGGGTTACATGATGATGTTTGGAAAGGTCAGTGAGCCCTTGCAGGAAGGTGTTTTTCGCATCATTCGCATCGGCTTCATCATGACCCTCGGCCTGACAGTCGGCACCTATATGGATGTTGTCG
>JBNJIL010000039.1:0-2831 GCA_051749325.1 Pseudomonadota bacterium | reverse complement strand
CGATACCGGCAACCCCTTGGCTCAACACCCTCATTCGGCACCCTGATGAATGAGGCGGGATGAAGTCTTTGTTGCTGCCCCGGCCCGCCCCTTCGGCAATGTTGCTTGGCACCGAGACTGCTGAGCGTCGCATCTGACTGATCAGTCCATAGCGCTCATCGTCAGGGAAAGCTCGCGTTTCACGATACACCAGTTCCACGAGATCCATTGACTGTTGCCAGGCCCGAAGCTCCTGATGCTTTCGCATTGCACCCTCCACTCACCCTTCGCTACTAACCACTCACCACTCACCACTTACTACACACCATTCACCACTCACTATTCCCTACTCACTACACACCATTCACTACTCACCATTTACCATTCACGACTCACCTTTCTGCAGCTTTTGCACCTGCCCCCGTGCTTGGTGGAGGCGGTCGCGGGCGTCGCGGAAGGCGTCGCCGTAGACCTTGCGCTCGCGCGGGATCAGCTCGTCGGCCTTGGCCTGCTCGAAGGCGGCCTTGGCGGCGTCGAACTCGGCCTTGATCTCGCGCAGCTGGCGCTGCGCCTCGTCAAGATCCTGCGTTTCGCGAATGGGCGTGACCGGCGGCGGGCTCGGCGCGCCCTGCGCGGGCTGGCTGGCACCGCGGGCGGCGTCGGTCTCCTGGTGGTAGACGGCGATGGCATCGTTGATGTCGTCGTACCAGGTAGCGTGGCCGTTCTGCAGGTAGACGCCGGCCTGGCAGAGATCCTTGAGGATGCCCTCGCTGTGGCTGACCATGATCAGGCTGGCCTGACCTACCTTGTCCTTGAAGGCCTTGGTGGCCTTGGCCTTGAAGGCGCGGTCGCCCACCGAGGTGGCCTCGTCGGAGAGGTAGATATCGAAGTCGAAGGCCAGCGAGAGACCGAAGTTGAGGCGCGCGCGCATGCCGCTGGAGTAGGTCTTGATGGGCTCATCGAAGGCGTCGCCCAGCTCGGCGAAGGCCTGCACCTGGTCGATGATGTCGTGCACGTCGTAGCGGCCGCCGTGCACCCGGGCCACGAACTTGACGTTCTGGCGCCCGGTCATGGTGCCCTGGAAGCCGCCGGCCAAGCCGATGGGCCAGGAGACCCGGCAGTGGCGGCGGATGCTGCCGCGGTCGGGGGTGTCCATGCCGGCGATCAGCTTGAGCAGGGTGGACTTGCCCGCGCCGTTGCGCCCCAGCAGGCCCACGCTCACGCCCTGGGGGATGGTCAGGTTGATATCCTCCAGCACCCAGTCGTAGACCCGCCGCTGGCGGTGGTAGCGCTTGTAGAGGTTCTCGATTTGGATCATGGGTTGGGGTGGGCGCGCTGCTCGCTGGTGAATGGTGAATGGTGAATGGTGAATGGTGAATGGTGAATGGTGAATGGTGAATGGTGAGCCAGGCTAAGCCGGATCTGGAAGAGCGGCGCTTCGCGCCTGGAAGCTGGAAGCTGGAAGTAACCCCGGTTCCAGCAGGTTCTGGCGGGTTATGCCGCGAAGCGGCATTCTTCCAGCTTCAAGCTTCCAGCTTCCAGCTTTAGCCGGGCTCCGCCCGGCTACTTGGCCTTCAACGCTTCCTTGAAGCGCAGGTGCATCAGCAGGCCGATGGTCAGGGTGCTGAGGGTGAACAGCCAGAAGTAGGTGGCGCTGGTGCCCTGCACGACCTGGTAGCCGTCGAAGAAACTCTGGCGCATCAGTTCCAGGCCGTGGGCGATGGGGTTATACATCAGGTATTCGAGCAGCCAGTGCGGCAGGTTGTTGAGCGGGAAGATCACCCCGGAGAGGATCAGCAGCGGCATGTTGATCATGCGCACGACGGTGCCGACTTCGGGCACCAGGGTGCCGGCCACCGAGGTGATCAGCCCCAGGCTCATGCCCAGGGTCCACAGCGCGAACCACCAGCCCAGGGCGCGAATGCCGTTGTCGGGCAGCAGGTCGGTGCCCAACAGCAGCGCCCCGGCGATGAAGATCAGGAAGATGAAGCTGCGCAGCAGGCCCTCGAGCGCATTGCGCACCAGCACCGGGTCGATGGGCTGCACCTGGCGGTAGGCGAACAGCGCGCTGTTGCCGCCGATGGCGCCCAGGCCACGCATCATGCCCTCGCGCACCAGGAAGAAGCCCATCAGGCCGACGAGCATCCAGGGGATGAACTCGGCGTTGACGATCAGCCGGCCGCCGCGGATATAGCCGCGGATGGCCACCATGATGCTGGTGAAGGCGATCGGCTCGAAGAGCATCCAGAACCAGCCCATGCGGTCGGCCATGGTGCGCGAGACAGCCTCGCGCATGAACATGGCGTACCAGACGCTGAGGGTGACCTGCCAGGGGCTGCGGCTGGTGGGGGGTTCGGTATTGGGCATTGGGCGCTTCGCGCTGGTGAATGGTGAATGGTGAATGGTGAGCCCGGCTACGCCGGGAGCTCGAAGAGCGCCGCTGCGCGGCTGGAAGCTGGAAGAGCGGCGCTTCGCGCCTGGAAGCTGGAAAAACCCCAAGGTCAGGGGGCTGCCTAGGCTTCGGTGGCAACCCCGCCCATGGTGGGAGCGCAGCTTGCTGCGCGAATGGCGCCGAGAGGCGCCCGGGGATGGGTGCCTGCTCGGGCTTGGGTGGCCTCAGCCTTCGCGATCTGAAGCCGGGGCGCCGGACCGTCGCTCCCACAAGGCTGGGTACATGCCCGGGCCTTGGTGGCCCCACCCTTCGCGAACTGAAGTTCGCTCCCACAGGGCTGGGTACATGCCCGGTCCTTGGTGGCCTCAGCCTTCGCGAACTGAAGCCGGGGCGCCGGACCGTCGCTCCCACAGGGCGCACCGAGCTATGTCCTAATGCCGGGGAGGCCTGCGGCCTCCAA
>JBNJIL010000038.1:0-2954 GCA_051749325.1 Pseudomonadota bacterium | reverse complement strand
ACGCCCTGATGACCTGTTGCTGCATGCCTTCTTTCTGGTCACCAACCTCGGCAAGTTCGACTGGCCGCCGGAGAAGGTCCTGGCGCTCTATCGCAAGCGGGGCAGTGCCGAGGCCCACATGGGCGAGGTGAAATCGGCGTTGGATGTACATCTCTCGTCGACGGATCGGGGCGCCTCCACCGTCCAGGACGTGATGGCCCGCAACGAAGTGAGCCTGCTGCTGAGCCTCTACGCCTACCAGGTCCTGCATGGACTGCGGCGCTTGCTGGAGAGTCGCACGCACCAGGGGTGGAGCCTGATGCGGATGCGCGAGCAGCTGCTTAAGGTCGCGGCGACGTTGTCGCTGCACGCCCGACGGATCACCGTTCACCTCGGCGATGCCGCCGACAAATGGTGGCCCACCTTGCTGAAGGGGCTGCCTCGGCTGACGGCCCTGGTCTGATCCCTGACCTCATCACGTTCCATGCAGCAGGCAAGGCGGCCCCAACGGAGGTCGGCAGGCACGGCTACGCCAGCGGCCGACTTCAATTCCATAAGGTTATGAAAATGCTATACGAAAGACGCCCTGAGCATAGATTAAGCGGTTACTCAGTAGCGATAGGCTGTTGATGCAGGCCGGTACCGGCAGCCACTGGATTCAAAAGGGTCGTTCGGCACCCCGATGAATGAGGCGGGTACAAGAAAAAATGGTATCAAAATAATAAAACCAAACAAAATTTTGTTAAATGGATTCGTGCTAACTATTATTTTCAGGAGGTGCCAGATGTTTGCGAATTATACAAAATATATGGAGGTGCCAAGACAAAGCGGGTGTTAATAAAACGCCTTTATTGTAGCTAGAAAATCAGGGTGCTGTAGACTTAGCTATTCTCATAGTGTTTAGTCTCTCTTGCAACCTATAAATCTGAAATTTCAACCGTGGGTCAACGATAATGAAGGCCGGTGTTGACTGTCAGTCAGGGACAACAGCAAAGTTATATATTTTTTCTATTTTTTTGAGGTTTGTCGCATAGTAAGTTAGTGGTAAGTCTTTGATAAATCTAGCCTATGGGGATGCATAGTCAAGTAGTAGTGTATGATACACTAGACGTTACTCGCCATTGGCATCAAGAAATTGATGATTTCACTTTCTGAACAGTATACGTGCTAGCACCAGCATGCTCGGCTGTCTTCCTGACACTGAATCCTGCGCTGAGAAGCTCCTGAATGCGCTTATGCTTAGCAGTATCTACAGGCCTGCCCTTGTATCGCCCCTCAGCCTTTGCCTTCTCTATCCCTTGCTGCTGGCGCTCTCGGCGCTGTTCATAGTCCTTCCTGGCAATCGCAGCCATCATGTCGAGCATCATAGAGTTGATTGCATCTAGCATCCTGGCTGTGAACTCGTCTGAATTATCAGCTCGCATTGCCTGATGACTGGTAGGAAGATCCACAGCGACGACACGCAATCCCTTTTGGTCGATTTCAGCACGAAGCCTCTTCCAGTCTTCTGCTGGTAGCCTTGAGAGACGGTCGATACTCTCCACCAAGAGGACGTCACCTTGTTGAGCATCCGAGAGCAGCCTACGAAGCTCTGTGCGGTGTGGATTAGCTCCGCTTGCATTCTCCATGTACTGACACGCTATCGTCTGCCCATAATCTTCTGTGAAGCTCTGAAGAGACTGCTTGGCTCGACTGGCATCCTGGTCAGTGGTGCTGGCGCGAAGGTAGGAGCGAATGAACATGGTCAGATTCTCTCTGTGCTGCTTTGACGTATTGGAATATAATTGTGGTGCTTTGGGTGGCGATTGTCAATTACCAACACGAAAAAAGCATGTGATCTGGTGTGCTGCTGGGGGTACACCTTATTAGCACATCGTTTGAAAATATTTTTCACCCCTAAAATGCTTAGAGTGCATCCTATGTTGAATTGACATTAGAGGTTTATGCTATGCTTTTCTTTACATGGAGTGATAGGTGAAAAGAGCGATGGATTTTTCTGTTGATTTTAAAAGGTTCGATGAAGCGACTGGCCGAGATCTTAACCATGGTCTTGTTGGTGTCGTTCGCTCTGTCATGGAGAGGCTCTTAGAAGATGGCTCTTTGAAGTGGTTTTATTACAATAAGTGCGAAAATTTCGAGGACGATGTAACAGATCTTTTTATAAGCCTGGCTAATGAGCGTTCGCCATGGCCGTCTATTAAGGCTGAGTCTGTCGTGGTTGGTTATTGGGTCGCATTCGCTTTCAAAAAAGTATGGGAAGAGCGACTTGATAAAGATATAAGAGTTCTTCTTCCTAAAAGACAGTCATTGATTTTTTATGATGAATTTGGCGATAAAATAGATCAGCCTTGGAAAAATCTTATTAGCGAGTATGTTGATGTTAAAGTTTCTGAGCCGGTGATAAGGGAGCTTTATTTAAATGCCGAATCTGTTAAAGAAAAGTCAAAAAGCTTTTCGTTTGATAATCGGGGAGTGGATATAAGGCAAGCTCTAGATCCAAGCTTTGAGAAAATGCACATTGAAAGCATGGTAATGGGTAGGATTCATGAGATTGAGAAAGAGGATGCCTATGAAATTGAACAGGAAGAAAATGATTTAGATCAAGAGCTAGAAGAGTCTGAAGGAATGCTTGATGTTATGTCAGGTCATGAGTTCGAACACTATCTTGCCAACAAGATTAATAATGAAACATCTATGCACGCTGAAGTCACGCAAGGTTCAGGGGATCAAGGTGCAGACTTGGTTGTAAGAGGGCCGGGCTTCTCTGCTGTTATTCAAGCTAAACATTATGCTGGAAAGGTCAGTAATAAAGCCATTCAAGAAGCATTTTCGGCAAGACAGTATTATGGCACTGGTTTGGCAATCGTAGTAGCTAACAACGGTTACACTAAATCAGCTTGGCAATTATCAGAAAGGACAGGTGTTTTAGCTATGAATGAGAATTCGATACTTTCACTTTTGAAGTCTGTCCATAA
>JBNJIL010000037.1:0-3403 GCA_051749325.1 Pseudomonadota bacterium | reverse complement strand
CTAACACGTTTTCTTTTCGAAGCAATAGACCGGGATACAGCAAAGCGGAAAATCGCGCAGAGCCGCATATAGCCGGTTACCAACGCAATGACCTCATAAACAAGGCTTTCTGTGGTAATGACGGACATGATTCGTTAGCCTGATAGTGGATGGAGTCTCTTCGACCACAACGCAACGAGAGGAACAAATGGACAGCTACCAACTGCCCAACCGCAATCGCTGGGACGGATGGGTCACTTTCGCTTGGATCATGGTCGTGCTTGCCATCATCGGCGGCATTGTGCTGATCGCCGAGCTGGGAACAATGGAAGTTCCCGAACGGGACTTCCGCGGGAATGTAACATGGAGGGAGGAGCCCAACTTCGTCGTCTGGGGCGCGGCGATCGGTCAAGCCGTTGGAGCAGCGATGTTGGCCGCGATCTTTAGCATCCTGAACAGCACCTACCATAACAGCTGCGACATGCTCAAGATGGCAGCGACAACCGGCAGCAACGACTCTCAAGACAGTGCAGCTCCAGTTGCTGACACACTTACAGACTCAACAGCTGTATCTCAAAGCGGGCGAAACCCCAATCAGTCGCCTAAGCCAGCATCAAAGCCGGAGAAGGTAGCGCCTCATGGGCTTGCAGTCTACTTGATCGAGAGAACCTCCCCCTTCTACCATCTGCTGAAACCCGGATACTCGATTTGCAAGGCAAACGGGAACACGGTCGACTCAGTCGGTGAACTGCAAAGCCACCTTAAAAAAGGGACGAATTCAATAGAGTTCGCCGATCATGATGGCAAAGAATATTCGATTCGCATAAGACTGAATCCCGAAGACTTGGGGGTGAAATTCGCCTAATTCGGGTAGGGAGCGTCCTTACCACAAGAAGCCCGCTTCAAGGCGGGCTTTTTTCATTTCCGATTGACAATAGCGCACAAAACAAAGCCCAGAGGTAGTGACCTGCTGCCCGTTTCCTTGGCGGCAGGTGCTATGCTCCGGGCGTCATTACAATTAAGGCCAGTAGCTGAGGTTCGCGAGTGTCGATCTCGCTACTACGATCGCTGCCAGCGTGCCAAGTATAAGCACTCGCCATCCTGCAAGGCCACGTTCAAAAATCAGCGAACGCAATCGATCCAATATCGCACGGGAGAGTAGCCTTCCTTGGCCGCAAGGGGCATGACGCATGGACGAGACCAATGGTCGCGATTTACTGGCGTCACCGAGAAGCCTAGCTGCTCATGTGCCGGCTGCTGTCTGCCTCACGAGACAGGTCCTGTAAGAGATTGCCGACATTGAGCTAGGTCCTTTCGTATCCGGTATCTGGCACACTCGGTGTCATCAGGTGCTCACTCCGTGCAGGAGCACCACGCGCGCGGTGCGGTATGGTTCACTACGAGAAGGCTGGAAGGAGTCGCTCAGACGACGGCCGTCACGGTGCTTGCGCTACCTCGACCAGATGTAGATAATCCACTGGCTGTCTATACAGCATGCAAGACCCTGCGGAGGTATCGGGGAAACTTACGTTCGGCCGCAGTGGGTAAGTCAGTCAGATTGAAATCACAAGCCACATTGGCGCTGGAGCGCACAGATCACTGGGCAGTGACTAGAGTAGAGACGACTGACGACAGCTAGAAGAGGTTCGCGACACGAGGTTGTGCCTGAGAGGTTCTCTTGGCGGAATGGCTGCCAGGAGTCGTTGAACGGGGCGTCGCGGGCGTTGTCATGGAGACCCGGATCTCACACTCCATGGCAGCGGTGTTCAGCGCAGTGAGGAAGAGGCCCCATACGGATGGCGGTGAGAGAAGCCGCAGTCGAACCTGGGTGGCTGGAGGGAGAGACCTTGCCAGAGTGTAGATGCTGACCGCATCTGCTCTGGTAAGGAGTTTTCTACCCTCCCCACCGGATGTATTCTCAAAGAACATCAACTACCCCTTCTTTTTGAAGCAGATCAAGAAGGGGTTTCTCGTTGTATACAGGAAAGAAGTGGGCCGCCGACCGGATGCCTGAACCCGATGACCAGCAAACGGTAAAGCGGGATTGCGCCGATGTCGCAGTTAGACGGGTGGCCCTCTGGACGATGTTCACCAGCAGTGTCGCTCAAAGGCCCTCAGGGCACCGTAGCCGCCACACAAGCCGCGTCGCGTCCACCAGATACCCTACCCCTACCCCGCATGAGCAATCCCCGCGGAAGCCCTTGTAGAGCCCCTGTCCTCGCCTGCCACATGGCCTACCCCCATGGGGCCCGATGCATCACCAGATAGTCGCTGACTCGTTTGCTCAGACCAACGCTGATCAACGCAGCCTCTCAGTGAAGTCGCAGAACACAAAGTCTTAGGGGAATACCGATCTGTTCTGGGGAGTGCTGCCTATTCGGGGCACGTCCCGGTCATCGGACCTTATATAACCGCACAAGTGGCTCAGGATCGACATCGCCCGCCAGTGACAGGTAGGATTTGGGCGTCTCACCGGAGCTGATAGGAATCAGGGAGAAAGCATGAAGGTCATCATCAGATTCGTATCGACCGCCATCTTTGCGTTTTCACTGACTGGCTGCGCAAGTGTTTCAATGCTGCCGCAGAACGCCAGCGAAGTTAACTTTGATACGACCGAAGGAAAAACAGGCTGGTCAAAGTATGAGCAGGTAGAGACCTTCCAAGGGTATAGCCTCGACCAAGTCTACAGCGCTGCGAAGGTCGGTATTGGTTCCGCTGGATTTTCTCTTCGATTAGCCGACAAATCAAAACGGATCGTGCTGGGTGAACACGGCATGACCATGCATGACTGGAATGTCATCGCTGGCGTCTACCTGAGAGAACGGCCTGATGCCACCCAGGCAAAGGTGATTATTGAAGGGTCAAAGGATATCGGTTTCAGTGGCGACGTCACTTCGGATGGCTGGTCAGGAAAAATTCTGAGAGAGATGCGCCGCTACCTCAACGCCACGTATCCGAAGCCATGAAAACATCCACCTTTCTGTAGTCATTCCCACACGTTACTTATCGGGCCATGCTCACCGGATTCGGTGAGCTGGTTCTTCAAGCAGATCAGATTACCTCTTCCCCTCTCGATTCCAACCAGCCCTCCTGGTTAGCCCGTCGCCACGCTCGTTTGACTGAGGGCGTCGAGATGCCGAAATGCTCGGCTGTCTTGGTGATTGTCTCATTATGCTCCCAGCGCCAGAGGGCAACAGCCCGATCATCGATCTGCTTCACGCGTCCGAGCCGGCGCCCCTCTGCCCTCGCCTTCATGATGCCGGCCATCTGGCGGGCCTTGATGTTACTTCGTTCCAGTTCACCGATCGCCGCGAGCATCGTGAGCATCGCTTTGCCTATCGGGCTGCCCAAGTCGAAGCCTTCCCCCCGCCTCATTCATCAGGGTGCCGAATGAGGGTGTTGAGCCAAGGGGTTGCCGGTATCG
>JBNJIL010000036.1:0-4267 GCA_051749325.1 Pseudomonadota bacterium | reverse complement strand
CGATACCGGCAACCCCTTGGCTCAACACCCTCATTCGGCACCCTGATGAATGAGGCGGGATCAGTGAAGAACTGCACGTCGTGCCGGCGCGGGTCGAGGTGATCCGCCATGTACGCATCAAGTACGGCTGCCCCGCCTGCGAGGAGGGTGTACAGATCGCCCCGGCGCCGGCCAAGCTGCTGCCGAAGAGTAACGCCAGCCCGACGCTGCTCGCCTATGTGGCTACCGCCAAGTACCAGGATGCCTTGCCGCTCTACCGGCAGAGCCAGATCTTTGCCCGTCACGGCGCGGAGATCCCGCGCAACACCCTGGCCCGCTGGATGGTGCAGGTCGGCGAGCGGCTGATGCCGCTGGTCGAGGCCCTCCGACAGCATCTGCTGCAAGCCCACCTGATTCACATGGACGAGACCACACTTCAGGTCAACGCCGAGTCCGACCGGCCAGCGAGCTCAACATCTTACATGTGGCTGCAGCGCGGAGGCCCGCCGGGGCAACAGGTGGTGCTGTTCGACTATGACGCCAGCCGAGCCGGCCGAGTGCCCGTACGCCTGCTGGGTGACTACGCCGGTCGCCTGGTCACTGATGGCTACGAGGGTTATGCCGAGGTGGTGCGAAAGAACGGCATCACTCATGCCGGCTGCTGGGCGCACGTCCGTCGCAAGTTCGTCGAGGCCCAGAAGGTGCAACCCAAGGGCAAGACCGGCAAGGCCGACTGGGCGCTCAACCAGATCCGAAAGCTATACGCCGTTGAGCGACAGGCCAAAGGCCTGGAGCCCGAGGCGCGTCGGGTACTGCGAGAACAGAAGAGCCGCCCGCTGATTAACCAGCTGCGCACCTGGCTAGACAAGTCGCTGAACCAAGTACTGCCGAAGAGCGCACTGGGTCGGGCGCTGCACTATCTGGATGGCCAGTGGCAGCGCCTGACACGCTTCCTCGATGACGGACTGATCCCGCTGGACAACAACGCAGCGGAAAATGCGATTCGCCCCTTTGTCGTCGGTCGAAAAAACTGGCTCTTCAGTCAAACGCCGAGCGGCGCCCAGGCCAGCGCGGCGATCTACAGTCTGATTGAGACGGCCAAGGCCAACGGCCTCTCGCCCTACGAATACCTGCAGTTCGTGTTCGAGACTCTGCCAACTCTCGGTGAGGGTGAGGATCTCGACACACTGCTTCCCTGGCGCTGGAAAGAGACTCTACCGGTCTGACTCACGCCGCAACAGGTGGGGTTTGTGGACCGCTTACAAAAATACGGCCTCACAGACAAGTTTATTTTTGATAAGAGCCAGATTTTGATAGTTTTTGAAGTAAAAAAGAAACTTAATCCTGCCAGGCTTTCAGAAGCCATGGAGCATCTTACAAATATAACTAAGCTGTGCACGGAAGACTTTGTCGAGAAGGTGGACTCTCAAAGTCATTCTCCTGCGATGAATGTAGTGGGGCAATATTATTCGAGGCTTACTGGTGATGTGGCACCATCTGATTACCAGCAAATTCATAATATTGATGATGAACGAAAGCAGATGGTGCTTTTCAGCTTGCTTCAAGATTCTGACTTGCCTCTCAGAATTATTCATTCCTTTGAGGGGTATAAGAAAGAAAAAGGGTTTCGAAAGGCTTATTTGGATTACGTTGAGAAAACTCACGATTCTGATGAAAGCTGGAGGATCAGCGTTCCGAATACTCCCAATTTGATAACATCAGGGAATTACGCAATCGTCAAAGGGACTGGCCAACCTTATTTTATTTCCGCTGATGATGAGATTGTCGTAACTGCCTCTGTAAGTGAAAATATTGCTAGGGTGATGCTAGATGTTATATGGATGAAAGTTTCTAGGTATTTTCAAGTTGAAATGCCGTGGGGGGAAGACCTTGAAAGAGAAGAAATAAATCCACTCGTTAGGGCAAAGCCTGTTAAGCGTGGGGATAAAATTGGTTGGGGGTATAATCTTCACCATGAGAAGGAGAAGGCGCAACCACAAGCAAAAGAGTGGTCTCCTGAAAAGGCAAATTCCTTCACTGTAGATTTTTTTCATCTTGTTCTCTTTAATGGAGGTAGTGTTGATATGAAAGGTGGCGGTTTTAAAAGTGTTTTAAGGAAGTATAAGCTATCCCGTCAGGATGCTATTAGGCAGTTGGTTAGAACAGGAGTGTTTGCTAAGGGAGGAGAGTATATGATGCCAGTTTATGACAACCTTCTCCTAGCTAATATTGATGAAGAGTATTTTTATACGCATGAGCGTGATCGCTTTTGGGCATGGTGTGATAAGTATGAGTTGAAGCCATTTGTAATGAATTATCAATACATAGAATAAATCATCTTCTCCAGTGTTAAGCACGTCAATAAGGCGTCAGCAGGAAGAGCCATTTCAGGTGGGTAATGGCAAATTTTATGCTCTCAATACTTTGGCTTTGCAAGGTAAAGATACAAGTTGGAAAGCCTTACTTCGTCTTCAAAATCGGCCAGGAGCATGACCAATATGTCTCCATTGGAAAGGTCTTATCAGACCATCATTGGCGGGTTGGCCGTCGCGTAATATACGGAAGATAAAGTAAAAGGCTTTCATTTGCATGTATTGAATGTGGATTATAATCCCTTGGTGGCTTGTGTCCACAGAGCGGCAAGATGAATGAGAGTAAAAAATGTAGTAATAAAAGTTCATAAGGGTTCAATATGCTGGGTTTACATTACGATAGCCATGTAATGGCATGTGTAGGGTTGTATTAACCCCCCCCCCCCGCGTGGATACAGTATGTCGGCTCATCTCCGGCCGCCGACAACCGCTGCTGACAGATCAATCCCGCCAAACCACATGATACTTGGTTAACTGATCGTTCAGCGGGGATTTCCTGTATTGGGCTGACAGGGTAGCGCTACAGTCGAATAGCGATGCATTGAGATCATCCGCCCTGCTCGTCTGAACTTCGTCAGATGCCGACCGCTTGGACACCCCATCTGGTCTTGAACGTCTCCCACCGGATCGAACCGAGGTCGATCTCGGGATAGGCCACTGCTTCGACCACGTCCCTCAAGAATGCCAGTTCTTGCCCATGGCCATACCTTGAAGTCATCGGACCTTTGGCATGGCCGAGTATCCAGCTGATGTCGTCGTCACGGATGATTTCTCCTCCGGGCAGCTTCCCGCGTCGGGCGGCATCCGCAAAGGTGTGTCGGAAGGAATGGAACGAGATGCTCGTGCGGTCACCGCGCTGGTCGGCGCGACATGCGATCCCACGGCGGTCAAGGTAACCATAGCGGTAACGCGGCTTGCCATGTCGGTCTACACCATTTGGTCCTCCCTTGAACCACTCCGTGATCTTCTTGCCTTTGGGTTGAGCGCCTCGGCAATACTGGTCGAAGAGCCCCGCTGGGGCTGACAGATGAGCTCGCCGCTCCTCGACGTATTCCAGTAGACCGATGGTGGTCAGCATGGAGTGTATGGGCACACGGCGCTTGGAGCTCTTTGTCTTGAGCGCCTTGCCGCTGCTGTCACTCGAACTGTCAGTGGTGATGTCGAAAAACCAGATGCCATCTACATTTTTGATGTCGTCCAGCTCCAGCTGGATGATCTCGCCAAGCCGTGCGCCGGACAACAACGCGATCAGGGGCGTCCAGAACTTCGCAGCGTCGTAGAGTGGCTCTCTGCCGTTGGCTTTTGGGAAAAAGCCCTCGCCGTAACTTGCACCCGGGAAGATGCGTTGCATCTCCTTGATGCTGAACGGCACCTTGTCGACGTCGCTGCTGCCTCGACGCTGCCTGGTGTCGATGACGTCGGCCGGGTTGTTAGGGATCCAACCGTATTTCACCGCGTGTGCCAGCACCTTCTTGAGGACATGGAGGCGCGTCTTGGTAGCCTGTGCTCCAGTCGTCGCTCTTCCGTGCTCTGAGCGGCACATCGTGGCGGCGATCTTGGCATCGACGTTCTTGGGGTAGTTACGACAGTGCTTCTCGGCCTCGGCACAGTCGGATATGCCGATGTCGTGAACGTTCCGCCCTTCGAAGTAGTGCTTCCAGAACGCGACGTCCCGAGATTCCTTGTCGAAGGTGCTCTCCCGCAGCGTCTTGTCGTATTCGCGGTCCCGTCGATACTGCTCAAGGTAGTCATCAGCAGCCTTGCAGAAGGATTTCCGCTGCGGCATGAGGCTGTCGACTGACTCGGATACGACGTTGGAGCCGGTCAAGGCGCCAAACCGGCGGTCGATGTCGTCCATGAAGTCTTTGACCGCAGCCTGTTCTGTCTTGGGACAGCCTGCATCAATTTCGAATTGC
>JBNJIL010000035.1:0-4369 GCA_051749325.1 Pseudomonadota bacterium | reverse complement strand
CTGATCTCTTTGCCGATCTCCTTGAACTCGGTGCCGTCGTCATGGCAATGACGGGCATCCTCGGGGAGCTCATGGATAACCTCGACGCGGGGCAGTTCGGGCGGCAGGGCCACCCGGCCGCCACGGCTGCGGCGCTTGGCCGGCGGATGGGGCTCGGTCGGCGCGTCTACCTCGTCGTCATCCGTGCCATCCTGAACGCTGGCCTCCTCCTCGTCGACCGCCACTTCGGCCTCGTTGATGAGAAGATCCCCCTGCGCGACACGGTATTTTTCGGTGGAGGGGCCGAACTGACGCTCGATGGCCAGGCGAAACTGCTCGAACAGCGCGGCCTTGGCGGCTTCCCACTCGGCCTCTTTCTTCTCCATCAGCTGATGGAGACGCGCAATCTCTTCCTGCTGAGCGCGCACTTGGCGCTGCAGCTGGGAGACGCTGGCAGAGGGAGTCGAGGCCGATGAAGTCATGCTGACATTTTATCAAGCGGTGCTGCTGAAAACAGCAGAAAATCAGCCAACCGCTTGAAAATCCAACGCCTTATGGGGACGCATGGCACTGAGGTCATAGCCATCCAGGAGCCAGTTCAGTTCCTGGCCCGAGAGGGTGACAGTGTCGCCCTCCAGCCGGTCCGGCCACTTGAAGCGCTCCCGCTCCAGGCGCTTGTACCAGACCACGAAGCCGTTACGCTCCCAGAACAGCAGCTTCACCTTGTCGCGCTGGCGGTTGCCGAACACGAACACCGCCTCCTCGAAGGGATTGAGCTCCATGGCCTCCTGAACCAGCAGGGCCAGCCCGTCGATCTGCTTGCGCATATCGACGGGCTCGCGGCACAGATAGACCCGCAGTCCGGTGTCCGGCCGAATCATCGGGCCACCTCTACGGCAATGAAGCGCAGCGGCCGATGACGAGGAGGCACCGGCACCTCCTGCACCACCAGGCGCTTCTCCCACGCCAGCAGTGACGCCAGCTCCAGTCCCTGCTCCGCGGCGTACGCGCTCAACGGCAGTTGCCGAGAGGAAGCATGGAACAGATGGCCCAGCCAGAAGGCCTGTGTCGAGGTCAGCTCGGTCATGGTGTCCTCCTTGGTATCGGAGGACACCAGTCTGACGCGTGCTATTCAGCGGCAGAAGATGGGGTTTGTGGAGCGCTTACCTCCCCCCGTCTGCACGAACGCCTTGAGGCCGACGGGCACCCCCTGCCCCAGGCGCAGAGGATTTGATCCAAGTGCGGGTGCCGTCGGGTTGATGCTCTATGACCTCGCCCACCAGCATCGGCTCGCGTGGGAGGGGAAGATCGAAGAACTGGCAGTAGATATTACGGGCACCAAGCAATTGCGTCACTCGAGCTCAGTGGCCTAGTCGATGACCAGTGAGGGCCGGCTGCCGCCCTCCTCACGGAAGGAGTCGATAACAATGCTTAAATTCGTCGCATGGATGCCCACTTACGATAAGTGGGCACCTTTTATTATACCATCCATGGGAACATAGAAGAGTGATCTCCCAGTCGCTTACAACGCACTGCTACTACCGAGCTTGAGAATCTGCACAATCCCCTTACGTAACTCACTTCTGATTTCAGGGTCATTGCCATCTGTGGCATGACGCCAGACTTCCAGAACGCAGCGCTCGTTATTCGTCGTGAGAGGCCCGATGCACTGCTCAACAACCTTCAATGTTTCAGGCATATACTCCTGCATCACATGCCGAAGTAGCCATACTGGATCGACACCGAGGGCGGTAGCGAACTGCTGAACTTTATCAACAGGAAGTTTAGTTCGCCCTTTCCTGATCATCGTTATGACGTTAGGATTGTGGTAACCAACAGCATCCGCGAGCTCTCGGTTGGTTACATCGATCTCCGCCTGACGTCTTACGATAAAGTCTGCGACTTTTTCTACCATTCTTCTTCTCCTTCATCAGTTAATCAACTCATAAAAAATAACGTGGATCACTCCGGCAGGAAATGCTTAATATTTGATACGCTAAGCTAGTCAATTTCGCAGAAAAGATAGGATTTCAAACATTCGTAAAACATAGGCCCGGATTGCCAGAGACCCTCAACCTTGACCATAATCATCGACACACCAGAATCGCCGAGTGAGAAAATCTCATTCTCAACATGTTTGAACAAAGTTGACCTGGAGAACGCTGATGAATGACGAGGCCCTGAGAGAGCGCATCACACGCCTCAGGCTAGAAGCCGGACTGACCAAGCGAGACCTGGCCAGGAGAGTCGGCGTCAGCGACGTAGCGGTTCTCTACTGGGAGTCCGGCGAGGTCAGAGTCATTGGCCACGGTCATCTGCTGAGGCTAGCTCAGGCGTTCGAGATCACGGTCTCGGAACTGCTCGATGACCCGATGCTGGACAAGCGGTTCACACGAAAGCCGAGTCACGAAACGTCAATTTCTTGACTTTAGCCCCGCCAAGTATAAGAGCCCACTTGACCTATCTATCACGCGCTGCCAACCGGACCTCACCCCAGCAGTCACGGGGCTCTCCGCCAGCTCACGCAGTCCTCAAGTCTTCCCCGAGAACGTCAACGTAAGGTCAACAAATCCAGTCTCTGTGTATTCGGGTCATCGTGACTGGCTGCTCCGAGATCACTTGCCCACCGGCTATGGACCCTGGTTGATGACGTCGATCTCAGACTGCTGTCCATTGGCATGTTGGCGGAGTGAGTCGCGACTTCATCGATCTACCCAGCAGCGACGGGAAGCGCTCCAGGAGCGCGTCAGAGCGATTTCCCACGGGAACATGAGCACCGTATAGCTAAGACGAGAACGACGCTCAGGGACACGTCACAGCTCGATTTCGACGCACTCGAACTCCCGATGAGCATTCTGCGATCTCGGGGATCATGAGAGCACGAAAACGCTCTAGGAGCGCTTCTAAGCGCTTTCGACAAGAACGTGAGCGTCCGCATAGCTCAGACGATAACGCAGCTCAGAGAAGCTTCCCTGTTCGATCCCGACGCACTCACGCTCAGGACGAGCGCTCCGCTGTCCGGATCAGCAAGAGAACAGAAGGAGAAGCGTCAAGGCACGACGGAGAAGACGGCCGCGCCTCACACCGACTCCCGAACCCCACAGAGTCAAGACACGGTCTATCCGGGTCCGGGTCCAGGCTCAGGCAGCAGCCCGCCGCGTCCGCTGAGCTCCGCCCTTCTCTTCTCTCTGAGGCTCGACCTATATCTCTGTCTGTTCTGTATCTTCGGAGAGAGGATTTATATAGAGGGAGTAAGGCATTCACTACAAAAACTCCGCCTCAGTCTCCTGGGTCGTCGGATGAGACGGTCCACCCCCTCGCAGGCTCGGGACCAGACCTACCAAGGGTTTCCCGCAACACTGGGAGTCAAGGCCCTGCTGTCACAAGGCTGAGCTACCTCGGAACCAGGTTCCCGAACACCACGAAATCAAGGAGCAGTTCTCCAAGACACTCATCCTCCGACTCCGCCGTCAGTCAATCTGCCAGGCCACAGCGGCGATCAACGTCCGACCTCTGCCTCTGTCATCATGTTCCTCGGAGAGAGAGGTTTCACAGAGAGAGCAAGGCTTTCACTACAAGAACGCTGCCTCACGTCAAGGAGCTCCCGGCTGAGACGGTCTACTCCTTCTCAGGCTCTGGAGAGGACCTCCCCGGCAGCGGTGCTTACCGTCCAGGCTGCCGCGTGCTGCCAACGTATCAGTCCCCTCTCAGCGGATGTCACTTACAACAGCGATCACCTATCGAATTCACCGAATCGGAAGCCCTGCAAGGAGAATTCACAGCCACGATTAATGGAAATGGTTTCCAAAGTTCTGACTGAGCGCACATGGAAAGACCATGGGTAGCGATTCATCTTCGGGACACGTCCACCTTGTGATGCGGTCCTCAACGCAGATCACCAAGAGACCGGTAGGCGACCTCTGCACCGAGACACGACAGCGGCTACGCCCTCCCGGTCCATGACCATGACCATGAGCCGAAGCAAACAGACAAATGCCAACACACCAGCGAGGTCAGAGGCATGCGGACTAGGATCAGGAACACCGGCTGTAATCCGCCGGCCAGATACATCCTGGGAGATCAGCGTGACCGTGAGATCGAGCGGTGAGGGATCGCCGCCTCTGCCATCGCGACCGCCAAAACGCCGAACCTTGCATAGTGGCGAAATCGGGAAAGGCTCTGCCTACATACCGCTGCCGGGGCCATGGCGATGGATGGTGTTTGAAACATCCCGCATCGCCTTCTTCCAGCAGATTACGTCGACATACACCAAAACAGGCTTCATCCGGGAGCAAGATCGGTGTCCATAACGCTCCAGAACGTTATCTAACCCCGCCTCATTCATCAGGGTGCCGAATGAGGGTGTTGAGCCAAGGGGTTGCCGGTATCG
>JBNJIL010000034.1:0-6335 GCA_051749325.1 Pseudomonadota bacterium | reverse complement strand
ATGGCGCCGACAGGCGCCCCGGCAATGGCCCCCACAATAGGAGTTTGCTCCTACAGCCACTCTTCCAGCTTCGAGGTTCCAACTTGCCGAATGGCCCGTCATGAGCTACTCACGCTGTTTCCGCGGTTGACACTCCCACAGCGCTGATGGAATCTTGACCCTTCCTGATACGGGCGCGGACACCAGCGGGCAACCCCCCCATTGCCGCGCGACGGGTAGGCCTGACGCCTTCACCCGCCGTAGGACTTCCGACATCGGGTCAACCGCCCGGGTCGGCCAACGCCCCGACGCGGCAATCCGCCGTGATGAGAGTGCAGGCCCCAACAGGGCCATTTGCCAGGGTTTGGCATCAGGTGCCGGCGCGGCCGGCAGCGGCATATCGTCGCACTCGACTTCGTGCCCCCACGTCGGGCATGAATCGCACTCGAGACCTCCAGGGGAGATACATCTGTGGAACTGCTTTCCGGCGCAGACATGATTGCCCGCTTCCTTCAGGATGAGGGCGTCGAATACATCTATGGCTATCCCGGGGGAGCGGCGCTGCACATCTACGATGCGCTGTTCCGCCAGGACAAGGTCAAGCACATTCTGGTTCGCCACGAACAGGCCGCCACCCACGCCGCCGACGGCTATGCCCGAGCCTCCGGCAAGCCCGGCACCGTTCTGGTGACCTCCGGCCCCGGGGCGACCAACGCCGTCACCGGTATCGCCACCGCCTACATGGACTCGATCCCCATGGTGGTGCTGTGCGGACAGGTGATGAGCCACCTGATCGGCGATGACGCCTTCCAGGAGACCGACATTGTCGGCGTTACCCGGCCCATCGTGAAGCACAGCTTTGCGATCAAGCACCCGACCGAGATTCCCGAAGTTCTCCGCAAGGCCTATTACCTGGCCTCGACAGGGCGTCCGGGGCCGGTCGTGGTGGACATTCCCAAGGACATGACCGCGCCCACCGAGCGTTACGAGTACGTCTATCCGAAGAAGGTCAAGATGCGCTCGTACAACCCGGTGACCCGCGGCCACACCGGCCAGATCAAGAAGGCCGTGGAGCTGATGCTCAAGGCGCGGCGCCCGGTCTTCTACACCGGCGGGGGCGTGGTCACCGGCAGGGCCAGCGAGGGGCTGACCGATCTGGTCCAGCGCCTGGGGTATCCCATCACCACCACCCTGATGGGTATCGGCGCCTATCCGCAGAGCGACCGCCAGTGCCTGGGATGGCTGGGCATGCACGGCTCCTATGAATCGAACATGGCCATGCACCATGCCGATCTGATCATCGCCATCGGGGCGCGTTTCGACGACCGCGTGACCAACAACACCTCGAAGTTCTGTCCCACCGCCAAGATCATCCATGTGGATATCGATCCGAGTTCGGTCTCCAAGACGGTACGGGCGGATGTGCCCATCGTCGGCCCCGCCGGCAGCGTGATCAACGAGATGATCAGCCTGGTCCAGGGCAAGGAGGTCATCAATCCCGAGGCCCTGGCCGACTGGTGGAAGCAGATCGATGGCTGGCGCGAGGAGCGCGAGGGCAAGCTCTACGAGCCCTCGAAGCCCGGCGAACCGATCAAGCCCCAGGAGGTGATCGAGGCGCTGTGTCGAGTGACCCGCGGCGAGGCCTACGTGACCACCGACGTGGGCCAGCACCAGATGTTCGCGGCCCAGTACTACAAGTTCGACAAGCCCAACCGCTTCATCACCTCGGGAGGGCTCGGCACCATGGGCTTCGGCTTCCCGGCGGCCATGGGCATCAAGCACAACTTCCCCGAGGAGCAGGTGATCTGCATCACCGGCGAAGGCAGCTTCCAGATGATGATGCAGGAGCTGTCGACCTGTAAGCAGTTCGGTGGCGGAGTGAAGATCGTCAACCTCAACAACGCCTCGCTGGGCATGGTGCGCCAGTGGCAGGACCTCAACTACAAGTCCCGCCATGCGCACTCCTACATGGAATCGCTGCCCGACTTCCAGCAGTTGATCGGCGCATATGGCTTCACCGCACTGCGGGTGGAGACACTGGCGGATCTCGAGCCGGCACTGGAGCGCGCCTTTGCCGACCCGGACGAACTGGTGTTTCTCGATGTTCTCGTCGACCCGCACGAGCACGTCTATCCGATGCAGGTGCCCCTGGGTGCCATGCGTGACATGCTGCTTTCCAAGACGGAGCGGACCTGATGCGCCATATCATCTCGATTCTGATGGAAAACGAACCGGGCGCCCTGTCACGCGTGGTGGGGCTGTTCTCGCAGCGCAACTTCAACATCGAGACGCTCAACGTCGCGCCCACCGAGGACCCGAGTCTGTCACGGCTGACAGTCACCACCGTGGGGGACGACCGGGTGATCGAGCAGATCACCAAGCATCTCAACAAGCTGATCGACGTGGTCAAGCTGGTGGACCTGACCGAGGGCAACCACATCGAGCGCGAGCTGATGCTGATCAAGGTCAAGGCGCTAGGCGCGGCCCGCGACGAGGTGAAGCGCACCGTGGATATCTTCCGCGCGCAGATCGTCGATGTGACGCCGAGCCTCTACACGGTGCAGATCACCGGTGATGCCGGCAAGCTGGATGCCTTTCTGCAGGCCATGGCGCCGGTAGGCATCCTCGAGGTGGCGCGCACCGGGGTGTCGGGAATTGCCCGCGGTGACAAGGTGCTGTCCCTCTGATTGACGACTGCGTTCACTCGTGACGTAAATCGCTGCCCTAGCTATATACGTTGCCATCTCAAGGCCGCCCCTCGGGGCGGCCTTCGTGTCTTCAGGGGTGGCCGCTTCAGCGCTCCGCGACCTCGTCCCACAGCGCCCGGATCAGCGGGCTCTTGAGGCGCCGCTCCAGCACGCAGAGGCCCACGTCGTAGTGGGGCAGCTCGGGCTTGACCGGCAGGATCCGCACCCGCTCCGCCAGGGGGCTGGCATCGAGCACGATGCGCGGCACCACGCCGACGCCGAAGCCCAGCCCCACCATGCTGACGATGGCCTCATGACCGGCCACCTGGGCGTAGATCCTGGGGGCCACGCCCAGTGCCCGGAACCAGGTATCGCTGTACTGGCGCGACAGGCCGGCCTCGGAGAGGATCATCGGCACCTCGCGCCACTGCGCGGCGGAGGGCGATTCCGGCGTGGCAGGAATCCAGTCATGCATCTCATGGGGCGCGATGAACACCAGCGGCGAGCGGGTCAGCGACTTGAAGGCCAGGGTATCGGGGGACTGGCGCGGTCGCGGGGTGATCGCCATGTCCTCATTGCCGGCCAGTACCCTGGGCAGCGACTGGGCCGGGTCCCCGGTGTGCAGCTTGAGCTCGATTGCCGGGTGGCGAGTGCGGAATTCGCTGAGCAGCTCGTAGAGAAAGCTGTAGCTGGCGGTCACCGAACAGTAGATGCTGATCTCGCCGGTGAGGGTGCGTGCCTCGCGCATCAGCGACTGGCGCAGCCGTTCCCACTCCTCCAGGGTATCGCGGGCATAGGCCTGGAAGGTGCGGCCCTGGCGGGTCAGTACCACATGACGGTTGTCGCGTTCGAAGAGGCGTACGCCCAGGCTCTCCTCGAGCTGGCGGATGCTGCGCGAGAGCGTCGACGGGCTGACGTGGCAGGCCTCGCTGGCGCGGCCGAAATGCAGGGTCTCGGCCAGGGCGAGGAAGTGTCTGAGGGGGCGCATGTCCATGCGGCCAGTATTGCATATTTTGGCACATGACATTGCAAATATCGCGTTTTACGCAACGCAGTCGCTGGCGTAAGCTGACCCCATCGGCTGCAACGAATCCCAGCGCCGCGACAGACGGCGCGGGTGGCCATCAACGCTGACCTCGATTCCCTACTGTTGCTTCAGGAGCACGATCATGCGCGTCTACTACGACAAGGATTGCGACCTCTCCCTCATCCAGGGCAAGAAGGTCGCCATCGTGGGCTACGGCTCACAGGGCCATGCCCACGCCAACAACCTCAAGGAATCCGGCGTCGACGTCACCGTCGCCCTGCGTGAAGGCTCCTCCTCCGCGGCCAAGGCCGAGGCGGCCGGGCTCAAGGTCGCCTCCGTCGAGGACGCCAGCAAGAACGCCGATGTGGTGATGATCCTGGCACCGGACGAGAACCAGAAGGCGATCTACGAGACCCAGGTGGCCCCGAACCTGGCACAGGGCGCGACCCTGGCCTTCGCCCACGGTTTCAACATCCACTACAACCAGATCGAGCCGCGCAAGGACCTGGACGTGGTGATGATCGCGCCCAAGGCACCGGGTCACACCGTGCGCTCCGAGTTCGTGCGCGGCGGCGGCATCCCCGACCTGATCGCCATCCATCAGGACGCCTCCGGCAACGCCAAGGAGCTCTCGCTCTCCTACGCGGCAGCCATCGGTGGCGGTCGCAGCGGCATCATCGAGACCACCTTCAAGGACGAGACCGAGACCGACCTCTTCGGCGAGCAGGCCGTGCTCTGCGGCGGCGCGGTGGAACTGGTCAAGGCCGGCTTCGAGACCCTCACCGAGGCGGGCTACGAGCCGGAGATGGCCTACTTCGAGTGCCTTCACGAGCTCAAGCTGATCGTCGACCTGATGTACGAGGGCGGCATTGCCAACATGAACTACTCCATCTCCAACAACGCGGAGTATGGCGAGTACGTGACCGGCAGCGAGGTCATCAACGAGCAGTCCCGCGCGGCCATGCGCAATGCGCTCAAGCGCATCCAGACCGGCGAGTACGCCAAGATGTTCATCAACGAGGGCAGCAGCAACTATCCCTCGATGACCGCGCGTCGCCGGCTGAACGCCGAGCATCCGATCGAGCAGGTCGGCGAGAAGCTGCGCGGCATGATGCCGTGGATCGCCGCTAACCAGCTGGTGGACAAGTCGAAGAACTGATCTTCCGATCCGTTTCGGCTCATGCGAGGGCGCGGAAAACCGCGCCCTCGC
This sequence comes from Pseudomonadota bacterium, assembly GCA_051749325.1. GTDB lineage: Bacteria > Pseudomonadota > Gammaproteobacteria > Pseudomonadales > Halomonadaceae > Halomonas. The sequence continues at coordinate 1,432 of JBNJIL010000034.1, read as the reverse complement.
TGCGTTGGGGGGCGGGCAAGCGCTGCGTCGTGAGTCGTCGGTCGCTGTGTGTGTAGAATGGAGCGACACCCAAGCCGATGGAAGAGAGAGATGAGCCGGGATTCGCACCACAGCGAGCAACAGCCTGAGCAGCAGGGCGACGAGGACCTGGCAAGCACCTTCGTGCGCGAGTCGGAAGTCATCGAGGAGGCCGAGGAGGATGGCAGGAAGGTGCGCCGCAAGGGGGTCTATCTGCTGCCCAACCTCTTCACCACCTCGGCGCTGTTTTCCGGCTTCTTCGCCATGGTGGCAGCCGTGAATGGCGACTTCACCATGGCCTCCATCGCCATCTTCATCGCCATGGTGCTGGATGGGCTGGACGGTCGGGTAGCCCGCCTGACCAATACCCAGAGCGACTTCGGCGCCGAGTACGACAGCCTCTCCGACATGCTCTCCTTCGGTGTGGCACCCGGCCTGGTGGCCTTCATCTGGATCCTGCAGGATATCGGCAAGACCGGCTGGGTGGTGGCCTTCCTCTACGTGGCCTGCGCCGCGCTGCGGTTGGCCCGCTTCAACGTGCAGATCGGCAGCGTCGACAAGAAGTGGTTCATCGGCCTGCCCAGCCCCTCCGCCGCGGCGCTGGTCGCGGCGAGCGTGTGGACCTTCCACAGCTTCGATGCCGATGCCTTCGGCTACAAGCTGCTGATGCTGTTCGTGGTGGGCGCTGCTGGGCTGCTGATGGTCAGCAATATCCGCTACTACAGCTTCAAGGACGTGGACCTCAAGGGGCCGGTCCCCTTCGTCTTTCTCCTGGCCATCGTGCTGGGCTTCGTGGTGATCTCCATCGAGCCCTCGGTGATGCTGCTGCTGCTGTTCGGTGCCTATGTGGTCTCAGGTCCGGTGATGGCGGTGATGCGCAAGCTGAAGCACTCGCCGTCCACGCATTGAACCGGCTCGGCCCTTCTTGCGACGCCCGCCCCACGCGGGCGTCGTCGTCTCCGCCGGTGGGTCGTTTCATCCACAGGTGGTCGGTGCGAACGGGCTGTGGATGGCCTGTTGCGTGGGCGAGTCATCATCGCCTTGTCACGGCGCCGTCATCGCCGTGACATTTTTCTTCCCGAGGGCCTTGCACGGCCCCGGGGAAATCCGTAAAGTACGCACTCGCTGCCGGCGACGGGCACACGTTGCAGGCGGTGAAAGGCGGTAGAAGTGCTTGTTTCCACTTGGGTTTTTCGAAGCAGTTCGCGAAATTCCCGGTTGACGGAAACGCCGGAATCGGTAGAATGCACCTCCGCTCGATCGGCACTCGCTTCGCTGCGGCGAAACGAGCTCCAGTCACCCGAAGCGCTTCTTCGGAACGCCGCGCAGGGTTGACAACGACAGCCGGTCACGTAGAATACGCCTTCCTCGCAGGGCGCCGGCGAGATCGCCGCTTCATCATCGAAGTCGGTCA
>JBNJIL010000033.1:0-15758 GCA_051749325.1 Pseudomonadota bacterium | reverse complement strand
CGCTGAGGCGGCTGCTGTCGGCAAGGCCATCTATGAGCAGGACCGGGATGGCGTGGCCTCACAAGAGATCGAGGCAGTGGTGAGTGAGCTACAGGAGCGTTTCGCATGAGCAGCAAGAAAGTCTCTATCGGGGGCAAGCCCTCCGCCAAGAAAACCGCTGACGATACCGCCGTGGATGCCTGGGTTGGCTCCAGAGGCCAAGAAGCTCCCAAGGAGCCGATGAAGCGACTGACCATCGATATCCCAGCCGAGTTGCATGCCAAGCTCAAGGCCGACTGTGCGATGCGCGGCCGCAAGATGGCCGATGAGGTCAGGGAGCTGCTGATGGAGAAATACAGAAAGCAGTAATTGAAGAAATAAAGAAATAAGAAGAACCGTGAAACCGAGTATGGCGGTTGTTGCGGGCTATCTCCTTAGCACTTCTCACGCCCCACGGCCGGCGCCTCCTGCCAGGCCCGCATCTCTTCCAGCTCGGGCGCGTCAGGATCGCACTCTGCCAGCAACTGCTCGAGCTTGGGGTGATTCGCGGCCTTGGCCAGCCCTTCGCGCTCCAGGGACGCATTCAGGGTCACCCGGCTGACCCCGAAGTGCTTGGCCACCTCGGTCTTGGTGATCTCAGGGTCGGCCAACATCGCCGCCGCCTTGCGCACGTCTGCGGCTGACATGACCGGGCGACGCCCTCCCTTGCGACCGCGGGCTCTGGCCGATGCCAGGCCGGCCAGGGTCCGTTCCCGGATCAGGCTGTGTTCAAACTCCGCCAGGGCGCCGAAGATGTGGAACACCAGCTTGCCCCCGGCACTGGTGGTATCGATCGCCTCGGTGAGCGATCGGAAGCCGACACCACCGTCATCCAGCTCGTGGATCAGCTCCACCAAGTCCTTGAGCGAGCGAGCCGATCGAGCTTCCACACCACCAGAGTGTCGCCGTCGCGTAGGGTACTCAGGCAGGCCTGCATCTCGGGGCGTTCTCGCTTAGTGCCGGTAACACGCTCCTCGAAGACCTGCTCGCAGCCAGCCTCCTCGAGGGCGTCACGCTGCAGCTAGGGGGTCTGGTCTTGAGTGCTGACACGGGCATAGCCGATGATCATGCGCCACCTCCCGGATTGGTCGTGTCATCCTCGAGGCCCGGTACCTCCCAGTCCTCGATGCCCACCGGCTCGAACGGCGCACGGTACTCAAGCACCGAGTCCTTCAGGCGCTCCCGCGGGATGTCTGGGGTAGCTCGCTCGGCACCAGGCCTCTGCTCTCTGTCTTCTCGTGTCATCGCGGCACCTATCGGTCAGCAAACACTCGTTTTATTTACATCATGGCCGTGAATTATACTCGGAACCATAATGACCTCTCACTCCCATCCTGACCCCAGAGGCTGAGCTACATGCTGACCATACCGATCGAGATCCTCGAAGGGACCCAGGTAGTTCATCTACCGGCTGACATGGCCTATGAAGGCGTGGAGGAGCTGGTCATCTTTCGGGAGGGGGACGTGGTCACCCTACGTCCTGCGCGTCCCTCCTGGACGTCCTTCTTTGAGCTGCCGAAGGCGGATGATGAGTATCTTCAGGAGCGCCCTGTGATCGTGAGCGATGAGGGCGGGGGTGATTCACCCCTGGCCTGTCCCAAGCCCTAGGAATGATCCCCATGGCAGAGCCCAGCACGACTGAAAAGCATACGACAGCAGTGCTAGATGCAGCCGAGCAGGTTTGCGGCTCCAGAGCTCACGCTCGCCATTGGTTTCGTGATGAACCGATTGACGTTTTTGACTACCAGACCGCCGAGCAGCTGGTGAGCGCTGGGCGCACCGATGACCTACTGCGCTATCTGCGCTCACTGGAAGCAGGCCCCGCCGGCTAGCGGATGCACGAAAGGAAACCTTGGTATCCATGGATACCCCCCTTGGCATGCTGCCCTGTCGTGATCAAAAAACCTTCGTTTTCTTTACAGAATGCTTCAGCCTGGCGGTCATGCCAAGGGCAGATGGCGAATTCTATCGCGGCGTCCAGCTGAGGGGGCGGGCTATGCGCGGAAAAATATGAAAGGGCGAAGGTGCAAGAGAATGCGCCAGAACCGCATGGATGCTGTCGTTAAATTGATTACCGACCCCGCCGCAGCTACCGAGGGCGTCGCCCACTGAAAGGGCAATACGGTCCAACTTCTAATCGTTCATGCGCAGCCTGCGCGCTCTGTTAGGCCTTCCCCACCCTGACCCTAAAGTTTTCTTAGAAACGGTCGTTATTATGCTTAGGGTAAAGGACCCAGAACCCAGGACACTCATCATCAAGGAAACTGTAATGGAAGAGACGCTTCAAGCCAGCAGGGACGCGCGACAGCAAGACCTCAGCAAAGCCTGGCAACACAAGTTCGACCTGCTAGAAAAGGTGGGTGCCGACCACCAGTCGATATATCGGGCCATGGGCACGGCGGAATACAAAGCGCTAGGTTTTCGCGATAAGTCCCGGCTCACCTTCAACTTCTGGGCATTTATTTTTGGCCCCCTCTACTACTTCGTAAAGAAAATGTGGGCCAAGGGACTATTGATTCTGGCACTCATTTGGCTACTCGCTACGGTACTCACCCTAGTAGAGGCCGCATTCGGTTTTAGTATTCCTGATGCGGTGTATTGGGCACCTGGTGCAGCCCTTTCTGCCCAGCTCGCCAGCCATGACTACTACCGAAAGGTAATGAAGGGCGAAACGGCCTGGCCCGGCACGCCTGATTTCTTTACCAAGTCCGTGGGGCTGATCGTTGCCCCCATTGGTGCCTTACTACTGTTGTTCGGCGTGTCCTTTCTGACTCCCGGGTCCGAACAATACCAACTCGAAGAAGTCAGCGGTGTCTGGGTTTCGGATACCGAGAATACCATGGTGCGCATTGATTTTCGGGACCGCGATAGTAGCCAAATCTCCATCGATGGTGAGCGATTCCCGGTTACAATCAATAATGTGGATCGGAACAATTCCATCGTGACTTTCCATATCGTTATCAATGGCCAATCCTATGACTGGTCGCTTCGTCAGATATTTAATGACAACAACGAATTCATCCTACAGATGACGCTGCACGATGGAACACGAGAACCTTTTTCTTTTGTTCGCAATCTCTAAATTTGCAAAACAAGCCTGGCATATATCGATGTCAGGCCAATCCTTATCTTGGAAATTGCATTGGGTTGGTCAGGGGATTACATATCCTAGCCCTCGGCCTGCCTGTAATCGCTCTGGCAGGTCGCGTCAATTATCGCCCGAGAAAAGATCCAGAAAAAATTCTACGCATCTTGTGTTTTTTACTTATCGTGCAGAGAGTTAATATGTCTAAAAAATTATATGGAATAACCTTAGTAGGTGTTCTCATGGCAGGAACTCCATTGTTGGCTATGGCGGAAAATGTTACCAAAAGCGAGTTCTTACTTCTCGAAATGGGGATGAGCTATCATCAAGTAGTAAATACTATCGGACCTCCTGACCAAGAATTATCTAGAACTGAAATGGCTGGTTATACGACAGTGATGTACATGTGGAGAGGAAAAGGAGGTTTTGGAGCAAACATGAACGCTATGTTCCAGAATGGAAAGCTAATCAGCAAGTCACAGTTCGGGCTAAGATGACGAGATCCCCACCGCATCAAGGGGAAGCAACGTCATATTTCCTAAATCCTGTCAGAAATAAGGCCAGCGGCAGGGTTTTTCTTGCCTGAAAGCTGGTGGGTTCTGTCATTTTCAGAAGGCGACCGCACGGCGTGTCAGAAGTCGGTTGCACTGTTTGGTACTTCGGACTGGCTGGCCTTCAAGGCGGCATAGAGGGCCGTCTTGCTGACCTTGATCCGTGCGGCGGCCTCGCGGACATTCAGCCCATTGGCCAGGTGCTCCCTTGCCCGCTTCAGCTTGTCGTCGGCGACTACGGGCTTGCGTCCTCTTTTGCGTCCACGGGCGGCGGCAAATCATCCTCGACGTCGGGCAGGACATTGGGAGCATGACGGTGTTGAATACCCTGCGAAGCCGCCTGCGCTATCCCCGAGGCACGCCATGCTGACCGCCTGTTTGACGTTATTCACAAGCGGTGCGCGAATGACGACCATCGGTCGCCAGACTGCCCGTGCGCGGCAGAGAGAACAGCGGGGTAAATCCGACGATCAGGTCCAATGCCCATGGAGATTTCCGCTGATCTTGGCCGCGGACCTGCCACGTTGCCAAGGACAAGTGGTTAAAAATTGCTGACGGACGATGATAGGGAAAGTGTCGGCATCGGCTTCACGTATTCAATATGGAAGTAAAGATGTTATCCTTCATCGCTGAGAGAGCCAGGGACAGTGGAGGCTCGATACTGAGGGGCTAACCGTATAATTAATTATTGGTCGCTGTTAATAAATATATAGAGGGGGGGGGGCTTAAATGGAAAAGGTGGTGGGGGTTGCTGCTGTGTCACTTTTTTTGCTGAGTGGATGTGGAAACAATGTTGACTCTTTGAAAAATGGAACGCTCCATGCCTATGGGTCAACGACGATTGGAAAAGCGTTTGATAACTATTCCTACGCAATGCAAACAAAATGGCGAGGACTTGAAACTAAAAATGGGCAGGAAGTTGTGGAGGCGAACATCGAATTGAGGTTTCCTCCGTTTTGCGGAAAAAATAAAAAATGTAACAGCCAACAAAGATTGGAGGATTTTTTAAACATGGGTTTTGGTGCTCACGTATACCCGGAGTGGCATCAAAAAGTTGAAAGTGAAGGGAGGTCAGAGGCATGCACACAGCCAGAACCTTATTCTGGCAATATAAACATTAGTTTTTTAATGGGTAAAGACGGAGGGTTTGAGACAAGCAATGTTGAGATGGAGTACTTTATAAGAGACAAGAACTCAAAGGGCTGTAAGTATCTAACAAGCGCTCAACTTTTACTTGATAACCAGGGCGGGATGAAGCTTTATACGAGTATCTTGGATGCCATTTATTCAGATAATGCAATGTACTGAAAGTCATGGTACAGCATCTGATCTGAGACTGTTAAATATGAGATGATGTCGGGTTGAGAGCCGATGTTTGCCTCTAGATCTATACACGATCCACTCCAGCACAATGAACCATGGGTTCAAAGGGGCGTTTTCTGTACGTAGAAGAATTTACGCAATTTCTTTACGCAAAACGCCCCTCCAGAGCCTTCTGGAGGTGTCATTTTCAGAAGACGGCGGCACGGCGTGTCAGGAGTCAGTTGCACGGTGATCAGGGGGGATCAGGCTGGCTGGCCTTCAAGGCGGCGTAGAGGGCCGTCTTGCTGACCTTGATTCGTGCGGCGGCCTCGCGGACGTTCAGCCCATTGGCCAGGTGCTCCCTTGCCCGCTTCAGCTTGTCGTCGGTGACCACGGGCTTGCGTCCCCCTTTGCGCCCACGGGCGGCGGCAGCCGCCAGCCCCGCCTTGGTGCGATCACGGATCAGGTCGCGCTCGAACTGCCCCAGGGCGCCGAACACATGGAAGATCAGCCGCCCCCCCGGCGTGGTGGTATCGATGGCCTCGGTCAGCGACCGGAAGCCGACACCACGCGCTTCCAGGGTGCTCACCACCTCGATCAGATGCGGCAGCGAACGTCCCAGCCGGTCCAGCCGCCACACGACCAGCACATCCCCGTCGCGCAGGAACGCCAGGGCGGCCGTCAGGCCGGGACGTTCCGCCTTGGCCCCGGAGACGGTGTCATCGAAGATTCGCTCACACCCCGCCTTGTGAAGCGCATCGGTCTGCAAGGCGGAGTCCTGCTCCGCCGTCGAGACCCGCGCATAGCCGATCAGTGCCATGGACCGCCTTTTTGTCCGTTTATCCGTCCGCCTATCTTATTGTCCGAAAACCCATTAAACAAGCCCATTCTCGGACACTGTCCGGCTTGGCCGCCTAATGATCGTTTTCTGGACACTCTGTGTTGCATGTAACGGAAGGGAGCGCTACCCTATTACATGAAACGGACGGAGGATTCGCCATGGTAGCAACCGACAACGTGAACAACCGGGTGAAGAGGCACCGTGCCGCCTTGCGCGCGGCCGGCCTGCGCCCGATCCAGATCTGGGTACCGGATACTCGCCAACCCGGCTTCGCCGAAGAGGCCCGCCGCCAGTGCGCTACCGTCGCGGCCGCCGACGCCAGGGATCAGGGTCTGCAGGACTTCATGGATGCTGCCCTCCTGGACCTGGGCGACGAGTGTGACGCATGAGGCGTGGCGACCTGGTGACCATCGCCATTTCGGGTGACTTCGGGAAGCCGCGTCCCGCCCTCATCATCCAGTCGGATCAGTTTGCCGGAACCGGCAGTGTGACGGTGCTGTTGCTCTCCAGCACCCGGGTCGATGCCCCACTGATCCGCCTCGATGTAGAGCCCACCCCCGAGAATGGTCTGCAGCGACGCTCCCAGATCATGGTGGACAAGCCCATGACGGTGAAGCGAGAGAGGGTGGGAGAGGCCTTCGGCCACCTCGATGACAGCACAATGGTCGCCGTCAACCGAGCGCTGGCCGTCTTCCTGGGCTTCGCGTGAGCGAGGCGGCGAAAGAGACCTGCTTCATCGGGTGTCTAGATCAGGTGATGATAGGGTAGCCGGATTTTACCCTGCCGACGGCTGTCAGGAAGATACGGTAGGTAGATGTAGGATTAGTGCAGTGTTTCCTTAGCCCAACAGGTATTTATGCGATATTCTCGGCACGACTAAGAAATGCTGAACAGTTATCTCATTATAGGTTTCACTCATGTACGAAATAATGACAATTTCCGTTATAGCGGGCATCGCTTTTTTATTAATCAAAAATATTAAGCGACCAACCGATGAAATAGCGAAAAAAACACTCACACTCCCACAGTATCTTTCTCAATATCCACACTGCAAAACAGGCAGAGGGATTAAATGTGCCGCTTGTGGATCAAACAGCATCAAGAACTGGGGACTACATGGGGTGCACGACAGTCGAAGGATATTTATTTGCAACCACTGCAACACTCGCCTCTATCGCTCTGCTGACTGGTGAAACAGTAAGTATCCCCCGGCAAAGCTGGGGGATACTTACTTTTAGATTCAAAACTTCCCGACTCTAGATTTTCCCTAAAGCCATAATTTGATAATGTCACCTATGCCGCAGAAACATAGGTATAGGTGACTCATGGCAGAATGTTACGAGATTTTCGGCCCACGTCTAGGCCTCCTGCAGGATGACCGAAGCGGAAATCACTCTAAAAAGAAACTCAAGATTATGGCGCTTCTCTTGTGCTTTGCTGCCACAGCCTGGCCTGATCACCACCGGGCCCTTATCACAAAGCAGCGACAATCCATGCCGCATCGGCCCTGCCTACCATAGCGCGCCGTCAGCACGACGCGCTGCAGACAGAGCACGGCATCACACTCATTCGCCCGGCGCCTGGCCCTCGGGCGCCTTCTCCGGCACATACTCCACCAGCTCTTCCACCCGGCAGTCGAAGTAGGCGCAGAGCCGACCCAGGTTCTCAGTGCTGGTGTTGTAGCCCCGCTGGTTGATCATCTTGGAGAGCGTCATCCGGTGGATGCCGGCGGCCTTGGCCACCTCGCCGATGGTGATGCGGCGATCCTCGGCAAATTCTTTCTTGGCAATTAACTCTTTGATTTTGAAGCGTATCACGCATCATTCCTCATTATCTCATGCGTCGAATGATACATAGAATCGACATACCATGCTTGCAAACTCCCTCCCTTCGCCTATATTGTCGAATATGAGCTTCAAATAAAGCCTAAAACATATCATTAGATAACTAAGGGAGATGTCATGCTTAACACCCTTCAGCTCGCTTCGATCCAGGCGATGGTCGAACAACGGCATACACAGCGTGCCATCACGCGGCTTTCGCGCGCCGTTGCCCAGGCACTTCAGCTGCGCCTCGAGGACCCCACCATCGTCCTGGCTCCTCACCTGGGCCAGCCCATCACGCTGCGCAACCACGAGGCTCTTGAACAGTGGGTAGAGGAGGCGTTGAGGGACCTCAACCTTCCCGCCGACAGCGATGCGCTCCAGCCGCTGCGCGACCGCCTGGCACATACCCTTGAAGAGGTGAGCTGACATGAGCAACCTGGGCCCCTCAACACCACAGGCTGACCACTCGGGGATCTACATCATCACGCGCTGCTGGAAACGCTACGAAAGCGACAGGGCAGGGTGGTATCGCATCTTCGGTGCCGGAGGTTTCTGGAACACCTACCTAGAGGACAAGCGCTTCCGCTATCGCCCACCTTACGTGGGCCAGCTTCTCACCCGAGTCACGCTTTGGCCTCGTCAGGAACCTCACTTGATCACACGGCGGGTCGTCAACATTGCCGCATTCGCATTGCTGGAACCGGTCCAGTCGGGCATCAGCCACGACGAGCTGTATCCGTGACCGGCCTGCATACCTCTGCTTGAGGAGATCGACGATGGACGTCCCGAGCGCGGCCTACGGTCTTCTGGCCATCCTCTGCGGCACGCTCGTCGTCACGGTGGCACTGACCGTCTGGGCATACCGTCGAGACCGAAAATTCGAGAAAAATCAGGGGTTAGATCATGATGAATCCGACCCGGAGGCATGATGAATACAGCATGTAGATGCCTGTAAGACAGGGTCATTCCCCACAGGATCAGGGGGCTTTACTCTATCGATCAGCCTGGTTATGCTGTCATCATTCGCTCCCCAGGGAGTGGATGAAGAAGAGGTAACTGGCCTCTATAGGAAATCAGTATTCTATCCCGCAGTGTTGTCTAACCCTGTTGGCATCACCTGCGCCTCACAGCAGCACTCTATCTATCCGAATGCCGCCGTTGTCGACCGCGTTTTCGCCAAGACCGGGGTGACGGATCATTAATTTATTTTATACGCCCAGTACGAGATTACCCAGGTAACCTCGCTCATATGACCACCCAGCGCACTGTATCTAACCTCTATTGACCAGCAGCGCTGTTACCCGCATAGCCCCACGGCCATGCTGATAAACCCCTCCATGTCGGCTCGAAACGCTCATAGCGGCCGCGCGTCATCCGCTTCGGATCACGCATGCATACCGCCAAGCTTTCGATGCCGCCTTACACCGTGAAATACATACCCATCAGCCGGACATCTCTGGCTGAATTTCCCGCATGTCTTTCTATCGGTATGGCACACCTCTCGCGGCGTGCCGTGCCCTTTCACCCGCCTCAGCCCCCCCACAGGGGCTGTCGACGTCGCGCCACCGGCGGCCCTCTAGGGCAGCGCCGGGCGACTGTACCGGCTGTTCATCGCCACGCCCGCATGCATGCTCTCGGCACCACCGGAGCTGCGATGTCGACGCGCCGTCTCTGAGCGTCAGCACAGAGACGGCGCACCGCGCCGACGCCTCCGACCGGCCCGAAAGCCCGCCATAGCGGGCTACAGGGCCGGGAGGAGGCGCCCGCGCCCTACCCTCCGCGCGACCAAAACGCGCACCAAAACCCCTGTGCCGACAGCACAACAGTCCGCGGCCACCGTCTGGTGGCCACCCGCCTGGCTGGCGGGCTTGCGCTCTGTTGCGTCGGCACAGCGGCACCCATGGCGCACCCCATGTGACGCCCACGTTCAGCGACATGTGCGCCCGCCACGCGCACAGCGATCCCCCCGCCGGGCCTTTCAGCCCACTGCGATCGCGTCGCTGACTGATCCTCAAGCGTAATAGGCCGCCCCACGCCGGCCAGGTTGCTCGAGCAAGAGCGACCGCGCGTGGGTGTTGTTCCGTCACAACAGCGACAGAGCAGCAGCCTCCCCAGGCCCGACCGAGCCTCAATATCGGTTGATCACTGACCAGTGATGGGCGGGGATACCGGGAGGCACCACCACTCAACAGCAACACGGCAACACAACCTGGAGACGAGGAAAATAAGGCGATGGGACGCTATGCCAGTTCACGGAATTTCGGATACGGAAAACAGATGGCACACGCAGGCAAACAAGCGCTTCGCGATCACTATGGCCAAGGACATCACGGGACCGTCTCGACCCACACTGATCGCTGGGAAAAATTCGTCGACTGGGCTCGAGAAAAGGGCGTACGCGACCTCGCCAAGACTGATAACCGCGAGCTGGCAACGGCCTATGCTGAGCATGTGAGAGCTCAAGTTGAAGCAGGTGATATTGCTGTCTCAACGGCACAAAATCGCATCAGTACCGTGAATACGACATTCGCGGCCCTCCGTGGTGACCGCCACGTCAATCTCTCTCCTAGTCAGTATGCGGGATCGCGCAACCACATCAGAACCTCGGCGCCGGCCGCCCTGGATACGCCCCGTGTTCAAAGTGCCATTGCAGCAATGCGAGACGCCGGCCTCCCCCGCGCCGCGGCAACCCTCGAGCTCGCCCAAGCGTTCGGTGTGCGCCGCGAAGAGGCCGTCAAAGCCGATCTGGATCGCTGGTCACGGGAAGTCTCTCGCCACGGTGCGGTCAACGTGATCGACGGCACCAAGGGTGGCCGCGACGCCCCTCGCTGGGTGCCTGTCGGCGAGGCACAACGCGAGTCCCTGGCCAATGCCCTCGCCGCCCGCCCCGAAGGGAGCCGCAACCTTATCGCCCCGCATGAAACCTACGCTCAGCTAGCGATCGGCCGCAGCAGCGAGCTCAACCGGGGGCGCGAGATCCTCCATCAGCACGCCTTGTCCGGCTACCACGACTCACGCGCCGCCTACGCCTGTCAGCGCTATGAGCAGATTACCGGCTGCCCCGCACCTGCCGTCGCCGGCCATCGCCTCGCCCCCCGGGACCTGGATCGCCAAGCCCGCGCGATTATCTCCGCCGAGCTCGGCCACGGCCGGATCGACGTGCTGGTCAGTTATGTCGGGAGTAGTCGATGACCACCGCGCACCCCACTCGCATCGAGCTCCTGCTACGCCGCGCCCAGCCCGGTAAAAGCAGCGGCGTCCGGGCCCACATCCAGCGCGGCCAACGCATCGCCCGCGCCGTCGAGGAGCGCTGGGGCATCCGCGAGCCCTACCAGTGGCGGGTCAAGCATCTGCAGTGGTTCCTCAAAGCCGAAACGGAAGGGCTATCGCCGGCCACTCGCTACGATTATTGGCGTACCGCCGGCGTGATCGCCGCGGCACTGGGCCGCTGGGCAGACTGGGAGCCTCACCTGCGCGGGCCTTGGACACGCCCCACACCACCAGGACCGCGTCCGGGTGCCCCGGGGGGACGCCCGCGCAAGCTGGCTCGCTCTCGTCCCGCATGAACGAGGTAGCTTGATAATAGGACAAAACCTATATAGCCTATCACCTATAAATACAGGAGGGACCCCATGTGGTCGATCGAGCAGACGGAGCGATTCGAGGCCTGGTACCACGCGCTGGATGACACCGAGCGCGAGAACGTCCTGGCCTCGCTCTTGCTCCTGCGGGAACGCGGCCCGATGCTCGCCCGACCGCATGCTGACACCGTGAACGGCTCCCAGTACCCGAACATGAAAGAGCTGCGGGTCCAGAGCCAAGGGCGACCGATTCGCGCCTTCTACGCGTTTGACCCGCAACGAACCGGCATCCTGCTGTGTGCCGGCGACAAGGGCGGCAACGACAAGCGCTTCTATGACGAGATGATCCCGGTAGCCGACAAGGAATATGCGGCCCACCTGGACACACTGAGGTGAGGTGACCCCTATGGCACGCAAGCTGGAAGACCTAATCGCCAACGAGAAACCCGAGGTCGTGGCGGCAGCCCAGGCCAAGGCCGATGACATGCTGCTCGAGCTGCGGCTCGCCGAGCTGCGGCAGTTGGTCGACATGACCCAAGCACAGATGGCCGAGGCGATGGGCGTCAAGCAGCCGACCATCGCCGGACTGGAGAGAGCCGGCCAGGACCTACGCCTAAGCTCCCTCAAGCGCTATGTCGAGGCCATCGGCGGCCGTGTCCGCCTGGATGTCGAGCTCCCCGACGGCAGCCATCACGGCTTCCCGGTCTGAGCGATACGGACCGAGCTCCCCGTTACTCCAGGAGGTCATCGGCCACACTCAACCATGCCGCCGGAGCAGCTCAGTGCCGGCGGCGTGTGATCAGCACCACGCCGCCCGCGACGATCGTCGCGACCATGACCAGCAGAATCGGCGACACGCCGAGCAAGAACGTCCAGAGATCCGTCATTTCCCTATCATAGCTCCCACTTCTTCCTCTCAAACCCCGCTACGGCGGGGTTTTTCGTGCCTGGCCACCGGCGACACGCCCCGCAGCCGGGATATTTCGCACCATACCCATATTTTGTATTGTATTTCGTACCGTATAACATATAATATGAAATACGATATATGATAAAACCGAGAGGGATACGATATGGCACGCACCGGGATCACCTACGAGCAGGTCGCCACCGCCGCCGACGCCCTGGTGGGACAGGGCGAGAAGCCCAGCATCCAGCGCATCCGCGAGCAGCTGGGCACCGGCAGCCCCAACACGATTCACAGGCATCTCAAGTCCTGGCGGGCCACCCAGGCGCCGGCCGAGCGCCGCGCCGCCCGCCTGCCGGACGAGTTGACCGCCGCCCTCGCCGAGGAGCTAGAACGCCAGGCCGCCGCGGCTCGTGCCGAGGCCGAAGAGAACGCTCTGGAGGCACAGCACACCGCCGATGAGCTGGCCGCCACCGGCGAGCAGCTGGAGGAGAAGGTCGAGGAGCTGAGTGGCCGGGTAGAGGCGCTGGAGAGCGAGCGCGATCGAGTCACCGGCGAACGCGACGAGGCGCGCAGCGCCCTGGCCGAGTTCCGCGAGCGGGTGCAGGAGCTGGAGGCCCAGCGCGACGACGCCCGGCAGCAGCTAGCCGAGGCCCGCAACCGGGTGACCACCCTCGGGGAGCAGCGCGACGAAGAGCGGGAGGCGCGCATCGCGGCACAACGCGAGGCCAAGCAGACCGACCAGGCGCGTATCGAGGCCGAGCGCGCCCTGGCGGTGGCCGAGACCCGCACCGAGGCCGCCCAACAGCAGGCCGAGGAGCGTGCCAAGGCGCTCCAGGAGGAACGGCAGGCACGCCAGCAGGACGCCCAGGGGCACCGCCAGGCCCTGGCCGAACAGCGTGACGAGTACCGCGAACGCCTGGCCAGCATGGAAAAACAGCTCCAGAACGCCCAACAACGCGCTCAGGAGGCCGAAAGGGGGAGAACCAAGGCCGAGGTGCAGAGTGAGGCCCTGGCAGCTCGCCTGGAGGCGCTGGAAAGCCAAGGTAGGCAACGTGACGAAGATCAGGGCTCACTGCCCCTGTCCTGATAGGGAGCCCCGGCACTGGCCGGGGATTGCCCCCTTACTGCTAAACAACGGGCGCGAAGCGCCCAACGTTCCCGCAGGGCAATGGGGTGGCGGCCACCGTGGCTGGATTCTTTAGCGGCCAGGCTGCCCGCTGGGCAGCGCAGGCGCGTAGCGCCTCGAAGCTGCCTAACTGCTGCGCCTTTGGCGCACCCTCATCAGGCCCGCGAAGCGGGGGCGGAGGGAGCGAAGCGACCGGAGGGTAGGCGAGCGCGTAGCGCTCACGCGCGTCAGCGCGGCTTTTCTGTTCCTTTTCCCCTTTTCCTTTTAGGTAAAGCAAATATTTGAAAATAAAGGGAAATTGCTGATTAAAGGGGAGGTATTTGGGGTTGAACAGGGAGGGATTTGGGGTTGAACAGGGAGGGATTTGGGGTTGCTAGGGGGAGGGATTTGGGGCATAAGGGGAGAAAATAATATTCTCCCTCATAAAGGAGCGAGTCGTGCCACAACAGCAAGGAAGCTTACCGGTTTACAAGAGCAACGCCCTCATTGAAGCCTCATACAGGCTCACGCCAGCAGAACAGCGCATCATGTTGGTCTGTATCTCCCAGGTACGAAGGGATCAGCCAATCACCGATGAGGTGCTGTATAGCGTCAGCGCTGACGACATCACAGCACTGACAGGTAGCACCTCTCACACGGTCTATGACGAACTAGCTAAGGCCGCACTTCGCCTCAAGCGCCGCGAGGTCTGGATCACTGAACGTCCAAACGGGGCAGGCACCCACGAAGAAACACTTGTCACGGGCTGGGTGCAATCGATTCGCTACCGAAAAGCTGAGGGCCGGGTGGAACTACGCTTTACCAAAGACATGCTGCCCTATCTAACTCAGCTGACGGAACAGTTCACTCGCTATGCGTTAGCCGATGTAGCGAAAATGACCAGTTCTCACGCGATTCGGCTCTACGAATTACTATGCCAGTGGCGAGACTTAGGCGAACGTGTAGTCACCATAGAGTGGTTGAGAGAAGCGTTCCAATTAAGTGACAAGTACCCTGCCATAAAGGATTTTAAGCGTTGGGTAGTCCAGCCTGCCGTAGAGCAGATCAACGAGCACAGCCCTTTCTGGGTAGAATGGCGTCAGCGAAAAACTGGGCGACGTGTCAGCCATTTCGTCTTCACGTTCGGAGAGAAGACCGACAAGAAGGCGTCAGGTATCGCTGACAAGCGGCGTAAGCCCAAACGTACAGCATCCGCGGACCAGGGCAGCCAAGGCGTACTGTTCGGCATTCCCCGCCATCTCATCGAGCAGCAGGCGCGCCCTGGTGAGAGCTATGAGGATGCAGCGCTACGTCTCCTCCAGAAGAAGCGTGATCAGGCAGTGGAGGCTGAACAAGCCTGATCCAACAGCAGCGGGCTCCTCCCCCGCTGCTACCGGTACACCTTGCTACGGTGGCCAATCCGCACGACGAGAACACGGATCTCCTCATCCTCGATGCTGGCAATGAGACGGTAGTTGCCTACCCTGTATCGCCACAGCTCGCCAAGCTGACCGGTCAGCGGCTTACCGAGCTGACGAGGGTCTTCCAGGGGCTGGATACGGCCACGCAGGTAGTCGCGGATGCGCTTGGCATCCGCATGACCGATCTTTTTGAGCTGCTTGACCGCTTCATCCGTGAGTTCAATCCGCCAGGCCAAGGTCACGCTCCACGTCGTCCAGGCTGTGGGTCGTCATCTCACCCCGACGCACCTGCTCCAAGGCCTTCTCGGCCAGGTAGATGTCCTCGAGGTCGTCCAGGTGCTCCAGGATAGCCTCACGGGCATAGAAGCTCTTGGTACGGCCGGTCGCCTTGGCCAGGGCCTCAAGGCGCTCCTCAATTTCGCTAGGTAGGCGTAACGCCAACATGCTCGAGCCCTCCAACAGGCAATTTGCTATACAAGTATAGCACGTCACGCCCAAGCCAGTAGCACCGGTCTGTGTGGGATGACCTCGCACGATTGACGTGCCACGTTTTTACGACTTTACTGAAAAGCGTATTTACAGCTTTAAGGAAAAATCGTGATCATCGGAGTGCTCAACCAGAAGGGGGGCGTCGGCAAGACGACGCTCGCCGTCAATATCGCCGCCGCCCTGGCACGGATCGGGAAGCGGGTACTGCTGATCGACGCTGACCCGCAGGGCAGCGCCCTGGATTGGGCGGCAGCTCGAGAAGGCGACCCTCTGTTCGCTGTCGTCGGCCTACCCAAGCCCAGCATCCACAAGGAGCTTGCCCTGGTGGGCGAAGGCTATGACGTCGTGGTGATCGATGGCCCACCCCGCGTCACGGATCTCGCTCGCTCCGCCATCATGGCCAGCGACATCGTGTTGATCCCGGTGCAGCCGTCGCCCTACGACATCTGGGCCGCTGACGAAGTGGTGAAGCTCGTCCAAGAAGCTTCTGTATTTAAAGAAAACTTGAAATCTGTATTTGTAATTAACCGGAAAATTGCCAATACCGCCATCGGGCGCGATGTCCGCGAGGCCCTGGAGGCCTATGACCTTCCAACCCTCGAAGCCAGCATCGTGCAACGTGTGGCCTT
>JBNJIL010000032.1:0-15885 GCA_051749325.1 Pseudomonadota bacterium | reverse complement strand
CTAAGGGTATTGGGTCATGAAAATCACCTCCCCGGAGAGACTGGCTCAGGCGTTCAAGGAGGCGCGTGCTCGCAGCGGCCTGACCCAGAGTGAGGCAGCCCAGGCCGTGGGAATCAAGCAGGCCACGGTATCGGCATTCGAGAACCATCCCGAGAGAACTCGAGTGGAAACCCTCTTCAAGCTGATGGCGGCGCTTGGTCTGGAAATACAGGTGACCGAGAGAGATCAGGACCGCAGCGAGCAGACCTGGGGTGAGGAGTGGTAGCGCGTGGCGAACCTGGTGGTGGCGCTCAATGGTATTGAGGTAGGCCTGCTCAGTCTTGCCCGCTCCGGTGCCTTGTCATTCCGCTATTTTTCGGCATGGCTTCAACGTCCGGGAGCACGCGCCATATCGCTTTCGCTACCGCTCGCGCAGTCCAGTTACCACGGTGAGCGGGTCTACAATTTCTTCGATAACCTGTTGCCGGACTCCGAGGCCATCCGCGCCAGAATGCAGGCAAGGTTTCAGCTTGCGACGGGGCACCCTTTTGATTTTCTAGCCGCCATCGGCAGAGACTGTGTCGGTGCCATCCAGCTGTACCCCGAAGCAGATGCCATACCCGATGTTCGACAGGTGATGGCCGAACCCTTGAGTGATGACGATATAGCGATACTGCTAGGTCGTCATCGAGAGCTACCGCTTGGCATGACGCGCGAAGGCGACTTCCGCATCTCGCTCGCCGGGGCGCAGGAGAAGATGGCGCTACTCTGGTACCGCGGAAACTGGCATCGCCCGCTATTCGCTACCCCTACCAGCCACATCTTCAAGCTGCCGATTGGCTTTCTCAGTCATAGCAATATCGACCTGTGTGACAGCAATGAGAACGAATGGTTATGTTTGAAGATCCTGGAGGCCTTCGGGCTACCGGTAGCGAAAGCTGAGCTGGCCCGCTACGGGGCGCAGAGTGTGCTGGTGGTTGAGCGGTTCGATCGACGCTGGTCAGGCGACAGGCGCTGGTTGATGCGACTGCCTCAGGAGGACTTCTGTCAGGCGCTGGGGATCGCGCCGGCGCTTAAGTATGAAAGCGACGGTGGGCCGGGGATCAAGGCAGGGATGGAGCTACTGCTGGGTTCTCAGCAGGCACTGCAGGATCGGGACACTTTCTTCAAGGCCCAGATCATGTTCTGGATCTTGGCCGCTATCGATGGGCATGCCAAGAACTTCAGCGTGTTCCTTGAGCCGCATACGGCTTACCGCATGACCCCGCTGTATGATGTGATCTCTGCTTATCCAATGATGGAAAAGGGCAGCCTCCCTGAAGAAAGGGCCAAGATGGCAATGTCGGTAAAGGGTAAGAATCGGCTTACCGCTGGTCGCGTATCGTGCCTCGTCACTTTTTCAGCACGGCCCAGCAGGTGGGGGTTTCGCGGGAGCGAACCATGGCGATCATCGAGGAGATACTCGATCAGGCTGACGCCGCCATGGCCGAGGTGGAAGCCCTGCTGCCCAGCCATTTTCCCAGCAGCGTCAGTTCCCCTGTCATGGCAGGCATGGCGAGACAGCTCAAGCGTCTTGAAGAGGAGTTTTCAACTTGAGGATTCATCAACCATGAAGATTCTGCTTACCGGAGGCAACGGTCAGGTCGGCTTCGAGCTGCAGCGTCAATTGTGCCTGCTGGGCACGGTGCTGGCGCCCACGCGGCAAGAGCTCGATCTGGCAGATGAACAGAGCGTGGCCCGGTGGCTCGAGCAGCACCAGCCCGAGCTGATCGTTAACGCCGCGGCCTATACCGCGGTGGACAAGGCCGAGGAGGAGCCCGCGCTGGCGCGGCGGCTCAACGCCGAGCTGCCGGCCCAGCTGGCCGCGTACAGCGCCGCCCGGGGCCAGTGGCTGGTGCATTACTCCAGCGACTACGTCTACCCCGGCAGCGGGGCAACGCCCTGGCAGGAGCAGGACGCCACCGGCCCGCTGAGCGTCTACGGCCAGACCAAGCTGGAGGGCGATCAGGCCGTAGAGGCCAGCGGCTGCCCGCACCTGATCTTTCGCACCAGCTGGGTCTACAGCGCCCGCGGCAGCAACTTCATGAAGACCATGCTGCGCCTGGGCCGCGAGCGCGACGCCCTGAAGGTGGTCAACGACCAGGTCGGCGCGCCCACCCCGGCCCGCCTGATCGCCCAGGTCACCGCCCTGGCCCTGCACCCCTTCACCACTCACCACTCACCACTCACCATTCACCTCCCGTCAGGGATCTACCACCTCGCCCCGGCGGGTGAGACCAGCTGGCACGGCTTCGCCCGCGAGATCTTCCGCCAGGCCGCCGAACGGGGAGAGGCGCTGGCCATCACCCCGGAGGCCGTCGCTGCGATTCCCACGGTGGAGTACCCCACCCCGGCACAGAGACCGCTCAATTCCCGGCTGGACTGCCGCGAGCTGGAGCAGGCGCTGGGTATCACCCTGCCCGGCTGGCAGGAACAGCTGGCGCTGACCTTGGGGGAGCACCTCGACCCGTAGGAGCGGCGTCCAGAGTGAGCGACGGTCCGGCGCCCCGGCTTCAGTTCGCGAAAGGTGGAAGCACCCAGCCCGGGGCGCCTGCCGGCGCCATTCGCGCAGAGAATCTGCGCTCCCACCGGTGGGGCCACCCAAGCCAGTGCAGCCACTGAGCCAGTGAGAGCCACTGAGCCAGTGGGAGCGACGGTCCGGCGTTCCGGCTTCAGTTCGCGAAAGCTGAGGCCACCCAAGGCCCGGACCGGCACCCAACCCTGGGCGCCTGCCGGCACCATTCGCGCAGAGAATCTGCGCACCCACCGGTGGGGCCACCCAAGCCAGTGGGGCCACCCAAGCCAGTGCAGCCACTGATCCGGTGGGAGCGACGGTCCGGCGTTCCGGCTTCAGTTCGCGAAAGCTGAGGCCACCCAAGGCCCGGACCGGCACCCAACCCTGGGCGCCTGCCGGCGCCATTCGCGCAGAGAATCTGCGCTCCCACTATGAGCTGGGTGGCCGTTGCTCCTCCGAGAGGCGACACTCTCCCACAAGGTGTGACGCTTTCCGGATGTTGGGTTTTCTTCCAGCTTCAAACTCCCGGCGAAGCCGGGCTAACCACTCACGGACGAATGACCATGGCACGAAAAGGCATCATCCTCGCGGGCGGTTCCGGTACACGGCTGCACCCCATTACCCGCGGGGTTTCCAAGCAGCTGCTGCCGATCTACGACAAGCCGATGATCTACTACCCCGTCTCGGTGCTGATGCTGGCGGGTATCCGCGAGATCCTGATCATCTCCACCCCGGAGGATCTGCCCCAGTACGAGGCCCTGCTGGGCAGCGGGGAGGAGTTCGGCGTGCGCTTCGAATACGCCGTGCAGCCCAGCCCCGACGGCCTGGCCCAGGCGTTCGTCATCGGCGAAGAATTTATCGGCAACGACCCGGTGTGCCTGGTGCTGGGCGACAACATCTTCCACGGCCAGCACTTCAGCGACCAGCTCAAGCGTGCGGCGGCCCAGGAGAGCGGCGCCACGGTGTTCGGCTACCTGGTCAAGGACCCCGAACGCTTCGGCGTGGTGGAGTTCGATGACCAGGGCAAGGCCATCTCCATCGAGGAGAAGCCCGCCAAGCCCCGCTCGCCCTACGCGGTGACCGGGCTCTACTTCTACGACAACGACGTGGTGGAGATCGCCAAGCAGGTCGAGCCCAGCGAGCGCGGCGAGCTGGAGATCACCAGCGTCAACAATGCCTACCTGACGCGCGGCGACCTGCGCGTGGAACGCCTGGGGCGCGGTTTTGCCTGGCTGGATACCGGCACCCACGACAGCCTGCTGGAGGCCAGCCAGTACGTGCAAACCATCGAGCATCGCCAGGGGCTGAAGATCGCCTGCCTGGAGGAGATTGCCTGGCATAACGGCTGGGTCAGCACCGAGCACCTGCGCGCCTGCGGCGAGGTCCTCAAGAAGACCGGCTACGGCGACTACCTTTTACGCATTGCCGGCGCTTGATTGAAGGTTATCGCCACGGACGACACGGAGCTCCACGGTCAGAAGATCAAGTTGTAACGATTTTTGGGTTTTGTCCGTGTTTTCCGTGAGTGTCCGTGGCCCGAAAGAGTAATTTCATGCACTACGAAACCCTTGCCATCCCCGATGTCGTCCTGCTCACCCCGAAGGTCTTCGGCGACGAGCGCGGCTTCTTCATGGAAACCTTCCGTCAGAGCGAGTTCGAACAGCACTGCGGCGACTACACCTTCGTGCAGGACAACCACAGCCTCTCGGGCCACGGCATCCTGCGCGGGCTGCATTACCAGTTCGAGAAGCCCCAGGGCAAGCTGGTGCGGGTGACCCGCGGCGAGGTGTTCGACGTGGCGGTGGACCTGCGCCGCTCGAGCCCCACCTTCGGTCAGTGGGTGGGCGCCACGCTGAGCGCCGAGAACAAGCAGCTGCTGTGGGTGCCGCCGGGCTTTGCCCACGCCTTCTACGTGACCAGCGAGGAAGCGGAGTTCCAGTACAAGTGCACCGACTACTACAACCCCGGCGACGAATACTGCATCCGCTGGGACGATCCGACCCTGGCCATCGACTGGCCGCTGGTGGCGGGCAAGGCGCCGCGGGTCTCGGAGAAGGATGCCGCCGGCCAGGCCCTCGAGGACGCACCGGCCTTCGATTGATGTTTCACCGGGTTGCAGTGACGAAATGCGAGAGTTGAAAAGCATCGCGTAGAGAGCGTGTCAAGCCTCCATGGCCAGCAGCCGATGTGTCATAATCAAACGTTTACTGGCGTGCTGATCAAAGCGACCACGTTCTGACTCCGAAAGGTGGGGCATGTCCTGGAGTTACCCCGGTTCAGTGGACGGTACACGGCTTTAGCCTGAGGCTGCCGCATGCTGACGCTCGAACTGTATAGGACTGGCATAGCCAATTGCCGAATGGCGGCGATGTGGGTTGTACCATCCTTCGATGAACGCGAAGACCGCCTGCTTCGCCTCCGCCGGCGTGGCGAATCGCTTCCTGTCGAGCAGTTCGCATTCCAGGGTGGCAAAGAAGCTCTCGGCCATCGAGTTATCGTAGCAATCTCCGACCGACCCCATCGAGGGCCGAACGCCAGCCTTCCGGCAGCGCTCACCGAAGGCGATGGAGGTGTACTGGGCACCTTGGTCCGAGTGGTGGATGACGCCCTCGGGACGGCGCTGGGTCAGTGCCATCTCCAGCGCGTCCAGCACCAACCGGGTTTTCATGTCGGTGGCCATGGCCCAGCCAACGATGCGGCGGCTGAAGACGTCCAACACGACCGCCAGGTACAGCGTGGCCGTTCCTGTCGGGATGTAGGTGATGTCGGCCACATACAGGGTATTGGGCTGGCTGGCCGTGAACTGTCGATTGACCAGGTCAGGGCGCTTCACGTGGTCAGAATTCCGCCGCGTCGTGACGATCCAGCGACGGCGACAAACGCCTCTCAGGCCCGCCTGACGCATGAGGCGAGCGACACGTTTGGGGCTGACCCGCCAGCCCTCATCGGCGAGTTCAGCGCGGATACGCGGCGCCCCATAGGTGCCGTCCGACCACGCATGGATCGCCTTGATGCGCGCCATCAGCGCGCTGTCCGAGGCGTCTCTGGCAGAAGGCTGGCGGGAACGCCACACGTAGTAGCCACTGGTGGAGACACCCAGCACACGGCACATGGTGGCGATCCCATGATGGGCCCGATTCACTTCGACGAACCTGAAGAGCTCGGCGGTATGGTGTCGGTCTCCCGAGCGAACCAGGCCGCGGCCTTTGCTAAGATTTCGCGCTCTTCACGGAGCTGCTTGACCTCACGGCGCAGGCGTCGCAGTTCTTCCTGCTCGGCACTGGTGGGGCCATCGTGGCGACGCCCCGCATCACGCTCGGCCTGCTTAACCCAGTTGTGAATGGTCTGGGCGGTGGGCTCGAACTCCTTGGCCAGTTCTTCCGGGGTTCGACCCGCACGCGCCAGTTCGACGATCTGCTGCCGAAACTCGGCAGGGTAAGGGGCACGGGACTTGGGCATGGTGGACTCCTCCTTCTCAAAGGGTCGGGTGTCCACCGAACCGGGTCAACTTCAGTCCGATACCAAGGCAAGTCGGCAGATAATGCGATAAATGCACGTGCGCAATGTGACGTTGCCGGCGTTTGGGAAGCTCAGCTTCTTGTCCTGCGAGGGAGTGATATCGCACAGCCGGCTGTTGCGGGCGGTATACCTCCGGCGCTTCACTTATTTATATTTTTATGAGTTTTAAGTGTATGTTGGGTTATGATGTTTTAGTCCATTTTGGAGCTCCAAAGACCGGGACAACGGCAATACAAAAGTTCTGTCTCGATAATAGGAAGCCTCTCCTTGAGCATGGGATCTACTATCCCGAGCACCCATTGGACAGTAATAATATTTCAGCAGGGCATACCTGGTTTGCCAAGAGAATACTGGATGGTGATGAATCAGGTGCCAGAAAACTGCTTGATGAGCATGTGGTCCTGGCAAGGAAGAAAGACTGCGTTCTCTTGATTTCCAGTGAGGCTTTGTATGGTAGGGCTGAAGCAGCGAAGCGGTGTCTTCAGGGGTACAAGGTTGGCGTTGTCGGTTGGTTCAGAGAGCCGCTGAGCTTTTTTGTTTCTAACTACATGCAGGGCATCAAGCGGCATGGTCAGAAGCAAAAAATGGAGGACTATTGCTTGAATTTCCTGGAAGGTTCGCATCCGTATCTGGATGGTCAGTTCCTTCATACATGGGCCGACCAGTTCGGTGATAGGAATTGTAAAATCAACACCTATCATAGGGGGGAGTTTGCGCAGACACCGCTGGAGTACCAGTTCCTCAGTGCGATTGGCGTTGCGCGCAGTGCATGGCCTGAATTTTCGAGGGAAGAGGGGTTCGTAAATCGAGGGTATGTTGACTCGGCACTGGAGCTGAAGAGACTTCTTAATCATGTGATCAACAATCCCCAGTCTGCCCATGACAAGGAGGCTGATGTATTGCTTCAGGCGTTTTCCGACCGCTCTGATGAGCCGCACTGGGAGCTTGAAGACAAGCTGGATGCAAGGCTTTTCGTCGAGTTGTCTAAAAAATTCAGTGAGTCTAATAAACTGCTTTCAGCTCGTTTTCCTGGGCTGCAGCTTGCCGAGGCGCCGAAAGCTGATCATGGTGTCTCCGGAAGAGAGCTTGCTGATCCGGTAGATATCGTTGCACCATTGAAATATATCAAGAGAGCTTCTCCTTCTCTATACGAGTTTATCTTCTACCGTACACATGAGAAAATAGTGGCAGGAGGTTCTGGTTATCCGCTTCTCAAGGTCGCCGACTTGCTCGGAATTTCATTTTCGGAAACGATGAGCAAACGTCATCCGCTTAACGATAAAACGCGAGAAGCTCTGTCGCGGGACAACGTCAAGGTGCCGGACTGCCTGCGCGAATTTGGTGTTCACCTCGAAAGAACAGGCGCCTACGAAGATGCGTTGACGGTCATGGAGCTGGCGTTGGCCTGGCGGCCCGCAGGGGAGGGTATCAAGCGAATAAAATCACGGATCGAGAAGAAAATAAAGCTTTCAGTGTCCCAGGAAGCCAGTACAGGCAAAACGTCTGAAATTGACAGCCTATGAATGCTCGACACCGCAAACACCTCGACAATGGCTCACGCCTACTGGCCCTGGGTCTTGAAGGTACGCCGCTGGTGCGAAATCCGGTGGCTGATCTCAAACCCCGCAATCAACTGACACGTTGTGATTTTCAGGATACCGGTTATGCCTGGGAAGCTACCGGGGATGATCCGCAGTTCTGGCTGACCCGCCGCCTGCCGCTGCCGGGCTGGCAGATGCTGGAAGTGGGCATGGCGCATGACCAGGCCAGCGCAGCAGTGAAGCTCTATTTCGATACCGGCGAGGGCTTCAACGAGGCGCAGAGCGTCTATCTGCCGCTGAAGCCGGGCCGGGTGACCAAGCGGCTCTTCTATGCCCCTTGGGGGCTCAGGGCACTGCGCTTCGACCCCATGAGCCAGGCGGGGCGCTTTACCCTGACTCATCTGCGCCTGGCCTGGCTGACGCCGCGCTTCGCTCAGCAGCGTCTGGTCCAGCGGTTGGTGAACATGCATTACCAGTGGCGCGGAGCCACTCATGCAGATGTGCTACCGGCGATCAAGGCCCAGGCGGTCCGGGAGGGGAAGCATTGGCGACCGCTGGCGCTTTCCTTCTACGAGTCGACCTTCGAGCGGCGCACGGCGCGCTTCAATTACGAGCGCTGGCGGCGTGAGCGCCGTGAACTCTCCGCGGAGCGGGTGCAGCGCCTGGTGGAGAAGCTGCCGAGCCGGCCGCTGATTTCGGTGCTGGCACCGGTCTACAATCCGCGCATTGCCTGGCTGCGCGAGTGCCTGGACTCGGTGCTGGCGCAGCACTACCCGGAGTGGCAGCTGTGCATCGCCGACGATGCCTCGACCGACCCCGAGGTGGGCCAGGTGCTGGCCGAGTATGCCGCGCGGGACTCGCGTATCCAGGTGGTCCAGCGGCAGCACAACGGGCATATCTGTGCCGCCAGCAACAGCGCCCTGGCACTGGTGGAGGGCGAGTTCGTGGCACTGCTGGATCACGACGACTGCCTGACGCCGCAGGCGCTGTTCCGTGTGGCCCAGGCACTGAATCGCCACTCCGATGCCGGGCTGCTCTACAGCGACGAGGACAAGCTCAACGAGCGAGGCGTTCGTTTCGACCCCCACTTCAAGCCGCAATGGAACCCGGACCTGCTGCTGGCGCAGAACTACCTCTCGCACCTGGGGGTGTACCGCACCGCGCTGGTGCGCGAGCTGGGCGGCTTCCGCGAGGGCTTCGAGGGCAGCCAGGATCACGACCTGGCGCTGCGCGTGACGGGGCGGCTGTCACCGGAGCAGATCGTGCACATTCCCCATGTGCTCTATCACTGGCGGGCCGGTGAGGGCTCCACGGCGCTGCAAAGCGGCGAGAAGGACTACACCACCCGGGCGGGGCTGGCGGCGGTGCGCGAGCACGTGCAGGCGCGGGTGCCCGAGGCCGAGGTGGTGGAGGGGCATTACCCCAACACCTACCGGGTGCGCTGGCCGCTGCCCGAGCCGCGGCCGCTGGTGAGCCTGCTGATTCCCACCCGCGACCGGGTGGAGATCCTCAAGCCCTGCGTGGATGCGATTCTCGAGCGTACCGACTACCCGCACCTGGAAGTGCTGATCCTGGATAACCAGAGCCGCTGCACGGAAACGCTGGACTACATGCGCGACGTGTCGAACCGCGACGCGCGGGTGCGCGTGTTGCGCTGGAACGAGCCGTTCAACTACTCGGCGATCAACAACTACGGGGCGCTGCATGCGCGTGGCGAGATCCTGGGGCTGGTCAACAACGATATCGAGCCCATCCATGCCGACTGGCTGGAGGAGATGGTGCGCCAGGCCTGCCGCCCGGAGATCGGCTGCGTGGGGGCCAAGCTCTACTACCCCAACGACACGGTTCAGCACGGCGGCGTGATCCTGGGGATCGGCGGCGTGGCGGGGCATGCGCACAAGTATTTCCAGCGCGGCTCGCCGGGCTACTTTACGCGCCTGAACCTGGCCCACAATCTCTCAGCGGTGACCGGCGCCTGTCTGCTGGTGCGCAAGTCAGTCTACGAGCAGGTTGGCGGGCTGGACGAGGCGAACCTGTCCATCGCCTTCAACGACGTGGACCTGTGCCTGAAGGTCCGGGAGGCGGGCTACCGTAACCTCTGGACGCCCTATGCCGAGCTCTACCACCACGAATCCGTCTCCCGCGGGGCCGACGACAACGCGGTGAAGCGCGCACGCGCTAACGCCGAGGCGGAACACATGCGGCGTACCTGGGGCAAGCTGCTGGACAACGACCCGGCCTATAACCCTAACCTTACCCTGGTCCATGAAGACTTTTCGTTGCGCTGAGCCCGGCTGAGCCCGGCTGCGCCGGGAGCTGTAAGCCGTAAGCTTTAAGCTGTAAGTGGTGGGCCCGGCTTCGCCGAGAGCTGGAAGCCGGAAGCGGGAAGCTGGAAGAAACCCCCAGTACCTGGAAGGTTGGAGGGAAGAGGGTCTGTTGTGGGAGCGACGGTCCGGCGTTCCGGCTTCAGTTCGTGAAGGCAGAGCCACCAGGGTCTGGATGGCCCCCCTGTGGGAGCGACGGTCCGGCGTTCCGGCTTCAGTTCGCGAAGGCTGAGGCCACCCAGGCCCGGACAGGTACCCAACCCGGGGCGCCTATCGGCGCCATTCGCGCAGCAAGCTGCGCTCCCACGGGTGGGGTCACCCAAGGCTTGGGCAGCCCCTGGTTCTGTTGGGGGCGAAGGTCCGGCGTTCCGGCTTCAGTTCGTGAAGGCAAAGCCACCAGGGTCTGGATGGCCCCCCCCTGTGGGAGCGACGGTCCGGCGTTCCGGCTTCAGTTCGTGAAGGCTGTGGGCTTCGCGCCTTTTTGGCTGATTCAGCCTATGAGGTTTTATAAGGGACTGTTCATGGAAATGCTCTTTGATCATCGCGGGCATCACTTCGAGCCGCTGTCCGTCGGGCCGCCTGTCTCGGTGCCGCTCGATCGCGTGAATGGTTCGGCGATCTTCTGCCGTTGGCCCGATGAGCCTGGGGTCGGGCATTCGCGGTTTTCCTTCGACGATGCCGTGGCGGATCGCCTGTTTGCCGAGAAGTATCACCATACATTGATCGCGAATATCGATCAGGCGATCTCGCAGAGACAGCGGCAGGGGACCGAGCCCTCGGGCGGGGCGCTGCTGTATTTCGAGCAAGGCCTTCCTTCCATCTGCTGGGTCTCCCTGCAGGAAGCCGAGCGACTCAAGGCCCTGTCGCAGCATGCCGAGGCGGTCGAGGAGTTACAGACTGCCTACCTGGAGGCGCTGCAGCGTGCGGACCTCGAGCACTTGGCTGGCGGTATAGAAGGCCTTTCGGGGGTGTTTCTCCCTTGCCCTGCGCCTGCCTATTTCGAGAGCCATCCGCGCGTCATGGTCGTGGGGCAGGAAACGCGAGGTTGGCGAAATGATGCCTGTCGGTTGCGTGCGCCCCACGGGGTAAATGCCGCCGAGGTAGCCGAGTCGATGCGCTGCTCACAGGCCTTTGCTGCCCAAGGGGCGCGTCGTAGTCGCTTCATGCAGTTCTATCGCAAGGTGTCGCGGCAGGTGGCGCCAGGGCAGGCCGATGCGGCGGTATGGTCGAACCAGTTCTGCATGAGCTTTCGCTCCGGTAGTCCCGAGCGGCTTCCGGAAGCCGCTTTTCAGGCTGTCGAAACGCTTTCGCATGAGCTGTTGAGGGCTCAATTCGAGATCCTTCAGCCACAGGCCGTGATCTTTACCACCGGGCCGGGGCGCGACAAGTATCTTAAAGCGTGTTTCCCGGCGTATGAGACGGTCGAGGTGATGGAGCCCCGCCGTCTGTGGCATTTCAAGGTGGGAGATACCCAGTGTGTGCGAACCAGCCATCCACGCTGGGTCAAGGGCACAGAGTACCTGGATAGAGCGATAGAGGGTTTAAGTGGTGAGTGGTGGGCCCGGCTTCGCCGGGAGCTGTAAGCCGTAAGCTTTAAGCTGTAAGTGGTGGGCCCGGCTTCGCCGGGAGCTGGAAGCCGGAAGCGGGAAGCTGGAAGAAACCCCCAGTACCTGGAAGGTTGGAGGGAAGAGGGTCTGTTGTGGGAGCGACGGTCCGGCGCCCCGGCTTCAGTTCGTGAAGGCAGAGCCACCAGGGTCTGGATGCCCCCCCCTGTGGGAGCGACGGTCCGGCGTTCCGGCTTCAGTTCGTGAAGGCGGAGCCACCAGGGTCTGGATGGCCCCCCTGTGGGAGCGACGGTCCGGCGTTCCGGCTTCAGTTCGTGAAGGCTGAGGCTACCCAAGGCTCGGACAGGTACCCAACCCGGGGCGCCTATCGGCGCCATTCGCGCAGCAAGCTGCGCTCCCACGGCCCGGCTTCGCCGGGAGCTGTAAGCTTTAAGCTGTAAGTGGTGAGGGGTTACTCCTCACTCCTCACCAGCGAAGCGCTCACAAGCGCGAAGCGCGCTCACTCCTCACCAGAGAAGCGCTCACCCCTCACCCCTCACCAGTACCGAGGAATAACGGTTGGTAGAAGAACGACAGATAGTGACCTATCGGGTGGCGGGAGAGGCGTCACCCGAGGAGTGGCGCCTGGCGTCGAGTTCGCCTTCCTTCCTGCGGCCCTTGCTGGGGCGGGCGTATCGGCGCCGCGCGGTGCTGGGCAGGAGCGTGAACTGGCAGCGGGTGTTGTTCGTGGCGGTGGATGGCGAGGTGGCGGGCTATCTGCAGTTCCATCTGCATGGCGAGGGGCCGCACCGGCCGCGCTTCTGCCATCTGTGTGAGGCGTTCGGCGTGTGGCGGGCGGCCTGGCGCTTTCCTCTCTATCGGTTACTGCACTGGCGTTTCGAGCGTTACGAGGCGTACCTGTACCGCGTGGTGATCGCCGAGCCGTTCCGTGGCCAGGGGCTGGGGCAGCGGCTGCTGGAGGACTGGCTGGCACTGCTGCGCGACGCGGGGGTGACCCGTGCGGATCTGGAGGTCTGGGGCAATAATCCTCGCGCCGTGGCCTTCTATGCGCGCCTGGGATTCGACGAGCG
Source organism: Pseudomonadota bacterium (assembly GCA_051749325.1). Classification (GTDB taxonomy): domain Bacteria; phylum Pseudomonadota; class Gammaproteobacteria; order Pseudomonadales; family Halomonadaceae; genus Halomonas. The sequence continues at coordinate 3,333 of JBNJIL010000032.1, read as the reverse complement.
GCGTCGGCTGACACTGCCGCTGCGGGCGAGCTGGCTGCGCGATCGTCAGCTGATCCAGATGGTCAGGCACGATTGAGGGGGTGGCGTTGAACGGCTTCGTGGATCGGGTCTGGAACTCGGGGGTGGCAGGCTGGAGCCTGGCGCCTCGCGTACAGGTATCGGTCAACGGCGTGGCGACGCTCTCCGCTGCCTGTTGCGAGTCGCGCCCCGATGTCCAGGCCGCGGGGCTCAGCGACGACGGGCGAGTCGGCTTCAAGGCGTCGCTGCGTCTTGCCAGCGGCGATATCGTGCGGGTAACCACCGAGCAGGGCGCCCCCCTGCGGCACAGTCCCTGGCTGTATGTGGCGCCTGAGCAGGACGGCTGGCTGCCGGTGGGCCTGGCCGCGGCCCATCCGGAATATGGCGCCATCGCGGCGCTGCGCGAACCGCTGGGGGTGACCCGCTTCCGGCCGCTGTTCGGCCAGCTGGGCCAGGTCGCCGCGGCGCTGCTGGAGACGCCCGAGGCGCCGCCGCGGGTGGCGCGCTTCCGGGTGCCCAACGGCGAGGCGCGGGCATTGCAGCGCTTCCATCGTGGGGTGCTGGGCCCGGCGGAGATTGCCGCTCCGGCCCTGCGCGGCAGCGTGCCCCAGGGGCGCGGGCGGCAGGCGCTGATCTTCGACCGGGCGCCCGGGGTGCCACTGGATGCGGTGGGCAGCGGCTGGGAGCGCTGGCTGCCGGCGGTGAGGGCTGAGCTGGCGCGTCTGCAGTGCGCCGGGGAGCGCCTGCGCCCGGGGGGCGGTGGCAAGCCGGCGGTACTGGGGCGGCTGATGCGGGATGCCCTGGGCGAGGCGCTGCTGGGGCGCCGGGCTCACGCCGAGCGGCGTTTCCTGCTCTGGCTGCTGAGGCGGCTGCGACGCCTGCCGCGGGTGCTCTCCCATGGGGACCTGCATCGCCAGAATGTGCTGGTGGATGCCGAGAGCGGCTCGCTGGCGCTGATCGACTGGGACCGCTGGGGCTATCTGCCGCTGGGCTTCGACCTGGCGCTGCTGATGCGCGGACTGCCGGGCGAGGCGGCCGAGCGGCTGGCGGGGGAGTGCCCCGAGCAGCGCCTGGGCGTGCTGGGCTTTACCTACCTGTTCCAGCGCCTGGACCGGCCCGGGTTCGCGGCCTCTGCGGAGGGTGAGGCGTTGCGTCGGCGCTGTGAGGCCGGCTTCGCCGGGAGTTCGCCGGGAGTTCGCCGGGAGCTGTAAGCCGTAAGCTTTAAGCTGTAAGTGGTGAGTGGTGAGTGGTGAGTGGTGAGTGGTGGGCCCGGCTGCGCCGGGAGCTGTAAGCCGTAAGCTTTAAGCTGTAAGTGGAGAGTGGTGAGGAGTGAAGGGTGAGGGGTGAATGATAGATAGCGAGCGCTGGCTGGTATTGAGCGACGGGGCGCGGCCGACCGAGGATATCTACTTCCTCGAATCGGTCGCGCCCCGTCTGCGTTCCGAGGGGCACGATGTGGGGCGGCTGGGGGTGCGCGGGTGGCGCTGGCGCTTCGCGCGCTGGGTGCTGTCGCGCCAGGTGGGGGCCAATCTGGTGCTGTGCCGCACCTTGCCCATGCCGGCCCTGCGCTGGCTGGAGCGCGAGCGTGCCGCCTTCGGTCGGGTCACCTACCTGGTGGATGACGACCTGGCCGCGGCCGCCGAGGACCCCACCTTGCCTGAGGCGTATCGCGCGCGCATGGCGCGGGCGGCGGCGCAGCAGCCGCGGCTGCTGGCGCTGGCCGATGAGGTGGTGGCATGCAGCGAGGCCCTGGCCGAGCGCTTGCGCGAGCAACATGCCCGGGTGCGGGTGATGACGCCGCCGCTGATCGCCCCGCTGCCCGACCTGGCCCATTTCGCGAACGGCCCATCCGCGGCACAGCCGTGGCGTATCGGCTTTCATGGTACCCGGGCCCATCTGGCCGACCTGGCGGCGTTGACGCCGGCGCTGCGGGCCCTTCAGCACGGCCGTGATGACACCGAGCTGGAACTGATGCTGGGCGGCCATGTGCCCGCGCCCCTGGCCGAGTTGCCGCGCACCCGCTGCCCGGCGCCACTGTCGTGGCCGACGTTTCGTCGCTACCAGGCGCAGCAGCGCGTGCACATCGGCCTGGCGCCGCTGCGCGATACGCCCTTCAATCGCGGCAAGTCGTTCATCAAGTTCCTGGATATCGCCGCCATGGGCGGGGTGGGGATCTACGCGAACCGCGCGCCGTATACCGCGCTCGTCGCGCATGGCGTGAACGGCCTGCTGGCCGGCGACGACCCCGCCGAGTGGCAGCGCTGCCTGGAATGGCTGCTGGCCAATCCCGAGCGCGCGGCTAGCATGGCCGAGGCCGCGGCCCGGCGGTGCCGGGAGCTGTAAGCCGTAAGCTATAAGCTGTAAGAAACACCCGGCCGGGCGAAGCCCGGTACCGAGGGGCCTCTGTCACGCTGCGGATTCGCTCATCAGGCTCTCATAGGGGATCTTCAGGCCATCATGGAGCCTTTTGATCATTCGCAAGCTGAGCTTACGTTTGCGGTTCAGCACTTCGGATACCCGCCCGCTTGAGCCGATGAAAGGCTCGAGGTCGCGCTGGCTAAGGTCCTGCTGTTCCATACGGAATTTGATGGCCTCGATCGGGTCAGACGGACCGATGGGGTAGTGCTCGTCCTCGTACTTCTCGATCAGGATGGAGAGCACTTCCACTTCGTCGGCTTCCGGGGTGCCTTCCTCGGCCGCCCACAGCGCTTCCAGGCGAGCGAAGGCCCGCTGCAGGTCTGCATCGTTGTGAATGGGGGTGATGTTCATCATAGCGTCTCCGCGTCTACCTGATCGTACTGCGCATGAGTGCCAACGAAGCGCACCCAGGCGATCTGTTGGGCGTACCGGATGGACACGATGACCCGGTACTTGTTGCCACCGATATTGAACACAACTCGACCACCCTTGAGGATGCTGGCAGTGCGGATATCGGCTTTCAGCGCCTGTCGGCGCCATTCGCGCAGCAAGCTGCGCTCACGAGGGGGCCATCCAAGCCAGTGCAGCCACTGAGCCAGTGGGAGCCACTGAGATAGTGGGAGCCACTGAGCCAGTGGGAGCCACTGAGATGGTGGGAGCGAACTTCAGTTCGCGAAGGGTGGGGCCACCCAAAGCTAGGCAAGTACCCATCCCGGGGCGCCTGGCGGCGCCATTCGCGCAGCAAGCTGCGCTCACGAGGGGGCCATCCAAGCCAGTGCAGCCACTGAGCCAGTGGGAGCAACTGAGCCAGTGGGAGCCACTGAGATAGTGGGAGCCACTGAGATGGTGGGAGCGAACTTCAGTTCGCGAAGGGTGGGGCCACCCAAAGCTAGGCAA
>JBNJIL010000031.1:0-17027 GCA_051749325.1 Pseudomonadota bacterium | reverse complement strand
AACCCCTCACTCCTCACAAGCGCGAAGCGCGCTCACTCCTCACCCCTCACAAGTCAACCGCTACCTTGGTGGCCACGGCGACCTGGTAGAGGATCTGGGTGAGGCTGGAGGCCAGCTGGAGGTTCTTGGTGGGCACTTCGGGCATCACCAGGATCTCGTCGCCGGGGCGCAGGGCGACGTCGTCGGCGTCGCGCACGGCGCCGTTCTGGCGCACCACCAGGATATGGTCGTCGTCGCCGCGCTGGGTGAAGCCGCCGGCGCCTTCGATGTAGTCCATGGCGCTCATGCCGGGCTTGTAGACCACGGCCTGGGGCACCACTACCTCGCCGCTGATCAGCACCGAGTCGCTGACCTCGGGGATGGTGATGACGTCGCCGTCCTGCAGGCGGATATCGCTGATGCGGCCGTCGTGGGCGACCACCAGGCGGCCGCTGGGCTCCATCTCGCGGGCGCGCTCGACGAAGTCCTGGATCATCTCGGCTTCCTGGATGCGGATCTGGGCCTCCTCGTTGGTGGCGGAGGAGGCGCCGAGGTAGGTGGTCTCCAGGCGGCGCAGGCTCTCCTGCAGCGATTCGGCCTGCTGTTTGGCGACGCTCTCGCGCTTGAGCGAGATGCTCTCCACCGCCGTCATCTCCTCGGGCACGGGGATGGCGTCGAGCAGCTCGCCGAGGCGGGCATCGCGCGGCAGGGCAAAGCGCGAGGGGCCGTAGTAGCTGCCCTCCAGCTCGACGACGATGGTCTCGTCGCGCTGGTCGGCGCTGAAGGTGACTTCGTCGCCGCTGCGCACCGTCTGGCCGGCGAACATCTCCAGCGGGAAGTAGCGGGCGATGGGGCCGTCGTCGCGGGCGCCGCGCACCAGCACGTGGGAGACGCCGCTCTGCAGCCGCGCCAGGCGGGTGACCTCGGCGCCGGTGAGCTTCTCGCCGCGCAGCTCGTAGCGGTACTCGCGCTTGACGTCGCCGACCACGGCAATGGCCGGGCCGCGCTCTTCCACCACCAGGGTGTCGCCGTCGCGGAACTGCGGCCGGGGGAGCTGGCCGTCGAGCAGGAAGTCGTAGAGGTCCAGGGTATGGAGGGTGCGGCCGTCGCGCACCACGCGGATGTTGCGGTAGCTGCCCAGCGCCTGGTCGATGCCGCCGGCCTGGTCGAGGAAGTAGAGCGCGGAGTCGCTGGGGGTGCCGGCATAGCGCCCGGGGTTCTCCACGTAGCCGGTCACGAACACGCCCACCGGCTGCACCCCCTGCAGGTTGGTGTAGACCTCCACGTCCTCGGGGTAGACGGACTTGATGGCCTGGCGCACCTTGGCGTCGAGCTCCTGGCTGGTGCTGCCCTGCACGGGCAGCGGGCCGATGGAGGGAATGAAGATGTTGCCCTGGGCGTCCACCGGCATCACGCGGTCGATCTCCATCGCGCCCCAGGCGCGCAGGGTGACCTCGTCGCCGGGCTTGATGGTGTAGCCGGGGTTGAGGCCGTCGGCCCGGGTGCCGCGAAAGCCGCCCTCGAAGAGGTTGGCGCCGAACGGCGGCAGGGCGTCGCTGGCCGCGCCCTGCTGCTGTTGCTGTTGTTGCTGCGCTTCCGCGCCCTGGGGCGGCGGACCGTAGTTGGCGCTGCGCCAGTCGACGCGGGGGGTCTGCGACGCCTGTTCCGTGGAACCCTGGCGCTGCTGCTGCTCGTCCAGGACTTCGCCGGGCAGGTTGACCGACTGGGCGCTGCTCAACGCCGGCAGGCCCAGCAGGGCCAGGGCGACCAGCAGCGGGGAGAGGGGGCGGGGCATGGCGATCATCAGCGGTTGGCTCCTTGGGTCAGGGCCCGGGTTACCTGGCGACGCGTGACCCAGTCGCCGGCGTCGGTTTCGCAGGCGACGGCGCTCTGCTCGTCCTGGCGGCTGGCAGAGCGAATGCGCAGCTCGCGGCAGGGGCGGCCGCTGGCCGCGAAATAGACGCTGTCGGCCTGCACCTCGACGTCATCGCCCCAGGGGCTTTCGTCCAGCTGGATCACCGCACCGCCGCTGGACTGGGCCAGGAAGCCGCTGAGGTTGGCCCCCAGCTGCGTGCCGCTGTCAGCACCGGCCACGACCGAGCCGGCCTGCCGGGAGTGGGAGGCGGGCTGCATGGCACAGCCGCCCAGCACGGCGATCACGGCGAGCGTGAGCGCCAGGCGCGCGCCCTGCCGTGCTGTCTTGTGAGCGTCTTGGGTCGTCATGAATAGCCTCTGATGAAGGGGGCTGCCGGGAGCTGTAAGCCGTAAGCTTTAAGCTGTAAGTGGTGGGCCGGCTGCACCGGGAGCTGCCGGCAGCTGTAAGCCGTAAGCTTTAAGCCGTAAGTGGTGGGCCCGGCTGCACCGGGAGCTGTAAGCCGTAAGCTTTAAGCTGTAAGTGGGTGCCTTCAGTTCGCGAAGGCTGTCGCCACTCAAGCCTGTACAGCCCCCGAGCTTGTAGGAGCCACTGACCCAGTGTGGGAGCCACTGACCCAGTGGGAGCGACGGTCCGGCGCCCCGGCTTTAGATCGCGAAAGAAGGCCGGAGGCCTTCCCGGCAATAAGCACTCAGCCGGGGCGCCTGCCGGCGCCATTCGCGCAGCAGAGCCGGAACGCCGGACCGTGCGCTCCCACTGCTCGGCTTCGCCGGGAGCGGCTTGTGAGTCGTGAGTGGCCACCACTCACCATTCACCACTCACCATTCACCACTCACGTGTGAGGCGCTTGATGAAATGGCCCGGGTTTCTCCGTCGAAGGTACCAGCCGGCCGGCCGGCGGGATAAAGCGTTCGGGCACGCTACCGCCCGGGGATTGTCACCGGGCGTTTTCCCTTACCCTGGAAAATCAATACGTTGCACCGCCACGTCCTGTAGCGATGCGATCGTGTCGTCTGGAATCTGGCCCATTCTAGGCGCTCAGCCTGCCGAGGACTAGTCGAGATTCTGCGACCATGGCTGTAGGCAAAGGGCGACAGCGGGCGGGGTGCGGCGGTTCGACGCCGCGACTGGCATGGCGATGCGACCGGCAACAGGGCAGCGCCAGCGCCGGCCCTGCCGTCGCACGCGGAATTCGTCAGCGCATCGGCCGGCTGCCCTTGAAGTGGCGGGCGATCACCCGCATCTGTAAAGCAAATTCATTCCCACGCAAGGCTAGTGATCATGCCCATCGTCGACCCCCGTACCGGTGAGCCGCTCACCGATGACATCCCTGCCGGCGAGAATGCCGATGCGCCGTCTGCCGGCGGCCAGAATGCCGAGATGATCATCGATGTCGATGCCAGCAACATCCAGCAGCTGCTCGAGACCTCGATGAAGGTGCCCGTGCTGCTCGACTGCTGGGCCCCCTGGTGCGAACCCTGCAAGAACCTGATGCCGATTCTCGAGAAGCTGGCCCGCGAGTATCAGGGCGCCTTCATCCTGGCCAAGCTCAACATCGACGAGAACCAGGAGATCGCCGGCCAGCTTGGCGTGCGCTCGGTGCCGGACGTCAAGCTGATCAGCCAGGGCGGCCTGGTCGACCACTTCCAGGGCGCGCTGCCCGAGAAGCAGGTGCGTGAGTGGCTGGGCCGCTACTTCCCGGCGCCGGAGGAGGCCCCGCAGAGCCCCGAGGACCAGGCGGCCGAGGCGCTGGCCGCCGGCGATGCCGCCACGGCGCGGAGCATCTACCAGGAGCTGGTGCAGCAGTATCCCGACCATGTGCCCTACCAGGTGGAGCTGGCCCGTGCCCTGGTGGCCGATGGCCAGGCCGAGCAGGCGCGCAGCCTGCTGGACAACCTCCCGCCGGAGGAGCGCGATGCCGCTCCGGCCCGCGGCGTGCGCGCCAGCATCGAGTTCGGCGAGCAGGCGCCCTCTGCCGAGGAGCTGGCGGCCCTGGAGGGGCGTGACGACAGCGAGGCGCAGTACAAGCGCGCCCTGCGTCAGGTGGCCGACGGGCAGTACGAGGCGGGCCTGGACGCCCTGCTGGCACTGATGAAGCAGGACCGCGCCTATGGCGACGATGCCGCCCGCCGCACTTTGCTGCAGGTCTTCGATGCCCTGGGCGCCGACCACCCGCTGACGGTCGCCTATCGCCGCAAGCTGTTTGCGCTGCTGTATTAAGCGTGAGCGCCGCTGCGCGGCTGGTGAGCGCTGCGCTTGTGAGTGGTGAGTGGTGAGTGGTGAGTGGTGAGTGGTGAGTGGTGAGTGGTGAGTGGTGAGTGGTGAGTGGTGAGTGGTGAATGGTGAGTGGTGAGTGGTGAGTGGTGAGTGGGCAGTTGTAGGAGCGCAGCTCCGCTGCGCGAATGGCGCCGACAGGCGCCCCGGGCTGGGTACCTGCCCGAGCCTTGGATGGCCTTATCCTTCGCGAACTGAAGCCGGGGCGCCGGACCGTCGCTCCCACTTACAGCTTAAAGCTTACGGCTTACAGCTCCCGGCGAAGCCGGGCAGTGGGAGCGCAGCTCCGCTGCGCGAATGGCGCCGACAGGCGCCCCTGGCTAGGTACCTGCCCGGGCCTTGGTGCCCCCACCCTTCGCGAACTGAAGTTCGCTCCCACACTGAAGTTCACTGCCACAGAGCTGGCGGCTGTCCTCTCTGGTGGGAGCGCAGCTCCGCTGCGCGAATGGCGCCGGACCGTCGCTCCCACTTACAGCTTAAAGCTTACGGCTTACAGCTCCCGGCGAAGCCGGGCAGTGGGTTTTCTTCCAGCTTCAGCCTAGCACGCGGTCGAGCCGGGCAAGCGCTTCCTCCAGCTGGCTGGCGGTGGTGCCGAAGTTGAGGCGGGCGAAGCCGGGCCAGCCGAAGTCGGCGCCGTCGGAGAGGGCGACGCCGGCGCGTTCGAGCAGCAGGCGCTGTGGCGAGCCCTCGAGGCCGGCGAGGGCCTGCGCCTGGCGCAGGTCCAGCCAGGCCAGGTAGGTGGACTCGGGCGGGCTCATGGCCACGCCGGGCCAGCCGGCGACTCGTTCGATCAGCGTCTGCCGGTGGCCGCGCAGCACGGCCAGCAGGGCCTGCCGCCAGGGCTCGCCGTGGGCGTGGGCGGCTTCGGCGGCGACCAGCCCCAGCACATTGCCGTCGGGCATCAGCCCCTTGATGCCCCGGGCGAAGCGGCGGCGCAGGCCGGGGTCGGGAATCACCGCGCAGGCGGTGGTGAGCCCCGCCAGGTTGAAGGTCTTGGAGGGCGCCCAGAGGGTCAGGGTGCGCGCGACCAGCGCGGGGAACTCGGCCGCCAGCGGCACGTGGCGGGCGCCCGCGTCGAGCAGCAGGTCGCAGTGCAGCTCGTCGGAGACCACCAGGAGGTCGTGGCGCTCGACCAGCGCGGCCAGCCCCGCCAGCTCCTCGCGCGTCCAGACCCGCCCGGTGGGGTTGTGGGGCTGGCACCAGAGCAGTAGCCGGGTCTCGGGGGTGATCGCCGCCTCCAGCGCCGCGAGATCCAGCCGCCACGGTTCGCCGGGCGCCGCCGGGGCCTGCAGCGCCGCCTGCTGCGGCATGCGCCCGGTGCGTTCGGCCACGCGCAGGAAGGGCGGGTAGATGGGCGTCACCGTCAGCACGCCGTCGCCGGGCTCGGTCAGCGCCAGGCTGGCCAGGTGCAGCGCCGGTACCGCCCCCGGCAGCCACAGCTGCCAGTCGGGCTCGATGGCCCAGCCGTAATGCGCCAGGCTCCAGCGGCAGAGGGTCTCGCGCAGCGAATCGGGCACCTCGCCATAGCCGAACACGCCGTGCTCGACCCGCGCCTGCAGAGCCTCGAGCACCGCGGGGGGCGAGGCGAAGTCCATGTCGGCCACCCACAGTGGCAGCACGTCATCGCCGTAGCGATGCCACTTCTGCGAGGGCCAGCCGCCCGGGGGGTGGCGGCGCTCGACGGGCGTGGCAAAATCGAATTCCATGGAAAGCTCCCGACGCCAGAAGGTCAGCACGATGCACGAAACCATGCCCCAAGCCGGCTTCTATGCCAAGGTCCGCCGCGGCCTGCCCGCCCTGGTTGCCCAGTGGCTGACCCTCGGCCAGGGCGATGCCGACCGCCTGGCACTGCTGCTCGCCGAGACCGCCCGGGTGACCCGGATCGGCCTGCCCGAGCATACCCCGGTCGGTGACACCCTTACCGCGTGGAGCCGCCCCGACGGCGAGGAGCCGCCTCTCTGGGCGGCCCGCACCGCCACCTTCCTGCTGGTGCAGATGCCGGCCCGCCCCGTGCCGGCCAGCGACGACGAGGCCTGCGCCTGGGCCTACTGCTGGCTGCGCAACCGCGACTTCGCGGACCTCGCCGCCGCCGAGCAGGCACTGCCCGAGCACCTTCGCGAACCGCTGGCGGCTGCCCTGCGCGCCGCCTGGACGGATCTCAAGGGGCTGAGGTTGGTGTAAGCTGTAAGCCCGAAGCTGGAAGCTGGAAGTGGGAGCGCACGGTCCGGCGTTCCGGCTTGCTGCGCGAATGGCGCCGATAGGCGGCCTCGGGCTGGGTACCTGTTCCAGCCTTGGGTGGCCTTATCCTTCGCGAACTGAAGTTCGCTCCCACAGAGCTGGGTACATGCCCGGTCCTTGGTGGCCCCACCCTTCGCGAACTGAAGCCGGGGCGCCGGACCGTGCGCTCCCACAATGGGCCTTGAGCTAGCGTCGCTTTCCCGCCCGCTTCTTGGGGCGAAAGCCGGCCGGCTTGGTGGAGAGCCATTCAACGAAGGTCTTGATCTGCGGGTGCGCCAACAATGCGTCCCGGCTGCGATAATGCTCGGCCAGTTCACGCTCGCCAAGCACCGCATGCAGGTGCTTGTGGCAGGCGTGACAGACCCAGAGGATGGCGGTGAGCCGCTCCACCCGGTCGAAGCGTCGCCGGTAGCGGGCCTTGCCGTGCAGGGCCCGCGGGATCAGGTGGTGGCGGGTCAACGGCGCGGTGCGCCCGCACAGCTCGCAGGCCTCGGGGCGCGGTGGGGGCATGAGATCATGACCGGCCATGCTGGGCTCCCGTCATTGCGGAACACACTCGAAGGGATAAGGAAAACAGGATGGAAGTTCCCCTGAGCTGGCAGCTGGCCAAGCTGCTGGTATCGATCGGCGTGGTGCTCGGGCTTTCGGTGATCGCCGAGCGCGTCAGCACCCGGGTGGCCGGCCTGCTCGCCGGCTACCCGCTGGGTACCGCCATCGCGCTGTTCTTCATCGGCCTGGAGATCTCGCCGGCCTTCGCCGCCCAGAGTGCCGTGCATACGCTGGCCGGCTTCACGGCCACCCTGGCGCTGGGCGGCGGCTACCTGCTATGCGCCCGCCGCGACGGCCTGGCCGGCGTGCTCGCCGGTACCGCAGGCGGGCTCGCCTGCTGGCTGGTGGTGAGCCTGCTGCTGACCCAGGTGGCGTTCACCCGCCTGACCGGCACCCTGACGACCCTGGCGGCGATCCTCCTCTTCATCCGGCTCTACCGTCGGGTGCCGGAGACCGCCACCGGCGCCCGCGGCGGCTTCAGCTGGGCGGCCCTGGGGCTGCGCGCCGCCCTGGCCGCCGGCATCATCTTCCTGATCACCGGCCTGGCCCACGTGATGCCGGCCGCCTGGGCCGGGGTCATGGCCGCCTTTCCGGTGACCATGTATCCCTTCCTGGTGATCCTGCACCTGACCCACGGTGCGGCGCCGGTGGCCACGGTGATCAAGCACTATCCGGCCGGGCTCGGGGCGCTGCTGTGGTACAGCCTGTGCGTCTCGCTAACCTACGACAGCCTGGGGCTGGTGCTCGGCACCCTGGTCGGCTTTGCCGTTGCCACCGCCTGGCTGCTGGCCTGGACGCGCCTGCTGGCCTGGCGGACCAGGCGGCGGGCGGCCGGGACTTGACCGAGCGCTTGCTCGGGGCAAAGCTATCAGGCCAAGATGACGCATGAGGACTGTCCGATGTTCACCCGCACCGTCGAACCCGCCTTCTACGACACCGACGCCCTGGGCCACGTCAACAACACCCGCTTGCCGGCCTGGTTCGAGCTGGCGCGCAACGACCTCTTCCGGCTGTTCACGCCGGACCTCGACCCGCGCCAGTGGCGCCTGATCATGGCGCGCATGGAGGTCGACTACCGGGCCGAGCTGCAGTACGGCCGCGAGATCGAGATCCGCACCTACCTCTCGCGGCTCGGCAACAGCTCCTTCACGGTGAGCCAGGAGGCGCGCCAGGACGGTCAACTGACCAATCTGGGTCATACCGTGATGGTGCACTTCGACCACGCGACCAAGCAGGCCATTCCCATCGAGGGCGAGCTGCGCGAGGCCCTCGAGGCGCACCTCCAGGCGGAGCCGGCTGACGCATGACGCCCGCGGTGAAGGTGCTCGAGCGGGCCGGGGTGGCATTCACCCTGGCCGAGTATGACCACGACCCGCGCCGTACCGCCTACGGCGAGGAGGCTGCCCGGGCGCTGGGCCTCTCGCCCGACGTGATGTTCAAGACCCTGCTCGCGCGGCTCGACGATGGCCGCCTGGTGATGGCCATCGTGCCGGTGTCGGCCCAGCTCGACCTCAAGGCCCTGGCGCGGGCGGCCGGCGGCCGCAAGGCTCAGCTGGCCGATGCCGCCGACGCGGAGCGGGCCACCGGCTATGTGGTAGGCGGCATCAGTCCGCTGGGCCAGAAGAAGCGCCTGCCCGCCTTTCTCGATGTGGCCGCCGAGGCCCTGGATACGCTGTACGTCAGCGGCGGCCGTCGCGGGCTGGAGATCGGCCTGGCCCCGCGCGACCTGGCGCGCCTGGTCGGGGCCCGCCATGCGGCCCTGGCGCGCGACTGAGGCGGCCACGAGCCGAATCCTGGCCGACGCTGTCACACGAACTGTCACACGAACTACGCTGTCATGATCCACCCGACAATGGGAGCCTCCCATGGCCATCCGCTACACCCTGTGGCTGGACCCGGATGACACGCCCCGGCATCGCGCTGTCGAGGCCGATCTGGAGCGCTACTTCCTCGAGCGCTTCGCCGACTATCCGCACATCCGCTTGTTCGGTGCCGACCCTTACGATTATGATGCGCCGTTCAATCGCCTCTATGACGTGCTGATGGCGCGGGCCGGCGAGTACTGCGAGCGGGAACTGCACTATGTGCCCAGCCCCGAGCAGCTCAACCGCGCCTTCTTCCTCGCCGTGGGGCATTCGAACAAGTTCATACGGGATAACGACGATGGTGATCCGCACCGATCTGGCTCCTGACGCACGCCAGCTGGCCATCATCGCCGAGCAGCTCGGCCGCGAGCCGCGCGGCATCGAGGCGCTGGCCGCCACCGACGGCGAGGGCACGCCGCTGGTGCTGCGCATGGCCCCCATCGTCGATGGCCGGCCCTTCCCGACGCTCTACTGGCTGTGCTCCGAGCGCCTCAAGGTCGAGATCTCGCACATCGAGGCCGCCGGCGTGATCAAGCAGCTGGAGACCCGGCTGCAGCAGGACCCCGAGTTCCTGGCCGCCTACCACCGCAGCCATGACGCCTATGTGGCGGCTCGCTGGGCCTGCATGAGCGAGGCCCAGAGGGCCGAGGTCGCGCGGCTGGGCTACACGGACGTGCTCACCGAACGCGGCATCGGCGGCATCACCAACCGCGACCAGGTGCGCTGCCTGCACACCCAGTATGCCCACCACCTGTGCGGCGAGAACGTCATCGGCCAGTGGCTCGACGCGACCTACGGGATCGCCGACTGTCTGCCCTGACCCCGCGGTGGCGCGTCACGACAACACCACCCCCCTCCCCTGACCCCTACCGAGGAGATCTCCGATGTACCTGGATACCCATGTGATTGCCAGTCTCGCGCTGATTGCCAGCATGTTCGTCATCGGCGGCGTGGGCGTGAGGCTGCTGCGCCGGGCCATGCGGCGCGATGCCGCGAGCTCGCGCTGATAGCGCCGACTCGCAGCAGCCCGGGGGCGCCTTTTCGGCGCCCCTGGCGTTTTCAGGCTGCCGAACTGCCCTGGCGGCTGCCAGGGGACACCTTTTCAAGGAGAAGCGTATGTCGAGATTCTGCGTCTACCTGGGATCCCGGGAGGGCCGGGACCCGCAATTCCTCGAGGCCGCGCAGCGACTCGGCGGCGAGCTGGCCCGGCGCGGCCACGGCCTGGTCTACGGCGGCGCTCGCGTCGGCCTGATGGGCTGCCTGGCCGATGCGGTGATGGCGGCCGGCGGCGAGGCCATCGGGGTGATGCCCGACCACCTGGTCGAGCGCGAGCAGGCCCACCATGGCCTGACCGAGCTCGTGCGGGTGCGCAACATGCACGATCGCAAGGCGAGCATGGCCGCCCACGCCGATGCCTTCATCGTGCTGCCCGGCGGAATCGGCACCCTGGAGGAGTTCTTCGAGGCCTGGACCTGGCACTACCTCGGGCTGCACGACAAGCCCATCGGCGTGCTCGATACCGCCGGTTTCTACGCCCCGCTGCTGGCCTTTCTGGACAACACCGTGGCACACGGCTTCCTCAATGGCCGCACCCGGGCCGAGCTGCTCGATGCCACCGAGCCCGAGGCGTTGCTGGATGCCCTGGAGGCGCGGCTGCCCGGCTGCGCCGGGAGCTGTAATCCGCTGTAAGTGCGAACCTTCCGTTCGCGAATAGCGGGGCCCCAAGCCAAGGCAGCCACTGAGCCAGTGGGAGCGACGGTCCGGCGCTCCGGCATCAATTCGCGAAGGATGGGGGTACCCAAGGCCGGAACGGCACCCAGCCCGGGGCGCCTGTCGGCGCCATTCGCGCAGCGGAGCTGCGCTCCCACTACCCGGCTTCGCCGGGAGCTGTAAGCCGTAAGCTGTAAGTGCGAACCTTCCGTTCGCGAATAGCGGGGCCACCCAAGGCTCGGGCAGGTACCCAGCCCTGTGGGAGCGACGGTCAGGCGCCGTCGGCGAGGGCGAGGGTGCGCAGGTAGGTGAGCTGCAGCAGGCGGGCGTCCTCGCCGGCGCGGTGGCGGTGGATGCCCTGCTCGCGGATGACCGCTTCCTTGGTCTGGCTCCACAGGGCCTGCTGCGCTTCGCTGAGCAGGATGCGCAGCGCCTCGAGGCGGAAGGCCGGGAGCATGCCGGCATGGTGGAAGAGCAGCGACAGCCAGGTGTTGTCGTAGCCCCAGCTGTCGCTGTAGGCGATGCCGACCTCGCCCAGTTCGTCATTGAGCCAGCGGGCCACCTGGCGCACCGGATAGCCTTCGCGCGCCAGCCGCCCGCGGCTGATGCCGTGCAGCAGTTCGGCCTTGGGGTCCCAGTGCGTCCACTCGGTCAGCGGCTGGATAAGGAAGGCACAGGTACTGCCATCGGCGCGGGCCAGGCCGACCTCGATGGGGTAGCTGCCGCGCCCGAAGCCGGACGCCTCGATATCCAGCAGGGTGGGTAACGTCACGAGCGGGAGGTCCTTGGTCAAGGGGGCCGATGGCGGAGATGGCGAACGTCTAGTGTCGCGTCTCGCCTTCGGGCCTGTCCAGAGACCCCGCTCCCGGCGACGTCGCCTCCAGGGAGCCGGTGAAGCCGGCCAGACGATCGGCCAGGGCCTGCCAGTGCTCGGCCTTCTCGGTATCCACCGGTAGCCCCAGCTCGCCGTTGAGGTAGGCGCGCGCCAGGCGGGTCGCCGCCAGAGGGTGGCCCGCCTCGCCGGCACGCGCGTACCAGGTCACGGCATATTCGTCACGCCGCGGGTACTGGGCGCAGCCGTGCTCACGGATCTGCCCGGCCTGGTACTGGGCCTTGGCATCCCCGGCATGGGCCGCCTCGAGCACGTAGCGCGCGCCGCGGGCCTTGTCCTGGGGACTGACGCCACGGTGGAAGAGCATATGACCATACTGCGACAGCGCCGCCGGATGCCCGGCATCGGCACAGCGCTGGAAGAGGTGCATGGTCAGGCGCTGGGTACGCGGCGAGCGAGGCAGCCAGCGTGTGTGGAACAGCTGCTGTGCCAGCCGGTACTCGAGCCGGGTAAACAGTGAGGATGCCTCTGACATGGCAACAACCCTGCGTCCAGTGGTACGGAAGCGATACCGGCCACGTCCTGTGGCCGGTATCGCTCCCTGCGGAAAACAGTGGCCCTTCGGACTCCGCCGGGGCAACGGGAAGCAAGCATACGCCCGCCCCGACAGTGACTCAACCCCGGGATTTGCTGCCCTGCCCGGGCCCCGCTACCCTGGCGGCTCAATCCCATCAGCAGCCCCGCCAGGAGTGACGGATGCAGACGCGACCGCTAGGCGATACCGGCATCGAGGTCAGCCGCCTGTGCCTCGGCACCATGACCTTCGGCGAGCAGAACAGCGAGGCCGAGGCCCACGAGCAGCTCGACCGCGCCGTGGCCTTCGGTATCGACTTCATCGATACCGCCGAGATGTACCCGGTGCCGCCGTGTGCCGAGACCCAGGGACGCACCGAGGCGTACATCGGCAGCTGGCTGAAGCGCCGCGGCAGCCGCGATGACGTGATCCTCGCCACCAAGGCCACCGGCCCCGGCCTTGAGCATGTCCGCGGCGGGCCGCGGCTGACCCGCGAGCACCTCCACCAGGCCGTCGACGAGAGCCTCGCCCGGCTGCAGACCGACTACGTGGACCTCTATCAGCTGCACTGGCCCGACCGGAAGGCCAACTTCTTCGGCAGGCTCGGCTACGACCCCGACGAGGAGGAGGACGCCACGCCGCTGGAGGAGACGCTGTCGGCGCTCAAGGAGCTGGTGGACGCCGGCAAGGTCCGCGCCATCGGGCTCTCCAATGACACGCCCTGGGGCGTGATGCGCGCCCTCCACCTGGCCGATACCCTGGGCCTGCCGCGGGTCGCCAGCATCCAGAATCCCTACAGCCTGCTCAACCGCACCTTCGAGGTGGGGCTGGCCGAGATCGCCCACCGCGAGGGGGTGGGGCTGCTGGCCTACTCGCCGCTGGCCTTCGGCATGCTCTCCGGCAAGTACCTGGATGGCGCTCGACCGGCCGGTGCCCGCCTGACCCTGTTCGAGCGCTTCCAGCGCTACACCAACCCGCTGGCCGAGGCGGCCACCGCCGAGTACGTGAAGATCGCGCATGATCATGGCCTGGACCCGGCCCGGATGGCCCTGGCGTATGTCAACTCGCGGCCCTTCCTGACCAGCAACATCATCGGGGCCACCACCATGGAGCAGCTGGAGAGCAACCTGGCCAGCGAGTCCCTGCGGCTCGACGACGAGGTGCTGGAGGCCATCGAGGCCGTTCACCAGCGCATTCCCAACCCGGCGCCCTGACCCGGCGACGCCGGTGCGAGGGGCTATCTCTGGATGCAGGAGAGAGCTCGGGCTGATCCGTCGGCAGGCCCCGGAGCGCCGGACCGTCGAGGAGGCGCTGTGAACCCATCCCTGGGCGCTACCGACGCCTTCCCTGGCGTAGGACCTCCTCTTCGGCCTGCCCCCGGCGCCCTCGCTATGCTCGGCTGCAATTGCGCTGCCATCGGCGTCGGGCCGCTTGATATACTGGCCCACTCGATCATCAGGCCACCCCCCCATCGCAACAGGAGCGCCCCATGCTGAGCGTGATCTCGCCCGCCAAGACGCTGGATTTCGAGACCCCGGCCACCACGAGCCTGCATACCCAGCCGGACTATCTCGACCGCAGCCGCGAGCTGATCGAGATCCTGCGCGACTACTCGCCCCAGCAGCTCAGCGAGCTGATGGGCATCAGCGACAAGCTGGCCGGGCTCAATGCGGCGCGCTTTGCCGAGTGGCAGCCGCCCTTCACGCCCGAGAACGCCAAGCCTGCTGCCCAGGCCTTCCAGGGTGATGTCTACACGGGGCTGGATGCGGCGACCTTCAGCGATGAGGACAACGCCTTCGCTCAGGCGCACCTGCGCATTCTTTCCGGCCTCTACGGGCTGCTGCGCCCCCTGGACCTGATCCAGCCCTATCGGCTGGAGATGGGGACCCGGCTCGCGAACCCCGCGGGCAAGGATCTCTACGCCTTCTGGCGGGAGCCCCTCACCGCGGCGCTCGACCGCGCCGTGGCGCAAAGCGGCAGCCCGGTGCTGGTCAACCTGGCCTCCAACGAGTACTTCAAGGCGATCGACACCAGGGCGCTCCAGGCGCGGGTGATCACCCCGGTGTTCAAGGACGAGAAGAACGGCAAGCTGAAGATCATCAGCTTCTATGCCAAGAAGGCCCGCGGCCTGATGGCCGCCTGGATGATCCGCGAGCGCCTGGACGACCCCGACGGCCTCAAGGACTTCGACGTGGCGGGCTATGCCTACAACGCCGCCCTGTCGCAGGGGGATACCCTGGTCTTCACCCGCGCGGAGGGAGCCGCCTGAGCCCGGCTGCGCCGGGAGCTCGAAGAGCGCCGCTTCGCGGCTGGAAGCTGGAAGAGCGGCGCTTCGCGCCTGGAAGCTCGAAGAAAAAACCTTGACCCCAAAGTTAGCGGGTTCATGCTGCCTTCCAGCTTCCAGCTTCCAGCTTCCAGCTTCCAGCTTCGAGCTCCCGGCGCAGCCGGGCACACTAGGTAAAGGTCAGCGGGCGTGCCGAGCGGGCCCTGAGAAAGCGCCGGTGCGCCTGCTTGAAGCGGACATCATCGCAGCGATGCAGCCATTCATAGGCGACCATGTCGGCACTCACCGGCACCGCGCCGGCCTGAACCATGCGCTCCTTGGCCAGCCGCGCCTCGGCACCGCGCCGGCTGGCACAGGCCTCCACCAGCCAGTAGACCTCGTAGCCGGCCTCGAGCAGGCCGAGGCCGGTCTGCATCACGCAGATATGCGCCTCGCTGCCGCACAGCACGACCTGGCGACGTCCCAACGCGGCCATGGCCTTGGCAAAGGCCGGCTCGGCATGGGCATCGAAGTGGACCTTGTGCCACAGGCGATGCGCCGGCAACGCCTCGAGCAGCCGGGGCTCACTCCCTCCCAGCCCTTCGGGGTACTGCTCGGTGACCCATACGGGGACCTCGAGCTCGCCGGCCATGCCGCCCAGCCAGCCGGCCTCGGTCACCGCCTGGTCGCCATGTTCGATCACCGGCAGCAGGCCGGCCTGCAGGTCAACGATCAACAGCAGGCTCTTCTCTCGCATCAGGCGCATCGATGCCCCTCTCATTAATTGTCGTGGCTGTTCAGCATAGCCGCTAGAATGGACGCTTCCGACCCTTTCCCCTTCCCCGATGGAGACTCCCCTGATGCGTCACCTTCTCGTCATGTTCATGGTGGGCGTGCTGGGCTTCGGCCTGGCCATTGACCACGCCGATGCTCGCCGCATGGGTGGCGGCAAGAGTTTCGGCAGCCAGTCCCGCAGCGTGGAGCAACAGCCGGCAGCGACACAGAACCAGGCAACCGGCAACCGCGCCGGCCAGGCACGCCCCGGATCGCGGATGGGCGGCATGCTGGGCGGCCTGCTTGCGGGCGGCCTGCTCGCGGCGCTCTTCTTCGGGGGTGCCTTCGACGAACTGCGCCTGATGGACCTCCTGCTGGTTGCCGGTGCCGCCTTCCTGCTGTTCAAGCTGTTTGCTCGACGCCGTCCGGCCGTTGCCGAAGGACCGAGCCAGCCGGACACCCCTGCCGCCACGCAGTCCTTCCAGGCCGCGTCGGCCGGCGGCACCGCCTTCGCCCCGGAGCCCGAGTGGTTCGACCGTGAGCGCTTCCTCGGCGGTGCCAAGGAGCATTTCATGACCCTGCAGCGCGCCTGGGACAACAACGATTTCGCCGGCATCCAGGAATACGTGACGCCGGAGCTCTACAACCTGCTGCGTGAGGAGCGTGACCAGCAGCCGGCCAACAACCGCACCGAGATCGTGCGGCTGTTCGCCGAGCTCGGCGGCATCCGTGAGCTGGAGCAGACGGCCGAGGCCACGGTGATCTTCCATGGCATCATCGACGAGAACGGGGAAGAGACCGAGTTCAACGAGACCTGGCACCTGATCCGCCAGCTGCGCGATGGTGCCCCCTGGTACCTGCAGGGGATCGAACAGAACCCGGCCTGGCCCGGCTTCGCCGGGAGCTATAAGCTGTAAGCTCGAAGCTGGAAGAAAACCCTTGACCCAAGCAGTGGAGGTTTCATGCTAGCTTCCAGCTTCCAGCTCACCGAGGGTGGGCGATCAGTTCTGGGCGTCCTCGGCGGCCTCTTCCATCTCATCGCCCATCTCCTCCACACCTTCGCCCATCTCTTCCATGGACTCGTCGATGTTCTCGCCGGCCTCCTCGGCCGGCCCCTGCTCTTCCTCGCAGGCGGCCAGGCCGACACCCAGCATGGCGATCAACAGGGCCAGGCCCAGCTTGCGCATCATTGCGTTCTTCATGCCCATCTCCTTTTGAGGCTTCCAGATCCATTGGGTCGTGCAGGAAAACCCTAGCTGGTGAACGGCCAACTTGCCACGTCAGATTACGCGCATCACGCCTGGAAGCAGGAAGACGACCTACCACCCGGAAAGTGTCGCCCTCGTGGGAGCGCGCGGTCCGGCGTTTCGGATTTCTGCGTGAATGGCGGTATCAGGCACCCAGGCTATGGCGCCCTTGTGGGAGCGCACGGTCCGGCGTTCCGGCTCCGCTGCGCGAATGGCGCCGACAGGCGCCGACAGGCGCCCTGGACTGACGGCCGATTGCCGGGGAAGTCTCTGGCCTTCTTTCGCGATCTGACATCGGAGCCGCCGAACTTCGCGAACTGACGCCGGGGCGCCGGACCGTCGCTCCCACAAAGGTTACCTGCCAGCGGCATCCTTTCCTGCCGAACAGCATCACGCCAATAGCGGGTCCTTGAAATGAAAAAACCCCGTGCTCTTTCGAACACGGGGTTTTCTCGGGATAGGTGCCTGACGATGATCGCGCCGGGCTTCCGGGACTCTACTCGTCTCATCCTGAGACTCGCCCTTCGGGCCCGCTGAAGCGGTTCCCGTTTGTTCCCGACAAACGGGTCCATGGGGAAGCCCCTGCCGTGATCCAGCCCGCAGATGTGAAAAAACCCCGAGCTCTAGTGAACTCGGGGTTTTCTCGGAATAGGTGCCTGACGATGATCGCGCCGGGCCTCCGGGACTCTTCATGGGGAAGCCCCTGACACGACGAAACCCCGACCAATGGCCGGGGTTTCTGAATAGGTGCCTGACGATGATCGCGCCGGGCCTCCGGGACTCTTCATGGGGAAGCCCCTGCCGTGATCCAGCCCGCAGATGTGAAAAAACCCCGCGCTCTTTCGAACT
>JBNJIL010000030.1:0-19446 GCA_051749325.1 Pseudomonadota bacterium | reverse complement strand
TTCATTCGTTTCCTGATGATCGCACAAGGATCACTCAGCGAACTCGAAACTCAACTGCTTATCTCGCAGCGTCTTGGGTATATCCCGTCTGCGGAGCCGCTTACCACTCTGATCCATCAAGTTTCCGCGCAGCTTGGCGGCCTGATCCGCTACCTCAAAAGTCGCTAGAACTCGCCATTCACCACTAACAATTCACCACTCACCACTCACCACTCACCACTCACCATTCACTATTCACCATTCACCTGTGAGCACATGAAATCATTCATCAAGACCCACCCTCACTGGGCCGTGGCCATCCTGGCCATCATCCTCGTCAGCGGCTACTGGTTCCTGGTGGCGGAAGAGCGCTACCTCTCCCGCGCCAGCGTGGTGCTGGAAAGCCCGCAGATTGCCGAGCCGGACGTCAGCTTCTCCTCCATGCTCAGCGGAGCCAGCGGCGACAAGGACCTGCTGCTGCTGCGCGAGCACCTGCTCTCCGTGGACATGCTCCAGCGGGTGGAGGAGGAGCTCGACTTCCGCCGCCACTACAGCGAGAACGGCGATGTTCTGGCCCGGCTGCGCGACCCCCAGGCGCCCATCGAGGACCTGCACCAGTACTTCCTGCGCCGGGTCACCGTGGAGATGGATGACTACGCCGGGGTGCTCAACATCTCGGTGGAGGCCTACAGCCCCGAATTCGCCCGCGACATGGTCGCGCTGCTGCTGGAGGCCGGCGAATCGCACATGAACGAGATGGGGCGGCGCCTGGCCGAGGAGCAGGTGCGCTTCCTGGAGGAGCAGCTCACCCGTCTGGAAGGGCGCCTCGACGAGGCCCGCGCCAAGCTGCTGGAATTCCAGAACCAGGAGGGCCTGGTCTCGCCCACCAGCACCGTGGAGAGCATCAACCAGGTGGTGGCCACCCTGGAGGGCGAGCTGGCCAGCGTGCAGGCCCAGCGCCAGGCGCTCTCCAGCTACCAGAGCATCCAGTCCTCCGAGATGCGTCGCGTGCAGTCACAGATCAATGCTCTGCGCGACCAGATCGAGAAGCAGCGCGACCGCCTGGCCCAGGCCACCGGCGAATCCCTCAATCGCATCTCCGCCCAGTACGAAACCCTCGAGCTCAAGGCCCAGTTCGCCCAGGAAACCTACTCCAGCGCCCTGGCCGCCCTGGAGAACACCCGCCTGGAAGCCGCCCGCAAGCTCAAGCAGGTGAGCGTGCTGCAGAGCCCGCTGATGCCGGAATACGCCACCAAGCCCGAACGCCTCTACAACAGCACCCTGTTCGCCATCGTCACCCTCTTCCTGGCGCTCATCGCCAGCATGCTGGTGCTGATCGTGCGCGACCACCGTGACTGAGCTCACTGGCAAAAAGGTGGTAATGGTTATATATGAATGATCATACACGTAATGTCATCAAGACATTATGGCTGACTCGCCCCGACCTTCGAGACGCTTCGGGTAACGACCCGGAAAAGTTTGAAGACTTGATGGCCTTGCGTATCGATTCGGAGTACGCGGGGCTCGAAGGCTTGGTGACAGAGTCGAAGATAAAGCAGTGGGATGCCATCAAGGAAGAATTTGAGCCACAGGGCGAATGGCCCCGGCTCAATGGGCTGATGCATGCCATCTGGGCATCGCGGCCCGATCTTCAGGATGTCTTCGATATCAATACATCAAGCGGGCGGCAGGGTCTATCCAGTTGGTTTATCTTCAATGGCTTCAGCGAGATGAAGCTGGCCCCACTGTTGGGTGAACGGCTCAGGGCGGAGCTCAATGCGCCAGTGGATATCGATGGACAACCTGCAACGGATAAGGGGGCTGGTAGAGGGCCATTCACAAGGCTGATGTATGAAGTCTGGATGGCGCGCGAGGATCTTCAGCGTCACTTCCCCCTCGTTGAGGAAAGAGGGTACGAGGGCTTCCAGGCCTGGTTCTTTGCCGTGGGGCTCGAGGAGCTCAGGCTGGAAACCGTCATCGATAAAAGCGGTGCGGAGTGGCTGTCAAGGCCAGTGGAGTCAGGCATGCCGCGCAGTGATTCGGCAGAGCATGCCTCTTTAGAAGACAAGGCCCCACCGGCGCGCATCCTTTCCTGGATGGCTAAACATAGTCCCATCGGGAAGCAGGGTGATAAGGCTGAGAAAGAAAGGCGGAAGAAGCGCAAGCCAAGAGTATTCGAGTGGTGGTTGCAATACCACGAAGAGCACCGTGAGTGGGCTGAATCGCTGGACTACGACCAGGCGCTTGCCTGGCTGTTGAGTGGCGAGGGGAGAGAGGCAAGTCCGGTATTTTCGAGGGTTGGCCAGCTTCTCGGTGCCGATGGTGCCACTCCTGAAGAAGCGGGTGAGGCAACAGCTGTTCAAGATAAGCCCTATGGCATGAATCTGATAGGGTATGCCAAGGGGCAGTTTGGGATAGGCGAAGATGTTCGTATGGCGGCTCGCTGTTGCCAGGCAGCCGGTATACCGTTCATTGTTTATAATGTTGCACCAGGCATAGAGGTAGAGCAAGGCGACAACACCGTTGTCGAGTATCTGTCGAGTGATCTTCCCTATTCCATCAACCTTTTCTGCACGACCGGTATCGAAACGGCCCTGATGCTTGCAAGAAGCGGGCGTGAGTTATTTGACGGGCATTACAATATCGGTTATTGGCCCTGGGAGCTTCCGGCCTGGCCGGAAGCCTGGCATCACGCCTATGAGCTGGTGGATGAGGTATGGGCCTCCAGCCGCTATGCCTACCACACCTTCAAGCGCAGCGCCCCGGTCCCGGTGCGACACATGCCCATGGCGGTAACGGTAGACCAGTCGGAAGGGCTGGCGCGAAGCGACTTCGGGCTTTCTGAAACAGACTTCCTGTTCGTCTATGGTTTCGATTTCCTCTCTTACCCAAGCCGAAAGAACCCCTTCGCGGCCATCGAAGCCTTCAAGCGCGCCTTCCCCCTTGGCAGCGAACCGGCTGGCCTGGTCATCAAGGTCATGCGTGCCCAGGAGCGCCCGGCAGAGTGGCAGGCGCTTCAGCAGGCCATGGCCGGTGACGCTCGTATTCATGCCATCGCCGATACCCTGAGCCGCGGCGCGCTGCTCGACCTCTATCGCGCCTGTGACGCCTTCATCTCACTGCATCGCAGTGAAGGCTTCGGGCGCAACATTGCCGAGGCCATGAGCCTCGAGAAGCCGGTTATCGTTACCGGCTACTCAGGGAACATGGACTTCACTACGCCGGCCACTGCAGCCCTGGTGGAGCACGAGATGGTTACCCTCCAGGAGGGTGAATACCCCTTCGGCGAGGGGCTGGAGTGGGCCGATCCCAGCGTCGATCACGCCGCCGCGTTGATGGCCCGCCTGCTGAAAGATCCACATCATGCTCGGCGCCTGGCGCGCAATGGGCGGCAGAGCATCACCAGCATGTGTCATCCAGAGGTAGTCGGCGAGGAGTATCGTTATACCCTTCAGCAGCACGTCGTGCCACGTCTTGAGCAGGCACGGTTCTGCCGTCAAGGCCCAGCAGGTTCGAAACAGCATAACCAGCTACATCATAACGCTCAGGCATAGCCAACAAGGATCTTCTCATGGAACGAACGCCCGCGATCACGCCCGTCATTCTCTCCGGTGGCTCCGGTAGTCGGCTATGGCCCATGTCACGTGCCGGATATCCCAAGCAGTTCCTGGCACTGCATGGTGATGGTAATCTCAGTATGCTGCAGGCTACCGCGAAGCGCACCAGCGGCGAGGGCTTTGAAGCGCCATTGCTGGTCTGCAATGAAGAGCACCGCTTCATCCTTGCCGAGCAGATGCGCCTGGCCCATATCGAGCCGCAGAGTATCCTGTTGGAGCCGGTGGCCCGTAACACAGCACCTGCCGTCGCCGCTGCGGCACTGCAATTAAGTCATGTGCAGCCTGATGCGCTCATGCTGATCATGCCATCGGACCATGCCATTCTCGACGAGGCGGCATTTCGTCGGGCGGTTGAGCAAGCCGCTGAAGTGGCCGCCGATGGCGCGCTCGTCACGTTCGGTGTTACGCCGAACACGCCGGAGACTGGCTATGGTTACATTCAGCGTGGTAGCCCCTGGTCGGGCGCTCAGGCCGAGGGGGTCTACCATGTCGCGAAGTTCGTGGAAAAGCCTGACCTTCATACCGCCCAGCAGTACCTGGAAAGCGGCGACTTTTCATGGAACAGCGGTATTTTCCTGTTTTCGGCCAGTACATATCTGCAAGCCCTGGAGCGTTACCAGCCAGAGATACTGACGGCGGTGACGGAAGCGCTCAAGAATGGCAGCACGGACCTTGGCTTTTGCCGGCTCGATGCTCAGGCTCTTGCGGCCTCGCCATCAAACTCCATCGATTACGCGGTGATGGAGCATACCGATAAGGCGGCAGTGGTGCCGGTGGATATGGGCTGGAGCGACATGGGGGCCTGGTCCGCGCTGTGGGAGATCAGCGCCAAGGACGAAAACGGCAACGTCGCCAAGGGTGACGCGCTGCTACAGAACACACGTAACAGCTATGTCCACACCGATCATGCCATGGTGGCGGTGACCGGCCTGGATGACGTGCTCGTAGTGGCGACCGACGATGCAGTGCTCGTGGCCAACCGCCACCAGGCACAGGACGTCAAGCAGCTGGTAGAGCAACTGAAGGCTGAGAATCGTTACGAGCACAGCCTGCATACCACTGTGCATCGGCCCTGGGGCTCTTATCGCGGCATCGACCTGGGCGAGCGCCACCAGGTCAAGCGCATTACCGTCAAGCCTGGCGAAAGGCTTTCGCTGCAGATGCACTACCACCGCGCTGAGCACTGGATCGTTGCCAGCGGTACCGCCCGGGTGACCATCGGCGACAAGACCCAGCTACTGCGCGAGAACGAATCCACCTACATCCCCATGGGCGAAGTGCACCGCCTGGAGAACCCCGGCAAGGTGCCGCTGCATATCATCGAGGTGCAGTCGGGCAGCTATCTAGGCGAAGACGATATCGTGCGCTTCGAGGATGGCTATGGCCGGGCGCGGGAAGGGCAGGGATAGTTAGTAAGCGCCACGAGCTGCCCGCATACGTCACTCACTGTGTTTCTTACCCACCAAAGAACTTGCTCATGAAAAGCCTCTGCATTACCGGCGTCCCCGGCACCGACTTCGATAGCGTCAGCGCGCTGCTGTTCGACAGTGGGCTGGCGCCGGCCAGGTCGGTCGTTCGCGAATCGACCATTACCTTTGGCGACTGGCATGCTCGCGTGGCCCCGGCCCTGGCGCGCCAGCAGGCGCCCGGGCGGCTGTGGGACCAGCTGGCCGGCGACCTGCTGCTGGCCAACCTGCATCAACCACAGTGGGGCTGGGCAGACCCCGCCAGCGTAAGTGCCCTGGAATTCTGGGCGGAACTGGAGCCCGGCCTCAACTTTCTGCTGTTGACCAGCGAGCCGCAGGACTATCTGGCCCACTGCCTGCTGCATTCGAACGACAGCGACGACGTTGACGAAGCCGCCTGCCTGCAGCATTGGCAAACTCTCAATGAGCAGCTGCTGGCCTTCTATCTGGAGCATTCCGAACGCTGTGTGCTGGTGGAAGCCCGCCAGGCAAGCGCCAATCCCAAGGCCCTGGCGGAGACCCTGGCAGAGCGCTGCGGGTTGGAGCTTGATCTCGCTCGTGCCCAGTTGCCGGCACTGGCTCAAGAGCCCCGCCAGGCGGCGCCGCATGCCCTGGCACGCTATGTAGCCCACCGCGCCACGGCGGAGCAGGCCAGCAAGCTCAAGCCGCTGCACGATGAACTGCAGGCCGCTCGCCTGCCGCTGGCCGAGCCCGAGCAGCAGGAAGATGAAGAGGGCAATCTGCTGGGCAGCGTTAATCTCTCGCTGGCCTCGATCCTCAAGGACTATCAGCGGCGGTGCGCCCAGGACCTCACCACCAGCGAGCGCGAGGCACTCGAGCAGCTCAAGCAGCAGAACCAGCGCTTGCTCGACCAGTTCCAGCAAGTGCAGCAGCAGTTGCAGCAAGTTCAGGAAGAGAAGAGTGCGGCCCTGCTGCAGCACCAGCAGAGCGACCAGGCGCGTGCCGAGCTTGCCCAGGCCAGTCAGCAGCACGAAGAGGCCAAGCAGGAGAATGAGCTGTTGCTGCTGCAGCTGCACCAGGTGCAGGAGGAGCTGGAAGCCACCTTCCTCAAGCAGCAGGAGAGCAGCAAGGCCCTGGCAGAAAGCGACCAGGCCGCCAAGCGGGCCGCCGAGGAGCGTGACCAGGCGCGCAGCGAACGGCAGCGCGATGCTCAGCAGCTGGAAGAGGCCAAGCAGGAAAACGAGCTGCTGCTGCTGCAGCTGCACCAGGTGCAGGAGGAGCTGGAACACTACTTCCTGCAGCATCAGCAGCTCAGCAAGCAGCACGACGAGCTGCAGGGGGAACAGCGCAAGCTCAAGTATCAACTGCGCATGGCCAGGCAGCGTGCCCAGCAGGGCGGCGACGACTTGGCGGCCTGGCTTGATTATGAAGACGTGGAGCTGATCAAGGAGCAGGTCAATCCGGATTACGAACACCTGTGGATCAAGCTCAAGGCGCCCATCTTCGGCGAAACCGACGCCGACGAGTGGCATTTCCGCCTCTCCTGCGCCGGCGTGACGTCTGACCAGTTTGGCCAGCAGCCCAAGCTGGAACTCCCCGAACAGCAAGAGCAGCTTCTCCAGCACTGGTTCGTGGAGAGCGAAAGCGACCACGGCCGCAAGCTGGAGCTGCGCTTTGCGCTGCCCAACGCCATGGACCTGGGCGTGTGGCAGCAGATCCAGTCGCAGGATCAGGCGCTGATCGGTGAGCTTCTGCAGCGCCTGCCGGCCATGCTGGAAGCCCTGCAGGCCCAGGGCTGCCATATTGCTCGCGATTGGGCCGACTGGCAGCAGCTGGTGGCCGATATGCAGCGCATCCACCACGCCAACACCCGCTAGGCCTTGAGATGCAGGCGCCCCTGGTTTCCATCGTCATGCCCTCGTTCAACCAGGCTCGCTTTATCGAGGCCGCCATAGAGAGCGTGCTGCAGCAGAGCTGGCCGCACCTGGAACTGATCGTGCAGGATGGCGGCTCCAGCGATGGCACTCTGGCAATACTGAAGCGTGTTGGGCAACAAGATTCCCGGCTGCGCTGGCGCACGGCCGCCGACCGCGGCCCCGCCGATGCGCTCAATCAGGCGCTGGGCAGGGTGCGCGGTACGCTGGTGGGCTGGCTCAACTCCGACGACCTCTATGCGCCGGGTGCCATTCAGCGCGCGGTGGCAGCCTTTCAGCACCAGCCGGCATGGATGCTCTGCTATGGAGAAGGAGAGCATATCGACGTGGAAGGGCGCCCGCTGGGGCGCTACCCCACTCAGCCAACGCCCGAGCAGGGCGCGACGGTGCCGGCAAAGCAAGCCTTCCAGCGGGGCTGTTTTATCTGCCAGCCCACGGTGTTCTTCAAGGCGGTGATGCCGCGCCTGCTGGGAAAGCTGGATGAGAACGTAGGAGTTGCCTTCGATTTCGACTACTGGCTGCGTGCCTTCAACGCCTTTCCCGAGCGCATCGGCTACCTGCCCGAGCTGCAGGCCTACACTCGTTTGCACGATGATACCATCACCCGTAGCCAGCGCCGCCGTGTGGCGCTGGAGGGCATGCAGGTGCTGGCCCGCCACCAGGGCAGCGCACCCGGCCACTGGGTACTGAGCTACCGGAAAGAACAGCGTGAACAGGGCGTGGCACCCGCGGAGCTGACAGCCGACCTGCAGCAGCTGCTGCAGGAGGTACGGCCACTGATGCAGCCCCATGCCTGGCACACGTTGAAGCAGCAACTGTAACCGCCCGCCGCTGTGCTCCCATGGCACCCCAGCCCCGCCACCGGAACCTTATAGATGCCACACAACAACGATGCCAAGCCCTACCACACGCTGATTCATATTGGGTGTGGGGCGCAGCCCGAGGTGGGTGAATACCGCCGCCTGGCCGAACAGATCTGGCTGATTGACGCCGACAGCGAAAGGCTCGCCACCCTGGAAGCGGCGTTGGCAGAGGCCTGGGAAGCACCCCAAGATGCCACCGGCACGGAACAGGGGCAGGCACCCGACATCGAACCCGAGCCGGTACATATCCACCAGGCCCTGGTGGATACCGAAAAGCGCCCCGCCACCTTCCACCGCTACAGCCTGGCGTGGGCCAACGGCCTTGGCCCGCCGGATGAGGCCACACAGCGCCTTTACCCCGGGCTGCAATGCCTGGGCAGCACTCAGCAGCAGACAACCCCGGTAAACGACGTGGTGGCGCACTGCCTGCCGGCAAGCGCCGGCGATAGCGCCGCACACCTTTTGCTGCTGGATGTGGGCGCGCAGAATTCGCCACTGCTGCGGGCCCTGGAGCAGAGCGGCGCGCTGGGGCGTTTTGTCACGGTCATCGTGCTGCCTGCCCACCGGCGTGCCACCCCCGCACCTGTGCCGCCCAGCCTGCAGCTGGCCAGCCTGGCACCCGATGGGCTAACGCTGCCGGAACACAGCCAAGTCCTCATGCGCCATCCATTCCTCGAGCAACTGACTGATTTGACCCAGCAGCGCGACGAGCTAAAGCAGCAGCTGGAGCAGCGCACCCAGGAGCGCGATGAAAAAGCCCAGCAGGCTGCCAATGCCACGAAGGAGCGTGACGAACTAAAGCAGCAGCTGGAGCAGCGCACCCAGGAGCGCGATGAAAAAGCCCAGCAGGCCGCCAACGCCACGAAGGAGCGTGATGAGATAAAGCAGCAGCTGGCGCAGCGTACCCAGGAGCGCGATGAAACAGCCCAGCAGGCCGCCAACGCCACGAAGAAGCGTGACGAGCTAAAGCAGCAGCTGGAGCAGCGCACTCAGCAGCGCGATGAACAAGGCAAGCAGGCCGCCAACGCCGCGAAGGCGCGTGACGAGCTAAAGCAACAGCTGGAGCAATGCACCCAGCAGCGCGATGAAGCGTCCAACAAAGCGGATAATGCCGCCAAAGCACGGGACGATCTGAAACAGAAGTTGGTAGAGTACGATAAGCAACTTGCAGAGCGCACCCAGCAACGCGACGAAGCGTCCAAGAAAGCGGATAATGCTGCCAAAGCGCGGGACGAGCTGAAACAGCAGTTGGCAGAGTGCGATAAACAGCTCGAAGAGCGCACCCAGCAACGCGACGAAAAGTCCAAGCAGGCGGGAAGAACTGCCAAGCAGCGTGACGAGCTTAATCAACAACTAGTCGTTCAGCAGCAAGAATATAACGATCGCTGCAAGAAAATGGAGCAAGAGTTGCTGAAAGCAGAATCTCAGCTAGAGCTTATCAAAGAGCTTTTTTCACAGGAAAAGAGTGACTAATATTATGCTGAGTAAAGTTGAACAAGATGGCAAGGAACAGGGTTGCTTGCTTCAGTACGCACAAGGTTTATGGGTGCGCGGGGAGTGGGAAAAACTTGTTGCGTTAGAGGAGAGGACCATTCGCCAGTATGCTCATCGCAGTGAAGTGGCACTGTTGGTTGCTAGCGCTCATCTTCAACTTGGAGGTAGTGAAAAAGGGCGCTTTTGGCTAAAAAAAGCAATTGGCTGGGGCCTTGATAGGAACAAGGCGCTGTCGATACTGATGTCAGGCGTGAGCAACTCGTTAGGCAAGGTGTACTCACTTAAAGGTGATAATGAAAAAGCCGTTGAGCATTTCTGCAAAGCGCTGGAAAAAGAACAACGGGAAAGGCTCCCGTCAACGATAAGGGCTCGGATGTTGAATGAGAGCCGTAGGCTCGGACTTCAGGATGACATAATAGACCGTATTGCGGAGCAGATGGCAAGCTACTGTGGTGATACTAATGAGTCAAGTTTCGATGCCGTAGTGGCCAAAAAAACCGTAGAAGAATGCTTTGAGCAAGGCGATGTGCAAGATGCCATCGATCATCTGCTCCTGGATGATGACAGGGGGGATGAAGAGCAATATGAACTATGCATCGCGATTGCGGAAGCATTTTACCGCCAGGATCGCATGCAGGCAATTAGCTGGATAAACCAGGCGAGGCTGTTTCTCTCATCCAATCGGCTGTCACAACCCGCTGCCAAGTACTATCGCTTAGCCGAGCTAGCCGCCCGTTTTGACCAGCCAGATTTGGCAATCGATCTGAGTGTAGAGGGAAATCTCCATCAAGAATCACTCACCCAGCAGCAGAAAAGTAAAGTCCAAGGTGCATACCATAAGATTCGTGGTGCGAGTGAAAAAAGCCAGCAGCATGGACATGACCTGCTGATTGATTATCTCAAGGAGCACTCTGCTGGAATACATGAGGGGAATGGAGCTTCGCCTGTCATGATAGAAGTGGGCACCACCCGCGAGAATGTACCAGGGCAAGGCTCAACACTACAGCTCGCAAGCATTGCCAAGCGCCAAGGTATACGGTTTATTAGCGTCGACATGGATCCCCATAACTCACGATGGGCCAAGTTCAACCTTGACTTGCTGGGGGTGCCTGGTGAAACAGTCACAGAGAAGGGGGAGATTTTCCTGAAGGAGTTCCCGGGTAATATCGATTATGCATTCCTGGATGCCTATGATTACGATCATGGCAAACATAGTGCCTTGCGACAGCAGCGCTATGAAAAGTATCTTGGCAGCGAAATCGACGAAATCCATTGTTACCAGATGCATCTTGAATGTGCCAGGTCGCTGGTCAAAAAGCTATCACCTGATGGTGTCATTTGTATTGACGACACTTGGCAGAATGAAGAGGGAAAATGGACGGCTAAAGGCACCCAGGCTGTCCCTTTTCTGTTGGACAATGATTTTACGATAGTGGAGGCTCGTAATCGGGCGGTGCTCATGCGGCGCAAAGAGGCAAGAAGGGATCAAGATGCTTGACTATCGAGCTCGGCGTCTGCGTGCATTGCATAATCGTCATGCCGGGGAACAGTGTGTCCTGGTGTGCAATGGACCATCCTTGAACCAGATGAACCTTTCATTCTTGAAGCACCAGAACGTCATCGGGCTGAACAAGATATACCTGGGTTTCAAGAAGTTCAACTTCTATCCTCGGTATTGGGTGGGGGTTAATCCCAAGGTAATTCAACAAAGTCATAAAGAGATCCGTTCGCTCAACTGCGTGAAGTTCGTGAGCGAGCATAATAGTCGAGGCCTGGTGCCCGAAGATGCGCTCACATATTGGGTGAACACCGCCTCTCCACCGCAGCGTTTCTGCAAGGACCTGACGCTAGGCGTGCATGAAGGCTGGACAGTAACCTTCGCGGCTCTTCAGGTGGCTTACTTTCTGGGTTTTTCAAGGGTCATCATTATCGGCATGGATCATAATTTCTCCTATACAGGCAAGCCAAACGAAGCACACATCATGAAAGGCAATGATAATAACCATTTTTCGCCAGACTACTTCGGGAATGGCCAGCAATGGGATAATCCAGATGTCGAGAACTCTGAAGCATCCTATCGAATAGCAAGGGAGGTTTACGAGCAAGATGGACGGCAAATCCTGGATGCGTCACTTGATGGACATTGTGAGATTTTTGAAAAGCGTGATTATCGTGAGCTTTTCAAAGGTTTCATACAGTCTCAATGAGAAAGGGGTTCCGGAAGCGTGGACGCAAAAGTGTTTTCCCATGAAGTCTGTGAGCTAGGTGAAGCCCCGCTATGGTCACCCGAACGTAACTCCCTCTTCTGGGTTGATATCAATCGCCATCTTGTGTTCGAGAAGGGGGTGGCCAGCCACTCCAGTTGCTACGACTCTTGCTGGGAGTTCCGTTCCACCCCCACGGCGTTGGCTCGTGCTCATCAAGGTCCAGAGCATCTGTGGGTCATCACGGATAGCGGCCTGATAGAACTGAACCTCACCACTGGGAAGCAGAAATTAGCAGTGGCATTCTGTCTTGCCGACAATATGCGAACCAATGATGCTGGTGTTGGTCCAGATGGTCAGCTGTGGGTTGGTACCATGCAACGAGAGCCCGCCACACCCGCCGGCAAGGTATTCAGTATCAATTCCGATGGCGAACTAACGCCGCAAGCCGAACATATCACGATTCCGAACACGTTTTGCTGGAGCCCCCAGGGAGACCTGTGTTACATCGCCGACTCCTATCAGCGCACACTTTATTGTGTGCCCTTTCCTGAGAAAATGTCGGCATTTCAACATTACGCTTGGCAACATAGCGACTGCCGGGATGTCACCTACGATGGCGGAGCAATGGATCGGAACGGGGCTCTCTGGATCGCGCGCTGGGGGGGGAGTCGGGTAGGTCATATTGATCCGACAGGGGAGACCCTCAGGTACTACGCGTTGCCGGCACAACAGCCGAGCAGCTGCTGCTTTGGTGGAGCAGACCAGCGCTTGCTCTTCGTGACATCCGCCACGGAAAGGCTTACCGATCAGCAAAAGCAAGCAGCACCCGATTCCGGCAAGGTGTTCGTCGTTGAGTGCCAGGCAGCTGGGCAGGACCTTCCTGCTTTTTGCATTAATTCAAGATGATTTCGATTGACAGGTTGACTATGAAAGCCAGCGTTGTGATACGAACCTACAATGAGGAAAAATACCTCGACCGCTTGTTGACCGGCATCCTATCACAGCATAGCGATCGATTCGAAATCGAACCTGTCATCATCGATTCCGGCTCAACAGATCGAACACTGGAAATTGCCAGGAATCACGGCTGTCGTATCACGCACATTCGAAAGAGTGACTTCACTTTCGGAAGATCCCTGAACGAGGGTTGTGAATTCGCTACCGGTGATATCCTGGTCTTTGTCAGTGGGCACTGTTTCCCGGTTGACACCAACTGGCTTCACGAGCTGGTAACACCGCTGGCTGATGGTGTCTGTGACTATAGTTATGGCCGTCAGGTGGGTAAGGAGACTACCAAGTACTCCGAGTATCAGCATTTCGTCAAGCACTTCCCAGAATATTCCAAGCTTCCGCAAAAGGGCTATTTTTGCAATAATGCAAACGCTGCGATTACCCGGAAAGCGTGGCAGCGTTACAAGTTTAACGAAGAGCTGACGGGGTTGGAGGACATGCACCTGGCTCAACAGCTTGTCGCTGATGGCGGCAAGGTGGGCTATGTTGCCACCGCGCCGGTATATCACATCCATGATGAAAGCTGGCAACAGGTTAGAACCCGCTACGAACGTGAAGCTTATGCACTTCAGAAAATAATGCCTCAGATGCACTTCACTGTAGGCGACTTTCTCCGCTATTTTATGGCTTCCCTGCTGAAAGATTCTTCGGCAGCAATTTCCGATAAGGTGTTTTTAAGAAAATTTGGCGAGATATTCATGTTTCGCCTGATGTTCTACTGGGGCACTTACCGGGGCCACCATGAAGTGCGCCAGCTGTCAGCCGAGATGAAGCGTAAATACTTCTATCCCACCCATGATGAGGTCAATACCCATGAGCAAGCCAAGAGTCGTCGCGCTTCTTCCCATGAAGGCCAACAGCCAGCGCGTGAAGGGAAAGAACTTTCGTGACTTTTGCGGCAAGCCATTGTTTCAATGGATTCTGGATAATCTGCTTGCCGTAAAGGAGATTGATGAAGTGATCATCAACACCGATGCACGTGGCATCCTGGCGGAGAATGGATTGGTGGATAGCGATCGGATCACCATTCGCGATCGTAAGCTGGAAATCTGCGGCGATGATGTTTCCATGAATCTGGTCATCAAGGATGACGTGGAAAACGTGGAAGCCGATATCTACCTGATGACGCATACCACCAATCCGCTGCTAAGTCCGGAAACCATCAACAAGGCGCTTCATGAGTTTGAAGCTGCACAGGGCGAAGGTAAAGCGGATTCGCTGTTTACGGTGAACAAGATACAGACGCGCTTCTATCGTACAGATGGCAGCGCGGTCAACCATGACCCTAACAACCTGATTCCCACCCAGAACCTTGAGCCGTGGTACGAGGAAAATTCCAACCTGTATATCTTCACGCGTGAAAGTTTTGCCAGGACCCAGGCACGTATTGGCGCCAAGCCAGCCATGCTGGTGACACCACCGTTTGAATCAACCGATATTGATACCCCTGAGGACTGGGATATGGCGGTGGTCTCGGCAAAGTACTTCTTGGAAAAAGATACCACCACAGCCTGACAACAAGGGAAGATACTGTAATGAAAGACGTCCTGGTTACCTGCCCTCCGATGCTGGGCATGTTTGAAGAATTCGTCGCGCCTGCCAAGGAACTCGGGTTAAACTTGATCTCCGCACATACGACCCAGGTGCTTAGCGAACAGGAGTTGATGGAGCAGCTACCCAGCTACGATGGCTGGATCATCGGTGATGACCCGGCGACTCGCCGGGTCTTTCAGGCGGCGAAGGAGGGTGGAATGCAGGCCGCTGTTAAATGGGGGGTGGGTGTCGATAACGTCGATTTTTCCGCTTGCCACGATCTCGGCATCTCTATCGACAACACGCCGCAAATGTTCGGCGGCGAGGTTGCCGATATGGCGATCGCCTACATCACTGGGCTGGCTCGTCAAACCTACCGTATTGACCGCGAGATTCGCCAAGAAGGTGCTTGGCCCAAGCCGGCTGGCATGAGCCTGGCAGGCAAGACCATCGCCATCGTGGGTTACGGCGATATCGGCTACCAGACGGCCAAGCGCCTGATGGGCTTTGATGTCAATGTGATTGCCTATGACCCCGGCGTGGAGGGCAATAGAGGCCTGGATTACGTGACGCGCAAGGCCTGGCCCGAAGGCCTGGAGCAAGCGGATATGCTCGTAATGACCTGTGCCCTGAACGAGCACACCCGGCATATCCTCAACGCCGACACGCTACGCGCCATGAAACCGGGTAGCTGTGTGATAAACGTGGCACGTGGCCCGCTGATCGACGAGCAGGCACTCATGGTCTCACTCGAGAACGGCCATACGCATGCCGCCGCACTGGATGTCTTCGAGGTGGAGCCGTTGCCTGCAGATTCTCCTCTGCGTGCCATGCCGCAATGCGTGTTTGGCTCGCACAACGGTTCCAACACGAAGGAAGCCGTCAAGCGCGCAAGCCATGAGACCCTGAACAAGCTGGCGGAGTTCTTGAATGGCTGACCCAATCCGCTATGCACTTGTGACAGGCGCAAACGGCGGCATTGGTGAGGCCATTTGCGAGGAGTTCAGCGAGAACGGCTATTGTGTGGTGGCAACGGATTGCCAACCGAAGCCTAAACCAGACTTGTCCTGCGTCCATTATCTGCCCCTTGATCTACAAGCTTTTGTGCAGGATGAAATCCTTGCTGATCGCTTTCTCACAGAAGTCAAAACGCTTTTAAAGGATGGCGAGCTGCATGCCTTGATCAATAACGCCGCTATCCAGGTCCTTGGCGGGGTGGACTCTCTTACACGGGATGATTGGCAAGTAACGTTGAATGTTAACCTCTCTGCCCCTTTCTTGCTTTCGCAAGGTTTGATAAGCGAGCTAGAAGAAGGGCAAGGCAGTATTATCAATATAAGCAGCATCCATGCCAAGTTGACCAAGAAGAATTTTGTGGCTTATGCCACCAGTAAAGCAGCGTTAAGTGGCA
Organism: Pseudomonadota bacterium; assembly: GCA_051749325.1. Taxonomy (GTDB): domain Bacteria; phylum Pseudomonadota; class Gammaproteobacteria; order Pseudomonadales; family Halomonadaceae; genus Halomonas. Next base: position 3,970 of record JBNJIL010000030.1, on the reverse strand, counting down.
TGACCCGTGCAATGGCGGTGGACCTTGGCCCAAGAGTGCGAGTAAACGCTATTGAGCTTGCAGCCGTTGAAACAAAAATGTTAGCCGAAGGGTTTTTAAATGATGATAGTAAGCTTGCCCAGTTAAAAATGCTTCATCCATGCGAGACAATTGCAAAGCCCACGGACATTTCAGCTTTTATTGTGAGTATTATTCATCAAAAATCAAAGTTTCTGCATGGTCAAGTCTTTCCAATTGATGGAGCTATCGGCTGTTTATTAAAGGATTTAGAATAGGTTATGAAAGTTTCAATTGTAACCACCTCATTCAACCAAGCTGCCTGGCTCTTCAAAAACCTTCAATCTGTATCAGATCAGACTCACGAAAATGTAGAACATATCATAATTGACCCTGGATCCACGGATAATAGCCGTGAGATAATAGACCATTTTGCAAGTAAAGATGACAGGGTTGTCAGAATATACGAACCAGACCGTGGGCAGGTCGATGCGATTAATAAAGGCCTAAGGTTAAGCTCTGGGGAAATAGTAACTTGGTTAAATAGTGATGATTATTATTACAATGAAAATGTGATAAGTGCCGTTGTCAATTTTTTTGAGGAAAAAAAGTCTGACATTGTGTATGGGCGGGGTTTGCGGGTTGATGAAAATGGTAAAAAGCTCTCAGAAGCATACACTCATCCAGACAATACAAACATTCTTAAAAGTTTGGAGAGTTCGATTGGGATCCTTCAGCCATCCCTTTTCTTCACTAAAGAAGTTTTTGAGTCTATTGGAGGCTTAGATGAGTCCTATAACCTTCAGTTGGATTATGAGTATTGGATTCGGATGGCTCAGGCAGGCTATAAGTTTCGTAAATTAAATGTATTGTTATCAAAAGCGACAGTGCATAAAGATGCAAAGAGTACCGGTCAGAGGTTAGCACAACTCAATGAGTGTTTTTATCTCTTGTTGCGAAAATTTGGATATATCCATGAAGACTGGATAAAAAGATATGCAGAGTTTTATGTGACAAGGAAAGACAGAAAGGTCGATAAGGATATAAAAAAACCTGTATGTCTCCAACAGTTAGAGGCAGCGGTCATTGATGAGTTAAGTAATTATATAAAGGCCAAACATTATTACGGCAAGGGTTTTTAAATGGAATCGATTATTGCGACGTCATTTGATAGAAATTACTTCCAACAAGGCCTGAATTTAATAGCAAGTTTACACAGAACAAGTTATCTCTGCTTTGACGTGATTAAAGTTTATGATATAGACTTTACGCTTAATCAAAAAAAATATTTAAACGATTTGGAAAAAGTTCAAGTTGTTCCGTATCCAAGTTGGTGTGAGGGCATATTTGAAGGTTTCCTCAGTCCCAAGCATAGGGCCTACAAGAGTTTTGTCATCAAAGATATGGGTGAGGGCTTAGAGGAAGGTTCGCATGTGTTATGGATGGACGCAGGATTAACGTGTTTCGGAGATATAAGTGAAATATTCTCTTTAATTGAAGCGCATGATTTCTTTATTCCGGATCATGATGATAAGCCCTCTTGGCCATTTTATAATATAAATTTTACTCACACTGAAGCAATCAAGGCTTTGAACCCTAGCGTAGGTGAACTTCTAGCAGTTCAGCTTTGTTCCTGCTTAGTAGGTTATAAAAAGAATGGAAAGTATCAAGGTTTAATTGATGAGGCTTTTGAGCTTGGAAAAGACCCAAAGATAGTGCTTTGGCCAAAGATACCTTCAGATGATCAGAAGTTCAAGGCAGAATTGAATGAAAGGCAAGTCCAGTATAAAAAACAATTGTTAGGCTCGAATGAGCTCCAAAAGCAAGCTTCAGTTGAAGATGTCACACAACTTTTTGACTATTACGGTCATCGCACTCAGTCGATCTACTCGATCCTAGTCTACAGATATGGTGCTCCGTATTTTAGTGCGATGCGCTATCGCCGCTCGAATGATATTTCATCTTCAGCCGCGATCAGGAATTGGGCTGAATCTGCCAAGGGTACTGATAGTAACAGCTCGTGCTGGAATTTAGAAGGAGTGGACAATGATGTACTAATTTACCATCATCGAGGAGTTTACAATAATTTAGAAGGTCTCCGTTTCAAAAGGCCTACCGAGCAAGTATTCATTCTTGGAAATGGACCATCGCTAAGGGATGCTCCGATCGAAGATATATTTAAATTTGATACTCTTGGGATGAACGCTGCATATAGATACTGGGATCAAGTAAAATTATATCCAACCTATTATTGTTGTATGGATACAGTGGTGCTAGAGTCGCATAAAGAGGAGATAAAACGGCTTATCGACTCGGCAGCTGAATTAGGCATTAGACGCTTTTTCTTAAGAAAATTGTTTTTAGACTGGTATCCTGAATACACTGAGGCGTGGAACATTACATTTCTGGAAGATGTCATCCCATCTAATAGATTTTTCGATTTGGACAAAGTGACAACTGGGAGTTACTCGCTGTTGTTCGCTTGGTTTTTAGGATATCGGAAAATTGATGTTCTTGGAGTTGATTTAAATTATGTCGAGAAGGTTGAGGGGGCGGCTTTAAAAGAGGGGCGAATACTTGAAATTGAAGATGATGTTGTTGATAACCCTAACTACTTTTTTGATGGTTACCAAGTAAAAGGTGATAAGTTTAATCCACCAAATCCACATCCTAATCTTCATGTCAGGGCTTGGCATAAAGTAGCTCAAACCCTTGCGAGTTTTCCGCTTGTTGTTACAAATATGAATAAGCATTCAAAAGTCCAGGATTTCTCTTTTGGTAATGTACGCTCAGCAGTAAAAAAATATAGTGAATTGGGTTACGAGTTCGAAGAGGTGGCTTTTCGTACTGAAAGTATAGTTAAAGAACAACAGTTCTGGCGCGCTCGAGCTCTTGATGATATTTCACAGTCCATGAATCAAGATTTCCTTAAGATTAAACATTGCCTAAATGAAATTGAAAAAAAATCTAGAGTCTTTAATGAGGTAGAATATTTGAGAGAGTTTGAGTTAGAGGATAGTAGACTGTTTGTATCGGGTTGGAACAAAGTGGAGCGTATCAACAATAAGCTTTGTCGGTGGGGTAAAGCGAATAGTGACTTGATTTTACATGTTACTCCGCCACGGCAAGCGTATCGTTGTTTTCAGCTTCACCTTGTAATTGAAAGTATTTTTGATATAGTTATGTTGGAAAATATGAAAGCAGTGGTGGGCGATCAAGAACAAGTGCACTATGTTAATACTATTGGATCAGTTTGTTACTTGTCATTTCTGGTTCCAAATATAAATTCTCAGGATGTTGTAGAGGTCAAGCTGAGGCCAGGCGTCAGCAAGAAAAGCAATATAAAAGATCATAGTTTCAAAGTGACTCACGTTTTTTCTGGAACTCGATATACCCCAATTAAAAGGCCATTTCCATTTTCACATTTTGATTTTGTCAAGTATGCAAAAAATAACAAGGATGCATTGTTGGAGGTTCTAACTGGATCACGTTTTTCTTTATTAAGCCACTATGAAGAATCTGGTGGAAAAGAGTTGTATGTTGGAAAGGGGTTTTCAGTGCCGGGAATGAAAGTTGATTTAACCTAGTACTAAAGCCGAAATTGAATAAGCTACAATGCATGTGATTGATTTGAAAGTCATCACATGGTGAGGGATGCCAGCGCAGGATCTCTCTGTCTCAGCATTATTGGATGACCTGGCGGATCGGTTAGGCCCGCTCTTTCCGCGTTTGGAAACGCGAGATGGCGCATTACGATACGTTCAGGGGCTGTACTCAGTTAGTACGAACCAAAAAATGGCTGGCATCTTGCCGAGTGGCTCGGGGATGCCACTCCGGGTGAGGTGGGTGCAGTACCTGTTGGATCGTGCCTGCTGGGATGCGGAGGCTGTAATGACCCCCTGGTTTCTGCACACCCTACGCGGCTAATGCCGGGTGTGCTCGGGGTGCCACATAGTCCAGAGACTGATGTGGC
>JBNJIL010000029.1:0-22312 GCA_051749325.1 Pseudomonadota bacterium | reverse complement strand
AGGCGGCACGCGATATCCTCCGCCAATGGGTCATCGACACCTTGGGCTACCCAGACGGTGTCCTGGTCCTGGACGAGACCGGCTTTATCAAGAAAGGACAGCACTCGGCCGGAGTCAAGATAACGCATGAAAAACCGCTCTATGATGAGCTTCATAGCCTTTACCAGTAGCCAGTCATAGAAACCACTGCGGCTGACGTCCATGACACGGCACAGCACCGCGACTGGGAAGGAGGCCTTCTCCGACTCGATGAACTGGTATCTCAGTTCGACTCTCTCGCGAAGAAGGCCGTGGCCTTTTTTAAAACTTCCTTTTCAATCCGTAACTTACGAACCTCTTCGCGAAGCTTCTTGATCTCGGCATCCCGCTTATCCACCTGGTCGTCAGTCACACCATCCTCTCGGTCACGTTGCTGGCGGCACCAGAGATCCAGCAGGCTGCGATCGATATCCAGCCGCCTGGCAGCCTCGGAGATGGCATAGCCCTCTCCTCGAACCATGTTGACCGCCTCAGCCTTGAATTCGTCGGAGTACCGACGTCGCGTCTTCTTGGTCATGAACACCTCCAATGCCTCCAGTATGAGACTTACCGGGGTGTCCGCTCCAATTAGACCAGTTCACGGATTGGCGACGAAAACATCAGTATCGGGCTTGGCAGTGCCACTGTCGGCAACAGCAAGCCCGGATGGCAATACATGAACGTCCTCTGCAATAGTTACGGCTGTAGTACTAACAATGGTCGGTGCTGAAAGAGTTGTGTCTAGGTTTCACTCAAGGTCGCCGTACAATCTTGCAGATGTTCAGGGGGGCAATGCTTTTTGGAGATGACGTGTGGCCCCGCTACAGTCGAAGGCCATGAATCGTTAATCTGGTGAGGATATGGTAGCGTACCCGTCGGTCTGATGGTAAGGCTAAATTGTTGGTGGTGTTGAAGTTTAACTAGGGAAATATTTCCGAAGTCTATTGTAGAGGGTGACATGAAGCGAGTTATTGGATACGGCCTTAAAGAAATTATTAGTGAATATCTGGATATTGGTGAGGGGTATGAGATTCGTGCGCATATGCAGCATGGCTTTTATATGAAAGACAAACTAACCAACTGGTATCTGGATCCAAGCGCATCATTTATGTTGGTATGGAATAAAAGGATGGAGAAGATGTGGAGAGAGGCCACAGATGTGCCGGTAGCGATTTGCGGTGCTCCTTTTGTTCTTTATAGACAAATGAAAGGCTTGTCAACGGCAGATAATAGCCAGGGTACCGTTGTATTCCCGCATCATTCTACTGAAAGTATTAGCCCCCAATTTGATTTGGGTGCATATTCCGAAGAGTTGATGAGGCTAGAAAAGGAATTTCAGCCGATAACTGTATGCCTTTACTATAAAGACTATAAGGTATATAGAAGTGCATATGAAAAATACGGGTTTAATGTGGTGACAGCTGGACCTCCAGGCGATCAAAGGTTTGTGGAGAGATTTTATAATATTCTGTTAAATAATAGATATGCAACATCAAACGATATTGGGTCCGCTGCGTTTTATGCTGTGGAGGCAGGCATTCCATTCTTCCTTCTCGGACGCAAACCAAAGGCACTGAACACCAAAACGGGGAAAGAACAAATCCTAGGAGAGTTTTACGAGTCCGCATATGACCTTTTCGATGGAAATATTGGGCAGAGTGCTCATGAGAAACTCCAGTTTGTAAAGCGGGAGTGTGGACTTGATGACGCATTGTCGCCGGGAGAAATTAGGAAGCAGCTATTTGCCACTCCTGGAGCAATTGAATCTAAATTATCATGCTGAGGAGGCATTCGATAATCGGTCCGGTGGGCACATCCGTCTGGATGAGTAATTATTGTAGAGCTATTTTTTTGTTTAAGCGACGTGTGTTCCTGCTGGAACTGGAGCGGCAAACGGTGCACCTAACCTGGACCTGAATCCGTGAACCCGGCACCCAAGTTTCTCATAACTCGCTGACCTGCATGGTAATGTAGCCAAACCAGCCCTTCACCGGGCCGGCGGGATAGTCAGGCAAGATTTCGGCTTCGGGCTCACGGATGCAGGGTAAATATTTTGCAGCCCCGACGGGTGTCTACTCGATAAAGCCAAGTTCACATGAAGGGTCGAATGACCTTATAATTCGTTTTCTTATTTTAAAAAAGGTGTTTGCATGCTTAGTAGTTCTTCCTTTTTGATTACCGGCGGTACCGGCTCCTTCGGCCACACCTTCATCCCCATGCTCCTTGAGCGCTACAATCCCAAACGGGTGATCATCTTTTCACGTGACGAGATGAAGCAGTGGGAGATGGCCAAGAAGTTCGAGGGCGATTCCCGTGTGCGCTTCTTCATCGGTGACGTGCGCGACCGCGAGCGAGTCTATCGGGCCTTGGATGGCGTCGACTATGTGGTGCATGCGGCGGCCACCAAGATCGTGCCCACCGCCGAATACAACCCCTTCGAGTGTGTCAAGACCAATGTCATCGGCGCCATGAACCTGATCGATGCCTGCATCGACAAGGGCGTGAAGAAAGTGGTGGCGCTCTCCACCGACAAGGCCAGCAGCCCCATCAACCTGTATGGCGCCACCAAGCTGACCTCCGACAAACTGTTCGTTGCCGGTAACTCCTACGCCGGCGGCCACGACACCCGCTTCGCCGTGGTCCGCTACGGCAACGTCATGGGTTCCCGCGGCTCGGTGATTCCCTTCTTCACGTCGATCCGCGACAAGGGCGTGCTGCCCATCACCGATGAGCGCATGACCCGCTTCATGATAAGCCTGGAGCAGGGCGTGGAGCTGGTCTGGCATGCCTTTGAAGACATGGAAGGCGGCGAGATCTACGTCAAGAAGATCCCCTCCATGAAGGTGACCGACTTGGCCCGGGTCATCGCTCCGGAGGCGAAACAGGAAGTGGTGGGCATACGTCCCGGCGAGAAGCTCCACGAGCAGATGATCGGTGCCGAAGACGCCTACTATACTTACGAGTACCCCGAGCACTACAAGATCCTGCCGTCCATCAACAGCTGGGACCAGGATGCCAACCGGATCAAGGATGGCAAGAAGGTACCGGAAGGCTTCGAGTACTCAAGCGACACCAACCCCGAGTGGATGAGTGAGGAGGCACTCAAAGCATGGATTGTCGCCAACTGGGAAAAGATTGGAGCCATCTGATGATCCCCTACGGACGCCAGGATATTCAGCAGACCGACATCGATGCCGTGCTTGCGGTGCTGCAGTCGGACTTCCTGACCCAGGGCCCGAGGGTGCCGCGATTCGAGCAAGCGGTGGCGGCCAAGGTGGGCGCGCGCCATGCGCTGGCGGCTAACAGCGCCACCTCGGCGCTGCATATCGCCTGCCTGGCGTTGGGCCTGGGGGAGGGCGATTGGCTGTGGACCACGCCGATCACCTTCGTCGCCTCCGCCAACTGCGGCCGTTACTGCGGCGCCCAGGTCGACTTCGTGGATATCGACTCTCGCACCTATAACCTCTGCCCCGAAGCGCTCGCGGCCAAGCTCGAGCGCGCCGAGGCGGAAGGGCGCCTGCCCAAGGTGGTGGTGGCGGTGCACCTCTGCGGCCAGCCCTGCGACATGCAGGCGATCCACGCCCTGGGCCAGCGCTACGGCTTCCGAATCATCGAGGATGCTTCCCACGCCATCGGCGGCAGGTACCAGGGCGAGTACATCGGTAGCGGTCGATACAGCGATATCACCGTGTTCAGCTTCCACCCGGTGAAAATCATCACCACTGCCGAAGGTGGCATGGCGCTGACCAACGACGATGATCTTGCCCAGCGCATGGACCTGCTGCGCAGCCACGGCGTGACCCGGGATCCGGCGCTGATGACCCATGAGGCCGATGGTCCCTGGTACTACCAGCAGATCGACCTGGGCTACAACTACCGCATGACCGAGTTGCAGGCGGCTTTGGGCCTCTCCCAACTGGAGCGCCTGGACGACTATGTGGCACGGCGCAATGCCCTGGCCGAGCGCTACGATAGCGCCCTGGCCGAGCTGCCCGTGACCACGCCCTGGCAGCACCCGGACAGTTATTCCGGCCGCCACCTCTATGTCATCCGTCTCCAGCGCGACCGGATCACCCCTACCCACCGCCAGGTGTTCGAGCGTCTGCGCGAGCAGGGCATCGGCGTGAACGTGCACTACATCCCGGTTCACACCCAGCCCTATTATCAGGAGTTCGGCTTCAAGGCGGGCGACTTCCCCGCAGCGCAAGCCTACTACGCCGAGGCGATCAGCCTGCCACTCTATCCCACCATGATCCATGCCCAGCAGGATGAGGTGTTGACGGCGCTGACACGGGCCCTGGAGGTCGCATGACACAGGCAGCAGAAGGGCAGGCCATTGCGGTCATCCCCGCCCGCGGCGGCAGCAAGCGCATTCCGCGCAAGAACATCCGCGAGTTTGCCGGCAAGCCGATGATCGCCTGGTCGATCGAGGCCGCGCTGGCCAGCGGCTGCTTCGCTCGGGTATTGGTCTCCACCGACGATGACGAGATCGCCGCCGTGGCCGAGGGCCATGGCGCCGAGGTGCCGTTTCGCCGGCCGGCTTCGCTCTCCGATGACCATACCGGCACGATCCCGGTCATCGCCCATGCCATCGACTGGCTGCGTGAACAGGGCGAAAGGCCCGAGGCGGTCTGCTGCATCTACGCCACGGCGCCTTTCGTCCAGGCCGAGGACCTGCAGGCCGGGTTTTGCGCCCTGCAAGACAGCGATGACGTCGACTATGTCTTCTCGGTGACCAGCTATGCCTTCCCCATTCAGCGCGCGCTGCGCCTGACACCGGAAGGCCGCGTGGCCATGTTCCAGCCCGAGCACTTCCACTCACGCTCCCAGGATCTCGAGGAAGCCTGGCACGATGCCGGCCAGTTCTACTGGGGCTGGGCCGCTGCCTGGGGCAACGGCTCGCCAATCTTCAGCGAGCGTGCCGTGCCGGTTATGTTGCCGCGCCATCGTGTGCAGGATATCGACACGCCTGAAGACTGGCAGCGTGCCGAATGGCTGTTCCAGGCCTGGCAGGCCCAGCAGCAGGGCGGCTGGGCATGAGTGAAGCGCCGATACCCTCCCGCCTGCAGGGGCAGGTGGTCGCTTTTCGCGCCGAGGCCTCGCTGGAGATCGGCAACGGCCACGTGATGCGTTGCTTGACTTTGGCCGATATGCTCGCGACCCTCGGGGTCCACTGTCACTTCATATGTCGAGAACATTCAGGCCACCTGCTCGACCTGATCTGCAGAAACGGCCATATCGCTCACTCCCTGCCGGCACACCCCGAACATGCAAGAACAAGCTCGCTTGCTAACAAAAGCTCCATAGGTCGGGCACCAGCCCACGCACACTGGCTCGGCGTTACACAGTCTGAAGACGTTGCAGACTGTGCATCGATTCTCGCTGAGATTAAACCCGACTGGCTGATCGTCGATCACTACGCACTGGATGCACGCTGGGAACTGGCCCTCAAGCCTCATTACCGGCGATTGATGGTGATAGATGACCTGGCTGATAGGCCACATGAATGTGAGCTGATCCTCGATCAGACCTTTGGCCGCCAAGCCGAAGATTATCGCGCATGGGTGCCTACCGGTTGCCAGCTGATGTGCGGCTCGCGATATGCCCTGCTGCGCCCGGAGTTCGCCGAGCTTCGCTCATATAGCCTGCGCCGTAGAGCCCAACCGCAGCTACGTGAATTACTGATCACGATGGGAGGGGTCGACAAGGACAACGCAACCGGAAAGGTACTTGATGTGCTGCGTACCAGCTTGCTGCCGGTAGACTGCAGGATCACGGTGGTCCTAGGCCCGACAGCACCATGGCTGGCTGAGGTCGAGCTGCATGCGCAGAGCATGCCATGGCCAACCCGAGTGTTGGTGGGCGTATCTGATATGGCTCGATTGATGGCCGATAGCGACTTGGCAATCGGTGCGGCTGGTAGCACCTCATGGGAACGCTGTTGTCTGGGTCTTCCCAGCATTGTGCTGGTACTGGCTGAGAATCAACGTTTTATTTCATCACAGCTTGATCGAGCGGGTGCAGCGGAAGCAGTAGACCCATCAGCAGATGGGTTTGAAGCCAAGTTGCAACGATTGATCGCCAACTACTGCATGCCTGGTCAGCTCGCGCAAAAGTCCGCAAAAGCTGCCACTGTATGTGATGGGTTGGGCGCCCAGAGAGTAGGGAATGCATTGTATGACCGATAAACACATCACGGTCCTCGTGGACAATAAGTCGTGGATTGTACCTTATGCCCAGCGTCTGGTTCATGTGTTAACAGAACAAGGCTATGACGCTGAGTTTGTTCAATGTGCCGAGGCAGTCAGTTCAGGTTGGATCAATTTCATGCTCGGTTGTACCCGAATTGTCGGTAAGCATGTGTTGGAGCGTAATCGACATAATCTAGTGGTGCATGAAAGTGATTTACCCCAGGGGCGAGGCTTTGCTCCCATGACATGGCAGATTCTGGAAGACAAGCGCAGCATCCCTGTCTGTTTGTTGGAAGCTGCTGCCGAGGCGGATGCTGGCAGTATCTGGCTACGCGATAGCATTGAGCTTGACGGTAGCGAATTGTGCAGCGAGTGGCGAGCACTACAAGGCGAGAAAACCTTGGAGATGTGCCTGCGTTTTGTTCACGACTACGCGGCTCTCACGCCAGTTAAACAAGTAGGTGTATCTAGTTACTACGAACGGCGTCGACCTGCTGACAGTCGCCTTGATCCTGATAAGTGCTTGCGTGAGCAACTTTCCCAATTGCGCGTGGCCGACAACGAGCGTTACCCAGCATATTTTGAAATCGACGGGCAATGCTATATCTTGCATGTTTACAAGGCTGATTATACCGGTAGCGAGTAGCAAAATGAGTAGTACTGAATATATTTTTGCAAGTTGCAAGCAATGGCACCGGCCTTATTTTGAGGCGCTTGAGCGCGATATACCCGCGCGTTGGTTATGGGTATCGCAGCCGGATGAGCTTTTAGCCGCCCTGGAGCAGGCAAATCCACGCTATATCTTTTTTCTTCACTGGAATTGGTTGGTGCCGCAAACCGTATGGCGGCGATATGAGTGCGTATGCTTTCACATGACCGACGTGCCCTACGGCCGTGGCGGCAGCCCTCTGCAAAATCTGATCGTTGCCGGCCACAGCAGTACCAAACTCACCGCGCTTCGCATGGTTGAAGAAATGGATGCGGGCCCCGTGTATGCTAAACGTCACTTGACGTTGACCGGCTCAGCCCAGGATATCTATCTCCAAGCCGGTGCCCTAAGTAATGACATCATTCGCTGGATGGTCGAGGTGCAGCCAGAGCCTGTGCCGCAGAATGGTGAAGTTGTGCTTTTTCGACGGCGCGTGCCCGAGCAGAGCCGAATACCAAAAAGCGCAGAATTAGATCAACTGTACGACCTGATCCGAATGCTGGATGCCGATGGCTATCCTCATGCCTTTCTGGATTATGGTGATTTTAGATTGAAATTTCGAAAAGCACATCGTGAAGACGAAAAGCTCACTGCTCAAGTGACGATTCAGATAATGCATATCGAGGCTGACAAATGATTGCTGAAATTAACGGACGGAAAATTGGCAAAGGTCACGCGCCATACATCATCGCTGAGCTTTCTGCCAATCATAACGGCTCTATCGAACGTGCACTTGAAACCATCAAGAGTGCCCATGAATGTGGGGCTGATGCGATCAAGATACAAACTTATACTGCTGACACTATGACTATCGACTGCGATCGGGAAGATTTCCAGATTCATGGTTGTCTGTGGGACGGGTATAAGCTATATGATCTGTACAAATGGGCAGAAACGCCTTTCGAATGGCACAAGGCGATTTTCGAATATGCCGCGAATCTTGGGATCACAGTTTTCTCCACCCCCTTCGATGAATCCGCAGTAGATCTCCTCGAATCGCTGAATACGCCGGCCTACAAAATCGCTTCCTTTGAGACAATTGATCTTCCTTTGATCCGATACGTAGCTAGTAAAGGCAAGCCTATAATTATGTCCACTGGGATGTGTTCTGAAGAGGAAATCTCGGAAGCCGTTGCCACGGCTAGGGAAGCTGGATGTGAAAATCTGATTGTCCTCCATTGCATCAGTAGCTATCCGGCCCCTATGGATCAGGCGAATCTGTTGCAGATATCGCAGCTATCTGAGCGCTTCGATACGATCCCTGGGCTTTCCGACCACACGCTAGGTACCACGGCGTCGGTAGCTGCAGTGGCGCTGGGTGCCTGTGTGATCGAAAAGCACTTTACTCTCAACCGTAAAGATAAAGGTCCTGACAGCGAATTTTCCATTGAGCCAGAAGAGCTCAAGCGGCTTTGTCAAGACACTTTCGATGCCTGGTCTGCCATCGGTAAACCTGGGTTCGCGCGTCAAAAGGCGGAAGAAGGGAATAAGCACTTTCGCCGTTCGGTGTATTTCGTGCAAGATCTCAAAGCGGGCGAGATCATTACTTCTTCCCACATTCGTCGGATTCGTCCAGGATTCGGGCTGCCGCCGAAATACTTTGATCAACTGATCGGCAAACGGGTTAAGCAAGACGTCGCACGTGGCACCGCAACCAGGTGGGAACTCATCAATGAGTAAATCCGTGCTGGTGATTGTTGCGCATTCTGATGATGAAGCGCTTGGCTGTGGTGGATCCATCGCGGCCCAAACTGATCGCGGGAAAGAAGTTAACGTGGTGTTTCTCACCAACGGCGTTGGATCACGCAATACTGATAAGAGTGCTCCTTCCATCGAGCGTCGACTGGAGGCGTCACGCAAGGCTGGAGAGGTTCTAGGCGTAAAAGAAATTACACAATTTGATTTCCCTGATAATCGCCTGGATAGCGTACCACTCCTAGATATCGTTCAGGCTATAGAGCCTGTGATTTCTGACCTGCGCCCCTCGGTTATCTTGACTCACCACGCCCATGACTTGAATGTAGACCACCGTGTGTGCCACCAGGCGGTTCTGACCGCTTGCCGACCCCAGCCGGGGCATTCGGTAAAAACAATCCTGGGATTCGAGGTGGCCTCATCGACCGAGTGGGCCTTTTCGGCCCCGGCCTTTGTGCCCAACTATTACGTGGATATTAGCACGCAACTTGAAAAGAAACTTCAAGCCCTCGATGCCTATCGAGAGGAAATGCGACCAGCTCCCCACCCTCGCTCGGCAAGTAGTATCGAAGCCCTAGCGCGGTGGCGAGGTGCGATAGTTGGCTGTACAGCGGCTGAGGCATTTTCAGTAATTCGAATGGTTGCTAAGGATATTTGAACCATGACACAAGACATTACTATCGCAGATCGCATCATTGGTCCTGGGCATTCGCCCTATGTCATCGCCGAGTTGTCTGCCAATCATAACGGCAAGCTAGAAACGGCCATGCACATCATCGAAGAGGCTGCCAAGGCCGGCGCTGATGCTGTGAAGCTTCAGACATATCGCCCGGATACCATGACTCTCGATTGTGATAGCGAGGACTTCCAGATCCATGGTGGCCTTTGGGATGGACGTACTCTTTATGAGCTCTATGAAGAGGCCCATACACCCTGGGAATGGCACAAGCCGCTCTTCGAGTATGCCCGCAAGCTTGGCATCACCATCTTCAGCTCCCCCTTTGACACCACTGCGGTGGACCTGCTCGAAGAACTCGGCGCCCCGGCCTACAAGATCGCCTCCTTCGAAGCGGTCGATCTGCCACTGATCGAGTACGTGGCCAGAACCGGCAAGCCGATGATCATCTCCACCGGCATGGCCGACGCCGAGGAGATCCAGGAAGCCATCGACGCCGCCCGCGGCGCAGGATGTAAGCAGCTGGCGATCCTCCACTGCGTCAGTGGCTATCCCGCGCCCCCGGAAGACTACAACCTGCGCACCATCCCCGACATGATCGAGCGCTTCGGACTGGTCACCGGGCTTTCCGACCATACGATTGATAACACCACCGCCATCGCCAGCGTCGCGCTGGGCGCCAGCCTGATCGAAAAACACTTCACCCTCGACCGTAACGGCGGCGGCCCCGACGACAGCTTCTCTCTGGAGCCGGCCGAGCTCGCCGCCCTGTGCCGCGATGCGAGGACCGCCTGGCAGGCACTGGGCAAGGTGGACTATGGCCGGAAATCCAGCGAGCAGGGCAATGTGCAGTTCCGACGCTCGCTCTACTTCGTGAAGGATCTGAAGGCGGGGGACGTGATTACCGAGGATGCAGTGAGGAGTGTCAGGCCGGGGTATGGTTTAGCACCCAAGATGTTGAGAGATATTGTGGGAAAAAGAGTGCTGGATGATGTCAAAGCCAATACACCTGTTTTGCATTTAAGAGTGGGAAACTAAATTTCGAGAGTATTTAGGAAAGCGCTGTATAAATCCCGCCGCAGCTACTTAACAGTCGCCGGTGGAGTAGAATATAGCCTTCCTGCCACCGTCTGACAGAGCCAACCGGTGAAGCAGATCTCGTTCGCCCAGGCTTGAGCACCAGAACCAGAAGAAGGTTACCCGCCGAGAGCGGTTCCTGACCCAGATGGATGCCCTGGTGCCATGGCAACGACTGATCGACTCACTGTCGCCGTCCTACTTTCCGACTTCGGCAGGCAAGCGGGGCCGGCCACCGATTGGCCTGGAGCGAATGCTGCGGATCTACTTCCTGCAACAGTGGTACGCCCTCGCCGACGAGGCGCTCGAAGATACCATCTACGATCGCCAGGCCATGCGCGACTTCATCGGTATCGACCTGGCCATCGAGAGCGTGCCGGACGCCACCACGCTGCTGCGTTTCCGCCATCTGCTGGAGAAGCACGCCCTGACCCAACGGATCTTCGAGCAGATCAACGCCAACTTGGCCGAGCAAGGCTTGTTCATGCGCGAGGGCAACATCGTCGACGCCACCATCGTGGCGGCCGCGCCCTCTACCAAGAACAAGGCCAAGCAACGCGCCCCGGAGATGAAACAGACCAAGAAGGGCAACCAGTGGTATTTCGAGCTGAAGACCCATATCGGCGTCGATGCCGTGACTGGGCTGACCCTCAGTGTCGTCGCCACCTCGGCCAACGTCGCCGATGTCACCATGGCAGGTCATCTGGTCCGGGAGGATGACAAGCGGGTATACGGCGATGCGGGTTACCTCGGTATGTGGAAGTACCTGGACGAAGAGAAGGACGACCCGGATTCCCGGTGCTGTATTCCAGCGAAGTGCGGCGCCATCAAGAAGCTGGAAGACAGCCCCATGGAAACGCTACTGCTGGCATTCGAGAAGACCAAGGCCAGTATCCGCGCCAAGGTCGAGCATCCGTTTCATGTCATCAAGAACCTCTTCGGTTACCGGAAGGTGCGCTACCAGGGGCTGGCCAAGAACCAGGCACAGCTGTTCACCCTGTTTGCTCTCGGCAATCTGGTGCTGGCAGGACGATGCCAACGACACGTTGACGGGGTCAGTGTGTCTTGAATCCGGCCCGACAGCCGGATACCCCGGCTGTCGTGTAATACGGACCACCTGAGGTGGTCAGATAGTAGTTGCTGAGGCGGTGATCGGGACGCTTTGATGCTTCTGGCGCCCAGAACAGCATTTTTCAGTGATTCCTTAAGGCTGTAGTACTAGGGCATGAGGTCATTGACCTTGACCATGGTCAATGACCAGCAGCCAATAGAAGTTGTGCACCAGCGGTTAAACTGGCCTGATCGGAGCGGATGCCTCTGTAAATCTCATAATAGAGGTCTTAGACATGTTCATGACGAAGAAGATGCGACATCTGTACTTCGGTGAATTCGAGACTGATATGATGGCGCTATTGGCGCTACAAAAAAAAGCTGAGGTAATCTAGGGCGCAATCGAGTAATCAAGTAATCGAGTATGGTGATTTATGAAGATAGTTGTTGGTACGCACCACAAGTCAGGAACTAATTATTTCCTTAATTTTCTTACTGAATTGTCTGCTAGGAAAGGATATGTGCTTTGGGATAGAGGGGCACGGGAAGGTGCAGGTAAGGAACCAAAGAACTGGGATATTTATTTTGATCATTGGTCGAAATGGCGGGTAAATTTAAATAAAATTGAGTTTTCCGGAATTCATGCAATCAGGCATCCGTTTAGTTTAATACATTCTGCAACACTTTACCATCTAAAATCAAAAGAGAAATGGTTGCATGTACCAAGAGAAAGTTTTGGTGGTCTAACATACTTCCAAAAGTTAAGTAGCCTGGCTTCATTTGAAGAAAAGTTAATGTTTGAGATGGAGAATCATTCCAAGATCGTTATTGAGGACATGATGTCAGTTGCTAAGGACGTCCGTTTTTATGATGTCCGCCTAGAAAATATATCGAAAGATGAGAGGATGTCAGACTTGGCGGCGGCTTTTGATTTTTGTGGCGTAAAAAATGAAGAATTAGATGATTGGTTGGAAATTGCCTCAGAATTTTGTCTTTGGAAAATGAAAGACCTGCCCAAACATAGCACAACAGGAGTTGGCAGTAGTTGGCAAATCGATTTTAAAGATGAAGTGTTAATCAGGTACCGGGAGTTGTTTGGTTACGCTGAAAAAGAGTTGGGTTACTAATTACGGATTTTCGATGTTTTATGTGGATTCAGTCTGATCGCATAGGTGACCATATGATTGGAAAATTACGATGCATAAATAATCATAAATTTTCTTCCATACCTATCAATTGCTCTGTGCACTTCAATGCATATCGAGTCAAGTCTATTGTAGACTGCCAGTAGAAGCCAGAAGTACCTGACTCAACGCTAGAGAATTTCAATTAGGTTCAGCTCCGGTAAGTTAGGCCGAAAAGTGGATAGCATGAGCACGATGATACAGCCAACTCAGTTGCTTTCGTGAAAAGCCACATGATCGATGCATGCTGACTTTATCCAGGAGCACGATGGCGAAGGTATCCGGGGCTTTCTGCACATTGAACTGAACGAAAACGGGTATCACGGTCGTCCTTGACTCATCCGTCATGTGGTAGATCAGCTTAACCTGTCGATTCAGGAGCGCCAGCACGTTCAATGAGTGACTGTGTGATTATTTGCCCTGAATCTTCTAGGGCTGACCGATGGGGATCCAGGCATAGGGCACCCATGAGGACTGGGAAAACCCGACTCCTCAAAGTAGTAGATCTCATGCTCGCCTTGTTCTTCCCTCGCCTACAGCGCTTTCAGGGGGCGCTGTATATTGCAGAAATCGGCTTCATCACGCCGGCCTTTCAGAGAGTGCCTGATTCGCTTGAAACTATTTCCATTTTATTTTAACTCCCGGCGTATTGTATCCGTGCTGAACGTTTTTCCTGCCTCTTCTTGGAGCCGTGTCTGCAGGGTTCGGATCTGATGGGGGTGTTCCTGAGAGAAT
The DNA here is from genome assembly GCA_051749325.1 of Pseudomonadota bacterium. Taxonomy (GTDB): domain Bacteria; phylum Pseudomonadota; class Gammaproteobacteria; order Pseudomonadales; family Halomonadaceae; genus Halomonas. The sequence continues at coordinate 8,977 of JBNJIL010000029.1, read as the reverse complement.
ACTCAGGAGCCCTGGACACCGCAGGTGCTGCACTTATTGCTTGAATTCAGGGGTCAGAGGATTCCGATTTCTTGATCCAGGTCGAGATACTGTTTCGTCGAACGTCCAGGATGTCGCTGATCTGGTTGATCATGTGGCCTTGATCGCTCAAAAGGATCGCACCCGCTCGACTGCACAAGTCCGCTTCTCAATGTACAGGTAAGGATTTGTCAATGCCTGTTGATCAGCTTCTGTCAGGGGAGGGTGAAGCACCTTGCTATGTTGCCGTCCTGTTTCGGGGTCCTAGCTGATATCTTGCCGGGAAATACCTTACCAGGCACTTATAGGTGTGTGAAAGATATCAGGGAGTCACTATGAAAATTGCGGTTGCTGGTACAGGTTACGTCGGAATGTCAAACTCCATGCTTTTGGCCCAGCATCATAAGGTCGTAGCTGTCGATGTTGTGAAAGAAAAGATCGACAATCTTAATATGAAGGTTTCTCCAATCGAAGACGCTGAAGTTTCTGCATTTCTATCTCGTGAAGATTTGGATTTTCAGGCCACACTTGATGCCGAAAATGCTTATTCTGATGCGGATTATGTGGTTATTGCCACACCTACAAACTATGATCCAGACACTAACTGCTTTAACACGGAAAGTGTAGAGTCGGTCATTCAACAGGTTATGAAGATAAATCCTGATGCATTGATGGTGATTAAGTCCACCGTGCCGGTAGGTTACACAGCAGAGGTCAGTGAGCGGTTAGGAACGCAGAATTTGATTTTCTCGCCTGAATTTCTGCGTGAAGGAAAATCGTTGCATGATAATCTATATCCCTCACGAATTATCGTGGGTGAGCGCTCCGAGCGAGCGGCCAAGTTTGCCGAGCTTTTAAAGCAGGGCGCCATGAAGTCGGATGTAGAAGTGCTGTTGACCAATAGCACCGAAGCCGAGGCTATCAAGCTTTTCGCCAACACCTATCTAGCCATGCGTGTGTCTTATTTCAACGAGCTGGATACTTACGCTGAAACCCATGGGTTGGATACTAAACAGATTATCGAAGGTGTGGGTCTCGATCCGCGCATCGGTAATCACTATAACAATCCCAGTTTTGGCTATGGTGGCTACTGCTTACCCAAGGATACCAAGCAGTTGCTGGCTAACTACAAGGATGTACCGAACAATATGATTCAGGCCATTGTAGAGGCCAATCGCACACGAAAGGATTTCATCGCCGAAACCATCCTGAAGCGTAAGCCACGTGTGGTGGGTGTTTATCGCCTTATCATGAAATCCGGATCTGATAACTTTCGCGCCAGCGCCATGCAAGGTGTTATGAAGCGCATCAAGGCTAAGGGCGTTGAGGTGGTCGTGTATGAGCCAGTGCTTGAAGTAAATAAGTTTTACGGCTCCCAGGTCGTGCGTGATTTAGGCGCGTTCAAAGACCAGTGTGATGTAATCTTGGCTAACCGGATGGTAGATGAAATTTCGGATGTGGCGGATAAAGTCTACACGCGCGACTTGTTTGGTAACGATTGAAATTCATTAACAACCGGGTTGGAAAATGGCATGAAAAAAGCGCTGATCACCGGCGTCACCGGCCAAGACGGCTCCTACCTCGCCGAATTCCTGTTGGAAAAAGGCTATCAGGTCCATGGCATCAAGCGCCGTGGCTCTTTGTTCAATACTCAGCGTGTGGATCATATCTACGAAGATCCGCATGTGGAGAACCAGAACTTTATCCTCCACTACGGCGATCTGACCGATTCCACCAATCTGGTGCGCATCATCCAGGAGGTGCAGCCGGATGAGGTCTACAACCTTGGTGCCCAGTCGCATGTCGCGGTGTCGTTCGAAGCGGCGGAGTATACCGCGGATGTGGATGCCATGGGCACGCTGCGCCTGCTGGAGGCGATTCGTATCTGCGGGCTGGAGAACACGACACGCTTCTATCAGGCCTCCACCTCAGAACTCTACGGCCTGGTGCAGGAAACGCCCCAGCAGGAAACCACACCCTTCTATCCACGCTCGCCCTATGCGGTGGCCAAGCTTTATGCGTATTGGATCACGGTGAATTACCGTGAATCCTATGGCATGTATGCCTGCAATGGCATCCTGTTCAATCATGAGAGCCCGCGCCGCGGTGAAACCTTCGTGACCCGCAAGATCACCCGCGGCCTCGCCAATATCGCCCAGGGGCTGGAAGACTGCCTCTACATGGGCAACATGGATGCGCTGCGCGACTGGGGCCACGCCAAGGACTACGTACGCATGCAGTGGCTGATGCTGCAGCAGGAGGAACCGGAAGACTTCGTGATCGCCACCGGCAAGCAGTACTCGGTGCGCCAGTTCATCGAGTGGTCCGCGGCGGAGCTGGGTATTACCCTGCGCTTCGAGGGCGAAGGCGTGGAGGAGCAGGGCATCGTGGCCGCGGTGGAGGGCGACAAGGCACCCTCGGTGAAGGTAGGCGATGTCCTGGTGCGCGTCGATCCGCGCTACTTCCGACCGGCCGAGGTGGAAACCCTTCTCGGCGATCCCACTCAAGCGAAAACCAGGTTGGGCTGGGAACCGGTGATCACCTGTCAGGAAATGTGTGCCGAAATGGTCGCAGAGGACTTGAAGGTGGCCCAGCGCCACGCCTTCCTGAAGGCCAGTGGACACCCCGTCACACTCTCAGTGGAGAATTGATATGGCAGCACAACGCATTTTCGTCGCCGGTCATCGTGGCATGGTGGGATCGGCGATCGTCCGTCAACTACAACAGCAGGCCGAAGTCGAGCTCCTGACGGCTACCCGTTCAGAGCTCGACTTGCTCGATCAAGCCGCGGTGCAGGCCTGGTTCGAGACGCATCGACCCGATCAGGTCTATCTGGCAGCGGCCAAGGTAGGCGGCATTCATGCCAATAATGCCTACCCGGCCGAGTTTATCTATGAAAACCTGATGGTGGAGGCCAACATCATCCATGCCGCGCATCAGGCGGGGGTGCAGAAACTGCTGTTTCTCGGTTCTTCATGCATCTATCCCAAGCATGCCGAGCAGCCCATGCGTGAAGAGGCCCTGGTCACGGGCACCCTGGAGCCCACGAACGAGCCCTATGCGGTTGCCAAGATCGCCGGCATCAAGCTCTGCGAAAGCTACAACCGCCAGTATGGTCGCGACTATCGCAGCGTGATGCCTACCAATCTCTACGGCCCCAATGATAACTTTCACCCCGAGAACAGCCATGTGATCCCGGCGCTACTGCGTCGCTTCCACGAGGCCAAGCAGGCCGGAGCGAGCCAGGTCACCGCCTGGGGCACTGGCTCGCCCATGCGTGAGTTTCTGCATGTGGACGATATGGCCGCCGCCAGCGTGCATGTCATGCAGTTGGATGACGCGACCTATCAGGCCCATACCCAGCCGATGCTTTCGCATATCAACGTCGGCACCGGGACGGATTGCACCATCAAGGAGCTCACCGAAACCGTGGCCAGGGTGGTGGGCTTTGAAGGCGAGATCGTGTGGGATACCAGCAAGCCGGACGGCACCCCGCGCAAGCTGATGGACGTGTCGCGACTGAAGGCATTGGGCTGGCAGGCCTCCATCTCGCTGGAAGATGGCCTGCGTGATGCCTACCGCTGGTTTCTCGAGCATCAGGATGACTTTCGGAGGTAGTCAGATGACATGGCTGCACGCCGATACCTTTCACGACGTGGTGGCGGCCACGCCGCTGGTGTCCATCGATCTGATCGTTGAGGATCCTGAAGGTCATGTGTTGCTCGGCAAGCGCCACAATCGACCGGCACAACGTCTCTGGTTTGTGCCAGGCGGTCGCATTCACAAGAACGAGCGACTCGATGAGGCCTTCCGTCGGCTGACAGGCGAAGAGCTGGGCTGTGCTTTTGAGCGTGATCAGGCTCACTTTCTCGGCGTGTATGAGCATCTTTACGACGATAGCGTGTTTGGTGATGCCCCCACGACGCACTATGTGGTCCTTGGGTATCGGCTACCGGTGGAGCCGGCAGAGCTTTCGCTGCCGCTTGAGCAGCACAGCGAGTACCGCTGGTGGCCGCCGGCAGAAGCGCTGAACAGCGCGCGGGTGCATGCCAACACCCGGACGTACCTGCAATAACCTGGAGACGGCATGTCAAGAGTATTGGTGGTCGGCGGGGCCGGTTATATCGGCTCGCATATGGTCAAGCAGCTTTCCCGTGCCGGCCATTCGGTGGTGGTGCTGGATAATCTCACTACCGGCTTTCGCCAGCTGGCATGCCATGGCCGGTTGGTGGTGGGAGATCTGGCCGATATAGCGCTGCTGGAACGTCTGTTTCGTGAACATCGCTTCGATAGTGTGATGCATTTTGCCGCGGCCAGCCTGGTTGGCGAATCCATGCGGGACCCGGGCAAGTACTTTCACAACAATGTGGTCAACACCCTCAACCTGCTCGAGGTGATGGTGCGCCACGAGGTGAAGCATTTCATCTTCTCCTCCACGGCGGCGACCTTCGGCGAGCCGGAATACGTGCCTATCGACGAGGCCCATCCTCAGCGGCCCATCAATCCCTATGGCGCCAGCAAGTGGATGGTGGAGCGCATGCTGGAGGATTACCACGCCGCTTTCGGCCTCCACTCGGTGTGTCTGCGTTACTTCAACGCCTGCGGGGCCGATCCGGAAGGGGAACTGGGCGAGTGTCATGATCCGGAAACCCACCTGATCCCCCTGATCCTGCAGGCCGCTTCGGGCCGTCGCGAGTCGATCACCGTGTACGGCCGCGACTACCCTACCGAGGATGGCACCTGCATTCGCGACTATATCCATATCGAGGATCTCTGCAACGCCCATGGCCTGGCGTTAGAGGCACTGGTGCGCGGTGAGAAGCAGGGGGCGCTGGCCTACAACCTCGGAAACGGTCAGGGCTATTCGGTGCAGCAGGTGATCGAGGCCGTGCAGGGGGTGGTGGCCGAGGATGGCTGCACACTCAAGGTGGAGGAGGGCGCCCGGCGCCCCGGCGATCCGGCCAAGCTGGTGGCCGATGCCACCCTGGCAAGGCATGAGTTGAACTGGCAACCGCGGTACGACGAGCTGGAGCCGGTCATCCGTCACGCCTGGGTGTGGGAGAAGCGACAAGCTGGCTTATGAGCATGAATCCTACTTTACAAACAGGGATCGCCCGCATCGGTATTACCTCCGGAGATGCTCTGGAGCTTCGCTGCTATGCAGGTGCGGGCAGCATGGGCCGGGCCGAAGTACGGGGTGCTGGCGTGCTGAGCATATTGTCGGCATCGGGTAGGGGAAAAGCGTGATGCGGCAATTCGATATTATCCTGCATATCGGTACCGAGAAGACCGGTACCAAGACCCTGCAGCATACCCTGCTGGAGAACCAGCCGGCGCTGATGGCGAGCGGCGTGCACTATTTCACCTCGCCTGGCCGTATCGAGGCCCGCACCCTGGCGGCCGCTGCGCTGGGCGATGAAGAGCCGGATGACTATCTGCAACAGCAGGCAATTCACGGCGCTCAGGCGCGCCAGGCCTTTCGGGAAGAGGTCAAGCGCGATACCCAGGAACGGCTCCTGGCGCTGCCGGAGGGTGTGCACACGGTGGTGATCTCCAGCGAGCACTTTCATTCCCGGCTGCGCCGCCCGGCGCATGTGCGCCGCCTGCATGCGCTGCTGGCCCCCATGGCACGCTCGTTTCGTGTGGTGTGCTATCTGCGGCGCCAGGTGGACCTGCTGGCTTCCTACTACTCCACCGTGCTCAAGAACGGCGGTACCCGTGAACTGGAGGAGGTGGCCCGCGCTGTCTGTCGCCCGGGGAATGCCTACTATGACTATGCCGGCCTTCTGGCGCGCTGGGCCGACGAGTTCGGCGAGGGCGCCATCTGCGCCCGACGCTTCGACCCGGCCGAGTGGTACGGTGGCAGCCTCGTACAGGATTTCCTGACCTGCAGCGGGCTGGGCGAGCTTGCGCCGTCGCTCTCGGCGGCTCCGGTGCACAATGAATCCCTTACCCCGGAAGGGCAGGCCCTGCTGGTGGCGCTCAACCGCAGAGCGGCTGCCATGACGCTGCAGGAGGCCGACAGGGTGGCATGGCAGCGCGTGCGAGTTCGGGTCAGCAGGGCTTGCGCCGGCAGGGGGAGGCTGCTGCCCCGTGACCTGGCGGTAAAGCATCAGGCCGCTTTCGATGAGGGTAATGCGGAGGTGTGCCGGCGCTGGTTTGCCAACCGAGGCTCGCTGTTTGCTCCCCTGGCCGCAGACTATGGCATGGATCAAGCCGAGAGTGGGCGCTTGCGAATGGTCAATTCGCTGCTGGAGGAGCTGGTGGAGTCGGATGAACCGCTGACCGCCAAGGCCATGCTCGATGGCTTCGTCAACCAGCTGCGTGATACGGCGGTGGCAATGGAAGCGGATGATCTGTGTCTGGCCCATGGTCTCATGGAAAAGGCGCACAGGTTGAGGCCTGAAGGCCCGTTTATCAGCAGGAAACTGGATGATTACCGTCGTCGAATCGAGGCGATGTAGTCGTCCCTATCATGGTATGAAGGAGTGTGAGAAAGAATGAAGCATCAGGATGGGGAGAAGGCGGAAGGTTCGATGCCCAGTATGAGCGTGGAAGTTCAACGGCTGGCGTCTCGTCTTGATGAACAGGAAACCTCGCTTGTGCGGTGCCTGGAAGAGCTTGACGCGCTGAGGCAACGCCTTGAGCAGGAGCTGGCGGATCGAGTTTCCCTGCGACAGACGCTGGAAGCGCTTCGTCAGCGGACCGCTGCCGAGCCAGCGCCGGGGTCTCCTCAAGCGGAAGACGATGACGCGCCAGCCGAGCATGAAAAGGGGCTCGAGCACGCCGACCGTCATGAGCCCTTCGATGTGCTGGAGCTGTCCAGGAAGCAGCGCAAGGCTCAGCTGGAGTACGGCAAGTTGTTGCGCGAGAGCGAGCTCTTCGATGCGGCGTGGTATCTTGCCCACAACCCGGACGTGCAGGGCTCCAGGCATTATGCCAAGGCGCCGCATGAACATTACCTGATGTATGGCGGCTTCGAGGGACGCAATCCGAGCCCCCACTTCCACTCCGCGTTTTATCTCCAGCAATACCCCGATGTCGCCGAGAACAGGCTGAATCCTCTCGTGCACTATCTTCTGCATGGTCAGCAGGAAGGCCGGCGGAGCGCCCCGGAGTAGAAGAAGATGTGGTGGCCCAGCTTCGTCGAGAGCTTGAGGACGGAAGTTGTAGGAGCGAACTTCAGTTCGCGAATATCGGGGCCGCCCAAGCTGCATAAACACCGCCATTCGCGCAGCAAGCCGGAACGCCGGACCGTGCGCTCCCACCATGGGCCGGGTGGCCTCCGAGGTCTGGGAAGGCTGTCCTTTTGGGAGCGCGGCCGCGTCAGCGGCAAGCTGATGAAAGAGTTTCCCGTGCTGGAACAGGCCGAGCTGGCACATGCCCTGGAGCAGGCCGTAGCTGAAGGCTTTGCCGATCTGCCGGATGTGGGGTGACGTCTGCACGGCGGCACTCTTCCTGCCGGAAATTCCCGGAAAGAGGGCCCCTTTTCGCCACCCACGACCGTGCCGCCCTCCAGGGCCGCATGGCCCGGCGTTATTGGGCTGCTGCCGGCGAAACATGGCGTACATATACGCGGATGCCGGAGCTCAATGAGGTTCGGGGCGGCGGTAGCGTGCCTTTTCACCATTCACCATTCACCATTCTCCACTCACGACTCACTCCCATGCCCCAGACCTTCCTGATCACCGGCGGTGCCGGTTTCATCGGTTCCGCCGTGGTGCGCGAGCTGATCCAGAACACCGACCACCACGTGGTCAACGTCGACAAGCTCACCTACGCCGGCAACCTGGAATCCCTGGCCGGCGTGGCGGATAGCCCCCGCTACGCCTTTATCCAGGCGGATATCTGCGACGCCCCGGCCATGCAGCACGCCTTTGCCGAGCACCGGCCGGACGTGGTGATGCACCTGGCCGCGGAGAGCCACGTGGACCGCTCCATCGACGGCCCCGCCGCGTTCATCCAGACCAACGTGGTGGGCACCTCGGTGCTGCTGGAAGCCGCTCGCGCCTACTGGAAGGCGCTGCAGGAGAGCGAGCCCGAAAAGGCCGCCGGCTTCCGCTTTCATCATATCTCCACGGATGAGGTGTATGGAGATTTAGGTTCTCCTGTGAATAGTGAATCGAGAATGGTGAATGGTGACCCCTCACCCCTCACCCCTCACTATTCACCACTCACCACTCACAAGCCCGAAGGGCGCTCACTTTTCACCGAAACCACGCCCTATGCCCCCAGCTCGCCGTACTCGGCCAGCAAGGCCGGGTCGGACCACCTGGTGCGCGCCTGGCAGCGCACCTTCGGCCTGCCCACCCTGATCACCAACTGCTCCAACAACTACGGGCCCTATCACTTCCCCGAGAAGCTGATCCCGCTGATGATCCTCAACGCCCTGGCCGGCAAGCCGCTGCCGGTCTACGGCGACGGCCAGCAGATCCGCGACTGGCTCTACGTGGAAGACCACGCCCGCGCGCTGATCAAGGTGGCCACCCAAGGCCAGGTAGGCGAGACCTACAACATCGGCGGCCACAACGAGAAGACCAACCTCGAGGTGGTGGAGACGATCTGCACCCTGGTCGACGAGCTGCGCCCTGACTCTTCCAGCTTCCAGCTTCCAGCTTCCAGCTTGATAGCCTTTGTGCAAGACCGCCCCGGCCACGACCTGCGCTACGCCATCGACGCCGGCAAGATCGAGCGCGAGCTGGGCTGGGTGCCGCAGGAGACCTTCGAGACCGGCCTGCGCAAGACGGTGGTATGGTACCTGGAGAACCGCGACTGGTGGCAGCGGGTGCTGGATGGCAGCTATCAGGGGGAGCGGCTGGGGAGGCTGTAGCATCCCTTATGGCGGATAATGTTGCCGATATCCTTTTTGAGGGATAAAGTGGTGGTTATCCGCCACTAAGCCCGCCTCATTCATCAGGGTGCCGAATGAGGGTGTTGAGCCAAGGGGTTGCCGGTATCG
>JBNJIL010000028.1:0-23136 GCA_051749325.1 Pseudomonadota bacterium | reverse complement strand
GTCGCGCGCCTGATCGTTCGAAACTTGCTACACCCTGTCATATCACAAGGAGAAGTCCCCATGAAACGCCTGATGACCACCCTGTCCGGCCTGGCCCTGGCCGGCGCCATGACCACTGCCGGCGCCGCCGAGATCACCGTCGGGGGCAAGAACTTCACCGAACAGCAGATCCTCTCCAACATGACCACCCAGTACCTGGAGGCCCTGGGCTACGATGTGGAGAATCGTGCCGGCATGGGGTCCGCCGTGCTGCGCCAGGCCCAGGAGAACGGCCAGATCGACCTCTACTGGGAATACACCGGCACCTCCCTGATCAACTACAACGACATCACGGAACGCCTCGGGCCCGAGGAGACCTATGAGCGGGTCAAGGAACTCGATGCCGAGAAGGGCCTGGTGTGGCTGGAGCCCTCCGACGCCAACAACACCTATGCCCTGGCCATGCGTGAGGACGATGCCGAGGAGCGCGGTATCACCTCGCTCTCCGACCTGGCCGAGGCAGTGAATGATGGCGAGGAGCTGACCTTTGCCCTGAACGCGGAGTTCTATGCCCGCGAGGATGGCTGGCGTCCGCTGCTGCAAGCCTACGACTTCCGGGTCAGCCGCGGCGACGTCAGCCGCATGGACTCCGGCCTGGTCTATCCGGCCCTGCGCGATGGCGATGTGGATGTCGGCCTGGTCTTCGCCACCGACGGCCGTATCCCGGCCTTCAACTTCCACGTGCTCGAAGACGACCAGAACTACTTCCCCGCCTACGCCCTGACCCCGGTGGTGCGCGAGGAGACCCTGGAGGCCAACCCTGACCTCGCCGAGCAGATGAACGCCCTGTCGGCACTGCTCGATGATGCGACCATGGCCGAGCTCAACGCGCGCGTCGACGTGGAGCGCGAGACCATCGAGGACGTGGCCCAGTCCTTCCTCGAGGACAACGAGCTGCTGTAACGGCCAGACGTTGCCAGCAAACGCATCGAGGCCGCCCGTGGGCGGCCTTCTTGTTTCTGCCCTGATCCGGACAACGAGCTTGTAATGACCTCTTCCCCTGCGCCCCTGGACTGGATCTGCCACACCGATCTCGCCACCTTGGACCCCGCCTTGCTCTCCCAGGCCAAGCGCTGCCTGCTGGACCTCGCCGGCGTCGCCGCCGGAGCCACCCGGACCGAGCTTGCCGGTCATGCGCGCCGCTTCGTTGTCACCCAGCATGGCGGGGATCGACCACTGCTCTTCGCCGCCGGCCGTTCCTCGCCCACCGGGGTGGCCCTGCATGGCGCCTGGCTGATCGACGCCCTGGATGCCCACGACGGCCAGGCACTGACGAAGGGCCATGCTGGCGTCGCCCTGCTGCCGGGGCTGCTCGCCCTGCCCGAGGTGGAGGCCCTGTCGGGCCGCGACTTCCTGGCCCTGCTGGCCCTCGGCTACGAGGTGGCCACCCGGGCCGGTATCGCCCTGCATGCCACCAGCCCGGACTACCACACGTCCGGGGCCTGGAACGCCCTGGGCGTGGCCGCCGTGACAGCCCGACTGATGGGCCTCGACACCAACCGCCTGCATCATGCCCTGGGCATCGCCGAGTTCTATGGGCCGCGAAGCCAGATGATGCGCTGCATCGACCACCCCACCATGCTCAAGGACGGCTCCGGCTGGGGCGCCATGACCGGACTGTCCGCCGCCCTGCTGGCGTGCGACGGCTTCACCGGCGCCCCCGCGCTGACCGTGACCACCCCGGAGGTCGAGGCAGTCTGGGCCGACCTGGGGCGTCGCTGGTACTTGCATGAGCAGTATTTCAAGGCCTATCCGGTCTGCCGCTGGGCCCAGCCGGCGGTGGAGGCAGTGCTGTCGCTGCGCGCGCAGATCCAGGACCCGGCCGATATCTCGCACATCGAGGTCGTGACCTTCCACGAGGCCAAGCGCCTGCATGTGGTGCACCCGGCCACCACCGAGCAGGCCCAGTACAGCCTGCCCTGGTCGGTAGCAGCCGCCCTCGCCCGCGGCAGCCTGGACGCCGAGGCCGTCACCGCCCTCGACGCCCCCGACCTCAGAGCACTGGCCGCTCGGGTCGAGATCCACGAGGATGCGACCTTCAATGCCCGCTTCCCGGCCGAGCGATGGGCCCTGGCGCGACTGCACCTGAGCGATGGCAGGCTGCTGGAGAGCGGGCCGTGCGAAGCCCTGGGCAACCCGCACAACCCGCTGTCCGACGAGGCGCTCACCACCAAGTTTCATGCGCTGGCCGACCCGGTCCTCGGCGAGCGGGCCAGCTCCCTGCGGGAGGTCATCCAGTCCCTGGAGACTCGCCCGGTCGGCGACCTGCTTGCCCTGCTTGGGCCGCCCGGCGGGGAATGACCCGAGACGGTAGCCGGGCATCGACGCCCGGCCACCGTCTCGCTAGCATGACGCCACATCACCGGAGACCGCTGCGATGACGACTTCCTTCCTGCTGATGATGGGCGGAGCCCTGGCCGTGCTGGCGGTGCTGCACTGGCTGCTGTTCCGGCTGGTCAAGCGGGCGATGGCTCGCTCCGCCGACAACGACCGATCCACGGACTGATATCCCCTCCACCAAGAGCCCCGATCATGCACTATCAAGACCGCCTGCGAGTGGGCGCCGCCCAGATCAACGCCACCCTCGGCGAGGTGGATACCAACCTGGCGCAGCATCTCGACATTATCCATGAGGCCTGCGAACAAGGCGTCGAGCTGCTGGTCTTCCCCGAGCTTTCGCTGACCGGCTACGGGCTGGGTGGCCGAGTCATGCAGGTGGCCATGCCGCTGGAGGACCCGCGCCTGCGTGAGCTGGCACTCACCTGCCGCGAGATGCAGACGGTGGTGGGCTTCGTCGAGGAGGCGAGCCCCGGCGAGTACTACAACGCGCTGGCGATCCTCCAGGATGGCGAGATCGCCGCGGTGCATCGCAAGCTGAACCTGCCCACCTATGGCGGTCTCGAGGAAGGCAAGTGGTTCACCCACGGGAGTGAGCTCACCCATACCCCGGTGCGCCCCGGCTGGTCGGCCACCCAACTGATCTGCGCCGATCTGTGGAACCCGGCGCTGGTCCATGCCGCCCTCCTGCCCCGCCCCACCGTGCTCTGCGCACCGATCAACTCCGCTTCGGGCATCGTCAGCGACGACTTCTCCAACGAGCAGAACTGGGCCCTGAATGTGCGTTTCTACGCCATGACCTACGGCACGCCGGTGATCATGGCCAACCGCTTCGGTCCCGAGGGCCAGAGCCACTTCTGGGGCGGTTCGCGCATCCTCGGCCCGCGCGGCGAGCTGCTCGCCGAGGCCGAGGAGCGCGAGATACTGATCACCGCCGAGCTGTCACGCACCGCCATCGCACGGGCACGCTTCGAGCTGCCCACTCACCGCGATGCCGACACGCCGCTGGTGCGCGAGCTGATGGCCGGCTATCGCTGAGCGGCGACCGGGAGAGGGATGATGCGCGAGGGTCCGGTCACGGTGTTCGGCGGCACCGGCTTTCTCGGTGATGCCATCGTTCGCGAACTGGTCGAGGCCGGGCGTGAAGTGCGTATCGCTGCTCGCCAGCCGGTCTTGCCGGCCTGGTTCGAGGAGGGCGACCCGGTAGAGCTCGCCACCGCCGATATCCGCGATGAGGCGAGCATCGATATGGCGCTCGAGGGCGCCAGTGCCGTGGTCAATGCCATCAGTCTCTATGTGGAAACGCGCGATGCCAGCTTCGAGGCCATCCATGTCACGGGGGCCGGACGACTGGCCAGCCGAGCACGTGCAGCCGGCATCGAGCGGCTGATACTGGTCTCGGGCATCGGCACCCGTCACGACTCGGCCTCGGCTTATGTCCGGGCCCGTGCAAGAGGCGAGGACGCAGTGCTGGCGACCATGCCCAAGGCGATCATCGTGCAGCCCAGCGTACTGTTCGGGGCCGGGGATGCCTTCCTGACCGGCCTGGAGGGGCTGACCCGGCTGCCGCTGGTCCCGCTGTTCGGCCACGGCACGACCCGGCTGCAGCCGGTACACGTGGTGGACGTGGCGCGGGCCATCGCCCGGCTCACCGTCCACCCCGCCACCGAGCGGCGTCTCTTCGAATTCGGCGGCCCCGAGGTGCTGAGCTACCGCGAGATCCTCGAGCTGCTGCTCGCCCACCTGCAGCGTGAGCGGCCGCTGGTGCCACTGCCCTTCCTGGCCTGGCGGCTGATCGCGACGCTGGTTGCCTGGCTGCCCGGCCCGCCGCTGACGCGTGACCAGGTGATACTGATGCAGGCGGACAACGTCGCCAATGAGAACGTCGGCGGCTTCGAGGACCTAGGCATCCTGCCCCACTCACTGCGCGAAAGCCTGCCCGCCTGTCTGCCTCGGACGTGATCCTCAGGCTTTCTTGACGAACTCGGACTTGAGCTTCATGGCCCCGATGCCCTCGATCCGGCAGTCGATATCGTGGTCGCCGTCGACCAGGCGGATGCCCTTGACCTTGAGGTCCTTGATCACGGTGACCGTGTCGCCATCGGCCAGGGGGGTGCCGTTGGCATCGCGGACCACCGCCTCCTCCACGGCCGGCTCGGTGCCGGCGTCCCGCGACCACTCGTTGCCGCACTCCGGACAGACGAGCTGGATGCCATCATCGTAGGTGAACGCGGAGCCGCACTCGGGGCAGTTGGGCAGATCGCTCATGATCGGGTCCTGTGCTGTGAACAAGGGCGGCAAGCCTACACCGACCGGCCCCGCCGCTCCAGTTCGGCCATCGCCGGGATGCCGGGTCTGCGCTTCTCGCTGGACGGCGAGCACGCCGGCGTGCTCGAGGGTGCCCAGCCACGCCGTCAGCTGTTCCTGGCGGTGGAACGTCTGCTCGATGCCATGCGCTGATGTAACGGGCCATTCTCCACCCCCGGTGCCATCCCCCTGATATGCTGTAGCCAGGTCGTGCCCGTATATTGCGCACAACAGGGAGCCTTGCAGTGGCCGAACAGAACAGCGTGATCGCCTTCTACGACGAGCGGATGCTGGCCCATGAGCCGGATATCGAGGTGCCCTTCCTGCCGGGGCGCATGGACAAGCGCGTCCGCTCCCTGCTGTCGGGCCTGGGCGTCCCCTGGAAGTATCCCGAACACCCCGCCCGCCTCACCGCCATCCGGCATCTGCTTGAGCTCGAACCGGTCCCCGGGGTGATCTTCGAGGCCGGCATGCAGGCCACTCGCGAGCAGCTTGGGCGCGTCCATACCAACTCCTACCTGAACAGCATCTACCAGCTGCGCGGCAAGAGTGCCTGGCTGGACGTGGATACCACGGCGGTATCACCCGGCAGCGTCGATGCCGCCGAGGTAGCCGCCGGCACAGCGATCGCCGCCGTCGAGGCCGTGGTCGCGGGACGCACCGAGAGCAGCTTCGCGCTGGTCAGGCCCCCCGGCCACCATGCCGAGCCGGTGCGGGCCCGCGGCTTCTGCCTATTCAACAACGTGGCGGTGGCGGCCGCCCATGCCCGGGCGGCGCTGGGCTGTCAGCGGGTCATGATCGTCGACTGGGATGCCCATCACGGCAACGGTACCCAGGACATCTTCTGGGCCGACCAGGATGTGCTGTTCTTCGATATTCACCGCGCCTCTCCCTTCTATCCCGGCACGGGCAGTCTCGAGGAGGTCGGGGTGGGCCTCGGGGAAGGCACCATCGTCAATGTCCCCCTGCCTGCCGATGCCGGCGACGCCGCCTATATCAGGGCCTTCCGCGAGATCCTGGTACCCGCGGCCGAGTGGTTCCGCCCCGACCTGATCCTGGTCTCGACAGGGTTCGACCCCCACAGCCATGACCTGGCGCTGAACGTGTCCTATGACGGCTTTTCCGCCATGACCGGCATCCTGCAGCGCCTGGCACGCCGGCAGTGCGAGGGAAGGCTGGTCTTCGTGCTGGAAGGCGGCTACAACCTGATATCGCTGTCGCGCGGGGTCAGGTCGGTGCTCCAGGTGCTGGCCGGCGACGCGCCACCGGAACCCGGCCTGCGCGGCCTTGCCGAGGTGGAGGCCGCGGCGGACTATCATCGCAATGCCTTCGTCACCGAACAGGATGCGTCGAGCCCTCCACCCGACGCCGGCCCGAATGGGCCATCAGACACGACATGAGTTGAACCGCGTCATCGCTCGGCTTGCCACTCGAGCACCAGGCGGTTATGGCCACCGTGCCGTACCCGGGTGCCGAGCGGCTTTCCCTCACGGTTAAGCCTCCGGCATAGCCACTCGGCCTCCTTGCGGGGGCTCGCTCAACGCAGAAATCCACCCCCGCCGCGGCAAGTACCGGCAGGTTGGCGGGATGCAGCAGGCCCTGGTCGATGCCGCGCCCGGTCATCACGTCCCCGGTCAGCCAGAGGGTCACGCCGGCCATCGTCTCCCTCGCTCCGGCTACCCGCCTCCTAGCCCTGCGATGAGAGGGGCGCCCGGGGCAGCCGCTCCGGCAGGTGGGCCCGGATCTCCTCGGGGCTCAGTGCCGTGAGGTCCTTGTGCAGTTCGAGCACGATGCACTTCGCGACGGCCTCGGGCAGCGTTTCGCGCAGCAGCCCCAGGAAGCGCGGCGCAGCGCTGATGATCAGGTGCCGGAAGGCGCCGTCGTGCAGGCCGACGCCCAGGCGCTCCCCCACCTCATGGGCGAAGCGGATCGCCTCCTGCTCCTTGGGCGAATGGTGCTTGCCCATGGCATGGCGCCCCTCACCCATGGCGTCGAAGGCACGTCCCGGGCTGTCGGCATTGAGATCGCGGTCATGCAGACGACCCTCGGGATTGGCCAGGTCCTCCACCTCCTCCAGCGGCCCACGCTGGTCGGAGGCCGAGAAGAGCCGTGCCCGTGCCTGGTCAGCGACTACCACCCAGGTGGTGTCCATGTTCGTTCCCTCACGCCTGGGAAGCCGCCAGGCCGGAATAGCCGGCCTGGCGATCATTCCGGATGGTTACTTGACCTCGACCTTGCGGCGATTGGCCTTCTTGTGCTTGGGCAGCGTCAGTTCGAGGACACCGTTCCTGAAGCTGGCGGCCGCCTTGTCGGCATCGATCTCGCTGGGCAGGGCCACGGTACGGGTGAAGGAGCCGCGGGAGATCTCGGAGTGGAAGTAGTCGCCCTCCTCCTCCTTGCTCTCCGCGCGGTGGTCGCCCTTGATGGTCACCGCGCCGTCGGTCACCGAGACGTCGAGCTCCTCGCGCTCGAAACCCGGAACCTCGGCGCGTACCACCACTTCGGCATCCCGGTCGATGACATCGACCTTCGGCATGCCCTGCTCGAAGGCGGCGAAGCGCTGCCAGAGGGGATGCTCCCAGCGCGAGGGCATCCCGCCACGATCGAAGAAGGTATCGAGCAGACGATCGAATTCCCGGAACGGACTCATCGCCCGGGACTCCGACGGCTGGGAAGACGTCTCGGTCGAGACAGGAACATTCTTGGACGCTTTCTTGGCCATGTCGATGACTCCTCGAATGCAGATCAGGAATGGCGAAGCCGATGGAGACTCGAGGTGCCGGATACCGGGAAACACCGGCTATCGTTCCTCGAGCAGGCCCGCCTCATCCTCAAGGGTAGTCCAGCCCTGCCCGGCCGGCTTGACTCAGGTCAGCATGGTTCTCGTCATGCCCTTGCGAGCCGGCGCTATTCGCCGATGTCCTCGTGCCACAGTTCGGGCGAAGCGGCGATGAAGCCCTCCATCAACGCGATGCACTCGGGATCCTGAAGCACCTCCACCTCGACGCCGCGCTCTTTCAGCAGGGCCTCCTCGCCGAGGAAGGTGCGACTCTCGCCGATCACCACCCTGGGGATGCCGTAGAGCAGGATGGCACCGCTGCACATCGGGCAGGGCGAGAGGGTGGTGTAGAGGATGCTCTCGCGGTATGTCTCGGCCGGATGGCGACCGGCATTCTCCAGGGCGTCCATCTCGCCGTGCAGCACCGCGCTGCCCAGCTGCACACGTCGATTGTGGCCGCGGCCGATGACCACCCCGCGGTGCACCAGCACCGAGCCGATGGGGATGCCGCCCTCCTCGAGGCCATGGCGGGCCTCCTCGAGCGCGGCCTGCATGAAACGATCCATTCGCTGACTCCCTTGCGTGACGGTGCCACCCAGCCTACGCCGCCCTGGCCCGCGCATGCCAGCGGCCAGGCCCGCCGGAGGCTGGGGCACATGGATGGCTGCGGACGCGGTGACGCCCCCCCAGACGCCCTGTTTCCAGCACTCCCGAGGCAACGGCCACCAGGCCCGTGTATGCTGGGTGGTCCAGGGCGAGGTGACCGTGCGGGTCGGTAGCCCGCAGCTGGGTGAGGTGCGCCGGACGATCCCGATCCCCGGAGAACACGGTGCACCGGGACTGAGCCGCCGCGACGCCTCGCCTCATGCCCCCAACGGGAGGAGCAGGCGATGGAGATCGCACTGAAGGACGTCACTCGCGAGAACTTCGAGGCCGTCATTGCGCTGGAAGTCGCGGCATCACAGCGTGGCTATGTCGCTGACAACCTCTATTCCATTGCCGAATCGAGCCTGCATCCGACCTACCGACCGCGCGCCATCTATTGCGACGGGCAGGTGGTCGGCTTTCTGATGTACGACGCCTTCGCCCACCACGACCGGCCCCCGACCTACAACATCTTCCGTCTCATGGTCGACCGACACCATCAGGGAAGAGGCATCGGGCACGGGGCCATGCAGTGCCTGCTGGACGAGATCCGGGCGCAGGGCTCGTTCGAGCGGATCGCGATCTGCTATGTGGCCACCAATCAGGTCGCCCGGGACTTCTACGCCAACCTCGGCTTCCAGGAGACGGGGCTGAGCGAGGAGACCGGCGAGGTCATCGCCGAGATACGGGGCTGAAGAGGGGCGCATCGCGCCTTCGGCGTGCGCCACGCTTGACGGACGGGTAACCGCCGGCCCCAGAATAGAGCATTCCCCCGAGGAGCGCCCCATGACCCTGCTGAACGCCATCCTGGCCGTCGCCCTCTCCGCCGCCCCCTGGCTGTTGCTGGGGCTGGTGATGGCCGGACTGATCAAGGCCCTGGTCTCCGAGGCCCTGCTAAGGCGCTGGGTGGGCGGCCAGGGGCTGGGCAGCATCGCCCGGGCGGCGGTGATCGGCGCCCCCCTGCCGCTCTGCTCCTGCGGGGCCATTCCCACGGCGCTGGCCATGTATCGCGGCGGCGCCTCGCGCGGCCCGGCCACCGCCTTCCTGATCGGCACCCCGGGCATCGGCGTGGATTCCCTGGCCATCACCTATGCCCTGCTCGGCCCCTACATGGCCGTGGCCCGGGCGACCAGCGCCGTGCTGACCGCCATCGTTACCGGCCTGCTGGTGGGCCGTACCACACCGGTGAGCGTGCCGGCCGGCGTCGCGCCCCAGGAGGAAGATGGCTGCGGCAGCGGCTGTGCCAGCGGCTGTAGCGAGGCTCAGGACACGTTGACCGAGGCCACGACACCGGGGCTCACCGCCCGGCTGGCCGGCGGCCTTCGCTATGCCTTCACCGACATCCTCGACGATATCAGCGTCTGGCTGCTGGCGGGCCTGCTGGTCGCCGGGGGCCTCATCGCCCTGGTGCCACCGCAGCAGCTGGCCGAACTGGGTAGTGGTCTGGGGGCCATGCTGCTCATGGCGGTGATCGGGATGCCGCTCTACATGTGCGCCACCGCCGCGACGCCCATCGCCGCCGGGCTGCTGCTGGCCGGCGTTTCCCCCGGCACCGTACTGGTGTTCCTGATCGCCGCACCCATCACCAGTCTGGCGACCCTGGGGATCTTTCGCCGCGAAATGGGCGGCCAAGCCCTGCTGGCCTACCTGGTCGGCATCCTGGTGAGCGCCGTGCTGCTGGGGCTGGGCGTCGATGCCGTGGCAGACTGGTGGCAGCTCGACATCAGCCGTCAGATCGAGGAGGTAGGCGAGCTGCTGCCGGCCTGGCTCGAATGGCTGGGGCTCATCGTGCTGGTTAGCCTCGCCGTGAAGCCCCTGCGCCGCACGCTCGCCGGTCGCCTCCCCCGTCACGCCTGACAGGGCCGACCGCTGAGGATGGACCCGCACGGGCAACCCTGCCCGGTAAAAGATGCAACCTGAAGGAGACTCCATGACGGACCGCCAGCCTCACCCCCGTATCCTCGTCTTTGCCGGCAGCAGTCGTACCGGCTCGTACAACAAGGCGCTGGCACGCCTCGCCGCCGAGCGCATCGAGCGGCTGGGTGGCCGCCCCACCTTCATCGACCTGCGCGACCACCCCATGCCGCTCTACGACGGTGACCTGGAGGCTGAGCAGGGTCTTCCCGAGAACGCTCGGGTCCTGCAACGCGGCCTGGCCGACCATGATGGTCTGCTGATCGCCACGCCGGAGTACAATGGCTTCATCACCCCGCTGCTGAAGAACACCCTCGACTGGCTGACCCGCCCTCACGAGGGCAAGAGTGGTCTCGCGCTGTTCGAGAACAAGCTGGCCGCGGTGGTTTCCGCGTCTCCCGGGGGACTGGGCGGCATTCGCAGCCTGGCACTGGCCCGCCAGCTGCTGTCCAATATCGGGGTGACGGTGCTGCCCGACCAGCTCGGTGTTGCGCAAGCCGCGCAGGCCTTCGATGAGCGGGGGCAACTGCACGACGAACGGCAGATGGAAAAGCTCGACGCTCTGTGCCAGCGGCTGATCGACAGCCTGCACCGGCTGCACGGCTGACGAACCAGGGTACGCGATGCCAACCGGGACCCCACGCCTCTGGCGCAGCCGCATCAAGAACGGCTTTCAGACCCTGCTGATCATGGCCGGCCTGATGCTGGTGCTGGCCGTGCCCGGTTACCTGTTGGCGGGAGGCGTCGGCATCATCGTGACCCTGGGCGTCGTGGCGGCCGGGGCCTTCGCCAGCAGCTGGGTGCCGGCCCGCTACATCCTCGCCGATGCAGGGGCCGGCCTGCTCCACCGCCACCAGGCACCGACACTCTACCGGCTGCTCGATACCCTCTATCATCGCGCCGGTCTCACTCACCCCCCGCAGCTCTTCTATGCCCCCTCGCCGGACCTCAATGCCTTTGCCGTGGGGACCCGACACGACGGTGGCATCGCCGTCACCGAGGGCCTGCTGCGCACCCTGACGCTGCGCGAGCTGGCCGGCGTCCTGGCCCACGAGGTAAGTCATCTGCGCCATGGCGACACGCGCGTGATGTCCATGGCAGCGGCCATGACCCGCCTGACGCTCTGGTTGACCACGGTGCTGCAGATCAGCCTGCTGTTCATGGTGCCCTTGATCCTGGCCGGCGAGGTTCGCCTGCCCTGGGCTCTGTTGCTGGTGGTGGCCCTTGCGCCCAGCCTGAGCACCCTGCTGCAGCTGGCCCTGTCCCGCAACCGCGAGTATACCGCCGACCTGGACGCCGTGGCCCTGACGGGCGACCCAGAGGGGTTGGCCTCGGCGCTGGATGCCCTGGAACGCTATCAGGGACGCTGGCTGGCCACGCTGTTCGGCCGCCACCCACCGGCGGGACTCGAGTGGCTGCGTACCCATCCGCCGACCGAGGAGCGCATTCGCCGGCTGAAGACGATAGACGAGCCCTCGTCCCCCTCCCTGCATGATAATCTCGGGGGCCACGCCCATGCGCCACCGGTGATCATCGAGCGCCCGGGCGCCATGGGCCGGCGCTACTGGCTACGCCGCCGGCGCTGAGACACGCCCTTTCCCTCCCCCACTTCCTGAACGAGCAAGCGAGAACGCCATGAGCGATACGCAAAAACCCTGGAACTGTCCCATGCCCAACCCGCAGTTCGACCTGATGCGCCGCATCCTGTCGGCGCCCAGCCCGGTGGGGCTCGAGGCCGCCATGACCTATGGCGTCCTCAAGCCCCATTTCGAGAGCTTCGCCCCCGCCGACTGGACGTTGCAGCAGTTCATGGGGCATGCCGGGGTGGTACTGGACACCCACCCGGGCCGCGACGATCTCTTCAAGGTGATGATCATCGGCCATGCCGACAAGATTCGCATGCAGGTCCGCTCCATCGGCGAGGACGGCAAGATCTGGATCAATACCGACTCTTTCCTGCCCGGCGTGCTGATCGGCCACGAGGTCACGCTGTTCAGCGAGGACCCCGAGGCGCCCGGCAGCTATCGGCGCATAGACGGCGGCACCGTGGAGGCCCTGGGTGCCATCCACTTCTCCGACCCAGCGCAGCGCAGCGGGGAGAAGGGCATCAAGAAGGAGCAGATCTATCTCGACCTGCAGATCCACGGCGAGAACAAGAAGCAGCAGGTCGAGAATCTGGGCGTGCGGCCCGGGGATTCGATCATCCTGGACCGGCCCATCCGCCCCGGCTTCAGCCCGGACACCTTCTATGGCGCTTACCTGGACAACGGTCTGGGCTGCTTCGTCACCGCCGAGGTGGCCAGGCTGATCGCCGAGGCGGGTGGCACCGAGCAGGTGCGTGTGCTGTTCGCGATTGCCAGCTACGAGGAAATCGGCCGCTTCGGCAGCCGAGTTCTGGCCGGTGAGATGCGCCCCGATGCCATCATTGCCGTGGACGTGAACCACGATTACACGGCTGCCCCCGGCATCGGCGAGCGTCGCATGCAGCCGCTGGAAATGGGCAAGGGGTTCACCATGTCGGTGGGGGCCATCGCCAGCGAGCAGCTCAACCGGATCATCGAGACCACCGCCCGCGAGCAAGGCATTCCCATGCAACGCGACATCGTGGGAGTCGATACCGGCACCGACGGCATGGCCGGGGTGCTCGCCGCCGTGGACTGCGTTGCCACCTCCATCGGCTTTCCGATCCGCAACATGCACACCATCTCCGAGACCGGCTACACGAAGGACGTACTGGCGGCAATCCACGCCATCACCCATACCGTGCAGGCATTGGATGCCCTGCCGGACCCGCACCGGGAGTTCCGCGACAATCACCCGCGACTCGACCAGGCCGGGCCGCTGGCGCACCAGGGGGCAGACAAGCCCGAGACGGCCGACAAGTCGCCGTAACGTCGGCCGGAAGGCCAGCTGCAGGGCGAGCTTCGAGCTCGCCCTGCTGGAGTGGGCGCCGCTAGTCGAGCGAGGCGAGCGCCTCGGCCAGCACCGGCGCCATGGCGATGGCGTTGCTGTCATGCACGATGCAGTCGGTGCTCCACACCTCGCCAACCCCGGCCGCCTGGATCACCGCCAGGGCATCGCCGGCAAACAGCGCATGGGTGACCGCCACGTCCACCGAGGCGGCCCCGGCCTCGAGCAGCGCCTCGGCAGCACGGGCGACGGTATGACCGGAGCTCGCCACGTCATCCATCAGCACCACCTGGCGGCCGGCGACCGGGATGTCCGGCAACTCGACCTGCACGTTGCGGTCGCCGTTGCGGGTCTTCCGGCAGGTGGCGGCATCGAAGCCGGTGATCTCGCCGGCCTGGCGGACCCACTGCAGCGCCTCATCGTCCGGGCCCAGCAGCAGGGGGGCTTGGCGCTTCTCGGCGATCAGCACGGCCAGGCGCGAAGCGCCGGAGAGCACGATGGCGTGCTCGAGGGGAATCGCCTGCTCGAGGCGCTCGATGCGGTGCAGGTGCGGGTCCACGGTGATCACGGCGTCGAACAGCTCGGCGAGGAAGCCGCCGACGATGGTCTGGCTGACGATCTCGCCGGGGTGGAAGGCGATGTCCTGCCGCATGTAGGGGAGATAGGGCGCCACCAGCACCAGTCGGGTCACGCCCTGCCGGCGAGCGTGTCGCGCCAGCAGCAGCAGCTCGACGAGCTTGTCGTTGGGCCGGTCGAGGCTGCGATAGATCACCAGGGTCTCGGGAAAGGTCTTCGCCTCGACGAAGGGCAGCCGGAGCTTGAGCTCCTCATCGGGAAAGCGGTGGCACTCGACGGCGTGGGCGGTCAGCCCCGCCGCCTCGGCGAGGCGCCGCGCAGGGGCCGCCTCGCCAGGGAAATGCAGCAGTGCGCGGGTCATCGAACCTCCCTGTTCACAGCTCGACATTGAGCCGGGTGATCTCCTCGGTGCGGCCGATGGCGATGCCGGACTCCCGCTCGGTGGACTGGTGGGCGAAGGTCAGCTCGTTGCGATAGGCGGCATGGACGCGGTAGAGCGGCTGGCCCCGGGTCACCGGGTCGCCGATGCGCCTGAGCAGGTCGACCCCGGCCCCCGCCGCCTTGGGGGCACCCGCCAGGCGGGCGATGCGTGCCAGCTTGAGGTTGTCGATGCCGGTGACCACGCCATCCGCCGCGGCCAGCACCTCGAAGCTGTGGGGGGCCAGCGGCGGGTTGTCCGGGTCGAAGGGCCGGCGGCCCTGGGCATCGATGATCGCCTGCATCTTCTCGGCGGCCCGGCCGTCGTCGAGGATGTCCCGGGCGATGCCGAAGCCGGCGCCGCCCCGCACGTCCGGGTCGAACTCCAGCATCCGTCCGGCCAGGCGCAGCGCCTTCTGGCGCAGGTCCATGGGCGCCTCGGGGTGGTTGGTGAGCACGCGCATCACGTCGCGGGCCTCCAGCACCGGGCCGATGCCGCGCCCCACTGGCTGGCTGCCGTCGGTGATCACCACGTCCAGGGTCAGGCCCATGCGCCCGGCCACGAACTCGAAGAGCCGGCGCAGCTGCCGCGCCTCGGGCATGGAGCGCACCTTGGCATGGGGGCCCACGGGGAGGTCGAGCAGCAGATGGCTGGAGCCGGCGGCCATCTTCTTGGAGAGGATGGAGGCGACCATCTGGCCCGGGGAGTCGATGGAGAGCGGGCGCTCCACCGAGATCAGCACGTCGTCGGCGGGCGAGAGCTCGCTGGTGCCCCCCCAGGCCAGGCAGCCGCGATGGGTGCGCACGATGTCCTCGAGCACGTCGAAGGGCAGGTCGACATTGGCCAGCACCTCCATGGTATCGGCGGTGCCCGAGGGCGAGGTGATGGCCCGCGAGGAGGTCTTGGGGCACAGCAGGCCGTGGGCGGCGACGATGGGCACCACCAGCATGGAGGTGCGGTTGCCCGGGATGCCGCCGATGCAGTGCTTGTCGACCACCGGATGCTCGTGCCAGTCGAGGCGGCGCCCCACCCGGCTCATGGCATCGCTCAGGTAGAAGACCTCCTCGCGGTCGAGCTCGCCGCGGTCGCAGGCGACCACGAAGGCGGTCAGCTCGATCTTGGAATAGCGCAACTCGGCGATGTCGCGGATGATGTGCCGGAAGTCCTCCCGGGAGAGCCGCTCGCCGGCGAGCTTGCGGTGCAGGGCGGGGATCGAGGCCGGGGGCTCCGCCTGGGAGACGCTCACCGGATGGCCCTCCTCCACGCCCAGGGCCTCGAAGGCGTCCTCGGAGAGGCCGAGCTGCTGACAGTCGACGATGGCGGCATCGTCCACCACGTTGAGGCTCGCCAGGATGCGCTGGTCGTTGGCGCGGACCTCCACCTTGGAGAGCGCCTGGAAGCCCTCGGCGCGATAGAGATCGCATTCGCGGTGCAGGTAGGCCACGTTCTCGCGGTAGGTGTCGATGCCGACCCGCTTGAGCGAGAGCGGCGAGAGGGTGTCGTCCAGGGCTTCCGCCCGAGTGGCATGGGTCGTCTTCATGACAGCCTTCCTTGCGGCGGGTGCCGGCCTGCCGGCCGCGCGTCACGCGGGTGACGGATGGCCCATCCTAGCAGCGCCCCAGCGAGGCGTCATTCGGGCGCGGCTCGGGCCGTGACGCCGGCCCCGTGATCGCGCTAGGCTTGCCGCATCTCGACAGAAGGACCACCGCCCGTGCTCGATGCTGCCCTGGATGCCGGCCACCTCTGGGCCGTGGCCATCACCCTGATCGCCGTCGTGGCCTGCATCCTGCTGCACTACGAGGTGTCGCTGCGGCTATGGCGGCGCCTGGAAAAGTCGCGCAGCACCCTGCGCCGGCGCTTCCTCAAGCTGACCTTCGGGCTGTTCGCCGCCCACGTCACCGAGATCTGGATCTTCGCCGTGGCCATGGCCCTGCTCGGTGAGCACCCCCTGGCCGGGGGCCTGTCGGGCATCGGGGCCGTCAACTTCCTCGACTACGTCTACTTCTCGGCGATCACCTACACCACCCTGGGCTATGGCGACCTCTTCCCCACCGGCCCGATCCGCTTCATGACGGGCACCGAGGCGCTGATCGGCTTCATGCTGATCACCTGGTCGGCCTCGCTCACCTTCCTCGAGATGCAGCGCCACTGGTCGGCACGGCAGGAGCGCTGAGCCAGCCCTGGCCATACGCCGGCTCAGGGCAGGCGCCCCTCTCGAGCCAGGCGCCTGTGCACCCAGCGGTCGTAGCACCATCGCAGCGCCGGCTTGAGCCCCGGCAGGCCGATCAGCCAGGCCAGGGGCTTGAGGCGTGGCACCCGGCGCATCAGTAGGACATAGGCGTCGATGCCTTCCATGATGCGCCCGCCCTCCTCCTCCACATGCAGGGAAAGCAGCGCCGCCTGCGGGTCGACGCCCTTCTCGCGCAGCGTCGCCTGGTGCTCGGTCACATCGCACCACGCCACCTGGCGGCCGGCCTCCCCTGCCCAGCGCTCGTAGCGGGTGCGATCCCGCCGGCAGACTGGGCAGATGCCGTCGTAGTAGACCTTCAACAGTGGCAGCTCGGACATCGGCTAACTCCCTTGCATTTGGGGCCTATCGCGGCAGACCCTGCGCGGCCGCCGGGGGTTCACGACAGGCCAGTGAATGTGTCTCCTGCCATCCGTGACAAGCTGGCCTGACACACCACTGTCATGCAAGCGCGCCAGGCTGCAGGAAAGTGCCACCGGAGCCCGCCTGCATGCCCCAGCGCAAACCGCTCAGCACCGCGGAACAGGAATTCCTCGCCCGGCTGGCCCACGGCAATGCGCTGAGCCTGCAGCATCGGGCCGAACGGGAGGCGCAGCCAGGACTCACTTCTCCCTCGCTCCAGGCGACCGGCGTCCCCGGCGCCCAGACCCGCACCCTGAAGATCCTGATGATCTCGGACGTCTACCTGCCGAGGGTGAACGGGGTCTCCACCTCCATCGCCAGCTTCTGCGCCGCCCTGGAACGCCTGGGTCATTCGGTGACGCTGATCTGCCCCGCCTATCCCGTCGGTCAGACGGATCGACCCGAGGTACTGCGCATTGGCAGCCGCGGTGTGCCCGGCGACCCCGAGGATCGGATGATGCGCTATCGCGAGGTGCTGGGCCTGGCACCACAACTCCTGGCCAAGGCGTTCGACCTGATCCACGTGCATACGCCCTTCGTGGCACACAGCGCCGGCATCGTCCTGGGAGAACGGTTGGGTATTCCCGTGGTAGCGACCTACCACACCCTCTTCGAGGAGTACCTGCACCACTATGTGCGCTGGCTGCCGCGTCGCTGGCTGCGCTTCGTGGCCCGGCGCCTGTCGGTCCGCCAGTGCCACCAGCTGGATGCCCTGGTCGTGCCCTCCCTCGCCATGCGCGACACCCTGACACGCTATGGCGTGACAACCCCCATGGCAGTGATACCCACCGGCCTGGCCCTCGAGGCCTTCACGCAGCCACGGGAGACAAACGGCTTTCGCGCCCGCTATGGCCTGCCGCCCACGGCCCGGCTGCTGCTTTACGTGGGACGCACCGCCCACGAGAAGAATATCGGGTTTCTGATCGAGATGCTGTCGCGGGTGCTGGCCCAGCATCCCGGTACCCGCCTGGTCATTACCGGCGAGGGCCCGGCCCGAGCGGCACTGGCCCGACAGGCACAGGTGGCGGGCGTTGGCGAGGCGGTGCACTTCCTGGGGTATCTGGATCGTGACGGCCCCTTGCAGGCCGCCTACCGCGCCGCCGATGCCTTCGTGTTCGCCTCGCGCACGGAAACCCAGGGCCTGGTGCTGCTGGAGGCCCTGGCACTAGGCACACCCGTGGTCTCCACCGCGGTGATGGGCACCCGCGACGTCCTGGCGGATGGCGAGGGCTGCCTGATAGCCGAGGAGACCCATGATGACTTCGCCGCCAAGGTCAATCGGGTGCTGAGCGACCCAGCGCTGCGCGAGACGCTTTCCCGCCGCGGCCCGATACACGCCGCCCGGTGGCACGAGGACACCCAGGCGGCCAGGCTAGTGGCGCTGTACCTCACCAGTAGGCGGGATCGTCGAACGCCGTGACGCAGCCCGGGACACCGGCCAGGGCCGTCAGCTCATGCCCATCCAGCGCCTGGCTGAGCCAACCCTCCGGCTGGGACAGCCTGAAGGGCGCCGGCGCCATCTCCTCGGAGACCGGCGTGAAGCCGACCCGCGAATAGAACGCCGGATCCCCGTAGGTGAAGACCCGCGTCACGCCCCTCTCCTTTAGCCGCTCGAGGCCGAAACGGATCAGGCGCTGCCCGATGCCCTGGCCTTGGTAGTCGGGATACACCGCCACCGGTGACAGCAGGAAGGCCTCGACCGGGGTATCGAACGTCAGCCTCGAGAAGAAGATGCCTGCCACGACCCGGCCCTTATCCATGGCCACGAAACCCAGGAAATCCCCCGGGTCGGTATCGGCCATCAGCTTGCGCACCAGGCCCCCGATCAATTCGCCTTCTGCCGGCCCCTCGGCATCGGAGAAGGTCCTCGTAAACAGCGCCCGGACCTCCGCCGCCTGGTGCGCTTCAAACCATGCCAACTGCATTGCCTGGCCTCTTCTGGATATGGCGTGACGGGGCGGCCTGCAGGAGAAATGGCCGCGCAAGATACCTGCGCGCATCAGGTTAATGCAGAAACTCAGCCGGAAGCGAGCCTGCTCCGCACTATGCGCCAGCACACTTCATCCCTTGGGCCGGATATCCACCCCCCGGGCCTTGCGCCACGCCACGGCGCGACTTGCCCGGGCGGAAAGCGGCGATGTCCTGTCCAGATTTTACGGACTTTTTAGATGGCCCCGTGATGCCATGAGGGCACTGGCCCCTAGCGGAAGGCATAACCGAATAGCGTCGAGGAAGCTACCATGCGCGGGAGCGTACTTCGGGAGCAGTGGCTCAACTGGGCGCCGATCCTCAAGGTGCTCTCCGTGCTGTGGCTGGTCCTGGCGGTCTTCATGATGGTGCCCTGGCTGGTCCTGGTCATCGAGGAAGACCCCGATGCACGCGCCTTCGCCCTGTCCACCGGCATCGTGCTGGCTTCGGTGGCTATCAGCTTGCTGGCCACGCTGCGTATCCCGGTTTCCCTCAAGCCGTGGCAGATGTTTCTGGTCACCACGCTCAGCTGGGTGAGTATCAGTACCTTCGCCAGCCTGCCGCTGGTGCTGGGGGCGCCACAACTCACCTTCACCAACGCCGTGTTTGAGTCGGTGTCGGCCATTACCACCACCGGCTCCACCGTCCTGTCGCGCATCGACCAGCTTTCCGATGGCCTCAAGCTATGGCGCGGCATCATGCAGTGGCTGGGCGGCATCGGCATCATCGTCATGGGCATCGCCATCCTGCCATTTCTCAAGGTGGGGGGCATGCGGCTGTTCCACACCGAATCCTCCGACTGGTCCGACAAGGTCATGCCGAAAACCGGCGGCATCGCCAAGGCAACGCTCGGTATCTACTGCGGCTTCACGCTCACGGCGATGGTCGCCTATTGGCTGGGTGGCATGGTGCCGCTGGATGCCGTGGTGCACGCCATGACCTCCGTTGCCACGGGCGGCTTCGCCAACTCCGACGCCTCCTTCGGTGCCTATTCAGAACAGCCTCACCTGCTGTGGCTGGGCTCCCTGTTCATGCTGATGGGCGCGCTGCCCTTCGTGCTCTATATCCGCGTGCTGCGCGGGGCACGCATGGCACTGTGGCGGGATCAGCAGGTGCATGGGCTGCTGTTCCTGCTGACCACGGTGTGTCTGCTGCTGGCCCTGTGGCGCATGTGGCTGGGTACCCCGCCCTTCGAGGCACTCACCCATGTGGTCTTCAATGTCATCTCAGTAGTCACCACCACCGGCTATGCGTCGGATGACTACACCCTGTGGGGCCCGATGGCGACGGTGGCCTTCTTCTATCTCACGTTCGTGGGGGGCTGCAGCGGTTCGACCAGCGGTGGCATGAAGATCTTCCGCTTCCAGGTCGCCATGCGGCTACTGGTCAGCCAGCTGCGCTTTCTCAACCACTCCAGCGGGGTCTTTGTCTCGCGCTACAATGGCCAGACGCTGACCGACGAGATCACACGTGGCGTGGTGGCGTTCTCGTTCTTCTTCTTCCTGACCATCGCCGGGCTGGCACTCGGGCTATCCCTGATGGGACTGGACTTCATCACGGCGCTCTCGGGTGCCGCCACCGCGGTGGCCAATGTGGGGCCGGGGCTAGGCGACATCATCGGCCCGTCGGGAAACTTTACCCCTCTCCCTGACGCCGCGAAGTGGCTGCTGTGCATCGGCATGCTGATGGGGCGCCTGGAGATCCTGACGGTGCTGGTACTCCTGACCCCGATGTTCTGGCGGCGATAGATCACCATGCAGAAGGCTTGCGAGGAGACCATGCAGGATCCCGAAGATGTCACGGCCAGCCCGCCGCGCCATCCAGCGCCCATTCGGCTGCTGGTCGCATTGAGCGGTGGCGCAGAGGATGCCGCCCTGGTACGCGCAGCCCACCGCCTGGCAACACGTGACCGTGTCCAGTGGTGTGCTGCCTATGTCGAGAGCGACAGAGAGGATCCGCAAAGGCGGCTGATGCTGGAGCGCGACTTTGCCCAGGTCCAGCGCCTGGGTGGCGATGTTCGCGTGGTCTCGGGACAGGATCGTGCCCGCGAGCTATTGGCACTGGCGAATGAGCTGCAGGTGGCCACCCTGCTGGTCGGCCATGGGCGCCCATCGGGCTGGCGCGTCTGGCGTCGCCCCCTGGCGGAGCGCCTGGCCCGCCTGGGTGGCCCCTTCGATCTCGTGGTGGCCGCCGAGGCGCGACAGCGGCCACGCTTCCGTCCTCGCCCACGCCAACGCCACCGCTTCAGGCTCTGGCGGGATGCAGGCATTGCCGTGAGCTCGACCCTGGCGGCACTGGGCCTGTCAGCGGTGCTGACGTCCTGGCTGGCACTGGGGAATCTGTCCTTGCTGTTTCTCGGCGCGGTACTGGTCAGCGCCACCGTGGCAGGAACCCGTTCCGCCATGCTGGCCGCCATGCTGGGGTTTGTCAGTGTCAATTTCTTCCTGACCGAACCGCGCTACTCGCTGGCCATGGTGGAAGACGAGCAACTGGTTACCGTGGTGGTCTACCTGCTGGTCGCCGTGGTTGCCGGGCAACTGGCAGGCAGCGCGCGCAAGCGCCTTCTTGCCCTGCGTGCGAGCCGCGAACAGACCTACCAGTTGTTGACCTTCTCCCGGGAACTCGCGGTGGCGACGGATCGGCAACGTGTCGGCGAGGTCGGCGTGGCCACCCTGATGCGCTGGCTCGGTTGTCCGGTGGTGATGCTGGATGCCACCGATGAAGAGGGTGAGGTGGCACTGCTTCATGGTGCGCCGGCGGGACACCGCCTGGACCCTGGTGCCAGAACCGCCGTGGCCTGGAGCCGCCTGCACCGGCGTCCCAGCGGCAAGGGGACCGAGCAGCCGCTGGATACTGACTGGCGGGTCATTCCGCTGGTGGAACAGGGGCGGCTGGTGGCGCTGGTCTGCCTCGCCCTGGGACAACGGGTGCATCCTCCATCGCCCGACGAGGACGGACGCATCGATGCCATGCTGCGCCTGCTGACACTGGCGCTGGAGCGTACCCGCCTGGTTGCCGACCTGGAGACATCGCGGCTTTCCGAGGAGAACGAACGCCTGCGTTCGGCCCTGTTGTCATCAGTCTCCCATGATCTGAGAACGCCCCTGGCCTCGATCATCGGCTCCGCCAGCACCCTGCGCGATCTGGCCGACCAGCTCAGCGCGGTCGACCGTGGCGAACTCCTCGATGGCATCTTGAGTGAAAGTGAACGACTCGACCGTTACATCCAGAACCTGCTGGACATGACACGCCTCGGGCAGGGTGGCCTCAAGCTGGAGCGCGACTGGATTTCCGTGGATGACCTGGTGGCCAGCGCCCTGCGGCGACTGGGACCTGCACTGCGGGGGCTTCGCGTGCAGCGCGACTGGCCGGAGGACCTGCCGCTGTTGCATGTGCATCCGGCGCTCATCGAACAGGCGCTGGTCAATGTCATCGAGAATGCGGCGCGCTTCTCGCCGTCAGGCGGGACGCTGCGCCTTGAGGCCGGAATCGAATCGGGCCAGCTATGGCTTGCGCTGAACGACCAGGGCCCCGGCATCGAGCCCCACCTGCGCGAACGGGTGTTCGACATGTTCACCACCGGCGGCGAGGGCGATCGCGGCCGCCATGGCAGCGGGCTGGGGCTGGCCATCTGTCGCGGCATGCTCGGCGCCCATGCCGGCACCATCGTCGCCGAGCCTGGCCATGAGGGAACCGGCACGCGCATCGTGATGCGCCTGCCACTGCCCGACGCCACCGAGGAGCCTCGCCACCATGCCGAGTGAACCCCAACGCATCCTGGTCATCGACGACGAGCCGCAGATTCGCCGCTTTCTTCGCATCAGTCTGGTTTCTCAGGGCTTCGTGGTCTACGAGGCGGCGAATGGTCGCGAAGGGCTGGAGCTGGCCCTGAAGGAGCTCCCCGATCTCGTCCTGCTGGATCTGGGCCTGCCGGACATGGATGGCCAGACGGTGCTCGACCGGCTGCGCGCGCGCAGCCAGATGCCCATCATCGTGGTCTCGGTGCGTGGCCAGGAGGGGGAGAAGGTCCGGGCACTGGACCATGGCGCCAACGACTACGTGACCAAGCCCTTCGGCATCCAGGAACTGTTGGCACGCATCCGTGCCCTGTTGCGCCTTCGCGAGGTCTCCCAGGAGATTCCGGAAGGCCAGCGCTACCGCGGTAACGGACTGGTGATCGACCCCGTCGAACGGCGTATCTGGCGTCACGGGGCACTCATTCACCTGACACCCAAGGAGTACGCCGTGCTCGAACGTCTATGCCGGCACGGCGGCCGGGTCGTCACCCAGACACAGCTGTTGCGCGAAGTGTGGGGGCCGAGCCACGCCGAGGATACCCACTACTTGCGCATCGTGATCAGCAAGCTGCGCCACAAGCTCGGTGATGACCCCGCGGCCCAGTCACTGCTGCAGACCGAGGCCGGTATCGGCTACCGCTTGATGATCGAGCCCGAAAGCGCCAACGACCCGGGCGACAACAGCAAGGAGACTCTGCCATGAAGATCATCATCCTTGGCGCCGGCCAGGTCGGCGGCACCCTGGCCGAGCACCTGGCCCGGGAAGAGAACGACATCACGGTGGTGGATACCGACG
>JBNJIL010000027.1:0-27151 GCA_051749325.1 Pseudomonadota bacterium | reverse complement strand
TTCCCTTATAGAAACGACGGCCACGCCTTCCGTTTTCAGCTGCTCGACCGTGTCAAGGACATCTACAGTGTCACGGCCTAAGCGGTCGATTGCGTATACAACGAGCGTATCGCCCTCCCGAATGTAACTCATAAGGCTGCGAAACCCGTCTCGACTGGCCGCCTTCGTCGCCCCTGACACCGCGTCGTCGGAGAACCAGCGGTCAACCTTATACCTAGACTCAATCTGATGTCGCTGCGCACCTGTCGTCTGTTCGTCGGTGCTCACTCTGACGTAGCCAATGACTGCTCCCATCGTTTTTTCCCCGTGCTTATATGGCTCAAATCTACGGTTCACAGTAAGATATGTGGATCAGTGACATTTTCGCGCAAGTGACCCTGGGTGACAGCAACACTCTCAGATGGATCGCAGCGTGAACCCCATGAGCCACGCCATGTCACGCACGATCAGTCGAGCACCCCGACTACATCTGTGCATGCAACGATGCCTGGCACGTCAGGCATTATCTTAGACAAAAAAAACCGACCCACTAGGGATCGGCAATATCAAGACTTGAGACAGTATACAATGAAATCCGATTGTTTCCACGCACTACTTGATGGCTTAGATGAACATGAGCACCATGGAAAAAATGAAACCCGTGGAGATACACACCCCAAGACCCTAACGGCGAAGCGAGGAAAAAGTGAAACTTTTTCATCGGTCTCCAAGGCCAAAAACACCAGCCCAAAGCTAGATTCCACGCTGGCTGAGGCCTATCGGCACGCTGTTTACGATGATCTCCAACCATTACATTACTTACCCTATAGACCTATACCTACATGGGGAAAGAAGGATCTGGTGGAGCAGCTGCGCGGCACGCTGCGCCTTTCAAGAGAACTGAGGGCCGCCTTCTCTGTTCTCAGTGACCTCAGAGCTGAGCATCCAGACGATTGTGAGATCGCAGCAGTGATGGTGAGCTTCAGCGAATCAGCTGCACGGAAACTTATCAAGAAATCGTCAGACAAAGACCCATCCGAGAAGAAACGATCTACTGCTGGTGAGTATGAGCTTCTGGTCAACAAGAGAATGCGTGACCGAAAGGTTCCTGCAGCGTGGTTCGGTGTCATAGGTTATGAGAGAAACCCCAGAAGGGTGGATTTCCTAACGAACCCCTACTCTGGTCTGCATGCTCATTGCATCATCGCTTACGATCAAGCAGACAGAGACTCTCTCAAGGAGATCTTTGCCATGGACAAGAGTCCGGCTAGAAATTCTATGAGCTGGGTAACAGAATTTGAAGGTGGGCCAGTCAACGTCGGCGCAGCCGACTATCTCAGCAAACATTTCCATCAGGACTGTCCTTTCATGAACGCAGGAAGGAATCGAGTTTATGTCCCCAACCCAATATCATCCGAAGCAAGGAAAAATTATGAGCAGCGAAGAGACTTGTTCATGATGGTCGAGAAAGACAAAGCTCAGTATGCACATATGCCTTTCAGAAGCATCCTGTTCTTACATCAGCACTTCCCTGACCTGTTTAGGGCCAGCTGATCTTTCATCTGCCTGACATAACGTAGGTTAGCCTACGTCTCTGGATCAGAGTCAGGCAGCCTATATCCATCACTCAGATCTACCAAGGATCAGAAAGCTCACCTGCAAGAACACTGAGGATCGGAATGAGATATTTTGACAGATTCCAGCAAAGCGCTTCCCATCGGTTACATACAAACCAATGTTAAATTTAGACATGCTTGTGATTCAGCTCTTTGATAATCATTAAATGGCGTATAGGCTACCGGATACGGAATCCATTTAAACATTAACAGTTTTAGTTCTGACTTATAGATACGTGACTGACAACTGAAAGCCCGGTAGCCGAAACAGCAAAATTACGAGCTGATGGAAGCAGCGGCTGATACCTTGCTTGACGATCTCTCCTATGCCTGTCTCTGCTGCTCTGTCCTGACGACAAGAAAACGCTCTAGTGGGTGACACGAATGGCCATGCTAAAGCTGGTCATCACTGGCACTGATTCTGTCGAATTCTCATTCGGAATATGATTGTCTTCGACCTCTTCTCCTAGCATCCTCCAGAACGCTCGGAGACGCCCCTGTGAGCGTCTTGGACGTCGAGGAATAGCGAGACACTGCGCTGACGTCAGAACGCCCCTGAGACGCTCCCTGACCAATACGGCGCATCTCCAATGCAGCTCAGCACTCCTCTGGACCGTCGGTGTCTGGGGCCACCGCAGCCGACAGCCAGGAGCTGTTCGAATGGGCTCGGCAACGAGGACAGCGATCGGAGGACAAGGCGTAGCGCGCAGAAAGGACACCATGTGGGGTATCGGAACGCGTCGATGACGAAGACGGGGAAAAGCACCTCGGTTCTGGCTTTCGCTGGATGTCAGCGGAAGGTTCCCCACGATCCGAGAGCAGCAGCCGCTTGAGCAGCCGTATCTCGAACCGCGGAGGGTTGCGCGCCACACCACACCACCCATCTCAAGAATGAAATAGCGCCGTGCGCAACCAACAGGCTACGCGCCCTGCCCGAGCTCAAGACCAAATAACGGCAACTCAGTATTCGAAGAGACCCGGGGTGCTGTAGGCTACACGCAGTATCGCGCGGCCAAATCCTTTTCTACGAACGTTCATGAAAATACGAGGGGCCTGCCCAAGCGACAACGCTGCGCGAAACTCTTGGACGACATCGAACGGCACGGATACATGAGCATACCTCGTTCCATTCCCGCGGGTGCTATTGACATATCCAATGGAGTGCGGTGACTCAAAATCTGGAATCAAGTCACGGCCGCGCTCAAAGTATCTCGGCCTACCGTTCTCGTCGTTACGCTGCACGTCAGCAACGCGCAGTGTTGCCCATTGTTCATCACGGCCTGAACTTCGCATGTTCACAGTGCAGACTTCACCTCTGAAGCGCTTCGGCGCAAGGGTCGTGGTCCTGATTTCGACCTCCATGCAGGAGTCGTAGAGGGGGGTATCAGGAGTTGTATAAAAGGCGGCTGTCTCAGGCATTGCATTGACACCAGCCGACATTCTGACATCGAATGAAATTACATCCAGCTCATACACCTCATAGACAGTCTTGAACTCTCGCTTCGCCTTCTTTCTCGCTGACATGCCGACCTCCCGAAGACTCATGCCTGGAGATCAGTATAAGCTTTAGCAATGCGGCGGGAGCGGGAATCTGGCGGCTCAGGGCGGATCAAATCTCGTAGCCACGCTGAAGACCCACAGAGAACGAGGCCGAGGTGGCTCGTGCATTGAGCGCATATAATACAGGCTAGGTAATCGGTTCACATGGAGAGCGAAAAGATGTGGATTCTCGATTTCTTTGCCAACGTTGAGAAGCTCATGGCCTGCTGGGCCGAATCGCTTTCATGCTCTTCACGCTCTCGCCGATCATCCTGTTCATCTGGATTCTCTGGTTACTGGCGTTCTGATCGAAGTCTCATGCCCTCCCTCATACCTTCTGAATGGGGGGTAACGCGCTTTCGTAGCATACTGCGCCCCTTCAAGGACAGGGCAATCGCGAAGCTGAATGCCCCCGAGGCTTTGCCCAACCGCAACACTCTCGGCTAGGTTGAATTGAGCAAACCATGTAGGCTCCACTGAGTGGCGCTAAACAACGACACCGTGGAAATAGCGCTGAAGAGCAGCTAGCCAAATGCGCATCGGGAGGGGTCATGAAAGTCAAGCTCAGGAAGGCAGCAGCAGGCCTGTGTCTGCTCGCATCCGTGGCCATGCTGGACGGCGCTGTCGTCACTTCCAGCACCACTGGCGGTTTCGACATCCAGCCCCAGTATATCGCTCATGCTTTCGATGAGGCACGTTTCAAAGCCGAGCTGACCAAGGTTCTCAAGAGCGACAAGATGGTCACTGATGCGCTCCAGAACTTTAACCTTCCCCCTTCCCACTATGACGTCTACCGAGACCACATGACGAAGCTGTGGGGCAACGATACGGTCGTCGATGCCATTGTCGATGAAGTGACAGCCATCCTACCTGCCCTGAACCTAGAGAACGCTTCTCAGGCCCGTGAGTTCGGCATGAACTACTCCACTGCATGGTTTCAAGAGAAGGCCATGAAAGGCTTGCTGCGCCTGGACAGCGACAAGATTCGCATCCACCTCAAGGCCGCCCAGGGGCTGTTCGAGAACAGCCCGCCAGCACTCTGCCGAGCTGCCGTGTTTGACGAGCTGACTGCCCCTGAGTCAATACGCTTGGAAATCGGTTATCTGGTGACTCGCCCGCCCTCTGAGGTCCGAAGTTACCTCGGGGCGCTGCGTGAGGCGTTGCTCGCCGAGATCAACGACTATCCGAGCGTGAAGACGGTCGGGCCGTCCCAACGTCAGATACTCGACCAGGTGTTAGGTCAGCGCTTGGCTGATGCGCTGGATGCTCACCCCAATGGCGAAGAGATGTGGGTCGGGCTGGATGACCCCAACGCGATGTCAGATCAGGCTCTTTGTGACCTGACAGCCATCATGATGAAGATCGCTGCTGATGAGCCCGGTGAGGTGGGTGACTGGATGGTTCGCTATATGCTTCAGTAGGGTGCATTACAGCGGGCGAAGATCGTGCCGCCTTCGAAGTTACTCAAGTAGTGCTGGCGGCTCTGGAGGCGAGCAAGCACCAGATAAAGACTAGCTACGCGGCAGATCGAATCTTCTCTTACAGTAATACCATGGGAATTAATGAGCGGCTTGCTTCATGCCCACTGATCATGGTCAAGCTCCTAGAAGAACGAGGATAATCTCATCGTGATCTCCCCTGACAGGCAGTCCAGCGAGGCACCTGCTTAATCAGATCAAATCCACATGAACCGGCTAATAGTCTTTACAAGCCCACTTCTAGATATAAAGAGGGCTAGGGTTATAAAAGAACTATTTCTGATATATAGAATTTTACCAAAGCTAAATTAATCCATTGCCATACAACTATATAGATTGCCTTTCAAAGCCCTGGCTCGTTGCGTCTTTAACCTACTTGGAGTTGACCTATACCGCGCAAGGATTTTGGATGAATTTTTGCCAACCCTGCCGCACCCAGAAACGTTAGACTCCTGGCCAGAACTAAAATACTTATACCTAGCCTTGCCACATTTGCACTCCTTTCTCAACTGAGACTCCAAAGCGGAGACAAGCTGACTTTCAGAACCATACGGACCTGATCCAGCTCCACACCCGGCATAAAAGAGAGCGAAAAAACATGCTGAAAATAATGCCTTCATATTATTTATTCTCTTGGATGGATATCCAATAAAACACACCTGTAAGTATAGCCGAAATAATCACAACCCTAGGAAATGCAGCCGCTAAGCAGTATGCTTCAAAGCAAAAGCCATACCCCATTTGGTTTAAAACAAGAACAACCAAAAAGGTCGGGATAAAAATCTTTAACGCCTTCTCCATAACTAAACCTTATTCATAATATATACAACATAAAACGCCAGCTTGTTTTGAAACCTTATCAATCATCGCCGCATTGAATCTATTGAAGTTTTTCCCAAACAACTCTGACGAACCTCCAAATCTCCTTACAACTTGCGGCAAAAAATTACCACAATCATCAGATCTTTTAAAATAAGCGACCTATTAATATCATG
Organism: Pseudomonadota bacterium; assembly: GCA_051749325.1. Classification (GTDB taxonomy): domain Bacteria; phylum Pseudomonadota; class Gammaproteobacteria; order Pseudomonadales; family Halomonadaceae; genus Halomonas. Next base: position 21,544 of record JBNJIL010000027.1, on the reverse strand, counting down.
CTCTTCTTTCATATCCTCTGAATAGCTTTTTTCTAGCCTTTCACCAGGTATCTTTTCCCCTTCTCTGTTAAGGAAAAGATTTCCTACAGAGAAGGTAGCGAATTTGGATAAGTGATACTTTGCAGCAACTTGAATTCCTTCTATCATTGAAAGATTCATCAAGTAATCATGAACAGCCGAATATCGGGACATCACCCTTGTAGATTCTTCTTTATCATCCCAATAAAAGGCACCGGCAGTGTTACTGACCAGTCCAGTAAGCAATAAGAACGGGATAATCTTCCGAAAACATAATAGTTTTATCACCACCCCTCCCCTTTAAGCTCTTCACGTTGCTCGCGCATAGCGCGATGCATTCTTTCTTTAGCCTGCTCTATTGAAAAATCCCCAGAAGCCATTCTATCTAAGTTTCGCTCAATAGCAATCTTGTCAATTTCCTTATATTTTTCGTGATTATTCAAAGCCTGCTTTACCTTAGGGTGATCTCTAAACTCAGGGTTCCTATACGTAGTTCCCGTGTGACGTGCGCTGTTTATTGCATTCTGCAGATTATCTAATCTTTCTTCTTTATATCCTTGATACTTAACAACACCCAGCCCACCTCCTGTCAAAACTATGAGAATGCCAAAAACAGCAATCACTTTCTTATTCATCATTTACCACCAATATGGATGAAATGTATTTTTTAACGCTTAAACGATAATTAAACTTTTCAAGAACTATCTTTAACCCCCTCCATAATGACCTATACCAAGAAGGCTTGCAATCAATACGGCTCTTCGTCATTGGGTGCGGAGTTCGCCCCTCGTGCTGGTCCAAAATGATATGATCTCTACATAAATAGAAGATATAGCATTGACAACACGCAGTTTCTGATTCCCGCCCATGAGTGGGAAGTGCCGTGGGCTCTCAAGGATCAGCACCTGGATACCTTCATGTCACACCACAGCCTCGATTTCTACCTCGAGGCTCAGCGAGACAGCGTATCCAGACAGAAATTCACGGAGTAGTCTCCAACCAGACACTTCTCAAGCCGATGGCGAAGGCCCTGACGACCTTGGAGCGGCATGCGGAGCAGGTAGCTCTCAGGCCTGATCAACGCAAGCCTGGAAGGGATGAACGGCCTGTGCCAAGCGGCTCGGTCACGCGCACGCGGCTACCGGAGCGAGGCCAACTTCATTGTCATGACCTATCTGATTGGCAGCCCTGTGGGCCGCCTGTTCTATCAGGCAAAATCCACGTGAAGTGACGAAGTCCCCATAGAAAGCAGCCTATATGTCGACATTTAAGATAGAAATTAAGGACAATGTCTATTCATTATATTTTGCATTATTTCATCAAATCCGCGCATATTGAATGTGACTCTTGAATCTAATATATTCATTCTCAACACCCCAACTTCAGCCAGCATAAGCGCGACGATCGCATCAGCATCAACAAGCTTACGAGCATATAAATATGAACCAAGATCCAGCCCTTGGACCTGATTGTTAGCGCTCGATACTACTTTTTCATCAGCAAGCAAATCTGCCTGTTTAACCATAAGCTCCAACCCCTCCAACGTTCCAGGGATATCATTTCTCAATTTATTTGTCAGTGCACTCTTGTTTAAAGAAAAACCTACTGAAACATAGCATCCACTTGCATCTTTATTCACCATAAATGCCGGCACCACACCCTCACCCGGCCGCTTCCTTAGGAATTCTTTCGAAAAAATCATTACTATTCCTGGATTCGGATTAGTGATATTCCATGCGCCACCTTGACTAATTGATTGCGCTTTAACACTACAGCTAAGCATTACGCCTACAAAAAATATAAACATTTTTTTCATTTATTAACTCGCCTCATAGAATAAAATATAGATTAAATCGTAGCTTGATCGCACTTTAATTACCTCACCTATCAATTTCATTAAATTTACAATGAACAAACCAAAACCAAGGGGCAGCTGCTAACAGAAACACATAATGCCAAAGAATAACTGCCATCAAAAAAAATGCCGCACCAAAATAGGAACAATACATAACTGAAGATGACTCCTTGAAATCATATTCATCTCCTTTCTTTCTTTTTGACAATGCCTGATGGTGCTTTGTTATAAAGAAACTAATAATCATAGCACCGAATACTATTGAAACCCCCTCCATAGCGCCACCTCAAACTATCTAATTGTTTGTTTTTTAATATGCAGCATCACAATCTTACAAAAGTCGTCACTCCCTCATTTCTCATTGACAAATCGATGCTAAAGTGTAGGTCGACCCCAAAATATAACCCCCCCCACCTTTTCATTGCCTTGTTCTCCTTTATTATTCTTTCCATTTATATTAATTATAGCGCTAGTTCAATGGAGATTGCCTTTGAGAACCAACCGCCCAACCGTATTATCCATTCGATACTGCACTATCGTCCCATCCACGATTCGCCTCACGATCTCTCTCGCCGCATCCAACTCGACGTCGAACCATTCGCGAGACCAAGAATCGTGGCAACAAAATATCGGATGCACAAACTTATTCATTTACTTCTCAAAACCTCCCAAGGTTGTTTACCTGTTTTTTCCTTTGAAAATGGAGTCTTCTTCCTTATTGGCAAACTTATCCATTGCATATACAAATAAAGCCGTCCCCGGAACACCAATTGACAATGGCAGAAGAAGAACATATGGTGCAAATATCAACAAGACGACTCCAATAATCACTGAGCCAAAGCAAAACACGAGCCAAGAAATGAAAACACTGATCGCCACAAACCAAATAGCAAATCCAGCAATCATGCTTGCGAACCCAATGACAAACCTCACCTTCTCTTTACACCTTGATAGATCATATAAAAGACAAAGAAAAGAGGGAGAACCGTTAACAAAACCGGCCAAAAAGCAGCCGTCAGAAGCGCGGTAAAAAAACCGTTCCTAAGCTGAGCCAGAAAGATCAATACCGCAATTATTACATATATAGTCTCAAGCATTTTATGTTCCCTTTATCAAAATTTAGATATTTATAATAACATTATATATTTTATTCACTAGTTTTCTTTAAGGCCTTCTCCATTGGACATTCAATTCACATCATAATAAGTCTTGAGCTGCTCGGGGGAGGCTCTTCTGCACCATACCGGCTTGTTCACGACGACTATCCATGTCGCTTCTCCACAAGTCGTCCCGTCGTGTTATCCATCCGATACTGTGCAATCGTGCGATCCACGATTCGCTTCACGACCGCCCTGGCTGTATCCAGCTCGCCGTCGAACCACTCACGGGGCCGATAAGTGCTGCCATCTCGGCTGTCCAGGGCCGCCATTGGGGCGAAGAACTGATACTGGGTCGGCAGCTCGCTGAAGCCGACCTCCAGACGCTCGTCGGTCTTGGTATCAAGCGCAGTCAGCTCACGGAAGTCAGTCACCACCTGGAAACGGCACTTGTGTCGGGCAGGCTCGTCCTCGTCAGCTAGGACCTTCAACGCCTCGTGGTTGCTCTCACCATGGGGAACCGGCATGAAGTAGAGCCAGTTCTTTAGGGCGACGTGCCCTTCGTCCTTGCGGCAGGCGACATTGCGCTGCCCGCCGTTGCGGATCTGGGTGATGGTGGCCTTAGGGAAGCCGTAGGCGTCTAGGAAGGCGTAGATGAACTCACCGCTGTCGGCATCAGGCCGAGTCGCAGCGGAGAGGGTGTCCATGCAGTAGGACTGGTCGAAGGCCATGCGGTGCGTGCTCCCTGCGTGCTGGCTCTGGTGGAGCCCATAATTCGTTATACTTAGAGACTACTCAAGCAAGCAGGGGATGTCACTCGTGCAGAGCGCTGGAGGCCAGGGCAGCCAGCCATTCTGGCAAGCCAGTATCTCAGATGGTGAGCACCGCTCAGTCACGCTGTAAACCAATAGAGTAACAACAAGGTTACACCTTGCCGTCACGCTCACGCCTCGCTAGGATAACCGCACCAACCCACTCACTGTTGGGTGTCACACTTCCACACAGCTGGTTAGCAATCGCTAACTCTCAAGGTTATGATTCATGGGCAGTTTTGGTGCAGGTTGGCGTAGTGAGTTCCCATCTCCCCATCCGCACCATCACATCACCCCGTCTCGACGCGCTCCTGTCCGTCATCTTCCCGAGATGCGCGGCGCCTTCTTGCGTCCGCTCGTTTGCTCCTGTCCCCTGCCGAGGCTGTCATGACCCATCACGACCGCTCCCCCGTCTGGCACCCCTATGCCCATCTCAAGACACAGCGTGCGGCCCCCAGGGTGGTCGGCGGCGAGGGGCCGCGCTTCACCCTCGAGGGCGGCGAGACGCTGCTCGACGCCACCTGCTCCTGGTGGTGCATGATCCACGGCTACCGGCATCCTCGCCTCGTCCGGGCCATCCAGCAGCAGGCCGACGAGCTCTGTCACGTCATGCTCGGCGGCCTCACTCACGAGCCCGCCGACCGCCTTGCCCGGGAGCTGGTGCGCATCACCCCCGCGGGCCTCGACCATGTCTTCTTCTCCGACAGCGGCTCGGTGGGGATGGAGGTGGCCATGAAGATGGCGGTGCAGTACCACCGGCTGCAGGGCCGGCCGAACAAGCACCGCATGCTCTCGCTGATGAAGGCCTACCACGGTGATACCGCCGGCTGCATGGCGGTATGCGACCCCGAGGAGGGCATGCACTCGCTCTTCACCGGCTACCTGCCCCGCCACCCCTTCGCCCCGGCCCCCACCGCCCCCTTCGATGCCGAGCCCGAGGCGGTGGCGCAGGACCTGGCCGTCCTGAGGGACGTGCTAGAGCGCCATCACGACGAGATCGCGGCGCTGCTGATGGAGCCGCTGTTGCAGGCTGCCGGCGGACTCAACATGACCTCGCCCCACTACCTGCGAGGCGCCCGCGCGCTGTGCGACGCGTTCGACGTGCTGCTGGTGTTCGACGAGGTGGCCACCGGCTTCGGCCGTACCGGGCGAATGTTCGCCGCCGACCATGCCGACGTCACGCCCGATATCATGGTGCTCTCCAAGGGCCTCACCGGGGGCTATCTCGGCCACGCGGCGACACTCGCCACCGATCGGGTGCATGACGCCTTCGTCGGCGATTCCCCCGAGCACGCCTTCATGCACGGGCCCACCTTCATGGGCAACCCGCTGGCCTGCCGGGTGGCGCTGGAGAGCCTCGCCGTGTTCGAGGAAGAGGACTACCTGGGCCGGATCGCCACGCTGAATGCGGTGCTGCGCGAGGCGCTGCTCGACGACGCAGGACTCGCCAGCCATCCGGCGGTAGCGGATGTCCGCGTGCTTGGCGCCACCGCGGTGATCGAGGCCCATGATGCCTCGGACCTCGCCGGCGTGGGCGACTGGGCCCGCAAACAGGGCGTCTGGCTGCGCCCCATCGGCCGCTGGCTCTACACCATGCCGGCCTACGTCACGTCACAAGCCGACATGCGGCGCATCACCGAGGTCATGAAGGCCTGGTTCCCGGCGCGCTGAGCGCGCCGAGGCCTACACCAGCCGGCGCGGGATGGCGAGATCCCAGTTGCGGCTGAAGACGCGCCGCTCTCCCTCGTAGGCATCCAGGGTAGCGTGCAGCTGGAACTCCGCGGCGGTTGCGGTCAGCACGGTGCGGGTCACCGTGCGCACCTGCCACTCGCCTCGCGTCAGCGAACGCTCCCAGAGGGTCGTGCCCTCCAGGGAGTCGACGTCGTCGTCCCGGGAGCGATAGGTCTCCACCGCACGGGTCGCCACTTCGATGCCGCTGTCCTCCAGCCGTATCCGGCCGTTGTCGTTGATCACCTCCAGGGTCGACAGGTCCTCGGCGAGATCGCGGTGCACATACCAGTTGTGGTGGCCAGGCTCGAGGCGCGTGGTGGCGATGGACGGGGCAGCCTCGGGCTCGGCGAACGGGGGCAGAAGCTCATCCTCGTCGCGCGGCGAGCGTACCGGCAGGTGCAGGGCACTGCCCCTGTCGAAGAGCGTCAGCCGCACTCGCTCGGGAGGCGCCCAGGCCAGCGGCCAGTAGGAGGTGGAGAGCGAGAGCCGCAGCCGATGACCGCGGGGAAATACCTGGGCGACGTCATTGAGCTGCACGCGCACCCGGTAGCGGCGCCCCGGCTCCAGAGCGGATGGCGCTTCGTGGCTGTCGCGGTGGGTCAGGTTGAGCAGGCCATAGGTCACCCGGGTGGCCTTGTCGTCGGGTGCCACGTCGGAGAGACGCACCGCCACCATGGCCACGGGACGATCGGCGGCCAGTTCCAGTTCCAGCTCCGGCGCCCCCATCATCTCCAGATCGGCCTCCAGCGGCGGCGTATCGAAGGTCAGGGCACCGCCGTCCTCCTCGCGCTGGTCATGGGCCAGGTCAGGGCCGGCGGCATAGGAGCACCACTTGCCGGCGAACAGACCGCAGGTCAGCGGCGACTGCACGGTGAGGGCACTCTCCTCCTCGCTGCGTGCCCCGTCCATCGCCAACCGCCCCGGGGCCAACGGCAGACGCCAGTGGTGAATATAGGGTGATGGCCAGCGGGGCTCTGCCACCCAGCGTCCCGGCCGGCAGCCGTAACGGGTGGTCGGCGGCATGCTGTCCTGCATCCACACCCGGAGCGCGGGATCCCTCTCCACGCCCCGATCCATACCCTTCAGCCACTGGTCCCACCAGCGCAGGCACTCCTGCAGGAAGCCGATGGCCGGTCCCGGTTCCCCCAGGTGGGGATACTTGTGGCTCCAGGGGCCGATCAGTCCCTTGCAGCGATCGGGCAGGTTCGTCACCAGCCGCTTGACCGCGTTCGAGTAGCCGTCCGCCCAGCCGCTGGCGGCCAGCACCGGCACCTCGACTCGCGAGAAGTCCTCGCAGATGGAGCCGTGCTGCCAGTAGGCGTCGCGGTGCGGATGCTCGAGCCACGTGGCCAGCCACAATCCACTGCCCTCGAGCCGCTGGTGCCACATCTCGCGCCAGGCATCACCGACCACGCCGGGATCCGGCGGCAGCGAGTTGTAGGCGAACATCGTGGAGGCCCAGGAGAGGTTGTCCCCCAGCAGACAGCCGCCCATGTAGTGCACATCGTCCGCGTAGCGGTCGTCCGTGGAACAGACGCTGACCACCGCCCGCAGCTCGGGGGGGCGCCGGGCGGCCAGCTGAAGGCCGTTGAAGCCCCCCCAGGAGATGCCGATCATGCCGACCTTGCCGTCGCACCAGGGCTGGGCGGCGATCCAGCGCAGGATCGCCTCGCCGTCCACCAGCTCCTGTTCAAGGTACTCGTCGGTGAGCACGCCGCCGGAGTCACCGCTGCCCCGTAGATCGACCCGCAGCGCGGCATAGCCGTGCCCGGCAAAGTAGTGGTGGTGCATGGCATCCCGCCGCGCCGAGCCGTCGCGCAGGCGGTAGGGGATGTACTCGAGGATCGCCGGCACCGGGGCCTGTTCGGCGTCCTGTGGCAGCCAGAGTCGAGCACAGAGCTCGACCCCGTCGTCCATGGGGATCCAGACGGGATCCCGGCATTCGACCGGGTGGGCAAAGTCGGTCACGACATGCATGACGGCCTCCTTCGGCAATGGTGATGGCTCAGCGAGCGGCCTGCGAGGCGAGCGGCTCGATCTCGAAGGGCAGCATCCGCCGACACTGCTCGATCCGCTCCGTCAGCGCCTGGCGGCTCTCGGCACCGGTGAACAGCACGCCGAGTTCCCAGGAGAAGGAGTCCTGGTGCTTGAGGTCCGAAAGCTGCATGCCCTGGTGCACGTTGAGATGCACAAGGGTGCCAGGGAAGGTCTGCTCGACCCGGCGAATCTCCTCGTCCGACGGCACCCGGCGCACCCAGCCATCCTCGAAGACGCGCAGCATCTGCTTGGCGGCGACGGGATAACGGCCCTCGCGGTGGGGCATGCGCGGCGGAATGCCCAGCGCCACATCCACCATCACCTGGAAATGTGGCGCTCCGTCGACCAGTTGGAAGATCGCCGCATGGGAACGCGAGATTCGGGCATTGATCTCCAGCAGCCAGATGCGATCGCTCTGATCGTCCAGGTAGTACTCGATGTTGAAGGGCGCATCGTCATAGCCGATCCGGGCCAGGAAGCGCCGGGTGATTGCCAGCATCCTCTCCTGCACCGCATCGGGCAGCGCGGAGGGGTACTCGTAGCGCAGCAAAACGGAGGGGTGGGTGGCATCGCGCAGGCTGTCGACGAAGCCCACCAGGTGGACCTCGCCGTTCTGGACGTAGCCCTCCAGGGTGCACTGGCGGCCGGCGGAGATGATCGCCTCGGCGATGCAGTGATGGCCGGTGACCGCCGCCACCTCGGCAGGCAGCTCGGCCAGGGCGGTCACCTCGTCGAAGGGCCGACCGAAACGCCCGATTCCGCGCCGGATCACCGGCAACACCCCGCGCAGCTGGTCGGCGTTCTCGATGTGAAAGCCGAGGTGTGAGGAGTGGGCCTTCACCGGCTTGATCCAGAACGGGTAGTCGATCTTGACGGCCTCGACGGCGCCTGCATCGAAGGGGTCGAGCGCCTGGAAGGCTGGTACGCACTCCGGCACGGCCTGCACTTGCTCCAGGCGGCTCCAGTACTTGTGCTCGCACTTGAGAAAGGCCTCAAGCGACGGACCGGGCAACCCCCGTTTCCGGCGCAGCACCGGCAGCAGACCGCTGGTAGGAAAATCCCAGTAGCCGACGATGGCATCCACCTGGCCGGGAAAACGCTCGAGCTGGGCGAGGGCGTCATCCACCAGTCGCGTGAAGGGATACTCCTCGGCATGCACCACCTCGTCGAAGGAGAGCAGCTCGTGAAAGGCGTAGTCCCCGACATGGCACAGGTTCGGCACCATCCGCTTGCTGAGGTCATCGTGGCCGATGATGAAGACATTCCAGCTCATGCAGGTTCTCCCTGGTTTCTCCCGACGAGGCCACTCCCGACAACATGAGGACGAGCCTGCGTATCAAATGACATGTCTGTCTTCCTTTATCATGGCAGCTATCTGCCGACCTGCCTTGATATCAATCAACATGCCGCGCCAGATATCCGCGCCGCGAAACCCTGTCCGGGGGGGACATCACGATGGTGCTGGTAGATGGCGAAGCCGGTAGACTGACCCAAAACGGGGCTAGGGACACAAAGATGAGGGGATCACGAATACTGGTGGCCATATCGCTGGTCACCCTCGGCCTTGCCGCCCATGCCGATACCTCGCAGGATGACGACAGCGACCTGCCGACATGGGCCGAGAAGCAGATCGGTCCCTTTCATGCCGGCCTCTCGCGCTGGGTCGAGAGCACCTCCCGCAGCATCGACAGCTTCTTCGGTACCACCGATGCGCTGACCGTGGATACCGATTCCTACCTGCGCCTCAGTCAGGAGTGGGACTGGCGCGAGGGCGAGCCTCTCGACCAGGATCTCGGTGCCCGTTTCCGCCTCGACCTGCCCACCACCGAGGAACGCCTGCGCGTCATCATCGAGAGCGAGCCCGACGAGACCCGCGGCACCCTGGCGGGACGGGAATCGGAACTGACCGATAGCCGGACCGACAGCCTCAGCGACCTGCTGATAGGCCTGAACCGACTCGGTAACAAGGACAAGCGCCGCCACTGGAACACCCAGGTCGGTGCGGGCATCAAGCTGCGCCTGCCACTGGAACCCTATGTTCGCTTGACCAGTCAACGCCTCTGGACCCTGGAGGAGGGCCCCTGGCAGCTGCACAGCGACAATCGCCTCTCCTGGTTCAACGGCGACGGCTACTCCGCCCGCACCCGCTGGGACCTGGGCAGGCCGCTCGACGAAAAACGCCACCTGCGCTTCATTACCAATGTCCAGTGGCGCGAAGCAGTGGACCACCTCGAGTTCAGCCAGGTCGTCGAGCTCAATCGCCGCCTCAACCGCAGGAGCGTGCTGCGCACTTCCGCCGGGGTCGTCGGCGAAAGCGGGTCACGCCCCGTGATCGAGGACAGCTACCTCGAGGTGCGCTTTCGCCGTGATATCCACAAGCGTTTCACCTTCCTGGACGTCGCGCCCTCGCTGCACTTTCCCCGTGAAGCCGATCGCGACCCGCGCTGGGCGCTGACCCTGCGCCTGGAGATGTATTTTCGCCGCCATTTCGACCGCGTCAGCCTGTAACGCGAAGGATTGCCACATGCCGCTGAGCAAGACCCGCACCAGCTTCTATCGCCGCCTCTACGTGGCCCACCTGGTCGCCACCGGCACCGCCAGTGTGCCGGCCATCACCGCAGCCATCGGCATGCCCCGACGCACCGCCCAGGACACCCTCGGAGCGCTGGGTGAGCTGGACATCCTCTGCACGTTCGAGCCCCTCCCCGGTGAACGCCACAATACCGGCGCCTATGTGATAGGTGACTGGGGGCCCATCGATCCCCGTTGGGTCGCGGCAAATGCCGAGCGACTGCGAGATGCCCTGGGCTATCCGCCTGCGCCAAGCGCGACGCCATGAGAGGCAGGGGCAGGGGCAGGGTGACAGCATGGATCACCCTGGCAGGCACACCGCGGCGGGTTGCCCGACGGGTCGCATCGCTGGGCGTACTGCTGGTGCTGGTCGGCTGCGGCGCAGGGGCAACCCGCCAGACGGCGGGCCCGGGGACCGATGCACCACGACTGACAGAGGGCCAGGTGGTAGCCGATGACGGCTACCGACTGCCGCTTCACCACTGGCCGGCCAGGGGCGAGCCGCAGGCCATCGTGCTCGGGATTCACGGTTTCAACGAACATGGTGGCACTTTCCAGGTCCTCGCCGAGGCGTTGACCTCCCATGGCGTCACCCTCTATGCCCACGACCAGCGCGGCTTCGGCACGACCGCTCAGCGGCGCCTGTGGCCCGGCCACGACCGCCTGGCCGATGACGTCACCCTGCTCGCCGACCTGCTGAGTGAACGCCATCCCGAGTCCCCGCTCTACCTGATCGGCCACAGCATGGGCGGTGCGGTGGCGATCCTCGCCCTGAATGGCGACACCCCGCCGCCGGTGAAGGGCAGTGTGCTGATCGCGCCGGCGGTGTGGGGCTTCGAGGCCATGCCCTGGTACCAGCGACTGGGCCTGTGGCTCGGCGTGCGCCTCGTCCCCGGCCTGGAGGTCTCCTCCAGCACGCTCCAGCGCCTCGGCATCGAGCCCACCGACGACCCCGAGATGAAGCGTCGACTGGCCGAGGATCCGCGGATCCTGCGCCGCGCGCGCATCGATACCCTGCACGGGGTGAGCCTGGCCATGGACGCGAGCCTGAAGGCTGCCCGACGGCTGCCTGGCCCGGTGCTGATCCTCTATGGCACCGAGGATCACATCATCCCACCAGCGGCGATCTGCGCCCTGCTCGAGCGCCTGCCCGACAATGATGCCATCCGCCTGGCCCTCTACCCCGAGGGCTACCATATGCTCACCCGCTACACGCAGCGCGAACGCACCGAGGCCGATATCGCGGCCTGGCTGGCCAATCCCGCCGCCTCCCTGCCCTCCGGCCACGAGCGGAGTCGAGACCAGGCCCGCGCGGCTCTGTGCCGTTGACGTGATGGCGAGATCAAGTTCCTCAACATCTCCGAGGACTTCGTGGCGGCAGACGCCGAAGTATACTTCGGCGAGGTCACCTATCGCCCGCCCGGCCAGACGGTGCCGGACCGCTCGGCATTCGGCACGCACTGGGGCCTGGTCTTCTTCTTCGGTGACGACCCGATCCGGATGCGGGACCCGCTCAAGGCTCAGGAGGAGCTGGACTTCCACGTCTGATACCGCCTTGACGAGGGCCTCTTTGCGCGACGGTAAATCACCGCGGGCAGGGCTAGCGCCCTGCCCTTTTCATGCCTGTCGATCCGGGCTCCACTCGCCTAGCGCGCCATGTCCACCACCACACGCCCACGCACCCGACCGGCCAGCAGCTCGCCCGCCGTGTCGATGGCCTCCTCCAGGCCGATCGTGCGGGTGATGGCGTCGAGCTGCCGGGGAGCCAGCAGCTCACCGAGCCGGCGCCAGGCCTCGACACGATCCTCGTAGGGGCGCATCACGCTCTCGATGCCGACCAGGGTCACGCCTCTCAGAATGAAGGGCGCGACGGTGCCCGGCAGGTCCATGCCCTGAGCCAGGCCACAGGCCGCGACGGTGCCACCGTAGCGGGTCCCGGCAAGGACGTTGGCCAGGGTGTGGCTACCCACCGAGTCGATGGCACCGGCCCAGCGTTCCTTGGCCAGGGGACGACCCGGCTCGGACAGCTCAGCCCGGTCGATCACATCCCGGGCCCCGAGCTCCCTGAGGTAGTCGGCTTCCTCCCGACGCCCGGTGGAGGCCACGACGCCATAGCCTAGCCTCGCCAGAAGCGCAATGGCATAGCTACCGACGCCCCCGTTGGCGCCGGTCACCAGCACCTCCCCCTGATCCGGCGTGACACCCTGTTTCTCCAGCGCCATCACCGAGAGCATGGCGGTATACCCGGCCGTGCCGATGGCCATGGATTGCCGGGCACTGAAGGCCGACGGATGAGGGATCAGCCAGCGACTGTCCAGCCGGGCCTTCTCGGCCAGCCCACCCCAGTGCGTTTCCCCGACGCCCCAGCCGTTGAGCAGCACGCTATCGCCGGGCCGGTAGGCCTCGGTCGACGAGCTCTCGACCGTGCCCGCCAGGTCGATCCCCGGCACCATGGGGAAAGCGCGCACCACCGGTCCCTTGCCGGTAATGGCCAGGGCGTCCTTGTAGTTGAGCGTGCTGCAGTCCACCCGCACCGTGACGTCCCCCTCGGGGAGTCGCGACTCGTCGAGCGTCTCAAGCGAGACGCGCTGGCCGTCGTCCTGCTTGTCGATCAGGATTGCCTTGAACATCGTGCACCTCGTTGATGTGTCCATTTATAGACCGATCGTCTACCTGAAGACATGGAAACACCCCGACCTAGCGGGGCAGCCCTTCCATGTACGTCGTCACGAAGGTTTCCAGGGGTTGGGCGCTCCCCTCCAGCCGGGCGCGCATCACCGCCCCTTCCCAGCCGATCCAGAAGGCCTCGGCGAGCCTGTCACAATCCGCCTGGCCATCGAGCTCACCGGCCGCCTGGGCCTCGCGCAGGCAGCGCGCCACCCGCTGCTGCCAGTCGGCAAGGGTCGCCCGCAGCCACTGCCGGTAGCCTTCGGGCAGCCGTCCGGTCTCCTGGCCCAGATTGCCCACCAGACAGCCCCGGCGAAAGTGGTGACGTTCCATGCCGGCCCTGGCGTCGGCGACGAAGGCCGCGAGGCGCTCCAGGGGCTGACGTGAGCCGTCCAGCAGGTGCTGGTCGAGCTTGTTGGCGAAGTAGGCGCCGTAATGCTCCATGACGGCGCGACCGAAGGCTTCCTTGCTGTCGAAATAGTAGTAGAAGGAGCCCTTGGGCACCCCGACGCGCCGCAGGATGCCGTCGATGCCGGATGCGGTGAAGCCCTGTTCGGTCAACACCTCGAGCCCGCTGCGGATCAGGGACGCGCGGGTATCTGGGTCGTCTCGGGTGACCCGGGGCGGTCGCCCACGGCGCGGCTTGGAAGGCGAGGTGGCTTGTGTCATCCCACCAATATAGACCGATCGTCTAAAAATTCAAGACAACCAGCTACCGGCCCTGAGTGGAACGCACACCCGAATGCCAACGCCCGGCTCCTCCCGTCCCACGTGCCTCGCCCGTGGCGCCGCATTGACAGGCGCCGCTGGCCACGCCTACTATCGATAATTATTCTCATCAAAAGGCTATTGCCGGGTTGGCCGACATGAATCCCGAACGTCCCAGGGTCACCACCACCGTCGTCTTCCTGCAAGTCTCCTTCCAGGCCATCAAGCACTCCATGGCCGGCAAGGCGAGCGACGGCCTGCCCTGCTGGCTCGACGGCAGGATGCTGCGGATGCTCTGTCGCGACCTCAGGGCCTGTCGCGACGCGGCGGTGGACGATGAGGCGGCCCATCGCGCCCTGGAGGCCGCCGCTACCCAGTGCGAGGTACTGCTCGGCCACTGCCCGGGCGGGCTGAACAGCACCCTCTGCCACCGTCATCTGGATGCCATCCTCGTCGGCCTGCAGCGCGCCCTCGTCGTGCTCTCGCCACTGCCTGACAGCGCCCCGACCGGCTTCTGGCACAGCGCCACTCGCCACCTTCGCGAGGGGTGGCGCCGCCTCTCCTGACTCCGGCGCTCGGGCAACCATATCGACTGCATGAATCCCGCCATCCTGCACCAGGAGCCCCGCAATCGATGGCAGGCGTCCCGCTACTTTCCCGCCACGACCCGATAGCCCAGTTCCTCGAGGCAGCATCGCTGCGATAGCGTCAACGCCATCGAAAGGCCACCGGTATCCTCCAGGTCACCGGCAAGCACTGCCACTCCTGCCTCGTCGTGGGCATGCAACAACCGCACGACGCATCGCCGGCATCCCCAGGCATCACCGCCCCGGCCATGCGGCGAGATGGCGAGTTCATCGGCTCCCCCGCCGATCTGGATGGCCTCCAGCGGCCAGAAGGTCACGGGCTCGTCTCCGGTATCTTGACCGCTGCCAAGGGGTACCCCACACACCAGCAGTGTCACGGCGCCACAGTCGCATGTGATTTGCCCGTAGGGTCCATTGCTCATCGCGCGCTCCTCTCAAAAGAGGGACTCTCGAGAGAGTCAGACTCCGTATGGCCTCCACACTAACGGTCAACGGCGACCAAGCCTATGCGAGAGGGATTCAGCTGACATTACCTTTTTCCTGGCGAGCTCCATAGGCTTGGGGATGGAAGCGGCAGGCGCACCGCCCTGTGCCTGCCCGATGAAATCTCCGTGCCTCGCCCCTATGCTGGAAGGCAAGCCAAACCCTGGGAGGCCCTACGATGATCACCGCGACCGACAAGCAACACCTCAAGCGCTGTGTGGAACTGGCGGAGGAAGCCCTGGAGGCCGGCGACGAGCCGTTCGGCTCGGTGCTGGTAAGCGGCGATGGTGACGTGCTGGTAGAGGATCACAACCATGTGGCCGGCGGGGATGCCACCCAGCATCCAGAGTTCTTCCTGGCACGCTGGGCCGCGGAGAACCTGGCACCCGAGGAACGCGCGCGGGCCACCGTCTACACCTCCGGCGAGCACTGCCCGATGTGCGCGGCGGCCCATGGCTGGGCGGGACTGGGCCGTATCGTCTATGCCAGCGCGTCCGCGCAGCTGGTGGACTGGCTGCAGGAGCTGGGCGTGGCGCCGCCCCGTGTACGCCCGCTACCGATTCAGGAGGTGGTGCCGGACGCAGTGGTCGAGGGCCCGGTGCCGGAATTCGCCGAACGCATTCGCGACCTGCATCGCCGGCTGCACGGTGCCTGACGCCGCTATTCGCCGCGCCGGCCAAGGATTCGATAGGCATCGGGCATTCCTTCGTCGTCCTCGGCCCGGGTCACCTGAGCCTCGATCTGTCCGGTCAGGGTAGCGGCGCCGGCGGAGGCCGAGGCCTCGAGGGAGGCCCGCAAGGCCCTTCGGGTCTCGCCAATGGCCTCGGTCAGCTGGGCCTGCTTCGCCGGCCGATGGAGCGCTTCCTGCACCTTGAGCATCGCGTATTCGCTTCCCGCGATGCCGGCCAGGCTCACGGCAGTGGTCACCGTGCCCACCACCAGTGCGCCCGGGCCGGCAGGGGCAGCGACCGCCGAGGCGGTGCCACCGGCGGCCAGTGAGCGAATGCCACCCGCCCCCAGGCGTGACACCAGGGTCCGCAGAGCCAGGCGGCTGCCCTGTGCGGCAGCGGAGGCGCCGAAACGCCGTGCCAGGGCACGCCCCGCCAGCAGACTGGCACCGCTGCCCCCTACCGCGGCGGTACTCCAGCGTGCCGTATCCAGGCCGTCCCGCAGGGCCTCCTGCAGTACACCGTCCAGGTCGAGTTCATGGCCGCGGCGCTCACCCGCGCGTTCCGGCATCACCTGTTGCGGGGCGTAGCGCGCCTGGAGTGTGGCCACCATCTCGTCGGCCAGGGCCTGCTGTTCGCTGACCAGGCGACGGGGATAGTCCACCTGGAGCTCTGCCAGCGCGGCCTCCAGCCCGGTCGCCTCGACCAGCCGCTGGTGCAGCTGTCGATCCAGCCAGGCATCGAGATCCCCCATGACGGCCACGCCGAGTCGTGTGTAGCTGCCTGCGGGCGAGTAATACCAATCCAGGTAGTCCGGCACCGCTTGCTCGAGGGGGGCAAAGGCGCGATCCAGCCGCACCTCCAGCCAAGGGCGCATGCGTGCCTGGAGTCGCTCTTCCGTCTCCATGGCGAGCGCCGTGAGATCTCGTGAGAACTCGGCATGGGTCTCGGCATCCAGGGTCAGCGATTCGCCGGCCACGATCACCCGGTACAGCGGCGCCTGGCTGCGCGACGCCAGCCAGCCCTGGCCGAGCTCGAACAGCAGCAGCAGTGCCATGACCACCAGGAGCGACGTCCACCAACTGCGCCAGGCGCGCAGCACGAAGGCCAGTCGATCGATCGACGGTCGGATGGCGTGAGTCATGACGGGTCCTCCTCTCGGCCGGTGCAGGAGGCCTCGCGGTGCGGCCGGCACCCTCCCCGGCACACGACCTCGGCGCCGATCAGCAGGCGCACATAGGCCCAGGCGAAGGTGCTCTGGATGAGCAGCAACAGCAGCCAGCCAAGCATCGCCACGGGTGTGGCGAGCCGGAACCGCTCCACGGCATTCTGCATGCTCCAGTGCTGGGTGATCTCGGCCACGGTGGCCAGTCGCTCGAAGAACCCCAGCACGGCGCCCCCCGAGGGGTTCGGGGAATGACGCACGATCGCCTCCTCCCAGCCAAGCCCGACCAGCCACGGCTGCGGCGACCAGAATGCGGCAACTACCAGGACCAGGGCAAGCAGACCGGCGGCTGGTGCCAACACCAGCCGCCGCGTCACCGCCGGGAGGTACTCGGCAATGACATGGCGAGCCAGGCGTCCATGCAGCAGGCGCTGCGTCACCATGAGCCCCGGCACCCCGCCAAGCAACACCGGCCAGAGAACCGGCGCCAGCAGACGCAGCTTGACCAGCAGCACCAGCGCCAGCAGTGCGCCCAGAACCTGATGACGCAACACCATCATCATCCCGCCCCGCAGCCAGCCGCGCCAGGGCGAGTCATCGCGCAGGTACTGGTCCAGCCAGGCACGACGCCGCAGCCGGGCGGCCTCCAGACTGCCGGCCACGATCAGCTGGGTGGCCAGCACCCAGAGCGGCAGGAACAGCACGCCGGCAAGTGCCCTGCCCGATAACGACCAGACCAGCAGCACCAGCACCGTCAGGATCAGGTGAGCGTGGCGCCAGAGTGGCGCGACTCGCTGCCAGCGTCCTGCCATCAGGCGAGCGGCAAGAGGGCCTGTTCGACGAATGCCTGGCAGCGAAGCCTGGCCGGCCGCTCCTGCAGCCCTTCCCAGTAGGCCTCGAACTCGGGCCGGCGGGGAAGGGTGCCGAAGTGCATGCCCCAGCCGAGGTGCGAACCAACATAGACATCGGCCGCGCTGAAGGCCGTGCCGGCGATATGACGTCTTCCCTCGAGGGCGCCCGCCAGGGTCTCGATGACCGTCCAGTAGTCACCGCAGCCGAGCTGCGTCTGCTGCTCGGCCGTGGGCTGCACGCCGAGATTGTTGAGCGAGATGACCGACTCCAGAGGCCCCGCCGCGAAGAACAGCCAGCGGTAGTAGTCGCCCCGGGCGGCGAGTGGCGGCGCCAGGCCGGCCTCAGGAAAGGCATCGGCCAGGTAGGCGCAGATGGCCGCCGCCTCGGTGACCACCACGTCCCCGTGGCGGATTGCCGGCACCTTGCCCATGGGATTGAGGGCCAGGTAGTCCGGCGACTTCATGGCGGCGCCGTACTCGAGGGTCAACGTGCGATAGGGCACGCCGAGTTCCTCGAGCATCCAGTGGACGATCCCGCCCCGGGAGAGCGGGTTGGTGTAGAAGGTAAGCTCGGCCGGCTCCCGTGGGGCGGGTTCGGCCAGTGCCGCGGGCGGCAGCACGACCTCGGGCGGCAGCATATAGCCCTGGCCGGGCGCATTGACCACCTCGACTCCCACCGCCCGCAGCGCGGCAACGTCCTGGTAGAGGGTGCGCAGCGTGATCCCCAGCCGCTCGGCAAGCTCGGCCCCGCCAATCGGGCCAGTGTGGTGGCGCAACTCCCGGATCAGGTCTTGCAGGCGCGTCGTTCGTGACATGGGCGACTCCTCGTGCGCGTGGCAGTGACTCGCCGCCTCGGGGCGTCGAGGCGATCATCATGCCTCCGACACGGCGTCACTACCAGTCACGCGACCTGGGATCGGCATGCCATCGAACCGGGGCCGATTTACAGCCCCTGGGCGCCCCGGCGCAGCCAGTCATGCACAAAGGCAAGCTTCTGGCGTGCGGCTTCCGAGAGCACGAAGGGATAGAGGTCGGAGAGTCCCATGGAGCGATTGACGTGGTTGACCCCCGCCACCAGGCTGGCCGCGACATGGATCAGGCGCGCGGCGTCGGGCTCCATGTACGGGTCCCAGCCGGGGCTCGGCAGCTCCGGCGAGGAGAGGCCCGCCGCCACGAAACTGTCGGTGATATCGGTCAGGTGCAGCAGATGGGCGGCGGTCTCCGCCCAGTCCTCGTGGGGGTGAGCGGACGCATAGGAGGTCAGGAAGCGCGACTGCCAGCCCGACGGTGGGCCATCATGGAAGTACTGCTGGAGCGCGCCGGGGTAGTCCGCCCGTTCGTCGCCGAACATGCCGCGGAAGGCGTCGAGAAAGTCCTCGCGCAGGCTGAGACGCCACCAGAGCATATGCGCGATCTCGTGGCGCATATGGCCGATCATGGTGCGATAAGGCTCCTCCAGCGCTTCCCGTCGCGTGGTACGCAGGACCGTGTCTGCCTCCGCCACGCTGATCGTCACCACGCCCCCGACGTGGCCCATGGGCACCGGGGTATGGCCCTCGGCAAGCATGTGAAACACCGGGCGAGCGCCCGGATCCTCAGGGCGGAACCAGTGCCAGCGCCCCAGGTTGTCGAGCACCCAGCGCTTGGCGGCCTCGGTTTGCGCCCAGTTGGGCATGGCAGCGGGGATGGAAGGATCCGGCGCCAGCGCGGTCATGGCACAGGCACGACAGAAGGCGCCCTGCTCGGGCGCGATCCAGTTGCAGCCGATGACCTCGCGGTTCACACAGAACGGCGGCATGGGCAGGAAGGCCCGGGCCTGCGGATCATAGGCAACGGGGGTTCCCTCGGCGGTGGCGAGATTATCGAACCAGAGGGACCCGGCACCGACCGGGTTGGCAAAGACACGCATGAGGCAGTCACTCCGCAAGAACGGCAAGGCAGATCGCCAAGCGCATTACGCTGCATCCTGCTCTTATGCTGTCCGCCGTTCAATGGCCCGGGGGACTCGATGAAGGGTAGCGAACCCAAGCGCTTCCCGAAGGCAGGCTCGAGTTGTGCAACTGGCGACGCTGCACTAACGCGGCGAGCCGGAGCCCGCCGCATGCGCAAGTGACTCGCTTATTGCCAGGACGGCCCACTCATGGCATCCGGCAGCCACATGGCAAGTGCCGGGAAGGCCAGCACCAGCAACTGGGCGATGATGAAGGGCACCACCCCCGGCGTACCTGTGCCCCTTCGCCTCTAGCCTACCCGGTCTGATCCAGGAAACAGGAGCGCCTGGAGGAAACGACGAAAGACGGCGAGGAGATCCCCGCCGCCAGTCAACGCTCGGAAGCGCGTGCCCCCGCCACAGTCCGTTATGCCATCAGACCTCGAAGCCCAGGCCGAAGTCCTCGCCGCTGATGGCCATCAGCGACTCGGCACCGGCCTCGATGGCCGCCTTGTGGGCACGGGTGCGCGGCAGCAGGCGCTGGAAGAAGAAGCGCGCGGTATCGAGCTTGGCGCGATAGAAGGCCGTTTCGTCGCTGCCTTCGGCCAGGGCGGCGCGCGCCTGCTTCGCCGCACGAGCGAAGAGGTAGGCCAGGGTCACGTAGCCCGAGTACATCAGGTAGTCGACGCTGGCGGCCCCCACCTCCTCGCGCTCGCTCATGGCCTTCATGCCGATGGCCATGGTCATCTCGCCCCACTCCTGGTTGAGCTTGGCCAGCGGGCGCACGAATTCGGCAAGCTCGGCGTTGCCCTCTTCGGCCTGGCAGAACTTGTGGATCTCTTTCGTGAAGGCCTTGAGGCTCTCGCCCTCGCTCATCAGCACCTTGCGGCCCAGCAGGTCGAGGGCCTGGATGCCGGTGGTGCCCTCGTAGAGGCGGGTGATGCGGGCATCGCGCACCAGCTGTTCCATGCCCCACTCCTGGATGAAGCCGTGGCCGCCGAAGACCTGCACGCCCTCGTTGGTCGCCTCGAAGCCCACCTCGGTGAGGAATGCCTTGACGATGGGCGTCAGCAGGCCCAGTAGGGTCTCGGCACGCGCCTTCTCGGCGACGTCCTGGCCGTGCTCGACGCTGTCGATCATCTGCGCGGTGTAGAGCACCAGCATCCGGCCACCCTCGGCGAAGGCCTTCTGGGTCAGCAGCATGCGGCGCACGTCCGGGTGGACGATGATCGGATCGGCGGCCTTCTCCGGCGTCTTGGCCCCGGACAGTGCACGCATCTGCAGGCGGTCGCGGGCATAGGCCAGGGCGTTCTGGAAGCTCGCCTCGGTGAGGCCCAGACCCTGGATGCCCACGCCGATCCGCGCCGCGTTCATCATGGTGAACATGCAGGCCAGCCCCTTGTTGGGAGCGCCCACCAGGAAGCCTTTCGCCGCGTCGAAGTTCATCACGCAGGTGGCGTTGCCGTGAATGCCCATCTTGTGCTCCAGCGAGCCGCAGACCACGCCGTTGCGCTCGCCCGGGTTGCCGTCGGCATCGGGCAGGAACTTGGGCACCACGAACAGCGAGATGCCCTTGGAGCCCTCGGGAGCATCGGGCAGCTTGGCCAGCACCAGGTGGACGATGTTCTCGGCCAGGTCATGCTCGCCGGCGGAGATAAAGATCTTGGTGCCGGTGATGTCGTAGGCACCGTCATCGGTGGGCACGGCGCGGGTCTTGATCAGGCCCAGGTCGGTGCCGCAGTGGGGCTCGGTGAGGCACATCGTGCCGGTCCAGGTGCCCTCCACCAGCCTGGTCAGGTAGGTGGCCTGCTGCTCCTCGGTGCCGTGGTGGCGCAGGGCGTCGGCGGCGCCGTGGGAGAGCCCGGGGTACATGCCCCAGGCCAGGTTGGTCGCGCAGATCATCTCGTTGAGCACCATGGCCAGCGAGTGCGGCAGGCCCTGGCCGCCGTGGGCAGGATCGGCGGCCAGGCTCGGCCAGCCCCCCTCGACGTAACGGGCGTAGGCGGCCTTGAAGCCCTTGGGCGCCTTCACCTCACCGCCCTCCAGCAGGCAGCCCTCGCGGTCACCGCTCTGGTTCAGCGGCAGCAGCACCTCGCGAGCGAAGCGAGCGCCCTCCTCGAGGATGGCGCCGACCACGTCGGGCGAGGCCTCTTCACCACCGGGCAGACGGGCATAGTGGGCCGGATAGTCCAGCATCTCGTCCATGACAAAGCGGATATCACGCAGGGGGGCCTGATAGTCGGGCATCTCGATCTCTCCACACTCAATGGCACCGGAATCCGGGCACGGGAAGGCGGCACAGGCCGCTTTCAAACATGTGTTTGAAAATAGCCATCACCACCTCGAGAGTCAAGCGTTCGTTTA
>JBNJIL010000026.1:0-28587 GCA_051749325.1 Pseudomonadota bacterium | reverse complement strand
AGTTCACTAGAGCTCGGGGTTTTTTCATTTCCAGGACCCGCTATTGGCGTGATGCTGTTCGGCAGGAAAGGATGCCGTTGGCAGGTAACCTTTGTGGGAGCGACGGTCCGGCGCCCCGGCGTCAGTTCGCGAAGTTCGGCGGCTCCGATGTCAGATCGCGAAAGAAGGCCAGAGGCTTCCCCGGCAATCGGCCGTCAGTCCAGGGCGCCTGTCGGCGCCATTCGCGCAGAAATCCGGAACGCCGGACCGCGCGCTCCCACGGGGGCGGCACTTTCCAGTGGGAGCGGCGTTCCGGCTTCAGTTCGCGAAAGGATGGAGGCAACCAAGCCTGCACAGATACCCAGCCCCAGGGCGCCTGTCGGCACCTAACCCGAGAAAACCCCGTGTTCGAAAGAGCGCGGGGGCATGGAGCACCTGTCATGGTGGCCAGGGGAAAGCGTTAGACTTTAGTCTATAAGCTGCTGTATAATGCAATGCAACATATCGAAACGATGCGAGGTGTTCAATGAGCACTGCCAGGATGACCTTCCCGACGATCTGGGATCAACACAGTACCCGCCCTTCAGTCACGCCCTCCTTCCTGAGCAGGATCTGGGCAAGTGTGATCCAGCTGGCCGAGGCTCAGAGCCGGCGTCAGACGCATCGTGGTTTCCTGCCCTACATTTGACGGCCGATGCCATGTCCTTTGGTGCGTGTCCAGCGCACCATAGAGGCAAGGATTTCGACCAGCCCCCGGGTGTCACATGAGCGGGGTCCAATAATGTCGCCCTCTATAAAGAGTTGCGCGGCGATCGGTGGCACTGCAAGGGACGGATCGGCACGGCCACTGGTATCATGCCAGCTCATCACCGGAGCTTGCCTGCCGTGACCTTGACCACCCCGGCCTTGTTGTTTCCTGCCATCTCGCTGCTGCTGCTGGCCTATACCAACCGTTTTCTGGTGCTAGCCCAGCTGATCCGCAAGCTGGCAGACGAGGAGCGCGACCGTCATCAGTCCGGTACTGCTCGCCAGATCGTGTTGCTGCGCCGGCGTATCTCCCTGACCAAGCGCATGCAGGTGGCGGGCGTACTGAGTTTCCTGCTCTGCACGCTGTCGATGTTCGCGCTCTTCCTGTCGCTTGAGCTACTGGGCATGCTGCTCTTCGGCGTGAGTCTGGTGACCCTCTCCATATCGCTCATCTATTCGCTCTGGGAGGTGACCATTTCCACCAATGCACTCAATGTCCAGTTGCAGGATATCGAGAACCTGACGCAGTACGCTGCGCCCGAGGGTACCGAGGAAGCCAGCTCATGACCCTAGCCGGCGAGTTGCTGCTCTATTGTCGCCCGGGGTTCGAGCCGGACCTGGCGGCAGAAGTTACGGACAAGGCCATGGCGCTTGGCTGGCAGGGAGAGACCGACGTCGGCCTGGATAGCGGATTCATCCGCTTCATCACGGCAGGAGATGCGTCAGCCAACGGACTGCACCGGGCCTTGCCGTTGGCCGGGCTAGTCTTTGCCCGCCAGAGCCTGCTCGCGTTGCCGCCGCTGTCGCTGTCGCGCGAAGATCGTCTGACGCCCATCATCGACCAGGTCGTGTCGAGTGGCTGGAGCTTTGAAACGGTCTGGCAGGAGACACCGGATACCAACGAGGCCAAGTCCCTCGCCGGCCTGATCAAGGCGCTCAAGCGGCCGCTGGAATCATTGCTCAAGAAGCGGGGGGCTCTGCGGCGCAAGGCCGGTGGGCGTCGGCTCCACCTGCTCTGGAGTGACGGGGACCGGGTGCAGTTGGGCATGAGCTTTCCCGGTAACCGCAGCGAACTCCCGGGGGGGATTCGCCGGCTGCGCTTTCCTCACCGTGCACCGAGTCGCTCCACTCTCAAGCTGGAGGAAGCCTGGCACGAGTTCATACCGCGGCAAGAGTGGGATGAGCGGCTGGGAGAGGGCATGCAGGCGGCTGATCTGGGCGCTGCGCCCGGTGGCTGGTCCTGGCAGCTTGTTCAGCGTGGCATGCATGTCTATGCCATCGACAATGGCCCCATGGACAAGGGGTTGATGGCGACGGGGCTGGTGGAACACCTGCGTGATGATGGTTTCGTCTGGGAGCCTCCCGGTCGACTCGATTGGCTGGTATGCGATATTGTCGACAAGCCGACACGCGTGGTCGCGATGGTCCAGCGCTGGCTGGTCCAGCGCTGGTGCCGGGAGGCGGTCTTCAACCTGAAGCTTCCCATGAAGCGGCGCTGGCAGGAAGTTGACCGCTGCCTGTCGGGTCTGGAGGCGGCCCTGACCGAGGCCGGCGTTCGGGCCTCGGTGGCCTGCCGCCACCTCTATCATGATCGCGAGGAAGTGACGGTGCACGTCCGGCTGGATTGATCCGTATCGTGGAGCCGTCAGTGGGTGGTCGGTTCGTAGATGCGGATGCGTTCCTCCTCCGTTAGGAGGGGCAGCAGGCTCTGCATGACCCGGGCACGTGTCTCGCTCTGGTACCACTCCTTCCAGGCGCGCATGTCGCGCCACTTGGTGATCATCAGTCGTCGGTCGCTGTGGCCCAGCTCGACGAGGCTCTCGCCGCCGACGAAGCCACTTGCGCCCAGAGAATGACGCATGGCCTCTCGGGCGGCCTCCTCGTATTCCTCTTCCAGGCCGGGCATGATACGACGTTCGATAATGATCTTGATCATCCGTTACTCCCTTGCTTTTCCTGTCCTGCAACGAGGTCATCGATGGTTGATTCCACGGATTCCCTGCCTGCCTGTGATGCGCAACTCGACACGACAGGGCTCTACTGCCCTGAACCGATCATGCTGATGCACAACAAGGTGCGTGACATGAGCTCGGGTGAGGTGCTCAAGGTGATCGCCAGCGACCCGGCCACGACCCGCGACATCCCCAAGTTCTGCAGCTTTCTCGGGCACGAACTTCTATACCAGCAGGAAACCGACGGCTGCTATCTCTACTTTATCTGTCTCGGCTGAGTCGCGGCCAGTCTGTCAGTCGCTCGGGGCGTCAACGCCGTTGCCGGGCATGACCATCAGCGCTAGCGCTTCGAGGGTGGTGGGGTCCTCGTGGCGGATGCGGTTGGCGATCTGTCTCTGGAAGAAGTAGACCACGCGGTGGCGGCTGTGGCCGGGATAGAGGCAGGGATCCCCGGGAAGGATCGGCGTGGCCTCGATGAGTCGCTCGTCGGCGAGTAGGGCCTCCACGGTGCCATCGCTGTAGAGGCGCCAGCCGAACACCTGCTTTAGCTGCCAGGGCGCATGGCTCTCGTCCATGCACAGGGCATGGGTCCCCTGGGTCTCGGGCAGCTGCTGGATCAGGGTGGTCTCGTCGGTCTCCTCGTAGTCGAAGTAGGCAGCGGCGTGCTCTAGCTCCAGTACCTTGTGCTCAGGGGCCTGTTCGAAGAGTTCTTCGGTTTCGGGGTCGCGATAGCCGATGAAATGCCCGTGCTCGGCATCATCCAGGCGATGGCAGGGCGTGAGGGCTTCCATCCAGGGGACCAGACCAACCACTTCACCATCTTCCTGAAGACCCCAGGCGAGCAGGGGCATTCCGTACAGGGTGTCGTCGTCGGAGGCAAGCCGGTAGACCATCTCCAGGTTGTCCAGCTCGGGTGAAAGGCGAACCAACCGGCGCCGGGCCAGTTGACGTTGGCGCATGGCCTCGAGGTCGATGACTCGGGCGCTACGGGGTGACTGCGGGATTCCCATGATGTCCCTCCAAGTGCTGCGTGGTCACGGCTTCAGCCTGGTAAGCAGCGCACTGCGTCACTGTCGTCTCATCAATAGCACAGAGTGATTGCCGAGGTTAAGTCCCGGCGGATTATTGGCAGTGGCGGACAATACGCTGCCGCAATGCAGCATGACGCTCGCGGGCCGCCGTCAGGGCCGGCAGGGGAGCGTCGGGGTGTGTCAGCGACAGCCAGTCGCGTCGATAGTCAGTGACCGCCGGCGGCGGTGTCACATGCACCTCGAGGAGAGCGTCGATGGCCGCGAGCCAGTGACGCGCGGCATGATCGAGGTCGTCAAGCCAGGCGGCCAGACGGGTCGCCTCGGCGGAGTTGGCCAGGTCATCGACGGCCCCGCGACAGCCATTGGTGTCTTCGTCCTCCAGGACCTGCGTGATCAGCGTCGAGGCCTCGCTCAGGCGCTGTTCGGCCAGCAGCAGGGTACGCAGCAGCTCGGCGGAAAAGGGTCGCTCCTGCAGTGTCTTGAGATGGCCCTCGAGGGTGGCGGAGTCGGGCTGCCAGTCGCGGTCGAACTGATGGAGTGCCGCTTCGCGCAGATAGTCGAGAGCAGCACTGCGAGTCTCGACTTCAGCGAGGGCAGCTGGGGAGAGGGGAGAGCTGGCCCGGGAGAAGTTCTTTGCCCACTCCTCGGAGGCGAACAGGGCATTCCAGCTGACCCGTGGCAGCTGATCGGTCTTGATGGTGGTGAGTCGGGCCAGGCGTTCACGGCTGTCTTCCGAGAGGGTGTCCGGCACGTTGCCGTTCCAGCAGGCGCTCAGCTTCCGCCATAGCTCGAGCTCGTAGAGCCAGCGCTGGCTGGGGGCCGCCACCTTGCCGAGCTGGTTGTTGCGTCCCGCGACGAGGTTGGCGATATGGCACTCGCGCAGGGCATAGATGTCGAGCATGCCCTCGCGGGTCTCGGCAATCTCGAACAGCCGCTGGTCCGGTTCGGGAAACGCCGCAATGTTGTCGGGCGGCGATCGCGACGGCGCCTCGAGCGAGAGCGTGTCCGCGAGACGCTCCTGGTAGTCGCGCAACAGGATCTCGCTGTCGCCCTCGCCGCAGCCTGCCAGCAGCAGCCCCAGTCCCAGCATCGCCAGTCTCCTCCAGAGCCTGCGGGATGCATGGTCGACGTTATTCAACAGGAATGTTGATCTGTCCATGGGTCCTTGCCTTGCTGATGCGCCTGAGGCGCTCTCCCAGCAGCCCGGCCGCGGTCGTCAAGCCGGCAATTAGACCGATCCAGTAGCCATGCACCCCCAGCGGTCCGATCCACTCGAACAGGCCATGCGCGCCCAGCCAGTGACCTCCTCCGAGCCCGACCAGCCAGTAGGCCAGCAGGGTGATCAGCATGATGATTCGAGTGTCCTTGTAGCCCCGCAGTGCGCCGGCCAGGTTGACCTGCAGGGCGTCTGATACCTGGTAGAGCATCGCCAGGCCGACCAGCGTCAGTGTCAGGCGCTGTACCTCGCTGTCATGAGTATACAGCCGGATCACAGGCTCCGCGGTAAGCCATAGCAGCAGACTGTTGAGCCCCGCCACGGCCAGCGCCACAAGAATACCGTACCAGGCAACAAGGCGGGCGGCATCGGCGCGTCCCTGGCCCAGGATATTGCCCACCCGCACGGTTAGCGCCATGCCCAGCGAGAGCGGCAGCATGAAGAGGATCGAGGTGTAGTTGAGTGCTACCTGGTGGGCAGCTACGGTGATCTCGCCGAGGCTGGCGATGAACAGGGCGATCAGGGTAAACAGCGTCACCTCCACGAAGATCGCCACGCCGATGGGCACGCCCACGTGCAGCAGTTCGCCGATCAGTGGCCAGCGCGGCAGCGTCGGCGAATGCCAGAGCGCGATGTCTCCATAGGCGCGGGAGAGCCGGGTGTAGGCGATCATCGCCAGACACATCACCCACATGGAAAGCGCGGTGGCAATGCCGCATCCCAGGGCGCCGAGGGCCGGCAGGTCCTGCACGCTGTCGGGCAGCCAGTCGCCGAACAGTCCCGTCAGTCCTTCCCCGCCGTAGATCAGCACGAAGTTGCAGGGAATGTTCACCCCGAGTCCGACGAGGCTGATCCACAGTGAGGGCCGGGTATGGTTCATGCCGTCCGAGAAGGCGCGCAGCGCCTGGAAGAGGGCCACCCCGGGCATGCCGAAGGCCACGGCGGCCAGGTAGGCAGCAGCGCCTCCGGCGACCTCCCCCGGTACGGCCATCAGGTGAAAGATCGGCATCACCGCGCCCCAGAGCAGTACCGCAGCTGCCAGACCCAGGGCGAGGGCGATCCACAGCGCCTGGTGGACACTGGGGCGAATTCCCGCCATGCGTCGACCGCCGAGCAGCTGGGCAACGATCGGGGTCAGCCCCATCAGGGTGCCGGTCATGAAGAGCATCAGTGGCATCCACAGGCTGGAACCGACCGAGACCGCTGCCAGGTCGGTGGCGCTGAGTCGTCCGGTCATCATCACGTCGACGACGCTCATGCCCGCCTGGGCCAGTTGGGCCCCGCAGATGGGGAGCGCCAGGCGCATCAGGGGGCGCGTTTCCTGGCGGCCGGTGGCCAGCAGGCGAGAGGCGAACGAGACCAAGGCAGCAGCTCCAGGCGTCGAGGTGAAGCGTCATCGTCGGAGGGCGGGACGAGCGCGCCGGGTCGATCATTCTATCAGGGGATAGCGATTTTCGCTGTGTCCAGCCCTGCCCCTATAATGGTTCCCCCTATGCCTTCCTGGAGCCAGCATGAGCCACCGACTCGAGGATGTGATGGCCCTGTTCGACGGCCTCTTTCTGTCCAGCTACCGGACCCGCCTGGTGCGTGGCGGCGACGAGCCGCTCTACCTGCCGGCCGACGACACCTGCTCATGGCACCGGGTGGTCTTCGCCCGCGGCTTCTTTGCCAGTGCCTTGCACGAGGTCAGCCACTGGTGCATTGCCGGGGCGCGAAGGCGAGAGCTCGAGGACTACGGCTACTGGTATCTCCCCGACGGCCGTGATGCCAGCCAGCAGCGCGACTTCGAAGCGGTTGAAGTGGCACCCCAGGCGCTGGAGCTGCTCTTCTCGCAAGCCTGTGGCCGGCCCTTCCAGGTCAGCGTCGATAACCTGGGCGAGGTAGAGGTCGACCGCGAAGGGTTCCAGGCACGGGTCGCGGCGCGCGCCGAGCGCTACCTGCGCGAGGGGCTTCCGGCTCGCGCCGAGGCCTTTCGGCAAGCCCTCGCGGTCTTCTATCAGCAGGGGGGCTGTCTCGACAGGGCCGTGACGACCGGTCGCCACTGGCTCGCACCGTCCGGGCCGCGTTCGGTCGAGGCGACCCCGGATCAGGTTGGGAGCACCACGAGTTAGCTCCGCTCAATCGTCGACGTCATCTCCGTCCAGTAGACGGCCATCGAAGGGTGTCGCCTCGGGAGGCGCCACGCCCGGTGCGAGGCGCTGATGCAGGTTGAGCATCACCGCTACCTCGTGTTCGGGGCGGAGTGGCTCCAGCCCCAGCTCGCCGAACAGCTCGCCCCGTGCCCGGGCCCAGTCGCCAGGGTCGAGCTCATTGTAGAGACTGTCTGCCGGGGCCAGTTCGACGAAGGGGTCGAGCCCGTAGGTGTCGAAGAGTCGCGAGATCGCTGCCTCATCATCACTCACGCCCGCCGTGAAGAGCGTCGCGTTGAAGTGGTCGTTCTCCAGTTCGCGAATCACGTCCAGCGGGCTCACGCCCATGCTGTTGAGCTCCTCCAGGCTGTACTCGCCCAGCGAGACCATCTCGCTGTCGAGCCAGTCGTCGTCTGGCTGGATCAGGGTGTGCTTGACCCGCCCATCGGGCAGTGTCCAGGCGACGGCGAGCGGCAAGCCGCCGTCCTCACCGGTCTCGACGGCGATGAAACCGGGAATGTCCATGCTTTCACGGCCGGCCATGTCAGGACTCCTCATGTTCGCTGGCGTGGTGCGCCTCGCCTGCCGGCAGGCGGAAAAAGGCGAGCGCAGTCGCGGTGGTGGCACGGGCCAATGTGGCTTCGTCCATGCCCCGCCAGTGGGCGATTTCCCGCACGATCCAGGGCAGCAGGGCGGGTTCGTGGCGTCTGCCCTTGAGTTTGGCAGGTAAATTGCGCGGCAGCAGGTAAGGGCAGTCGGTTTCCACCATCAGCCGGTCCAGGGGGATCTCGTTGACCAATTCGCGAAGGTGATGGCCGCGGCGCTCGTCGCATAGCCAGCCGGTCAGGCCGATATGCAGGTCGAGGTCCCGGTACGCGTAGAGGGTCTCGCGGTCGGCGGTGAAGCAGTGCACCACCGCATCTCCGATATCGTCTCGCCAGGCATGCAGCATCTCACGCATGCGGCCTCCGGCGTCCCGCTCGTGCAGGAACAGCGGTTTGCTGCTCTCCGCCGCCAGGCCGAGCTGGGCCTCGAAGGCGCGTTCCTGCTCGGCGGGCGTGGAGACGTTGCGGTTGAAGTCGAGGCCGCACTCGCCCACCGCCACCACCTCGGGCTGGCGGTGCAGGTCGCGCATCGCCCGCTCCAGCATCGGATCCCAGCGGCTGGCGTCGTGGGGATGCACCCCGGCGGTAGCGAAGAGCTCCGGGTGGCGCCGGGCCAGCGCCACGGCCTGCTCGGCGTGCTCGCGGTCAGTGCCGGTGAGGATCAGGGTGGTGACGTTCGCTGCCCGGGCACGGGCCAGCACCGCCGGCAGGTCCCTGGCGAAACTCTTGTGGGTCAGGTTGGCGCCGATGTCCACCAGCGGGGCGGGCGAGGTCAATCGCAGGGCCTCGGGAAGGGCGTCGTCGAAAGTATCGGTCGGGGCAACCACGTTGAAACTCCATCAGGGATCAGCTGCGCATTGTACCTGTCGCCACGTCGGACCGACCATGCGTTACACTAGCGGCCTCGATGAATGAAGAGGTGAGCGCGTGACCCTGCTACGTCTGGAACAGCTGCAACTGGCCTACGGCACCCATGTGCTGCTCGACGGCGCCGACCTGGTGCTGGAGAAGGGCGAGCGTCTCGCCCTGGTGGGGCGCAACGGCACCGGCAAGTCGACCCTGCTCAAGCTGGTAGCCGGCGAGATCCAGGCCGATGGCGGTAACATCTGGCGTGCACCGGGATTGAAGATCGGGGTGCTCGCCCAGGAGCTGCCGGATGCCACTGGCCAGACCATCTTCGATGTGGTGGCTCAGGGCCTCCCCGAGGCCGGTGAACTGCTCTCCGAGTATCACCACCTGATCCACGACGATGAGCCGGACATGCGGCGCATGGCCGAGCTGCAGACACGGATCGAGGCGATCGATGGCTGGTCCTTCCACCAGCGTATCGACGTGGTGTTGACACGGCTGGGGCTGCCTCCCGACGCCGAGATGGTTGCCCTCTCCGGTGGCTGGCGCCGCCGCGTGGCACTGGCCCGGGCGCTGGTCGCCGAACCCGACCTGCTGCTGCTGGACGAGCCCACCAACCACCTGGACCTGGACACCATCGCCTGGCTGGAGGAGCAACTGCTGGACTTCAATGGCGCCGTGCTCTTCATCACCCACGACCGAGCCTTTCTGTCACGGCTCGCCACGGCGATCCTCGAGCTCGACCGTGGGCGCCTGGGCCGCTACCCCGGGGATTACGCCGCCTACCAGGAGCAGAAGAACCACGAGCTGGAGGTCGAGGCCCGGGAGCATGCCGAGTTCGACAAGAAGCTTGCCCAGGAGGAAGCCTGGATTCGCCAGGGCATCAAGGCCCGGCGTACCCGCAACGAGGGCCGGGTGAGGGCGCTGGAGCAGCTGCGCCGGGAGCGCAGCGAACGTCGGGAACGCCAGGGCAAGGCCTCGCTTGCCGTCGACAGCGGCGGGCGTAGCGGCAAGCGGGTGGTCAGCCTCGAGCATGTCACCCAGCGCTTCGGCGATGAGGTGGTGATCGACGACCTCAGCCTGGAGATCCAGCGGGGTGACCGCATCGGCTTCATTGGCCGCAATGGTGCCGGCAAGACGACGCTGCTCAAGATCCTGCTCGGCGAGCTCGAGCCGACCCAAGGCAAGGTGCAGTTCGGGACCAAGCTGCAGGTCGCCTACTTCGACCAGCTGCGCGCCGGGCTGGAGCCGGAGAAGAGCGTCTACGACAACGTGGCCCAGGGCAGCGATCGCATCGCCGTGGGCGGCCGCGACCGCCACGTGATGAGCTACCTGCAGGATTTCCTGTTCACTCCCGAGCGGGTTCGCCAGCCGGTGAAGGCGCTGTCCGGTGGCGAGTCCAATCGCCTGCTGCTCGCCAAGCTGTTCACCCAGCCGGCCAATGTGCTGGTGCTGGACGAGCCGACCAACGACCTCGACGTCGAGACCCTGGAGCTGCTCGAGGAGCTGCTTCTCAACTTTGACGGCACCCTGCTGCTGGTCTCCCACGACCGCGCCTTCATGGACAATGTGGTGACCAGCGTGCTGGCCTTCGAGGGGCAGGGCAGAGTACGCGAGTACGTGGGGGGCTACAGTGACTGGGTACGTCAGGGGGGGCGGCTGCCGCCGGCCCCCTGGGAGGGGGCGGCGCGTCAACATGCCGAGCCCGTGGCCCCGGCGACAGGCGAGACCTCGACACCTGCCAAGGCGGTCGCCGCGTCTGCCCCGACCAACCGGCCCGTCAAGCTCTCGTACAAGTTGCAGCGAGAGCTTGATGGCCTGCCGGCCGAGATCGAGCGCCTCGAGGCAGCGATCGCCGGTTTCGAGAAAGCGGTGGGCGATCCAGCTTTCTATCAGCAGGATGCCGAGACCGTCTCGACGACCCTGCAGTCGCTCAACGACACCCAGGCCGAGCTGGAAGCTGCCATGGAGCGCTGGATGGAGCTGGAGGCGATGGCGGCCGGTGAGTGACCGGAGGGTGATGAGCTGGTGTCAGCCCTGAAGCAGCAAGGGCGCCGCGTGAGGCGCCCTTGCGATGCGTCGGGTCGAGGGCGCCTACTCTTCGCTCTTCTCGCCCTTTCCACCTACCCGCACGGCCAGCACATCGCACTGGGCACCATGCAGCACGCCGGTGGAGGTGGAGCCGAGCAGCAGGGCAAAACCGTGGCGACCATGGGAGCCGACCACGATAAGGTCGACGCCTTGCTCATCGGCGAAGCGATGGATCTCGGTGTCAGGCATGCCCACCACCACGTGCTGGTTCTCACGGGGAACATGGGTGTCGGCGATCTCCGCCAGGCGTTGCTTGGCGTGCTCGTCGAGCTGATCCTGAATGCTGGTAAGGTCCATGGGGATATCGCCGCCGTAGGCAAAACCCAGTGGCTCGAGGGTGTGCATGATCGACAGCTTGGCCTTGTTGCGGTCGGCGATCTGCATCGCCCGCTCCAGCACCTTGTAGGAGTCCTTTGTCAGGTCGACGGCGACCAGGACATGACGATATTCATTGCTCATGGTGTGACTCTCCGTACAGCGTCCAGCGTGTTTGGGATGCTTCCACTCTAGGACGCCTTGCGTGACAAGACAACGACTTGCATCAAGATTCACAGGGAGGACAGCATGGCCTGGTTGATCATTCTCATCGCCGTGATGCTGGTGGTTTCACCGGTACTCTGGATCAAGCCCAGCCCGCGCCAGAAGCGGGTGGCGCGGATGCGCACGGCCATGCGACAGGCGGGTGTCACCGTCAAGCTGGACAAGCCACCGTTTCATGAAGCCAAGGGTGTCATGCCTCACTACTGCTGGCTCTACCCGCCACAGCAGCCCGGGCCCGACTTCACGCTGGTACGAGACGCTGAGGCCGGGCCGGCGCTAAAGCCCTTCCGGCATGGCTGGTACTGGCGCTTCGAGCCGCTGCGGCCGCTGCCGGCAGCGGCCGAGGCACCGCTCGAGGCATTGCTGACGCGCCTGCCGCTGGATGCCCTGGTGCTGGAGTCGAGCCGAGCGTCCCTCGGCCTCTGGTGGTGGGAGTCACAGGATGAAGAGCGCTTCTCGAGCTACCTGGAGGACTTCAAGGCCCTGCGCGATGCCCTGGCCGGGCGCCCCGACGCCTCCGACGAGCCGCTACCTCTGGAGGGCCCGCGCGTCTGAGGGCAGTGACTCGGTGTCTTCGCGGGCCTGGATCGCCAGGCCATTCTCCTCGATGCGTGACAGCAAACTTGCCAGCTGGGCGACCTCGGTGTCATCGAGGCCGGCCAGCATCTCACTGCGTGCCTGGCTAACCACCGTATCGATCTTCTCCAGCAGTGGCGTGGCCTCGGGGGTCAGGTAGATCCGTTTGGTGCGTCGGTCCTGCTCGCAGCCGCGCCGCTCGACGAGACCCTGCTCGGCAAGCTGGTCCAGGGTGCGGACCAGGGAGGGCGCTTCGACGCCGATGGCTCGGGCAAGGTCGCACTGGGGCTGGCCATCCCCGAGCCGCCAGAGGTGGTAAAGGGTGATCCAGCGGGTCTGGGTCAGGCCCAGCGGTGACAGTCGCCGGTCGATGACGGCGCGCCACAGGCGCGGCACGCGCGATAGCTGGAAGCCGATGTTCTGGTGCATAGGTGGGTGCGTCCAGGAGAAACCTGACGCGATTGTCGGAATCGTCAGCGTGGAATGCAAGCAGGCTTATCATTGCCCGCTCTCGTCCGTGCTGGCCTCATCCTGCGTCTCGTCTTTCTCGTCTTTCTCGTCTTTCTCGTCTTTCTCGTCTTTCTCGTCTTTCTCGTCTTCGCCGGCGGTCTGGCCCGCCTTCGTCTCACGGCGCGGAGCCGCCATTGAGCCTGGCGCAGTGGGGCCCGGCAATGCCCCCTGGTCCTCCACCACAGGTGTCTCCTCGGTGACCGTTCCGGGCCGGGGCAGCAGCTTCCGAATCTCCAGGCCGGGAATGCCCGCGGGCCGTTCGATCCTGCCGTCGGCCAGGGTGGCCGCCTGAGTGTCGTCACTCACCGTGAAGCGCAACATCCCGATCCGCTGTCCGCTGTGGGTCATGACATCGATGCGCCACGCGCCGCCGGGATCGTCGGGGAAATTCCGCTTGTGACTCCAGGCCCGATAGCCGGCCTCTCGTCCCCCCTGGATTTCCAGCGGGATGCGATCGATCACTTCGCCATCCTGTCGCCATACATGCACCACCTCCTCGCGCAGGCCGCGGGGCGCATGGATGGCCGTGAACGCATAGACCCCCTCGCCGGCCAGGGCCACCGGAGTCAATGGGGTGCTGCCCAGGGGACGCCTGGCCTCGCTGTCGAAGCCCGGTGAAAGAGCGCTGCCCGAGATCCAGAGACTGGCGGGGGGCACCCAGGCTCGCCCCATCCAGGCGACGCCGGCCAGCAACGGTAGCAGCGCCAGCATTGCCAGCCAGCGTGGTGCGGTCATGGGGCGCAGTAGATGCATCAGGCTCGGCAGGCTGAACACTACCATGGCGACGATGGCCAGCAGCAGGCTCTGACCGGTGGTCAGATGCAGCAGGGTCGGCAGGGTGACCAGAACGACCAGGAACACGCACTGAGCATGGAAGGCAAAGTAGAGCCAGCGGAGTTGCCCGGCCAGCCGATAGTAGAGCGGGTCGAGGATCGACAGTATCGCCATGGCCAGGATCAGCAGGGTGAAGAGCGCCTGGCCGCTGTGCCACACCGTGGTGGCGAGCAGGAAGGGCAGGGTGAAGAACAGCGACTCCTGGTGGATCATCTGCGCGATGAAGGTGGTCACGCCACGCGGCAGGGCCGGGTAGCCCCGACGGATCAGCAGTCGGCCTACCAGGCTCTCGGAGAGCAGCAGTATCCAGGCCAGCAGCATGCCCAGGGCCAGCATTCCTCCCAGCCATTGCTGTCGCTCCACCAGGAAGAAGCTACCCAGGCCGGCAGCCAGGGCCATCGGCGGCCACAGCCAGCTCCAGGGGCGGGCTCGTTCCACCAGGCGTTCGAGACGGGTCTGCCAGGCCTCGAGGCGAGGCGACGGCTTGTCTGAGGCCGGGGACGAAGGGGGCTGGGATGTGTCCATCGACGGTTCTCGGTTCATCTATTGATCCTAACAGCCTCTTACCCGTGGGGTGAGTCGCCGTTGACGTGCCATGCTGTCGGCAAGGGCTTGACGTTCGCGCTCGGCTGCACCAAGCTGTCGAAAATCAAACGGCCGTATGAATTTCTGCATGGAGGTTCTGGATGATCTATCAAGGCAATGCCATCACGGTGGTGCGGGGTCGCAAGGATGGAAGCGATGCCATCGCCACGCTCACCTTCGACCTCAAGGACGAGTCCATCAACAAGCTCTCCAGCGCCGTGGTCGAGGAACTGGGCGAGGCCGTCGAGGCCATTCGCGCCGAGCGTGGCCTCGAGGGGCTGGTGATCGCCAGTGCCAAGGAGGCCTTCATCGTGGGTGCCGACATCACCGAGTTCCATGGCATGTTCGAGCAGGGCGCCGAGCAGATCGAGGCCATGCTCCAGCGGGTGCACGCCATCTTCAATGCCATCGAGGATCTGCCCTTCCCCACCGTCAGCGCCATCAATGGCCTGGCCCTGGGCGGTGGCTGCGAGATCACCCTGACCACGGACTTTCGCGTCATGGCCGAGTCCGCGAAGATCGGCCTGCCCGAGACCAAGCTTGGCATCGTGCCGGGATGGGGAGGCTGTGTGCGCCTTCCGCGCCTGATCGGCGCCGACAACGCCGTGGAGTGGATCGCCGGTGGCACCGAGAACCGCGCCGATGCCGCTATCGAGATGGGCGCGGTGGACGCCGTGGTGCCGGGGGATCAGCTCCAGGCTGCGGCACTCGACATCCTGGCTCGCGCCAATGCCGGCGAGCTCGACTACCAGGCCCGTCGCGCCGAGAAGAGCGCGCCGCTCATGCTCGGTCCCATCGAGCAGATGATGGCCTTCGAGACCGCCAAAGGGTATGTGGCGGGCAAGGCAGGCCCCCACTACCCGGCACCGGTCGAGGCCATCAAGGTGATCCAGAAGGGCGCCGGCGAGTCGCGTGCCCGTGCCCAGGCCATTGAGGCCAAGGCCTTCGCCAAGCTGGCGCTTTCCGACGTGGCCTTCAACCTGGTCGGTCTGTTCATGAGTGATCAGGTGGTCAAGAAAAAGGGCAGCCAGTACGAGAAGCAGTCGCATCCCGTCGCACGGGCGGCGGTGCTCGGTGCCGGCATCATGGGCGGCGGCATCGCCTACCAGAGCGCTTCCAAGGGCACGCCCATCCTGATGAAAGACATCAAGGAGGAGGCTATCGAGCTTGGTCTCAAGGAGGCCCGCAAGCTGTTCGCCAAGCAGGTGGAGCGGGGCAAGCTATCTACCGGCCAGATGGCCGAGAAGCTCTCGAACATTCGTCCGACGCTTTCCTATGGCGACTTCGGCCACGTTGACCTGGTGGTCGAGGCCGTGGTCGAGAACCCCAAGGTCAAGGATGCGGTGCTCACCGAGGTGGAAGGCCAGGTGGGAGAGGAGGCCATACTGACCTCCAACACCTCGACCATCTCCATCACCCGCCTGGCCGAGAACCTCAAGCGTCCGGAGAACTTCTGCGGCATGCACTTCTTCAATCCGGTGCATCGCATGCCGCTGGTGGAGGTGATCCGTGGCGAGAAGACCGGCGACGCCGCCGTAGCGGCGACCGTGGCCTACGCCCGCGCCATGGGCAAGACGCCCATCGTGGTCAACGACTGCCCGGGCTTTCTGGTCAACCGCGTGCTCTTCCCCTATTTCGGCGGCTTCAGCCAGCTGGTGGAGCAGGGCGCCGATTTTCAGCATATCGACAAGGTGATGGAGACGTTCGGTTGGCCGATGGGGCCCGCTTACCTGCTCGATGTGGTGGGTATGGACACCGCCGTACATGCCGGCGAGGTGATGGCCGAGGGCTTCCCCGAGCGGATGGCCGGCATGGCGGGCGACCGGGGCGGTGTTCAGGGCAAGAGTGCCATCCAGGTGATGGTCGAGAACGACCGCCTGGGCCAGAAGAACGCCAGGGGCTTCTACGCCTACGAGGAGGACCGCAAGGGCAAGGCGCAGAAGGTGCGCGATACGGCGGCCATCGAGCTGATCAAGGGCGTGGCCAGTGAGAGCCGAGAGTTTTCCGACGAGGAAATCATCGCCCGCATGATGGTGCCGCTGTGCCTGGAGACCGTGCGCTGTCTCGAGGACGGCATCGTCGGCAGCCCGGCCGAAGCCGACATGGCGCTGATCTACGGCATCGGCTTCCCGCCCTTCCGTGGCGGCGCACTGCGTTACATCGATGCCGTGGGCGTCGATGCCTTCGTCAGCCAGGCAGAGCGCCTGGCCGAGGAGCTCGGCCCGCTCTACGCGCCCACCGAGAAGCTGCGTCAGATGGCCGCCTCCGGCGAGACGTTCTATGCCAGCAAGGCCCAGCGCTAATCCCGCCACGCAACGTTCAGGGCGTTCCGGACAGTATTAAAGGAGTTATCGATGAGCTTGAATCCGAGAGACGTGGTGGTGGTCGACTGTGCCCGTTCCGCCATGGCCAAGGCGAAGCAGGGTGCCTTCCGCCACGTGCGCGCAGAGAACCTCTCCGCCGCGGTCATGCAGGCCCTGTTTGACCGCAACCCGGGACTCGACCCGGCCGAGGTCGACGACGTGATCTGGGGCTGCGTCAACCAGACCCTTGAGCAGGGCATGAACATCGCCCGCAATGCGGCGATCCTCACCGGGATACCCAACAGCGTGCCGGCGCAGACGGTCAACCGCCTGTGCGGCTCCTCGATGAGCGCGCTGCACATCGCCGCCGCCAACATCCGGTCGGGCATGGGCGAGTTCTACCTCATCGGCGGTGTGGAGCACATGGAGCATGTGGGCATGACCCACGGCGTCGACGTCAATCCGGCGGCCAGCAAGCACGTGGCCAAGGCGGCCATGATGATGGGGCTGACGGCTGAGCTGCTGGGCAAGATGCATGGCATCTCCCGCGAGGATCAGGACGCCTTCGGCGTTCGCTCCCACCAGCGCGCTCAGGCAGCGATGGAGAACGGCGGCTTCGACCGCGAGATCATCGGTGTCGAAGGCCATGACGCTCACGGCTTCCGGGTGCAGGTCAACCGCGACGAGGTGATTCGTGACGACGCCAGCCTGGAGAAGATGGCCGAGCTAAAGCCGGCCTTCGACCCCCGCAGTGGCACTGTCACCGCCGGCACCTCCTCGGCACTCTCGGTGGGCGCGGCCGGCATGGCAGTGATGAGCTACGAGCGTGCCCAGGCCCTGGGGCTCGAGCCCATCGCTCGGGTGCTCTCCACCGGCGTGGCCGGCTGCGATGCCTCCATCATGGGCTATGGTCCGGTCCCGGCCTCGAAGAAGGCGCTCAAGAGTGCCGGCCTGACCATCGAAGATATCCAGACCGTGGAGCTCAACGAGGCCTTTGCCGCCCAGGCGCTGCCGGTGCTCAAGGACCTGGGCCTGCATGACGTCATGGACGACAAGGTCAACCTGCACGGCGGTGCCATCGCTCTGGGCCATCCGCTGGGCTGCTCCGGGGCGCGCATCAGTACCACTCTGCTCAATGTGATGCAGGAACGTGATACCACCCTGGGCCTGGCCACGATGTGCATCGGCATGGGGCAGGGCGTGGCCACGGTGTTCGAGCGGCTGAAGTAGGGGGCTCGCCCGCACTAAAGCAACATCAGCGGCGGCGCCCCTCGGGGGGCCGCTACAGTATCCCGGCCTCGAGCCCCGCGGCCATCGCCATGCCCAGTTCCTCCGCCTGGTCGACGAAATCCTCCTGCCATTCACCGTGCAGAATCAGCGGCGCCTGTACCCATTTCCAGCGCAGGCCGCTGACGATACTCTCCACGGCCCGACGGGTGCCGGTACCATCGCGACCGGCGCGAACATAGAGCGCGCAGGGCAGCCCCTGCGTCTCCTCCAGCACCGGGTAGTAGCTGCGGTCGAAGAAGTCCTTCAGGGCGCCGCTCATGTAGCCCAGGTTCTCGGTGGTGCCGAGCAGGATGGCATCGCAGCCCAGTACATCCTCGGGACCGGCCTCCAGCGGCGCCCTGACGGTGACCTCGACGCCCTCGATGTCGGGGTGATGGGCGCCGCGTTCGGCGGCCTCGCGCAGCCGGAGGGTATTGGGCGAGGGGGCATGGGCGACGATCAGCAGGCGAGGCATGGCGGTCTCCCGGGTTGAACTCATGGCTTGCGGCCATCATGCCATGGATAGGCGGCGTTGACAGGCGACAGGCTTTCTCCGACGCTAAGGCAGCGCTGCTTGACCGTCATTCCGCCACATTCCTATCTTCGATATCTTGGATAGCCAGGGAGGTTGATCACCATGGCCTTTGCACTCTCGACACTGCAGTTGCACAGCCCGGCCTTCGCGGCGGGAACCGCCATTCCGAGGCACTACACGGGGGAGGGAGACGACGTCTCGCCGGCCCTTTCCTGGCAGGATGCGCCGGAGGGCACCAAGGGCTTTGCGGTGATCTGTCACGACCCGGACGCCCCCCTGGTACAGAACGGTACCTACGGCTTCGTGCACTGGGTGCTCTACAACCTGCCGGCCTCCACCACCTCGCTCGAGGAGAACAGCGCTGAGGGAACCGCCGGACTGAACGACTTCGGCAAGACCGGCTATGGCGGCCCCATGCCGCCGGATGCCCATGGGGTCCACCACTACTATTTCTGGGTGCTGGCGCTGGACAAGGCCACCGACTTGCCGGAAGGCCTTTCGCTGCCCGAGCTGCTCAAGCAGGTCGAGCCCCACCTGCTCGGCATGAACCGCCTGGTGGGTACCTACCAGCGCGACTGATCCCGGCGCGTTTCCTCGCCTTGCCAACGCAAGGAACACCTGCAGGAACCCGGTACAAGCGGGCCCGCGTCATCCTCGGCGCGGGTCCGTGCTGTCTCCTCCTCCAGCTCAGGTAGCCACCTCTCCCGGGTCTGGAGCGGCCACGTCATCGTGGTCGATCACCAGGTGCTCGAGCTCCTCGCAGAAGGCTTCCAGCGCCTCGCTGGTGTGACCCGGGCGGCGATGCAGCTCGATCTCCACCTGGCCCAGCGGCGGCAGACCCTCCGCCTCGCTGACGATGCGACAGCCCTCGGGCACACTGCGTGGGGTCTTGACCGTCATGGCCAGCCCTGCCTGGACCGGCAGGTTGATGCCGGTAGGCGACTGGCTGGAATAGTGAACATCCCAG
The DNA here is from genome assembly GCA_051749325.1 of Pseudomonadota bacterium. Classification (GTDB taxonomy): domain Bacteria; phylum Pseudomonadota; class Gammaproteobacteria; order Pseudomonadales; family Halomonadaceae; genus Halomonas. The sequence continues at coordinate 9,869 of JBNJIL010000026.1, read as the reverse complement.
CGGCGCTCCTCGCGCCCCAGGGCCGAGAGGGCGTGGGCGCGAAAGATGCACCCTTCGGGGTTGAGTGCCAGGGGCAGCGTTTCCCAGCTGGCCGGTGAGACATCCTCGGCCACCACCCACACCATCGGCTCCCAGCCGAGCAGGTGGCCCGACTGGGTCGGCAGATGGCGGATCGACAGCACCACGTCCAGCAGCCCCTCCTGGAAGCGCTTGACGAGGCTGGCGCTCATGTCGCAGTTGATTTCCAGACGTGTCTCGGGAAAGCGCTCGGCGTAGCGGGGCAGCAGGGCGGGCAGGTAGGCAGCGGCCTGCTCCTCGGAGGTCGCGAAGCGGATCAGCTCCCCACGCTGCGTCTCGCCCAGGGCCTCGCGGGCCTCGTCCTCGAGCTTGAGCATGTGGCGGGCATAGGGCAGCAGCCGTTCGCCCGGCGCAGTGAGCAACACACTGCGGCTGGTGCGTTCCAGCAACGCCTGGCCCATCTGGTCCTCGAGACGCTTGATCTGCAGGCTCACCGCCGACTGGGTGCGATGCAGTACCTTGCCGGCGGCGCTGAAGCCCTGGCACTCGGCCACGGTGACGAAGGTGCGGAGTAGCACGGTATCCATGAACAATGAGCTCTTGAAATTGGTTGTATCTCAATCATTCATTTTTATTATGAATGAGGCGCCACTATGCTGTCCAGCATGTACTCGACAACGGAGCAACGCATGTCTACGGACACCTCGGACCACGCCAGCAACGCATCCCTGCAAGGCCTGATCGACCTGGCCCGCTATCCCATCGATAGCCTGGACAGCCCGGCCGGCCAAGAACTCATCGACAGCTGCCGCCGTCAGCTCGACGAGGATGGCTGCGTGGTACTCAAGAACTTCGTTCCCGAGGAGGCGCTGGCGCGCCTGGAGCGTGAGACCGAGCGTCTCTCGCCGGAAGCTCACTACAACCAGACCGAGACCAATCCCTACAACAGTGCCGGCGACCCCGAGCTGCCGGCCAGCCACCCGCTCAATCGCTTCGATGACCGTACCAACGGTTTCGTGGCAGGTGATCGCATCGACGGCAATACCATCATCCGTCAGGTCTACGAGCACCCCGGTTTCCAGCGCTTCATCGGTGCCGTGGTGGGTATGGAAGAGATTCACCAATACGCCGATCCGCTGGCCGACCTGGTGGTCAACGTGCTGCGCGAGGGGTGCCAGCATCCCTGGCACTACGATACCAACGAGTTCATCGTCACCATGATGACTCGCCAGTCCCACGGTGGCGGTCGCTTCGAGTATGCCCCGGGCATTCGCAGCCCCGAGGGCGAGAACTTCGCTGAAGTGGAGAAGGTGATCGACGGAGACCGCTCCCGGTTGAAATCCCTGGACCTTCAGCCCGGTGATCTCCAGGTGTTCTTCGGCCGCTATTCGCTGCATCGGGTGACGCCGGTGGAGGGCGACAAGGAGCGCCACACCGTGATCTTCGCCTACGCCAAGGAACCGGGCTTCATCGGCCGTCCCGAGCGCGCCAGGAACATCTTCGGCCGCATGGCGCCGATCCATGAGCGGCTGCTCGAGGAAGGCATGAATCGCACGGACAGCCTGGCCGACTGAGCAGCGTCCCACCCGAGTCACGCCCACCCGGATGGCCGCGCTACGAACAGGCGGCCATCGACCTGACGACACAGCGAGAGACCCCCATGAGCATCGTAGAGTCAGAGAAACTGACCGACAGTGAACCGGACCGGATTCCGGTCGTGCCTTCGGCCCCGATGGCCAACGGCGACAGCATTCCCACCGCCTTCGATCCGGTGCAACTGCGCGCCGGTCGCCTGGCGCGCCTGCGCGCCATGATGGCCGAGCAGGGCTACGCCGCTCTGGTGCTGTTCGATCCGAACAATCAGCGCTACGCCACCGGGTCGCGCAACATGTTCGGCTATTTTCTGCGCAACTCCACGCGCTACATCTATGTGCCACTGGAAGGCCCGATCATCCTCTTCGAATATCCGGGCAGCGCGCACATCTCCACCTGGCTGGAGACCATCGACGAGTCGCGCACCTCCAAGGTGGTGTGGTCGGCGGTGAACCAGCGCGACAACCTCTCCTCGGACCCCTTCGGTCTGGAGATCGCCGAACTGGTCCAGGAACACGGCCGCGGCAACAAGAAGGTCGGCCTGGACCGCTGTGCGCTCAACCTGGCCCGCTCGCTGGAGGCCCAGGGGCTGGATGTCTTCGACTGCATGCAGGACACCCTGCACTGCCGGCGTATCAAGACGCCCGAGGAGATCGCCTGCCTGGCTCAGTCGATGGCGGCAAGCGAGGCCTCGGTGGCCGAGGTGGAGGCCGCGATCAAGCCCGGCGTCACCGAGAACGAGCTGTTTGCCATCATGTACGGCGAGGTGATCCGCGGCGGCGGCGAGTTCATCGAGACCCGCCTGCTCAACTCCGGGCCGCGTACCAACCCCTGGTTCCACGAGGCCAGCGACCGCAAGATCCGTCCCGGCGAGCTGGTGGCGCTGGATACCGACACCATCGGTTGTCACGGCTACTACTCCGACTTCTCGCGCACCTTCCATGTCGGGCCTGGCCGTCCCAGTGCCTACCAGCGCGAGCTCTACCGCATGGCCTACGACCAGGTGCACCACAACATGGGCATCCTCAAGCCCGGCATGAGCTATCGCGAGATCGCCGAACAGGCCTGGAAGATTCCCGAGCGCTTCCTGGACCGCCGCTATCCCTCGATCATCCACGGGGTGGGCATGCACGGCGAGACCCCGCTGGTGGCGCACCACATGGACTTCGATCGCTTCTCCAAGGATGGCGTCCTCGAGCCCGGCATGGTGGTCTCGGTGGAGAGCTATATCGGGGAAGTGGGCGCCGCCGATGGCGTCAAGCTCGAGGAAGAGGTGCTGATCACCGACACCGGCGTCGAGAAGCTCTCCCGCTATCCCTTCGACGAGGCCCTGCTCGGCCGTGAATACTGAAGCACAAGGACGCGACATGCAGACCCTGACCCACTGGATCGGTGGCGAGCGCCTGGACGGTGACCGCTACCTGGACGTGACCAACCCCGCCAGCGCCGAGGTGATCGGCCGTGTGCCCCTGGCCGACAGCGCGACCGTCGAGCGTGCCATCGACGCCGCCCGGGAAGCACAGCCGGCCTGGCGCGACACGCCGCCGGCCAAGCGTGCCCAGGTGATGTTCCGCTTCAAGATGCTGCTGGAGCGCGACGCCGACGAGATCTGCGCCCTGGTTGCCAGGGAACACGGCAAGGTGCTCGAGGACGCCATGGGCGAGCTCAAGCGCGGCATCGAGAACGTCGAGTATGCCTGCGGCGTGCCGGAGCTGCTCAAGGGCGAGTACTCCCATAACGCCGGTCCGGGCATCGACACCTGGTCAAACCACCAGCCGCTGGGCATCGTCGCCGGCATCACGCCGTTCAACTTCCCGGCCATGGTGCCGCTGTGGATGTACCCCATGGCCATCGCCTGCGGCAATGCCTTCATCCTCAAGCCCTCCGAGCAGGTGCCTTCCGCCACCCTCAAGATGGCCGAGTTGCTCGATGAGGCCGGGTTGCCGCAGGGGCTCTTCCAGGTGGTGCATGGCGATCGTGAGGCCGTGGAGACGCTGATCGACGCCCCGGACGTCAAGGCACTCTCCTTCGTCGGTTCCACCCCGGTGGCGAAATCGATCTACCGCCGCGGTGCCGACAACGGCAAGCGCGTCCAGGCCCTGGGTGGGGCCAAGAACCACGCCGTGGTGTTGCCCGACGCCGACCTGGACAACGCCGCCAGCACCCTGATCGGCGCCGCCTTCGGCAGTGCCGGCGAGCGCTGCATGGCGATCTCCGTGGCGGTCTGCGTGGGCGATGCCACCGCGGATGCCCTGGTGGCCAAGGTCGGCGAGCAGGCGCGCACCCTGAAGATCGGCCCGGGCACCGAGAAGGGCCTCGACATGGGCGCCCTGGTCAACGCCGCCCACCGCGACAAGGTGGCGGGCTACATCGAGCAGGGCGCGGCGGCCGGCGCCGAGCTGGTGGTCGACGGCCGTGAGCATCCGCTGGTCAAGGACTCGCCGGGCTACTTCCTCGGCGCCACCCTGTTCGACCGGGTGACGCCGGAGATGGGCATCTACCGCGACGAGATCTTCGGCCCGGTGCTCTGCGTAGTGCGTGTCGAGACCTTCGAGGAGGCCATCGCGCTGATCAACGCCCATCAGTACGGCAACGGTACCTGCGTGTTCACCCGCGACGGCGAGGCCGCCCGGCGCTTTGCAGACGCCATCGAGGTGGGCATGGTGGGTATCAACGTGCCGCTGCCCGTGCCGGTGGCCTTCCACAGCTTCGGCGGCTGGAAGGAGTCACTGTTCGGCGACCTCCACGCCTACGGCCCCGACGCGGTGCGCTTCTACACCCGCCGCAAGGCCGTCTCCCAGCGCTGGCCCGCCCAGAACTCGCGCGAACAGGCCCAGCTGAACTTTCCCTCCAGCTGACGCCATTCTGCTTCCTGCGCGCTTGCATCGCCCATCCCTCGTGGATGGGTGATGCTGTTTCCGTGGCCTACCGCTATCGTCCCTGCCGGCCAACAGTACCGGACGCTTATTGGTCTGACTGGCCGAGCATGTCGTCCACGCGCTCGCGGTTCTCTTCTATCCACGCGGCGGCGGAGGCCTCGAATGAAGTGCCGTCGTTTTCATATGCGGCCATCATCGCTTCCAGCTCGGTCACGCTGATGCTCCATTGGGACATGATGTCGTAAGCGCGCGGGTACTTGTCCTCGATCCCTTGATAGGAGAGCACGAAAACGCTGTCGAACTTGAAATGTCCCTGTGTGTCCTCCAGAAACTTCAGGTCGTACTGCGAAAACATGGAGTGCGGCCGCCAGCCGGTGATGATGAACGGTTCTCTCTTGGGTATTTTGTCTCTGAGAACGCCCATCATGGCCGCTTCGCTGGTGTAGGCATGTTCATACCCATCAAGGTCATAGGCGTCATCAGCCATCACCTTCTCGGAAATATCCACCATGCCAGCGCCGGCACCGATGGTCACTACCTGACCGCCGAACTTGTCTGCCTTGCCTGCCAGGTCGCCGATGGTCTCCTCCTCGACATAGGCAGGCACCACCCAGCCAAGCGGTACGTCTTCATAGCTGGTGGCGACCTTCTGCAGATCGTCCTGGTACTCGTTCCAGCGAGCCGCTTCGGTGTGGGGTAGCCAGGCGTCCATGAAGAAGTCGATCTGTTCGGCCTGCATGCCCTGGAAGATCGCCGGTTGGGCGAGCAACTTTGTTTCGACGTTGTAGCCCGCCTCTTCCAGGATCTGCGCGGCGATGGCGGTGGGGGCTTCGGTACTGGTCCAGGCCGGCATACCGAAGGTGATGGTCGTATCGTCGATATCATCGGCTGCCAGCGGCGGCTGTTCGGCGGCCTGGGCACCAGCGGCGATCAATGTGGAAGTCAGCAACGTCGTGGATAAGCGTGTGAATCTCATGCGTTCTCCTGCATCGGTGGTCAAAAGGTCCTGATCACTACTTGTCGGCAGGTGCGGTAAGCGTGCCGAAAGCCTCGCGCAGGGTTTCCGGGGTAAACGGCAGGGCATCGACCTTGTCTGCCTGCCAGGCGGCATGCTGGCGCCCTTCCAGACACTTGATCATGTTGTCGGTGTCCAGCACTTCCAGGGCATAGACCCAGTTGGCCATGATCGTCAGCGCGGCCATGTGGGCTCCCTCGCTGGAGGTGGTACACATGTCATGAATCAGCTGAAGGCGGTAGTCGCGGAAATAGGCGTCGAACACCGATGTCATCAGGCAGCCGTCGGTGACCACGCCGCCGATGATCAACCGCTTGACGCCGAGGCTCTTGAGCATCAGGTCCAGGCTGGTGTCGAAGAAGGCGCTCCAGCGATGCTTGTCGATCACGATGTCCGTATCCCGGGGCTTGACTGCCTCCAGGATCTCGATGCTGTCGCGGTTATCGGCGTAGAACTGCGGCTCGCCGCTTGCGTGGCGGGGTTCATCGAGCGAGAGCCCGACCCCGTCATGGCGATTGATCTGGCGGGTGTAGATCACCGGGATGCCGGCCGCGCGGCAGGATTCGATCATGCGCTGGGTATTGCGTACCACCGCGTCCAGCCCGAACAGGCCAAAGCCGCTCTCCTTCTGCAGGTCGATTACCACAAGGGCAGTTTCACGGGGCTCCATGCGTGTCTCCATGCTTGATGTTCTCCTGAAAGGAAGGGGGGCCCGATGGCGGCTCATCGCGCTCGGGCCGGGGGAAATGCTCGAAGATCTCGCCTGACTCCATGGCATTGGCCAGCTGCATGATCCAGCGCAGGTAGGGTTTCGAGCCGCTTATCAGCGCCTGATCCCTGGCGGCGAGTGCTCTGGTCTCGCTGTTGGCCCCATGCTGGGCGATCTCACGCAGGATGGGCTCGGTCTGCTCGACCGCCTTGTGCATGATGCCGCGCTCCAGGCGCAGCATCTTGACCATGAAGTTCAGAAAATTCCTGAAGAAGTCCTTCTCGGCAATGTAGTGATCCTTGCGATCGCCTTTCTTCCAGACCTTCACCACCATGCCGGTGTCGATCAATTCGCGAACGCCGGTACTGACGCTTGCCTTGCTCATGGCGACCTCGTCCTTGATGTCGTCGAGGGTCAGCGGAGATGCCGCGAAATAAAGCACGGCATAGATCCGGCCCACCGAGGGCGTCACGCCATAGGCGACCATGCTCTGGGCAATGGCGCTGATCATCACATCGCGCGCTTCCTCGAGGCGTTGCGCGTCCGTCTCCTGCATGGCACACCTTTTGTTAAGTTTGTATTGAACGTATTGAACAAAATAAACATAGCGATGCTCGGTGTCAAATTGGCAACCCGAGGGGAGGGCTACATCGCGTATGCAGCAGCAGGTCTGGTTGAGCCATGGACAGTTGCGGTGCCGCTTCGAACGACATTCGAAGGTGCACCCGAGGCGATAACAGTGGTATCCGTTCGGGATCCTAAAGGTGCGGATGGGGCCCCACACCCCTCAGCACAAAGCATTCCGAAAATGGGTCTTCATGGTTGCCCTGTCTCACAACAGCATCAGTCGGCCGTCATTTGGGGGCAAAAAGCTGAGAAGCGGATAGCGAGTCAGGGCAGGTTTTTGGCAAGGTCAGGGCCTGTGGCTGTCATGCTGGAAGTGCCCCGGTCGGTTTGTTTGTCATGTGACGTCATTTTTTTTGCTGGTCTGCAATGAATGATGATTCCAATATTCTTGGTAGGAGCGGGGTGGGGGAAGATATGGTATGGTTGAGCGTGAAGTATGTTTATTCGATATAGAAGCGAGTTTTTCAAGGCCTGCTATGGGGAACAAATGATGCTTTGGAGAAAAAAATGAATAAGGCGAAAAGAGTTTCAGATTTTATAGGGCGTGGAGTATATGGGCTTATCAGTTTGAGCCTGGGTGTTATCAGTCTCACAATGATGGGTGTTGCTTTATGGGACATATGGCTTTCGTTACACGAAAGAACCCTTCTTATTGCAGCGCTTCTTAATGCCATCGGCTTGATCGTTATTGGAATGGCCGTCTTTGATGTTGCTAAGTTTTTGTTGGAAGAAGAGGTTTTTAGCAGTAGTGCGACAAAGTCACCCGCAAAGCAGAGAGAGGCTTTGTTGAAGTTTCTCGTCATAATTGCCATTGCCGTAAGTCTGGAGTCTCTGGTGTTTGTATTTGACGCCGGTTCAAAAGATATTTCAAATCTCGTGTACCCTACGTTTCTGTTGATTTCAGCGGTATTGTTGGTCGTTGGTCTTGGTGTGTATCAAAGGTTGACTCGTGATGAGTCCAGGTAGTTGTAGTGGGAAAGCTTGTTATTTTTAATTCTCGATTTTTGTATTGTTACGGTTGCTACGTTGATTTCGGTAGTTTGGGTTGATGCTTATGGGAAGAGCTGTAACCTGCGAGGCCGTCGGAGACTTCAGGTGTCCGCGGGCACTGGCTTGGTCAGGCCTGAAATTTGGGTCCTCTGCGAGAGCTGTATGAAGAAGCCAGGGTATCCCTCGCGAGGTTTGGATATATGAATAGCCATGAGGTTATATAGTCAAGGCTGCTGGACCGGATGAAGGAAATTTAATGCTCGTGTATTCAAGGTCCTTGGCTGAAAAAGATGGCCGATTACTGTATACTATGTAATTCAGGTTACTTCCTGTCTTTTTTCTCTCGCTGGTGTCCAGCGCTGGTTGGGAGGATGGCGCAGAATCAAGATTCTTGGCAGGTGATGATTTTTCTTCTTTGATATCGGAGATTTCCATGCAAGATATAAGACGTCTTGAGGTTGGCATGACTACAAAGATTGGCACGGATCAGGTGAAAGAGCCTGAGGTGGGAAGGGAGTATATCAGGGCGCTGGATTCCAATACTTGGCTCCTGTTTACCGAAGACCCCGCTGAGGATCGGCCAGTTGTTGTTCGCATTGATAGCATCGATGGGGGGGTGTGTCACTGCACGGTCACTAGGAAACTAAGCTGACCCTTCGGTTAACTTTTCCCCGCTCTTTCCTCGATTGAGGACTGAGCGTTCAGGGAGACGAAAGGGGGCTCCTGATCGATACCTTTCGAGTTCAAGGTCGACGAATAGCCGCTCTGTATCGCTATCGGTAAGCGCTTAATTGCATTGGGTATCATGCTGGTTGGCTCTTGTATAGCTTGGGAGCCGCATGACAAATCATTGTTGGTCGGCTGACGCGATCAGCATGGCTGGATCATCGTCTCAGTGGTTGTTAATCGGTCACTTCACTGGTTGTCCTTCCTGGTCTGGCTCATCGCCTAATAGTGCTGTTTGGCCTGGTTGTTGATGGAGAGATTGACGGGCCAAGGGGGAGGACGTCGGACTCAGCGCCACCGCGTATAACGCCAAGCCCACGGAAGCGAGGAAGGTTTGCGTGATAGGCGAATCCTGGGCGGTGGTAGCCAAGAACAAGACGATCGTACCAAGCACTAGGGAAAAGGTGGATTTCATGACACTTCCTGATTAATTGTATTCGCCATGTTGTCATTGTGGGCCTGGGGGTATGGTGGGTACACATGAGCGGGCAAGTATTCTATGCTATGGTTCGCGAACACATCTAGCTCCTGACCGGCGCTCCTCGAAAGTACGGTTTGGAAGCGCAGTTCAGGGTTATTTTCCTAGAGGACTTTTCGAGTCCGGTACACTGAAGGGTAGTGGTCTCTTCTGGAAGAAATGCCGCTTCTGATGCAGAAGAAACGGCATTTGTTGAGGTTGAATGCTCTATCATTTATAGCGAGGCTCATTCAGGTAGGCAGAAATCGCCTCCATGTATGATAGTTGAATGCGCGCCTTTTCGCCCCAGAAATCCAGAACCTCATCATTAAGTGTGGTCGGTTTTTCTGCCTCGACTAAACTATAGCTAGTCTTTGAGTTTCTCATAAGTGTTGCTCTTTTTCGGTTGAAGTGTCGCGCTTGTAGAAAAGAAACAACGTCTTTTTTATTTGTTTTCTGTTTTGCGCTCATGTTTATAATGAACGTTGCCGAACGCACTCACAGTGCGCTGGCGAACACAGGGCTTCGGAAGCGACAGAAGTGCAGGTTGCCGTTGGACACTCAAAGCCCTTCGGTGGGAGAAAAGGTTAGGCCGCTTAAGACAGCTCATCGCATCTTGGCGTGAAGCTGTTCGGCAGGAAAGGGCTCTGCTTGCAGGTCACTTCCCGACTTGAGATCGCGATGTCGCCGACAGGCACCCGGAACAACCCCACCGTCGCTTCGCGCCGGATCGCGCAGCAAGCTGAGCTTGTATGTTGGAAGTGACCCAACAAGGGCAATATTGAGAAGACTTGCCGGGGTGGAGGGACAAGCTGCGCATCTGGCCTCTCGGGGTACAGACAGTGGGAGATATGA
>JBNJIL010000025.1:0-31862 GCA_051749325.1 Pseudomonadota bacterium | reverse complement strand
GGAGCTACAGAAACGTGTCTGCGAGATTAATGATTGCGTGATGGCGCTGGCTTACGGTAGTCGAAAACGTTGGAATCTGGTTTGAACAGAGGAGAATGGAAATGCCGCGTTATAGCTTCAAGGTTGACCCAGCCGAAAAGGGCTATGGCTGGGTTCTTCGCTACTTTGAGGATGGCTGAGAGATACTAGGCTGTGAGTTGTTTACGGTTCGCTTGATGACTCCGTGGTTTTTCAGAAGAGTACGACAACCTTCGCATTGCTGGTAAACTTTTATGCAAGACTATCTTGTTTGTGAGTGCGGCACTTTAAGGGGGCGTGATAGCACTAGATAGCTGCATTCCACAATGCCTGGCTCAGACGAAAGAGAGCGATTGCTATATCCCCTTGAACCCAAAGTCCTAGTTCGTTACTAAGCTTAAGAGAAGCAGCGGTGAGGTTGGCGGAGCCAACGTAAGCTTGGGTGTCGTCGGCGAGGATCAGCTTGGCGTGTGAGGTTTCATAAAAGTTATCCTCCAATGCTTTGCGGTAGTAGCGATGCGTGATTCGTCGGCTGATTTCAGGTTTTTCTTCGAGCCAAGCTTCCAATGGTATTTCTTCCCGGCACCTAGTAATCAGGCGAACCTCGGCCGACTCAGGTAGTGCATCTCTCACCAATCTCTCTAAAAAGATAAGCCCTTGGTGATCATAGAATGGTGTGACTAAAGTTAGTCGCTTTTTCGAGCGCACTGCTAAGTGGCTAATAAGATCTCCTGTGGACTCGAAGTTGGGGCGCAAGCCTTCAGCATGGACCGCAGTTTGCAGGTGGGTGGCATGGCGGCCGAGGGTTAGGATCATCTTCGGCTCTTTACTGGTATTTCGCCGAAGCCCTGCCATCGCTCCGTCGACGATGCCCGACAGATAGGCGTAGTTGACTTCCCTCTTGCATCGATACCGTTCTCCGCTGAGAGTCTCCAGCAGATTGGTCCTGACCAGCAGCCCGAGAACGCGCGCGATAATCCGACACTGGTCTCGAGGGATGTGACCCATGTGGGCTACGCTGCGAATGTCGAACGACGAGCGCAGGTGAAGTGTGTTCAGGGCCTGCAGCGTGCGCACGCTAATGTCTCCGGAATCCAGAAGCGCATCCAGGACGGTAGGTTCAAGCGGATTCGTTGACATCAAAGAACCCCGGGAGGACGGGACAGAGTTCACGAGTAGCTTCATAGGAATTGGGGCCGGAGCGCAGAACTGAGCGGGTTAGCAGGTTGTTACCCGCCAGGCAGCTGACCTCAGGGATCATGATGCAGTCTGGGCAGGCTCCGCCGCGGCTGTCGCATAAACTGCCGGAGCCGCATTGGGTTGCACGCGGGCTGAGCATGTCGCTCAACAGGGCATCGCGTCGACTGCGCCAAAGTGAGCTTATGTTGCCTAGGTCCATGGTGGCGCCATTGCGGTAGACCACGAAGGCTAAGTCCGCAGGGAAAAGATACTCCCCTAGGGAGGCTTGGTCGAGGCCGGATTCCTGAGCGATGGTGTTGATTACCAGGTGGGCAAAGGAGTGTAGCAGGGTGTACACCATGGGATACACCTTGTGGGTGTCTTCTGGATTGAGTTTGTCCACGTAGCGTCCCCAGGGAAGTGCTCGTTCCAGGAGGCGGCCGCCAAAGGCGACCTCGTCTCCCGGCGACCACTGGAAAAGATCGGTCAGTGGTTCATCGAAGGCCTGCAGCCAGCGATAGACAGCATCTTCACTGAGCCGAAAGTAGAGTGCCTCATTATCCTGATTGATGGCGTAGATTGGATGTTTGTTGTGGCTTTTCTTGTGGCCGGTTTTGTCGCCGCCTAGTAAAACGGGAAACAAATTCAAGCGCACCGGCATGACGACATTCTGTTCTTCCACGTAAGGTTTGGACTCGCGGCGGGTGAAACCGTAGCTGAAGCGGCACAAGGGGAATTTTCTCAGGAGGCCGACCTCTTCCAGACCCAGAGCTCGCATGGCTTGGTTGACACGGTCTTCTATCGCAGCTCGCTCTTCCGGATCATTGGGAGCCAGGAGATCGTCGAGGCTGTTAAAGGGAACAAACACGCGACTGCCGCCATGGGTTCCGCTCTGGATGATGTCCTTGAGCAGCGAGTCGTGTTCCACAGCCAGCAGGAAGGGGTCGTAGCGAGAGGAGAATTCCTGACGCACGGCCGGTATCAGCTTGTCACGAATTTCTGGTGGGGCCTGGAATGCTTCATCCTTAAGTTCGTTGCAGGCGTTAATAGCCTTTCTTTTAGCTTCCTCGAAGTGGCTCTTTATGATTGACAGAATGCTCGAAGAGGCATTTTCATTTTGGGCATCCTTTAACCCTTCATATGCTAACTTTAGTTCCTGAGCGACTGATTTGAGATTTTTTTTGTCCAGGCGTGTGATTATATCCTCAGGATCCATTTCATCTCCCACATAGCCATATCGGTGGGCGATAAATTTTTCCAATGCTGCATGGTCATCCCGGCTTATGATCTCCTTTAACTCCTCCAGCCGTTCACTATCAGTGAGACCTAGACCACCTAAAATGACAAACTGGTCCAGAATTGTGTAGTGCGTGCTTGATGCATTGGCTGGACTGGCACGGAAACGCGCGAGCCGGATGCGCTCCAGCGGATTGTCGAGGATCTCCAAGGTTTCACGGTCGTTGTTGATGATATCTCGCGGTTGGATGCAGTTTGGGTTAGCGCAGATAAACTGCCACTCGCTTAGCTTGCTACTGCGGTGGTCAAGCGTGTATTCGGTGCTCCCACAGGAGGTGCAGCCACTGCTCCATTGAGAGACTTCGCCATGCTCGTCGACATTCCAGCGGGCCGGTGATAGTGGCTCGACCCGGCCAGAAGGATGCACGTTAACTACATCGACTTGATGCCACTGCGGTTTTCCCCCGCAGTGCGGGCATGCGTCATTCGAGTTGAAGAATGACGCCGCACGCTCCTCTTTGTTGAAGCGCAGGAAGTAGTCACAGTGGCCGCAAGTATAGGTCAGCGGGAAGACCTCATAACCCATCTGGTCGGGGTTCATGACATGAAACAGAGTGTCGAGCTTTTTGAGCCTGTTGACTGTGCCATGCTCCGTGAGCAGTGAGCTGTCTAGCACCTGACGGGGGGCGATGTTGTCACTGCAACGCATACCTACGCTGTACCAGCCAGACGCGGTATCCTCAATTAGATAGGCCATTTGGATGTAAAGGATGTCGTTGCCCGGGAAAGGTGTGCTATTAACGGATAGGATCTTGCAGCTTCCCTGTCCGTCCTCAAAGGAAAACAGCTTACCCGGCGCATAGCTTGACAAAAGCTGGCTGCGCGAGCGTGACATAATCTTGGCTTTAATTTCTGCAGTGTCACTAGTGCGAGTGTCATTCATTCTAGAAGCTCCTCAGGCCTTGCCATGCTTCGCCACCTGTAGCAGGGTGCGCGTGGCCTTGATCTTTTCCCGTTTGGCTTTCTGCGTGATGATCCCATTTTCATCCACATCACGAAGAGATGTCATGGGTTGTTCTTCCTTTACGATTGCAAATTCGCTGAAGTAGCTGTACATCGACAGGTCACCCGAGTCGCTATATTCATTGACGGCCTTCTGCAGGCGGTTGATCAATCTTACGGTAAGATCGTCAAAATGCTTCCGGTAGTATTTAAAATTACTCTCTTCAAGGAATTCCGGGTTGACTCCGAGGGCTTCCTTGACATAAGTCTTGAATGCCTCTCGATTCATGATCGCCTTTCCACCCTGAAATTCCCGCAGAACTTGGCTCACGGAGGAACCGTCCCGCCAGCGCTGCTTGTCTGCATCTAGGAACTTAGAAAGCGGCAGGATGCCTCCGAGATAGTTGAGCCAGATGCTGGGGAAGCTTCGCTCCATGGCCTGCCTGGCGAATCGGTCAATCGGGGCCGGCTGCACCATGCGTTCAAGGAAACGGTGGAAGCCATCGAAGACTTCGACGATGTATCGATCCCGTCGCTGCTGCGGTGTCGGTATCAACAGTACAAAACCGGTATGTGCGCGCCCCACGCGGGATGAGGCTTGGATATATTCGGCAATGTTCGAGGGCACCCCGGCGAAAAACATGGAGTTGAACTCGTCGACGTCGACACCGTGTGATACTGCTGAGGTGGCGATTACTGAGCGCATGAGCCCCTTGAGACCGGGCATTGGCGTACGCGGAGCCGGAATATTTTCGGCGATGTCGATGATGTTTTGGATCTCGCCCTGGGAGACATCTCCGGTGATCATGCTTGTCACCTCGCCCTCATAGGGCAGGCCTTTGGTCTCGTGGCACTTGCGAATTTCCTCGCGTTCCGCATTAAGAACCTGGTCGCCGCCTTTCTTGTTTGTGACATAGGTGAGCGCAATACGATGAAGATCTACAAGAGTCAGTAGCCGCTCAGGGGTGGTTCTCTCATGCAGGAGTTGGTCTCGAAACTGTCCCGCGTTGGGGTGCTCTGGGTCAATGGCCTTCAGTAGTCTCTGACGCACTGCTTCCTGTTGATTTTCATCGGAGCTATATAGCGCCTCGTAAAGCTCGGTGATGATCAGATGAAAGTTGCCAAGAATGTTGGCCGTGGCCGACGTATGGGCTCGGCCGTTGGTGAGGACCGCACAATAAATACGTGACCAGTGCGCAGTATGCTCTTCCTGATCCGGCTTGAGGTTGGAAGGTGGGTTATCACGCACTTTAGGTTGGGCGTAGAACGAGCGGTAGATGTCTGGACCCGGATGGGGGAATTGTACGGTTGGGATCTTGCGCTGGTAGAGGTGCTCCATGTGCCGTTCTGGATCAGATACCGTAGCTGTGGCGGCGATGACCTTGGCCTTGCGGCGGGTGGTGTCCCCGGTTCCTGGATAGCCGGCTACCGTCTTGTCCGGCATATTCTCGCCTAGGTGGTCGAGTGAGGCTTCGAAGAGAGTTTCGAAAATGCTGGCAAAGGTGCCCAAGGACTGGTTGAGCAAGTGCGCTTCGTCCTGTACCAGCAAAGAGGGGAATGGGTCGTGGAATAGGTCAACACCGTCCTCAAACGCCGGTTTTAGGCGAGTGAATCCGCTTTGGGTCTTCTCCGCCGCCTCGAGATTGGCGCGAGTGGGCGTCACCAGTTCTCCGCTCTCATCGAGCCATCCAGCGAGTCCGAACATGCTGAATACCTTCTTGAGAGTGCTGTCGTTCTGCCCGATAAGGGCTAGCTTATCGACTGTTCCGAGGAGTACCGACGGTGCCTTCTTGTAAATATCTTCGTCGCAAATGTAGAACGGCAGAGGCTGGTAGGCTTGACCGGCATGAGTTTCGCAATGGACATCGGTACAAACGTGGGCCAGCAGCCCGTTGTCCGCCTTGCGCAGCATGGTGGAATTGCCGCAGAAAGGGCACTTGATGATCTTGAGCCAGTCTTCCTTGGCCTTCTCGTACGCGCTGGCCTCTTTTTCAGAGAGCTGCCCGATCCCCTTGCTCAGGGGGGGAACACCCTTAACATCCTTCCGCCAGTTTGGTGAACCGCCACTGCCTACCCAGAAGCCAATAGCAAAAGGTTCTCCGCCGTATTGGTGTGACTTGCGTACGAGCTCAGCCTGGGCAAGCACCCGCGCAGTACGGCTGGCCTGCTGAATGGTTAGTAACCGCAGCGGATAGCGGAGCATGGCGGTTACACCGAAATGCTTGCCACGGATGCGATCGAGTAGAAGATTAAAGACTAGCAGACCGAGGAAGGCCTCTGATTTGCCGCCACCGGTGGAGAAATACAGTAGAGTGACTGCCTCGTCCCTATATTCCTCAAACAAGCCATGGAAGGCTTTCATGCGTGTCACAAGGGTCGGTAGGTTGGCGAGAATGAAGGCGATCTGGAACAGTCGCCATTGGGCATCGTCTTTACCCGTAGAGACCTGCATCATGTTTGCCATGGTCTCGTTCATGGCCAGCCAAGCCTCGTACGGTGCGGCCTTTGGGTCGCTCTGTGGCCCCCTGGCTTTCCAGGCTTCATAAGAGTTCTCCAGGATATGCAGGCCAGCACTGACCGCAGCCATCTCTACCTTCCAGCCTTCCTCAACATCTCGGGCGAGAGCCCCTTTTTCCTTCTCTAGTTCCTCGCCGCTGAAACCCATTGCCTCTAGCTCGGTGTTTTTGGCCACGTCATCGATCCAGTGCGCATAAGCTTCACGCAAGCCCTGCAGATGAACGTGGCCACCCGGCTGGGCGAGATCACGTATGCGCCGATTGATGCCCTTGTGTGGTACCGGCTCCATCCGCGGCTGAGTGAATTGTGGCGTCCAGGTGGTTCCCAGGCGAATACGCCCGGGTAATGAACGCAGGCGACGCACACCGCCGTTGATACCGATGGCAGGGTAGTTCAGGAAGCGGTTCACTCGATAGGAGCGCTCGATGCGGCTCATCTTCAAAGGCACATGCAGGTTCTCCTCAAGCTCCACTTCGAGGCTTAGATCGAACAGAGCGCCTTCCCAGTCCCGGTTAGCCCGCAGAAGTTTCCGTTTGTCATCCGGGTCTCGACTATCGTTGATCAGGGATATTCGGGTGCTCAGTTGCTCTGGATTTTCCCAGTTGTTCCTGAAACCGATATCCCAGGCCACCTTGTGCGCGGGTAACACCGGAGGCTGGTCTATGCTATTGACGCGATTGATGAAGCTGTCCCAGTTTTCCAGCTCGCTGTACAGGATAGATGTGCGGCTTCGGTAGAGGTACCGATCCCGTTCGGGATCGGTCTGGATCCAGGTTTGGATGGCATCCTTAATCGCTTGCTGTATCAGTGCCTCGTGAGAGCGAAGATGTGTGTCCAGGTCGGACCGGCAGGCCGGAAAATCCAGGATCAGGGGGGAGGGATGCACCGGGATACGCACCCATTTATGTGGCACGGGAATAGGGTCGAACAGGGCGTTGACGTTGGCTGTATCATCCGCTTTGCCCTGCACTGTTTCCCCTTCTGTGGCGTCAACCAGCAGGCTGTCCACGGCCTCTTCTAGGGAGACCGCCGCCTCGTCAGCCATGTCCTTCTCCATGCTCAACCGTGGTAGGCCAATTTCCGTGCGCACTTCGTCGAGCAGACGTTCATGGAGCGCTTTCTGGCTCTCCCCTTCTTTTGGTAGGGAGCTTTCCTTGCGCGCTCTGAGCTTCTCCCTGATGACTCGGCGGGCATCCCCAGAGAGCCGCGGAACCGGTCGCAGATTGTGTTGTTCGAGCTCTTCCTGGGTTGGGATCATGCGCAGATAGATGTTAAAGCGCGGACGCACGGTGAGGGTGCCTTCGCCGTGCGCATGGATTAGTAAGTCCAGGCCGTGATTGCTGATATGAATCTGGCGGGTGACCGGATCACCTTCGTCAAATGCCTTGAGGGTCTCATCCGTATCCCCTTCATTCCTAGCGGTCCCGCTGCTCTGTGGTCGCGGCGGTAGCAGGAAACCGGAGACTAGGACATCTGTCGGTGCTGTACCAAAAATAATGTCAGTATCTTCGTCTCTCCCGGCAACTCGATCATTGAGCATTTGCACTATTCCCAGAGTGACGGCTTCCTTCAACGTCTCTGGAATATCGGCGGGATTGTCACGATTCATCATCGGCATCCTCCAATGGAGTGATATTGGTAATTTCCGAGAAGTTCATCAACAGACGCTCTCTGAAGCGCTGCAGTTTTTCTTTCGGCGTGTCTAGGTAAACGATGGCTTCCGGTTTCATCAGGTACATGAGGATCAGGCCGCTCTCTATCCGGCCGTCCCGTCGCCGGGCTCCGCGGTGGGCGCGGACGGCCTGCCAGAAAACGTCCCACATCGCCTCCGGGACACCCATGATGTTGCAAAAGGCATTGAAGTGCTCTTCTTTCTGTGGAGCATGCGCGCGGCCATTAAGGTTCTCCTCTAGAGCTGGGGCTAGCCAGCTGCACAGCATGTCGCGGCTGATGTTGAACTTAGGGTACGCTTGCGCCATAGCTTTACTAATCGCCTTGAAACGCTGATCTTCCGATACCGGGTAACTTTCATATCGGCGGCAAATTTCGCGGTGATAGAGTCCCAGCAAGCCGCTGCTCTGATGGCTGGACATAAGGACATCGAAGTCTTTCTCACTGAGAATATCGCGCAGTTCCGCGCGCAGTTCATCACTGATGCCGAGTATCCGGTCACCCCTACGCAGGCTCCGTCCCTTCACCAGCTCCATACCACCCTGGCGATTTCGACGAAGAAACTGAGAATTGTTCCATCGGTACCAGAGCTCCTCGTGATCTAACTGGATCAGTAGCTCAGGGCCATAGCTGTAACTGTCATATACCCACTCTCTTTTGGATCCGGTCTGGCTCTGCACCAGGATTTCAAAGCTCTCATCCCTGCTGGCCTCGTCGAAAATCATGAGCAACCCCTCGATAGCCGGCTTGAATGGCTCAAGACCCGAGCTCGCGAGCAGGCCCTCAATATGGTGCTGGGCTAGGCGCACATGTTTGGGTGTGAGAACAATCTCGATATTATTGCATTGGGGAGTCAGCAGTAATTCGTCGATCAGCTGTGAAGTCAGAGCCGTGTAGATTGTAGTTTTGTGATGCTCCACATCGGTGGTAACCCGGGATATAGGTATAGCTTCCAAGCCTGCTAGGCCGGCCTGGTTCCAGGCATAGGCTTCCAAAGAGGAGCCAACCACCAGCTGCAAGTGGTCAGCCTGAGTCTTACTTATACGCTCGCTTACGGCTTGGGCAAAGGGCTGTCCTTTTTCCTTCCAGTGTTCGACGAGCTGATCGCCTGCATTGAGCGCTGCCTCAATTTCGGAGCCTTCGAGCACCCAGTTAGCATCACGGGCCCACTGGAGTACCGCACGCTTAGCTTTGCGCCAATCGATGCGGTCAAAAGATCGTTCGAAGCCTGTTATGTCTGACATTAGGGCCTTGAGTTTCTCGAGGTTTAACGTCAGGGCGGAGATGTTGCCTAGAACACTAGAAGCATGTTTCAGAACAGTCTGACCATCGCGGTCGATGGCACTCATTTCGTAGGGCAAACGATGTAGCTTCCGGATAACACATGCTGCGTGAGCATCGATGACATATGGCTTGTCGAGCTCAACCTGGTAGGCCTGCAAAGTCTCCGCCTTGAACTGGGTAAGCATGTGGTCACGGGGCGTGGCCCAGATAGCACTATTGTCTAGCAGCGTACGCGTCATGGCCTCGGAGATATTAGCGCTACGGCTTTTTAGAGTGATCTGCAAGTGACGCCAAGTGGAGGGAGCGTCGGTGAGAATCAGCAATCCCGGTGGGTTTGTAGTCTCCTCCATAAGGGAGACAAGATCGGCCAGGCGCGCCACCATGGAGTCGTGATCCCATCCAGAGAGATTGAGCATAATGCGTCGGGCGTCGAAGATGACTAAGCCTGGCCGCGCTACTGGGTCAGCGAAAAGATTGTGCAATTCACGTGTAACCATGTCCTTTTTTACACGCCCGCCGATGGAGAGCAGACCCATGGGCGATTCGAGAACGGCATTCTGCTCCATTAACGCACGGGCGTTCTTGCGTTCGCCAGCTTTGAGGTGGCTGAGGTCACTCTCCCGGAACAGGTTCCCGGGGCGAACGGGCCAGGTGGACTCACCGGTGCGGTAGTGGTAGGTCGGCAGTACCTCGTTAGCATATACCCAGGGTAAGCGCGCAAGGGCGAACAGCAGCAGCGTGGTGTTGTAGCGCAAGCCGCCGTTTTCGGAGAGGTAGTATTCCTGGTACTCGTTAGCCAGTTTCCGTAGGTGCTCTCCGAAAAGGATATATCTGTTAAGATGATTAAATCGCGACAACGAAGCTGGATAGATCAAGGTTCTTAGCGCACTAGAGTCTTCCTCGTAGGCGACGAGGTTAGCCATAAGGTGGGTCAGCCCTGGGTGAGGCACTTTGCCCGGCCATAGCAGACGAGCTGCAATACCACCAGAATCTACCAGAGTGCGTGTTATCTCCACCCACCTAAGGAATGATTTGGACAATTCCAATGGCTTCTCGGGAGTATCCTCTTGAGCCAATAGGCCTTCCATGAACGTTCCCAGTTCTTGATTTAGCTCGGGTAGGATTCTGATCTCCCCTTCAGGCATAGACTATGTCCCCTTGAGTAATCTGTGCTACTGCCTCTGCCCAGTCTCTTGTTTTTTCGTAAGCATCGGCTAGGTGTTCAGGAGGAGGGAATCTCAACTGACCCAGTTCATAGCTGGATACGTTAGTTGCCCCTGATATGCAACGAAACTGCTCATTTGTCCAGGACGACCCGATCAAGACCGCCAATCCCTCGGCTGGAATAAGAGGTAGGTTCTCTGTAGCAACGAGAAAGAGGACGTGATTTTCACCCACTACACCTCCAAAGGCCTCGTATAGTTCGGTAGGAATTGCAGCAGCAACCAGGCGTCTCGCTTGTTTGGGCGCGGTAACCCTCTGTAGGGCCACAGCTGGTGTATGGATTTCACCGGTTCTGCTTGGATTGGTAGATTGATCTACAAAACAAGGGCACCCAGCTTCCCGGGCCCGCTCAAGATCAAGTACGCCCGGCTGTACGGCATGGGCCCATATCAAAGGGAGCACATTTCGGGGGTTCGGTGCCTTGTCTAGACTGGCGTATCGCGGTCGTTTATCTCGGTAGTCGACTAGGTGGCCTGTAACGATTTTGTAGCCGTAATCCACAAGCCTCGCGTTAAATTTCCGGGAACGAGTCAGTACATGTACACCTTCAACTGTCCTAGGGAATGTCCAGGGCGAGGAACCTTGACTAATGGTCCACTTCCCCAAATCGGTTACTCGTTCTTCCGTGTCAATAAGGCTGATCTGCGTCTGATGGCTATCAAGATGACCAGTCTTACTCAAGTGAGTCAGTACTGCATCCTGCTCTGCGCCGAAGAAGGAGCTACCCTTTTCATGAATCAAGTCCAAGCTTTTGATGTGAGCCTCGTTGTCGAGGGCCTGACGCAGCTTGCAAAATGTTTTCCCGGAAAAGAAGCTCATTGGAGTAATGAGACAAGCCTCGCCACCGTTCTTGAGCAGGTCCAGTGCCCGTAAACTAAATAGGGCATATAGGTTTGATTGGCCCTCCACAATATTGCGCAGACGAGGGGCATCTAGCTTCTCCACTTCAGCACGCTTCATCTTGCGATAGGGAGGGTTGCTCAGCACCAAGTCGAAGGAGCCTAGTGCTTCACTGAAAGCCTCTAGACCATTTCCAGTCAGGATTTTCCACTGAGGTCTGTAGGTTGAGTAAGAGATATCATCGGCCATTAGAGCGTAGAGAAGAATCTTCGTGATCTCGACTAAGACTGAGTCAATGTCAGCACCGAAGAAGTGGGATTCCACGTGAAGTAAACGTTCATGCGGGGTCATTCTCTGAAATCGCTTATTGCCCTTAAGGCGAAGAAGGGCAGGAATAAGGAATGCTGCACCACCGCAGGAAGGATCAATGATTTTGCCAAATAACAAGCTCTTTTCGCCGCCATTTATCTTGTTTAGAAGCCGGTTGGTCAGTGGTGGTGGGGTGAAGTAGTTTGCCTGACGCTTACGGATTTCTGAGGGGATAAGATTGGAGTAAAAGGAGCCTACCCAGTAAGCGGCATATTCAAGATTCAGCTCTTTGAGCCATTTGAGTGTGTCATCTACGGCTGTGTTTTTGACGCAAGTATAGTCAATGCCCTTGAAGGCCTCTGGTGAGTCTAGATAGCGATCAAGAATCGATAGAAGGATATCTCGGGGGGGGAGGCTGCCAGGTAGAGCTCGAAGTTGAGACAAATATTTGCGAAAGCACTGTTTTTGTTTTTTGAGAGTTTGGTTGTTTGCAGCGATGCTGGAACGAACAGTAGTTTTCATGGGGTGTTTGCTTAGGCTTGTATAAAGAATCTTATCTGTAGCCAAGGTTTTTTTTGAAAAATATCCTTTACATGACACCCATGAGTAGTACGAAGCTGAGCTCCGGGGGGCCAAGAAGGCACCAGATTGGGACCATCTACAACTCGATATGCCATGCCTGCTCGACGAGGGATAGTAATTTCGCTGCTGGCGGTGTTCTTCCGAGAGGGGCATGTGTCACCTTTCACGAAGCTGGCCCTAGAGCAGTCTCTCACCTACGGTCATTGCCGTCTAGAACGTGTTCAGGGCGAGAGCTGTAAGTTGCGGTGAAACAGACCCTTTGCCTAGGTGCTCAAGTGTATAGCCTCTACCTGTAGTGTCCGGGATGACCAGCTGAGCCACAATCACAACAATCAGCAAAGCCACTTCCATGATGGCAACCGCTCTATCAAGCAGGTAGGTCCAGCTTGAGCCTCATGTACATAGCTTTCAACGTTTCGTTGCTCATGAAAGCTGGGGGAGGTCAGCAGAGCGGTGCAGCAACGGTACACACACCAGCTTCGTGTGCTATCCTCAACTTTCTCTAAGCTACTGATTCCAAAGAACTGTACCTTTCTCTCGATTACGGTTGCTTTTCCTTGGGTATCAGTATCTTATTGATTTAAAAGCGAACTCATAATTCCTTGGTCGTTGGTTCGAGTCCAGCTGGGCCCACCAGAAAACAGACACTTACGCCTGTTGTTCTCCCTTCTTCGGCCCTTTCTCCCGCGAAGTGTCCACCTTGTGTCTACACCCCGTTCCTGGGCCGAATCGGACGGGGTCCGTGAGATAGTAGGCGGACGGTCCCCATTGAGTCTCCGTCAGGCGATCTCCAGCTCGACATGCCCCGGCTTGGAGCGAGGACGAGAAGGGCCGATGACGATACGGACCTCCTGGCCGAGGGCGGCGATGGCTTCCAGCATCTTGGACTCGCTGATACCTCGGAACTGGCCCCGCAGCAAGGCGGAAACCTTGGGCTGAGGCAACCCCATGATCTCGGCGGCGCGGGTTTGGGTCAGACGGCGACGCTTGATGATCTCGCCGATCTGGGCGGCGAGTTGGGCCTTGATGAGCATTTCCTCGGCATTGGGAGTGCCAAGGTCTTCATACACGTTGGTGGTGCCTTCTTCGATGGTCATGACCTTTCCCCCTTTGGCGTGCTGTTCGGCGAGCTTGAGCCGCTCGCGGATCTTGTCCATGTCAGGCTTGGGGGGGCGATGCCCTGGGATGACTTCTTCTGGAAGCAGTGCAGGACGTAGACCGCGTCCCGAACAGACGGCCCGATAGGTGTCGCCCTGATGGTCTTCCACGACCTCGAGGACACCGGCGTAGCCGAATCCCCTTGAGCGGCTTGGCCTGGGCGTGCTTGCTCCCCGCCTGGGCCAGATGAAGCGCGAAGCCGAAGACGTCTTGAACGTCTTCGGGCATCGCCTGAAGATCCTTCTTGCTGCTGGCGACCCAGCGCACCGTCTTGAGGGGATTCGAGTCCATGCCCGAGAAAGTTATACCTATATGGGTATGGCGGCAAGGGAGAGAACTTGGGAAGTACCCCGATATTCCGCGACCTCCATGTCGCTGCCTTCGATCCGTCGCCCGCCGCGTAGGACTATGCCAGCGTCGGGAGCCGTTAGTTTTGCCGTGGTTCGTCCTTGAGCTTGAAGCTGCCGACCAGCTCCGCCAGGCGGTCGGCCTGTTCGCGTAGCTGCTCGGCGGCGGAGGTGGATTCTTCCGCCAGGGCGGCGTTGTGCTGGGTCATGCGGTCGAGCTCGGTCACGGCGACGTTGACCTGGCCGATGCCGTCGCTCTGCTCGGTGGTGGCCTGGCTGATCTCCCCGAGCATGGCGGCGACGCGGTTCACCACCTCGACGAGCTCGTGCATGGCGTTGCCGGCGTCGCGCACCAGCCGGGTGCCGCCCTGGACCTTCTCGCCGGAGGCCTCGATCAGGCCGCGAATGTCCCGCGAGGCCTCGGCGCTGCGGGTGGCGAGCTGGCGA
This sequence comes from Pseudomonadota bacterium, assembly GCA_051749325.1. GTDB lineage: Bacteria > Pseudomonadota > Gammaproteobacteria > Pseudomonadales > Halomonadaceae > Halomonas. Next base: position 18,048 of record JBNJIL010000025.1, on the reverse strand, counting down.
ACCTCGCTGGCCACCACGGCGAAGCCCTTGCCGCTTTCCCCGGCGCGGGCCGCTTCCACCGAGGCGTTGAGCGCCAGCAGGTTGGTCTGGAAGGCGATATCGTCCGTGACCTTGATGATGTCGCCGATCCGCGCGGAGGCGTGCTGGATCTCGCCCATGGTCGTGACCACCTCACCGACGGTATCGCCGGTGCCCCGGGCCAGTTCGGCGGCGGATTGTGAGAGCCGGTTGGCCTCGCCGGACGAGGCCGAGGTGTTCTCCACCGTGCCAGTGATCTGCTCCATCGAGGCCGAGGTCTGCTGCAGGCTGGACGCCGCCTGGTCGGTGCGTCGCGACATGTCCTGGCCGCCGCTGGCGATCTCCTGGGCGGCATGCCGGACGGCATCGCTGCTGCCTCTCACCTGGGCGAGCACGTCATGCATCTTGTCGGCGAAGGCGTTGAACTGGGTGGCGAGTTCGCTGGCCTCGTCCCTGCCTTCCACGGGCAGCCGCTGGGTCAGGTCGCCATCGCCCTCGGCGATCTCGCGCATGGCGTCCGCGGTGCGCCGAATGGGGCGGAAGAGGGCGCGCAGCAGCAGCGCAAACACCGCCAGGCTCGCCAGCACGATTGCCGCCACCGTCAAAATGACCATCAGTACGGCCTGGTTGAGATCGGCGAACAGCTCGCTGCGCGGTATCCGTGCGAAGGCGACCCAGTCGGTACCCGGTACCTCGATCGCTGCGACCAGTTGTTCGTCGCCGTTTTCGTCGGTGATCGTGGCGTAGCGATAGCCGTCTCCGGACAGCAGCTCGGCGGCTTGGGTCTCCCAGCCCGGCAGGTTCGTGACTGGCTGGCCGGCCATGGCGGCCCCCTCCGGGTGAACGCGGATCGTGCCGTCCTGGCTTGCCAGGAACACCGAGCCCGTATCGCCCAGCTGATAGTTGCTGATCGTCTCGGCCATGGCGTCGAGCGTATAGCCGACCCCCGCGACCCCCACGCGTTCGCCGTCGAATTCGATCACATGGTTGATGAAGACCTTCAGTTCTCCGCCGTCCGAATCGACATCCAGCGTGTAATCAGGGCTGTCGGCATCGTCGACCAGGCGATAGAACCAGGGGTCTTCTTCACGGTGCAGCGTGCGCTCGATCCCATTGGCCGTGTAGTAGTTGCCGCTGAGCGCCGACACGTAGAAGACGGTGTTGGCTCCGGTGCGTTGCTGGAGCCGTTCGAAGTGCTCCTCGGCGCGCTCGCTCTCTTCCCGCGACTCCCCCTCGGCCAGCCACTCGTGCAGGTAGCCATTGTTCGCCAGGCTCTGGGCGGTCGTGATTGGCCCGCTCAAGTTGGCTTCGATGTCGTTGCGAATGCTTTCCAGGGTTGCCGGCAATTCGTCTTGGGTGACTCGGTCGGTGATCAGCTCGCTGAACAGCCGGTACTGAATGGCCGTCGCGCCCCCAACGATCAGGATCATGCACAGGCTGATGCCGATCATCAGCTTTTGGGCAATGGTTAGATTCCTCACGGTTCCCCCTTCAGGCTCGCGCATCGTCAGGGTCGATGCGACGAAGTTGACCACTTGGTCAGAGGGCTATCGGCGAGGTGAGCAGAATCTGTAGAGGCGATATGGCTAGCGCCGTCCAATGGCGGGCGGTGCCTCACCCCAGCAGCGTCACCACCGCTCCGTAGGGCGATCGGCCAGCCGGAGCGAAATTGGTGACGTACCCCGATATCGGCGCGCTGGAAGCTCGCCAACGTCCAGAAGAGGGGGGCTGACAAGCACCGTCAGTCACTGGCGTAGTTGGAGCAGGCCTTGTCGGCGCTGCGCAGGAAGGCCTCGTCGCCTGAGCGTTCGCTGAGACAGGTCAGCCTCTTCTCAACGTGAGGACCTCCGCGACGCTCTCGTCGACCGGGTAGCGAACGAAATCGCGCTCCTTTCGGTCGGCGCCATACATTGCCATGCGGTCGGCCAGTTCGTTGCCCTCCACGCCGGCATGCCCCTTGACATGGGCGATGGTCACCTTCGATTTCAGGCTCTCGTAGAGGGCGTAGGTGGGCTGGATGATCTCGGGGTTCTTGATCGCCTGGCCATCGGCCTTCTTCCAGCCGCGCTTCTTCCAGCCGGCGGCCCACTTGGTAATGGCATTGATGGTGTAGGTGGAGTCGCAGTGGATGCGCACGGAGGCGCCTTTAGCGATCTCCTCCCGGGCGACCAGCAGGGCCTGGCGCAGGGCGTTCAACTCCGCCGTGTTGTTGGTGCCCGCGGGGTTGTAGAGGCCATACCAGAGCTCCGCGAGCTTGCCGTCGCGATAGATCGCCATGCCTGAACCGGCATCGCCGGGGTTGGGCTCACAGGCGCCGTCGCAGTAGATCTCCGTGTCGTAGCGCTTGCCTGGGACGGCGGAGCTGCCCGATGCAGTGGGCGTCTTGCGGCGTGCCGGCCGTTTCGCGGGCGTGTCCGAGGCATCTCCCTTCCTGGCGGAAGCGGCCCCGCCCGGGCCCTTCGCGAAGGCCGCCTCGGCCGTTTCCCGGGAGGGGAAGGACTTGAAGCGCGCCTTGGGGTAGCCCTTCACCTGGCGGCTGCACGCCTCCCAGGAGGTGAAGATACCGGTCTGTCGGCCGACCCAGACGACATAGAACTTGGGGCCCTTGCTGGCTGCCATGGCCTGCTCCTTGGCAATAATTCGGCCGCACATCATACATGACTCGCGCCTTCACGGCGGAGCTTGCCTTACAGCGAGATCAGCACCCCACCACCGGCCAGCAGGGCGACCACCGCCCAGGCGGGCAGCTTCCATACGCTGAGCAGCAGGAAGCCGGTGAGCGCCAGGGCGAACTCCCGGGGGCCGAGGATGGCGCTGGTCCACACCGGCTGGTAGAGGGCCGCCCCGAGGATGCCCACCACGGCGGCGTTGGCACCGCGCATCAGCGCCTGGGCGCTGTCCCAGCGGCGGAAGCGGTTCCAGTGGGGCAGCACCGCCACCAGCAGCAGCAGGCCGGGCAGGAAGATCATCGCCAGGGCCAGGGCCGCGATCAGCACACCCCCGCCCAGCGGCGACATCACTGAGCCCAGGTAGGCGGCGAAGGTGAACAGCGGCCCGGGAATCGCCTGGGCGGCGCCGTAGCCGGCCAGGAAGTCGTCGGGGAGTACCCAGCCGGACTGCACCACCTCGGCCTCGAGCAGCGGCAGCACCACGTGGCCGCCGCCGAAGACCAGGGCGCCGGCGCGGTAGAAGGCGTCCATTACCGCCAGGAGCGCGGAGGGCGCGGCCCAGGCGAGCAGCGGCAGGCCCACCAGCAGCGCGGCGAAGGTGGCCCCCGCCAGGTGGCTGGCGCGGCGGGAGACGGGCAGCGTCAGGGGATGCACCTCGGCCTCGGCATGGGCGCGGCAGAGCGCCATGCCGGCAATGGCGCCGACCACGATGGCCGCCACCTGGCCCAGCGGGCCGCTCACCAGCACCACGGTGAACACCGCGGCCAGGGCGATGCCGGCGCGGCGTCGGTCGGGGCAGAGGTTGCGCGCCATGCCCCAGACGGCATGGGCGACGATGGCCACGGCGGTCACTTTCAGGCCATGGATCAGGCCCTGTCCGATGGGGCCCTCGAGCCCCGCGGCGCCCAGTGCGAACAGCACCAGCAGGAGGGCCGAGGGGAGAGTGAAGGCCGTCCACGCCGCCAGCGCGCCCCGGGGGCCGCCGCGCATCAGCCCCAGGGCGAAGCCTACCTGGCTGCTGGCGGGGCCGGGCAGGAACTGGCAGAGCGCCACCAGGTCGGCATAGGCCTGCTCGGTGAGCCAGTGGCGGCGCTCCACGAATTCGCTGCGGAAGTAGCCCAGATGGGCGATGGGGCCGCCGAAGGAGGTCAGGCCCAGCAGCAGGAAAGCGCGGAACACCTCGCGGATGCGGCCCGGGCTGGCCGGGTCGTCGCTCATGGCAATCTCCTGAAACCGGTGGCAAGACTGACACCCTGAGCATGCAAGATGACAGCAGCGTGACCGGACAGCATAGCCAATGGAGAGAGCGTGACGAAGGGAGGTCAGCGATCAGGAGTCGCTGGCGGTGGCCGCTACGCGCTGGCTGACGCCGAGCCACAGCGTGGTCAGCATCACCAGCAGGATGGCCGGCAGCATGGCCAGGTTGAGAGCCTCCCAGCCCAGATGGTGCAGCAGCGCGCCGGCCATCAGCGAGCCCAGGGCGACCAGCGAGAAAATGATCAGGTCGTTCACGCCCTGCACCTTGCCGCGCTCCGCCTCGCCATGGACCGTGGAGAGCAGCGCACTGCCACCCACGAACAGGAAGTTCCAGCCGATGCCCAGCAGCACCAGCGCCACCCAGAAGTGCGCCAGGGCGGTGCCGAGATTGGCCACCGCCACCGTGCCGGTCAGCAGCAGGCCGCCCGCCAGCAGGATGCGCGGGACGCCGAAACGCACGATGAGGCTGCCGGTCACGAACGAGGGGGCGAACATGCCCAGCACGTGCCACTGCATGATGAAGGCGACCTGGTGCATCTCGAAGCCCCGGGCGCGCATGGCCAGCGGTGTGGCGGTCATCACCAGCACCATGATGGCGTAGCCTACCGCGCCGGCCAGCACGGCCACCCGGAAGCTCGGCTGGGCGGCGATTACCGCCATGGGGCGGGACGCCTCGCCGGGCTGTGGCTCGCCGCTGGGCGGGACGCGCAGCTGGGTCAGCAGGCCGATGGCCAGCAGGGCGAGGAGGGCGATCACCAGGTAGGGGCCGCCAAGGGGGGCACCGGCGACCAGGTCGGTGGCGGCACTGGCATTCCAGGGGCCCAGGAAGGCCGCGGCCACCCCGCCGGCCATGACCAGGGAAATCGCCCGGCTGCGAAAGGCGGGTCTTGCCACGTCAGCGGCGGCGAAGCGGTAGTACATGGCGAAGCCCTGGTAGAGCCCCAGCAGCAGGTTGCCGGCGCAGAACACCCAGAAGGCGCCGAGCGCCACGGCAGCGAAGCTCAGCAGGCCGCCGGCCACGCCGCCCAGGCTCGCCCCGGTAATGAAGCCGCGGCGCCTGCCCACGCGCTTCATGTACAGCGAGGCCGGCAGGGTCGAGGCCACGGTGCCCAGCATCATCATGGCGATGGGCAGCGTCGCCAGTCCGGGGGCGGGACTCAGCTGCTGGCCCACCACCCCGCTCAGCGTCATCACGGTGATGGCGGCGATCATGAACAGCACCTGGCTGGTCACCAGGATGGCGACGTTGTGTTTTTCCCGGTACGCCGGTTCCATGGGCATCGCGACTCTCCCTGTTGGCAAGATGAAAGTGGAACACCATGACCTGTGGTCATGGTCTTGGCAACGTCATGGGTCAGCCGCGAAAGTGCTTGCGGTTGAGCACGACTACCAGCCAGACGGTTGCCGCCTGAGCGAGCAGAGCGATGGCGGTGATAGCCCAGTAGAGGCCCCCATAGGCGGGAATGAGGTCGCTGCCGGCCAGGGCGAGGTTGACAAAGAAATGCAGCATCACGGCAATGGCCACCCCCGGGCAGACCAGGGTATAGCTGCCAACCGAGCGCTCCTCGCCCATCACGAAGCGCTGGAAGTACCCATAGCGGCGCAGCACGACCCAGCCCAGCAGACCAAACACCAGCTGTACCATCAGCAGCGGCGTCAGCAGGGTAAAGAGGTGGGCGTTGCCAAGGCCGCCCATCAGCCCGGCAATGCCGTGAGACTGTCGCAGCAGCGCAATGCTGAGCACGGTGACGATGGGCACCACCACCCACATGGTAGGCGCTGTCTCCGGCGAGGCACCGTTCGCCAGCATGCCGCGCATGCCCAGTACCAGCTTGAGCAGACCGTTGATGAGCGCTGCCACTACGAAGAAGCTGGAGAGCAGCAGGCTGGCCAGTATCGTCAGCGTGATGTTGCTGATTGCCGCAGGGGCCGCCAGCCCCACGCCGATCATGGCCAGGGCAAAGGCGGGCAGCAGCTGGGCGAAGCTGTTGTTCTGGTCGCAGTCGAAGTCACCCTGCGTGAGTATCCGGCCCCAGAAATCGCGCATCAGCGCCAGGGCCCAGAGACCGACGACCAGGAACGCCACAAGCGCCAGCGGCAACAGCCACTCGACGATGTGCCAGAGTCCCGGCACGAAGGCCATGCCAAGCACGAAGCCGACATTGATCGACATCGCCACTGTCAGTGGGCCGGCAAGCAGCTGTGTCTCGGAATTGCTGTTGCGCAGTGCCTGGTAGGCGGCGGTGTGACGAAAGCGCTGCAGCGCACGAAGGTTCCAGGCCAGCAGGCGGAAGTGCAGAACGGCAAAGCAGGCAATGCCCAGCCAGGCGGCGATCAAGGCGGCCTGTTGATAGAAGGGGCCGCTGCCCAGGATGCCGACCAGCTCGTCGAAGGTTGGCATGGGCGCCTGGCTGTAGGGCATCCAGTGCATCAGCCACATGAAGAACGAAACGCTCAAGCCACCGGCGCCCAGGGCCGCCAGAAAATAGAGTGGTGAGTAGCCCTCCGCCGAGGCGAGAGGGTGCAGTCGGTAGAACATCGCGTCACTCCTTGAAAGTAGGGCTGGAACATTGACTGACCTGGCCTGCATCCGGGGCAGGTCACGCCATTCTCCCCGGCATCCGCCTCTGGCAGGTAGCCGCCACCGCCGGATGGCGGGCGGGAGGCGGCCGGCGCCAGTATCGACTCTGGCGGCGTGTGAAAACCAGAGACCGATTGCCGCCCCGGCGGGGCTCCGGGTGACCGGATGGTGTCGCGCGATGCTGCCGCACGGATACCTTCAGCGACGTCGTGATGCATCGACCGTGATCAACCAGGGAGCTTCCCCCGGAAAATGCTGCTATCGTCAAGCCTGGCCGTGTTGGCAGCCAGGCTCGATGACGTGTCTCTTGCGCCCATGCCCCAGCGTTGCGAACTCCCGTCCCCCGTCTTCATGGGAATCGCTTGAACGATGGTAAAGTCCCAGTCCAGTACTCTGATTCGCTGCCCGGTGCCCGATGTTTTCGGCTTCGTGGTGACCGACTTTGTCCGCAACTATCCGCGCTGGTCACCCGAGGTCCAGCAGCTGACGCCCCTGAGCAGCGGGCCGCTGGCCGTCGGCTGGAAGGCCCGGCAGGTAAGAATCGATCAGGGGCGACGCTCCGAAGCCGATTTTCGTGTCATCGCGCTCGAACCTCAGCGCCGCGTATGTTTCAAGGGCATCAAGGATCCGTTCGAGATCAACTATTTCTTCGAACCGCAGCAGGGCCATACGCGGCTGACCTTCAGCTTTGAACTGGCGAAGCTGAACTTTGCCATGCGCCCGTTCGAAAAGCTCATTCGCCTGGCGGTCAAGGATGGCACGGAGCGGGTCGTGCGCGACCTGCGCCTCCTGGCCGAGCGGGAACTGGGCCAGACACCGACGGACTAATCTGCTTACCCAGCGCCCTGGGTTGGAGACACCATGCTATTCATTCCCGACAAAGACACCGGCATCATCCCGCATGTGCTGACGCAGATCCTGGATACCTGCGTGAATGGTGTGACGCTCTCCGACCCGGACATGCCGGACTCCCCCATTGTCTATGCCAACAGCATCTTCGAGCAGCTGACGGGCTACAGCCAGGCAGAGATCCTCGGGCGCAACTGCCGCTTCCTGCAGGGCGAGGATCGTGATCAGCCGGCGCTCGATGAGATTCGCGCGGCCCTTGAGGTGCACGCGCCCGTGGAAGTGACGCTGCGCAACTACCGCAAGGACGGCACGCTGTTTCACAATCGGCTGTCGATCCAGCCGCTGTGGGATGACTCGGGCAAGCTGATCTACTACCTCGGCGTGCAGTATGACGTCAGCGAGCTCGTCAACGCCCGCCTCGAGATCGCGCGTCTTGAAAACCTCCTGAATGCGTCTTCAGCAACCTGAGCGATATCCTGACGAGACGCCCCGTCCCTTGGTGGTGCCCGCGGGGCGAGCACGTCTCGACCCCGGGGCCGATAGCCAGACGTGCTGAATCAGGGGGATGCCTCCGGTGTCAGGTTCGCGTCATGCATGACCTCTTCGATCCATTCCAGCCAGGTTCGCGTCAGTGACTGCCCCAGGCGCAGGGTGTGCCAGGGCGCTCGCTGGGCCGGCGTGAGCGCGCAGAGGTCGCCAAACCACTTCTCTTCGATGGCGGAATAGGTGGTCAGCCGTTGTTGAAGCTGCTCGCGCAGGGCGGCGAGCGCCTGCTGACGGGCCGTGGCGGGCCACTGCTATATTGACCCATGCCATCCGGCACTCTGATCCCCGGGAGGTTTACATGGCGTTCACCCTGCACCTTTACGCGTCCTTCGTGGCCCTGGGGCTCGGCGCCCTGGTGCTGATGGCGCCCAAGGGCACCCTGCCGCATCGGCTGATGGGCAGCCTCTGGGTCGGCATGATGCTGCTGTCGGCACTCAGCTCGCTCTGGCTGGGAGGCGGCGTACTGCCACTGTTCGGTCATCTGGGCCCTATCCACCTGCTCTCGCTATGGATGCTGGTGGCACTGGCTATGGCGGTGTTTGCCATCTGTCAGGGCAGGGCAAGGGCGCATCGCCAATGGATGCGGGGGGCCTACCTGGGGCTGCTGGGTGCCTTTGCCGGCACCCTGGCGCCGGGGCGCTGGGTAGCGACCCAGATAGGCCTGTGGTGAATCCCGGCGGGTGGTCTGTTTGCCTCAATGGACATGCGGCTGGTGGCGCTGTCGCCACGCCCGCAGCCGTTTCTCGATGGAGGCCATCAGCCCAAGTGGCGGCATGGCCGGCATGCAGAACCTCGGCATGGACGGATGAGTGGTGCGCCCGGCGTCGAGCTGGCGGGAATGGTCGAGATGACGCATGTCGTTGCCTCCTCTGGTCGATGACCGGCAATGGCGATCACTGGGTCGAGGTTGGAGGATGTCTGTTGCGCTGTCGTGAACAGCATGGTTGAGGATCTTTGTTGAATCCAACGAAAAGGATTACATTGAGCTTTCAGAAAATCTGAAAGGTGCGGCATGTCATTTTCCTCCCCGAAGGTCCATGCAGGGCCGCTGCCGCTGCTGGATATCGAGGTGCTGCGGACCTTTGTGGCGATAGCCGAACGCGGCAGCTTTACCCGCGCCGCGCGTGAGGTGTCCCGCACGCCCTCGGCGTTGAGCATGCAGATCAAGCGGCTGGAAGACACCCTGGGGCACAGGTTTTTCGTGCGCGAGGCGCGCCAGGTACGGCTGACCCCGGAGGGCGAGGTGCTGCTGGGCTATGCCCGGCGGCTGCTCAAGCTCAACGAGGAGGCGGTAACGCGCTTTCTCGCTCCGCCGGTGGAGGGCACGGTGCGTTTTGGCACGCCCGACGACCAGGGCGCCAGGATCCTTCCCGAGGTGCTGGCGCAATTCGCGCGCACGCATCCGGCGGTGCAGGTCGATGTCGTCGTTGGCGGCAGCGTGGAGATGCAGCGCCAGCTGGAGGCCGGCGAACTCGACCTCATCCTGATGACCGCCGGTACCCCGGGCCAGACAGCGACCCAGGGCGAAATCGTGCATACCGAGCCGCTGGTCTGGGCCGGTCGCGACGGTGGCGTGGCAGCCTGGCGCTCGCCGCTGCCGGTGGCCCTGGCCAGTCAGGGATGGCCCTGGCGTGGCAGGGCGCTGTCGGCGCTTGACGCCATCGGCCGGGCCTATCGCATCGCCTACACCAGCGAGCACTGGGCCGGCCAGGAGGCCGCGATGCTTGCCGATATCGCCGTGGCCCCCTTTCCCGTCAGCCTGGTGAAGTCGCCTCTGCGTCAGCTGCCCCGCGAGGCCGGGTTGCCCGACCTGGGGAACTATCATGTCGTGCTGGTGCGCCGTGAGGGGGCGGGGGAGGCCAGCGAGGCCCTGGCCAGCCAGGTGATCAAGGCCTTTCGCGAGCTGCGCTGATGGTCCCGGCGCCATGCGCCTTCCCTTTGTCTTGCCTGCCCGTCTTACGCGACGCTTTGCGCCCTGTGCCGTGAATGGGGTACGTGAAGAGGGTATAAGAAAATTGCATGTCCGGGGATAAGCCGGCGGCTCTACTCCGTGTCCGGCTTGGGCATCACCATGCGCTGCATCGCTAGCGTGATGACCTAAGCCAACCGAGGAAGCCCGAGATGTCCACCCCCCATGCCTTTGTCATTCACGAGCAGCCGCCGGCGGTCGTCCTCGACGACGGCCAGCAGACGCGCGAGATCAGCCCGCTGTGGTTGCGCGAGCGCACCCAGGCGCCGGACCAGCTGGAGGCGATGACCCAGCAGCGCCTGTTCGATTCCCACGCCATCGATGCCTCCCTGACGCTGGATAGCGCGGCGCGGGTCGATGAGCAGCATGTAGCGCTGGCGTTCAGCGATGGGCATCGAGAGACGTATGATCTCCGCGTGCTGGCCAGTGAGCTCGACGATGCCGCGGCGATCTTTCCCGCGGCCGAACCCTGGGATGCCAGCCTGGACCAGTCGCGGGTGCGCTTCGACTGGCGGCGGGTGCTCAAGGAGCCGGCCTATTTCCGCGATTCCCTGGACGCCTATCTGCGCTACGGCTATCTCATCCTCTACGGGGTGCCCACCGACCCCGAGCGCATTCTTCAGGTGGGCAGCCACTACGGCTACGTGAAGGAGACCAACTTCGGCCGCTACTTCGAGGTCTACTCGCGGCCCAGCGGCAACGATCTGGCCTATCGCAGCGTGGCGCTGGGGCCGCATACCGACAACCCCTATCGCAATCCGGTGCCGGGCATCCAGCTGCTGCACTGCCTGGTCAACGAGACCAGCGGTGGGCTCTCGACCCTGGCCGACAGCCTCAAGGTGCTCGAGCGGCTGCGCGAGGAAGACCCCGAGGGCTATGCGCTGCTCAAGACCACCCCGGTGCGCTTTCGCTTCGTCGACGCCGGTACCGAGCTGGTCACCCAGCGCACCATGATCCAGACCGACGACGACGGCCACCCCACCGGCGTTCACTACAGCCCGCGCCTGGATGCGCTGCCGCTGCTCTCCGATGCCCAGACCCGCCAGTTCCACCGGGCGCGTCAGCGGCTCGGCGAGCTGCTGGCCGACCCCGCCTACGAGGCGCGCTTTACCCTCGATGCCGGCGAGCTGATGCTGTTCGACAACAGCCGCGTGCTGCACGGGCGCACCAGCTACGATCCCAGCGAAGGGCATCGTCACCTGCAGGGCTGCTACCTGGACACCGACGGCCCGCGCGAGCGCTTCGCCAGCCTGCTGAAACACCCTGAATCCATCGAGGAGGTCGCCTGAATGGACAAGGTCGCATTTCGTCAGATGAAGGACGGTACCCGTGAGGAGTATGTCTTTCTCGACCGCCTGGAAGAGGCGTTCAACCAGGGGCTGGTGGATCGCCTCCTGCAGGCGCTGCGCAACCTGGAGAATACCCTGAGCGGCTACCAGGTCACGCGGCTGGAGCACTCGCTGCAGTCGGCAGCGCGCGCCGAGGCGGACGGCGCCGACGAGGACATGATCATCGGCGCGCTGCTGCACGACCTCGGCGACGAGCTGGCGCCCTACAACCACTCCCAGCTGGCCGCGGCCATCATTCGCCCCTATGTGCGCGGCGAGGTCACCTGGGTGGTGCACCACCATGGCCTGTTCCAGAAGGTCTATTACGCGCACCACTTCGGTGACGACCCGCATGAGCGGGACCGCTACCGCGACCACCCCTGGTACCAGAGCTGCGTCGACTTCTGCGAGCGTTACGATCAGGCCGCCTTCGACCCGGACTACCCGACCCCGCCGCTCGAGCACTTCGAGCCGATGCTGCGGCGGGTCTTCTCGCGCACGCCCTTCGACCCTGCGGTGATCGGCGAGGAGCGGCCGCTGGAGCCGTGAGGGCGGCACGCCGGCACCCGCAAGACGGTCGTTCGCCGGGCTCAGGAAGGCAGCGGCGGGACGGCCTCGAGCAGCCAGTCGCTGACCGGCTCGACCACGGCGCTGCGGTGATGCTTGACGCTGAGCCAGTAGCCGTAGTCCTGGCGCGTGACCCGGGGGCCCAGTGCCACCAGCTGGCCGCTCGCCAGGTAGTCCTGAACCAGGATCGACCAGCCCAGCGCCACGCCCTGGTGGGCGAGGGCGGCATTCAGCAGCAGGGCGTAGTTGTGGTAGGCGAAGAGGTCGTCCCGCGGTGCCAGGGTCAGGCCGGCATGCCCACACCACTGCGCCCAGTTCAGCCAGCGCGGGTCGCGAATGTCCTGATGCAGCAGGGAAATCCTGGGCAGGTCCGCCGTGGTCAGCGTGTCGGACAGACCGTGCTGGCGGGCATAGTCGGGGCTGCACACCGGAAACACCGCCTCACTGGCCACCAGGCGTCCGCGGTCCTGCGGCACGTAGGGTCCGAAGCGAATCGCGATATCGGCGGCCTGTAGCTCCGGGTCATCGGCGCGGTCGATGGGCATCAGCTGGAAGGTGAGCTGGGGAAAGGCCTGCTTGAGCGCCGGCAGGCGCGGCAGCAGCCACAGGTGGGTGAATCCGGAGCCGGCGGCGATCACCACGGAAGGGGAGGGGCGCTGGCCATCCTGCATCAGCCGCTCGCAGGATTCCCGGATCTGCTTGAGGCTGGGAGCGATCTCGCGATGGAACCGCTCGCCCTGGGCGGTCAGGGTGAGGCGGCCGCCCTGACGGTGGAACAGCGGTAGCCCCAGACGCTCTTCCAGCGCGCGAATGCGCTGGGAAATGGTCGGCTGGGTGGTGCGCTCCTCGTCGGCGGCCGCCGTCATGGAGCCCAGGCGTGCCGTGGCGTCGAACGCGATGAGAGAGGCCATGGAAGGGGGGCGCTGGCTCACGGGGGCGGTCACTCCAGAGACTCGGGGTCGCAATAGCGTGCCAGGCGCAAGGGGGTCTGCCTAGCCCAAGCTACCGTGAAGCGCCCCCTGCTGGTCTCGGGGCGAACGCTACACTGTTCGTTGGGGCTGAGCAGGCGCTAGTGACTGGTAGAGGGGGCATGACGGCTTTCCATCGACAGGACATGTCGGGCTGCCAGGTTTTGGGGGCTCAACGCATCACAGCGTGGGCAAGCTGTTTCGTTCTGCTGGTGAGCCTGTCCGTTCAAACGGGGCGTAAGACATGCGGATACGCCACCCTTGTACCCGCATGACGACCTCGATGATTGGGTAGGGCAACAGGCGGTAGGAGGTGGGCATGTCTCTCGCAAGACAGCTTTCCGGGCTGTTGGGTGGCGCCTTGCTGCTGGCCGCGGCATTCAGCGCTGCGGGGGCGGAGTATGCGCCGCTGGCGGCACTTCCCTGTGACCCCTTCGAGCGCCCGGCCGAGCGTTCCGTGCATGCGCCGGAGCAGGCACCGCGCTATCGCGTTACCCGGGTAGACAGCGACGACACCCTCAATATCCGTGATGTTCCCGGCGTGTCGGCCAGCACAGTGGTCGGGCGTTTGGCGCCCAATGCCACCGAGGTGCGTCTCGGAGCGTCGCGGGAAACCGTCAATGGCAGTACCTGGGTGACGGTACGTGATGCACGGTTGCCCGGCGGGAGAGGCTGGGTCAATGCGGCGTTTCTTGAGCCCATGCCGAAGGACAGTGACGCCGGCGTCCCAGCGGAGGTGCTGGCTCCAGCGCTGGGCGATATCGCCCGTCTCTACACGCAGCTGGCGGGCTACTCGGCGCTGGACACCGTCGCCCTGGAAGAAGACCTGCAGGCCCGTCATGGCGAGGATGAAACCGCCTATCGTCAGGTCCAGCGGCTCAGCCCGTTAACCCGTGCCTTGTTGCTGGTAGAAAATGAGGAGTCCGCGCTTGAGAAAGGGCGTTACCGCATCCGCTACGGGATGGCCGATATGGGGCCGTATGCGCCCAAGGCCCATACGACGCCGGTCAGTTTTGTTCAGGTAGACCGGTTCGACCTGGCGGTGCAGGCCGAATCCCAGGTGTCTTACCGTTTTGTCATGCGCCCGGTGCAGTCACTGACGGCAGGGTTGGTCAGTGCCTCCCGGGCACGGCTTGCCGAGTCAGCCGCCGAGGCACTGCGGTGTCTGGGTATCCATTGTCTTTCCCAGGCGTCCAGTGCGGCCAGCATCGAAGCACCCTGGGAGAACGCCACATCAGCGGAAATCACCTTCAGTCCGCCGTATCCGTTGATGAGCCGTCATGGCATCCACAGCCCCGCCGCCGTGCTTGACCAGCTGACCCTGGAAAACGGCTTCCTGGCCGAGCCTGAGCAGGAGTATATTCGCTGGCGTTATCCGGAATTCGCCCCTGAGGGGGTGACCCTGGGAGCGCCCTTTATCGAGGTGGTGCTGGAGGTCAACATGGCGCAGGACGTCGCCGTGGACGGCGTGTTGCGCGAAAGCCATCTGATGGATGATGACGTCGCTGTGCTCTGGCAGCGGGTCATGTCGGTGGCCTCGGCAACCCCGCAGGCGCCGCTGGTGATGCATAGCCAGGCGGTCAAGCGCCATGCCTGGCGTGAATGATGGCACGCCGGTGGAGTCTCGGCTCTTTACAGAATATCCCTGAACAATCGCCAGGCTCTCCGCATCTACCTTGATTTCAGCGGAGAGCGGACATCGCGCTGTCCTCGTCATGAACACGTCGGCTGCCTCCATTATGCGGCTTATCAGGGTGTCCGCCCCACTTGGAGCACTTCATGTCGGGGAGGGGTGGCGGCGCTTGGCAAGGTACCGTATCAGCAGGCCGGCGAGGTAGAGCAGGGCGGCGCACAGCACGATGGTGGCCCCGGCCGGCAGGTCGCCGGCATAGGCGGTCGCCAGACCCAGGGTCACGGCCAGCAGTGCCGCGCCGCTGGCGGCCAGCATCATGGCGGGCAGGCGGGCCGTGCCCAGCCTGGCGGTGGCGGCGGGTAGCGTGACCAGCGCCATGACCATCACCAGCCCCACGGTGTAGACCAGGACCACCACGGCCAGGGCCACCACCACCAGAAAGCCCGAGTAGAGAAGGCCGGTGGGCACGCCACGCAGGGCGGCGAACTCGGGGTCGAACAGTGTGGCCATCAGGGGGCGGTAGCTCAGCCACAGCAGCCCCAGCATCAGCGCGTTGAGGCCCAGCATCAGCATGACCTGGTCGCGGGTCGCCATCATCAGGCTGCCCAGCAGGTAGCTCATCAGGTTGACGCTGTAGCCGGGCGCCTGGGCCAGGGCGATGATGCCGATGGCCATGCCCACCGCCCAGAGGGCGCCGATCAGCATGTCCTCGTTTTCACGCGCGCGCAGGCTGGCAAAGGCGATCAGCAGGGCCGAGACCACGGCGGCCAGCAGGGCGCCGAGCAGTGGTGGAGCGCCCAGCCAGTGGGCAATGCCCAGCCCGCCCAGCACGCTGTGCGCGATGCCGCCGGCCATGAAGGCGATGCGTCGCGAGACGACCAGCGGACCGACCACGCCGCTGGCGACGGCGCTGGCGAGACCGGCGAGCATCACGACCTGCAGGAAGGGGTAGTGCCACAGGGCTTGCAGGAAGGTCATCGGTGGTCGGCCTCCCGGTGAGCGGTCGGGTGAATGTCGGGCAGGGTCAGCGAACGGCGCGACAGGCAGCCATCCACGTGCAGCAGTTCGCCGGCGTGGGGCCAGGCCTGCTCGAGATCATGGGTGATCATCAGGATCGGCAGCCGTTTCGCCAGCGATGCCAGGGTGGCCATCAAGTTGTCACCGCTCTCGCTGTCCAGGTGGGCACAGGGCTCGTCGAGCAGCAGCATCGCCGGGCGTGTCGCCAGGGCGCGGGCAATCAGCATGCGCTGGCGCTGTCCACCGGAGAGTGCACGCGGCGTGCGCCGCTGCAGGTCGGCAATCTGCAGCGTGGCCAGTGCCTCATCGATACGGGCGTGGTCGTCCCGTCCCAGACGGCGCCACCAGCGCGCGCTCAGACAGCCCTGGGCCACGATATCGCGCACGCTGAGCGGGGCATCCGCCTGCAGGGTGGGATACTGGGCCACATAGCCCAGCCGGTGCCGCTGCTGCCGAACGCTGCCGCCCAGTAGCTGGATGTCACCCCGGGCAGGCGTCAGCAGCCCGGCGATCAGGCGCAGCAGGGTGCTCTTGCCGCCGCCGTTGGGACCGCTGATCGCCACCAGGCGTGGGGCCTCCAGCCGATAGCTGACATCGTTCAGCACGGGGGCACCATCGGCGTAGTGGAACGCCACGTGCTCCAGGAGCAGCAGCGGTGGTGATGTTACAGCCACGTTGCCAGTACCTCGGCGATATGGCGCATGTTGGCCAGGACGTCCTCGGCCAGGGGGTCGATGGCGACGATCTCTGCATCCACCGCATCGGCGACCGCACGCGCCACCTCCTGGTCGAACTGTCGCTGGACGAAGATCACCTTGACCGCCTGGGCCTTCGCGGTCTCGATGGTGGCCTGCAGCGCTCGGGGCCCGGGCTCGCGGCCGTCCATCTCGATGGGAATCTGACGCAGTCCATAGTCCCGGGCCAGGTAGCCCCAGGCCGGGTGGAAGACCATGAAGGCGCGACCTTCCACGTCGCGCAGCGTCCGTGCCATGTCGCGGTCCAGCGCTTCCAGCGCCTCGCCATGGCGCTGTGCATTGGACTGGATCTGCTCGGCATGTTCCGGCAGCAGCTCGCTGAGGGCGTTGCCGACGTTGCGAGTCTGCTTCGCCATGCGCCGAGGGCTGACCCAGATGTGCCGATCCAGGCGCTTGGGGTCCAGCGTGCTGTCCTCGGGCACGGCGTGAAGGTGCTGGGCGATCGGCATCAGCTCGATGCCTTCTCGCGTATCCACGAAGGTGACGTCGGGGTGAGCCTGCTTCAGGCGCGGCAGCCAGGTGTCCTCGAAGGGGGCGCCGATCGCGAAGTAGGCCAGCGCCTTGCTGAGCCGGGTCATCTGGCGGGGGCTCGGCTCGAAGGTGGCCGGACTCTGGCCGGGCGGCACCAGCACCTCCACCTCGGCCAGGTCGCCGGCCACGGCCTCGACCAGCTGCTTCTGCGGCAGAATGCTGACGAACAGCGTGTGCGGGGCAGCGGCTGCCGGCACGGCGAGCCCCATCAGGCAAACGGTCAGTAGAATGCCGGCCAGGCTGCGCCGTCGCTTCATCGCGCTGCGTGGGTGACAAGTGCGCATGGCGGTGCTCATCTCTTGTGGCGTGGCTGTTAGCGATTATTGTGTTATAACATAATATAATTGGGTGTTATGGGTGTCCGTTTGCCGCAGTGCTCGCCGCGCTCGGCCAGTTCCAGCTGCAGCCAGATATCCATCATGCCGCCTGCCAGTTCCACTGGCTGCGTGCCACGGCGTCGTGGGCGTGCAGGCTCTCGGCGTGGACCACGCGCAGGGAGAAGCCCTCGAGGCCGGGCTGGTCGCGCAGGGCGTGGTGCAGGCGCCGGGCGGCATCCTCGCAGAACATCAGGTTCTGGCCGTTGGCCAGGGCGAAGGCCTGCTCGTCGACGCGCTTCACGGCGGTCTGCAGGGCGGTGCCCAATGCCTGCTCCACGCGGTCGACCAGCGCCAGCAGCGGCAGCGCCGCCCGGCCGGCGTCGAGGCGCACGGCCAGGTGCGCCTGGCTGCGCTGGCTGTGGGGAGTGGCCAGCACGCCCTGGTCGCTGCCCAGCCAGGTCCTCACCGCCTCGCGGGTCACCGGTATCTCGGTGAAGTCCTCGTCGAAGGCCTGCTGGATCAGCTGGCGGGCCAGGGCTGCCGAGCAGGGGCAAGTGGAAGAGTAGCCCACGCTCAGCTCCAGCGTCGCCTGCAGGCCGCCGGTGTCTTGTCGGCAGCGCAGGGTGAAGGGGTAGGTCTTCCATCCCGACAGGGGGCTGATCAGCGCCGGGCGGCGCAGCAGCGCTTCCCCCTCCAGGTCGAGAAAGGCCCGCTTGGCGAGCCCTTCGTGGCTCTCCAGGAAGGTGTCGAGTACCGCGGCCACCGCTGGCAGCGAGAGTTCCTGCCCCTCCAGCTCGGCCAGCGCCAGGTAGAGGCGCGACATATGAATGCCGCGGGCGGTGGGGTCATCGAGGCTCACGCCCGCCGAGGCGCGTCCGGTGATGGACTGCCCGGCGATCCGAAGCGGCAGGGCGATGCCCTCCATGCCGACCCAGCTCAGGGTACCGAGCCGAGTAGTAGGCGCGGCGGCGATATCTTCCAGCGTGTGCTGTTCCATTATGGCTCACTCCCAGATGGGGAAAGGGTCGGGCAGCGCCTGCCAA
>JBNJIL010000024.1:0-32222 GCA_051749325.1 Pseudomonadota bacterium | reverse complement strand
CACACCTGCCCGTAGCGTCCCGCTTCCTCTCCCAGCCAGCGCTGGATCAGCGGGCGGCTGGCCTCGGGATACGTATCGAGCAGCGCCTCGGCCAGGGGGGCCACGCGGTCCAGCAGGTCGGCGTCGCGCTCCAGGTCGGCGACCTTCATCTGCGCCAGGCCCGTCTGGCGGGTGCCCAGCACCTCGCCGGGGCCCCGGATCTCGAGGTCCTTCTCGGCGATGCGAAAGCCGTCGGTGGTCTCGCGCATCACCGCCAGGCGCTCGCGGGAGTGGGCCGACAGCGGCGGGTGATAGAGCAGCACGCAGAAGCTCTCCACGGCGCCGCGCCCGACCCGGCCGCGCAGCTGGTGGAGCTGGGAGAGGCCCAGGCGTTCCGGATTCTCGATGATCATCAGGCTGGCATTGGGCACGTCGACGCCCACCTCGATCACCGTGGTGGCCACCAGCAGGTCCAGCTCGCCGGCCTTGAAGGCCGCCATCACCGCGGCCTTCTCGCTGGCCTTCATGCGGCCGTGGACCAGGCCGATGGCCAGTTCCGGGAGGGTCTCGACGAGCTCGTCGCGGGTCGCCTCGGCGGCCTGGCACTGCAGCGCCTCGGACTCCTCGATCAGGGTGCAGACCCAGTAGGCCTGACGTCCTTCGGCGCAGGCGTGGCGGATGCGCGCCATCACCTCGGGACGCCGCTCGTCGGGCATCACCACCGTCTTCACCGGGGGCCGGCCCGGGGGAAGCTCGTCGATCACCGAGACGTCCAGGTCAGCGTAGGCGCTCATCGCCAGGGTGCGCGGAATCGGCGTGGCGGTCATCACCAGCTGGTGGGGCGTCAGGCCGCCGGCCTCGCCCTTCTCGCGCAGCGCCAGGCGCTGGTGGACGCCGAAGCGGTGCTGCTCGTCGATGATGGCGAGGCCCAGGCGCTGGAAGTGAATATCCCCCTGGAAGAGGGCATGGGTGCCCACCACCATGCGGGCCCGGCCGTCGCTGATTGCTGCCTTGGTGTCCAGGCGTGCCTTGCCCTTGAGCTTGCCGGAGAGCCAGGCCACCTCGATGCCCAGCGGCTCGAACCAGGCGCTGAAGGTGCGATAGTGCTGCTCGGCCAGTATCTCGGTAGGGGCCATCATCGCCGCCTGGCAGCCGGCGGCGATGGCCGAGAGGGCTGCCATGGCGGCAACCACCGTCTTGCCCGAGCCCACGTCGCCCTGTACCAGGCGCAGCATGGGCACCTGGCGTGACAGGTCGGCGGCGATCTCGTCGAGTACCCGGCGCTGGGCGCCGGTCATCGAGAAGGGCAGCTGGGTCAGGAAGGATGTCTGCAGGTTGCGTCCCCCGGGCAGCGCCGGGGCTCCGTCCTCCTGGATGCGCTGGCGCACCTCCTGCAGGCTGAGGCGATGGGCAAGCAGTTCCTCCAGTGCCAGGCGCCGTCTTGCCGGGTGGTGGCCAGCCGCCAGCTGTTCGGCATCGGCCTCGGGCGGCGGCCGGTGCAGGGTGTCCAGGCAGTGGTGAAGCTCGGGCAGGCCGAAGCGCTGTCGCAAGGGTGCGGGGATGCCGTCGGGGAGAGCGTCCGGAGCGGCATCCAGATGGGCCAGGGCCTGGTCGATAAGCGCCCTGAGACGGGTCTGATGGAGGCCCTCGGTGGCCGGGTAGATGGGCGTCAGATGATCTTCCACCGGCGTTTCCCCGCCGGCCAGCAGACGGTACTCCGGATGATAGAGCTCCAGGCCGGTAGCGCCGGCGCGGGCTTCGCCGAAAGCGCGTACGCGCCCGCCGGGCTGGAACTGCTGCTGCTGTGCCGGGGAGAAGTGGAAGAAGCGCAGGCTGAGGATGCCCGAGCCATCGCGCAGGCGCACCAGCAGACTGCGCCGCCTGCCCTGCACGACCTCGCCGGCCACCACCTCGCCCTCCACCACGGCCTCGTGGCCCGCGCGCAGGGTGGCGATGGGGGTGATGCGGGTGCGATCCTGATAGCGCAGCGGCAGGTGGAAAAGCAGATCGCCGACGCGCTCGATACCGAGCCGCGAGAGCTTGAGCGCCAGGGCTTCGCCGACGCCCTTGAGCTCCGTGACGGGCGCGTCAAGAGCGGTGATATCAGGGTTCATGCCGGCTCGAGCTCTGCCTGTCGGCAGTGCTTGATGGCGTCGGTGACGGCATCGATGGCCCGGGGCCGCGGGAAGCTGGCGCGCCAGGCGATGGCCACGGTTCGCGAGGGGGCCGGGGCGGTGAAGGGGCGACTGATCAGCATGCCGCTCTCGTAGTGGCCGGTGCCGATGGCCGAGTGGGGCAGCACGGTAATGCCGAGCTTCGAGGCCACCATGTGGCGGATGGTCTCCAGCGAGCCGCCCTCGGCAGTGAGGGTGTTGGAGGGGCTCGCGAGCTGGTGACTGATCGCTGGGCAGGCCTCGAGGATCTGGTCCCGGAAGCAGTGGCCCTCGCCAAGCAGCAGTAGACGCTCCTCCAGCAGCTCCTCCTTGTCGATGCTTTCCCGGGCGGCCCAGCGATGGTCGGCGGGCAGCAGCACCTCGAAGGCCTCCTCGTAGAGCGGCTTGGTGACCACGTCGGTCTCGGTGAAGGGCAGCGCGATGATGATGGCATCCAGTTCGCCGCTGCGCAGCTTGCGGCGCAGGTTGCCGGTAAAGCCCTCCTCGATGTAGAGCGGCATCTGCGGGGCCTGCCGGGAGAGTTCCGGGATCAGGTGCGGGAAGAGGTAGGGGCCGATGGTATAGATGGCGCCGATGCGCAGGGCGCTCGCCAGCTGGTCGCGGCCGGCCGTGGCCAGCTCCTTGATGATGCTGCTCTGCTCCAGCACGCGCTGGGCCTGTTCGACGATCTTCTCGCCCAGCGGAGTGACCTGAACGGTGGATTTCGAGCGTTCGAACAGCGCCACGCCCAGTTCCTCCTCGAGCTTCTTGACGGCCACCGACAGGGTCGGCTGAGAGACGAAGCAGCGCTCCGCCGCGCGTCCGAAATGGTGCTCCTGGGCCAGTGTCACGATGTAGCGAAGTTCTGTTAGAGTCATGTTGGTGCCGGCAGGCATCCTCTTCCGAAACGGGTGCAGGTCCCGATGATCTCGCCCGATGCACAGGGACACAATAAAGCCAATAGGGACTTTTTATCAGGGGGCGAAGGAAAGGTGAAGACGACAACACTGATTCTGGGCTGCGGTGACATCGGCATGGCCCTGGGGCACGAGCTGCGTGAAGCGGGGCACCGGGTGATCGGGGCGCGCCGCAACCCGCACGCACTGGAAGGCAGCGGGCTGGAGGCCGTTGCGGTCGACCTGAATGACCCGGCCACGCTCGCCGGGTTGCCGGATGCGGATATCCTGGTCTATGTGGTCAGCGCCGACCGATTCGACGAGGCCGCCTATCGTGCTGCCTACCTCGATGGCCTGACCGCCGTGCTGGCCGAGTTCGCCGGCCGCGACAAGGTGCCCGGTCGGGTATTCTTCGTCTCCTCGACCAGCGTCTATGCCCAGCGAGATGGTGAGGTGGTCGACGAGACCAGCCCGGTCGAGCCCTCGGGCTTCTCGGGTCTGCTGATGCGCGAGGCCGAACAGGCGCTTGTCGACCATGACCTGCCGGGGACCGTGGTGCGCTTCTCGGGTATCTACGGCCCCGGACGCGACCGCCTGATCCACCAGGTGGGGGAGGGGCGCATCGCCCCCGCGAGCCCGGTCATGTACTCCAACCGTATCCACCGCGACGACTGCGCCGGCGTGCTGGCGCACCTGGTCGGTCGGCACCTGGCCGGTGAGCCGCTCGAGAGGCTCTACCTGGGCAGCGACTGCGAACCGGCACCGCTGCATGAGGTCATGGCCTGGCTGGCAACGCAGCTGAAGGTCGAGGCCACCGAGACCATCCAGTCGCCGCTGCGCCGCCGTGCCAGCAAGCGCTGTGACAATGCCCGGCTGCTCGAGAGCGGTTATCGTTTCCGCTATCCCAGTTATCGCGAGGGCTACGCCCAGGTGTTGAAGGCGGGAGGTTTCCTGCCCGAGAAGGCGTGATGGAGCCCCGACCCCGTCAAGGTGTCGCGATCAGGCCTGCGGCGAGCAGGCCAGGGTCTCGTAGCGGGCGCCATCGTCCCGGGTGAAGGAGCGCACCAGCACGAGTCGCTGCCAGGGCCAGGTCAGGTCGACCGCAGGCAGGTCCCGCGTCTCCAGCCGTTGCGCGCGGCGCAGCAGGGTGATGTGAGGTACGAAACTCCCTGGCCTGTCGTTGAAGCCGAGTGACGCTAGCCCATCCCACAGCGAGCCATGGAGCCGCACCAGCGCCGGGTCAGGCGTCTGGCCGCCGACCCAGACGATGCCGGGGCGACGGAAGGCCCCCCAGGCATCGAGCCGCCACTCGCCTGCCGGGATCGGCCGCTCACGGACCCAGTCAGAGAGCGCTGGCACTCGCTCCTCGGCCACGTTGCCAAGGAAGGCCAGCGTCAGGTGCAGGCTCGCGTTCGGCATGCGCCGCCCGCCGCAGCGAGCCTGGGCGAGGTCGGCCAGTTCCCCCAGCCGCTCGCGCAGCTCGTCAGGCGGCTCAAGAGCCAGAAATAAACGCAAAAAGCTCGTCCTGAAATTAGAAAAGGAGGTTCTACGCAAATTGGCGTGATGCGGTCCTGTGGGAGCGACGGTCCGGCGATCCGGCTTCAGATCGCGAAAGAAGGCCGGAGGCCTTCCCGGCAGTAAGCACTCAGCACCGGGGGCGCCTGTGGGCGCCATTCGCGCAATGAATTGCGCTCCCACAGGGGGACTTCGCCTCCTTCACGCCAAAACGCGATGATCCGAAAAGGATCTCGAGCGCAGTAGCGAATCCCCCCTTTCTTCTAGTCTTCTAGTCGCCGATGACCATGATACCCTCGGCCTCGAACTGCGCGCCCTTGGGCAGTGCCTTGACGCCGATGGCAGCGCGGGCCGGATACGGCTTCTCGAAGAACTCTTCCATCACCTTGTTGACCACGGCGAAGTTGTCCAGGTCGACCAGATAGAGGTTGAGCTTGACCACATCCTGCAGGGTGCCGGCGGCTTCCTCGCAGACGGCCCGGAGGTTGGTGAAGACCTGACGCGCCTGAGCCTCGACGTCATCGGAAACGAGCGCCATGGTGGCCGGGTCCAGCGGGATCTGCCCCGACAGGTAGACGGTATTGCCGGCCTTCACGGCCTGAGAATAGGGGCCGATGGCGGCAGGTGCCTGGTCGGTGTTGATCACGGCCTTGTTGCTCATGGTGGTACTCCTTGTGGTCCAGCATGCGAAATGAGAAAGCCGCCCATCCGCCGCTGGGTGCGGCGGCCGACGGGGGAGATAAAGGGGGTTAGTTGCCTAGGCGGGTGATGCGGCCGACATGGGCGAGGTTGCGCAGGCGTTTGATGATGCGCGCCAGGTGCACGCGGTTGCGTACGGCCAGGATGAGGTTGACGATCGACAGGCGCGCATCGCGCTCCTCGATGCTGATGTGCTCGATGTTGGCGCCGGCGTCGGTGACCAGGGCGGCGAGTTCCGCCACCAGCCCGCGCCGGCTCTCCATCTCCAGTCGCAGGGCGGCGGGGAAGTCTTCGTCGATGGCGTCGGACCACTCCAGGGCGAACAGCTTGTCCGGGTCGTTCCTGAGCTCGGCGAGGTTTCGGCACTCGGCGCGATGCACCACGATGCCCTTGCCCGCAGAGAGGTGGCCGACCACCGGGTCGCCGGGCAGCGGGCGGCAGCAGCGCGCGAACTTGATCACCATGCCCTCGACGCCGCTGATCACGATCGGCCCCTGGGCACGTGTCGGGTACGCCGGTGGCTCGCCCGTCGTGCCCTGCTGCAGGTCCATCAGGCGGCGAGCCACCACATGGGCGACCCGGGTACCCAGCCCGATGGACTCCAGCAGGCTCTCCTCGCCCTTCAGCGAGTGCTCCTTCAGCAGGCTGTCGAGAAGGCCATCGGGCAGCTCTTCCAGGCTGGTCTCGAACGGGGCCAGGGCCTTGTTGAGCAGGCGTCGGCCCAGCTGCACCGCCTCGGTCTGCTGCTGGTGCTTCAGCGCGTGACGGATCGCCGAGCGGGCCTTGGCGGTGACCACGAAGTTGAGCCAGGCCAGGTTGGGGCGCGCTCCCGGGGCAGTGATGATCTCCAGGGTCTGGCCACTCTCCAGGCGAGTGGAGAGCGGGGCCAGGTGGCGGTCGATGCGGCAGGCGATGCAGCCATTGCCGATGTCGGTATGCACGCTGTAGGCAAAGTCGATCACCGTGGCGCCCTGGGGAAGCTCCATGATGTCGCCCTTGGGCGTGAATACGTAGATGTCGTCGGGGAAGAGGTCGTTCTTGACGTGCTCGATGAACTCCAGTGAATCCCCGGCGTGGCGCTGCATCTCCAGCAGGCCCTTGACCCAGGCCCGGGCCCGGGCATGGCTGCCCTGGGCGATGGGGTGCTCGGTCTGGCCCGCCTTGTAGAGCCAGTGGGCGGCAATGCCGTTATTGGCCAGGGCCTCCATCTCGCGGGTGCGGATCTGTACCTCGATGGGCATCCCGCCGCGGCCGAACAGGGTGGTGTGCAGGCTCTGGTAGCCGTTGGCCTTGGGGATGGCGATGTAGTCCTTGAAGCGCCCCGGTACCGGCTTGTAGAGATTGTGGACCACGCCGAGGATCCGGTAGCAGCTGTCGACATCCTCGGTGATGATGCGAAAGCCGAAGACATCCATGATCTCGGCGAAGGACTTCCGCTGGTCGCGCATCTTGCGGTAGATCGACAGCAGGTGCTTCTGGCGGCCGATCACCGTGCCCGGCAGCCCCTCGTCGTCAAGGCTCTGTTGCAGGCTGGTCTGGAGCTGGCGGATGGTCGAGCGGCGATGCCCCCGGGCGCTGGAGACGGCGCGCTTGATACGCTCGGCACGCATCGGGTACAGGGCCTGGAAGGAGAGGTCCTCGAGCTCGACCCGGATGGTGTTGATGCCCAGACGGCTGGCGATACGGGCGTAGATCTCCAGGGTCTCGCGGGCGATGCGGCGTTTCTTCTCGGGACGAAGGGCGCCCAGGGTGCGCATGTTGTGCAGGCGGTCGGCGAGCTTGACGATGATCACCCGGATGTCGCGCGACATCGCCAGCACCATCTTCTGGAAGTTCTCGGCCTGGGCAACCGCCTTGTCCTCGAAGGTGATCTGGGTCAGCTTGGAGACGCCATCGACCAGCTCGGCAACGGGCTTGCCGAACTGCTCGCCCAGGGCCCTCTTGGAGACACCGGTGTCCTCGATGACGTCGTGCAGCATGGCGGCCATCAGGCTCTGATGGTCCATGTGCATGTTGGCCAGGATATTGGCCACCGCCAGGGGGTGCGTGACATAGGGTTCGCCGGAGCGGCGACGCTGGCCATCGTGGGCCTGCTCGGCATAGTAGAAGGCGCGCCTGACCTGACGTATCTCGTCCTGGGGGAGGTAGCCGCCGAGTCGGTCGGCCAGGTCATCGATGGTGAACATGCGGCGCGCCCTGACTGCTGCGTGATGGCCCTGAGGTAAAGCGCTCCTGCGCCGGTGGGGGCAGGATCACTCCTCGGCGTGGGTGCCCGGCTCGAAGTCGGGCCGCACGCGGACCGGTGCCGCCTCGACGGGCTCGTCGAGCACGCTGGCATCGACCAGGCCGTCGGCGATCTCGCGCAGTGCCATGACAGTGGGCTTGTCGTTCTCCCAGGGCAAGAGGGCGTCGCGGGAGCCGCGGGCCAGCTGGCGGGCACGGTGAGTGGAGATCATCACCAGCTTGAAGCGGTTTTCGACGTTTTCCAGACAATCTTCGACGGTGACACGTGCCATGGATGCCTTCCTGAACAGTACTGACGGGTGATACCCCGGTCGGCGCGGTAACGCCCCGGGAACTTCACCGATGGGTAGACCGAATAGATTACTCGACGCCAGGTTGCCCTGACAAGCGCCCCGGCCGGGTCAGGCCAGCAGGGCGGCGAGCAGCGGGGCGTGATGTTCGCTCACCCGCTCGCGGGTCAGACGACGGGCAATGACCAACGACTGCAGCTCGCGCAGGGCAGTGGTGAAGTCGTCGTTGACCACCAGGTAGTCGTACTCGTCATGGTGGGTCATCTCCTTGACGGCATCGCGCATGCGCCGGGCGATGACCGCATGCTCGTCGGTGCCGCGGCTGGCCAGTCGCCGCTCCAGCTCTTCCCGGGAGGGCGGAAGGATGAATACCGAAACCGCATCGGGCAGCTGCTGGCGAACCTGACGGGCGCCCTGCCAGTCGATCTCCAGGATCACGTCCTGGCCGGCGTCGAGCATCGCCTCAACGGTGCGGCGCGACGTGCCGTAGTAGTTGTCGAAGACTCGGGCGTATTCGAAGAAGTCGCCGTGTTCGATCATCGCCTCGAAGGCGGAGACATCCACGAAGTGGTAGTTGACGCCGTCCACCTCCCCCTCGCGGCGCTCGCGGGTGGTGTGGGAAACCGAGACCTGGATGCCGTCGAGGCTTTCGATCAGCTCGCGTACCAGGCTGGTCTTGCCAGCGCCGGAGGGAGCGGAAACGATGAACAGCGTACCTTGGGCCATGAGTAGAGGTCCCTGACGAAGACAACGGAGTGTGAGCGGCTGCGTAAAGGGCGAAGTATCGCACAGAATGGCGCCAGGCCTGTAGCCGCCGGCTACTCGATGTTCTGGATCTGCTCGCGCATCTGCTCGATCAGCACCTTGAGCTCCACCGCGCAGCGGGTGGTGGCGGCCACCACCGACTTGGACGACAGGGTGTTGGCCTCGCGATTGAGCTCCTGCATCAGGAAGTCCAGGCGGCGCCCTACCGGGCCCGGCTGGCCGAGCTGGCGCTCTACCTCGGCGACATGGGTGGCCAGACGATCGAGTTCCTCGTCGACGTCGGCCTTTTGGGCCAGCAACACCAGCTCGGCTTCCAGCCGCTGGGGGTCCAGCTCGGCACGCATCGCCTCCAGCCGCTCCAGCAGCTGGGTTCGCTGGCGTTCGAGGATCCTTGGCATCAGCCGGCGCACTTCGGCCACCTGGGTGTTCACCGCAGCCAGCCGCTCGCGGATCAACGCGGCGAGCTTATCGCCTTCGCGAGCGCGGCCGGCGACCAGGTCGTCCAGGGCGGCCTGGAACAGCGTCAGCGCTTCCTGCTTGACGGCCTCCATGTCCGGGCTTCGACGCTCCAGCACACCGGGATGTCCGAGCAGGCTGAGGGCATCGGGCATGGGGGTCCCGGGGACGTCTTCGCGGACTTCCTCCAGGGCCGTGGCCAGCGCCGTCAGGCGATGGCGGTCGACGGTCGGGGCGGCCTCGTCGCCGGCCGGCTCGAAGCGCAGCGTGCACTCGACCTTGCCTCGTGCCAGGCGCTCGCGCAGCGCCTCGCGAAACATCGGCTCCAGATCGCGCAGCGCCTCCGGCAGGCGGAAGTGGGGTTCCAGGTAGCGCTGGTTCACCGAACGCAGCTCGAGCTGCAGGGTGCCGGCCGCGGTGTCGCGATCCTGGCGTGAAAAGGCGGTCATGCTGTGGGCCATGGTGCCTCCCGGTGCCCCGTGGTCTCTCGTGGCCGAGCAGTGTAACCGATTCCCCGCCGATAGCGTGTAGAATGGCCCCATTCCCTGATGCGACCCCCCGTCATTACCCTGATTCAAGAGAGGAACCATGCCTTCGGAGATCCGGCGTCCCAGCGGACGCGCCCCCGACCAGTCCCGCGAGATTCGTCTTACCCGCGACTACACCCGCCACGCCGAAGGCTCGGTGCTGGTGGAGTTCGGTGACACCCGAGTGCTGTGCAACGCCAGCGTCGAGGCCGGCGTGCCGCGCTGGCTGCGCGGCAAGAAGCAGGGCTGGGTGACCGCCGAGTACGGCATGCTGCCCCGGGCCACTCATACCCGGGGCAGTCGCGAGGCGACCCGTGGCAAGCAGGGTGGGCGTACCCTGGAGATCCAGCGGCTGATCGGCCGCTCGTTGCGGGCGGTGGTGAACCTCAAGAAGCTTGGCGAGTTCACGATCACCGTGGACTGTGATGTCATTCAGGCCGATGGCGGTACCCGTACCGCCTCCATCACCGGCGGCTGCGTGGCGCTCATCGATGCCATTCGTCACCTGCAGCGCGAGAAGCTGATCAAGGGTGACCCCTTCCACCAGCTGGTAAGCTCCGTCTCGGTAGGGCTGTTCAAGGGGGTACCGGTGGTCGACCTGGACTACCCCGAGGATTCCGGCGCCGATACCGACATGAACGTGGTCATGGCCGAGGGGGGCGGGCTGATCGAGGTGCAGGGCACTGCCGAGGCCGGCACCTACAGCCGTGCCCAGCTCGACGCCATGCTCGACCTGGCCGAGAAGGCCGGCAGCGAGCTGTTCGCGCACCAGCGCGCGGCGCTGGGTATCCGCGGCTGACCCTGGCCAGCCTGACCCTCGTTCCATGGAAACGCATCGCGCCGGCCCGAGGGCCGGCGCGATGCGTTCCGGACAGGCCGGGACGGCGCGATGCGTTCCGGACAGGCCGGGACGGCGACGAAGGGAACAGGCTCAGAGCGTCAGGTCATACTCGACGATCAAGGGGGCGAACTCCGAAAAGGTGGCATCATAGTCGATCCAGGCGTCCACCACGTGGCGGCGAAACTCCGGGCCGACGATCTGGTAATCGATGCGCCAGCCTTCCTGGCGGGAGCGTGGCACCTCCTGGTCGAGCTTGGGCCACCAGGTATACTCGCCGGCATCGCGGTTGATCTCGCGGAAGGTGTCGATGAAGCCGGTGGGGCCGAACACCTGGTCCATCCAGGCGCGCTCCTCGGGCTTGAAGCCGGGGGTGGTCTGGTTGTCTGCCCAGTTCTCGAGGTCGATGGTCTTGTGGGCGATGTGCCAGGTGCCGCAGATGATGTACTCGCGGCGCTTGCGAGCCATCTTCGACAGGTACTCCTGATACTGGGCCATGAAGGCCTGCTTGGCGGCAACGTCGCTGCCGTCGGGCATCAGGAAGCTGGCAATGCTGAAGCGGTCGTAGTCGGCCTGCAGGAAACGCGCTTCATGGTCGCACTGGGGAAAGCCCAACCCGTACATGATCGCCTTGGGGATCTTGCGGCAGTAGAGGCCGACCCCCGAGAAGCCGTCCTGCTCGGCATCGAGGAAGTAGCCCTCGTAGCCTTCGGGATAGAGGATGCTGTCGTCCAGCTCGAAGCTCTTGGCCTTGAGGTTCTGCACGCAGACGACATCGGCGTCCTGGCCGGCCAGCCAGTCGAGGAAGCCTCGACCGACGGCTTCGCGGATGCCGTTGACATTGATGGTGGCGATTTTCATACATGGTCCCTTTTGCGTCGCGCGTGTATGATACCCGACGTTTCGACGTTTGGGTAAATGCCCCGGGTCGATCGACATGATACTGGGCCCTTGATCGAGAGAGGAGGCGCCTGTGGCGGACCAGCCCGGCACGCAGCGCATGCAAGATTACCAGCGAGAGTTCATCGAGTTCGCCATCGAGCAGGGCGTGCTGAGCTTTGGCGAATTCACCCTCAAGTCCGGTCGGGTCAGCCCCTATTTCTTCAATGCCGGCCTGTTCCGTACCGGCGGCGCCCTGGCGCGACTGGGGCGCTTCTATGCCCGGGCCATCCAGGCCAGCGGTCTCGAGGTCGACGTGCTGTTCGGGCCGGCCTACAAGGGCATCCCGCTGGCGTCCACCACCGCCGTGGCGCTGGCCGACCACCATGATCGCGACCTGCCGTACGCCTTCAATCGCAAGGAAGTCAAGGATCACGGCGAGGGCGGCAATATTGTCGGTGCCGCGCTTGAGGGGCGCGTCCTGATCATCGACGACGTGATCACCGCCGGCACTGCCATTCGCGAGGTGATGGGGATGATCGAGGGAGCCGGTGCCCGCGCGGCCGGCGTGCTGATCGCCCTGGATCGTCAGGAGCGCGGTGGCGACGACAGCGATCCACGCAGCGCCATTCAGCAGGTCGAGTCAGCCTATGACATGCCGGTGGTCAGCATCGTCACCCTGGACCTGGTGCTCGAGTACCTCGAAGCCCATGCCGGCGACGCGATGCGCCCTCATGCCGAGGCGATCCGCGCCTATCGCGCCCGCTATGGGGTGGGAAGCGACTGAGCGTCACGCCGCTGCTGCCTGACGGTTGTCCCTCGGGCCCCGCATGGGGCCCGAGTGCGTCGAGGGTGCCTCATATCAGGAGTCGTTGATGCTCGATGTGGTGCTTTACCAGCCCGAAATTCCCCCCAATACCGGCAACCTGATCCGCC
Source organism: Pseudomonadota bacterium (assembly GCA_051749325.1). Lineage (GTDB taxonomy): Bacteria > Pseudomonadota > Gammaproteobacteria > Pseudomonadales > Halomonadaceae > Halomonas. Next base: position 20,045 of record JBNJIL010000024.1, on the reverse strand, counting down.
TATGCGCGAATACCGGATTTCGCCTTCACCTGATCGAGCCACTGGGGTTCATGCTGGACGACAAGCGCCTGCGGCGTGCCGGGCTCGATTATCACGAGTGGGCACGCGTCCGGGTCCATGCCGACTGGGCGGCCTTCCTGGCAGCGGTGAATCCCGAGCGGGTCTTCGCCGTCTCGACGCGCGGGCGCACCGGCTACCATGCGCCGGCCTATCGCCAGGGCGATGCCCTGGTGTTCGGTCCAGAGACCCGTGGCCTTCCCCAGGCGCTGCTTGATGCCCTGCCGGAACCCCGCCGGTTGCGCATTCCCATGCTGGCGGATAGCCGCAGCCTGAACCTTTCCAATGCCTGTGCGGTGGTGGTCTTCGAGGCCTGGCGGCAGTTGGGCTTCGCCGGCGCCGCCGAGGTGGATGTCGCGAGGCCAGCGCCATGAACAGTTCCGGTACCATCCGACAGCGCCTGGCCGGGCTCAACCCTCGCCAGCAGGAGGCCGTGCGCTATATCGACGGCCCCTGCCTGGTGCTGGCCGGGGCGGGCTCCGGCAAGACCAGCGTGATCACCACCAAGATCGCCTACCTGGTGCAGGAGTGCGGCATGAGTGCCCGACGCATCGCCGCGGTGACCTTCACCAACAAGGCCGCCCGGGAGATGAAGGAGCGCGTGGGCAGCATGCTCAAGGGCAAGGAGGGGCACGGGCTGACCGTCTCCACCTTCCACACCCTGGGCCTCAACATCATCCGCGGCGAGCTCAAGGCGCTGGGCTACCGGCCGGGATTCTCGCTGTTCGACCCGGAGGATGCCAAGGCGCTGCTGCGCGACCTGATGAACAAGGATGCCCAGGTCGACGCCGAGGCGATCAACGCCGTGCAGCAGCAGATCTCCCAGTGGAAGAATGACCTGGTGCTGCCCGGCCAGGCCCTCTCGCATGCCGCGGATGACGACGAGTTGTTCGCCGCCCGGGTCTTTGAAGCCTATGTGCGCCACCTCAAGGCCTACAATGCCGTGGACTTCGACGATCTGATCCTGCTGCCGGTGGTGTTGCTGCGCGACGACCCCGAGGTGCTGGCACGCTGGCGGCGCAAGATCCACTACATGCTGGTGGATGAGTACCAGGACACCAACATCAGCCAGTACCTGCTGGTGCGGCTGCTGATGGGCGAGCGGTCGACCTTTACCGTGGTGGGCGACGACGACCAGTCGATCTATGCCTGGCGCGGCGCGCGCCCCGAGAATCTGGTGACCCTGGGCGAGGACTTTCCACGCCTCAAGGTGATCAAGCTGGAGCAGAACTACCGTTCCACCGGCACCATCCTGCGCGCCGCCAATACGCTGATTGCCAACAACCCCCATGTCTACGACAAGACCCTGTGGTCGGAGATGGGCGAGGGCGCGGCGATCCGTGTGGTGGTCAACCGCCACGAGGAGGCCGAAGCCGAGCGCGTGGCCAGCGAGATCCTCACCCGCCGCATCAAGGAGTCCGCCGAGTGGCGCGACTTCGCGGTGCTCTACCGCGGCAACTTCCAGGCCCGGCTGCTCGAGCTCAAGCTTCAGCACTACCAGATCCCCTACAAGCTCTCCGGTGGCACCTCCTTCTTCTCGCGCAACGAGATCAAGGACGCCATGGCCTACCTGCGGCTGCTGATCAATCCGGCCGACGACAATGCCTTTCTGCGTATCGTCAACGTGCCGCGCCGCGAGATCGGCCCCAGCACCCTGGAGAAGCTGGCCAACTATGCCACCGAGCGCAGCATCTCGCTGTTCGCCGCCTGTCACGAGCTGGGCCTGGAGCAGCAGCTGCCGGTCAAGGCCGTGGAGAGGCTGGGGAGATTTACCCACTTCATAGACGGCGTCCGGCGGCGCATGGACCAGGGCGACGCCATCGACGCCATCCGCGGCATGCTGCACGAGATGGACTACGAGGCCTGGCTCTACCAGAACGCCAGCGCCCCGACCATCGCCGAGCGGCGCATGGCCAACGTCTGGACCCTGGTCGACCAGCTGGAGAAGTCCATGGATCGTGACCCCGAGGACACGACCAGCACGGAGACCGAGACCGATGACGTGGAGGCCGCCATCTCGCGGCTGGTACTGCGCGACATTCTCGAGCAGCAGGCCGAGGAGGACGACTCCGACCGGGTCCAGCTGCTGACCATGCACGCCTCCAAGGGCCTGGAGTTCCCCCATGTCTACCTGATGGGCCTGGAGGAGGAGCTCCTTCCCCACCGCAACGCCATCGAGGTCGGCACCGTGGAGGAGGAGCGTCGCCTTGCCTACGTGGGCATCACCCGGGCCCGACGCACCCTGACCCTGACGCTGGCGCGTCAGCGCAAGACCTATGGCGAGCTGATGGACTGCACACCCAGCCGCTTCCTCGACGAGCTGCCGGAGAGCGATCTCGAGTGGGAAGGCCGCGCTGACCGGGAGGACCCGGAAAAGAAGCAGGCGCGCGGGAAGGACGCCATCGCCGGGCTGCGCTCCTTGTTGGGCTGACAGCGTTCCTGCCGGGCCGAAAGCACGCTATCCGTGGAAGCGCAGCTTGCTGCGCGAAAAGGGGGCGCCCCCAGTGTGAAACCCGTCGCCAGACGCAGGCGGGGCACCCTGGGTGCCCCGCCTGCTACGACATGCTGGTCTGATCGCGAGCTTATTCGGCCTCTGCCACCATGTAGTCGACGACGGCCTGGATCTCCTCGTCGGAGGCGCTGCTGCCTCCCTTGGGCGGCATGGCGCCCTTGCCGTTGATGACGCTCTCGTAGAGAGTGTCCATGCCCTGCTCGATGCGCGGCGCCCAGGCGTCGGCATCGCCCAGCACCGGGGCACCCGCGGCACCGGAGTCATGGCAGGCGGCGCAGCCGGCGCTGGCATAGAGGGCTTCACCGTCGAGGTCGCTGCCGGACGCGGCCTCGTCATCGGAACTCGCCTCGTCATCGGAAGCGCTTTCCTGCTCGTCGGAGGCGGTGTCCTCTTCTGCACCAGAGGCATCACCCTCTTCCTGGGAGGCGCCCTCATCGTCTGAGCTGGCTTCCTCGCCGGCGCTGGTCTCGCCATCCAGTTCCGGCACGTCCATCACCGGCTCGACCATGTAGGCAGTCGCCGCTTCCATCTCCTCATCGGAGAGGTCGGGGTTGCCGCCGCGGGCCGGCATGCCATTGAACCCGTTGATGGAGTGGCTCAGCAGGGTCTCGAATCCCTTGTCGACACGATCGGCCCAGGCATCTTCATCGCCGCGGATCGGTGCCCCGGCGGCACCGGAGTCATGACAGGCGGCACAGACGTTGCCGTAGATGGATTCGCCATCGGCAACATCAGAGGAACTGCTGTCGTCCTCGCCACTACTGTCGGAGGCAGCCGTGGTGCCACAGTCCTCGCCCTGCAGGCAGAGCTCTCCGACCGGCTTCAGGCGTTCCGCGATGGCCTCGCGCTCGGCGTCGTCCTGTGCAACGGCGATGCCTGCGGTCAGGCCCAGGGTGGCCAGACACCCCATGATCAGCTTGCTGGATTTCACTCTCACCACCTCTTCGACGGTCCTGTCATCGGAATCACGCTCGGCATCACGTCAGCCGGTGGACGCCACGGCGCGCATGAGTTGCCGCCAGTATACCGGCATCACTGACGCCTGGAAAATGTCCCGGTTCAACCCATGGCCGGGGGAGCGTGGGATGTCCGCTGGACAGCGGCGGGGCTGGCCGGTAGGATGTCGTCCGCCTGGCAGCCATTGCCAGGCACACGCGCCCGTAGCTCAGTTGGATAGAGTATCGGCCTCCGAAGCCGAGGGTCGCAGGTTCGAATCCTGCCGGGCGCGCCATGAATTCAAGGGCCTGCGACACTGTCGCAGGCCCTTTTTCTTTCGTGCATCTATCCATCTGGCGCCCCGTTCGGAAACCGCTACCTTGATCTTGATTGCCGCTTTTGAACCCACCGCTCGGCTCGGGCACCATCCTGGTGTCGCCTACGGGCAGCATGGATCGCCAACGACCAAGGACGCGACATGGCTCACCTGCAACGCATCGTCATGATCCACGGCCACCTCGAGGGGGTGGTGGAGCTCAGTGTGGACGGCCACACCAACATCTGTGGCACCAACGCCTCGGGCAAGACCACCCTTCAGCGCCTGGTGCCGGTGTTCTATGGCGAGCAGCCCAACAGGGTGGTGCCGAAGACACGGCTCAAGTTCGATGCCTTCTACCTACCGCACCGCAACAGCTATCTCGTCTACGAGTACCGCCGCGAGGAGGGCGATGTCTGTCAGGCGGTGCTGACACGCAAGAGCGATGGCGGCGTCGAGTATCGCTTCGTCGGGGCCCCCTATCGCCCCGAGGACTACCTGGTGGAGAGCGAGGATGGCGTCACCGCCCTGGACTATACCCAGTGGGCCAACGGGCTGCGCCGCCAGGGCATCCCACCATCGGCCAAGCTTGGCGCCACCTCGGAATTCCGCTCGGTGATCCAGAACGACTTCACCCAGACCGGAACCCAGCCCAGGGGCAACAGCAAGGAGGGGATGCGTCTGCGCCAGCTCGCTGCGCGCTACAGCCTGGTGCGCCCGGGGCAGCGCATCCGGCATATGGAGAAGCTGGTCTCCGCGGTGCATGCCAAGGAGGGCAAGATGGACACCCTCAAGACCATGCTGGCGGCGATCTTCGAGGAGGACGGCGTCGAGCTGCCGGTGACCCGCATCCGCAACACCAAGGCACGCGAGTGGATCGACCGCATGCGTCAGTCGATGCGCCTGGCGCCCCTTCAGCGCTCGCTTTCTGCCCTGGAGAGCCTCGATCGCGAGATCGCCGATGTCGAGACCTCCCTGTGGCAGCTGCGGCCCCAGCTCGAGGCCGACCGCCATCGCGCCGATCGCGAGAGTGCAGACCTCGAGGCGCAGATCCAGAGTCAGCAGCGTGCCTTCCAGGCACGGGAGGAGGCCTACCAGGAACACAGTCAGGTGCTCAATGACAGGCTCAGCGAGCTCGATAGCGAGCTGAGCAAGGCGCGAGCCGACCTCGATGACCTGCAGCGCCAGTTCGAGGCCTTCGAGGCGGCCGACATGCCGGGCCTCGAGCAGGACCTCAAGGCGTTGCCCCAGTGGCGCGACCAGCAGCAACAGCTGCGCGAGCACCTGGAACTGATGCAGCAGGCGGTGAAGGAGAGCAAGGCCAAGCTGGAGGCGCGTCTGGTGGAGCTGGGCGACCTGCTCGAGGCGCGCCGCGACGAGCTCCAGGCGCTGATCGATGCACTGGGCGAGGAGAAGGAGGCCTGTCGCGACGCGCAGAGCGATGCCGAGAGCCGCCTGGATGCCGACTACCAGGCCCGCCGCCAGGCCCTGGAGGAGGACTTTCGCACCCGCCTGGACCAGGTCACCGCGCGGCTCTCCGAGCTCAGGGCGCAGCTTTCCCATGGCGCCCAGACCCCGGAGGAGGCCCGCGAGGCGGAGCAGGCCCAGGCCCGGGTCGACCAGGCCCAGAGCGAACAGAGTGCGGCGGCTGCCGTGATGGAGGGCGTGCGAGCCGAGCTCGATGAGCGCAAGCAGGAACGCGAGGCCGCCGAGCGCGAGCTGGAGCGAGTCCGCACGCAGCGTTCCCGCGCCGAGGCACACCGCGAGGCCCTGCTGGTTCAGCGCGACCCTGCCCAGGGCAGCCTGCGCCACTTCCTGCGCCACCATCGCCCGGGCTGGGAGCAGGGCCTGGGCAAGGTGATCGCGCCCGAGCTCCTCGAGCGTCGCGACCTGGCGCCCCAGCTCAACGAGGACGCCAGCGACGACCTCTTCGGGCTGGCGCTGGACATGGCGGCCATCGCGCTGCCCGACCATGCCCAGGACGAGGCCAGCCTGCTGGCCGAGCTCGAGGCCGCCGAGGCGGCACTGGGCGAGGCCCGGGAGGCCGAGAAGGGCGCCGAGAAGGCGCTCCGCGCCTGCCACCAGCGGGTGCAGGAGGCCGACGCGCGGCTCGACCGTGCCCGGGGCACGCGTCGTCGCGCCGCCGAGGAGGTCGATTATGCCCTGCAGGCGCGCAGCCAGTGCCAGCAGCGCCACGCTAGCGCCCAGCAGGCGCGCCAGGCCGCCTGTCGCGAGGCGCTGGAGGAGCAGGAGGCCGTGCAGCAGGCGCTGCGCGACGAGCAGCGTCAGGCCCTGGAGGCCCTGGCCGACGGCCACCGTGCCCAGCGCCTGGAGCTGACCGCCGACTTCCAGGGGCGGCTGGCCGGCTTCGATCAGCAGATCGCCCAGCACCGCCGCCAGCTGGACGACCACCGGGAGGAGAACCGCCGCCAGCGTGACGAGCTGCAGGCCGCCTTCGACCGCGAGCTGACCGAGCAGGGCGTTGACCCGGTCACCGTGCGCGAGACCCGTTCACGCCTGGAGGCCCTGGCCACACGCATTCGCCAGACCACCGAGCGCGAGGATGAACTGAGGGAATACCGTCACTTCATGCGCGTGGCGTGGGGGGAGCGCAAGCCGTGGCTGGTGGAGAGGGAGGCCGAGCTCTCCCGCGAGCGCCAGCAGGCCGAGCGCGAACGCGAACAGCACCGGGCCGACTTCCGCACCGCCCGCAGCGAGCACCAGGCGGCGGTGAGCGCGCTGAAGGCCCGCCGCGACGCGGCCAGGGCGCTGGCCGAGACCCTCGCCCCGCTGCTCGGCAGGCTCGAGGCCCTGAGCCTAGAGCCCGCCCCGGACCCCATCGGCGAGGCCCCGGGGGATGCCGATGAGCGCATCGAGCGCGTTCGCCAGGGGCTTGCCGACCATGCCCGGCGGCTGGACGAGCTGCGTCGCGGCTGCGAGAAGATCGAGTCCGAGCTGATCAAGGGCGCCAGCGCCGACTTCCAGGACATGCTCGAGGCCGAGCGCGCCAAGCTCGAGGGCGAGAGCCCGCGCCGGCTGCTGCCGGTGATCGCCGGCATGCTCCAGCTGCTCGAGGGGCAACAGCAGCAGCTGCTGCAGGAGGGACGCAATCTCTCCGACGATCTGGACAAGTTCTTCACCGTGTTCCGCGACCTCAATCGGCGCATCAATGCCCAGAGCCGGCGGCTCTCCGACGAGGTGGCCGACGACCTCAGGCTCGAGGGCATCGGTCGCGCCGAGGTCAGGATCCAGTCGACCATCGACGAGCTCGGGTTCTGGGAGCCGCTCAAGCGCTTCGCCCAGCGCTACCACGAATGGCGCGACTCGGGTCAGCCGCTGCCCGGCGACGACTACCTCGATGCCCTGGCCGAGGTGGTGGAGCTGTTGCGCAGCGATCAGCAGTACAGCTTCGAGAGCCTGCTGCGCCTGGAGCTGCACCTCAACGAGGGCGGCACCGACCTGGTCATCAGAAACGACCGCCAGCTGCTGGAGTCGTCCAGCCACGGCATGGCCTACCTGATCCTGTGCAAGTTCCTGCTCGCCTTCACCCGGTTGCTGCGCGGCGAGGCCCGGGTGGCCATCCACTGGCCCATCGACGAGATCGGCACCCTGGCCTATCACAACGTCGAGAAGCTGTTTGACGCCTGCGACAACAACCGCATCCACATCGTCGGCGCCTTTCCCAACCCGGAGTCGGATGTGCTGCTGCTGTTTCACAACCGCTACCTGATTGACCGCGATGAGGCCGCTCCCCGCAAGCGGCGGCTCAAGCGCATCGAACCGCGCCTGAGCCGCCTGGCCCAGCGGCTGCAGGCCCGCGCCGAGGAGGCCGCCCCATGACCGAGCGCTCGATGACCGAACATGGCCCCCTGCTCGAACGCCTGCTGGCCGGCGAGTTCATCTGCGCGGTGAGCGACGAGAGCGCCTTCCGCCGCCTGCAGGACGACGAGATCCGCGAGCAGCTCGATACCTACCTGCGCCCGCTCAACCGCCGCCTGGCCACCAACGACGAGGGCAGCGTCTACTTCCTGGCCTGGCGAGCGCTCGACGAGGGCGCTCGCGAGCAGCTCTCGCGCCAGCTGGCAGACACCGTCAACAGCCTGCTGCCGATGCTGGAGTGGCTGCAGCTGGTGCAGGAGGCCCTGGGCCGCGACGGCCTGGCCGCCCCCGGCGACGTGCTCAAGCCCGCCGACTTCAGCTCGCGCTGCGAGGACAACCAGGGGCTTCGCGAGCGCCTCGAGCGACTGGCCACCGATCCCTTCTTCGGCTCCCAGAGCGACCAGCTCGATGCCCAGCTCAAGCAGGTCTTCAAGCGCCTGAAGGAGCACGGCTACCTGCTCCAGCCCCACGCCGATCGCCAGTACTTCGTGGTCACCGCCAAGATCGACTATCTGGTCGACCTGGTGCGTTTCATCCGCGACGAGGAGAACCTGCCCGTGGACGACCAGCCCCCGGCCAGCCAGGAGAGCCTGCTGTGAGCGACCGCGACGCCCACGCCCTGGAGAGCCGCCTGATCGGCACCGGCGTCGAGCGCCTGGCGCTGCTCGGCAAGCACGCCGAGGCGCTGATGGCCGGCTATGCCCGGGACGAGGTGCCCCTGGAGGGGCTCAGCACCACCGCCCTCAACCGGCTGCTGGCGGCGCGCATCCTGTGGCGGCCGGACGAGCAGGGCGGGGTGAAGCTTTCCCCCAGGGTGCGCGAGCTGATCGCCGAGATGCTCGCCGACGAGACCCGGCGCCACGTCAACGCCGACGTGGCCGAGACCTTGGAGCTCATGCGCAGCCTGGTGCAGAGCTACCGCGAGGCCCGCGACGCCGGCGAATACTGGCGCCAGGAACAGCAGCTGCTGCGCCTGCGCCAGGAGGTGGATGACCTCAACGGCCGCTTCGCCGACGCCATCGACAGCCTGTGGCGGCGCCTCAACAGCGACTTCGGCTTCGTCAGCCGCCTGGGCGACAAGATTCGCGAGAACGCGCGCGCCCAGAAGCAGATCGTGCGCCTGCTCGACGGCCTGGAGCTGATCGACTTCCACGAGCTGATCGAACTGGTAGGCAGCGATGGCGCCCTGCGCAAGCTGCTGGTCAGCGGTCTGCAGCACCAGCTCACCCAGCACTACACCAGCCTGCGTGAGGTGCAGCGGCGCATGGTCGAGCTGATGGCGCGCTTCCGCCAGCAGCAGTCGCGAAGCCGCCTGGTGGCCGGCATGGCCGGTTTCCTTCGTGAACATCCGGGTTTCGTGCCCGGCAACTACGCCCGGCGCAGCGAGGTGCCGGCGCTGGTCAACCGCGCCGCCCCGCTGGTCGCCGCCGGCGCCGCGGCCCTGGATCACCACCCCGGTACTCGGGCACTCACCGAACTGCTTCACCAGCTGCCGCGGCCTGTTCATCGCCCGGAACCGGTGACCGCCGCCGGCGCTGCGGCGCCCCAGGAAGATACCCTCGTCGCCGCTCGTCAGCAGGCGCTCAAGGAGGACGTGGAACGCTTCTATCTCGCGGTGGTGGACCGCGGCGGTGAGGGGCTCAGTGCCCTGGCGTACCTGCAGGAGGGTGAACTGGCGTGGGGCGAGGAGATCTGGCTCTTCCAGGTGATTGCCGAGTTCCAGGGTCTGCCCAGGGGCGAGCAGCGTGCCTTCCGTCTTAGCCAGCAGGAGAGCCAGGCCAGCCCCTTCAACCACCTGCGGCTGATCCATGACGTCAGCCTGGCGCTGAGGGCGGAGGCATGAACCTCTCGCCGCGTGCCCGCCACCTGCTGCGCGACGCGCGACAGGCGCTGCGTCGCACTCCCAGCGTAGAGAAGCGCCGCAACAAGGTGGTGACCGAGATCGTCGCCTGGTGCCAGGCGCACGATATCGAGCTCGGCCCGCGCCTCACCCACGCCCGCCTGCAGCTCGACCCTGAGCTGCTGGCCCGAATCGACGAGATCCTGGCCGCCCTGGGCGAGCCCGCCATCGCCGCCGAGCTCAGCGGCCTGACCACCGCTGAACAGGCTCACCTGGGTAATCGCGAGGAGAAGGGCGTGCGCGAGAAGCCTCGCGATCGCCGCGTGCTGGCCAGCTTCCCAGCTGCGGCGGCGCAACGGCCGGGCCTGGCCAGACGCCCCCGGGACTTCCTCGACCTCGACTGGCGCGACCTCGACCTCGGTGCCTTCGACGTGCTGGTTCAGGTCGAGAACCTCGATGGCTTCTATGCCTTCGCGCCGACCACTCCGGCGCTGGCCAACGGGGCCCGCCCGCTGGTGCTCTACCGTGGCGACAGGCACTACGGCGGCGCCTTCGCCAGGGTGGCCGAGGCCTGGGCAGGGAGCGCCAGGCCCCATCTCTATCTCGGCGACTTCGACGCCAAGGGGGTGAGCATCGCCCTCGCCAGCCGCGCCACCCATCTGCTGCTGCCGCCGCACGAGGACCTTGCCGAGCGCGCCAATGCCGCGCACCTGCCGCCCGAGCAGCAGCGCAACCAGCCGGCCTTGCGCGATCACGCCGACCGCCTGCCCGTTGGCCACCCACTGGCCGACTACTTCGCTATCCTGCTTCGCGAGCAGCGCGGCCTGCGTCAGCAATGGTTTGGTGATTCACTCCAAGAAGTGCCGTTGGGTGAGTGTGGCAACGCGCACCTGTGAGAGGGCAATGGGTCAAAGGAAGCATTGTCGCGGATCCGGTCGAACAGGCGTAATTCTGTATATGGAATTATAATTTTGCATACGGAATTTCATTGACAGCACTGGAGCCGATTCCTAGTCTGGCGGGACATGTTTCAGGAGTGAGCAATGAGCACCGACGGGAATTTCATCAACAACGACTTTGTCACCTCTCCGCAAGGCGCCATGATCCCGGTCTACAATCCCGCCACTGAAGAGCTGGTGGGGCAGGTACATGCCGCGACTTCCGAGCAGGCTCTCGAAGCCGTTGACGTCGCGGCCAAGGCTCAGAAAGCTTGGCGACGCCTGACGAGTGCCGAGCGCGCGAGCTATATGCACAAGGCTGCCGAGGCCTTGATGGAGCGGCGACACGAGATCGGCCGGGCATTGGCCGAGGAGTCGGGCAAGAGTCTCGAGGATGCGACGAACGAAGCGGTCTACGCTGCCGATATCACGCGTTATCATGCTGAGTGGGCACGCCGCATCGAAGGCGACATCGTGCCCAGCGATACACCCGACGAAAGCCTGTTGCTTCAGCGTGAGCCGATCGGGGTGGTGGCCTGCCTGATACCCTTCAATTACCCTGTCTTCACTCTGCTGAGAAAGGTGGCTCCGGCCCTGATTACCGGTAATACCGTGGTCGTGCGCCCCAGCAATAATACACCCTGCTCGGCCTTTGAAATTGCCAAGGCGATACAGGATGCAGGGATTCCTGCCGGTGTTGTGAACATCCTGACCATGGATCACGCCACCGCTGAAGCTGTTTGCACTCACCCGAAGGTGGGCATGATCACGTTGACCGGCAGCGTCGGTGCGGGTCGGAAGGTGCTGGAGTACTCTCAGGTCAATATCGCCAAGTCCTCACTGGAACTTGGCGGGAAGTCTCCGGCCATTGTCGAACCGGATGCCGACCTTGAACAAGCCGCAAAACAGATCATCGGCTCGAAGACCACCAACTGCGGCCAACTCTGCACAGCGATAGAGCGTGTCTATGTGCATGAGTCGGTTTCCGAGCAGTTTATTAGCCTTCTGAAATCGAATCTCGAGGCGTGCGCGTTCGGCAATCGCGCCGAGAATGGCAGCCTCATGGGGCCTCTGATCAATGAGAATACCCGGCTTAACATCAATCAGATGGTGGAGCGGGCAATTGATGACGGTGCGAGCCTGCAAACCGGTGGCTATATTCCTGAAGGCCCCGGATACTTTTATCCCCCGACCCTGCTGACGCAATGCCGGCAGGATATGGAGATCGTTCAGGAAGAGATCTTTGGTCCCGTACTTCCGGTACTGACCTACGGCAATATCGATGAAGCACTGGCCATGGCCAATGACCACCAGTTCGGTCTCGCCTCTGTCATCTTCACCGAGAACTACCGTACGGCCATGAAGGTGGCCAACAATATTGAAGCAGGCGAAGTCTACATCAACCGTACGCCCTCAGACCCTTTTCAGGGCTACCATGCTGGCTGGAAGCGCTCCGGCCTGGGCGGAGATGACGGCAAGCACGGCATGCTGGACTACACCCAGACGCGCCTGGTAGTGATGAGTTACTGACCAGTCCTTCCTGGTGATGTCACCGATGTTCCTGGTAGGTCACTCCCTCTAGGTCCTGTTGTCATCACTTCCAGTACCGCTAGGCCCTCCCTGGTTGAAGAGGCATTCTTTGGCCAGGGAAAACTGCCAACCGCCCGATACAGTCATGGCGGCAAGGCGACTTACTGCCTGAATCTGGTGGAGAGCCTGGATGCTTGTTCGGCCATTGGCTGACTAGCTCATCGCACCCAGGCCCCATCACGTTCCAGCAGGCCAGCCTGAAAAGGATTCTTTCATGAAAATTGTCAGTTGTGAGATCTATACTGTTGCAACGCCTCCACCCCATGTTGGAGGAATGTACTGGATATTTATAAAGCTTGGTACAGCGTGCGGCGTCGAGGGCGTCGGAGAGGTCTATGCTGCTTCGTTTCATCCAAAGGTCATGACAGCAGCCATCGAGGATGTTTTTGATCGCTACCTGAAAGGCAAGAATCCACACCAAATCGAGCGTCTATACCGTGACGCCTATTCGAGCGGGTTTACCCAACGTCCAGATCTGACCATGATGGGTGTGCTAAGCGGCCTGGAAATTGCTTGCTGGGATATCGTCGGCAAGGCTTCTGGCAAGCCTGTCCATGACCTGATCGGTGGCAAGGTTCATGACAAGCTGCGTTCCTATACCTACCTCTATCCGCGTGATGCCAGAGGCAACTACGATTACGATAACGTGGAACTGGCTGTCGAGTCCGCGCTGGAAAACAGAGCGCTTGGCTTTACCGCACTCAAGTTTGACCCGGCTGGTCCCTATACCGCCTACTCAGGCCATATGCTTTCCCTGGAAGCCATGGAGAAGAGTGCCACCTTCTGCCATCGCATCCGCGAAGCAGTAGGCAACGACTGTGACCTTCTGTTTGGTACTCATGGCCAGATGACACCAGCGGCGGCTATCCGCCTAGCCAAGAGGCTCGAGCCTTTCGATCCTCTGTGGTTCGAGGAGCCGGTCCCGCCGGGCCAGAGCGAAGCAATGGCCAGGGTGGCGGATAATACGACTATCCCGGTCGCGACAGGGGAGCGTCTGACGACAAAGTATGAATTCCATGACCTGCTCACACACAAGGCGGCATCCATCCTGCAAATGAACCTGAGTCGAGTTGGTGGTATTCTAGAGGGCAAGAAGATCGCTGCCCTGGCTGAAGTTCACTATGCTCAGATCGCTCCTCATATCTATAACGGCCCCGTGGGTGCGGCAGCAAGTATACAACTGGCAACTGCCACTCCCAACTTCCTCATCCAGGAAAGCATTGGAACCTGGGAAGGGTTTCATGCCGATGTTCTCCAAGAGAAGATCGAATGGCGTGATGGCTACATCATTCCTTCGGACAAGCCAGGACTGGGAGTGGAACTCGACATGGCCGTTGTCAAGGAGCACTCGCCTTATTCCGGCACGAGGCTCCACCTGAGCATGAATCCAGCGCCTTATGACTACAAGGACCAGTCGGCTACTCACTGGAAAAGCATTCCGGGGAAATGACGCGATGGAATACGACTTCATCATCGTCGGAGCAGGGTCGGCCGGGTGTGTCCTGGCCGATCGACTTAGCGCCTCTGGAAATAGTCGGGTGCTGGTTGTCGAAGCGGGTGGGCGTGACGCCTCCCCCTGGATCAAGGTGCCGGTCGGTTTTGCGAAGACCTATTACAACCCGAAATACAACTACATGTACTATAGCGATGCACAGGCAGCGCTGGGTAACCGCAGGATCTATGCTCCTCGAGGAAAGGTTCAGGGTGGCTCTGGTTCTATCAATGCCATGATCTATGTACGAGGGCAAGCCTCGGATTTCGATGATTGGGAGCGTGCCGGTAACGAAGGTTGGAACCATTCTTCCCTGCTTCCCTATTTCAAGAAACTCGAAGCGCATCCTGCTGGTGACACCGAGTATCATTCAAGCCAGGGGAAGATCGGTATCACGCCACTGAAGGATGGTGCTCACTCGATCTGTCAGTCATATCTGCAGGCTGCTCGTGAACTCGGTTACCCGTTGAATGAGGATTTCAATGGTGCTTCCATTGAAGGGGCAGGCATTTACGAGGCCAATATTCGTAATGGGCAGCGTGACTCCAGCAATACGGCCTATCTGAAGCCAGCCTTGTCACGACCAAACCTCGACTTGAAACGGGTATGTCAGGTGGAGAGAGTCCTTCTCGACGACAACCGTCGTGCTACGGGCATCGAATATCGCGTCGAGGGAGGCGCAAGACGCGTCAGGGCCAAGCGTGAGGTTATCCTCTGCGCCGGTGCTGTCGATTCCCCCAAGATTCTGCAACTTTCCGGTATCGGGGATGCCGTGAAGTTGGCAAAGGCCGGTATCGAGCCAGGCCTGCACCTGCCCGCGGTAGGAAAGAACCTGCAGGACCATCTGGCTGTCAGCTACTATTATCGCGCCAATCGACGAACCCTGAATGACGATTTTTCCTCCTTCTGGGGTAAAGCCAGAGCAGGCATGCAGTATCTGGTCAATCGAAGCGGCCCTCTGGGGATGAGTGTCAATCAGGCAGGAGGATTCTTCAAGGGACGGGATCAGGAAGAACACCCGAATATCCAGCTCTACTTCAATCCCATGTCCTACCGGATACCCAGCAACCCGAACGCCAGGCTCTCGCCAGAGCCTTACTCCGGTTTTGTGATGGCCTTCAATTCCTGCCGCCCAACGAGCCGTGGTACAGTTGAAGCTGTGTCCCCCGACCCGACAGTTCCACCGGTGATTAGCCCCAACTATCTCAGCACGCAAAGGGATGTGGATGAGGCTGTCCAGGGGAGCAGGTTGATCAGAAAGCTGATGAGGGCAAAGGGGTTGCAGGCGATCACGGAGGCTGAAGTAGCGCCAGGTGACATGGTTGACGACGAGGAGAGCATGCTGGAGTACTTCCGTGCCAACGCAGGCTCTATCTATCACCTTTGCGGTACCTGCACCATGGGACCGGATCCGGATAAGGCGGTTGTGGATAGTCGCCTGAGGGTCCATGGTGTTTCGGGGTTGAGGGTCATTGATGCCTCAATATTTCCCAATATCACTTCCGGCAATCTGAACGCTCCTGTGATGATGGTAGCGGAAAAGGGAGCGGATATGGTATTGGAAAAGCACGACACCTGAGTGGTGAAATGGCGTAGAATACCCTGATCGTCAGGGCCTGCTCGGGACAAGGATGTCACGGGCTCCTGACCTTCGCTTACACGTTTTGGAGTGTCATCCTGATCATGGATTCTGTAAAGACCAAGGCACCAGCGGTCGATCATAGCGTCATGATCCTGGACCTTCTCGCCGCATCATCCTATCCATTGACCTTGTCTGAAATCTGCGAAGCTACTGGTATTTCGCCCGCGACTGGTCATCGAGTCATCAAGTCCCTTTTGCAGCACCAGCTCGTTGCGCAGGATCCTGGCAGGAAAAAGTCATATTGTATCGGGTCCAGGATATTTCAGATATCATCTACCATCTATAATAAACAGAGTGTCATACCTTTTTTCTATCCTATTGCAGAGATTCTCAAGAATGAAATTCACAAATCCATTTTCTTGAGTGTGCCGATCGGGAGCAAGGTGGTCGTGGTATCCAAGGTGGATAGTTCATCCAGCAAGAACTTTGACATCTATATTGGCAAGACCATGGGCTTCGACGAGGCGGCTGCCGGAAAGGCGATACTTGCCATGCGTCCCGAGGCATCGTGGAAGGATTACCTCAAGGATGAGCTGCGCCTGGAACAGGAAGATAGTCGCTATGAGGACCTCATGTCAGAGCTTCAACGCACGCGTCGCCTTGGCTACGCGACCTCACCAGGAAAGACAAAGAAGGGTATGAACTGTCTGGCATCTCCGGTGCTGAACTTGCGTAATGAGCCGATTGCAGCAATCAGTGCAGCAATAAGCAGTGACTTCTTGAGCGCCCAGGATGCACGCGGTTACTCGAAGTTTCTCGTCCAGGCTGCTCGCCAGCTATCATCTCGTGTTATTTGACAACCATGCTTACACCCTTGCCACTTAGCAAGCTGCCTCCACTGAGCTCTCTGAGAGGGTTTGAAGCGGCAGCGCGACTGCAGAATCTTCGCGCAGCTGCCGAGGAGCTGCACCTGACTCACCCCGCCATTGCCAACCAGATCCAGCGCCTCGAGGAGAGCCTGGGTGTCAAGCTTTTTGAGCGCCAGGGTCGGCACGTCGTGCTGACAGTCGCGGGCCATCGCTTTTATCCCCATGTACGAGAAGCCATATCGACGCTGATCAATGGTGCCGAAGCCGCTCGTCAGCTGCACAATGCTGATCCACTTCGCATGCAGGTCTACGTCACCACGTCGATACGCTGGTTGGCACCTCGTCTTGTCCAGTTTCATGACAGGCATCCCGACGTCGAATTGCAGGTGATGACCTATAGCGTAGGCTGGGAGTTCGACGAAGCTAATGCTGATATTGCGATCATATATCGTGACAAGCCTCTCGCTTCCCACCTTCACTGGGTGCCCCTGTTTCCCTCCCAGATTTTTCCAGTCTGCAGCCCGGACATGCTGCAGACCATTGATCGCCCCTTGTCCCTGGAAGACATGAAGCACTATCCATTGATAGAGGTCTATACAGAGAGCTGGAGCTGGGATGGCTGGTTCAATGATCTTTCGCCCGATCTGCCCAGGTACGAGTCTGATTATCCACGAGGAAGGATTGTCGTGGATACCCTGGCAGCTGCACTCGAGATGGCCGAAAGAGGAGAGGGTGTGGCACTCGTCAATGGCCCCTTTGCCGATGATGCCCTTGCTGACGGTCGCTTGATCAATCCTGCGAATAAAGTCAAGGAGTCTCAGGGGGAGTGGGGCATCGTATGCCAGAAGAGTATTTCCAATAACGGCAGGGTCAGATCGCTCATCAGCTGGCTCACCTCCCAGGTATCGTGACGTTCCCCGAATTCATCAGTATGTCTCTAAGAAAGTCAGCCTGGAGAAGAGGCCTTCATGACAGGGGAGGCCTTTTCTCTTAAAAAGGATGTTACCAATCATAAAAAAACGGTGAATTGTCCCGATGCCCCGTAGTCCATAGCCTCCTTGATATCGCGCTTGACTACGGCAAGGTGCAGAGAGCCTCCATCTCGACCCTTTCTCTGTTCCGCCTGTTAGGAAGCACAATTCGCCAAAAGTGAATCTGGACGGGAAGGCAGCACATGAAAATTGGTTTCGTTGGCCTTGGAAACGTGGGCGGCAAGCTTGCAGCCAGTCTGCTCCGCAATGGTCATGATGTCACAGTCCGTGACCTTGACCCTCAGCTTGTACAGGCCTTCATCGATCAAGGTGCTTCCCTGGCGGATTCGCCCAGGGCGCTTGCCGAAGCCTGCGACCTGGTCATCACCTGTCTACCGTCTCCGGCAGCTTGCAGCGCCGTCATGGAGGCCGACGACGGCATCATTGCCGGGCTGTCGGAGGGCAAGGTATGGCTCGAGATGAGTACCACCGATGACAAGGAGCTCATCCGCATCGCCGATCGCGTTCACGAGACGGGCGCCATGGCCATGGAGACGCCGGTATCCGGTGGCTGCCACCGCGCCGCCACCGGCAATATCTCGATCTTTGCCGGGGGAGACCGAGCCACCTTCGACAGGGTACTGCCGGTGCTGACCACGCTCGGTCGCCGTGTCCTGCATACCGGGCCCCTGGGGTCGGCCTCGGTGCTCAAGGTCCTGACCAACTACCTGGCAACCGCCAACCTGTGCTCCCTGGCCGAAGCCCTGACCGTTGCCCGCAAGGCCGGCATGGACATGAATACGACGTATGAGGCGATTCGCATCTCCTCGGGAAACTCCTTCGTTCACGAGACCGAGTCACAGGTCATCCTCAACGGCAGTCGCAATATCAGCTTCACCATGGACCTTGTCCTCAAGGACGTAGGCCTGTTTGATTCACTGGCCAAGAGCCTGGATGTTCCGCTCGAGGTCTCGCCCCTGTTGCTGGACATCTTCCGAGATGGCCAGGAGTCCTTTGGCGCCCGGGAGTGGTCTTCCAACATCATCCGTCGCCTCGAGGAGCGCGCTGATGTCCGTGTGCTCGGCGAGGGATTTCCGGACGAGCTGAGCGACGACGAGCCGGAGGAGGTGGGCCACGAGGTCCACGTGAGGGCACCACAGGCCATGCAAGAGTCGCGCTGAGCTTTCACGACAGGGATGGCTTCTTGCCGTCACATGACACAAGCTGTCGCCATTTCGACCCACGGCGCGAGTGGACAGGAACGGTCTGTCCGTCATCTCGCGCCAAGCGTCATCGGAGGTCGCGCATGCAACATAGAGACAATTTCTACATCAATGGCCAGTGGCAGGCCCCCATCAGCAGCGAACGCCTGGATGTGCTGAATCCGGCGACCGAAACACTCTGTGCGTCCGTACCGCGTGGAGGCCGGGAGGATGTCGAGAGGGCCATCTCGGCAGCACGGGATGCCTTCCCCGCCTGGTCAGCCACGCCGGCACAACGTCGCCACGAGCTGCTGATGGCCGCCGCGGACGAGATGCAGCGGCGCTACGATGAACTGTGCGACGTCCATGTCATGACCCTGGGCAGCCCGACTCAGGCAACCGGGGCCATTCATGTGGATGGTCCCATCGAAGGCATGCGCTACTACGCTGAACGTGCCTTCAGGATGGAACAGGTCGAGCGCAAGGAAGGCGTTGCCATCGTTTGCGAGCCCATCGGCGTCTGCTCGCTGATCAATCCCTGGAACTACCCCCTGCATCAATTGATCGGCAAGCTGGCCCCGGCCCTGGCAGCAGGCTGCACCGTGGTGGCCAAGCCAGCCGAACAGACACCCCTGCAGGACTTCATCATGGCCGAGATCCTCGACAGCGTTGGGGTCCCGCCGGGCGTCTTCAACCTGGTGACCGGTGTGGGGAGTGAAATCGGCCCGGTCATGGCGAGCCACCGGGATGTGGACATGGTCTCCTTTACCGGGTCCACCGCGGCAGGCATACAGGTGGCGGAAAACGCCGCACCAGGCGTCAAGCGAGTCTGCCAGGAGCTCGGCGGGAAGTCCCCGCTGTTGATCACCGAAGAGGCTGACCTCAATGCGGCGGTTCGCCTGGGCGTGGAAAACGTGATGGCCAATACCGGCCAGACCTGCGATGCCCTGACCCGCATGCTGGTACCAAGGTCGCAACTTCAACAAGCCGCGACCCTGGCCGGCGAGATCGCAAGGGAACAGGTGGTCGGTGATCCCGGGGACAAGCGAACGACGATGGGCCCCCTGGTGTCCCGCCGCCAGAAGGATACGGTACTGGGGTTCATCCAGAGCGGCCTTGAAGCGGGTGCTACCTTGATCGAAGGGGGGGATCAGGAGCCCGAAGGGCTCACCCGGGGCTATTATGTCCGTCCCACCATCTTCAGCGACGTGCACAATGACATGGCAATCGCTCGCGAAGAAATCTTTGGTCCGGTGCTGTGCATCATGGCGTACGATACCCTGGAGGAAGCAATCGAGATCGCCAATGACTCGGATTATGGGCTTTCCTCGGCGGTGTTCGCCCGCAGCGTCGACGAGGCACTGCCCATCGCACGCCGTCTCAAGGCCGGTCAGTGTTATCTTCAGGGCGCGGAATTCTCGTTCGATGCCCCCTTCGGTGGCTACAAGCTATCGGGTAACGGTCGCGAGTGGGGAGACGAGGGCCTTCTCGAGTATGCCGAGACCAAGGCGCTGCTCGGCGCCTGATATCCTGACGCAAGCCTGACACGCTCCCCCTCCACGGGGAGCGAATCATCGCCAACAACCCCGTGGTGAAAAGGGGGGGTGGTGTCGCTACCACACCGCCCTTGAAACGTTGCCGACACCTCCCTCCCTCGGTTTTCGTCACTCCTTCATTGCTTGCCAGTCTCACGGGGATCGGGTGCGAGTGTCCTGCGTCTGGCCCAACCGGCCGGAGTGAGCATCGACGCCCTTGTTGCACCGCAGCACCGGAAGGTCGCGGTGGCCCAAGCATCTCGTTATGCCACAGTCACGAGCCATGCGCATGGCGCACGGCCCTGCGACCAAGAGGAGAAATGACG
>JBNJIL010000023.1:0-38737 GCA_051749325.1 Pseudomonadota bacterium | reverse complement strand
GGGTGCAGTGGGGTGGTCGACATGTCGTGCTCCTCCGGTGGGGGGCGGGTTGTTGTCCGTTCACGATAACGCTTTCAAGGTAAGTTTACTACATTATGGCCAGTGAAGACCTCCTCCCATGGTTCGACGATAGCGCTCATGAATGGGGCATACTATCATCATTGCCGAGCAGGGCCTGTGACGACAGGCACTGGAGTGAAGGCCTATATGTTGTAAAGTTACTAAAAATTGCTTGAGCGTCGGACAGGACTGGTCCACATTATGGGAGAGATGACGCTACTGGACCGAGGAGAACAACGCCATGACGCTCAAGATCGCCATCAACGGTTTCGGCCGCATCGGCCGCAACGTGCTGCGTGCCCTTTTCGAGAACGGCTATCGCAATCGCGTACAGGTGGTTGCCATCAACGACCTCGGTGACCCGTCATTGAATGCCCACCTGCTGCGCCATGACACCGTGCACGGTCACTTCCCCTTCGCCGTCGAGCACGACGAGGAGAGCATGAGCGTGGATGGCGAGCGCATCGCCATCCTCTCCGAGCGGGATCCCGCGGCGCTGCCCTGGACGTCGCTGGACGTGGATCTGGTGATGGAGTGCACCGGCCTGTTCACCAAGCGCGAGGCAGCCGCCAAGCACCTCGCGGCCGGTGCCGAGCGCGTGCTGATCTCGGCGCCGAGTCCCGATGCCGATGCCACCGTGGTGTACGGCGTCAACGAGGACGTGCTCACGCCCGAGCACAAGGTGGTCTCCAATGCCTCCTGCACCACCAACTGCCTGGCCCCGGTGGCCCAGGCCCTGCACGAGGCGGTGGGTATCGAGAACGGCCTGATGACCACGGTGCACGCCTACACCAACGACCAGAACCTCTCCGACGTCTACCACAAGGACCCCTACCGGGCGCGCAGCGCGACGCACTCGATGATCCCCACCAAGACCGGTGCCGCTGCCGCGGTGGGGCTGGTGCTGCCGGCGCTGGCGGGCAAGTTCGATGGCCTGGCCGTGCGCGTGCCGGTGATCAACGTCTCGCTGGTCGACCTGGTGTTCACTGCCGGTCGCGAGACCACCCAGGAAGAGGTCAACGAGATCGTGGCCAGCGCCGCCCAGGCCTCCCCGGTACTGGCGGTCAACGCCCAGCCGCTGGTCTCCATCGACTTCAATCACGATGCCCACTCCTCGACCTTCGATGCCAATCACACCCGGGTGAACGGCCGCCTGGTCAAGGTAATGGCCTGGTACGACAACGAGTGGGGCTTCTCCAACCGCATGCTGGATACCGCCCTGGCCATGCACGCGGCCGACGGGCGCAAGCGCAACGCGGCCTGAGGCCTGGGCGCCGATGACGGCTGGTGCGTAGGAAAGGCAGTTACGCCGGGATGTGCCAGGTCCCCCGGCACTGGCTGCCGGGAAAGAGCCGCTGGGCGGTGTCGGCGTTGCGCCGTTCGGCGAGGCTGTCGCGTCCGGCGCTCAGGGCCGCCAGCAGGGCGTCGTCGGCATGGCGCACGGTGAGCAGGGTCAGGTCGTCGCGACGCTCCACCGCGTAGTCGGTGCACAGCGAGGCGATCAGCGGCTCCAGGCGTTCGGGGTGGCCGTCCAGGCACAGCGAGAGGCGCATGGCGCCACTGTCGATCAGGCCGGCATGCAGCCCGGCCTCCACCAGGCGGCCGAGGATATCGTGCTGGCGGGCCTCGTCCATGAAGGCGAAGTCCCGCGGGCGGATCTTCAGCAGCGTCTGTTCCTCGCGCAGCACCAGGGAGGGGGTCTGGGTGTCGAAGCGCGTGTCGCGGCCGATGGTGCTGGGGGCTGCCTCGAGGTCCTGGAAGGAGCGTACCGTCAGCGGGATCGATTTCTGTTGCAGCGGCCCCAGGGTCTTGGGGTGGATCACCTTGGCGCCGTGCCAGGCCAGCTCGATGGCCTCGTCATAGGAGATCCGTTCGAGCTGCACCGCGTTGTCGACGCGCCGCGGGTCGGCATTGAAGAGCCCGGGCACGTCCTTCCAGATGGTGACCTCCTGCGCGTCCAGGCAGTGGGCGAGGATCGCTGCGCTGAAGTCGGAGCCCTCGCGACCCAGGGTGGTCGAGGCGCCCTCGGCGGTGCCGCCGATGAAGCCCTGGGTGACGCGGATGCGGTCGTCGTCGCCGGCCAGGTCGTGTACCCGCTCGGCGGTGGCCTGCCAGTCGACATTGGCTGCCTGGTGGCAGTCGTCGGTGACGATCAGCTCTCGGGCATCGAGCCACTCGGCGGCCATGCCGGCCTCGTCCAGCCAGGCACAGACGATGGTGGTGGAGAGCAGCTCACCGAAGCAGACGGTCTGGTCGTAGTGGAAGGGGCGCTCGCGGCCGGCATGCTGGCGGTGACGACGGTCAAGCTCGGTGATCAGTGCCTCGACTCGCTCCGTCACCGGGCTGGCCTTGGCGCCGAACAGGGCCTCGATGGTGGCCAGGTGCTCCCGGCGCAGGGTCTCGAGACGGTCGCGATAGTCGTCCGTCTCGCCATTGCGTGCCGCGGCCAGCAGGCCCTCCAGGGCATTGGTGGTCTTGCCCATCGCCGAGACCACCAGGATCAGCGGGCGCGCCCGGAAGCGGGCCAGCAGCTCGCCCAGTCGGCGTATGGCCGCGGCGTCCTGGATCGAGGCGCCGCCGAACTTGAAGACCTGGGGCATCGTGAACTCTCCCGTCATTGAGCGTGGTCAGCGAGGCTACCTTAGCCCACGGCGCCCCGATACGCGACAGGCACCCCTCGGGTGCCTGTCGCGCTCGAGCTGTCGGGGCTGTAGCGGGGCGTCAGCTCAGCCGCTGCCGGTAGTCTTCGTAGCCGAAGGTTTTCACCGTGCGCAGCTCGCCGCTGGCCTCGTCGACCCGGCAGATCGACGGCAGGCGCATGCCGTTGAAGGTGGTGGTCTTCACCATGGTGTAGTGGGCCATGTCGGTGAACACCAGCCGGTCGCCGATCGCCAGCGGCTCGTCGAAGCTGTACTCGCCCACCACGTCGCCGGCCAGGCAGGTCAGCCCGCCCAGCCGGTAGGTATGGGCCTTCTCGCTGGGCTTGCCGGCGCCGATGATCTCCGGCCGATAGGGCATCTCCAGCACGTCGGGCATGTGCGCGGTGGCCGAGGTGTCGAGGATGGCGATGGCGCCATCGTTCTCGACGATGTCCAGCACGCTGCATACCAGGTAGCCGGTATTGAGCGCGACCGCCTCGCCGGGCTCCAGGTAGACCTCGAGGTGCGGATGACGCGCCTTGAAGTCGCGGATCACCCGCACCAGCCGCGCCACGTCGTAGTCCTCGCGGGTGATGTGGTGGCCGCCGCCGAAGTTGACCCATCTCCGCTCGGCAAGGTGCTCGCCGAAGCGCGCCTCGAAGGCGGCCAGGGTGTGCTCCAGGGCGTCGCTGTTCTGCTCGCACAGGGTGTGGAAATGCAGACCCTCGAGGCCCTCCAGGTCCATGCCCTCCAGGTCCGTGGCCCGGGTGCCGAGCCGTGAACCGGGGGCGCAGGGGTCGTAGAGTGCCACCTTGCCCTCGGAGTACTCGGGGTTGACCCGCAGGCCGCAGGAGACCCGCCGCGGCGCCCGGGCCACCCGCCCACGGAAGCGCTGCCACTGGGCCGGGGAGTTGAAGCTGAGGTGGTCCGCGTACTGCAGCACCACGTCCATCTCCGCCTCGCTGAAGGCCGGCGAGTAGCAGTGCACCTCGCCGCCGAAGGTCTCGGCACCCAGCCGCGCCTCGTCCTGACCGCTCGCCGTGGTGCCCACCAGGTACTGGCTGACCAGCGAGAAGGTATCCCACATGGCGAAGCCCTTGAGCGCCAGCAGGATTCGCGCGCCGCTCTCTTCCTGGACCCGCTTCAGCAGCTCCAGGTTGCGACGCAGCAGGGCATCGTCCACCACGTAGGCGGGTGACGGACAGGCCCAGATGTCGAAGGGGCAAGCAGCGAACGGCTCGGTGTTCTGGCTCATGTCGGGCTCAGGCCAGCGGATCGGCATCAGGGTCGAGCTCGACCATCTGCCAGGGCAGCCCCATGTCGCCGATGCGCTCCATGAAGGGGTCCGGGTCGAGCTGCTCGACGTTGAACACGCCGTCGCCCTTCCACAGGCCCTCCAGCATCAGCATGGCGCCGGTCACCGCCGGCACGCCGGTGGTGTAGGAGACTGCCTGGGACTGCACCTCGGCATAGCACTGCTGGTGGTCGCAGATGTTGTAGATGTGCACCTTGCGACGCTTGCCGTCCTTGATGCCGTCGAGGATCACGCCGATGTTGGTCTTGCCCTTGGTGCGCGGGCCGAGCGAGGCCGGGTCGGGCAGCACCGCCTTGAGGAACTGCAGCGGAGCGATCTCGCGACCCTCGAACTCGATGGGCTCGATGCGGGTCATGCCGACGTTCTCGAGTACCTTGAGGTGGGTAAGGTACTGCTCGGAGAAGGTCATCCAGAAGCGGATGCGCTCCAGGCCCTTGATGTTCTGGCTGAGGGATTCGAGCTCCTCGTGATAGAGCAGGTAGAGGTCCTTCTCGCCGATGCCGTCGAAGTTGAAGGTGCGCTTCTCGGCCAGCGGCGCGGTCTCCTTCCACTCGCCCTTCTCCCAGTAGCGACCCTTCGCGGAGATCTCGCGGATGTTGATTTCGGGATTGAAGTTGGTGGCGAAGGGGTAGCCGTGGTCGCCGCCATTGGCATCCAGGATGTCGATCCGGTGGATCTCGTCGAACAGGTTCTTCTGGCCCCAGGCGCAGTAGATGTTGGTCATGCCCGGGTCGAAGCCGCAGCCCAGGGTGGCCATGTTGCCGGCCTCGGCGTAGCGCGCCTGGAAGGCCCACTGCTCCTTGTACTCGAAGCTGGCCGCGTCCGGATGCTCGTAGTTGGCGGTATCCAGGTAGGGCACGCCGGTGCGCAGGCAGGCCTCCATGATGGTCAGGTCCTGATAGGGCAGCGCCACGTGGATCAGCACGTCGGGCTGGAAGGACTCGATCAGCGCGACCAGCGCCGCAACGTCGTCGGCGTCCACCTCGGCGGTCTGGATGGGACGCTCGAGCTGGGCCGCGATGGCACGGCACTTCGCCTGGTTGCGGCTGGCCAGGCAGATCTCGCTGAACACCTCGGGATGCTGGGCGCACTTGTGAGTGACGACACCGCCGACGCCGCCGGCGCCGATAATCAGGACTTTGCTCATGGGGTACGGATCCGGATCGGGAAAGTCTACAGGGTAGGGGGCATGCCACCCCGGCCTCGACCTCGCCCGGCCGCGGGGCCGGCGAGTGGGCGCAGATGATGGCTCCCCCTGAGGCTGGTCGCAAGCGGTTTTCGCGTCAAGGCCACGACGCGGGCTCGCGGGGCAGAGGGCCGTTGCCGATGGCCTCAGCCGGTCGCCGGCAGGTGAGGCGTGCCAGCCAGGCGGCGGACTTCGACATGCGATAGCCAGTCGACATCCCGTGCTGCGGCTTCGAGCCGGCGGATGAGGGCTTCGCTGTCGAGGGGAGACGCCTCGTCGAGGCAGACCACCACCGTGACCGCACCTTCCAGGTAATGCAGTTCCATCTCGCGGATGGCCGGCCAGACGTCCAGCGATGCCCAGCGCTCGGCCAGGGCGGCCTCGACCGCGGGGCGTAGCGGCAGTCCGGGAAAGCGGCTGGGGTCCCCCTCGCCGGCGTCGTCCTCGGGGTCGATGTGGAAGGTGAGGTCGGTGAGGGCGGGGAAGGCGTGGCGCAGACGGCGGCTCACCTCGTTGCCGATCTCGTGGCCCTCGGAGACGCTGATCCGCGGCGAGACCACCACGTGCAGGTCGAGCATGGTATGCCCGGCCGACTGGCGGGTGCGCAGGTCGTGTATGCCCTCGACCCCGGACACGCTCATCGCCACCTGGCGCATCGCCTCCTGGGTGGCCACGGGGAGGGCGGTATCCACCAGCTCGCGACCCGACTCCCACAGCAGGTCCCAGCCCACCTTGCCGACCATCAGGCCGACGACCACCGCCGCCAGGGTATCGATCCAGGCGGCACCGAACTGGCTGCCGATCAGCGCGACCATCACCACGCCGGTGGAGAGTACATCGCTGCGGTGGTGCCAGGCGTTGGCCTCGAGCATCTTCGAGCCGATGCGTCGCGCCACCCGACGTGTCAGGTGGAACAGCCACTCCTTGGCGAGCAGTGCCAGCGCCGTCAGCAGGATCGCCCAGACGCCGGGTGGCGGTATCTCGGCGGCGGAGAAGAGGCGTTCCAGGCTCGACCAGGCGATGCCGCCGGCCACGAAGATCAGCACGCTGCCCAGGAAGAGCGTGGCCAGGGTCTCGATACGGCCATGGCCATAGTGGTGGTCGTGGTCGGGCCCCTGGTGGCCGTAGTGGGAGGCGGCCAGCACGAAGCCGTCGGTGACCAGGTCGGAGAACGAGTGGATGCCGTCGGCGACCAGGGCGGCGGAGCCGACGAGCCAGCCGACAATGATCTTGGCCACGCCGAGCAGGGTATTGACCACCGCGGAGAGCAGGGTGACACGCTGGGTCGCCTGATGCTTCCTGGGGTTGGCCTGCATGATCGTTCCTCGCGATGTATCCCTGGGCAGCCCGCCCGATGACGCTGGCCTAAATGGTACCGAAACGGTCCCGATTCGCACAAGGCAGCCTCGTGAACCGGTTGGCGTCAATGGCGGCTGCCCGCTCAGCGAGTGGGCAGCCAGCGGCGTCGGGTCGGGCGCATGCCGGGAAAGTTGAGCTCCACCAGGCGCAGCCCCAGGGTGAGCACGACGGTGGTGCCCAGATAGATGCCGGCGATCAGCAGCAGCGGTTCATAGACCAGGAAGGTCTCGTCGCGAATGATGTTGGCGGCTTGCAGCAGGTCCATGAGCGCGATGGTGGAGACCAGGGGGACCGACTTGAGCAGCAGGATCATCTCGCCGGTCAGGGTCGGCAGGCAGAGCTGGATGGCGCGTGGCAGCCACAGCCGATAGAGCACCTGGAAGCCGGAGAGGCCGAAGGCGCGGCCGGCCTCCAGCTCGCCCCGGGGCACGCTCTGCATGGCACCGCGGATCACCTCGCCGGAGTAGGCGCCGACGCTGAGGATGAAGGTCAGGGCAGCGAAGAAGAAGGGGTCGCGCAGCAGCGGCCAGAAGGCGCTGTCACGCATGCCGGGCAGACCTTCCAGCAGGCGTCCTACCCCATAGTAGAAGAAGAACAGCTGCACCAGCAGCGGCGTGCCGCGCATCACGGTGGTGAAGGCCCAGGTCAGCCGGGCGAGAGGCCGTGGGCCGCGCAGCCGGGCCAGCGCCACGCCCACGGCGAGGAGCAGACCGCCCACGGCAGAGACCAGCAGCAGCCACAGCGTATTGACGAAGCCCTCCCACAGATAGCCCTGGTAGAAGGGGTCGCTCAGCCAGGAAAAGTCCATGTCAGGCCTCCGTGGGCTGGCCTCGGCGCACATGACGCTCGAGGCGGGCGAACAGTGCCGTGGAGCTCAGCGTCATCAGCAGGTAGATGACGCCGGCAGCGGCGTAGAAGAGAAAGTAGGCGCGGCTGCTGGCAGCGGCCTGCTGGATGGTGAAGAACAGCTCGTTGAAGCCGATCACGCTGATCAGGGCGGTATCCTTGATCAGGATCAGCCAGAGGTTGGACATGCCCGGCAGGGCATTGGGCAGCATCCCTGGCAGCACGATGCGGTGGAAGCGGGTCCAGGGCGAGAAACCGAAGGCGTCGGCAGCCTCCAGCTGGCCACGCGGAATGGCCAGGATGGCGCCGCGGAATACCTCGGTCATGTAGGCGCCCTGGACGAAGGCCAGCACGCCCACGGCGGTGGCGAAGCCGGTGATCTGTACGGCGCCGGCCATGCCGAGCCTGGCCAGCAAGGCATCCAGCGCCTGGGCGCCGGCATAGTAGAGCAGGATGATCAGCAGCAGCTCGGGCACGGCGCGGATCAGCGTGGAATAGAGGCTGGCCAGGCCGCGCAGCGGTGCCCAGGGGCTGAGCTTGGCGCCGGCGCCCAGCAGCCCCAGCAGCAGGCCGATGGCGTAGGCCAGCACGGCGATCTGCAGCGTGGTCAGCGCACCGCTCAGGATGGGGCCCGCCCAGTCGACGAGCCCCTCCGGTGTCATCGAAGTCATGGTCGACGCGCTCCTCGGTCACGAAACGAAGTGCCCCGACGCCGCTGGCGCCGGGGGATTGCGGCGAGGCGAGTGCGGGCTCAGTCGTAGACGCAGACGTCGGTACCCAGGTACTGCTCGGAGAGGCTGGCACAGGTACCGTCCTCGATGGTCGTGGCGATGGCCTCGTTGAGGGCGGCCTCCAGGGCGTTGTCCTCCTGGCGCAGGCCGATGCCGATGCCCTCGCCGTAGGCCTCGTGGCGGGGCGCAATGGCCTTGACCTCGAAGTCCTCGGCCGCGTCGCGCTCCAGGAACTGCACCATGGCGATCTCGTCGGCGAGGACCACGTCCAGGCGGCCGGACAGGAGGTCATTGTTGACCTGCTCCGCCTGGTCGTAGAGGCGGATGTCCACGCCACTGTCGCGCAGCTCGCGGCGAGCGTAGGTGGCGTTGGTGGTGGCCGATTGCACGCCCATCACCAGGCCGTCCAGGCCGTCGGGGATGTCGAGCTCGCGTTCACTGGCGGCGACATAGGCGCCGGGGGTGAAGTAGTAGGGGCGGGTGAAATCGATGACCCGCTGGCGCTTCTCGGTGATCGACATGGAGTTCATGATCATGTCGATTCGCCCGGCGTTGAGCGAGGCAATGATACCGCTCCAGCCGGTAGGCGCGATCTCGCACTCGCGGCCCATGGCGTCGCAGAGGGCATGGGCCAGCTCCACCTCGAAGCCGGTCCAGTCACCGCTGGCGGCCTTGTAGGTGAAGGGCGGGTAGGGTTCGCCGGAGATGCCGACCTGAAGGGGGTCATCGGCCTGCACGCTGTGGCCAAGGCCAAGGGCGGTGACGGCGGTGGCGATCATCATCGGGAATTTCATGAACTTCTCCTGTCGTTATGGTGTGTGGAGGGGTCAGGCAGCGGGCGCCATGAACTGGCGGCAGCGGGGATCCTCGAGGACGTCTTGCGGGGTGCCCGAGCAGGCGATGCGGCCCTGGTCGAGGTAGACCAGCTGGTCGGAGACCTCGCGGGCGAAATGCATCTCATGGGTGACCAGCAGCATGGTGCGACCCTCGTCGGCGAGGCCGCGGATCACCCCCAGCACCTCGTTGACTCGTTCCGGGTCCAGGGCCGAGGTGGGTTCGTCGAAGAGCAGCAGGCGCGGCTCCATCGCCAGCGCCCGGGCGATGGCTACCCGCTGCTGCTGGCCACCGGAGAGAAAGGCGGGATAGGCATCACGCCGGTCGGCCATGCCGACCCGTTCCAGGTAGTGCTCGCCCAGGGCGGTGGCCCGCCTGCGGGAGAGCTTCTTGACCCGCATGGGGGCCTCGATGACGTTGCCCAGCACGGTCAGGTGGGGCCAGAGGTTGAACTGCTGGAAGACCATGGTGACCTTGGCGCGCAGGCGCTGCAGCTGCCGCCGGTCCAGACCGATGATGTCGCCCTGGGGATTGCGGTCGAAACGAATCGCTTCATCCGCAATCGCCAGGTCGCCCTGGTCGGGTCGTTCCAGCAGGTTCATGCAGCGCAGCAGGGTGCTCTTGCCCGAGCCGCTGGCGCCGATGATGGACGTGACGGTGCCTTCGGGCACGTCAAGGGAGATGCCCTTGAGCACCTCCAGTTCGCCGAAATGCTTGGTCAACTGGTTGGCCACCACTGCCGGTGCGGTGGCGGGGCTTGGATGAGGGGGGTGCTGGAAGGGTGATGTCATAGGCAATCGGCCTCCGGGGCCGGGGTCGATGACAGGGCATGCGGGTCGCTCGCGTCTCGAGCGCGCGCCGCGCAGGCCGCCAGGCGGCGGCTGGCCGCGGCGAGGCGTTCGGCCTCCACGGTCAGGCTGAGGCGCACGAAGCCCGCCGCCGAGGGGCCGAAGGCCTCGCCGGAGAGCACCGAGATGCCCTCCTCGTCGAGCAGGCGGTCGGCGAAGGCCTGGGAAGAGAGGCCCGTGGCGCGGATATCCACCATCAGGAACATGCCCGCCGGCGGTCGGACCACCGCCACTGCTTGGCTCTCGGCCAGCGCCGCGCAGACGGCGTCGCGGCGTGCCCGGTAGACCTCGCGCATCTCTCTCAGCGCGTCGGGCGGTGTCGTCAGGGCGGCGCTGGCGGCGTCCTGGATGAAGTCGGGACAGCCGTAGAGCATGCACAGTGCCAGGTGGGTGAGGTGCTGGATCAGTGCCTCGGGGCCCACCACCCAGCCCAGGCGCCAGCCCGTCATGGCGTGTGACTTGGAGAGGCTGCTGACCACCACGCTGCGCTCGGCCATGCCCGGCAGCGTGGCCGGGCAGAGGTGCTCGCCTTCGAAGATCAGCTCGGCGTAGACCTCATCGGCGATCAGCCACAGGTCGTGACGCTGGCACAGCTCGGCGATCGCCGCCCAGGTCTCGGCATCGATCAGCTGCCCGGTGGGGTTGTGGGGGCTGTTGAGCAGGATGGCCCGGGTACGCGGGGTGATGGCCGCCGCCAGCGCCGCCGGCTCGAGGCGGAAGTCCGCCTCGCCGTTCAGCGGCACCTGTACCATCGCCGCACCGGTGGCGCGCAGCACCGCCTCGTAGGTGACGTACCCGGGTTCGGGCACCAGCACCTCGTCGCCGGGGTCGAGCAGGCACTGGGCGGCGGCGTAGAGGCCGCACTGGGCGCCGGCCATGACGATGACGTTCTCCGGGCCCGCCTCGAGGCCCCGGCCGCGATAGCCGTCGGCGATGGCCTGGCGCAGCGCCAGCTTGCCCTGAACGTCCGGGTAGTGGGTGGCGCCGCCGCGCAGGCTGGCCACCGCGCTTTCGACGATCGGCGCCGGGGTGGCGAAATCCGGATCGCCTACCGAGAGCACGGTGATCGCCTCGCCGGCGGCCTGGCGGGCCAGGGCACGGTAGTGGATATCCCAGGCCGCGGCGCCCTCGCCGGCGATGCGGTCGGTCAGTCGTGAATAGCGCATTAGGGTCTCGTCCGAATCAGAGGGAGTCGTGGATGTCATCGAGCCGGCGACGTTCGGCCTGCCAGGCGCGGTCGCTGCCTGCCATCCAGGCCTCATGCTGCTGTGCCACGTGTTCGGCCATGGCCGGTGAGGCCAGGCGCAGGGACTGGCCGGTTGCCTGGGCCGCCAGCTGGGCCTGGCAGCTGCGTTCCAGGTCGCGCATGCGCAGGAAGGCGTCGCCGACGCTGGCCCCGCAGGTCAGCAGGCCGTGCTGGCGCAGGACCATGGCCCAGTGGTCACCGAGGTCGTCGGCCAGTCGCTGGCGCTCATCGAGCGCCAGGGCGATACCCTCGAAGTCGTGATAGGCCAGCCGGTCGTGGAACTGCAGCGCCCACTGGTTGAGCGGCAGCAGGCCCTCTTCGAGGGAGGAGACGGCGACGCCGGCCACGGTATGGGTGTGCAGCACGCAGTGCACGTCGGGGCGGGCGGCATGCAGGGCGCTGTGGATGGTGAAGCCGGCCGGGTTGATGCCCAGCCCGGTGGGGTCGTCGAGCACCTGGCCGTCGGCGTCCACGGTGACCAGGTTGTCGGCGCGGACCTCGGCGAAGCGCAGCCCATAGGCATTGAGCAGGAAGCGCTCGCCCGACAGCCGCGCCGAGATATGCGTATCGATGCCGTCGTCCATGCCCTCCAGGGCGACCAGCCGATAGGCGGCTGCCAGGTCTTGGCGGATGTCGTCTTCCCGCGTGTTCACAGGCTGGCCTCCAGAGCGTCACGTGCGTTGTCACCGTCGCGGGTGGTGACGCCCTCGAGGAAGCTGGCGACGCGCCGGGGGTTGTCTTCCAGCCACTCGCGGGCGACAGCGTCGAGCGCACGCTCCTCCAGGCTGAAGTCGCGGATGAACTCGCTCTGCTCGTCGGCAGAGAAGGTGAACTGGTCGAGCAGGCGTGTCAGGTTGGGGTTCGCCTCGGCGTAGCGCTTGGCGACGATGGTCTTGACGTCGCTGCGGCCATTGTTGTCGCCGTAGACGCCGGCCGGGTCGTCGAGGATCTGCACGTCGTATTCCGGCACCATCCAGTGGGGCGTCCAGCCGTAGAAGACGATCCACTGGCCCTTGTCCACGGCGGCCTCCACCTCGCTGAGCATGCCCGGCGTGGAGGAGGGCTTGCCCTCCCAGTCGCCCAGGCCATAGGTATCCGCCTCGATGGCACCCTCGAGCATGTCAGTGACCGTGGAGCCGCTCTCGATGCTGTAGACGCGGCGCTCGAAGCGCTCGGCGATCTCGGCATCGGCGAGCTGTTCGGCACTGGTGATGCCGGCTTCTTCGGCCACATGGCCGGGTACCGCGAAGCCCATGCGGGCACCGTCCACGTTGTTGCCCAGGTCAACGATGGCACCGGAGGCCATGGCGGCATCGTAGCTCTCCTGCTGGGCGGGCATCCAGCCGGCCAGGAAGGCGTCGGCGTCACCGCTCTGCAGGGTCTGGTAGCCCACCGTGGAGCTGACTTCCAGGGCATCGACCCGATAGCCGAGGGGCTCGGCGAGCTGGGCGAAGATTTCCGACTTGACCGTCACACCCGGCCACGGCGGCACGATCAGGCGCAGCTCGTGACTGGCGTCCTGTGCCGCCTGGGCGGTGACGGGCAGCAGGCCGGCGAGTGCCAGTGTCGTCAGGAGGGCAGTGCGTCGCATGTCAGGGGTCCTTGTCGGTTGGTTGTCGAGCTTGCTTATCGGGAAGCGGCCAGCCAGGCCGCGGCATCCACCTCGATCATCAGTGGTGAGTCGTCATCGGCGAGGCAGGCGAGCGCCTCGCCCAGGGAGTCGGGGTCGCCCACGGCCTGATAGCGCCAGGCGCAGGCGCTGGCCAGGTCGGCGAAATCCGGGGCGGTCAGGTCGACGCCGAGCCGGGGAATGTCGTGCATGGCCATGTAGCGACGAATCTCGTCATAGCCCTGGTTGTTCCAGACCACCATGGCCACGGGCCGGCCGAGGTCGCGTGCGGTGGCCAGCTCGCCGAGCACGAACTGCAGGCCGCCGTCGCCGACCAGGGCGATCACCGGGCGCTCGGGACAGGCCAGGGCGGCGCCCAGGGCGGCCGGCAGGCCATAGCCGAGGGTGCCGTAGCCGGTGGCGGCGTTGAACCAGCGGCGTGGTGCGGGGAGGGAGGCAAGGAAATTGCCGGCATAGACCGGCCCGGTGGAGTCGCCGACCAGGACCGCCTCGGGCTGGGTGGCCCGCAGGGTGGCGTAGAGTGGCACATAGGGGACCAGCTCCGGGTCCTCGGCGAGTGCCAGCGCCTCGCGCACCGTGGCGGCACGGCCGTCGTTGCCGCGGCTCTCGGGCAGTGCCTGCAGCAGGGCATTCAGGGTCTCGCCGGCATCGGCGACCAGCGCCAGGTCGGCGCTGTGGTTGCGGCCCAGCTGCTGGGGGTCGATGTCCACGCGGATCAGTCGCCCGCCGAGACGGAAACCCGCGTCGAACACCAGGTCGTAGTCGGTCTCGCCCAGTTCGGTGCCCAGCGCCAGGATGACGTCGGCCTCGGCCGCCAGCCGGCGCGAGGCCGGGAGGCTGGCGGTGGCGCCAAGGTCCTGGGGATGGTCCTGCCCCAGCACGCCCTTGGCATTGATGGTGGTCAGGGCCGGGGCCTGCAGGCGCTCCACCAGGGCTCGCGCAGCCTCGGGAGCGACGACGCAGCCGCCGCCCAGCAGCAGCAGGGGGCGCTCGGCGGCGCTCAGCCACTCGGCGGCGCGGGCGATGGCGGCGGGGGCCGGTGCCGGGGGAAACACCTCGATGGGGCGCGGCAGGCCCTCGGCGATCGGGGCGTCCAGCAGGTCGATGGGGATCTCGATGTGCACGGGGCCCGGTCGCGCACCGCGAAATATCGCGAAGGCGCGGGCCAGCAGCTCCGGCAGGGCGGAGGGGTCATGCAGGGTGTGGCTGAAGACGCTGACGCCGGCCAGGGTCTGCTGCTGGCAGGGCAATTCGTGAAGGCGGCCCTGGCCGCGCCCCAGGGTATCGCGGCGGTTCACGCTGGAGATCACCAGCATGGGCACTGAGTCCGCCAGGGCCTGGCCCATGGCGGTGGCGATGTTGGTCATGCCGGGACCGGTGATGATGAAGCAGGCCGCGGGCTTGCCGCTGGCCCGGGCATAGCCGTCGGCCATGAAGCCGGCGCCCTGCTCGTGGCGCGGAGTGACGTGGCGAATCGGGCTCTCGCCCAGGGCGCGGTAGAGCTCGATGGTATGCACGCCGGGAATGCCGAAGGCGGTATCCACCCCGTAGGCGTCCAGCAGGCAGAGCAGCTGACGAGCGCAGGTCCGGCTCATTGCGGTGCCTCCTCGGGTAGCGGGTCGGGAAGCCCGCCGCGGGGCGTGCGCCCCAGCACGCGCTCCACCATGGGCACGAAATGCTCGAGGGGCAGGCTGTCGTAGTCGGGGTCGAAGCTGGCCTGGTCCCAGTGGTCACAGAAGCGCACGGTGCGCGCATAGGCCGGATGGTCGCGGTACTGTTCCCGGGCGTGGGGGTCCTGCCCGAAGAAGTGCCGGTAGTGATAGCCCTGGAAAAGCTCGTGGTGGCGAATCATCCAGGCATTGAGCGGGTCGACGAAGGGCTCGAGGATGGCCGCGGCGATCTCGGCATGGTTGGCGGGCGCCAGGTCGTCGCCGATGTCGTGGAGCAGCGCGCAGACCACCATCTCCTCGTCGGCGCCGTCACGCAGCGCCCGGGTCGCGGTCTGCAGACAGTGCTCGTAGCGATCCACTGGATAGCCGTGGTGGTCGCCGGCCAGGTTGTGCAGGTGGGCGAGGACCCGACGCGGCGCGTCCTCGACATAGTCGCGGAAGCGGGCATCGATCAGTGCCCAGTCGTCACGGCTCGCCTCGCCGAAGTGTCGGAAACGGGCCTGGTTCATGCGGGCTCTCCCTGGGCCTGGAGGGTGGTGAGACGCTGGCGCAGGATGCGGCGGCGGCTGGCGGTGCTGTCGCGGTCGACGTAGCCCTGACGCAGGTGGCGCACGCCGCCGGCGAGCTGGAAGGCGCTGCGCCCGTGGAGCAGGCGGTAGTTGTCCATGATCAGCATCTGGCCCGGGTCGAGCTTGAGATGCAGGGTCAGCTCCTCGCCGGTGATCAGCCGATAGAAGGCCTGGCGCGCGGCATAGTAGGTTTCCAGCTCCTCCGGCGGCAGCGCCGGAACGCGCTCGGTGCGGTTGGAGTAGCGCACTCGGACCGGGTCGCCGTGGCTGTCCAGCTCGATCAGCGGTCCCTCGCTCTCCAGGTGCGTGTCGTCGTCGCGATAGCAGAAGCCGGGCGTTACCCGAGTGAGGCAGGCGTAGGCCTCGGGGTCGCGTTCGCGCAGCAGCCGGGCCGCCATGAAGCCGTCGGCCAGGGTGCTGTCGCCACCTTCCGCGGCGTTGGTCAGGCAGTGCAGCCAGATATAGCCGGGGATGGGGTCGCGATAGGGGTTATCGGTGTGGGGTTCCAGGCCGCGCTGGGTCATGGTCAGGTCATAGGCGTCGGCGACCGACCTGACGTCGGCAATGCCCCCCCAGTTGGTGCGCCGCAGCGGGCCGATGCGGTCGATCAGCGGCTGCATGCCGTCGGCCTCGGTGGGCACACCGGAGACAATCACGAAACCGTCGCGATGCAGTGCCTCGAGCATGTTCGACAGCGCCGCGTCATCCGCCAGGGCGGCACGGAAGTCGGTCTCGGGGCGCGGGGCGCCGGTGGCGTCCCAGAGCCGCTTTTCGGGGTCGCTTAGCCGGTCGTCGAACAGCGCCGCAAGATCGAAAGTGGTGCAGTGACCGTCGCTGAACTGCAGGTGGAGACGGGTGTCGGCGACGTCGGCGGCCTCGATGCTCAGGGAAAGCGGCAGCTCGGCGGCCTCGACCAGTCGCTGGCCGGTGCGCGGATCCAGGGTCTCGGCATCCGGGCTGCGTTCACGCAGCCACAGAGCGGCGAACTCACCACGCTGACCGTGATGGTCGATGGCCAGGCGTCGGCGATTGGCCACAGGGGTGACATGTGTCATGGCGGCGTCTCCACGGGCTGTGCTAAGAGGTCGCATTCCACCCTAGTCGCCTCTGTGGTAGTGGTCTTGATTTAATTCGCCATAAACTTGATGGTATTGGCCATGAACGAGCATATCGACGCCTCATGGCCCTATCCGCGACCCGATTCGCCGCCCCTGCTGACCCCGGAGCAGGCCGAGCACACCCTCAACGTCTGGCTCGTGCCCCGCTTCTCCATGCTGACCCTGTTCTGTCTGCTCGAGCCCCTGCGCGTGGCCAATCGCTTCGGCCGCGACCTCTTTGCCTGGCGGCTGCTCTCGGCGGATGGCGATGCCGTGGTGGCCAGCAACGGGGTGCGCATCGACGTCGATGCCACCCTGGCGTCGCAGGAGGACGCCTCTCGCCTGATGGTGGTCTCCTCCTACGAGCCCGAGGCGACGGTGAGCTTTCAGGACCGTGCCGTGCTGCGGCGTATTGCTGCCCATGGCGGCAGGCTGGGCGGGCTGGACACGGCACCCTTCATCCTGGCGCGGGCGGGCGTGCTGGGCGGCCACCGTGTGGCGCTGCACTGGGAGAGCGTGCCGGCCTTCCGGCGCGAATTCCCGGAACTCGAGATCAGCCCGGCGCGCTACGAGTTCGGCGCCACGCAGCTGACCGGCTCCGGTGGCGCGGCGAGCATCGACATGATGCTGGTGTGGATCGAACATGCCTACGGGCCCGCCCTGGCCGACGCCGTGGGGCGGCAGCTGGTCCACGAGCGGCCGCGTGACGACGGCGGCGAGATGCCACGACGCCACTACGGGGCGCTGCCGCGCAGCGTGGTGCGGGCACTGGCGGTGATGGAGGCCAACCTGGCCCAGGCGCTGGCGATTCCCGAGGTATGCCGGCTGGTGGGGCAGTCCCAGCGCCAGTTGACGCGGCTGTTCCAGCGCCACTTCGGGGAAACGCCCCAGCAGTGCTATCTGGGCATGCGCCTGGACCGGGCCCACCAGTTACTGGCGGACAGCCGCAGCCGGGTCACCGAAGCGGCCCTGGCCACCGGCTTCACCCAGCCGGCGCACTTCACCCGCGCCTACCGGCAGCGCTTCGGTGAAGCGCCCAGCGCCACTGCCGAGCGGGGCGGATAGTTCGCGGGCTCGACGAATGGTTGGCCAAGCCGACCTGGACCGGCTTGCCCGGTTGCACGAGGAAGTACCCCTCCCGGGTAGGAACGGTTACGCCACCCAGGCGTTCCCCGACGCTCCGCCGTTGCCTCCGCAACAGTAGCAGCCCGCCTGGTGGCATCGGCTGTGGCCGCCCGCCAGGCGGCGCATCGAGGAGGAAAGCCGGCGCCGGCAGACCGCCTTTGATCAGGCCTATCGGGACTGGGACCAGCGCAAGGCAAAGCAAGATGAGGCCGAATTCGCTCGTCACCAACGCGAGAACGAGGAAGTCTGGCATGATCCGGACGCCATG
Source organism: Pseudomonadota bacterium (assembly GCA_051749325.1). Taxonomy (GTDB): domain Bacteria; phylum Pseudomonadota; class Gammaproteobacteria; order Pseudomonadales; family Halomonadaceae; genus Halomonas. Next base: position 21,314 of record JBNJIL010000023.1, on the reverse strand, counting down.
GAGCAGACCCTGCGGGAGCGGCTGGAGGAGGTCGACTGGCCTCGCGAAACCGCCATCGACTTCGACCTCGGCAGCGACGTCAGCACCATTGCCGTGGATATCGACCTGCCTTGCGAGGAGGAGATGCCCGACCGCTACTGGACCATGCCGGCCAAGCAGGTGATGCTCACCCCACGTAAGTTGAGCGATACCCGGCAGCGCAAGCTCTACCGGGATCATGTGCATGGTATCGCCATCCGCGTGCTCGGCGCGGTCTTCGCCCGCCTACCCACCGTGCAGGAGGCGAGGTTTTTCGGCTATCGCCAGGTCACCGATCCTGCCACCGGGGGTGAGCGCGATCAGTACCTGTTCAGCGTGAAGACCACCCGTGCGCAGTGGGGAAAGATCCACTTCGACAAGCTGGATCAGATAGACCCGGTCGCGGCCATGGAAGCCTTCACCCTGCGCCGTGACATGACCAAGACCGGCATCTTCCGCGAGATCGAGCCGTTCACGCTGGTATAGGGGCTGCTCTACTCTCCCAGCGACTTCAACAGCGCATCCCGGGCATCCAGGTAGAACTGGATGTCCACCTTGGTGGCCATCTCGTCGGAGAGGTCGAACAGCAGCTTGCGGCAGGTGACCGGCATCAGGATCGCCGTGGCGCCTTTCTCCACGGCAATTTCCACCAACGTCACCGGGTTGTGGATCGGCTCGATGGAGCCGCCGAGGTTGATCTCGCCCACTACGACCAGGCCGCCACGCAGGCTGCGCTTGAGTAGGGATGAGCTCATGGCGATCAGCGCGGCGACCCCCAGCTTGGTGCCGGCCTTGGCGGCATCGAAGGCGCGCAGCTGCACGGTGAACTCGTGATGGCGTGGCTCCTTGTCGCCGACCAACTGGCCGGCGAGCGTGTAGAGGTTCTGCTCGGCGTAGCCGATGCTCTCGCGGAAGGCCGGGGGCACCGGCTTATTGAGGATCTTCACCCCCGAGCCGGGGCCTTCGTTGACCTCGATGCGGAACAGGCCCGGATGCTCCTCCTGGCCATTACTGGCCTGGCCGCCAGGGCTGATGCTCCACACCTGGCCGGGCTCCAGCGGGTCATTGCCGATGCTGTTGTCGCTCTGCAGCTCCGGAGTGGCGACGAACTTCTCCACGCCATCTTCACCCATGGTGTAGCTGAAGTGGGTGTTGCGGAATTCGGCGGCGCCGATGCGTTTCTGCTGCTCCTTGACCCGCCGGCGTGCCTCCATGGCGATATGGATCGCCCACTCCAGGTCCTCGTCGCTGGGTGACAGATCGTCGCCAGGGTAGAGCAGTTTCAGCAGCCCGCTGGCGGTCTTGTTGACAGCGTTGGTGTCGCGTCCGGAGAGCGCGCCACCGAAGAAGACGCGCCCCTGCCACTGGGAGACGCGGCTCTGGCTACGCAGCTGGCTCCAGCACTCCGAGAGAAAGTCGCTGACCAGGCCGAAGTGGTCAGTCAGCAGCTCCTTGCTGACCTTGGGCACGTCCCAGCCGGGGAGGAAGGCATGGATGCGGTCCATGAAGGCGGTATCGTGGCGCATTTCCTCCGGCAGCGGCCCGAACAGGTGTCCGATGCGCTGCTGGTGTTCCACGTCCACATCGAAGTTGCCCACCAGCACGATGGAGCCATCGGCACGGATGCTCTCCTTGCCGCGGGAGAACTCGCCGCTCTCCATGTAGCCCTTCATGATGTTGACGCCATCCTTGTTGTCGAACGAGATGCCGGACACCTCGTCGAAGCAGACCACGTCGTACTGGCACACCAGGCCGCGCTGGCCATTGGCGTTGTTGACGAACATCTTGGCCACGGTGGCCTTGCCGCCAGAGATCAGGTGGGCGTAGGGGGAGACCTGCTGGAAGAGGTGGCTCTTGCCGGTGCCTCGGGGCCCTAGCTCGACCACGTTATAGTTGCGCTCCACGAAGGGCACCATGCGCAGAAGCATGGCGTCCTTCTGACGCTCGGTGAGGCCTGCAGGCTCGATACCGGTAGAGCGCAGCAAGAAGGCCTTCCACTCCTCGGTGGTGAAGTGACGGCGGGCAGCGGCCAGCTCGTCGAGCACGTCGCGCTTGGAGAGCTGAATTTCGCGCAGGGCGCGGATGCCGAAGGGGCGCCCGCCTTGCTCCTGGGCGATGCTGGCGTCGTATTCCAGGGTCAGCTCGGCGTAGAAGCCACCAGTCAGCATCCGCTCGTGCTCACTGACCAGGTCATCCGGGATCCGCACGTCGGTCAGGCGCAGGCTGGGCAGGCTGGCCATGTAGGTATCGTTCTTGGTATCCAGGCGGGCCTGGATCAGGTCGATGATCTTGATCTCGCCCTTCTCGCGAGCGCGAGCCTTGAACAGCTCCTCCTCGCCGGCCTTGATGGTGCGCGACTTGAGCTGCCGCTGGACGACTTCAAGCCCTTCCTCGATCTCTTCTGGATCGGTACTGGCACAGTAGCGCCCGAGCAGGAACTCCACCACGTAGGTGGGCACCGGGAATTGCCGGGCGAAGGTGCGCACCAGATCCTTGCGCACCAGATACCCATCCAGCAGCTCGGCCGCCTTGCGATCCAGTTCATCGAGTTCCATGACGTCTCCGTGTGTCTATTCTCAAGGGCGTCTCCATCAAGGGCTATTCACTGTCGCCGATGGTGGTGGAGCGCTGGGCAAGCACCTGGCCGGCGTCGTCCAACACCACGGCATAGGCGCTTTCTCCTTCGAGGTCATCATCCTCGACGATAACCGAAGCCTTGCCACCAGCCTTGAACGGCTTGGGTGAGAGCACCAGGCTACTGGCCGGGTCGCCGGCATGACGACGAACATCCAGCATCAGCCCATCGCTGTCGCCTTCCACCACCAGGGTACAGCGCAACCCCTTCCACACCAGGTCATCGATCAGCACCGAGGGCTTGGGACCGGCACTGCCGGTTACGACGAGCTCTGGCGTGACGCACTCCTGCAGGCTCAGGCCGCCATGGGTGTAGGTCTCACCCGCCTTGAAACAGTGAATACTCTCTGCCAGGGCGAAGTGTACCTGTTCGTTCCAGTACCAGGGGAAGCGTACTGCGTCTGTATGGGCTCCCGTCTTGAGCGCAGCACAGCGCCCCCATTTGGTCTCCACGAGGCTAGCCGGCAGCTCGGTCTTGGGTAAATCGCCGGGCAGCAGCAGCCAGCCGTGATCGGTCACTACACGCACCTGTGACCAGCCCTGGGCCAGCAGCGCCTGGATACGCTCAGCGACTTCCCCCAGCATGTCATCGATGTGCTGAGCCAGCTTCCAGCCTCGCTCATGGCCGGCGTGATCGATATCGCCGAACTCGCACCAGGCGGGCTTGGAGGTGTCCAGCGTCTCCTTGTGCAGCTGCTCTACCTGGCGGCGTTCCAGCACCTGCCAGCCGTTATCGCGCAGCAGTTTCTGGAAGATGTGGCGGGTGATGGGGGTGAACTGGTAACCATCCGGTTCTTCCTTTATGGCGTGGCTGCCAAGGATGGGCGCTACGGCGTACTTGCCGGTACCGGTCACGCTGGGCAGTGCCGACCAGGTACTGTGCTCGGCGACGTCCAGTCCGCGGCTGACCAGTCTCTGGGATAGCCGTTTGCCACAGTCCATCCGCAGGCCGTCCACGAAGAGCACGCATTCACCTGGCTGGGCATGAGGCGATGCTTCGCCGCGTTTCAAGCCATCAACCCCCGGTTGCCATACTTTCTGGAGGTGGCGGGCGGCCTCATCGGCCCAGCGCAGGTAGATCGCGCGTATTGCCGTGAAGATCGCCTCCTGTTCACGTTGGCCAGTCACCTGGTTCAGTGACCTCAGCAGGGCGTCGTCTGCCTTCCAGCCCTCGTCCAGATACGCTTGGCGCATATCCTCTGTCTGGCCACCTGCCAGGCTGCGTCGGGTTACCCGGGCCAGCTCAGCGAGGGGAGCCAACGCCATGGCCAGAGGGCTTTCATCCAGCTCGGCCCATACCCAACCGCGGCGATGGCTGTGCTCCTGCTCCAGCGCGTCCAGCCGTTCTCTCGCCTCATGGGCGGGAAGCTGACCAAACGCGCACAGGTCGTGATAAAGGCGCTCTTCCTCCTGACGGTTGAGCTGCGGCCAGACGGCCATGTCGTCAGGCTCCGGGAACAGGCCGAGATCCGGTGGCGTGAGCTGAGCCAGCTGTTCGATGAGCTCCGGGTAGCGGCGGGGGGCCTCGGTGAAACGCGACCATACCGTTTTCCAGCTGCCCTGGCGCTGCGTGAAGCGCTCCAGCGCATCCAGCACGCTCTGCTTCTCCGGGTGTATGCCATAGCGGGAGTGGCATACCTGGCAGAAAGCCTGCCATTCGTGGTGAGGACGACTGGCCTTCATGACCTCCGGCTGGTTCAGCCAGTCCAGCAGGTCGCGTACCGGGTCGCCGCCGGTGAGCAGCGTATTGAAGGCCTCGGCGTCCAGGTGGCGTCCCTGCAAGTCTGCCAGCGACTCCCGCAGCAGCCGGGGCAGGGCGGCCAGCAGCGCCTGGCGGGTGGCAGCATCACCGGCCACGTCCAGGCCCAGTCCGCCCTGCTGGGAGGAGAGAAACGCCCGCGGCGTCCAGTCCTTGGCGTTGACCTGGGACCAGAGTGTGCCGCGGTACTGCAGCTCGGCCAGAGGCTTTAGGGCTTCCGGACATTCGCTGACGGCACGCAGATCCTGGCGGCCCACACCGGGTAGGTAGAGGATAGGCGGCGTCTCATCGTCTAACTCGATGCCTTCCACGGTGCCGGCGATGGCACAGCGCAGCCAGATCGCCGGGCCGCAGCGCTGCTCGGGGGCGTAGTCGCCCAGCACAAGGAGTTCAGGCAGCTCGGCTTGGATTTGGGCAATCACCGGCTCCCACAGCCGCTCGCGGTCCGGCCACAGGATGCAGGCTGGTGCCGCCTGCACGTCCGGGTTGTAGGCGGCGGCGCTGCGTAAGCACTGTGCGAGGTGATAAATAATGCTCATATATCACCTTGTCTGTCATGGAGGATAAGCCCATGCTTAATTGCAATATCTTCGTTCATCACCGCTACTGCAGTAGGTGAAAACAACCAGGTTTTTATAGTAGGGAGAAGTGCCAGAGAAAGTGCTTCTTGCAATGGCGGTAGCCATCCTTCTTCATGGCCTTTGATTACTAATATAAAGCGTACTCCCGAATTTGACAAATCAAGCTCTTTGATTTTTTTAGGTAGTTCAGTCTCTGCTTTTTTATGCCGTTTCAGGCAGGACGCCCAGCTTAGAGAAAAAGCATTAATCAGCTTTTCGCGAATTTCCTCTATGAAATCATCGAAGTTAGGCTGGGTTTCTGGTCTAGGAGAGCTTGATTTCGCCTCAACTATCCAAAGAGTAGGTGTTGCCTCTTTAGTAGCGTGGAGCAAGCTAAATTCTGCAATTTTTACACCATTCTCAATGGATTTATAGGTGGAGCTTTTCTCAATGTAAAAGCATTGCCCTTCAGGGTATGGGCCAAAAGTCATACCGGATTCTTTAATAGCTTGTGTTGTCATTTGAGTGCTAGCCCCACTTCTTCCTTGTAGAGCTGAATGGACTCATTGATAATTTCATTTTCTGGCATTCCATCCTTGAGGTTGTTAGTTGTCCATACACCCTGGTTTTCGCTAATAATGGGGATTGACATTCCTTTTTCTTGAGCGATAAGGAAAAGCTTCTTCACAACGAAGTAAGAGTGGCTGGCCAGGAAGAACTGAATTCCCCTTTCTGCTAAAAGAGAAACAATATCCAGAAGCTGAGATATGGCCTTGGGGTGAAGGGCCGACTCAGGCTCATCGATAAAAATAAGTGAGCTAGTATCCAGGTAGCGGTTGCCAAGAAGTGTGTCAAGGATGGATATCTTTTTGATCCCTTCAGCTGTGACGCCGATGGGAAACTTTTGGTTTCCTTTTTTGAAAGTCCATTTTCCCGTATTGGAGTCGAAATCTATTTTTCCGCCCAACATTCTTTCGAGGCTTTGTCTAGATTTTGAGAACTCCTTATAGTTATTCCCTTTTGTTGTTGATCTGCGTAATGCACGAGCGAGGTCCAAATATGTGTCATCGAATCCAAAGGACTTGTCTTCTTCTCTGGACTTGAGTATTACTTTATGAAGCGAAAGAACTTCTTTGGCAGGAAGGAATATCGAATTGCTTTTCCTGGGGGGGACGTCGTTTTGTTGGACGTGAATTTGTTTGGTAGTATCTTTTCCGAAACTGTACGAAAATTTCTTCTCATCAAAACAGCATGAGAAAGACAAAGGATTTTCTGTCGCCTTGGTTACTAAGTCTCCAATTTTGTCCGGCTGGAATGTCCAAAAGAGCTTTTCAGCTAGAATTTCTGATGCTGACTTCTGGTCTTCGCCACGCCTGTGCTCTTCTAGAGTCCGCACTGTGGTATACAAAGCTTTTAATAAAAAAGTCTTTCCTGTACCATTTCCGCCGATCACTAGGTTGATCGCCCCGAGGCTAGGCCATTCTAAACTTTCAAGCGGCCCAAAATTATTCAGCTCAACATTATTAAACATCCTTTTTCTCCTGTGCCTGCCGCTTCGCCGCCAGCGTGAGGTGGTAGTCGTTGATCCGGTCGCCTTTGGCACCGCCCAGCTGGGGGCCGAGGTGGTACCAGGGGGCGGACTCCACGTCCTTGCCGCGGTCCTTCTTCCAGTGGATGTTGGGTTTGTGGACGAGCACGCCGGCGCCCTTCTTCTTGACGTCGGGGGCGGACAGGAAAGGGCGGATATTGAGGCGCACGCCATCGTTGAGGTCCGGGTGCCAGCCGATAGGCTGTTCCTCCAGCGGCTTCCAGCGCACGAAGATGTCGTAGGGCTCCTCGCCTTCGAGAATCAGCTCCAGGCTCTTCTGCAGCGCCTCGGCGGCGGCGAGGCGTGCCTGGGCGCCGTCGATGCCCTCATTGAGCTGCTTCTTCTGCTGGGTGATCCAGTCGCCCAGGTAGGTATAGGTGAGGGTTTCCAGGGCCTTGTAGTCGAGCCGGTGGTAGTTCACCAACGCTGAGAAACCGTCCTTGAGGCCGTCCCAGACGTGCCAGATAAAGGGGCGGTTCTGGAACAGCTTGCAGTGCTGGGCGAAGAACTTGTCACGCAGCCAGCTCTCCAGGTCCTTGCCGGCGTGGTCGACGCTCTCCAGCAGCTTGCTGCGGGTGGTAGCGGACCACTGGTCGCCGTAGACGTCGGCCAGCAGCGCTTCCAGCCGGTCCACGGCGCGGCGCTCGCCGCGAACTGCGGGCAGGCAGACGATGCCGTCGCGGTCGGCATGGCCCAGCAGCGCCTCGCAGCGCCTGACCCACTCGTGCTGCTCCTCGGCCAGCTCCATCTCCGGGTCCTTCTCTGCCGGCCAGCGGTAGCCCAGCAGTCGGGCCAAGGTAACCTGCAGCACGGACTCATCGGTGCGCAGCGGGCCATGGGCGGTCCATTTAGCTTCTTCGTCCCAGATCACCGAGCCGCAGGGATGCCCGTGGAAAATCCACTGGGTGGGGTCATCGGAGTAGGGTTTGGGGAGGCCGTAAGGGTATTGTTCCTCGGCAACTTTAGTCCAGCGGCTACTATCAAAACTTACTTTAAGTAGCGTGTGTTCAGTGATGCTCAGAGCTTGATCTATTTTTTTTAAATCATCATAGTACTCCGGAGATTTTATGTAAGAATATACTGCCGCCTCGATTTCTTCATTCACTATCATCGCTGCGACTGTTGTATCGAACATGTCGCCAAGATAACGGTTGGCATGAGGCGTTCTAGTAACGTTTATAACAAATCCACCTTTACCCCAAGCTTCGCTACCTGATTTCCACCCCCCTAGCCGGCCTTCCTTTTTTAATTCTTGTGCATGTTTATAGTAACGCCCTTGGCCACTTTCCCAAAAGAGAATGGAAGAGCTGCCGCCGATGTAATCATCGTTTTCGGCGGCAGTGTGGACCCATCGCCACTTTTCTTTTTCAATAGAATCAACTTCCCAGAACTTGTATAAAAACTGAGCGTTGTCGCTGGTTCCTATTCCTTGGTAAGCATTCGCGACGTGCTCAAGGAGATCATTATTTCCATCACTTTCTTCGAATGTTATTCTTGAGTCCGGGTTGTCTATCTGCCTGCTTTGTGAGACTTTGTCTAACTTTTCCAAAGCTAAGATATTAGATTTTCCATCAGATGTTGGCGACCCTGAAGCGTCTACCCCTATTATCTCATTGTCCTCATCTCTTGAAGAGAAAAAATCGGCGTGGCCGCTGCTACTTTCTTTCTTGCTTATATTGATTAGGACGGCTTTTACTACCTCGCCGCTGATTGTCTCGAAAGCTCCAGCACCCAGTCTAGCAATTAGATGAAACTTTTCATTTTTTAGCAGTATTTCTCGAAATTTTTTATATCGAGTCAGGAACAGCCAGTTCTGCGGCAGCACATTGCTGGTGGTGCCACCCACCACACATAGCTCCAGGCAGCGATCGAGAAATACTGTGGCCAGATCATTCTTGGCCGCCGGGTAGTAGTCGGCGCAAAATGCCTGCAGCTTGGGATGCTGCTTACCACGCGCGAGGTAGGGCACATTGGTAATTACCCAGTGATAGCGGCCCCCTAACAGGGTGGCGGCCTTGGCCAGGCCCTGGGCGGTGACTGCTGCTTCATGCTGCTCGTCGCTGCCTTCTTGGACTCTTTCTTGAGACAAGGCCTGATTCAGCGCTTCGGAGAGTTCGTCCCACTGGGCGACTTTGGCGGCGCTGGTGCGGGTGGGGTCGAGCAGGCTGCCGAGGATGGGGGCGTCTTTGAAGCTGTCGTAGAGCCAGTCCAGGGCGATGGTCAGGTTCTTCTTGCCCAGCCCCAGGGCCTTCCACTCCTCCTTGGCCACGCTGATGGGCAGGCCGGAGCAGGCCAGATGCAGCTCGGGCAACTTGCGATAGCCGCCGGCATCGGGGTAACGCCAGGCGGTGAGGGCCAAGGCAAAGGCGGCAAGCTCCACGCAGCGCTGGTCGATCTCCAGACCGTGCAGGTTGTCGCGCAGCACCGCATCCACGGCGTCGCGGGCGCTGAGGCCCTCCAGCTCCATGCGCATGGGTACCAGCATCAGCAGGGCGGCGACCAGGAAGTGGCCGCTGCCGCAGCAGGGGTCCAGGGTCTTGAGCTCGGCGAGGTTCTGCGGCCAGGCGTCGAAGGTGCCGGCGGCGGGTGTCCAGTGGCCTGTTTCTTCGTCCTTCACGAAGCGCAGGTACTCCAGCGGCACGCCGGGCAGGCTGGCCTTGTCGCGAAGCTCCTGCTCGCTCTCGGCATTGGCCAGATCGGTTTCCGACAGGCGGCGGGCGGCCCACCAAGCGCCCAGGCTGTTGTCCAGCAGGAAGCTGACCATGTAGGGCTCGGTGAAGAGCTGGGTGACGGCGGGCAGCTCGTCGGCGCCGATCTTCACCTCGGAGCGGTTGATGCGCTCCTTGTTGTCGGTCTGCCAGAACTGGTAGACCCAGCCCAGGCTGTCGCTGGCGTGGAAGACCTCCACCGGCAGGCCGGCCAGCAGCTCTTCCAGCTCGCGCTGGTACTCGGCGGCCAGGGTGAGCTCGAATACCGGGCTATCGACGCGGAACACCTGGGGCAGCATGGTGCTGGCCAGCCGGGCGGCCAGGGCCCAGCCGCTGGTGCGCTGGCCCTGTTCGGCTTCCTCCTCGGCCAGCTCCTCGCACTCCTCCAGGGTGACGGCCACGCCGTCATACATCAGCAGCTCGTTCTCGGCCAGGAAGCGGGCGAACAGCATGCGGTGCCAGTGCTCGTAGGCGATCTCGCCGATCAGCCGGGTGACCGCCTGGGCGCCCTCTTTGAGTGGGTCTCCGAGGCTGCGGGCGTGGGCACGCAGCCGGCGGCGCAGGGCGCGCAGGTCTTCATTGAGGTAGCTGGGCGGGGTCTCCTCGCCGACGCCGAGCTGCTCCAGGGCGGCCTCGGCGGCCTGTTCGGCCACCGGGCGGGCCTTGCGCACGGTGCGGTCGAGCCGGTTGCGGAGTGTCTTGTCGAGTGGCTGCATGCTGCTATCCATGTTGCTTCCTTCCACGGTATCCCTGCGAATGCGTGTTCAATTGCGCATAAACATTGCTGTGCGCATTGGGTGATGGTCAATGCGCAGCCCTGCGCATTACGGCGCCGGCCGGTCGTAGCCGGCAAGGTGTTGATCCAGCGACCAGATGGTGACCCGGCGATGCGGGTTCTGCTCACAGAGACGCTGCCAGTCGTGGATGATGGAGAGATCCCCCAGTCCGCTGCCCCGGCCGGCGTGGTCGGGGAATTCCGCCAACCAGGCCTGAAGCTGTTCGGCTTCCAGGAAGTTGATTGGCTTGAAGGGGCTCTGGCCATTCAATGCCGACTCGACCTGGTGCACGAAGCGCTGTGCACAGGTTCTGCGCTCGCGGCCATCGCCGTGCTGGCCGATATGGTTGCCGGTCTCCAGGATCGTCGCCATGGGCAGAAACAGGGACTCCTGTCGAGTAAGCCGGTCCTCCAATTCCGCGACGACGTCAGCGTGGTGGCTGTCCATGCCGGGGACCCTGAGGATCTCCACGAAAATCGAGGTATCGATGAGACAGATGGCACTCATCCCTGAGACTCCGTGTCCTGCTTAAGCTCCTCCAGCCAGGCCAGGGCCGCGTCGCGGCGCTGTTCCGGCGAGGTGTCGTCCTTGAGGAAGCGCTCCAGCACCTTGCGAGTCATCAGCTGGCCCAGCGGCCCCTGGGCCACCAGCTCGCTATAGCGCTCCATGTCGCCCAGCCTTACCAGTCGGCTGTCGCCCTGATGCGGGTCTCGGTAGCAGCACAGCACATGAGCCAGGGCCGCATCGGGCAGGGCATCCAGCAGGGCCGGGTTGTGGGAGGTCATCAGCACGCGCAGCTGCCGTTGGCTGGCCACATCGCGAATCTGCTTGACCAGCACATCGGCCCGGCTGGGATGCACGCCGTTGTCGACCTCCTCGATGATCAGCAGCGCACCCTCGGGCGCCGAGAGCAGTGCCGCGCCCACGGCCAGCACCCGCAGGGTACCGTCGGAGAGGAGCGGAGCATCCATGAAGCGCTGCTGTTCGCCGAAGGTCTCTTCCAGGCTGACCATGACGTCCTGGCGGGGCGTCTCGATAAACTGGATATCGGTGATGTCCTGTTCCGGAAGCGAGCGGATGAAATCGAGCAGTGCCTGCTTACTGCTCGGGATCTGACAGAGTTGGTAGAGCACCGCGGAGAGATTGCTGCCATCCTCCTTGAGGTGCTTGTCGCCGGCGTACTCGTAGTCGCGCATCTGCGCCGGGCGCGGGTCGAGGAAGACGATATTCCGCAGCGTCTCGCGCAGCGCGCGGGTCACCTCGGGAATCAGCTCCTGGGCCTCGGTGTGGGATTGCTGAAAGCGGCCAGGCGTTTCCAGCTGGTAAAACACCGCCTGGCGATTGGAGCAGGGGATGTGGGGCTTCTTAGGACCTTTCCGGAAGTTGTTATAGGCGACGCTGATCTCGTCGCTGTGTTCGTTGGGTTCGCTATCCACCCGGTAGAGCGGCACCTTCTGGTCGGGTTGGGTGATCTGCTCACCCGCTACCACCAGCTGGTCGCTGAGCTGGTCGATGGTGATGGAGAAGTCGCCCCAGCCCTCGGGGGCATCAGCCAGGTGCGCCTCCAGCGTGAAGGGCTCGCCGTCCACTCGAAACAGGTCGCGAGCCTGGCCACGCACCACGGTATCACCGCCCTGGATATCGCGTTCAATATCGTCCAGGCGTTTCCCCTTGGCCAGCCAGTTGAGCAGTCGAATGCCTTCCAGGGCGTTGCTCTTGCCTGAGGCGTTGGGGCCGATCAGGAAGGTCAGCGGTGCCAGGTCCAGCCTGGCCTGCCGGTAGCTCTTGAAGTTGGTCAGCTGAATGGAGGTCAGCATGGCATGGCCCTCGGTTACTGGGTGATCACTGGCCCGTCCTGCAGGGCCTCGCGCAGCTCACGGCGAACGTCTTCCAGCCAGGCATCGATATCGGCCTCGCTCTTGAGGGTGCGGCGCGGCAGGCTGACGAACTGAACCTCGGGCTCCATCTCCTCGGCGGCCTTGACCAGCACCTCATCGAAGCGGCTGGGTAATGCGGCGATGCGATCGGCCAGGGCGTCGGGGCGAACATGGTTCAGGGTTTCCAGCACCTGGTCGGTGCCACCGAGGGTGATCTCGGGGGCGTCGTGAGCCGTCAGGCGCTTGGCGGCGAGAAGGTCGTGGCGCTGGTCCGGTGAGAGCTGCTGCCAGTTGTCGTCCACCTCCAGGCGCTGCATGCCGGCGGCGTGCTCGTCCGCATAGCGCTGCTGCAGCTCGTTGAAAGTGTCGCGGAACTGCTGGGTGAGGTTGGCCAGCAGGGGCTGGACGGGGTCCGGGTCGTCCAACAGCGAGCGGTGCTCGCGGATCTGGCTGACCTGGGCCAGCAGCGGCTCGGCGTCGGGCAGGCTCCTGGCGTGGCCGGCCAGCTGCTTGAGGGTGGCCCAGGCGGGGCGACGCTGCTTGATCTTGTCGGCGGTGGCCTGCCACTCGTCGATGGCAGCCAGCAGCTCGCCCTGGTTGCTGACGATGGCCTTGAGCTGGTCGTTGCCGCTGCTGGTACGCACGGCTTCCAGGGCATCCAGGCGCGGGGCCTCCGGAGCCGGCGGCTCGCCCCCCGCCTGCTCCGCCAGGGTTCGGAGCTTGTCAGCGAACTCCGGTGCCTTGGCGGACTCCTCGCCGGACTTGGCCTGCACGCCGAGCTTCTGCATCACCTTGCGAATCTTGATACGCTCCCCCGCGGAGATGGTGGTGGCCTCCACACGGAACTCGGTCTTGCCGATGGCGCGACGATCCAGCTCCTGGGGAGAGGTGCCATCGGTGGTGCGGATCTGGCCAGCGACCAGTAGCACCTGCACGGCGCCATCGATGGCATCCTGGGACCAGCCGTAATCACCGTGCTCGAAGTGGTCACGTATCTCGCTACCCTTCTTGCCACCACCGAGGAAACTCAGGACAGCCTTGCACACCGGATGGCTCTGAGGCTCGCCATCGTAGCCCACCGCCTTGAGGGCATCGGGAGCGCCCTGCTTGGCCTTGGAATAGACCTTCTCCCAACCGGCGTGGTCGGCCTGATGGAACTTAGGATGCAGGCGAGCCAGGGCGTTCTCGGCGCCTTCCTGAATGGCCTCACGCAGGGTAGCACCGACGATCTCGTTACCGCCGCCCTGGAATACCTGGGCGCCGTTGAAGGCCTCGTCGAGCAGTTCGCGAATGCGCCGCTGAGCGGCGTCGCGGGTGGTCTGCATGGCGGCCCGTGCCTCTTCCCCTTCAGGGGTGCCGGGAGTCCCGCGGGTCTCCAGGGTGGCGCTGGCGGCCTTGAACTCGATCAGCTGGTTGCGCAGCTCGTCGGCGGAGCGTTTGGGAATGAACACGAACAGGGTGGGGGATTCGGACCCTGCCTGGCGCGCATCGGCGCGCACCTGGCTGATGTCATCCGACCAGCCGTTGCGCACCCAGACGTAGAGCCTCTCGGCGGCATCCTTGGGCAGCGTCATGTCGAAGACCGGCGAGAGCGGACGCGGCACCTTGGACTCGCCGTGGTTCACCGTGAGGTTGCCGACCTGCTTGGCGAAGTGCTGGCGGATCAGGTCGTCGCGCTCGGTCTCGATCTGATGCGTGGCGTTGCCCAGGGTGCTCTTCTCGGACAGGAAGGCGTCGTTCCAGGCGGCGCTCTCCTCGGTCTGGATACGGTATTCATCGCCCACTTTGATGATGAAATCGCATTCATCGAGCAGATCCGGCAGGCGACTGCGCAGCGAACTGCTGCCGGCCTTGAGGTCATCGACCAGCAGGTCGGCGATATTGGACAGGGAGGGATGCAGGCCGAGCTCGGTGTTGGTGCTGGCGACCTTGTTGATCAGGAACACCACGGCGCAGGCACGGGCCATCAGCTGCTCATCTTCGCTGCCGTTACGCCACTGCTGGGTGGCGTCGTGGAGCTTGCGCGGCAGCATGCGGAACTGCAGCAGCTTGTCGGTGGCGTCGAAATAGAGGTAGTCGCCGGGGATGATGTTGCCCAGCGGTGCATCCAGGTTGGTCTGGATCGCCTTGTGGATCATGCTGAGCTGGTTGCGCAGCTGGCTGTCGGTGCCGGTCTGATCGAGCACGCGCAGGGCGGCATCCCAGAAGCGCCGGCGCACCGGCAGGATGGGGTAGTCCTGGGCGAAGTGGCGGGTGTCCTCCTGACGGTGAGCGATGGAGGTCTCGGCCAGGTGGCGGGAGATCTCGCCGAGGTTGCTCTCCATTACCTCGCTGACGGGCGACTTGGCCTCGGGCTTCTTGGCCAGCACCACCTGGCGGATCACGGCATCGACGTCGGCATCGGAGAGCTCGATGCGGGTGGTGAAGCGGCCCTGCAGACGCGCCAGGTTGCTGGTGCCGGTGATGGCGGTCTGACCGGTACCGATGAACATCAGCCGGCTGCCGATCTCCTTACAGCAGGCTTCCACCGCTTCCTGCACATCGATAGAGCGCTGGCCGTCGGTACCGATGTACTGCTGTACCTCGTCCAGCACCACCAGGGTGAGCGGCATCTTGCCGTCACGGCTCAGCGCCTGGCGGATGGACTTGAGCATCTCGTCGCTGCTGATGTCGTTGACGTGGGGGTAGAGGTGGCTGAGGGTCTCGGTGAAGGACTCCACGCCGCCGAAAATTCTTGGCTTGGCCCGGGCCAGTGCTTCATGCAGCGACTCGGCGACGTAGAAGTTGTCGAGCTCCTCCTCCCAGTCGTCGCCACGGCTTATAATGTCGTCGCGCACCTGGTCGAGGATGCCCTCGTCGCGCAGCCACATTACGAAACGAGCCACGGAGTACTGCTGCGGCAGGCCGGCGGCACGGAAGATCACCGAGAGCAGCGCCAGGCGCACGCTCTTGTCGCGTGAGCTCGCCCCCAGGGTGCCAGAGGCGGCGAACAGGCCGCCGTGGCGTTTGCCCTGGGTGGTGAGCTCCTTGAACAGGTCCTGGATCTCCTGGGGCAGGTGGGCGAGGCCGCGTGCGGTGGCGCCGTCGTCGAGAGTGACGTCTTCCCACAGATTGCGCAGCATCTTGGCCATGTGCGACTTGCCCGAGCCGAAGAAGCCGCTGATCCATACGCCGGGCTGCTGGGAGGCACCGCTGCTCAGGTTGCGCAGGTAGGTGTCGAGGATATCCTGCATGCCCCTGGCGTACTGGCCGTCGCAGACGAAGGTCTCCAGCTCGTAGCGGAGCACCGTCTGGGCGCGGTCGCTTGTGTCGTCGTTGACGTAGGCGACGCCCTCGTTGACCAGGCGCTGCTGGGATGGGTCCTTGGCGTAGATATCGCGGTTGCGCATGCGTCCTTTCCCCTGCGGTAGCGAAGTTGTATTCGTGCGTGGTGACGGCTCAGCGGGCCCCATCGGCGGTAATGGGGGTGGCCAGGTAGTTCCAGCCGTCGTAGCCGTCCAGCAGCCGATAGTTGTTGTTCTCGAAGCTGCCCGGGAACAGCACGGCCAGGCGCCCGCTGACGTGAGGGGCCAGGCGGTCCACCACTTCCTTGACCTTCAGCAAGCCAAACAGGCTGCCAACGCCGTAGAGCGTGACGACGTGATTGTCGCCGGCTCCCTGGGCGGTAAGCTCAGCGGTGAAACGGGCCTCCAGCCAATCCAGGTAGCGATGTATCACCGTAGCCAGCTTGGCTGGCGACCTGAAGTACCCTTTGGCATATTTCTGCTCGGCCATCCACAGGGCGAAGGTGTCGGTGAGGTCGAAAGCCATCCATTCATGGCCGTTCTGGCGGGTCACCAGTTCGAACTCCCCCAGGTTGGCGCGCAGGCGCAGCTCCTCGGTTTCCGGGTAGACGCAGAAGACCACCCGCTGGGCGGCCGCGGCATCGTCGCGCCAGGGCAGGGCGATGAAGCGGCCGTAGGAATCGATCAGGCGCTTAACCTTGCTCATGGAAGATCTCCTGCTGGGAGGCAGTGGCGGGTTCAGAGGGCTTCAAGGCCTGGCTGACCAGCGGCGCTAGGGCAGGGAAGTCGATATCGATCACGTTGTCGACGCGGCGCATCACCATCCAGCCCTTGGCCGAGGCCTGGGCTGCCAGCTCTAACAGGCGCTCCTGGCTGGCGTCCAGCAGCCTGCACCATGGGCTCTGCAGCAACAGCTCGCCTCGGCCGCCCTGCAGCCAGGCAAGGTAGAGGGCATAGGCGACAGCGCCTGTCGCAGGTTCGAGATGCACCCGCACCTTCTTTACACGGCCAAGCAGGTAGCCGACCTGCACCAGGCTGCTGTTGATGTTCTGGGCGACGGACTTACGTGTCGCTAGACTGAAGCGTCCTGGCCAGTGTTGCTCGATGGCTTCCTCAACCGATTCGCGGGTTATCGATGTGCCGAGCGGCTTGGCGAGAATGGTGGGGGCGAGGTCCCTGAGCAGAGAGTCACGGGCAGACGCCGCCAGCAGAGCGAGCTGGGGGCGTGCGGCCTCATCCCGCGACCAGAAGTAGCGCAGGCCGGCGTGGATAGGGTTGGCAGGGTCGAGCCCATAGAGGTCGGCCAGGTGACGGGCCGTCAACTGGCGTGTACGGCCGGAGCGTTTGGCCAAACAATTGGCATCGCGGATAGCGGCCTGGTACTCAGCTTTGCCGGCCTCTTCAGCGACATGGTCGAACAGGGTGTTCAACTCGCTGAGCATGATGGTGCGAGCGGTGTGGGTGCTGCCCTGCCGGGTCATGAAGCCCAGCCGCTTGAGGGTGGCATGATCACGCATCGGGCTTGCTGCCCTCGCTTGCACCGCCGGTGCGGACCCAGTCGTCCACCTCGTCGCGCTTGAACTTCCACAGCCGCCCGATGCGGTGGGCGGGCATTGCCCGTTCCGAGATCCAGCGATAGACGGTGTCTCGCTTCACGCCCAGGTACTCGCCGATCTCATCGACGGAGAGCCAACGGTCTTCCATGTTTCCACCACAGCAGCGGATTTTGTCAGACTTTAGCAGAGTTTGAGATGGGTTTGTGCGTGCCAATGCCTTGAATGGCCTTCCTCAAGCAGATGCCGAGTGATGAACCCTGACGTTGACCCGATTCGGTGATGAAGGTGACGGGCCTGCCCAAGAAGCCCAAGGTCGAGACCGAGGTCTTCGCCAGCTTGCTGCAGGATCAGGAGCTCGCGTTCTCCATCAACGGCGAGGTGCTGATGCTGGAGTGGCAGATCGATGACTGGCTCGTCGAGCCCGAGGCCTGGCACTACACCAACCGCACGCCCATCGAGGCGATCACCGCCATCGCCAACGCGGCCGGCACCGTGGTGCAGGCCCACCCCAGCCAGCCACAGCTGATCATCGCCCCGCGCTATACCGCCCCGCACTGGGCCTGGGCAGGGGAGACCCCCGACGTCACCCTGCCGCTCGACGTGCTCACCCGGCTCGGCTCCGAGCTGCGCAGCAGCGAGGCGCTCAACGGCGTGTATGTCTCCGGCGAGACCACTGGTGTGCTGGCACTCGTCAAGCGCACCGGTACCGCCGCCGACCGCCTCGGCGAGATGGTCGTCGACCCGCTGGTCACCCGGCAGGCCCCGGCGCGCGGGCGCGGCATCGCAGTGCTCTCCGCCAGCGGCGCCCAGACCCGCGAGTCCCTGGCCCTGCCGCTCGCCGCCGACATCGCCGGCCTGCTCGAAACCGGCCAGCTGGTGCGCGTGGATCCCGACGGCGACGACTGGCGCGGCCTGGTGCGCGCCGTCAGCCTCAACGCCCAGCTGCAGGGCGACGCCCTGACCATCGACCAGAGCGTCGAGCTCGAACGCCACCTCGAGGAGATCGCCTGATGGCCCGCAACCTCTACCGCCAGTTCCTCGACCTCATCCCCCACGATCCCCTGTTGGTGGGCGAGGTGACCAGCCACAACAGCGACGGCACCAGCACCCTGCAGCTCCCCGGCGGCGGTACGCTCCGCGCCAGGGGGCAGGGTGTGGCCGTGGGACTCAAGGCCTTCGTTCAGGCGGGGGAGGTGAAGGGCGAAGCGCCGGCGCTGACGGATGTGACGGTGGAGGTGTGAGACAGCCGAAAAACTGAAAGGGCAAGTGACGTAGGGTGTTGAATTTCCTGTGATTTGGCGCTCTGTTTGTTGTTGAGATTGACGAGAAGCGTTGAGAGGTGTAAAGGATCATCCTCGCTCAAAAAGCTATTTAGCTATATAATGCAACCGACAGGTTTGGAGGTTGGGCTGAGCAATGAGGGATCGTGACGTTCGTGAAAGTGTTTGGAGTTGGCTCGAGAAGGTGCATGGAGAGGATGAAAATACTCTCATGCTAGATGAACTTGGAATTCTGAACGGCTCTACCCGAATTGATATTGCTGTTGTGAATGGGGAAATGACTGGCTTCGAGCTAAAAAGCGAGAAGGATACTCTCGAACGCCTGCCAGCCCAGCGAGATCTCTATAACCTAGTGCTGGATCGAGTAAGCCTTGTGGTAGCGGAGACACACCAGAAAGAAGCAATTAAGATAATTCCAGACTGGTGGGGGGTCTGGATCGCGCATCCTTCTAAATGTGGGGGCGTGGAGGTAAGTCAAGAACGAGAGGCTCTTGCTAACCAGATGCTAGATGCAGAAACGATCTGCAGCTTCCTATGGCGAAATGAAGCTCTTGAAATCCTTGAAAGATACGGCGCAGCCCGTGGGGTAAAGAGTAAGTCCCGAGATATAATCTACCGCAGGCTCTCAGAAGAGTTGACGCTAGATACGGTCCGGCGCGAGGTCCGGACCGCGCTTAAGTCTAGGCAAGGTTGGCGAGCTGATCGACGATCTCAGCAATGTGGTGGTTGACTCCGATCGTAACCCATGTTTCAAGGTTGCCTTGGCTTTCTTCACGGCGATGAATTCTAGCTATTTTTGCATCTCCAAATGAGAATGGCTCGCCACGATACTCAGACATGTCATGAACCGTGTCTGCATGGTCATAAAACTGTTTAAAGCCAGGCCCTCCGCGTGTGCGTGTCCCCTGGCCGCGAAGAAGTATCCAAGTGTCCTCGTGTGTGTAGCGGACGCTAGCTGTTGGGTTCATGGTCCGAGGGTCAAGGCCTTCCTCAAGTATAGGGTGGATCGTGGCATAGTCTCCGTAGAGCACTCGCCGGCCGGCAACACTGCTGTTCGCCACCCACACTGCCCACTCATTTCGTTCAATAACATGTGAGCCAGCTGGAAAGCCTGAAAGGTTCTCAGGAAATGAGCCTGCGACTAGTGAGAGGGCTGACCAGTCAGCTGCAAATGGTACTGACTCTAGAGCACCTTTTGCAGTGAGGGTAGACCTGCCAGTGGTTTCTATATACCCCATGTCTAAGACCAATTCTGCATCTTTAGCAGCTGTGTCGCACCTTCGGAGAAGGCCCGCAATGGTTTGTTTAATGTCTGGCACTGCAAGATCGTCTGGCGTTATTCGGAATGCGGGGGGAATTCCATAGTCTCTGCATATGGACGAAGCTGCTTCCACGTAATTATCATCATTGTTAAGGCGTAGAACAGGAGTTCCCTGTGCCTTTTCCTCTGAAGAAAAAAGATGATCGAAGAAGCGTCTCAAAGGGTGAGTGCCGCCTTCACATTGTGCATATGGATCGAGATCGCCCATGTCGACAGCGGCTGAAGATCCAGCCCATGCATCGTTAAGACTATTGGCATCTTGGATGATGCGCATATCGAATGCGCTGTCGAATGTCCTTTCAGGGGGCGGGCTGAAATCGTGTGCCGTGATATTTAGTAAAGGCTTGGTTGCAGACTTGTGGTTGTCGGAAAGGTTCGAGAGAGCTGTCTGCTCGCCACGTTTGAAGCGAAGAATAGGCCGGTATACTGTCATCCTTTGAACCCTCATTTTGATTTCCATGTCGAAACTTCAGCCTAGACCACCATCTGTATCCTGTAGAGGCTTCTAATACCATTGAACTATACATGTGAACCAGTTGTCGGCAATCTCTTACAAGTCAGTAAGCGAATCTCTTAAATAGTCTGTGGGCTGGGTAACTATGGTGAAAGTGTGACGCCATTCACCTGGGTTGCTTCGGCATCGGCAATCATTCGCGTCTTAGGGAAACGCTGCACAAATCCCGGCGCAGCTGCCTGATCGGCTCCGCCGGGGTAGAATCTGACCATCCCACCACCGTCTGACAGAGCCATCCGATGAAGCAGATCTCGTTCGCCCAGGCAGAGCACCAGAACAAGAAGATGAAGTGACCCCCTCCAGAGCTGCACAGGCTATAGTGCAGCGATCAGGAGGACGTGATGAGCAACGAACCCACCGTCAAACGCTGGACCGCGAAGCGCAAAGCCGCCGTGGTCATGGACATCTTCAAGGGCAAGACCACGGTCGCTGAAGTGGCTCGCCAGCATGGCCTCACCGTCTCAGAGGTCGAAGGCTGGATCGAGGAGGCCCAGCGCAGCATGGAGAACGGGTTCCGTGCCCGCCCCAAGGACATCCGCGAGCAGTATGAGTCCGAGTTGCGGGAAACCAAGGAGGCGCTGGGCGAGGCCCACCTGCAGATCTACGCACTAAAAAAGTGGCGCCGCCTGCTCGACGAGGACGAGAACTCGTAAAGTCGCTGCAGGCGGAACTGGCCCAAGAGGGCCATGCTGTATCACTCGTCAAGCTGTGCCAGTGGCTGGGTCTCTCGCGCAGGACGGTTTACTACCGGCCCAAGCCGCGACGCCGCGTCATCAATGCCGACCTGGCAGCCCGCGTGAAGCTGGCCCTGGAGCGGTTCCCCACCTACGGCTATCGCCGCCTGGCGTGCGTACTGGGTGAGAACCGCAAACCGATCCAGCGCATCTTGCAGCTCAAGGGCTGGCAGGTACGCAAGCGGCCCCAGGGCTTCCGACCTCGCGCCAGGAGTCTCCCATCCGTTGCCTCACGACCGGATGAGCGCTGGGCCACCGATCTGACCCATGTGTGGTGCGGCAAGGATCGACGAGCCAGCCTGGCGGTGATCATCGACTGCTGTACGCGGGAGATCCTCGGCTGGCGATTGTCGGACAACGGCAGCAGCAAGACCGCCGAAGCGGCGCTGGAAGAGGCTCTGGTGCACCGATTCGCCGCTCTGGGCCGCATTCATCAGCCGCTGGCCCTGCGCTCCGACAACGGCCTCGTCTTCAGCAGTCGACACTATACGGCGACGGTGAAGGCCTACGGGCTCACCCAAGAGTTCACGACGCCCTACACCCCGGAGCAAAACGGACTTGTCGAACGCTTCTTTCGGTCCTTGAAGGAAGAATGTAGCGCGTCAATCTGGATGAGAAGCCAGCGACAATCAGGATGAGAACCGGGGTGTCGCGGCCCCTTCGCTTTTACCCAGCCTCGCCAGGTAAACAAGGCAGGTCAGGCGG
>JBNJIL010000022.1:0-40542 GCA_051749325.1 Pseudomonadota bacterium | reverse complement strand
CCATGTCTCCCACTGTCTGTACCCCGAGAGGCCAGATGCGCAGCTTGTCCCTCCACCCCGGCAAGTCTTCTCAATATTGCCCTTGTTGGGTCACTTCCAACATACAAGCGCAATTCATTGCGCGAATGGCGCCGACAGGCGCCCCCGGTGCTGAGTGCTTATTGCCGGGAGGGCCTCCGGCCTTCTTTCGCGATCTGAAGATCGCTCCCACAGGACAGCATCACGGAGGGCCTCCGGCCTTCTTTCGCGATCTGAAGCCGAGGCGCCGGACCGTCGCTCCCACAGGACAGCATCACGCCAATTTGCGTAGAACCACAAAAGAGGCGCCCTCAGGGGCGCCTCTTGCATTAGGGGAAGGCGGTCGGCATCAGGCCAGGGGGGGCTCGGTGACCGGCGGTGCGGCGGCTGCCGGACGCGGCACCTCGGAAATCTCGGCCAGCCGGGCCTCGATCCACGCCTCCACTTCGACCAGCACCTCCTCCGGCGAGCGCCCCTGCGTCTCGATGGGCTCACCCACCTCCAGCGACAGGCGCCCCGGGCGCTTGACCCAGTGACGTCCCGGCCAGCGCTCCCCGGCATTGTGCGCCACCGGCACCACCGGTACCCCGGCCCGGCAGGCGATCACCGCACCGCTCTTGTTGTAGCGTCGCCGGCTTCCCGGCGCTACCCGGGTCCCCTCGGGAAAGATCAGCACCGAGAGCCCCGCGTCGAGTCGTGCCTTGCCCTGGGTGAGCACCTGCTTGATGGCTCGGGCTGGCTTGCTGCGATCCAGGGCAATGGGATGCAGCAGCCGCAGGCCCCAGCCGAAGATCGGAATGTTGAGCAGCTCCCGCTTGAGTACCGTGCAGACCGGCGGATGCAGCAGCTGCAGATAGACGGTCTCCCATTCGGATTGATGATTGGCGAGAATGACACAGGGACCATCGGGCAACCGTTCCTGGCCGCGGAAGTCATGGCGCACGCCGCAGGCCAGGCGGAACCAGGCAATGATGAAGTGGTTATAGAGGTTGAGAAGACGATAACGGGAGCGCAGCGGCAGGAAAGGGGCCGGCGGCAGGAATAGCAGGCCACAGACCAGCATGGCCAGGAAGTAGCCGACATAGAAGACCAGGCTGCGGAACACGTTCATCGCGGTGTCGCCTCCTCTGCGGCCTTGTTGTCATCATCCCGGGCCAGGCACCAGGTATCCAGCATGCGCCCGACCTCAAGCCGCCAGGGCCGCTGATGGACGCCGAACACGTCCAGCACCCGCCGGCAGTTGAGCACGCGCCGCAGTGGCTGGTCGTGATGATGGTTCAAGGCCTTGACGCCACCCAGCTCGACCTGCTCGCCACGCCCCTCGAGCCGTGTCGCGAGCTGGGTGCGCACCATGGAGACGAAGGTATAGGCGCTCACCGGCTCGGTGCCGGCCAGGTGGTAGCTTCCCCAGGCCTCGGCCCCGCAGTGCTGCTGCTGGAGCATGCCGACCAGCGCCATGGCCACGGCATCCGCCGAGGTCGGGCAGAAGATCACATCGGACGCGGCGCGCACCTCGCCCCCATCCACCAGCGTATCGAGCAGCTCGCTCAGCCAGGCCTGGCTGCCCTCCAGGGCGAACAGCGGCCCCAGGCGCACGATCAGGTGCCGGGGGTATTCGGCACGGATCCGGTCACCGGTACGCACCAGCCGTCGCAGGCTCTCGTCGCGGGGCTCGGGGATGACGTGCTCGTCGATGGGGGCATTGAGCCCGTCCTCGTAGAGCTGGTCGGAGACGCACCACACCAGCGGCACCCCGACCTCACGGCAGGCGTCCATGCAGGCCTCGACCGCCTCGGCATGAGCGGTGACGGCGGCCGGTTCGGCAGTGATCGGTCGCGACAACGGCGGGATTACCAGCGCATCCGGGCGTAGCTCGTCGAGCAAGCGGGGCGCAGGCACCCGCCCCGACTCGATGGTGAGCTCGGTGTCACTGCGCCGGTTGACCTCCCGAGCCAGCGCCAGACTCAGGCAGTGCCCGGCATCCAGAATCAGCAGCTTCACGACAACTCCTCGGCTGGCCTGCCCTAGAAGGGAATCTCGTCATCGAAATCGTCGAAGCTGCCCGGATCCGGTGCCCCATAGTTGCCGCCCTGCTGCTGGCCGCCACCCTGCTGCGGGGGCGCGGGCTGCGGAGCCGGACGCTGAGGCTGGCCACCGCCGACGTTGCCGCCCTGCTGCGGCCCCCCATACTGACCACCCTGCGGGGGCTGGCTGCCATACTGACCACCCTGCGGGGGCTGGCCGCCATACTGGCCGCCACCGTCACCGCCACGGGAGTCCAGCATCTGCATGTCGTTGGCGACGATCTCGGTGGTGTACTTGTCCTGGCCGTTCTGGTCCTGCCACTTGCGGGTCTGCAGGCGGCCCTCGATGTACACCTTGCTGCCTTTCCTGAGGTACTGCTGGGCGATCTCGGCCGTCTTGTTGAACAGCACGATACGGTGCCATTCGGTGCGCTCCTGGCGCTGGCCACTCTGCTTGTCCATCCAGGTATCGGTGGTGGCCAGGTTGAGGTTGGCAACGGCGGTGCCGGAGGGCGTGAAGCGCACCTCGGGATCCTGGCCCAGGTTGCCGATGAGGATGACCTTGTTGATGCCTCGGGCCATGAGGAACTCCTTGCTATCATGAATACGTTGTAAGGATCATACGCGGCTCAGGCGCCGCTGTGGTGATTCCCGGAACCGGTCAGGCGTGCCAGGGCGCGCTCGTCGAGACGCTGGCGGTCCACCTTGAGGTAGGCGAGACGCTCCTCGGGGACGACCAGCACATCCTCCACTCCCGCCACCTCGGCGAAACGCACCATCAGGGTGTCCAGCGCATCATCCTGCTCGCTGTCGTCCAGTGCTACCACCTCGCTGGTCAGATGGCGAGGGGGCGTCATGCCGACCATCACCGCCAGCCACGCCAGGCCCACCAGGCCACAGCCGGTGAAGACCGCGGCGAGCCCCCACTGCTGGACCAGCGCGCCCCCCAGCACCCCGCCCAGGAAGGCGCCCAGGAACTGACTGGTGGAATAGATGCCCATGGCAGTGCCCTTGGCTCCGGCCGGCGCCAGCTTGCTCAGCATCGATGGCAGCGTGGCCTCGAGCAGGTTGAAGGCGATGAAGAACAGCAGCAGCCAGCCGAACAGGGCCCGAAACCCGTCGCCGAGCCCGGCCAGCCCGAACAGGCTCAGCGTGATACCGGCGATGGCCGACAGGCACATGGCCTTCATGCGGCGACGCTTCTCGGCGATGATCACCAGCGGCACCATAACCACGAAGGCCAGCAGCATGATGCTCAGATAGGTCAGCCCATGACGCTCGGCGGCGATGCCTGCCTCGAGCAGGCGAAAGGGAACGGCGACGAAGATCGCCATCAAGACCAGGTGCAGGGCGAAGATCGAGGTATCCAGGCGCCACAGGTCACGGCTGGAGAGAATAGCGCGCAGCTGGCCACTGTCCATGCCCACGTCCCGGTGGCGCACTCGGCGCGGCGCCGGCGGCACCAGCTTCCACAGCACCCCCAGGCCGAGCGCCGCGAGCACTGCGGTGAACCAGAAGACCCCGGCCAGACCGAAGCTCGCGGCGAGCCAGGGGCCGAGCACCATGGCCACGGCAAAGGCCACGCCGATGGAAAGCCCGATGGTGGCCATGGCGGCGGTACGCACCTGCTCGCGGGTCTGGTCGGCAAGCAGCGCCATGATGGCAGCGGCCACCGCACCGCTGCCCTGCAGGCAGCGCCCCAGGATCACCCCGCCGATGGCGTCGGCGCCGGCGGCCACCATGCTGCCGACCAGGAACAGCACCAGACCGGCGGCGATGACCGGCTTGCGTCCCAGCCGGTCCGAGAGCAGGCCGAAGGGGATCTGCAGCAGCGCCTGGGTGAGGCCGTAGATCCCCAGCGCCAGGCCGACCAGCAGCGGCGTCGCGCCCTGCAGGTCATCGGCGTACAGAGCCAGCACCGGCAGCACCATGAACAGGCCCAGCATGCGCGTGGCATAGAGCCCCGCCAGCCCGGCAATGGCGCGACGCTCGGTGGCTAACAGCAGTCCTGAGACCTTTCGCATGGCGATTCGGATTTCCGTGGACGGACCCTCGGGTCCGGAGGTGGACCGCATATTCTAGCGGCTCGCCGCCCTGCAGGGAAAGCCGATGGCGACCAGGGCTATCGCAGTTGGCTTCAGACGGTCCGGCGTTCCGGGGCCTGCCGACGGATCAGCCCCGAGCAATGCTGTTATCTGCGATGGCGACCCGCGCTTTGCCGCCGGTGCGGCCCGCCCCGTATAATCGACCTTTTGCCGCGTCAGGCGAGGTGGGAATGGACACAATTCTGGTCAGGGGTGCCCGCACCCACAACCTGAAGAACATCGACGTCGATCTGCCCCGCGACAGGCTGATCGTGGTCACCGGGCTCTCCGGCTCGGGCAAGTCGTCGCTGGCCTTCGACACCCTCTATGCCGAGGGCCAGCGCCGCTACGTGGAGTCGCTCTCCACCTATGCGCGCCAGTTCCTGTCGATGATGGAGAAGCCCGACGTCGACCACATCGAGGGGCTCTCCCCGGCGATCTCCATCGAGCAGAAGTCCACCTCCCACAATCCACGCTCCACCGTGGGGACCATCACCGAGATCTACGATTACCTGCGCCTGCTGTTCGCGCGCGCCGGCACGCCACGCTGCCCGGAGCACGGCGAGGACCTCGAGGCCCAGACCGTCTCGCAGATGGTCGACCAGGTGCTGACCCTGCCCGAAGGCAGCAAGCTGATGCTGCTGGCCCCGGTGGTCAAGGGACGCAAGGGCGAGCACCTGCAGCTGCTCGCCGAGCTGCGTGCCCAGGGCTTCGTGCGCGCCATGGTCGACGGCCAGGTGCTGGAGCTCGACGACATCGCCCCGCTCGACAAGAACAAGAAGCACGACATCAGCGTGGTGGTCGACCGCCTCAAGGTGCGCGAGGGGCTCACGCAGCGCCTGGCGGAATCCTTCGAGACGGCCCTCAACCTGGCCGACGGTACCGCCGTGATCCACTTCATGGACGGCGAGCACGATGACATCGCCTTCTCCGCGCGCTTCGCCTGCCCGGTATGCGGCTACTCCATCGCCGAGCTCGAGCCGCGCATGTTCTCGTTCAACAACCCGGCCGGCGCCTGCCCGACCTGCGACGGCCTGGGCGTGCAGCAGTTCTTCGACCCCGACAAGCTGATCAGCCATCCGGAGCTGTCGCTGGCCGAAGGGGTGATCAAGGGCTGGGACCGGCGCAGCGTCTACTACTTCAACCAGCTGCAGGCGGTGGCCGACCACTACCGCTTCACCCTGGAGACCCCCTGGCAGGACCTGGCGCGCCACGAGCGCGAGATCATCCTCCACGGCAGCGGCAGTGACGACATCACCTTCAGCTACGTCAACGACCGGGGCCGCAAGGTGACCCGAGAGCACCCCTTCGAGGGGGTGCTGCCCAACATGCAGCGCCGCTATCGCGAGACCGAGTCGAGCATGGTGCGCGAGGACCTGGCACGCCACATCGCCGTCCAGCCCTGCCCCACCTGCCACGGTTCGCGACTGCGCCGGGAAGCGCGCCACGTCTACATCGACGACCGCACCCTGCCCCAGCTGGTCCGCCTGCCCATCGGCGAGGCGCTGAGCTACTTCGGTGCCCTCAGCCTGCCCGGGCGCAAGGGCGAGATCGCCGTCAAGATCGTCAACGAGATCCACGCCCGCCTGGAGTTCCTGGTCAACGTGGGGCTCGATTACCTGAACCTGGAGCGCAGCGCCGAGACCCTCTCCGGCGGCGAGGCCCAGCGCATTCGCCTGGCCAGCCAGATCGGCGCTGGCCTGGTGGGGGTGATGTACATCCTCGACGAGCCCTCCATCGGCCTGCATCAGCGCGACAACGATCGCCTGCTGCAGACCCTGGAGCGCCTGCGCGACCTGGGCAACACCGTGATCGTGGTCGAGCATGACGAGGAGGCCATCCGTGCCGCCGACCACGTGCTCGATATCGGCCCCGGTGCCGGCGTGCACGGCGGGCGCATCGTTGCCCAGGGCACCCCGCAGGAGATCATCGCCACGCCGGCGTCGCTCACCGGCCAGTACCTCGCCGGCACCCGGCGCATCGAAGTCCCGCCCTGGCGCATTCCCGGCAACCCGGAGAAGATGGTGCGCCTGACCGGCGCCCGGGGCAATAACCTCCAGGACGTCACCCTCGAGCTGCCGCTGGGCCTGTTCGTGTGCATCACCGGCGTCTCGGGCTCCGGCAAGTCGACGCTGATCAACGGCACGCTGATGCCCATCGCGGCCCGCGAGCTCAACCGTGCCACCAGCATGACGCCGGAAGCCCATGAGCGCATCGAGGGTCTCGATCACCTCGACAAGGTGATCGACATCGATCAGAGCCCCATCGGCCGCACCCCGCGCTCCAACCCGGCGACCTACACCGGCATCTTCACGCCGATCCGCGAGCTGTTCGCCGGCACCCAGGAGGCGCGCTCGCGGGGCTACAAGCCCGGTCGCTTCTCCTTCAACGTCAAGGGCGGACGCTGCGAGGCGTGCCAGGGCGAGGGCATGCTCAAAGTGGAGATGCACTTCCTGCCGGACATCTACGTGCCCTGCGATGTCTGCAAGGGCAAGCGCTACAACCGCGAGACCCTGGAGATCGCCTACAAAGGCAAGAGCATCCACGAGGTCCTCGAGATGACCGTGGAGGAGGCGCTGGCCTTCTTCTCGCCGGTTCCGGCCATCGCCCGGCGGCTGCAGACCCTGCTCGACGTGGGGCTCTCCTACATCCGCCTGGGCCAGAGCGCCACCACGCTGTCCGGCGGCGAGGCCCAGCGGGTCAAGCTGGCCCGGGAGCTGGCCAAGCGTGATACCGGCAAGACCCTTTACATCCTCGACGAACCCACGACCGGCCTGCATTTCGAGGACATCCGCCAGCTGCTCACTGTGCTGCATCGGCTGCGCGACCACGGCAACACCATCGTGGTGATCGAGCACAACCTGGACGTGATCAAGACCGCCGACTGGCTGATCGACCTAGGCCCGGAAGGCGGCTCGGGCGGCGGGCGCATCATCGCCGAGGGCACGCCCGAGCAGGTGGCACGCATGGAGGCCTCCCATACGGGGCGCTTTCTCAGGCCGCTGCTGGAGCGCGCCACGGCCAGCAAGGCGGAGCCGGAGACCACCGCTTAAGCTGGAAGCTGGAAGCTGGAAGCTGGAAGCTGGAAGCTGGAAGCTGGAAGCTGGAAGGCAGCATGTTGCCGCCCAACCAAGTATCAAGCTTTTTCTTCCAGCTTAAGCCCGCGAATCGGGCGCTCTTCAAGCTCCCGACGAAGCCGGGGAGGGTTTTCTTATGGCTTACGGCTTATGGCTTCCGACTCCCGGCGAAGCCGGGCGCAAAAAAAACCGGCCCCTCGAAAGGAGCCGGTTTGGCGTGCCACTGGCGGAAGGCCGGTCGAGGATCACTCCTCGGCGGCGGCTTCCTCGACGACCGGACGGTCGACCAGCTCGACGAAGGCCATGGGGGCGTTGTCGCCGGTGCGGTAGCCGCACTTGAGGATACGGACGTAACCGCCCGGACGCTCGGCGTAACGCGGCCCCAGCTCGTTGAAGAGCTTGCCGACCGCTTCCTTCGAGCGGGTGCGGCTGAAGGCCAGACGACGATTGGCGACGCTGTCCTGCTTGGCCAGGGTGATCAGCGGCTCGATGACGCGACGCAGTTCCTTGGCCTTGGGCAGGGTTGTCTTGATCACTTCGTGCTCGACCAGCGAGACGGACATGTTCTTGAACATGGCCTGGCGGTGCGAGCTGGTGCGATTCAGGTGACGACCACTCTTACGATGACGCATGGTTGTGATTCCTTACCAAACTGGGACTCGAGTCGAGGCTCACGCGGAGGCCTTGTCGTCCTTCAGGCTTGCCGGCGGCCAGTTCTCCAGCCGCATGCCCAGGGAAAGCCCGCGGGCGGCCAACACGTCCTTGATCTCGTTCAGGGACTTCTTGCCGAGATTGGGGGTCTTCAGCAGCTCCACTTCGGTGCGCTGGATCAGATCCCCGATGTAGTAGATGTTCTCGGCCTTCAGGCAGTTGGCGCTGCGAACGGTCAACTCGAGATCGTCTACGGGGCGCAGCAGGATCGGATCGATGTGATCCTCTTCCTCCACCACTTCCTGTTCCTTGTCGGCTTCCAGGTCGACGAAGGCGGCCAGCTGCTCCTGCAGGATGGTCGCACTGCGACGGATGGCCTCTTCGGGATCCAGGGTACCGTCGGTTTCCAGGTTGATGATCAGCTTGTCGAGGTCGGTGCGCTGTTCGACACGCGCCGCTTCGACGTTGTAGGAAACCCGGCGTACGGGGCTGAAGGTAGCATCCAGCTGCAGGCGACCGATGGCGCGCGACTCGTCGTCGGCATCGCCACGCACGTCCGCCGGCTCATAGCCGCGGCCGCGGGCCACCTTGAGCTGCATCTTCAGCTCGGTACCCTCATTGACGTGGGCGATGATGTGCTCGGGATTGACGACCTCGACATCATGGTCGAGCGCGATATCCCCTGCAGTCACGACGGCCGGCCCCTGCTTGTTCAGCGAGAGCACTGCCTCATCGCGGCTGTGCATCTTGAGCGCCACGTCCTTGAGGTTCAGGAGGATTTCGATGACATCTTCCTGGACGCCCTCGATCGCGCTGTACTCGTGCTCGACGCCGGCGATCTCCGCCTCGACCACGGCACAGCCGGGCATGGAGGAGAGCAGGATGCGACGCAGGGCATTCCCCAGCGTGTGGCCGAAGCCCCGCTCGAAGGGTTCGAGCACGATCTTGGCGTGGTGAGCGCTGATCTCTTCGACCTTGATGTCGCGAGGACGGAGAAACTCTGTCACTGAACGCTGCATATGAACACCTTTCAGGCTGCCAAACGGATTGTCGGTACTCACTGCTGCCCTCGCGGGCGAGGACAGCACGACGCGGGCGCCGTTTACTTGGAGTACAGCTCGACGATCAGGTTTTCGTTGATGTCGGCAGACAGGTCACCGCGTTCCGGCAGGGCCTTGAAAGTGCCTTCCATCTTCTTGGCATCGGTCTCGACCCAGACCACGTCGCCGCGGTTGGCGGCGATGGCCAGGGAAGTCTGGATGCGCGCCTGGTTCTTCGCCTTCTCGCGCACCGAGACGACGTCACCGGGCTTGACCTGGTAGGACGCCACGTTGACGGTCTTGCCGTTGACGGCAATCGCCTTGTGGCTGACCAGCTGACGCGCCTCGGAACGCGTGGAGCCGAAGCCCATGCGGTAGACGACGTTGTCCAGTCGGGATTCGAGAAGCTGCAGCAACAGTTCACCGGTCGCGCCCTTCAGGCGGGCCGCTTCCTTGTAGTAGTTGCGGAACTGCTTCTCGAGTACGCCGTACATGCGACGTACTTTCTGCTTCTCGCGAAGCTGCAAGCCGTAGTCGGAAAGACGCTGACGGCGCTGGCCGTGCACACCCGGAATCTGCTCGGATTTGCACTTCTTCTCGAAGGGAGTGACACCGCTCTTCAGAAAGAGGTCGGTCCCCTCACGACGAGACAGTTTGCACTTCGGTCCAATGTAACGAGCCATGAATCTGTCTCCTTAAACGCGGCGTTTCTTCGGCGGACGGCAGCCATTGTGGGGAATGGGCGTCGCGTCGGTGATGCTCTGCACGCGGAAGCCGGCGGCATTGAGCGCGCGCACGGCGGATTCACGGCCCGGACCGGGGCCCTTGACCAGCACGTCGACGTTTTTCACACCATACTCGGCTGCAGCGGTCGCTGCACGCTCGCTTGCCACTTGAGCAGCGAACGGGGTGCTCTTGCGAGAACCACGAAAACCCGAACCACCGGCAGTCGCCCAGGAAAGGGCGTTGCCCTGGCGGTCTGTGATCGTAATGATCGTGTTGTTAAAAGAGGCGTGGATATGCGCGATGGCATCCACTACCTGCTTTTTAACCTTTTTACGGTTGCTACGCGGGTTAGCCATGTTGATGTCTATTCCTGTCTTTACGCCAGAACGTGCGTGTTATTTGCGGATCGGCTTGCGCGGGCCCTTGCGGGTACGCGCATTGGTCTTGGTACGCTGACCACGCAGCGGAAGACCACGACGATGACGCAGACCACGATAGCAACCCAGGTCCATGAGACGCTTGATGTTAAGCGTGACATCACGACGCAGGTCACCTTCAACGGTGTACTTGCCGACTTCACTACGCAGGGTGTCCACTTCCTCAGAGGACAGCTCCTGGATCTTGGTGGTCGGCGCGATGCCGGTCGCGGCACAGATGTCCTGAGCGCGCGTACGGCCAATCCCGAAGATATAGGTCAGCGAGATCGCCGCATGCTTGTTGTCCGGGATATTGACGCCTGCAATACGGGCCATCAGCTTACTCCGAAATTTGAGCGGCTTGCTCGATTAATCATCTACAAAAGGCGCAACAGCATACCCCCTCCCTCACTCGAGGTCAAGGGGCATGCCGGCACCCGGTTCAGTGCAGCGTCGGGATCAACCCTGGCGCTGCTTGTGCCGCGGCTCGATGCAGATGACGCGCACGGCGCCATTGCGACGAATGATCTTGCAGTTGCGGCACATTTTCTTCACGGAAGCTCGAACTTTCATCGTTCCATCTCCAAAGTTGGCTCGCGCCGCGAGCCGAAGCCCGGCGCACCAAATCGCCAGCGGCGCCTCAGCGCATGATGCCGCCGCTACCGTAGCCTTTCAGGTTGGACTTCTTCATCACCGACTCGTACTGGTGCGACATGAGGTGCGACTGCACCTGTGCCATGAAGTCCATGATGACCACTACCACGATCAACAGCGAGGTACCGCCAAAGAAGAACGGTACGTTCCAGGCCACGATCAGGAACTGGGGCATCAGGGAAACCGCAGTGATGTAGAGGGCACCAAACAGGGTCAGACGGGTCATGACCTTGTCGATGTAGCGAGCGGTCTGCTCGCCAGGGCGAATGCCCGGCAGGAAGGCCCCTGACTTCTTGAGATTGTCAGCGACATCCTTGGGGTTGAAGACCAGCGCTGTGTAAAAGAAGCAGAAGAATACCACCGCCGCACCGAAAAGCAAGATGTACAGCGGCTGACCCGGCCCCAGGGCCTGCGATGCCCGCTGCAGCCACTCCATGCCGTCACCGGCACCCACCCACTGTCCGAGCGAGGCCGGGAACAGCAGGATGCTGGAGGCAAAGATCGCCGGGATCACGCCCGCCATGTTGACCTTGAGCGGCAGATAGCTGCTCTGACCGGCATACATCTTGTTGCCGACCTGGCGACGCGGATAGTTCACCGTGAGGCGGCGCTGGCCGCGCTCGATGAAGACCACGAAGGCCACGGTGGCCACACCCAGCACGGTGAGACCCAGCAGCGGCAGGACGTTCCAGGCCCCTTCGTTGCGGGCCAGCTCGAAGGCCTGACCCACGGCGCCGGGCAGAGCCGCGACGATCCCCGCAAAGATCAGCAGCGAAATACCGTTGCCGATGCCCTTCTCGGTGATCTGCTCACCCAGCCACATCAGGAACACTGCCCCGGTGACGAAGGTCACGATGGCGGTGAAGTAGAAGCTGAAGTCGGCCGTGTAGGCGATCCCCTGACTGGCCAGCCCCACCGACATCCCGGTGGCCTGGATCAGGGCCAGCACCACGGTACCGTAGCGCGTGTACTGACTGATCTTGCGGCGGCCGGCCTCGCCTTCCTTCTTCAACTGCTCGAGATGCGGCGAGACCGCGGTCATCAGCTGCATGATGATCGACGCTGAGATGTAGGGCATGATGCCCAGCGCCATGATGCTCATGCGCTCCAGGGCGCCACCCGAGAACATGTTGAACATGCCCAGGATGGTGCCCTGCTGCTCCCTGAACAAGGCAGCAAGCTGGTCAGGATTGATACCGGGAACGGGGATGTGGGCACCGATGCGGTAGACCACGATGGCGAGTAGCACGAAGCGCAGGCGCGCCCAGAGTTCACCCAGACCGCTGCCCATCGCCGGCATGTTTCCTGACTTGGCCATTTAGTCCTCTACCTTGCCGCCGGCGGCTTCGATCGCGGCACGGGCACCCTTGGTGACCTTGATGCCGCGGACCGTGACCGCCCTGTTCAGTTCGCCGGACAGGATCACCTTGGCATGCTTGGTGGCATCCTTCAGCACGTTGGCCTGCTTGAGGGTGTCCAGGGTGACGTCGTCACCCGCGACACGGGCCAGCTCGGCAAGACGCACTTCCTCGGAGACCAGTGACTTCGCGGAAGTGAAGCCGAACTTGGGCAGGCGCCGCTGCAGCGGCATCTGACCACCCTCGAAGCCGGGCTTGACGCTACCGCCGCTGCGCGACTTGAGGCCCTTGTGACCCCGGCCGCCGGTCTTGCCCAGGCCGGAGCCGATGCCACGACCGACGCGCTTCTCGGCGTGCTTGGAGCCCGGTGCCGGGCTCAGGCTATTGAGTTTCATGGATTACTCTCCCTCAACACGCACAAGGTAGTTGACCTTGTGGATCATGCCGCGGACGGCAGGGGTGTCTTCCAGTTCAACCGTGTGACCGATGCGACGCAGGCCGAGGCCCTTCATGGTGGCCTTGTGCTTGGCCAGTACGCCGATGGTGCTGCGGGTCTGGGTAACCTTGATCGTTGCTGACATGAACCTTACCCCGTGATCGCTTCGACGGACAGACCGCGCTTGGCGGCCACGTCTTCCGGCGACTGCAGGGAGGCCAGACCGTTGACGGTCGCCCGCACCACGTTCACCGGGTTGGTGGAGCCGTAGCACTTGGCCAGGACGTCATGCACCCCGGCCAGTTCGAGCACGGAGCGCATGGCGCCGCCGGCGATGATCCCGGTACCCTCGGAGGCAGGCTGCATGTACACCTTGGAGGCGCCGTGACGGGCCTTGACCGGGTACTGCAGGGTGCCACCGGTGAGGTTCACCTTGACCATGTTGCGACGCGCCTGGTCCATGGCCTTCTGGATCGCCACCGGCACTTCACGCGCCTTGCCACGTCCGAAACCCACACGACCGTTACCGTCACCCACGACGGTCAGGGCGGTGAAACCGAAGATTCGGCCACCCTTGACCACCTTGGCGACACGGTTGATCTGCACAAGCTTTTCCTGCAGATCGCCGCTTTGCTGTTCGTTCTTCGCCATCGTAAAACCCTTTAGAATTCCAGGCCGCCTTCACGAGCGGCGTCGGCCAAGGCCTTCACACGACCGTGGTACTTGAAGCCGGCACGATCGAAGGCCACCTGGGTAATGCCAGCCTGCTTGGCGCGTTCGGCAATCATTTCGCCCACCCGGGAGGCGGCGTCAGTGTTGCCGGTCGCACCCTCGCGAAGGGCCTTGTCCAGCGTGGAAGCGCTGGCGAGGACCTTGCCACCATCCGGCGAGATGATCTGCGCGTAGATGTGGCGCGGGGTACGGTTGACGCACAGGCGATACACGCCCAGCTCGCGGATCTTGGCGCGAGCACGGCGGGCACGACGGAGACGAGATTCTTTCTTCGCGTTCATAACCCTGCCTTACTTCTTCTTGGCTTCTTTGCGACGCACCTGCTCGTCGGCGTACCGGACACCCTTGCCCTTGTAGGGCTCGGGCGGACGGAAGGCGCGGATTTCCGCAGCACACTGGCCGAGCTTCTGCTTGTCCGCGCTTTTCAGCACGATGACGGTGTTCTTGGGCGTTTCCGCCGTGACACCTTCAGGCAGCGTGTAGTCGACCGGGTGCGAGAAGCCCAGTGTAAGATTGAGCGTCTGGCCCTTGGCCTGGGCACGATAACCGACGCCGATGATTTCGAGGCTCTTGGTGAAGCCCTCGCTGACACCGGTGACCAGGTTCTGGACCAGGGCACGGGTGGTACCGACCATTGCCCAGCTCTTGGCAGACTCGCTCGGCTGGAAGGTCAGCTGCCCCTCTTCCTGACCGATCACCACATCAGGGTGAACGGTCATGGACAGGGTTCCCTGGCTGCCCTTGGTGGACAGCTGGTTGCCGTCGAGCTTGACCTCGACGCCTGCGGGCAGTTTGACCGGATATTTGGCTACGCGGGACATTCCAAACTCCTAGAATACGGTGCAGATGACTTCGCCACCGACACCCGCCTGACGCGCCGCGCGATCGGTCATCACCCCCTGGGAGGTGGTGACGATCGCAACGCCCAGACCTTCGGCGACCTTCGGCAGCTCGTCCTTGCCCTTGTACTGGCGCAGGGACGGCTTGGAAACCCGCTGCAGGTGCTCGATGACCGGCTTGCCCTCGAAATACTTCAGGCTAACGGTCAGCTCGGGCTTGGCGGTTTCGCTGACGGCGAAGTCGCTGATGAAGCCCTCTTCCTTCAGCACGCGGGCCACCTCGACCTTGAGCCTGGAGGACGGCATGGACACCGTCTCCTTGGTGGCCATCTGCGCATTGCGGATACGGGTAAACATATCCGCCAGAGTGTCTTGCATGCTCATTTACGTTGCGCTCCTGATGATTCTACGTGGCGTTACCAGCTGGACTTCTTGAGGCCGGGCACGTCGCCACGCATGGCGGCTTCACGCAGCATGTTGCGGCCGAGACCGAACTTGTTGTAGTAACCGTGCGGACGGCCGGTGATGCGACAGCGGTTGCGCTGACGGACCGGGCTGGAGTCGCGCGGCAACCGCTGCAGCTTGAGCTGCGCGTCGAAGCGCTCTTCGTCAGAAGCGTTCACGTCCTGGATGACCGCCTTGAGCTCGGCGCGCTTGGCGGCGTATTTCGCCACCAGCTTGGTGCGCTTGAGCTCGCGCTCTACCATGCTTTTCTTTGCCATGATCCCACCCTTATTTCTTGAACGGGAAGTTCAACGCGCCGAGCAGCGCGCGACCTTCTTCATCGGTTTTGGCAGTGGTGGTGATGGTGACATCCAGACCACGGATCCGATCGATCTTATCATACTCGATCTCCGGGAAGATGATCTGCTCACGCACCCCCATGGAGTAGTTGCCACGACCGTCGAAGGACTTCGGGTTGAGACCACGGAAGTCACGAACGCGGGGGATCGCGATATTCACCAGGCGATCAAGGAAGTCCCACATGCGCTCGGAGCGCAGGGTCACCTTGATGCCGATCGGCCAGCCTTCACGCACCTTGAAGCCCGCGATGGACTTGCGTGCCTTGGTCACCAGCGGCTTCTGACCGGAGAGCTTCTCCAGGTCGCCGATGGCATTGTCGATCAGCTTCTTGTCGCTGGTCGCGTCGCCGATACCCATGTTCAGGGTCACCTTGGTGACCCGCGGTACCTGCATCACGTTGGCGTAGCTGAACTGCTCTTGGAGTTGAGCCACCACCTCGTTCTGATAACGTTCTTTCAAGTTCGCCATTTTGCTATCCGACTCGCGTTAGGCGTCGATCTGCGACTGCGTCGACTTGTAGATACGTACCTTGGTACCGTCTTCCTGAACCTGGAAGCCGACGCGATCCGCCTTGCCGGT
The DNA here is from genome assembly GCA_051749325.1 of Pseudomonadota bacterium. Taxonomy (GTDB): domain Bacteria; phylum Pseudomonadota; class Gammaproteobacteria; order Pseudomonadales; family Halomonadaceae; genus Halomonas. Next base: position 25,104 of record JBNJIL010000022.1, on the reverse strand, counting down.
CTCCTGGTTGAAGATGGCCACGTTGGACGCGTGAATCGGTGCCTCGCGCTCGACGATACCGCCCTGGTTGCCCGCCATCGGGTTGGGCTTGGTGTGACGCTTGATCATGTTCACACCGGACACCACGAAGCGGTTTTCGAGAACCCGCTTGACGGTGCCGCGCTTGCCCTTGTCCTTGCCGGCGATGACGATCACTTCATCGTCACGTTTGATCTTTTGCATATCCGCCTCGCTCCTTACAGCACTTCAGGCGCCAAGGAAATGATCTTCATGAACTTCTCGTTGCGAAGTTCACGCGTCACCGGCCCGAAGATACGGGTGCCGATCGGCTGATCGTTGGTGTTGTTCAACAGCACAGCCGCATTTCCATCGAAGCGGATCAGCGAACCGTCGTTACGACGGACGCCACTACGGGTGCGAACCACCACCGCCTTGAGGACCTGGCCCTTCTTGACCTTGCCACGCGGAATGGCTTCCTTCACCGTGACCTTGATGATGTCACCGACGCGGGCATAGCGGCGGTGTGAACCGCCCAGCACCTTGATGCACTGCACCCGGCGCGCTCCGCTGTTGTCGGCGACATCCAGCATTGTCTGAGTCTGAATCATCGGTTTTCTCCAAACCTAATCTGACTGCACTGGATTGACCGGCCTGAGCCGATCATCCCTTGGCCTGTTCGACGACTTCGATCAGGGTCCAGGCCTTGTTCTTCGACAGCGGGCGGCATTCCTCGATGGACACCGTATCGCCGGCCTTGGCCTGATTCGACTCGTCGTGGGCGTGCAGCTTGGTGGAGCGCTTGACGTATTTGCCGTAGATCGGGTGGCGCTCACGACGCTCGATCATCACAACGATGGACTTGTCCATCTTGTCGCTCACCACCTTGCCGGTGAGCGTACGGGCTTTCTTCTCTTCGGCCATCTCAGTCACCTGCCTTCTCGTTGAGCACAGTCTTCACGCGGGCAATGTCCCGACGAACCTGCTTGAGCAGATGAGTCTGGCTCAGCTGACCGGTGGCCTTCTGCATGCGCAGGTTGAACTGCTCGCGGAGGAGCTCGAAAAGCTGCTCCTGGAGCTGCTCGGCTGACTTCTCACGAATTTCCTGGGCTTTCATCACATCACCGTCCGTTTCACAAAGGTGGTGGAGACCGGGAACTTCTGGGCAGCCAGGGCAAATGCCTCGCGGGCCAGCTCCTCGGAAACGCCTTCGATCTCGTACAGGACCCGACCCGGCTGGATCTGGGCGACCCAGTACTCGACGGAGCCCTTGCCCTTACCCATGCGGACTTCCAGCGGCTTCTTGGAAATCGGCTTGTCAGGGAAGACACGGATCCAGATCTTGCCGCCACGCTTGACATGACGCGTGATGGCACGACGACCGGCCTCGATCTGGCGGGCGGTGACACGGCCCCGGCCCGTGGCCTTGAGGCCATACTCGCCGAAGCTGATCTTGCTTCCGCGATGCGCCAGGCCACGATTGCGGCCCTTCTGCACCTTGCGGAACTTCATACGCTTGGGTTGTAACATCGACTCGCTCTCCCCTTACCTGGAACCTTTCTTCTTGGAGGGCGCGGCCTGCGGCTGCTTCGCCTTGGCGCGGACCTCCTCGATGCCCCCGAGGATTTCACCCTTGAAGACCCAGACCTTGACACCGATGATGCCGTAGGTGGTCTTGGCCTCGTAGGTGGCGTAGTCGATGTCCGCACGCAGGGTGTGCAGCGGGACGCGACCTTCGCGGTACCACTCGGTGCGGGCGATTTCCGCGCCGCCGAGGCGGCCGGAGAGCTGCACCTTGATGCCGCCGGCGCCCAGGCGCATGGCGTTCTGCACCGCACGCTTCATGGCGCGACGGAACATCACGCGACGCTCGAGCTGGCCGGCGATGTTCTGCGCGACGAGCTTGGCATCGAGTTCCGGCTTGCGGACTTCCTCGATGTTGACGTGCACGGGCACGCCCATCATCGCGGTGACGTCACGACGCAGCCGGTCGACGTCCTCGCCCTTCTTGCCGATCACGATGCCCGGGCGGGCGGTGTGAATGGTGATGCGGGCGTTGTTGGCCGGGCGCTCGATATGAATGTGACTCACGGACGCATTCTTCAGGCGCTCTTCCAGGAAGCGACGCACTTCGAGGTCGCTGTTGAGCTTGTCGGCATAGGCGCCGCGCTCGGCATACCACACCGAGGTATGGTCCTTGACGATACCCAGGCGAATGCCTGTGGGATTGACTTTCTGACCCATCTGGTCGACTCCTACTTCTCGGCTACCTTGACGGTGATGTGGCAGGTGCGCTTCAGGATGCGATCCGCTCGGCCCTTGGCGCGCGGACGGATGCGCTTGAGCGTCATGCCCTCATCGACGCAGATGGTCGAGACACGCAGCTCGTCGATATCCATGCCGTCGTTTTCTTCCGCATTCGCGATGGCGGACTGCAGCACCTTCTTGACCAGCTTCGCGGCCTTCTTCGGGGAGAAGGTCAGCAGGTCGAGCGCTTCGGCGACCGGTTTACCGCGCACCTGGTCAGCCACCAAACGGGCCTTCTGGGCGGATAAACGAGCGCCACGCAGCTTTGCTGTGACTTCCATCTCTCAATCCTCTCTGGCTTACCGTTTGGCTTTCTTGTCCGCCGCATGACCGCGATAGAGGCGGGTAGCAGCGAATTCGCCCAGCTTGTGGCCAACCATTTCCTCGGAGACATGCACCGGGACGTGTTGGCGACCGTTATGGACCGCAATGGTGAGCCCGACCATGTTGGGCAGGATCATCGAGCGACGCGACCAGGTCTTGATCGGTTTGCGGTCGCTCTTCTCCACTGCAGTCTCAACCTTCTTCAGCAGATGAAGGTCAATAAAGGGACCTTTCTTCAGTGAACGTGGCACAGCCGTTACCTCTTGATGTCTTGGCGTTGGATCTTATTTCCGGGCCTTGCGGCGACGGATGATCAGCTTGTCGGTGCGCTTGTTCTTGCGGGTCTTGTGGCCCTTGGTGGGAATACCCCACGGGGAGACCGGGTGACGGCCGCCACTGCTGCGGCCTTCACCGCCGCCGTGCGGGTGATCCACCGGGTTCATGGCCACGCCGCGAACGGTCGGGCGCACCCCTCTCCAGCGCTTCGCACCGGCCTTGCCAAGCTGACGCAGGCTGTGCTCGGAGTTGCTCACTTCACCCAGGGTCGCGCGGCACTCGGCCAGCACCTTGCGCATCTCGCCGGAGCGCAGGCGCAGGGTGGCATAGTTGCCTTCGCGGGCGACCAGCTGGGCGCTGGTCCCGGCGCTGCGTGCAAGCTGGGCACCCTTGCCGGGCTTGAGCTCGATGCAGTGCACGGTGGAACCCAGCGGGATGTTGCGCAGCGGCAACGCGTTACCCTTCCTGATCGGCGCGTTGACGCCGGACTCGAGGCGGTCACCGGCACTCACGCCACGCGGCGCGATGATGTAGCGACGCTCGCCGTCGAGGTACTTGAGCAGAGCAATGTGCGCGCTGCGATTCGGGTCATGCTCCAGGCGCTCGACGGTGGCCGGAATGCCATCCTTGGTGCGCTTGAAGTCGATGAGCCGGTAGTGGTGACGGTGCCCCCCACCCACGTGACGGGTGGTGATGCGACCGTAGTTGTTACGGCCACCGGACCTGGACTGCTTCTCGAGCAACGGCGCATAGGCGCGGCCCTTGTACAGCTCCTCACCAACGATCTTGACGACGTGGCGACGACCGGCGGACGTGGGTTTAGTCTTGACGATTGACATGATCCGTACTCCTGCCCTTATTCGGCGCCAGAGAAGTCTTCAAGCGTCTCGCCGGCGGCCAGTGTGACGTACGCCTTGCGATAACCCTTGCGCTGACCCAGACCCTGCGCGGTGCGCTTGGTCTTGCCCTTCATGTTCAGCACCTGAACACGGTCGACCTTCTTGCCGAACAGCTCCTGGACGGCCGCCTTGATCTCGGGCTTGGTCGCGTCGCCTGCCACCTTGAACACGTACTGGTTGCGCTCGGCGGCCATGGCGGCCTTCTCGGTCACGTGTGGACCAAGCAGAACCTTGAATACACGCTCCTGGTTCATGCCAGCTTCTCCTCGAATTTGCGCAGAGCGGAGACGGTGACCAGCACCTTGTCGAAGGCAACCAGGCTCACCGGGTCGGCGGCAGCGACATCCACCACATCCACGTTGGGGATGTTGCGAGCGGCGAGGTACAGGTTCTCGTCGACCTCTTCAGTGACGATCAGCACCTTTTCCAGGCCCAGCTCCTCGAGCTTGGCGACCAGCTGCTTGGTCTTGGGCGCCTCGACGGCAAAGCCGTCGACGGCCACCAGACGCTCCTGGCGAACCAGCTCGGAGAGGATGGAGCGCATGGCCGCGCGATACATCTTGCGGTTGACCTTCTGGGAATGGTCCTGCGGACGGGCCGCGAAGGTCACGCCGCCACTACGCCAGATCGGTGAGCGGATGGTGCCGGCACGGGCACGACCGGTGCCCTTCTGGCGCCACGGCTTCTTGCCACCGCCACGCACGTCGGAGCGATTCTTCTGGGCACGGGTACCCTGGCGACCACCGGCCAGATAGGCGGTGACGACCTGGTGCACGAGGGCCTCGTTGAATTCTTTGCCAAAGGTGGCATCGGATACTTCGACAGTACCGGCGCCTGCACCTGCAAGATTCAGATTCATCGGTAAGTTCCCCTTCAGCCTGCTTTGACGGCGCTGCGCACGATGACATCACTGCCGGTGGCACCAGGCACGGCACCCTTGATCAGCAGCAGGTTGCGTTCGGCGTCGACACGGACGACTTCCAGGCTCTGCACGGTACAGCGAACATTGCCCATCTGGCCGGCCATCTTCTTGCCCTTGAACACGCGGCCCGGCGTCTGGCACATGCCGATGGAGCCCGGCGCACGGTGGGCCAGGGAGTTACCGTGGCTGTTGTCCTGGGTGCGGAAGTTCCAGCGCTTGACAGCGCCCTGGAAACCCTTGCCCTTGGAGGTGCCGGTCACGTCGATCATCTGACCAGCTTCGAAGAGGGATACGGTGAGTTCGCCGCCCACTTCCGGAGCTTCATCGCCTTCTGCCAGGCGAAACTCCATCAGCGAACGACCGGCCTCGACACCTGCCTTGGCGAACTGCCCGGCCTGGGCCTTCGTCAGGTGCTTGGCCTTGCGGGAGCCGGTTGTCACCTGAACCGCGGCGTAGCCATCGGACTCGACGGACTTAACGCGCGTCACGCGGTTGGGCTCAACCTCGATCACGGTCACGGGCACGGAGGCGCCATCTTCGGTGAAGACACGGGTCATCCCGGCCTTCCTACCGACTAAACCGATAGTCATTCTCAGTCTCCTATAGTGTACGGGGCTATCACCCGCTATGGCTGCCCTTTCCAGAGCATTCCACTAGCACGTTGTGTGGCGCCTCACGGCGCGGCGGCTGCTGCTCATGCCGGCTCCTTGCGGGAGACCATGAGCGCTGGGCCGCGAGTGTCTAGTGTGGTGTCAGTCGAGCTTGATCTGCACGTCCACGCCAGCGGCGAGGTCGAGCTTCATCAGGGCATCAACGGTCTTTTCGGTGGGCTCGACAATGTCGAGCACCCGCTTGTGGGTACGAATCTCGTACTGGTCGCGCGCGTCCTTGTTGACGTGCGGAGAGATCAGCACGGTATAACGCTCGCGATTGGTCGGCAGAGGGATCGGACCACGGACCTGGGCGCCGGTACGCTTGGCGGTATCTACGATTTCCGCGGCGGACTGGTCGATCAGGCGATGGTCGAAGGCCTTCAACCGAATGCGAATCTTCTGGTTCTGCATTTGCCCTAACTCCAATGGATTCTGACGGCGCGAGCCGTCAACCCACGCATTCAAAGGATGCGCATTATAGGCACGCCGGAGGCGAGAGTCAAACACTCGCTTGCGGTGCGCAGAAAGGGGGCTCCGGCTGGAGCCCCCTTCGATCGATCAAGCGACGAAACGCTTACTCGATGATCTTGGCCACGACGCCGGCGCCGACGGTGCGGCCGCCTTCGCGGATGGCGAAGCGCAGGCCGTCATCCATGGCGATCGGCGCGATCAGGCTGACCACCATCTTGACGTTGTCGCCCGGCATGACCATCTCGACGCCTTCCGGCAGCTCACAGGTACCGGTGATGTCGGTGGTACGGAAGTAGAACTGCGGACGATAGCCCTTGAAGAACGGAGTGTGACGACCACCCTCGTCCTTGGACAGCACGTACACCTCGGCCTCGAACTTGGTGTGCGGGGTGATGGTGCGCGGCTTGGCCAGAACCTGGCCACGCTCGACGTCATCACGCTTGGTGCCGCGCAGCAGGGCGCCGACGTTCTCACCGGCACGACCTTCGTCGAGCAGCTTGCGGAACATCTCGACGCCGGTCACGACGGTCTTGACGGTGTCCTTGATACCGACGATCTCGACTTCCTCGCCAGCCTTGACCACGCCGCGCTCGACACGACCGGTGACCACGGTGCCGCGACCGGAGATGGAGAAGACGTCCTCGATCGGCATCAGGAACGGCTGGTCGATGGCACGCTCCGGCTCCGGGATGTACTCGTCCAGGGCCTTGATCAGGTTGGCAACGGCAGTGGTACCCATGCCGTTGTCGTCCTTGCCTTCCAGGGCCATCAGGGCGGAACCGGTGATGATCGGGGTGTCGTCACCCGGGAAGTCGTACTCGTCGAGGAGCTCACGCACTTCCATCTCGACCAGCTCGAGCAGCTCCTCGTCGTCGACCATGTCGGCCTTGTTCAGGAACACGACGATGAACGGCACGCCGACCTGGCGAGACAGCAGGATGTGCTCGCGGGTCTGCGGCATGGGGCCGTCGGCCGCGGACACGACCAGGATGGCGCCGTCCATCTGGGCGGCACCGGTGATCATGTTCTTGACGTAGTCGGCGTGCCCCGGGCAGTCGACGTGCGCGTAGTGACGCGTCTCGGACTGATACTCGACGTGAGAGGTGGCGATGGTGATACCACGCTCACGCTCTTCCGGCGCATTGTCGATGGCATCGAACTCGCTCCAGTCGCCGCCGAACACCTCGGCGGAAACGCGAGTCAGGGCCGCAGTCAGCGTGGTCTTGCCGTGGTCGACGTGACCGATGGTACCGACGTTGATGTGCGGTTTGGAACGTTCAAATTTTTCCTTAGCCACTGCTATAACCTCTTTACGTTAGCTAACGGTTAACCGTTCTGGTTGATGACGGCTTCAACGACGCTGGACGGCGCCTCTTCGTAGTTCGCAAACTCCATCACGTAGCTTGCGCGGCCCTGGGTCTGAGAGCGCAGGTCGGTTGCATAACCGAACATCTCAGCCAGAGGTACCGTGGCGCGGATGATCTTGCCCATGGAAGAGTCATCCATGCCCTGGACGAGGCCTCGACGGCGGTTCAGGTCACCCATGACATCACCCATGAACTCCTCGGGGGTCACGACCTCGACCTTCATCACCGGCTCGAGGAGCACGGCCTTGGCCTTCTTGGCACCTTCCTTGACCGCCATGGAAGAGGCAACCTTGAACGCGGTCTCGTTTGAGTCCACGTCGTGGTAGGAACCGTCGAACAGCGTGACCTTGACGTCAATCATCGGGTAGCCCGCGATGACACCGTTCTGCAGCTGCTCGTAGGCCCCTTTCTCGACGGCCGGCACGTATTCCTTGGGAACCACGCCGCCAACGATCTCCGAGGTGAACTTGAAGTGCATGTCCTCGTCTTCGCCCTTGTCGGCGTCGGTCAGCGGCTCGATGCGCAGCAGCACATGACCATACTGGCCGCGACCGCCGGACTGACGAACGAACTTGCCTTCCTGCTCGACCTTGCCGCGGATGGTCTCGCGATAGGCCACCTGCGGCTTGCCGATGTTGGCATCGACCTTGAACTCGCGACGCATGCGGTCGACGAGAATGTCGAGGTGCAGCTCGCCCATGCCGGAGATGATGGTCTGGGCGGTCTCCTCGTCGGTGCGGACCTGGAAGGAGGGATCTTCCTGGGCCAGCTTGCCCAGCGCCACGCCCATCTTCTCCTGGTCGGCCTTGGACTTCGGCTCCACGGCCACGGAGATCACCGGATCCGGGAATTCCATGCGCTCGAGCACGATCTTGTCGTTCAGGTCGCACAGGGTATCACCGGTGGTGACTTCCTTTAGGCCGATGCAGGCGGCGATGTCGCCGGCCAGCACTTCCTTGATCTCCTCGCGGGAGTTGGAGTGCATCTGAACGATACGGCCGACGCGCTCCTTCTTCTCCTTGACGGAGTTGTAGACACTGTCGCCCGACTTCAGCACGCCCGAATAGACGCGGATGAAGGTCAGGGTGCCGACGAAGGGGTCGGTGGCGATCTTGAAGGCCAGCGCCGCGAAGGGGGCCTTGTCGTCCGCCTCACGCGTGGCGATGGTGCCATCCTTGTCGTCCAGCTCACCCTCGATGGCCTTGACCTCGGTGGGTGACGGCATGAACTCGATGACGCCATCCAGAACAGCCTGAACGCCCTTGTTCTTGAAGGCAGAGCCACAGGTGACCAGCACGATCTCGTTGTCCAGGGTACGACGACGCAGACCGGCCTTGATCTCCTCGATGCTGAGCTCGCCCTCTTCGAGGTACTTGTCCATCAGCTCTTCGGAGGACTCGGCGGCTGCCTCGACCATCTCCTCGCGGTACTTCTCCGCGGTTTCCTGGAGCTCGGCGGGGATATCCACCAGGTCATAGTTCATGCCGAGGTTGGCTTCGTCCCAGACGATCGCCTTCATCCTGATCAGGTCGACGACACCCTTGAACTCGTCCTCGGTGCCCCAGTTGATCTGGATCGGAACGGCATTGGCCCCCAGCTTGGTCTTGAGCTGGTCGACGACCATGAAGAAGTCGGCGCCGGTACGGTCCATCTTGTTGACGAACACCATGCGCGGCACTTCGTACTTGTTGGCCTGGCGCCAGACCGTCTCGGTCTGGGGCTGCACGCCGGACGAGCCACACAGCACCACGACGGCACCATCGAGCACGCGCAGTGAACGCTCCACCTCGATGGTGAAGTCGACGTGCCCGGGCGTATCGATGATATTGATACGGTGCTCATCGAACTGCTTGTCCATGCCCTGCCAGAAACAGGTCGTTGCCGCGGAGGTAATGGTGATACCCCGCTCCTGCTCCTGCTCCATCCAGTCCATGGTGGCAGCACCGTCATGGACTTCACCGACCTTGTGAGACAGGCCGGTATAGAACAGGACACGCTCTGTCGTGGTGGTCTTGCCGGCATCAACGTGCGCCACGATGCCGATATTGCGATAGCGCTTTAGTGGAGTCTTGCGAGCCACGGTGGAACTCCCCTGTGGTTGGCGATGCGTTTAGAAGCGGTGCGCTTAGAAACGATAATGCGAGAAGGCCTTGTTGGCCTCTGCCATGCGATGCACGTCTTCCCGCTTCTTCACCGCAGAGCCCTTGCCTTCGGCGGCATCGAGCATTTCGCCGGCGAGGCGCAGCACCATGGTCTTCTCGCCACGGCGACGCGCCGCATCTACCATCCAGCGCATGGCCAGCGCATGGCGGCGCGAGGGGCGAACTTCAACGGGCACCTGATAGGTCGCGCCGCCCACGCGGCGGGACTTGACCTCGACCATGGGCTGGATGGCTTCCAGCGCCTTGTCGAAGATCTCCAGCGGCTCTTCCTTGCTACGCTCGGCAACCCTGTCCAGCGCACCATAGACGATACGCTCAGCTACGGACTTCTTGCCGCCGATCATCAGGTGGTTCATGAACTTCGCCAGGCGCTCGCTTCCGAACTTGGGATCCGGCAGGATCTCGCGCTTGGCCGCAACTCTTCTTCTAGGCATGATAAGCCCTCATCAAAGGATCCTTCAGGTAAACCCGAGACTCCTGCCGACGGCAGCGCTCGACCTTACTCTTATCAGACCGTGGTCAAAATTGGGTAACTGCTGCGTCCGCGACCGATCAGGCCTTGGGACGCTTGGTGCCGTACTTGGAACGGCCCTGCTTGCGGTTCTGCACGCCGGAGGTGTCCAGGGCACCACGCACGGTGTGATAGCGCACACCGGGAAGGTCCTTGACGCGGCCGCCACGGATCAGGACCACGGAGTGCTCCTGGAGGTTGTGGCCTTCACCGCCGATGTAGGAGGCCACTTCGTAGCCGTTGGTCAGACGAACACGGCACACCTTGCGCAGTGCAGAGTTCGGCTTCTTCGGTGTCGTGGTGTAGACGCGGGTGCAGACACCGCGCTTCTGCGGGCAGGCCTGCAGCGCAGGGACGTCGCTCTTGGCGGCCTGGCGCTTGCGCGGCTTGCGCACGAGCTGATTGATCGTTGCCATGGTGTGTAGCTGACTCCAATGGGTTGCCTTGCCTTGCCAGCGGGTGCGGGCGCACCGCCCCACTGTTAAAGGCTGCGCATTCTAATGGCTGACGCGGCACGCCGTCAAGCACTGCGCCCCCGCAGGGGGGGCACAGTGCCACGGCAGTTGCGTCAGATCTCGTCGTCGTCCGAGTCCAGGGCGGTGAGCTGGGCGCCCAGCTCCTGCTCGACATCGTGGGCCGACGGGTGGAGCAGCCGCTCGGCGTCTTCACGCTTGCGGCGGCGCTCCGCGTGGTGGGTCAGGCCGGTACCGGCCGGGATCAGGCGCCCCACCACCACGTTCTCCTTCAGGCCGCGCAGGTAATCGCGCTTGCCGGTGACCGCCGCCTCGGTCAACACCCGCGTCGTCTCCTGGAAGGAGGCCGCGGAGATGAACGATTCGGTCGCCAGGCTGGCCTTGGTGATCCCCAGCAGCAACCGCTGGTACTTGGCCGGGAACTTCTCTTCCTTCTCGAGGCGCGCATTCTCCTCGAGCACACGTGCCAGCTCGGCCTGGTCGCCGGGAATGAAGTCACTGTCGCCGGCATCGGTGATCTCCACCTTGCGCAGCATCTGACGCACGATCACTTCGATGTGCTTGTCGTTGATGCCCACACCCTGCAGGCGATAGACATCCTGGACCTCGGCGGTGATGTACTTGGCCAGATCGGCGATGCCCAGCAGGCGCAGGATGTCGTGCGGATTGCTGGGACCGTCGGAGATGACCTCGCCCTTCTCGACCGTCTCGCCCTCGAAGACCGCGATCTGGCGCCACTTGGGGATCAGCATCTCGAAGGGGTCGCCGTTTTCCGGGGTGATGGTCAGGCGCCGCTTGCCCTTGGTCTCCTTGCCGAAGCTGACCACACCGCTGACCTCGGCGAGGATCGACGGCTCCTTCGGCTTGCGTGCCTCGAACAGGTCGGCGACGCGGGGCAGACCCCCGGTGATGTCCTTGTTGCCGGTGGCCTCGACGGGGATACGTGCCACGACCTCGCCGACGCCGATGCGCGAACCATTGTCCACGGTGATGATCGCCTTGCCGGGCAGCGGATACTGGACCGGCGTGTCGGAGCCCTCGACGGTAATCGGCGCCCCGGCGGCATCGGTCAGCTGGATCATCGGCCGCTTGTCACGCCCGGCCATGGGACGCGCCGCCGACTCGATCACCTCGATGGAAGAGAGGCCGGTCATCTCGTCCACGCTGCGGTGCATGGTAACGCCCTCGTCGAGGTCGCTGTACTGCACCTGACCCTCGCCCTCGGCGATGATCGGGTGAGTGTGGGGATCCCACTTGGCCACGGCCTGGCCGGCTTCGACGCTATCGCCATCGCGAACGTCCAGCTCGGCGCCGTAGGGCAGCTTGTAGTACTCGCGCTCGCGCCCATGCTCGTCGGCCACCGCCAGGGCACTGGAGCGGGAGACCACGACCAGCTTGCCGTCACTGCGCTCGACGTGCTTGATGTTGTGCAGACGCACCTTGCCGCCATGCTTGACCTGGACACTGTCCACGGCGGAGGCACGCGACGCCGCGCCGCCGATGTGGAAGGTCCGCATGGTCAGCTGGGTGCCCGGCTCGCCGATCGACTGGGCGGCGATGACGCCGACCGACTCGCCGATGTTGACCTGGTGGCCACGCGCCAGGTCGCGACCGTAACAGGCCGAACAGACGCCATGGGGGGTCTGGCAGGTAATGGTCGAGCGCACCACGATCTCGTCGACGCCCATGGTGTCGAGCTCGGCGCACCACTTCTCGTCGAGCAGGGTGCCACGCGGGATCAGCACTTCCTGGCTGGCCGGGTCGATGACGTCCTGGGCGACGACACGCCCCAGCACGCGCTGAGCCAGGGAAACGATGATGTCACCGCCCTCGATGACCGGGTGCAGCGTCAGACCATGCTCGGTGCCGCAGTCGGGCTCGGTGATCACCATGTCCTGGGCAACATCGACCAGGCGACGGGTCAGGTAACCGGAGTTGGCCGTCTTGAGGGCGGTATCCGCCAGGCCCTTCCGCGCGCCGTGCGTCGAGATGAAGTACTGCAGGACGTTCAGGCCTTCACGGAAGTTGGCGACGATCGGCGTCTCGATGATCGACCCGTCCGGCTTGGCCATCAGGCCACGCATGCCTGCCAGCTGGCGGATCTGGGCGGCACTACCCCGGGCACCGGAGTCGGCCATGATGAAGACGCTGTTGAAGGAGTCCTGCTCGACTTCCTTGCCGTCGCGGTCGACCACGGTCTCCTTGGAGATGCCCGTCATCATCGCCTTGGCCACCTGGTCATTGGCCCGCGCCCAGATGTCGATGACCTTGTTGTACTTCTCGCCGGCAGTGACCAGGCCGGAAGAGAACTGGTCCTCGATCTCCTTCACCTCGTCCTCGGCCCCCTCGACGATCTCGGCCTTGGCATCGGGGATGACGAAGTCGTTGACGCCGATGGAGGCGCCCGACCAGGTCGCCATGCGGAAACCGGTGAACATCAGCTGGTCGGCGAAGATCACCGTCGGCTTGAGGCCGGCACGGCGATAGACCTCGTTGATCAGCGCCGAGATGGCCTTCTTCTTCATCGGCTGGTCGACCAGCTCGAAGGGCACCCCCTCGGGCAGGATGCGGAACAGCAGCGCACGGCCCACGGTGGTGTCGTAGAGGCGGCGGTGATGGGTCTTCTCGCCGCTCTCCTCGTCGATCTCCACCTCGTCGAGACGCACCTTGACCCGGGCATGCATCGATACGCACTGGGTACCGAAGGCGCGCTCCACCTCGTCGAGGCCGGAGAACACCATGCCCTCGCCCTTGTCGTTGATGCGCTCGCGGGTCATGTAGTACAGCCCCAGCACCACGTCCTGGGAGGGTACGATGATCGGCTCGCCGTTGGCCGGTGACAGCACGTTGTTGGTGGCCATCATCAGCGCGCGGGCCTCGAGCTGGGCTTCCAGGGTCAGCGGCACGTGCACCGCCATCTGGTCACCGTCGAAGTCGGCGTTGTAGGCGGCACACACCAGCGGGTGCAGCTGGATCGCCTTGCCCTCGATCAGCAGCGGCTCGAAGGCCTGGATGCCGAGGCGGTGCAGGGTCGGGGCGCGGTTGAGCAGCACCGGGTGCTCGCGGATGACGTCGGCGAGGATGTCCCACACCTCCGCCGTCTCGCGCTCGACCATCTTCTTGGCGGCCTTGATGGTGGAGGCATGGCCCAGCGACTGCAGCTTGGAGTAGATGAACGGCTTGAACAGCTCCAGCGCCATCTTCTTGGGCAGGCCGCACTGGTGCAGGCGCAGGGTCGGGCCGACGGTGATCACCGAGCGGCCGGAGTAGTCGACGCGCTTGCCCAGCAGGTTCTGGCGGAAGCGCCCCTGCTTGCCCTTGATCATGTCGGCGAGCGACTTGAGCGGGCGCTTGTTGGATCCGGTAATCGCTCGGCCGCGGCGGCCGTTGTCGAGCAGGGCGTCCACCGACTCCTGCAGCATGCGCTTCTCGTTGCGCACGATGATATCCGGCGCATTGAGGTCGAGCAGCCGCTTGAGGCGGTTGTTGCGGTTGATCACGCGACGGTAGAGGTCGTTCAGGTCCGAGGTCGCGAAGCGCCCACCATCCAGCGGCACCAGCGGGCGCAGATCCGGCGGCAGCACCGGCAGCACCTCCATGACCATCCATGCCGGGTCGTTGCCGGAGCCCTGGAAGGCTTCGAGCAGCTTGAGCCGCTTGGAGAGTTTCTTGATCTTGGTCTCGGAGTTGGTCTGCGGGATCTCCTCGCGCAGGCGGCCGATCTCCTCGTCGAGGTCGATGTCCTTGAGCAGCGCCTGGACCGCCTCGGCCCCCATGCGGGCATCGAAGTCGTCACCGAACTCCTCGAGGGCCTCGAAGTACTGCTCGTCGTTGAGCAGCTGGCCGCGCTCGAGGGTGGTCATGCCCGGGTCGATGACCATGAAGCTCTCGAAATAGAGCACGCGCTCGATGTCGCGCAGGGTCATGTCCAGGAACATGCCGATGCGCGACGGCAGCGACTTGAGGAACCAGATGTGGGCGACGGGGCTTGCCAGCTCGATGTGGCCCATGCGCTCGCGGCGCACTGCCGCCTTGGTCACCTCGACGCCGCACTTCTCGCAGATGATGCCACGGTGCTTCATGCGCTTGTACTTGCCGCACAGGCACTCGTAGTCCTTCACCGGACCGAAGATCTTGGCACAGAACAGGCCATCACGCTCCGGCTTGAAGGTGCGGTAGTTGATGGTCTCGGGCTTCTTGACCTCGCCGAAGGACCAGCTGCGGATCATGTCCGGCGATGCCAGCGTGATCTTGATCGCGTCGAACTCGTCGGACTGCGACTGCGATTTGAGGACTTTCACCAAATCTTTCATGGGGTCGGCTCCGTTGCGGAGTTGTCATGGGCGGGGGCGTTGCCACCCCCGCGGACCGTCATTCTGTGAAGCGCAGGCAGTGCAGCCTCAGCTTTCCAGTTCGATATCGATGCCCAGCGAACGGATTTCCTTCACCAGCACGTTGAAGGATTCCGGCATGCCCGCCTGCATGACGTGATCGCCGTCCACGATGCTCTTGTACATCTTGGTACGACCCTCCACGTCATCGGACTTGACGGTGAGCATCTCCTGGAGTGTGTAGGCCGCGCCATAGGCTTCCAGTGCCCAGACCTCCATCTCGCCGAAGCGCTGACCACCGAACTGCGCCTTGCCGCCCAGCGGCTGCTGGGTCACCAGGGAGTAGGAGCCGGTGGAGCGCGCGTGCATCTTGTCGTCTACCAGGTGGTTGAGCTTGAGCATGTACATGTAGCCCACGGTCACCGGACGGTCGAAGGCGTCGCCGGTGCGTCCATCGTAGAGCGTCATCTGCCCCGAGTCCGGCAGGTCGGCCAGGCGCAGCAGGTGCTTGATCTCGTGCTCCTGGGCACCGTCAAACACCGGCGTGGACATCGGCACGCCCCCCTTGAGGTTCTTCGCCAGGGCAATCACCTCGTCGTCGGATAGCGAGTCGATATCCTCGACGCGCGTCCCCTGGGTCGTGTTGTAGACCTGCCCCAGGAAGTCGCGGATCTCGGCTACCTGCTGCTCGCGGGCATCGCGCAGCAGCCCCTCGAGCTTGACCCCGAGACCGCGGGCCGCCATGCCCAGGTGAGTCTCGAGAATCTGGCCCACGTTCATCCGTGAGGGCACGCCCAGCGGGTTGAGGACCACATCGATGGACTCCCCCTGGTCGTCGAAGGGCATGTCCTCGACCGGCATGATCGCCGAGATGACACCCTTGTTGCCGTGACGACCGGCCATCTTGTCGCCTGGCTGCAGGCGACGCTTGATCGCCAGGTAGACCTTGACGATCTTCAGCACCCCGGGGGCCAGATCATCGCCCTGGGTGAGCTTGCGCTTCTTGTCCTCGAAGCGCTCGTCCATCTCCTTGCGACGCTGCTCGAGCTGCTCGTCGGCCTGGGCCAGCAACTCGTTGAAGGTCTCGTCCTGCATGCGCAGCTTGAACCACTGCTGGCGGGGCAGCTCCTCCAGGTAGCTGTCGGAGAGCACATCGCCCTTCTTGAGCCTGGGCCCACCGTTGACGACCTGGCCGGAGAGCGTGCGCTTGAGACGCTCGAAGGTCGCATCCTCGGCGATCCGGTAGGTCTCCTGGAGGTCCTTGCGCACCTCGTCGAGCTGCATCTGCTCGATGGAGAGCGCCCGGGAGTCCTTCTCCACGCCGTCGCGGGTGAACACCTGGACATCGATGACGGTCCCGGTCATGCCGGTCGGCGCCCGCAGCGAGGTGTCCTTCACGTCGGATGCCTTTTCGCCGAAGATGGCACGCAGCAGCTTCTCTTCGGGTGTCAGCTGGGTCTCGCCCTTCGGCGTCACCTTGCCCACCAGGATGTCACCGGCGCCGACCTCGGCACCGATATAGACCACGCCGGCCTCGTCCAGCTTGCCCAGCGCCGATTCACCGACGTTGGGAATGTCGGAGGTGATCTCCTCCGGCCCCAGCTTGGTATCGCGGGAGACGCAGGTCAGTTCCTGGATGTGGATGGTAGTGAAGCGGTCCTCCTGGACGGCCCGCTCGGAGAGCAGGATGGAGTCCTCGAAGTTGTAACCGTTCCACGGCATGAAGGCGATGCGCATGTTCTGGCCCAGCGCCAGGTCGCCCATGTCCACCGAGAAGCCATCGGCCAGGATATCGCCGCGCGCCACATTGTCGCCGGGACGGACGATGGGACGCTGGTTCTGACAGGTATTCTGGTTGGAACGCAGATACTTGGTCAGGTTGTAGATGTCGACACCGGCCTCGCCGCCGATGATCTCGTCCTCGTTGACGCGTACCACGATGCGACGTGCATCCACCGAGTCGATTACCCCGCCACGACGCGCCACTTCACAGACCCCCGAGTCACGGGCCACGAAGCGCTCCATGCCGGTCCCCACCAGCGGCTTGTCGACACGCAGGGTCGGCACGGCCTGGCGCTGCATGTTCGCCCCCATCAGTGCACGGTTGGCATCATCGTGCTCGAGGAAGGGGATCAGCGCGGCGGCCACGGAGACCACCTGGCGCGGCGAGACGTCCATCAGGGTCACCTGCTCGGGACGCATGAAGGTGGTCTCGCCGCGGTGGCGCACCTGCACCAGGTCGTCGACCAGCTTGCCGCCCTCATCCACGGTGGCGGAGGCCTGGGCGATGACGAAGTCGCCCTCCTCGATGGCCGAGAGGTGGACCACATCGTCGGTCACCTGAGCATCCACGACCTTGCGATACGGCGTCTCCAGGAAACCGTAGCTGTTGGTGTGACTGTAGGTGGCCAGGGAGTTGATCAGGCCGATGTTGGGCCCTTCCGGCGTCTCGATCGGGCACAGGCGGCCGTAGTGGGTAGCGTGAACGTCACGCACCTCGAAACCCGCCCGCTCGCGAGTCAGGCCGCCCGGGCCGAGCGCGGACACGCGGCGCTTGTGGGTGACCTCGGAGAGCGGGTTGTTGTGGTCCATGAACTGCGAGAGCTGGCTGGAACCGAAGAACTCCTTGACCGCCGCGGCGACGGGCTTGGCATTGATCAGGTCCTGGGGCATCAGGCCTTCGCTCTCGGCCATGGAGAGGCGCTCCTTGACCGCACGCTCGACGCGCACCAGGCCGACGCGGAACTGGTTCTCGGCCATCTCGCCGACGCAGCGGATGCGACGGTTGCCCAGGTGGTCGATGTCATCGACGTCGCCGAAGCCGTTGCGGATCGCGATCATCTCGCGCAGCACGTCGAGGATATCCTGCTGGTCCAGCACGCCGGAGCCGGTATCGCTGTCGCGACGCAGGCGGCGGTTGAACTTCATGCGACCCACGCCGGACAGGTCGTAACGATCCTCGGTGAAGAAGAGGTTGTTGAACAGCGTTTCGGCGGCTTCCTTGGTGGGCGGCTCGCCGGGGCGCATCATGCGGTAGATCTCGACCAGCGCCTCGAGGCGGGACCCGGTGGTGTCCAGCTTGAGGGTGTCGGAGATGAAGGGACCGCAGTCGAGGTCGTTGGTGTAGAGCGTCTCGAGGGTGGTGATGCCCGCCTGGCCGATCTTCTCCAGCAGCTCGGGCGTGATCTCGGTATTGCAGGGGCAGATCAGCTCGCCGGTGTTGGGATCGACCTGATCCTTGGCCAGGGTCTTGCCGAACAGGTAGTCCATCGGCACGTCGAGACGCTCGAGACCGGCCTTTTCCAGCTGGCGGATATGCTTCTGGGTGATCCGACGGCCTTCCTCGACGATGACATTACCTTCGCCGTCCTTGATGTCGAAGGTCGCGGTCTCGCCGCGCAGGCGCGAGGGCACCAGTTCCACGGAGAAGCCGCTCTTCTCGATGTGGAAGGTGCTGAGCTCGAAGAAGGCGTCGAGGATCTCCTCGGCGCTCATGCCCAGGGCGCGCAGCAGCACCGTGGCCGGCAGCTTGCGGCGACGGTCGATGCGGACGAAGACGCTGTCCTTGGGGTCGAACTCGAAGTCGAGCCAGGAGCCGCGGTAGGGGATCACCCGGGCTGAGTAGAGAAGCTTCCCGGAGGAGTGGCTCTTGCCCTTGTCATGGTCGAAGAACACGCCGGGAGAACGGTGCAGCTGGGAGACGATGACGCGCTCGGTACCGTTGATGACGAAGGTACCGTTCTCGGTCATCAGGGGGATCTCCCCCATGTAGACTTCCTGCTCCTTGATGTCCTTGATCGCCTTGTTGGACGAATCCTTGTCGTAGATGATCAGGCGAACCTTGACGCGCAAGGGAGCCGAATAGGTGACGCCACGCTGCTGACACTCCTTGACGTCGAAGGCCGGAGTGCCGAAACGGTAGCTGACATACTCCAGGGCAGCGTTGCCGGAGAAGCTCGCGATCGGGAAGACCGACTTGAAGGCGGCATGCAGGCCGATTTCCAGGCGTTCTTCGGGTGAGCGATCCTGCTGGAGAAACTCGTAGTAGGAATCAAGCTGGATGGCCAGCAGGTAGGGCACATCCATCACTTGGGGCAGTTTGCCGAAATCCTTGCGGATGCGTTTTTTCTCAGTGTATGAGTAAGCCATCTGTATTCCCCAGCTTGTTCACCATGGGTGACCGATGCGTGTCGGCGTCACCCGACGGGTAAGGCTCCGTCAGGCGCTGACGGCAAGCCTCCACCAGGAAGCTCGCCGTCGGAATTCGGCTAGCGGTGGCCCGAAGGCAACCGGCTAGTGACAACAGAAAAAGGCCGGCAGCGGGTGTCCCGCCACCAGCCGTGGAAGCTTACGCAGCGCGTGAAGCCATGGGCACAAGGGTTACTTGAGCTCCACGCTCGCGCCGGCGTCTTCCAGCTTCTTCTTGGCCTCTTCGGCGTCGTCCTTGGACATGCCTTCCTTGAGGGTCGCCGGCGCACCGTCGACGGCACCCTTGGCTTCCTTGAGGCCCAGGCCGGTGATCTCGCGGACGGCCTTGATCACGTTGACCTTCTTGTCGCCGGCGCCGGTCAGCACCAGGTCGAATTCGGTCTGCTCTTCCTCGACAGCAGCTTCACCGCCACCCGGGCCAGCCACGACGGCAGCGGCGGCTGAGACGCCGAACTTCTCTTCCATGGCCTCGATCAGCTCGGCCACTTCCATGACGGACATGTCGGCGACAGCGTTGATGATGTCTTCTTTGGTCAGTGCCATTGTCTAGTTTCCTAACTTTGCGGGAGCCTCGGCGTCGCGATGGCTCGGGATTCAATGTTCGATTCAGGCTGAGCGCAGGAGTTCGCCTGTCAGGCGGCTTCTTCCTGCTTCTGGTCACGCAGCGCAGCAAGGGTACGAACCAGCTTGCCGGCAGACGCTTCCTTCATGACGGACATCAGCTTGGCGATCGCTTCATCGTGAGTCGGCAGGGTTGCCAGACGGTCGATGTCGCTTGCCGGGATCAACTCACCTTCGTAGGCCAGCGCCTTGACCTCGAACTCCTTCTGACCCTTGGCAAACTCCTTGAACAGACGGGCGGCAGCGCCCGGATGCTCGTAGGAGAAGGCCAGCATGGTCGGACCGGAGAAGGTCTCGTCCAGAATCTCCCAGGGAGTTCCGGACAGGGCACGACGTGCCAGGGTGTTGCGGACAACACGAATCTGCACGCCATTCTCGCGGGCCTGCTTGCGCAGGTCGGTCATTGCGCTGACCGCAACGCCACGAGAGTCGGCAACTACGACGGAGAGCGCATCCTTGGCCGCTTCACTGACCTCGGCAACGATTGCCTTCTTGCCTTCGAGTGCTAGTGGCACAGTGATCACTCCTTCGTGCCGGAACCTCGCGAGAGAATTCCGGTGGTTACCATCTCTCCCGACCGAAGGCCGGGAGTCCTGGGTGATGGTGCTCACCAGACAGCTGGCGGCAACACCATCTGCGCAGGCCTTCCCGTGGGAAGATTAAGCCGGACTCGCGAGAGTCACGGCACCTGCGGTCTTTGACGGTGCCCCGCCGGCGAGGAGTGCCCGGCACGGGGACCGCAAAGTTCCTGCAATCGTCTTCTCGACCACCGCCCGGTCAGACCAGGGCAGAATGATCGACGGTCAACCCCGGCCCCATGGTCGTGGAGAGGGTGACCTTCTTGAGATAGATACCCTTGGAGGTGCTCGGCTTGAGCTTCTTCAGGTCAGCGACCAGCGCCTCCAGATTGCCCCGGATGGCAGACGCGTCGAAGTCGACCTTGCCCAGGGTAGTATGGATGATGCCGTTCTTGTCGGTACGGAAGCGCACCTGGCCGGCCTTGGCATTCTTGACGGCAGTGGCCACGTCCGGGGTCACGGTACCCACCTTGGGGTTGGGCATCAGGCCACGCGGACCGAGAATCTGGCCCAGCTGGCCGACGACGCGCATGGCGTCGGGCGAGGCGATGACCACATCAAAGTCCAGCTGACCTTTCTTGACCTGCTCGGCCAGATCGTCCATGCCGACGATATCGGCACCGGCTTCCTTGGCCGCATCGACGTTGGCACCCTGGGTAAAGACCGCAACGCGCACGTCCTTGCCGGTACCGTTGGGCATGACGGTAGCGCCACGCACGACCTGGTCGGATTTACGCGGGTCGACGCCCAGGTTGATGGCGACGTCCAGGGACTCCTTAAAGTTGACGGTGGACAGCTCGGAGAGCAGGGCCACGGCCTCGTCGAGGGAGTAGGTCCGGTTGGCGTCGACCTTCTCGCGAATCTGCTGTACGCGCTTGGTAAGCTTGGCCATGATCAGAGACCCTCCACGTTCAGGCCCATGCTGCGGGCACTACCGGCAATGGTGCGCACCGCGGCGTCGAGATCGGCAGCCGTCAGATCTGGCTCCTTGGTCTTGGCGATCT
Organism: Pseudomonadota bacterium; assembly: GCA_051749325.1. Lineage (GTDB taxonomy): Bacteria > Pseudomonadota > Gammaproteobacteria > Pseudomonadales > Halomonadaceae > Halomonas. The sequence continues at coordinate 3,999 of JBNJIL010000022.1, read as the reverse complement.
CCTCGAGCTGCTCGCGGCTCACGGTACCGACCTTGCTCTTGTTGGGCTCGCCCGAGCCGGACTTGATGCCAGCCGCCTTCTTCAGCAGGACCGCGGCAGGCGGGGTCTTGGTGATGAAGGTGAAGCTGCGGTCAGAGTAGACAGTGATGACCACGGGCGTCGGGAGACCCGGCTCGATGTCCTGGGTCGCCGCGTTGAACGCCTTGCAGAACTCCATGATGTTGACACCGTGCTGACCCAGCGCGGGGCCGACGGGCGGACTCGGGTTGGCCTTGCCAGCTGCCACCTGCAGCTTGATGTAAGCCTGTACTTTCTTGGCCATGTTGGACTCCAGTTGGGTAGTAGCGCCTTGCGGCTCCCCGGGTTACACAGCCACCCGCGGGTGGCTGCCATTGAACAGAACGGGTCGGAAGACTACTCCTTCTCGACCTGAGCAAACTCCAGCTCGACGGGCGTGGAGCGGCCGAAGATCAGGACGCTGACCTGCACACGGCTCTTGTCATAATTGACCTCTTCGACGACACCGTTGAAGTCGGCAAAGGGCCCGTCGATGACGCGCACCGACTGACCCGGCTCGAAGAGTGTCTTGGGCTTCGGCTTGTCGGTGCCATCCTTCACTCGACTGAGGATGGCGTCAGCCTCCTTGCGGGAGATGGGGGCCGGCTTCTCCTTGGTGCCGCCGATGAACCCCATGACGCGCGGGGTCTCGTTGACCAGGTGCCAGGTCTCGTCATCCATCTCCATTTCGACCAGCACATAGCCGGGATAGAACTTGCGCTCGCTCTTGCGGCGCTTGCCGTCGCGCACCTCGACGACTTCTTCGGTCGGCACCAGGATCTCGCCGAAGCGATCTTCCATGCCGTACATCTTCACGCGCTCGATGAGCGAGCGCATGACATGCTTCTCGAAGCCGGAGTAGGCGTGGACGACATACCAACGCTTGGACATGAAAACTCCTAACCGATGACGCCGGACATCGCCCAGCCAAGAAGGGTATCGATCAACCAGAGCATCAGCCCGACCACCAGCACGGCGACCAGCACGATGGCGGTGGTCTGCACGGTCTCGGGGCGAGTCGGCCAGACGACGCGCTGGATTTCCTTCTTCGCACTCCTGGCGAGCTCGACCAGATCACGACCCTTGGCCGTGGTCAGCGCCACCAGCGCCGCCGCCACACTGAGCACGACGACACCAAGCACACGATAGAGAAGCGCCTGGTCGGCGAAGTAGGTATTGCCGACCACGGCAAGAACCAGCAGAGTGACGACAACCGCCCACTTGAGCCCGTCGTGGCGCGACTCCTGCACCTCGGCGTTATGCTTCATGAAAACGAGACTCCTCAGGGCGCGGCAATCGAAACAAGAAAGTATACGAGATAATGCCAGCCTGGGGAAGACTGGCAGGCCAGGAGGGAATCGAACCCCCAACCTGCGGTTTTGGAGACCGCTGCTCTGCCAATTGAGCTACTGGCCTGTATCTGCTTCCGCAACCGCCCTTTGCAGGCGGCCTAAACGACAGCGGGCGCCATGATAGCGCATAGCGCTCACCCTGGCAACCCCTTCTCCGACAACTCACTCGTGAGGGAGAAAAGAAAAAGGCGAGCCTCGGCTCGCCTTCTCCGTATGGAGCTCATGGACGGATTTGAACCGTCGACCTCACCCTTACCAAGGGTGTGCTCTACCCCTGAGCTACATGAGCGCAATCTGTGCGGCATCACCGCCATTGCTAGCCTGGAGCGGGCAGCGGGGATCGAACCCGCATCATCAGCTTGGAAGGCTGAGGTTCTACCATTGAACTATGCCCGCCGACCCACTCTTGCTTGCCATCACTCGACGCATCGAGCGCAGCCGAACCTGGTGGAGGGGGAAGGATTCGAACCTTCGAAGCTTTCGCGGCAGATTTACAGTCTGCTCCCTTTGGCCACTCGGGAACCCCTCCAACTGGCGGTGCATTCTACCGCCTTTGATTCCGATGTCAAGTCACTGTTTTAGCTGCCCTTGACCGTTCACGGCCCTGCTGCTGGCCGAACTTCCCCGGAACGCGGCGCATTGTGTCAAAGCAGCATCGAGAATGCAAGCGCTGCGCGTATCTTTTCCAGCGCGACCGGCGAGGGGGCACGAGGCGCACCGGACATTCGCCCCGCCCGTTCGGCTGCCGTCAAGGGGAAGCAGGCCTCCAGCCCGCCATAGACCATATCCGGCCAGACCGCATGGGGCACCTGGATGCCCCGCGACACCACCCGCGCATCACCACCGGTGAGGATCATCGGCAAGGCCACGCCCTGCTGATCACACACTTCACTATAGATACGGTTTACTGCACTCACTGCCGCCATGTAGATACCGTGATTGACCGCCTCGACGGTGCGCCTGCCAGGCTCGAGCAGCTCTTCAGCCTCGCTGTCCGGGTCGATGGCAACGTTGCGAGTGCCGAGCTTCAGGCTCTCCTTCATCAGCCGCAGACCGGGCAGAATATACCCGCCCAGGTGTCGGCCACCGGGCAACACGAAATCCACGGTAATCGCGCTTCCACAGTCCACCGAACAGCAGCCGCCAGCCAGCTGGTAGCCAGCCAGCACCCCCATCCAGCGGTCGACCCCGAGTCGACCAGGCTCCTCGTACCCATTCGCGACGCCCAGTGCCTCCGCCGTCGAGCGGGCCACATGAACGGTACCGACCTGTCGACGCAGCAAGCCAACCGTCTCCTCCAGTACGGCCTTGCGGGCCACACTGGAGATGCGCACCGCCTCGACCACATCGAGATCCGGAATATCCGCCCCCGGGCGCCACTCCTCTCGGGTCCAGACAGCCCCGCGGGAACGGATCTCGCTGCTGTCGGTATCCTTCAGTCGCCATTTGGACAGCGTGTTGCCGATATCGAGGTCCAGAATCATGCGCGTCTCCGCACGCTGATCTCGCCACCGGCAAGCCGGACAGGGAGGCCCGACTGCTGCACCCAGAGGTTGCCGGCTTCGTCCACTTCTCCGGCGATCGCTGCTTCACGCTCACCCTGCTGAAGGACCTCCACTTCCCGGCCCGTGAAGGCATGCCGGGCATTCCAGTCGTCGCGCCAGGCAGAAAACCCCTGCTTCTCGAAGCCAGCGAGCAGGGGAAGCAGTTCATCCAGCAGCTCGACGGCAAGCGCGTTGCGGGACAGACCCGGCGCCTGGTCATGGACCGCCGCAACCGCCTGGTCTATACCCACGCGGAAGGCCTCCGGCAGCTCGACATTGATCCCCATGCCGATGACCACCTCGCAGGGCCCCCCGACATCACCGCTGATCTCAACCAGAATCCCCGCCAGTTTACCGAGCCGACCGTCATCCGCCTCCAGCAGAACATCATTGGGCCACTTGAGACGGGGCCGGACGCCATGGCGCTCGAGCACCCTGGCCAGAGCGACCCCCAGGGCAAGGCTCAAGCCTTCCAGGGAGGTCACGCCTGCCTCGACTCGCCAGCCGATCGAGAGCATCAGGGTACGCCCCCAGGGTGTCACCCAGACACGTCCTCGCCGACCACGCCCTTCACTCTGCTGCTCGACCAGGCAGACTTCCCCGTGCCCTGCTCCCTGGGCGAAGCGCTCGCGCAGAAAGGCGTTGCTGGAGGGCAAGCTCTCCTCGACAAACAATCGCGTCAGGAACGGGCGGGCTTCCCGCGACAGGCCGGCCACGATAGTGCTCCCATCCAGCAGCTCCAGGCGCTCGGCCAGGCGATACCCCTGGCCCTTGACCGCTTCCATGGGAATGCCCAGGGACTCCAGCTTACGCAACTGCTTCCACACTGCTGCTCGCGACACGCCCAGCTGCTGCCCCAGCTGTTCGCCGGAGTGAAACTCGCCATCGCTCAGCAGGCGAATCAGGTCACCGATGGTCATGCTCATGCCCCTGACGGGAAATGTGACATTCTAGCGGATGCGGCCAGCTCCCGGGAACGCCACCGACGAAAGTGGGTGAGTGGCATCGAATTTCAGGCATGAAAAAACCCCGTGCTCTTTCGAACA
>JBNJIL010000021.1:0-45497 GCA_051749325.1 Pseudomonadota bacterium | reverse complement strand
CTTCCAGCTTCCAGCTTCCAGCTTCCAGCTTCCAGCTTCCAGCTTCCAGCTTCCAGCTTCCAGCGGCTAGTAGTGCGGCGGTAGCTCGTCCTCGGGGCGAGGTTGCGCCGCGTCCCCCTCCTGCAGCGCCCGCTGCTGCTCGCGGATCTTGTCCTGCATCAGATCGTTGATGCGCTCCAGCCTGGCCAGGCGTCTTTCCTGGCTGACCACCGCCTGGTCAAGGGTGTCCAGCCAGTGCTCCTGGTAGGCGATGCGGCTTTCCAGGGCCTCCAGGCGCCGTGCCAGCTCGGCAGGCGTCGAATCGGTGCTCATGATAGAATCCTTTCGCCGAGTGTCGCCGTTTATCGTGACACCTCAATGATGGCTTTTTCCTTCCTTTCACCCCGAAAAGAGAGTCTGACAGGTCCATGAATCGAAAGGTCGTGTTGCGTTGCAGTCTCATCAGCCTGCTGCTGGCCGCGCCGGCGCCGCTGCTGATTGCCTTGTTCGTCCATCTCACTGGCGGTGTGCTGTCCCGTGAGCTGTTTTCCAGCCTCCAGGTCGGTGGCGTGGCCGTGGTCTATTTCGCCGCCGCGGCCGCGGTCTTTCTGGTTCTGCTGGTCGCCACCCTGGCGGTCAATGCCCTGACCCCCCAGCTGGTCAACCTGGCCGAGGTCGAGGACGACGATCGCGAGATCGGCGAGGTCAAGTGGTTCAACGTCAACAAGGGGTATGGCTTCATTACCCGTGACGATGGCGAGGATGTCTTCGTGCACTTCCGTGCCATTCGCGGGCGCGGGCATCGTACCCTGGCCGAGGGCCAGAAGGTGCGCTACCACGTCATCCAGAACGAGCGCGGGTTGCAGGCCGACGACGTCACCGTGATCACGTGAATCGAAGCGCCTCCTTGTCGCGGCGATGCCGCGACAAGGAGGCGGTGCGGCGCGTCGCGCCTTGAAGAGGGACAAGGCCCCGCTATCCCGGTTTTCCTCACCCCTCACCCCTCACCCCTCACCCCTCACTTCGTCCTTACTGCCCCGAGTCTGGCCAGTCGATCGCCTGTTCGCTACCGTCGGGCAGTACCTGCAGGAAGCGGTCCGGATCATCGCCGGGCTGCCAGCCGCCCAGCGAACAGCGTACCTCGCAGTCCAGCCGGGTGGCGGCTTCGCGGGCACACGCAGCGTCGCTCCTCCAGGGGGTCCCGGGGCTATCCAGCCACAGGCTGGCAAAGCCGTCGGCGGCCTTCTCCACCACCAGCACCGGCACTTCGCCGCTGTCACCGTGGCCGCGGGTGCGCCACTTGCGCTTGCCCGCGGGCGACAGGGGCGCGGCGCCGATGGCCTGCTGCAGCCAGCCATCCAGGCGCGCGATGTCGCAGTGGGCCAGGTAGATCTCGATATCGGGGTAGGATTGCATGGGTACCTCAGGGCCGGGCCGTGCCGTTGACGAAGAGTCTGGCGAGGATCGCCTCGTAGACCCGGCTGAGGTCATCGAGGTCCGAGGCCAGTACCTGCTCGTTGACCTGGTGGATGGTGGCATTGCAGGGGCCGAGCTCGACGACCTGGCTGCCCAGGGTGGCGATGAAGCGACCATCCGATGTCCCGCCCGCGGTGGAGAGCTCGGGGCGATGCCCCAGGGCATCCTCCACGCCGCTGACGGCGGCTTCCACCAGTTCGCCCTCGGCGGTGAGGAAAGGCTCGCCGTTGAGCGTCCAGTCCAGATGGTAGTCGAGACCGTGGGCGTCCAGCAGCGCCTCGGTGCGTTGCGTCAGCTGCTCGTGGGTCACTTCGGTGGAGAAACGGAAGTTGAACACCACCTCGACATCGCCGGGGATCACGTTGGTGGCGCCGGTCCCCGCGCGGATATTGGAGATCTGGAAGCTGGTGGCAGGGAAGAAGGCGTTGCCGGCATCCCAGTGCTCCCGCGCCAGGGCATCCAGCGCCGGCATCGCCTGGTGGATGGGATTGCGTGCCAGGTGCGGGTAGGCCACATGACCCTGCACGCCCTTGACATGCAGCACGCCGCCCAGGGAGCCACGCCGACCGTTCTTGATCACGTCGCCAAGGCGGTCGGTGGAGGAGGGCTCGCCGACGATGCAGTAGTCGAGCCGGTCGTGGGTCTCGCGCAGGTGTTCGACCACGGCCCGGGTGCCGTCCACGGCCGGCCCCTCCTCGTCGGAGGTGATGAGAAAGCCGATGCGCCCGTGGTGGTCCGGATGGGCCGCGACGAAGCGCTCCACCGCGGTGACCATGGCCGCCAGGCTGCCCTTCATGTCGGCGGCTCCTCTGCCGCGCAGCATCCCCGCCTCGTCGATGCACGGCTCGAAGGGCGGGAAGTCCCAGCGGGGGTGGGGGCCACTGGGCACCACGTCGGTGTGGCCGGCGAAGGCCAGCAGGGGACCGTGGTGGCCGCGGGTCGCCCAGAAGTTCTCCACGTCGCCGAAGGGCAGACGCTCGACCCGGAAGCCGAGCGCCTCGAGGCGCTCGATCATCAGGGCCTGGCAGCCCAGGTCATCCGGCGTCACCGAGGGGCGGCCCAGCAGCTCGAAGGCGAGCTGCAGGGTCGGGGACAGCCCGGTGGGATCAGTTATGGGCATGCAGCGCCTCATTCAGCGCCACGGCGCTCTTGTTGGTCAGGCACTCGATGCGACCGTTCTGGGAGTTGCGGCGCAGCAGCAGGTCATCCTGGTTGGCCAGCTCGCGGGCGGCCACGGTCTCGACCTCCTGGCCCTGGTCATCGAGCAGGGTGACCTTCGCCCCGGCGGTGATGTAGAGGCCCGCCTCCACGGTGCAGCGGTCGCCCAGCGGGATGCCGATGCCGGCATTGGCGCCGATCAGGCAGCCTTCCCCCACCTTGATGACGATGTTGCCGCCACCGGAGAGGGTGCCCATGGTGGAGCAGCCGCCGCCGAGATCCGAGCCCTTGCCGACCATCACGCCGGCGGAGATGCGGCCCTCGATCATGCCCGGCCCTTCGGTGCCGGCATTGAAGTTGACGAAGCCCTCGTGCATGACCGTGGTGCCCTCGCCGAGATAAGCGCCCAGGCGTACCCGCGCGGTGTCGCCGATCCGCACGCCGGCGGGTACCACGTAGTCGGTCATCTTGGGGAACTTGTCGACACAGTCCACGGAGAACGCTCGCCCTTCCAGGCGGGCCTTGAGGCGTCGGGCCGGCAGCTCCTCGATGTCGATGGCGCCTTCACTGCTCCAGGCGATATTGCGCAGCAGGCCGAACATGCCGGTGAGGTCCAGGCCGTGAGGCTTCACCAGGCGGTGGGAGAGCAGGTGCAGCTTGAGGTAGACCTCCGGCGCGCTCTGGGGCGGGGTATCCACGTCCAGGAACATGGCCACCAGCGGACGCCGGCTTGCGGCCAGGGACTCGGCCAGTTCGGCCTGGTCGGCGTGGCCGGCGGCCTTCAGCGCCCCGGCGAGTTCAGCGCACTGCTCCGGCAGAAAGCTCACCGCGGCATTGCCGCCGGGTACGTCCAGCACCTGCTTGACCGCCTCGATCAGGCCGTCGTCGGGATTCAGCAGCGGCGCCGGATAGTAGATCTCCAGCCAGTCGCCCTGGGTATTCTGGGTGCCGATTCCGAGTGCGAAGCTCAGCATGGGGAGTGTCCTCTTGCAGAATGGGTAAGGGCCCGGCAGGCCCTAGAGTGAGTCGTAGTCGCCGTCGCGGTAGCCGACGAGGATGTCGTCGCCGGTATCGAGCAGCGGACGCTTGAGCAGGGTGGGGTGGGTCAGTATCAGGTCGCGGGCCTTGTTGGCGTCCACGTCGGCCTTGTCGTCGTCATCGAGCGCCCGCCAGGTGGTGCTGCGCCTGTTGAGTGCCTCCATGACCGGCACGTGGTGCAGGATGTGCTCCAGCAGCGGTGCCGAGAGACCATCCTCGCGCAGGTCGTGGCACTGGTAGGGGATGCCCTTGGCGTCCAGGGCCTTGCGGGCGCGGCGGCAGGTGTCGCAGTTCTTGATCACGTACAGGGTCAGCATCAGCAACTCCTCTCGATGTGGCGGCGGATGCGCCAGGCAGCCTCGAGCGTGGCCTCGACCTCGGCGACCAGTGCCAGCCGCACCCGGCCGCTGCCGGGATTGGTACCGCTGTTGCCGACCCGGCCCATGTAGCTCCCGGGCAGCACGCTGACGTTGGCCTCGGCATGCAGGGAGCGCGTGAAGGCCTCGTCATCCCCGCCGGGCACCGCCGGCCACAGGTAGAAGCTCGCCTGGGGGGCGGGGAAGTCCAGTACCGGGGCGAGGACCTCGGTGACGCCGGAAAAGGTCTGGCGGTAGGCGTCGCGGTTGGCACGCACGTGGGCCTCGTCGTTCCAGGCGGTGATCGAGGCCTGCTGCACGGGCAGTGCCATGGCGCAGCCATGGTAGGTGCGGTAGCGCTTGAAGGGGCCGATTAGTGCAGCGTCGCCGGCAACGAAGCCGGAGCGCAGCCCCGGCAGGTTGGAGCGCTTGGAAAGCGAGTGGAAGACCAGGCAGCGCCGGTAGTCGTGCCGGCCGAGGCGCGCGCAGGCCTCGAGCAGTCCCGGCGGCGGCGTTGCCTCGTCCAGATAGAGCTCCGAATAGCACTCGTCGGAGGCGATGATGAAATCGAACTCGTCCGCCAGGGCGATGAGCTTCTTGAACTCGGCCAGTGGCGTCACCGCCCCGCTGGGGTTGCCCGGCGAGCAGAGGAAGACGATCTGCACCTCACGCCAGGTCTCGGCGGGCACGGCGTCGACATCGGGACGAAAGCCGTTCTCGGCCGTGGCATCCAGATACAGGGGGTCGCCGCCGGCAAGCAGCGTGGCGCCCTCGTAGATCTGGTAGAACGGATTGGGCATTGCCACTCGCGCCGGGCGTGTGCGGTCAAGCGCCGCCTGGACGAAGGCGAAGATCGCCTCCCGGGTGCCGTTCACCGGCAGCACCTGGGACTCGGCGTCGAGGCCCTGCAGGGCGAAGCGTCGCGTCGCCCAGCCGGCGATCGCCGCGCGCAGTTCGGCCGTTCCGGCGGTGGCCGGGTAGTGGGCGAACGCCTGGCGGTGGGCCGTGAGTGCCTCGAGAGCCGCCGCGAAGGGGGCGAGACGGGGCTCGCCGATGGTCAGCGGTATTGGGGGGAGTCCTTCGGGCGGTGTCACGCCGGCCTTGAGGGCGGCGAGTTTCTCGAAGGGATAGGGCTTGAGCGCATCGAGGTCGGGGTTCATGGCTGTCCAGGTACGCCTCGGACAGAAGACAGCGTCCGGCGTCGTTGTCGGTGGTGGCCCGCGTGCCGGTGGCGGCGCGCGGGCGGGCAGGACGACGATTATAGGGAAGCCCCGGGACGGCCTCAAACGCCGGCCCGGCGAGGGCGTCATCCGGGGATGGCGAGGGCCTCGATGAGGCGTTCGCGCAGGCGCTGCTGGCGCTCGGGGTCGGTGAGCGGTGCCCCGGCCTTGTCGGTGATGAAGAAGACGTCCTCGACGCGCTCGCCCAGGGTCGCGATCTTGGCCGCCGACAGCGCGATGTCCTGCTCCATGAAGATGCGTCCCACCCGGGCCAGCAGGCCGGGGCGGTCGGGCGCGACGAGCTCGAGCAGGGTGCGCTCGTTGGCCGGGTCCTGCTCGATGCTGACCTCGGTGGGCACCCGGAAGTGCTTGAGCTGGCGCGGGGTGTGCCGGGTGACGATCTGCGGGTAGTCGTCCGGGTCGTCGAGTTCCTCCACCAGGTGGCGGCGCACCTCCTCGATGCGCTCGCGGTCGCGGATCGCCTGGCCGTGATCGTCCAGCACGATGAAGGTGTTCAGTGTCCAGTCATTGCTGGAAGTGGCGATGCGGGCGTCGTGGATCGACAGTCCCAGCTGGTCCATGGCGGCGGCGGTGGCGGCGAAGAGATCGTCCACCGAACGGGTGTGGATGAAGACCTTGGTGCCCCCCTCGGCCATGTCGTCGGTGGGGGCGTTGATCAGGATCAGCGGCAGCTGGCTGTCAGCGTGGGCGAGGATGCCCTGGGTCTGCCAGACGATCTCGCTGGGGGCGTACTGCAGGAAGTAGTCCTCGCCCAGCGACTCCCAGAGCCGGTCGACCCGGGCCATGTCGGCGCCCACCGAGGCCAGCAGCGAGTGCGCCTCGCTGCGCGTCTCCTGGACCCAGTCGTCGCGCTCGAGGGGGTTCTCGAGGCCGCGGCGCAGGGCGCGCTTGGTTTCGCCGTGCAGCTGGCGAAGCAGTGAGGCCCGCCAGCCGTTCCACAGGGTCGGGTTGGTGGCGTTGATGTCGGCCACCGTCAGCACGTAGAGGTAGTCGAGCCGGGTCTCGTCGCCCACCAGGCGAGCGAAGTCACCGATGACGTCGGGGTCGGTGATATCGCGCTTCTGGGCGACCATGGACATCATCAGGTGGTGCTCCACCAGCCAGCTGACCAGGCGCGTGTCGCGACTGGAGAGCCCGTGCCGCTCGCAGAAGGCTTCGGCATCCCGGGCGCCCAGGGTCGAGTGGTCGCCGCCGCGCCCCTTGCCGATGTCATGGTAGAGGCCGGCAATCCACAGCAGTTCCAGCTTGGGCAGCTGGTGGATCAGGGTGGCGGCGACCGGGAACTCCTCCTTCGCCTCGGGCTTGCGAAAGCGGTGGATGCACTTGAGCAGGCGCAGCGTATGGGCATCCACGGTATAGATGTGAAAGAGGTCGTGCTGCATCAGCCCCACGGCCTGGCCGAATTCGGGCAGGTACTTGCCGAGCACGCCATAGCGGTTCATGCGCTGCAGCTGGCGAGCCACGTTGCCGCCGGAACGCAGCAGGGCCATGAACAGGCTCTGGTGGCGCAGGTCGTCGCGGTAGAGGTCGTCGATCTGGTGGCGGTGGTCGCGAATCAGCCGGATGGTGTCGGCGCGTACCCCCTCGATCTCGGGGTGCTCGGCCATCAGCAGGAAGAGCTCGAGCAGCGCCGAGGGGCGTCGGCGGAAGACATGGCGTGAACGCGCCTGGATATAGCCTCCCTTGATCTCGAAGCGCTCGTTGAGGGGGACGGTGATGAGCGCCTCGCCGGCATGCAGGATCGCCTCGTCGAAGTGCTGCAGCAGCATGTCGTTGAGCCCGGCCAGCGCCGTGACATGGCGGTAGTAGCGCTTCATGAACTGCTCGACGGCCAGGCGTTCCGGGGTGTCGCGATAGCCGAACAGCTCGGCGATGGTGCGCTGGTGGTCGAACAGCAGGCGGTCCTCGGCACGCTCGGTGAGCATGTGCAGGGCGTAGCGGACCTGCCACAGGAAGGCCTGGCCCTGGCTGAGGATGCGCAGCTCGGGGTCATTCATGAAGCCACCGGCGACCAGGTCCTCGTAGCGCTGGGTGCCGAAGTGACGCTTGGCCACCCAGCCGATCATCTGGATGTCGCGCAGCCCGCCGGGCGAACTCTTGATGTTGGGCTCGAGGTGGTACTCGGAGTTGTTGTAGCGATAGTGGCGGCTGATCTGCTCCTGCCACTTGGCCTCGAAGAAGCGGTCCGCCGGCCACAGGCGGTCGGTGGACAGGCGTGCCTGCATCGCCTCGCGCAGGCGCTCCGGGCCGGCCAGGGTGCGTGTCTCGAGCAGGTTGGTGATCACCGTCACGTCGGCCTCGGCCTCGCGCTCGCAGTCGGCCAGCGAGCGCACGCTGTGGCCGATTTCCAGGCCGATGTCCCACAGGAAGGTGATAAAGGCGGTCAGGGCTTCCCGGTAGGGTTCGTCATCATCGTGCTCGAGCAGCAGCAGCAGGTCGATGTCGGAATGGGGGTGCAGCTCGCCGCGGCCGTAGCCGCCCACGGCCAGCAGGGCTATCCCGTCATCGGGCCAGGCGTGCTGTTCCCAGGCGATGGCCAGCAGGCGGTCCAGGCACCAGGCCCGGCCGTGCACCAGGTCGCGGATGTCGGCGCCGGCGCGGAAGCGCTCGTCGAGACGGGCCTGGATATCGCGTAGTGCCGCCTTGAAGGGGGCAATCGGTGAGCGTTCCCCGCTGAGCTCGGCACGGAAGGCCTCGGTATCGAAGAGGCTGTCGTCGGGGACGAAGCGGTAGTGGTGCAGCAGCATGGTGGTCGACTCAGCGGTCGAGGAAGGAGAGGTCTTCGTCGTCACGGGCGGTGAGCACCTCCACACCTGTGGCGGTGACCAGCAGGGTATGCTCCCACTGGGCGGTCAGGCTCCTGTCCTTGGTCACCGCGGTCCAGCCGTCGCGCAGCACCCGGGTGCGATGGTCGCCGACATTGATCATCGGCTCGATGGTGAAGCACATGCCTTCCGCCAGGGCGATATCGGCCTCGGGGGCATAGCCGTCGTAGTGCAGGATCTGCGGGTCCTCGTGGAAACCGGCGCCGATGCCGTGTCCGCAGAAGTCGCGCACCACCGAGTAGCCGCTGGCCTCGGCGTGGGACTGGATGGCGCGGGCAAGCTCGGAGAGATGCACGCCCGGTCGCACCAGGGCGATGCTGCGGTAGAGGCACTCCTGGGTGACCCGGCAGAGTCGCTCGCCCTGGATGGTCTCGCCGATGATGAACATCATGCTGGAGTCGCCGTGATAGCCATCGGCGGTCTTCACGGTGATGTCGATGTTCATGATGTCGCCCTTCTTGAGCTTCTTGGCGTCATCGGGGATGCCGTGGCAGACCACGTGGTTGATCGAGGTGCAGATCGACTTGGGGAAGCCATGGTAGTTGAGCGGTGCCGGGGTGGAGCCGAGCTCATTGACGATGTAGTCGTGGCAGAGCCGGTCCAGCTCGCCGGTGCTCACGCCAGCCGTCACATGGGGGATGAGCATCTCGAACACGCTGGCGGCCTGGCGGCCCGCCTCGCGCATCTTCTCGATCTCGTCGGGCGTCTTGATGGGTACGTTCATGGAATCTCGAATCAGGGGTGGTGTCGCCCGAGTCACGGTGGGCTCGAGCATCGGGCGACTTCATCTCGGAGGTCATCCATGGTATAAAGCTGCGCGCTTTCCTGCAATCGCGGAGCCTGCCGACGCCTCGGCGCCTCGGTGAAACCCGGGAAGTGCGCTCAAGCAATCGTTCAATCAATGTAATGCCTTGAAATCACACATGCACCGTCACATGGTCCCGGGTGCTGTCGTGGTCATCTCGCGATGGTGCGGCGGTCGGATCCATGGGGTGCGTGGAGGCCTAACCCGATTTTCCAGGAGTCATCCATGGCACACGTCAACATGCGTGACCTGCTGAAGGCAGGTGCTCACTTCGGTCACCAGACCAAGTACTGGAATCCGAAGATGAGCAAGTTCATCTTCGGCGCGCGCAACAAGATCCACATCATCAACCTCGAGCACACGCTGCCGGCCCTCAACGAGGCCATCGACGTGGTCGAGAAGATGGCTGCGGCCAACAACAAGATCCTGTTCGTCGGCACCAAGCGCAGCGCGAGCAAGATCGTCAAGGAAGAGGCGAACCGCGTCGGCCAGCCGTTCGTCAATCATCGCTGGCTCGGCGGCATGCTGACCAACTTCAAGACCATCCGCGTCTCCATCAAGCGCCTGCGCGAACTCGAGGCCATGCACGAGGACGGCACCTTCGAGAAGCTGACCAAGAAGGAAGTGCTGATGGCGACCCGCGAGCAGGACAAGCTCGAGCGGTCCGTGGGCGGTATCAAGGAAATGGGCGGTCTGCCCGATGCCCTGTTCGTGATCGACGTCGACCACGAGCGCATCGCCATCAACGAGGCAAACAAGCTGGGTATCCCGGTCATCGGCGTGGTGGATACCAACTCCGATCCCGATGGCGTCGATTACGTGATCCCGGGCAACGATGACTCCATCCGCGCCATCCAGATCTACGTCAAGGCCATCGCCGACGCCTGTGCCCGTGCGAAGGAAGGTCGTCCCGACGAGTTCGTCGAGGTCACCGACGCCGAAGAGAGCCAGAGCGACGCCGCCGCCGAGTGATCGCCGGCCCGCCTGGGTCGGTCGCCGTGCCGCCACGCTGGTGGCCGACTGCCGGACAGGCGAAAGGGGGCCCTGGCCCCCTTTCCTCTCTTCTTTCCGCTACCCATTCCAGGTCGAACATTCAGAGGACACTACCATGGCAGCTATCAGCGCCTCCCAGGTCAAGGAACTTCGCGAGCGCACCGGTCTCGGCATGATGGAGTGCAAGAAGGCGCTCACCGAGACCGATGGCGACATCGAGCAGGCCATCGAGAACCTGCGCAAGAACTCCGGCCTCAAGGCCGCCAAGAAGGCCGGTCGCACCGCCGCCGAGGGTGCCGTGGTCACCCGCGTGGCCGAGGACGGCAGCTACGGCGTGATGGTCGAGATCAACTCCGAGACCGACTTCGTCGCCCGTGACGACAACTTCAAGGCCTTCGCCGAGAAGATCGCCGACGCCTTCTTCGCCGCCAAGAGCGAGGACGTTGACGCCGTCATGGCCGGCGAGCTCGAGATGGCCCGTGAGCAGCTGGTACAGAAGATCGGCGAGAACATCGGCGTGCGCCGTAGCGTCGTCGTCGAGGCCGGCGACGGCAACCTGGTCGGCGAGTACGTCCACGGCGGCCGCATCGGCGTGCTGACCGTGATCAAGGGCGGCAACGCCGAGGTGGCCAAGGATGTCGCCATGCACGTCGCCGCCATCAATCCGTCCGTGGCGCGCCCCGAGGACATGCCCCAGGAGCAGCTGGACGCCGAGAAGGCGATCATCCTTGCTCAGCCTGACATGGCCGGCAAGCCCGAGCAGATCGCCGAGAAGATGGTGCAGGGCCGCCTCAAGAAGTACCTGGCCGAGAACAGCCTGACCGAACAGCCCTTCGTCAAGAACCCGGACCAGTCCGTGGCCGAATTCGTCAAGGCGGCTGGCGGCGAGGTGGTCGGTTTCACCCGCTTCGAGGTGGGCGAGGGCATCGAGAAGGAAGAGGTCGACTTCGCCCAGGAAGTGATGGAACAGGCCAAGCGGAGCTGAGGCCACCGATTCCCGTGTGACGATGGCGTGCGCGTGAGCGCACGCCTTCGCGTATCCGGCCGGTCACTCCGGCCAGCCACCAGGTCCCATTCATCAAGCCCCATCCGTCGAGAACCGGGAGACACCCCATGACCAGTGCCGATCACCCTGCCCCGAGCAAGCCCGAGAAGACCCGTGCCGAGGTGTCCAAGTACAAGCGTATCCTGCTCAAGCTCTCCGGCGAGGCCCTGACCGGCGATGCCGACTTCGGCATCGACCCCAAGGTGCTGGATCGCCTGGCGCTGGAGATCGGTCAGCTGGTGGGTATCGGCGTTCAGGTCGGCATCGTCGTCGGTGGCGGCAACCTCTTCCGCGGGGCGGCCCTGCACGAGGCGGGCATGGACCGGGTGACCGGCGACCACATGGGCATGCTGGCCACGGTAATGAATGCGCTGGCCATGCGCGATGCCCTGGAGCGCTCCAACATCCGCTCGCGGGTGATGTCGGCGATACCGATGAGTGGCGTGGTGGAGCATTATGACCGCCGGACCGCCATTCGCTACCTGACGTCCGGGGACGTGGTACTGTTCTCGGCCGGCACCGGCAACCCCTTCTTCACCACGGACTCCGCGGCCTGCCTGCGCGGCATCGAGATCGATGCGGACGTGGTGGTCAAGGCCACCAAGGTCGACGGCGTCTATGACAAGGATCCGGTCAAGCACCCCGATGCAGTCAAGTATGAGCAGCTGACCTATGACGATGCGCTCGACCAGAAGCTCGGCGTGATGGATTTGACCGCTATCTGTCTGGTGCGTGACCATGATATGCCGGTGCGGGTCTTCAACATGAACAAGCCCGGCGCCCTGCTGAACCTGGTGGTGGGTGGCAAGGAAGGTACGCTGATTGACAGAGGGTGAGACAGTGATCGACGACATCAAGAAGGATGCGCAGAGTCGCATGAAGAAGAGCCTCGAGGCGCTTCACCAGAACTTCAACAAGATCCGTACCGGTCGTGCGCATTCCAGCATTCTGGATGCCGTGACCGTGGAGTACTATGGTAGCCAGGTGCCGCTCAACCAGGTGGCCTCGATCAACGTCGAGGATGCCAGGACCCTGACCGTGGCGCCCTGGGAGCAGCAGATGGTGCCCAAGGTCGAGAAGGCCATCATGACGTCCGACCTCGGCCTCAATCCGGCGAGCGCCGGCAACGTGATCCGCGTGCCCATGCCGATGCTGACCGAGGAGACGCGCAAGGGCTACATCAAGCAGGCTCGTCAGGAAGCGGAGCATGCCCGGGTCGCGGTGCGCAACGTGCGTCGTGATGCCAACGGTGATCTCAAGTCGCTGCTCAAGGAGAAGGAGATCACCGAGGATGAGCAGCACCAGGCTGAAGAGGCCATCCAGAAGCTCACGGACAGCATCATTGCCGAGATCGACAAGGCACTGGAGTCCAAGGAACATGACCTGATGCAGGTCTGAGGACGGCGGGCGACACCACCGAGCGGCGCCGCCGACACTGGGTCGCCCCGCGGCGAACCACGGATCACAGCGTCCGGGTTCGCCGGCCTTCATGCTTTCACCCGCCATGCGAGACACCATGACGTCAACGCAGTCCCCCCGCCCCGGGGCCACCTCCGATGACGGACGCACCGCCGGTGAGGTGCCCCTGCCGCGCCATGTGGCCATCATCATGGACGGCAACAATCGCTGGGCGAGGGCGCGTGGCCTGTCCGGTGTACGCGGCCATCATGCCGGCGTGGAGGCGGTGCGCGCCGTCATTCGCCGTGCCGCCGAGCGCGGCATCGAGACCCTCACGCTGTTCGCCTTCTCCAGCGAGAACTGGAAGCGGCCCGTCAGTGAGGTCAATGCCTTGATGGAGCTCTTCCTGATGGCGCTCAAGCGCGAGGTCAGGAAGCTGCATCGGCACGGCATTCGCCTGTCGGTGATCGGTGATCGCGGCGGCTTCTCCGGTTCGATCCAGAAGCATATCGCCAGCGCCGAGGCGCTGACCCGTGACAACACCGGTCTGCACCTGGTGGTCGCGGCCAACTACGGGGGGCGCTGGGACATCGCCGCTGCCGCGCGGCGGCTGGCCGAGCGTGTCGCCGCCGGCGAACTGGCGCCCGAGGCCGTCGATGAGCAGGCCGTCGACCAGGAGGTGAGCCTGGCCGGGGATGCGCCGGTGGACCTGTGCATCCGTACCAGCGGTGAGCAGCGCATCTCCAACTTCCTGCTCTGGCAGATGGCCTATGCCGAGCTCCATTTCACGCCCGTGCTGTGGCCCGACTTCGATGGTGCCTGCCTTGATCGTGCCCTGGCGGACTTTCAGGGGCGGCAGCGGCGCTTCGGCATGACCGACGAACAGGTCGAGGCACAACAGGGTGGCTAGCAGCATGCTTGGACAACGGATCGTCACGGCGGCCTGGCTGGTGCCGCTGGCCCTGTTTGGCCTGTTCGGCCTGGCAGGCGAAGGCTTCGGGCTCTTCACTGCCGCCATCGTGCTGCTCGCCGCCTGGGAGTGGGCCAATCTCGCCGGCATCAGTTCGCCGGGGCGTCGCCTGCTGGCGGTGGCGGGCCTGGCCGCGCTCATGGCGCTGTGCTGGGCGAGTGGTGCCGTACTGGCGACCTGGCCGCTGTGGCTGGGCGCGCTGGGCTGGCTGGTCAACCTCTACTGGGTAACCGGCTATCCCGGGCGCCTCGCGCAGTGGCAGTCGACCGGCATGCGCCTGGCCATGGGGCTCTGGGTACTGCTGCCGACCTGGGTAGGCTTCAACGTGCTGCGCGAGGGCGGTGCCGTCTGGCTGCTCTTCGTGCTGCTGCTGGTATGGGGCGCGGACATCGGGGCCTACTTCGTCGGCCGGGCCCTCGGTCGACGCAAGCTGGCCCCCAGTGTCAGCCCCGGCAAGACATGGGAAGGCGTGGCCGGCGGCATCATGGTGACCGCGCTGCTGGCCATCGGCTTCGCCGGCTGGCAGGGCCTCGGCCTTGCCGGTGGCCTGCTGCTGGTGCTGGCCACCGTGGTGGTGACGCTGGCCTCGGTGCTGGGCGACCTGCTCGAGAGCATGCTCAAGCGGCAGCGTGGCATCAAGGACTCCAGCCAGCTGCTGCCCGGCCACGGCGGCGTGCTCGATCGGGTCGACAGCCTGACCGCGGCAGTGCCGCTGTTCGCGCTGCTGCACGGAGGGGGGCTGTGAGCCTGTATCGTGTGACCGTGCTGGGGGCTACCGGCTCCATCGGTACCAGTACCCTGGACGTGCTGGCCCGCCACCCGGAGCGCTACCGGGTGCATGCCCTGACGGCCCACCGTTCCCGGGAGGCGCTGCTGGCCCAGTGTCGATGCCACCGCCCGGCGGTCGCCGTGCTCGATGCCGAGGAGGATGCCGCCTGGCTGCGCGCACGGTTGACCGAGGCGGGGCTTGTCACCGAGGTACGGGCCGGTCGAGAGGCACTGGTCGAGGTGGCCGAAGCCCGCGAGGTGGACGCCGTGATGTCGGCCATCGTCGGTGCCGCCGGCCTTTTGCCGACGCTGGCTGCGGTCAAGGCCGGCAAGCGGGTCCTGCTGGCCAACAAGGAAGCCCTGGTGATGTCCGGCGCACTGTTCATGGACGCCGTGACGCGTCATGACGCCACACTGTTGCCCATCGATTCCGAACATAATGCCATCTATCAGTGTCTACCTGCGGAGCATCGTGGTGGGCTGGGGCGTCACGGGGTGACCCAGTTGCTGTTGACCGCTTCGGGCGGGCCCTTCCGCGGCTGGTCGCGAGATGCTCTGGCCCGGGTGACCCCGGATCAGGCATGCGCACATCCCAACTGGTCCATGGGGCGCAAGATCTCGGTGGATAGCGCCACCCTGATGAACAAGGGGCTCGAACTGATCGAGGCGTGCTGGCTCTTCGATGCCCGTCCGGATCAGGTCCAGGTGGTGGTGCACCCCCAGAGCGTGATCCACTCCATGGCGGCCTACAGTGACGGGTCGGTGATTGCCCAGCTGGGCAATCCGGACATGCGAACCCCCATTGCCTACGGGCTGGCCTGGCCGGAGCGCATCGACGCGGGGGTGGAAGCCCTTGATCTCTTCCAGGTGGCACGGCTCGATTTCGAGCCCGCCGACGAGGCAGTCTTTCCCTGCCTGCGCCTGGCCCGGGAGGCCATGGCCGCGGGCGGCACGGCGCCGGCGATGCTCAATGCCGCCAATGAGGTGGCGGTAGAGGCCTTCCTGGCCGGCCGCCTCGGCTTTACCGGTATCGATGATCTGGTGGCTCGGGTGTGCGATGCGCGCCCGGTCGTGCCGGCCGGCGACCTCGAGACCGTTCTCGAGGCCGATGCTCTCGCCCGGCGGGCGGCACACGCCTGGCTGGCGCGGAACTGATGCGCGCCTTGACGCAGCTGACTGCAAGGAGACTGCCGTGGGCCTGATCCAGAACGTGCTGGCCGTAATCGTGGTGCTCGGCCTGTTGATCACCTTCCATGAGTTCGGCCACTTCTGGGTGGCCCGGCGCTGCGGCGTCAAGGTGTTGCGCTTTTCGGTGGGCTTCGGCAAGCCGCTGTGGTCACGTCGTGATCGTCACGGCACCGAGTTTGCCGTGGCGGCGATCCCGCTGGGCGGCTACGTGAAGATGCTCGACGAGCGCGAGGGCCCCGTCGATCCGGCGGAGCGTGACCAGGCCTTCAACAACAAGTCCGTCTGGCAGCGCATCGCTGTCGTGGCGGCGGGTCCCCTGGCCAACTTCCTGCTGGCCATCGTGGCCTACTGGGCATTGTTCGTGGCCGGCACGACCACGGTGGCGCCAGTGATCGGCAGCGTGGCGCCGGACTCCCCGGCCAGTCGTGGCGGTCTCGAGGCGGGCCAGGAGATCACCGCGGTGCGCGGCGAGGCCGTGCACTCCTGGGACGAGATCAACCTCAAGCTGGTCGCGGCCATCGGGGAAAGCGGCGAGCTCGAGGTTAAGGCGCGTGACGAGGCCACCGCCGACCCCCGGACCTATCGCCTGCCGGTGGAGGAGTGGCTGGTACGCCAGGATCCGCCCCGGCCGCTGCCGAGCCTGGGGCTGACCCCCTGGCAGCCCGAGATCCCGGCGATACTGGGCCAGCTGGTCGAGGGTGAGGCGGCCGCCGAGGCCGGCCTCCAGGTCGGTGACGAGATCGTCGCGGTGAATGGTGAGCCGGTGGCAGACTGGATGGCCTTCGTCGACCGGGTCCGTGCCAGCCCCGGGGAGCCCCTCGACCTCGAGGTGCTGCGCGGGGGCGAGCGCCGCTCGATCACGCTCACCCCCGGCCGCAACGAGCTGGAGGAGGGGGTGACCATCGGCTACATCGGGGCGGGTGTTGAAGCCGTCGACTGGCCCGAGGAGTATCGTCGCGAGATCCGCTACGGCCCCGTGGCCGCGGTGGGCCAGTCGCTTTCGCGCACCGGCGAGATGACGGTGCTGACCCTGGGGGCCATCCGCAAGATGGTGGTGGGACTGATATCGCCCTCGAACCTTTCCGGCCCCATCACGATTGCCCGGATTTCCGGTGATTCGGCGCGGGCGGGACTGGAGAGCTTCGTCAGCTTCCTGGCCTATCTGTCGATCAGCCTGGGGGTGCTCAACCTGCTGCCGATCCCGGTGCTCGACGGTGGCCACCTGCTCTACTATCTGGTCGAGGTGGTTCGTGGTCGGCCGGTATCCGAGCAGGCCCAGGCCGTGGGCCTGCGCATCGGCCTGGCGCTGGTCGGGAGCCTGATGCTGATGGCGCTCTATTTCGACCTGATGCGGCTCTGGTAGCCGGGTGCCGGCTTGTCAGTGGCCAGTACAAATGTATAAGGTGCCTGTCTGGACAGGACGGCAGATCAACGCGAGTGAATCGACTGCATGAAAATCAAGACCATCGGACTGGCGGCACTGCTGCTCGTGGGTGCCCAGGGGGCACTGGCGGAATCTTTCGACGTTTCCGACATCAGGGTTGAGGGACTGCAGCGGGTGTCACCCGCCTCCGTGTTCAATGCCTTTCCTGTCAGCGCCCGGGATAGCGTCGACGAGGAAGAGCTTGCCGACGCGGCCCGGGAACTCTTTGCCACTGGCCTCTTCGAGGACGTCAGCCTGGCCCGCGAGGGCGATGTCCTGATCATCCAGGTGGTCGAGCGCCCGACCGTCGCGCGGCTCGACATCGAGGGCAACAAGCAGATTCCCGACGAGGACCTGCGTGACGGCCTCAAGCAGGCCGGCCTGGAAGAGGGGCAGGTACTGCAGCTCTCCACTCTCGAGGAGATCCAGCGCGAGCTGGAAGGGGTCTACCAGGCCCAGGGACGTTACAGTGCGCGGATCGACACCGCCGTCGAGGAGGTCGGTGAAGGCCAGGTCCAGGTCAACATCGACATCGACGAGGGCGCGGTGGCCAAGATTCGCCAGATCAACATCGTCGGCAACCGCGATTTCGACGATAGCGAGTTGCGCGATGTCTTCGAGCTCGACGACACGCCGGGCTGGTTCTTCGGCTGGTTCTCGAGCGACGAGTACTCACGCGAGGCCCTGTCCGCGGACCTGGAACGGCTGCGCTCCTTCTACCTGGATCGCGGCTATGTGAACTTCAACATCGAGTCCTCCCAGGTCTCGATCAGCCCCGACAAGTCGCGGATCTTCGTGACCGTGAACATCGATGAGGGAAAGCAGTACCGCCTGGGCGATATCCGTTTCGCCGGTGACCTGCGCATTCCCGAGCGCGAGGCTCGCGAACTGCTGGAGGTGGAGTCCGGTGATATCTTCTCGCGCAGCGACGTCACGGCCTCCACGGAGGCCCTGCGCTCGCGGCTGGGAGCCCAGGGCTTCGCCTTCGCCAACGTGGACGGCATTCCCGAGGTCGCGGCCAGCGGTGACCGCGTGGATCTGACCTTTCGCGTTGAGCCGGGACGACGGGCCTATGTGCGGCGCATCGAGTTCGCCGGCAACACCACGACCCAGGACGAGGTGCTGCGGCGCGAGATGATCCAGATGGAGGGGGCGCCGGCCTCCACCGAGTCGATCACCCAGTCACGCCAGCGTCTGGAGCGCCTGGGCTTCTTCAAGCAGGTCGACGTGGAGACGCGCCCGGTGGCTGGCGAACCCGACCAGCTGGACGTCACCTACACCGTGGAGGAGCAACCCTCCGGTTCGATCTCGGCGAGCATCGGCTTTTCCCAGAGCGCCGGTGTGATCTACGGCGCCTCGCTGGCCCAGAACAACTTCCTGGGCACCGGCAACCGGCTCAATCTCGGCGCCCAGCGCAGCGATACCTACACCAGCCTCAACTTCGGCTTCACCGATCCCTACTGGACCCTGAGCGGGATCTCGCGCGGCTATAACCTCTTCTATCGCGAGACCGACTACGAGGATTCCGACATCTCGACCTACTCCACCGACGCCTATGGTGGGGGAATCAATTTCGGCTATCCGATCAACGAGTTGACCCGCCTCAACTTCGGCGCCTCGGCCGAGGACCTGACCATCAGGACCTACCGTGATACCCCGGCCGAGATCATCCAGTACGAAGCGGATCAGGGCAGTGATGCCCAGAGTCTCAAGCTGACTGCCAGCTGGACCCGCAACAACCTCAACCGCGGCATGATGCCCACCGCCGGCAACTATCAGCGTCTGTCGCTGGAGAGTGCGGTGCCGGGCAGCGACGCCGAGTACTACAAGCTGCGTGCTCAGGCCCGTCAGATCGTTCCCTTCAACGAGGAGCAGACCTGGGGGCTGAAATTCAGCGGCGAGCTGGGGTATGCCGATACCGTCGGCAATGACCCCTACCCGTTCTACGAGAACTTCCTCTCCGGTGGCCTGGGGTCGGTGCGCGGCTTCACCAGCAACACCCTCGGGCCGGCGACCACCGAGCGTTCCGATGGCGATGATCGCACCCTGGGCGGCAACGTCCTGGTGGAAGGCAGCGCTGAAGTGCTCTTTCCGCTGCCTTTCGTCGAGGACCAGCGCTCCCTGCAGGCCTCGCTGTTCCTGGATGGTGGCAACACCTTCCTGACCGACTGCTACGACGTTCCCGAGGGCTTCACGTCTTCCTGCGAGTCCGGCGTCGACCTGGGCGAGCTACGCTACAGTGCCGGGGTCGGTCTCTCCTGGCTGACGCCGGTGGGGCCGCTGACCTTCAGCGTGTCCGAAGCGCTCAACGACGAGGACGGTGATGACACCCAGTTCTTCCAGTTCTCGCTGGGTCAGACCTTCTGATCCGCCCCCTGTCGAGGAGTCACCCGCATGCGCGAGCTGTTCGCCGCCCTCCGTTTCGGACCGCTGAATCGGCCCGTCCAGCGGGTCATCGACCGTCACGGGGGTGAGGTGCCGGCAGATCCGTACGGTGTTCTGCAGGCTGGACGGGAGCGGCAGAACCTGACCGGCGACCTCACCGAGATCCTCCATCCCCGCTACTGAGCTGGCCGCCCCACGAAAGCGAGTCTCCATGAACCAAGACGCCCGAACCCTCACACTGGACGAGATCGCCGCGCGGCTGGGAGCCCGCCTCGAGGGAGATGGCGGACGGCGAGTAAGTGGCCTGGCCACGCTCCGGGAGGCAGAGCCGGACCAGGTGGCCTTCCTTGCCAACCGGGCCTACCTCAAGGACCTGCCGGAAACGCGGGCCGCGGCGGTACTGCTCGCCCCCGGCCATGCCGAGAGTTGTCCGGTGGCGCGCCTGGAGATGGCCAATCCCTACCTCGGCTATGCCGAGCTGTCGCGGCTCTTCGATCCTCTGGCCGGGCGGACCCCGGCCGGCATCCACCCCACGGCGGTGGTCGCCGACGATGTTCGACTGGGAGCCGAGGTGGCCATCGGCCCCCAGGCGGTGATCGAGTCGGGCGTCGAGCTGAGTGACGAGGTCGTCATCGGGGCGGGCTGCGTGGTGGGCGCCGATTCGTGCATCGGCCCGGGGTCGCGCCTGCATGCCAATGTCACCGTCTGCCATGGCGTGGTGATCGGGGCCCGGGCCATCCTGCACAGCGGCTGCGTGATCGGCGGTGACGGCTTCGGCTTTGCCCACGATGGGGCCCGCTGGCACAAGATCGCCCAGCTGGGTGGTGTGGTGCTGGGCGACGATGTCGAGGTGGGCAGCTGCTCGAGCATCGATCGCGGGGCGCTCGGCGATACCCTGATCGGTGATGATGTCAAGATCGACAGCCAGGTGCAGATTGCCCACAACGTGCAGATCGGTGACCACAGCGCCCTGGCCGGCTGTGTCGGGATTGCTGGCTCTACCCGCGTGGGCCGCCACTGCATGCTCGGAGGGGGCGTGGGGCTCTCCGGGCACCTGACCATCGCCGATGGGGTGCAGGTCACCGGCATGAGCCTGGTGACCAACTCGATCCTCGAGCCCGGGATCTACTCGTCGGGTACCGGCGCCATGGACAATGCCCAGTGGCGCCGCAATGCGGTGCGCTTCAAGCAGCTCGACGACATCGCCCGGCGTCTGGCACGGCTCGAGAAGGCCGGCCGCAGCGGTTGAGGCCGTGCCGCAGGGCGGTATAATCCACCGCCCGTCTTTGCCGGCCCTTGCGGCCGGCCTGGCCCCTCCGCAGCAGGGGCACTCCGACATTTCAGAGGTTGCTACGATGGTAATGGACGTCAACGAGATTCGTGAATATCTGCCCCACCGCTATCCCTTCCTGCTGGTGGATCGGGTGACGGAGATCACCCTGGGCGAAGCCATCGTTGCCTACAAGAATGTCAGCATCAACGAGCCCTTCTTCAACGGCCACTTCCCCCATCATCCGATCATGCCCGGGGTCCTGGTGATCGAGGCGCTGGCCCAGGCCTGCGGCATCCTCGGCTTCAAGACCGTCAACAAGCTGCCCGCCGATGGCTATGTCTACTACCTGGTGGCCAGCGACAACGTGCGCTTCAAGCGCCCGGTGATGCCCGGCGACCAGCTGGTGCTGGAGGCTCGGGTCGAGCGTACCCGACGCGGTATCTGGAAGTTCGCCTGCCGCGCCACGGTGGATGACGAGCTGGTCTGCGAGGCCGACATCACCTGCGCCGAGAGGAAGGTCGCTTGAGACATCCCACCGCCCTCATCGATCCTGCGGCGCGCCTGGCCGACGATGTCGAGGTCGGGCCCTTCACGGTGATCGGGCCCGAGGTCGAGATCGGACCCGGCAGCCGTATTGGCCCGCATGTCGTGCTCAAGGGGCCTACCGTGCTGGGCGCGCGGACCCGGATCTTCCAGTTCGCCTCGGTGGGCGAGGATTGCCAGGACAAGAAGTATGCCGGGGAGCCGACGCGTCTGGTGATGGGCGACGACAACGTCATCCGCGAGGGCGCCACCCTGCATCGGGGCACCGCCCAGGATCGCGGCGAGACCACCATCGGCTCGCGCAACCTCTTCATGGCCTATGTGCACGTCGGGCATGACTGCGTGATTGGGAATGACTGCATCCTGGCCAATCAGGTGACGCTGGCCGGTCATGTGCATCTGGGCGACTTCGCCATCCTCGGCGGGCTCTCGGCCATCCACCAGTTCTGCCACTTCGGTGACCACGCCATGGCCGGCGGGGGCTCGATCATCACCAAGGACACGCCCGCCTATGTGATGATCAACGGCAACCCGGCCCAGGTGCACGGCCTGAACCTGGTGGGGCTCAAGCGCCGCGGCTTCTCCCGGGAGGCCCTGCGGGCGCTGGGTGAGGCCTACAAGCTGGTCTACCGCCAGGGGCTGACCACCGAGCAGGCCCTGGCCGAGATCCGCGAGCGTTTCGCACTGCCCGAGACCGAGGCCTTTGCCGCCTCCATCGAGGTCTCGACGCGCGGCATCATCCGCTGAGCATCGGCGCCGTGACGGTCCAGCGCGTCTATCTGGTGGCGGGCGAGCTCTCCGGTGACATCCTGGGGGCCGGCCTGATGCGTGCGCTGAAGGCGCGGCACCCCGGCGTCGAGTTCCGTGGCATCGGCGGACCACGCATGATCCGCGAGGGCATCGACAGCCGCGTCCCCCTGGAGACCCTGTCGGTGATGGGCCTGGTCGAGGTGCTCCGGCACCTGCCCGGCCTGGTCCGGGTGCGTCGTGAACTCCGGCGCGACGCCCTGGCATGGGAACCCGATATCATGATCGGCATCGATGCGCCGGACTTCAACCTGGGGCTGGAGCGGCAGCTGCGCGAGGCGGGCATCACCACCGCCCACTACGTCAGCCCCTCCGTCTGGGCCTGGCGCCAGGGGCGGGTCAAGGGCATCAGTCGCTCCGTCGACGCCATGCTCACCTTCCTGCCCTTCGAGGCGGCCTTCTATGCGCGTCACAGGGTGCCGGTGGCCTTCGTCGGCCATCCGCTGGCCGACGAACTGCCGCTGGAGAACGATCGCGACGCCGCCCGCGCCGAGCTGGCCCTGGCCGACGCCGAGCAGGTGCTCGCCGTGCTGCCCGGCTCCCGGGCCAGCGAGATTCGCTTTTTGGGCGAGACCTTCCTTGCCGCCGCCGAGCAGCTGTGCGCGTCGCGTCCGGGCCTGCGGGTGGTGATACCGGCGGCCACGCCGGCGCGCCGAGCCGAGCTTGAGGGGCTGATGGCCGAGCATCCCGCCCTCGCGGGGCGCCTGTCCCTGGTCGATGGCCGGGCCCGCGAGGCCATGGTGGCAAGCGATGCGATACTGCTCGCCTCGGGCACCGCGGCCCTGGAGGCGATGCTCTGCCACCGCGCCATGCTGGTCGCCTACCGGATGGCACCCATGACCCACTGGCTGGCGAAGCGGCTGGTCAAGACCGAATGGATCTCGCTGCCCAACCTGATCGCTCGCGAGGCCCTGGTGCCGGAGCTGATCCAGGAGGCGGCCACCCCCGAGGCGATTGCCGGGCAGCTGGGCGGGATGCTCGACGACGCTGCGGGCCGTGCGGCGCTGGAGGCGCGCTTCGCCGCCATGCATGCCGGGTTGCAGCGCGATGCCAGCCGCCGCGCGGCCGAAGCCATCGAGGCGCTGGTAGCGGGCCGTCCCCTGCCGGCCAGTGTCGCGCCGGCCCTGGCCGATCAGGTGGTGCCATGACGGCCAGGGCGCATGCGAGCGGGCAAGGCGGGCGCGAGCTGCCGCCGCTGGTGATCGACTATGCGGGCGAGCGCCTGGCCGGGGTCGACGAGGTCGGGCGGGGTCCGCTGGTTGGCTCGGTGGTCGCCGCGGCGGTGATCCTCGACGTGGCTCGGCCCATCGCGGGGCTTACCGACTCCAAGCAGCTCAGTGCCCAGCGACGCGAATCGCTGGATACCGATATCCGCGCGCGGGCCCTCGCCTTCGCGGTGGCCGAGGCCTCGGCTGCCGAGGTGGATGCGCTCAATGTCCATCATGCCACCCACCTCGCCATGCGCCGCGCCATCGATGCCCTGGTACCCTCGGCCGAGTATCTGCTGGTGGACGGCAATCGCCTGCCCGGGCATCATGTTCCCGGCCAGGCGGTGGTCAAGGGCGATGCTCGCCACCCGGCCATCGCCGCCGCCTCGATTCTTGCCAAGGTGGCCCGGGATGCCCAGATGCTGGCCCTCGATGCCCGCCATCCCGACTACGGCTTCGCCCGCCACAAGGGCTACCCCACCCGGGAGCACCTGGCCGCCCTGGCGCGCCTGGGGCCGCTGCCGGAGCACCGTCGCTCCTTCGCCCCGGTCAAGCGCCAGCTGGCGCTGTTCTAGGCCAATTTTCAGCAGCTCTCGGTAGCGAGGAGCGCCGGGGACAGGCCGAAGGGGAGGTCCGATTCCAGGGGTGAGGAGCACTGCTCCGAACGGGCTGGCCATGGATGGCCAGCACCGGACCTGCAAGCGGAGCGGGACGCGAGAGCGCAGCAGGGCATCGGTAGCGTACAAGGAGGTATTCACAGCGCCTCCCCGCATGCCTGTCGCCGGATCAGCCCGAGCGGGGTAGGTTGCTTGAGGCCAGGTCAGCTCCAGGCCGTCATTAGCACCAATTTTTCACCGCCAACACTTGAGCCCCTTATGACCACGCCCTTCGTTCATCTTCGCGTGCACAGCGAGTTTTCCCTGGTTGATGGCCTGGTGCGTCTCAAGCCGCTGGTCCAGGCCGCCGTGGACCAGGGCCTGCCGGCCCTGACGCTGACCGACGAGGCCAACCTCTTCGGCCTGGTCAAGTTCTACAAGGGCGCCCAGGGCGCGGGCCTCAAGCCGGTCATCGGCAGCGATCTCTGGCTGGCCAACCCCCATGACAAGGACCATCCCTATCGGCTGACGCTGCTGGCCATGGACGAGACCGGCTATCGCAACCTTACCGAGCTGATCTCGCGGGGCTGGATGCACGGCCAGCGCCACGGCCAGGCGCTGCTCGACAGGGCCTGGGTGCTCGAGCAGAGCGCGGGGCTGATCGCCCTGTCCGGTGGACGGGACGGGGAGGTAGGTCGTCACCTGTTGAGTGACCACCATGACGAGGCCCGCGCCCTGCTGGAGGAGTGGAACGCCGCCTTTCCGGGGCGCTTCTATCTCGAGCTGACCCGCACCGGCCGGCCACTGGAGGAGGAGTGTGTGCACCTCTCGGTGGATCTTGCCGTCGAGACCGGGACCCCGGTGGTGGCGACCAACGACGTGCGCTTTCTCGAGCGCGAGGACTTCTGGGCCCATGAAACCCGCGTCGCCATTGGCGAGGGCAAGGCGCTGGACGACAAGCGCCGTGAACGGCGCTATACCGAGGAGCAGTACCTCAAGAGCCCCGCGGAAATGGCCGAGCTCTTCTCGGACATCCCCGAGGCGCTGGAGAACAGCGTGATGATCGCCGCGCGCTGCAACGTGGAGGTGCGCCTGGGCGAGATCTTCCTGCCGGAGTTCGAGATCCCCGAGGGCATGACCCAGGACGAGTACTTTCGCAAGATCTCCCACGACGGCCTCACCGAGCGGCTGGACTTCCTCTACCCGGCCGAGCGCTATCCGCGCGACGGGGCGGAGTACGCCGAGATCGATGCCCGCTACCGAAAGCGCCTCGACTTCGAGCTCGACATCATCATCCAGATGGGCTTTCCCGGCTACTTCCTGATCGTGATGGACTTCATCCAGTGGGCCAAGGACAACGACGTTCCGGTGGGGCCGGGGCGTGGCTCCGGTGCCGGCTCGCTGGTGGCCTATGCCCAGAAGATCACCGACCTCGACCCCATCGGCTATGACCTGCTGTTCGAGCGCTTTCTCAATCCCGAACGGGTCTCGATGCCCGACTTCGACGTCGACTTCTGCATGGAGAAGCGCGACCGGGTGATCGACTACGTCGCCGACCGCTACGGCCGCGACGCGGTGTCCCAGATCGTCACCTTCGGCACCATGGCCGCCAAGGCCGTGGTGCGCGATGTGGCGCGCGCCCAGGGCAAGCCCTACTCGCTGGGCGACAAGCTCTCCAAGCTGATCCCCTTCGAGGTCGGCATGACGCTCGCCAAGGCCATCGAGGCGGAGCCGGCACTCAAGGAGTACCTCGAGGCCGACGAGGAGGCCGCCGAGATCTGGGAGATGGCCCTGAAACTCGAGGGCATCACCCGCGGCACCGGCAAGCACGCCGGCGGCGTGGTGATCGCGCCGACCCGGCTGACGGACTTCTCGCCGCTGCTCTGTGACGAGGACGGCTCGGGGCTGGTGGTGCAGTTCGACAAGAACGACATCGAGGAGGCGGGGCTGGTCAAGTTCGACTTCCTCGGCCTGCGCACCCTGACCATCATCGACTGGGCGCTGGAAATGGTCGACAAGGTGCGCGCCACCGAGGGGCAGGGCCCGCTGGACATCGACACCATCCCGCTGGATGACGTGCCGACCTTCGAGATGCTCAAGAAGGCCGAGACCACCGCGGTCTTTCAGCTCGAGTCACGCGGCATGAAGGAGCTGATCAAGCGCCTGCTGCCCGACTCCCTGGAGGACATGATCGCCCTGGTGGCACTGTTCCGCCCCGGCCCGCTGCAGTCGGGGATGGTCGATGACTTCATCAACCGCAAGCATGGCCGGGCCGAGATCTCCTATCCCCACCCGGACTACCAGCACGCGCTGCTCGAGCCGGTGCTCGCCCCCACCTACGGCATCATCCTCTACCAGGAGCAGGTGATGCAGATCGCCCAGGTCATGGCGGGCTACTCGCTGGGTCAGGCCGACATGCTGCGGCGTGCCATGGGCAAGAAGAAGCCCGAGGAGATGGCCAAGCAGCGCGCCGGCTTCCTGGAAGGCTGCGCAGCCAACGATATCGACGCCGACCTTGCGGGCAACATCTTCGACCTGGTGGAGAAGTTTGCCGGCTACGGCTTCAACAAGTCCCACTCGGCAGCCTATGCGCTGGTCTCGTATCAAACGGCTTGGTTAAAAGCTCATTATCCAGGCCCCTTTATGGCGGCGGTGATGTCCACCGAGATGGACAACCTCGACAAGGTGGTGCCGCTGATCGAGGAGTGCCGGCACCTCGCGCTGACGGTGACCCCTCCCGATGTCAATGTCGGCGGCTACAGGTTCACCGTCGACGACCAGGCCCGGGTCATCTACGGCCTGGGGGCGATCCGCGGGGTCGGCGAGGGACCCATCGGAGCCATCGTCGAGGCGCGTGAAGCCGAGGGACCTTTCGAGGACCTCTTCGACTTCTGTCGCCGGGTCGATCCCAGGCGCATGAACAAGCGAACACTGGAGGCGCTGATTCGCTCCGGTGCCCTGGATACCCTGGGGCCGAGCCGTGCAGTGCTCAGCGCGGCGCTCGAGGACGCCCTGAAGGCGGCAGTCCAGACCCAGACCAACCAGAACCTGGGGATGATGGACATGTTCGGCGAGGCCTTCGTCGACGAGTCGGCCGGGGATGCCTACGCCGACTATCGCCAGGTGCGAGAATGGAGCGACAAGGAGCGACTCGCCGGCGAGAAGGAGACCCTGGGCCTCTACCTCACCGGTCATCCCATCGACGAGTACGAGGAGGAGCTTGCCCGCTTCGTCTCCACGCGCATCAGCGATCTCAAGCCCTCCCGGGAGCCCCAGCGGGTGGCGGGCCTGGTGGTCGGCGTGCGGACCATGAAGTCCAAGCGTGGCGATACCATGGCCTTCATCACCCTGGACGACCGCACCGGGCGCATCGAGGCGTCGCTGTTCGGTGAGCTTTTCGAGCAGCTGCGCGGTCGCCTCGAGGCCGACCAGGTGATGATCGTCGAGGGCGAGGTGTCCAGCGACGACTATTCGGGCGGTCTGCGCCTGCGCGGCAAGGACGTCACGCCGATGGTCGAGGCGCGCAGCCGCTTCGGCCAGGCGGTGGAACTCTCCCTGGACGGTGCGCGTCTCAACGGGCGGCTGGTGGAGAGCCTGCGCGACAGCCTCGCGCCGTTCTGCAACGTCGAGGGTCTGCCGGTGCGGCTGCGCTACCGCAATGCCGACGCTTCCGGCTGGCTGGAGCTCGCCGAGGAGTGGCGCGTTACCCCCAGCGACGAGCTGCTGACCGGACTGCGCGAGGTGCAGGGCCAGGACGGGGTGCGACTCAAGTACCGCTGACGCGGGAAGGTGCCGGGCTCGCAGCTTTCCCGGCGACAACCCTTCAGGGAGGCGCTGTGAACCCCTCCCTGAGCGCTACCTCGGCCCTGCTGCGCTCCCGCGTCCCGCTCCGCTTGCAGGACCGGTGCTGGCCATCCATGGCCAGCCCGTTCGGAGCAATGCTCCTCACCCCTGGTCCTCGGACCTCCCTTTCGGGTTATCCCCGGCGCTTCTCGCCCCTCTTCATGCCGCCTTGCGTGGCGCGTTGAGGGTGCGATAATGCCAGCCACTTTCCCTTTTCGACGCGCCGGCCGCATCCAAAGCGGTGGCCGGTGAAACACCACAAGGCCTCCCGCCAATGAATCCCAACTATCTCGACTTCGAACAGCCCATCGCTGAACTCCAGGCCAAGATCGAGGAGCTGCGGCTGGTCGGCAACGACAGCCAGGTCAGCCTCAGTGACGAGATCGGCCGGCTCGAGGAGAAGAGCCGCAAGCTCACCGAGTCGATCTTCAAGGGCCTCACCCCCTGGCAGGTCTCGCAGCTCTCGCGCCATCCCCAGCGTCCCTATACCCTGGACTACCTGGAGCACGTCTTCAGCGACTTCGACGAGCTGCACGGCGATCGCAAGTTCGCCGACGACGCCGCCATCGTCGGTGGCGTGGCGCGTCTTGACGACCGGCCGGTGATGGTGATCGGCCACCAGAAGGGGCGCGACGTCCACGAGAAGGTGCGTCGCAATTTCGGCATGCCGCGCCCGGAGGGCTACCGCAAGGCCTGCCGCCTGATGGAGATGGCCGAGCGCTTCAAGATGCCGGTGCTGACCTTCATCGACACGCCGGGTGCCTATCCCGGCATCGACGCCGAGGAGCGCGGCCAGTCCGAGGCCATCGCCTATAACCTGGCGGTGATGTCGCGCCTCAAGACGCCGATCGTCGCCACCGTGGTCGGTGAGGGCGGTTCCGGCGGGGCACTGGCCATCGGTGTCTGCGACGAACTGGCCATGCTGCAGTATTCCACCTACTCGGTAATCTCCCCCGAGGGCTGTGCCTCCATCCTCTGGAAGAGCGCCGAGAAGGCCGCCGAGGCCGCTCAGGCGATGGGCATCACCGCCGAACGCCTCAAGGAGCTGGGGCTGGTCGATACCCTGATTCCCGAACCCCTGGGCGGTGCCCACCGCCAGCCGGTGACCGCCGCCGAGCGCATCAAGGCGTCGCTGCTGGAGAGTCTCGACCGCCTGGCCGCCATGAACATGGATCACATGCTGGAGCGTCGCTACGAGCGCCTGATGAGCTACGGGGCGCCTGCCTGACAGGGTGGCCTCGGCCATGACCCTTCAATACCTGGTCGATCGTGCCCTGGCGGCCACCCCGCCGGGGCGCTGTGTCTGGGTGGCCCTCTCCGGGGGCCTCGACTCCTCGCTGCTGTTGACGCTCACCGCGGAGGCCTGTCGTCGTCATCCGCGTCCCCTGCGGGCCCTGCACGTCCACCATGGCCTGCAGTCCGCCGCCGATGGTTTCGAGAGACACGCTCGTCGGCTCTGTTCGCGGCTCGGCGTGCCACTCTACGTCGAGCGGGTCAGCGTCGACCTGAGCGTCGGGCAGGGCGTGGAAGGGGCGGCTCGTGAAGCGCGCTATGCCGCCTTCGCCCGGCGCGTGACGCCCGGGGAGACCCTCTGGCTGGCCCAGCATCAGGATGACCAGGCCGAGACCTTCCTGCTGGCTGCCCTGCGCGGCAGTGGCGTGCGCGGCCTGGCCGGGATGGCGGCGCGGCGTGACTGGCGAGGCCGGCGACTGGAACGGCCGCTGCTGGAGGTCGCGCGGACGACCCTCGAGGTCGAGGCACAGCGGC
Source organism: Pseudomonadota bacterium (assembly GCA_051749325.1). Taxonomy (GTDB): domain Bacteria; phylum Pseudomonadota; class Gammaproteobacteria; order Pseudomonadales; family Halomonadaceae; genus Halomonas. Next base: position 16,412 of record JBNJIL010000021.1, on the reverse strand, counting down.
GGGGACTGGCCTGGGAGACGGACCCTTCCAACGATGACCAGAGCCTGAGCCGAAACTTCCTGCGCCATGCCGTGATGCCGCTGCTGGCGTCCCGCTGGCCCCATGCCGGTGAAGCCCTGTCCCGCAGTGCGTCACTGGCCGCGGAGAGCGACGGCCTGCTGGCGGAGCTGGCCGAGCATGACCTCGCGCACCTGGGGGGCGAGCCGACATGCCTGTCGGTGCCGGGCCTTGCGGCGCTCTCTGCGCCTCGACGGCGCCTGCTGGTGCGCCATTGCTGCGAGCGCCTGGGCCTGGCCCGCCCGCCGGCCCGCCGGCTCGAGACGCTGCTGGCCCAGCTTGGAGCCGGTGAGGATGCCGAGGTGCAGGTGGCCTGGCCCGGTGCCGAGGCCAGGGTCTGGCGCGGGCGACTCCATCTGCTGGCGCCCCCTGACGTGCTGCCGGCCGACTGGCAGGGCGAGTGGACTGGCCACGCGCCGCTGAGCACGCCCCTGGGAGAGGCATGGGTATCGCTGGACCGGGCCGATGGAGCACCGGTTCACTTCCAGGTAACGCCACGGCAGGGGGGCGAACGCCTGCAGCTGCCCGGCCGCGGCCGTCGCGACCTCAAGCGGCTGCTGCAGGCGTTCGGCGTGCCGCCCTGGGTGCGCGGGCGACTGCTGGTGGTCCGGGCGCAGGATACGCCGGTGGCGGTGCTCGACCCCCTGGAGGGGACGTGGCTGGTGCTCGCCGAGGGCTGGGTCAGCCGTGATGGATCGTCAGGGGGAAGTCCGCCGCCTGCTGGTAGGCCGCCTCCTGCTCCAGGTCGTTGAGCAGCAGCGCCGGGGTCTCCTCGCCGACCAGCGTCAGCGTCAGCGTCTCGCCCTCGGCCTCGAGCCGCGGTATCGTCGGGGGCTGCTCGGGGCGGGAGTGGTTGAGTATCACTGCCAGGCGCAGCAGCCGCGCGAGTCGGGCGTGAGAGTGGCGCTCGGAACTGGGCAGGGCCTGCCACTCCTTGACCGGGAACTTGCGCCGGTGGGCCCGCACCAGAAAGGCCAGCAGCCGCTGTTCCGGCCGCGAGAAGCCGGCCAGGTCGGAGTACTCCAGCAAGTAGGCGCCGTGACGATGGAACTGGCTGTGGGAGATGGCCAGGCCGATCTCGTGCAGGCGGCTGCCCCATTCGAGGAAGCGCGCCTGGTCATCGTCGAGCGCCCAGGTCGCGCGCACCTGGTCGAGCAGGGCGCCGGCGGTTGTGGCCACGTTGTCGGCCTGTCTGGCGTCTACCTGATAGTTTCGGGCCAGGTTGTCGAGGGTCTTGAGGCGTGAGTCCTCGGGGCTGTTGCGCCCCACCATGTCGTAGAGCACCCCCTCGCGCAGGGCACCGTCGGCATAGCGCATCCGTTCCAGGTCGAAGGCTTCGAAGATGGCGCCGAGGATCGCCACGCCGGCAGGGAAGACGCGAGAGCGGTCGGCCTTGAGGCCCTCCATGGCCACCTTGTCGAGCTTGCGGCACTTGATCAGGCGCTTGCGCAGCGCGGCCAGGCCGCTGCGGGTGATCACTCCCTCGGGCGCATCCCCGGCCGCCGCGATCACTGCCGCCGCCGCCTTGATGGTGCCGCTGGAACCTACCGGGTCGGCCCAGCCCAGGCGCTGGTAGGGGCGCTGGATGTTGGCCAGTTCCGACAGGGCAGCGAGCTCCGCCTTGCGCATGCGCTTTTCGCTGATCTCGCCCCCTTCGAAGAAGCGGCGGGTGAAGGTCACGCAGCCCATGCGCAGGCTCTCCAGGGCCAGGGGCTCGAAGCGTTCGCCGATGATGAACTCCGTGGAGCCGCCGCCGATGTCGACGATCAGTCGGCGGCCGTCCTCGGCCAGGGCGTGGGCCGCCCCCAGGTAGATCAGGCGGGCCTCCTCGCGGCCGGCGATGATCTCGATGCGGTGGCCGAGCAGTGCCTCGGCGCGCTCGATCAGCGTCTGGCTGTTGGACGCGTCGCGCAGCGCGTTGGTGCCCACCACCCGCAGGTGGCCCGGCGTGATGTCCTCGAGGAAGGGGGCGAAACGCGTCAGGCAGTCGAGCGCACGCTGCATGGATGCCTCGCCGAGCCGGCCGCCCTCGTCGAGGCCATCGGCCAGCTGGACCTTCTCGCCGAGGCGCGCCACCACCTGCAGGCGGTCGTCCTGGTAGTTGGCGACCAGCAGGTGGAAGCTGTTGGAGCCGAGATCGATGGCGGCGAGGCGCGTGGGGGCTCCGTCCACGGCAGCCTTGAGCGGGTCGGCAGCGACGGGCGCCGGGTCCTGTGGCGAGGTCATGGCAGTTCCTTGGGATCGGTCTGGGGCAAGGGTGCGGGGCGCTTACGGTCGTGTCAATTGTCGTGGGTCTCAGGGCTTGCGTTCATCTTCTGCCTTGACTAGTATCGAGCTGTTCGCCTGTTCCGAATGCTTTCCGACCGTCTCACGGCAATTCCGTCACGGTCAGTTTCCAAGTCGTCAGACAGCCCACTGCTTCAGCCCGCGATCCCGGCCGCCTGGCCCGGACCCGCAGGTCAGGCGAAATGAACCTGCTTCCTCGCTTCCGATATCGGCCCGGCAACCCTTCCGTGCGGTCGCCCGCCCATGGCCATACGTTGCAGCATGACGAGAGGTAGCCTGTCCGGGCTCTGAACGCATCCACAGGGCGTCTCGTCTCGCCTCCTGTCTTTCCTCACGGCGCACTGCCGCCCGGCTTCCACGAGCGAATTCTGAACACACCGATGAATCTTACCGAACTCAAGCAAAAGCCAGTGCCGGAGCTTCTGGAGACTGCCCGCGAGATGGGCATCGACAACCTGGCACGCTCCCGCAAGCAGGACATCATCTTCGCCATCCTCAAGAAGCACGCCAAGAGCGGCGAGCCGATCTTCGGCGATGGTGTGCTGGAGATCCTGCAGGATGGCTTCGGTTTCCTGCGCAGTGCCGACAGCTCCTATCTGGCCGGCCCTGACGACATCTATGTCTCGCCCTCCCAGATCCGGCGCTTCAACCTGCGCAAGGGCGACTCCATTTCCGGCAAGATTCGCCCGCCGAAGGAAGGGGAGCGCTACTTTGCGCTGCTCAAGGTCAGCGAGATCAACTTCGACAAGCCGGAGAACGCCAAGCACAAGATCCTGTTCGAGAACCTCACGCCGCTGTTCCCCCAGGAGCGGCTGCGCACGGAGATCGGCAACGGCTCCACCGAGGATCTCACCGCCCGCATCATCGACCTGGTGGCGCCCATCGGCAAGGGGCAGCGTGGCCTGCTGGTCTCGCCACCGAAGGCGGGCAAGACATTGATGCTGCAGAACATCGCCACCTCCATCACGCGCAACAATCCCGAGTGCCACCTGATCGTGCTGCTGATCGACGAGCGCCCGGAGGAGGTGACCGAGATGTCGCGTACCGTGCGCGGTGAGGTGGTGGCCTCCACCTTCGACGAGCCGCCGGCGCGCCACGTGCAGGTCGCCGAGATGGTGATCGAGAAGGCCAAGCGCCTGGTGGAGCACAAGAAGGACGTGGTGATCCTGCTCGATTCCATCACCCGGCTGGCGCGCGCCTACAACACCGTGGTGCCGAGTTCCGGCAAGGTGCTGACCGGCGGTGTCGACGCCCACGCCCTGGAGAAGCCCAAGCGCTTCTTCGGCGCGGCGCGCAACATCGAGGAGGGGGGCAGCCTGACCATCATCGCCACGGCGCTGGTCGACACGGGGTCAAAGATGGACGAGGTGATCTTCGAGGAGTTCAAGGGCACCGGCAACATGGAGGCGCACCTGGATCGCAAGCTGGCCGAGAAGCGCGTCTATCCGGCGATCAACATCCGCCGCAGTGGCACCCGCCGCGAGGACCTGCTGGCCTCCGAGGAGGAGATGCAGCGCATGTGGATCCTGCGCAAGCTGCTCAACCCCATGGAGGACACCGCGGCCACCGAGTTCCTGATCGACCGCCTGAAGGATACCAAGACGAACATCGAGTTCTTCGAGGCGATGAAGCGTCGCTGATTGCTCTGTGACGTTATCGCCCATAGCAGGATCGCTCGGGGCTGTTCCGTCGACAAGCCTTCAGGGAGGCGCTGTGAATACCTCCCTGTACGCTACCGACGCCCTGCTTCGCTTACGCGTCCTGCTCCGCTTGCAGGACCGGTGCTGGCCATCCATGGCCAGCCCGTGAGAAGCGGTGCTTCTCACCCATGGCACAGGACCTCCCTTACGGCTTGTCCCCTGCGCCCCTCGCTGAGGCTGGTTGCTTTGGCTCCGGGACCTTTCCTTGGCGCCGCCCACCACTGGCGATTCAGCAGACGTATTCAAGGGGCATGCTATGCTGCCCCTTTGGCCATTCCGGAACCGGGAAATCCGAATGAAGTATAAGGACCTGCGTGAGTTCATCGCGATGCTCGAGGCTCAGGGCGAACTCCAGCGCATCACCGCCGAGGTGGACCCCTACCTCGAGATCACCGAGATCTGCGACCGTACCCTGCGCGCCGGGGGGCCTGCCCTGCTGTTCGAGAACGTCAAGGGGCATGCCATGCCGCTGCTCGGCAATCTCTTCGGCACCCCGAAGCGGGTGGCCATGGGCATGGGCCAGGACTCGGTCGCTGCACTGCGGGAGGTAGGGGAGCTGCTGGCCTTCCTCAAGGAACCCGAACCGCCCAAGGGGTTCCGCGATGCCTGGAGCAAGCTGCCCATCTTCAAGCAGGTGATGAGCATGGGGCCCCGGACGGTGCGTTCGGCACCGGTACAGGCGCTCGTCCATGAGGGGGACGAGGTCGACCTCGATCGCCTGCCGATCCAGCACTGCTGGCCGGGTGATGCCGCACCCCTGGTCACCTGGCCGCTGGTGATCACCCGGGGGCCCCACAAGAAGCGCCAGAACCTGGGGATCTATCGCCAGCAGAAACTCGGCAGGAACCGCTTGATCATGCGCTGGCTCTCCCATCGCGGTGGGGCCCTGGACTTCCAGGAGTTCCAGCAGGCGCATCCCGGTGAGCCCTTTCCGGTAGCGGTGGCGCTGGGGGCGGACCCGGCCACCATTCTCGGTGCGGTGACGCCGGTGCCGGACTCGCTCTCCGAGTACGCCTTTGCCGGGCTGCTGCGCGGCTCGCGAACCGAACTGGTCAAGTGCGGCCATGCCGACCTGCAGGTGCCGGCGTCGGCGGAGATCATCCTCGAGGGCTTCATCTATCCCGATGACATGGCGCCGGAGGGCCCCTACGGCGATCATACCGGCTACTACAATGAGGTCGACCAGTTTCCGGTGTTCACGGTGACGCGCATGACCATGCGTGAGAATGCCATCTACCACTCCACCTATACCGGGCGGCCACCCGACGAGCCGGCGGTCCTGGGCCTCGCCCTCAACGAGGTGTTCGTTCCCATCCTGCGGCGCCAGTTTCCCGAGATCGTCGACTTCTACCTGCCCCCGGAGGGCTGTTCCTACCGCATGGCGGTAGTGACCATGAAGAAGCAGTATCCGGGGCATGCCAAGCGAGTGATGATGGGGGTATGGAGCTTCCTGCGCCAGTTCATGTATACCAAGTTCGTGGTGGTGCTCGACGATGACGTCTGTGCCCGTGACTGGAAGGACGTGATCTGGGCCATCACCACGCGCATGGATCCGGCCCGTGACACCGTCATGGTAGAGAACACCCCCATCGATTACCTGGACTTTGCCTCTCCCGTGGCCGGGCTGGGGTCCAAGATGGGCCTGGATGCCACCAGCAAGTGGCCTGGCGAGACCGATCGCGAATGGGGCACGCCCATCGTCATGGATGAGGCCGTCAAGGCGCGCGTCAGCGAGCGCTGGAACGAGCTGGGCATCGACCTACCCGACAACACACCCTGACAACGCACGAGGCATGCATGACGCCAAGGACCCTGACCTGCCTGGTCACCGAGGTCGAGGATCTCACTCCGGACGTCTTCCGCGTCCAGCTGGAGGGCCGGCCCGAGGCTGTGGCCCATGATCCCGGCCAGTACCTGGAACTCAGGCTCGACGACGAGACCTGGGTGCCGTTCTCCATTGCCAACGCCCATGCCGGTGATGGCATCATCGAGTTGCACATTCAGCACTGGCCCGAGCGGGAGAACTCCGCCCGCCTGCGCGAGCTGATGCAGGTGGCCGAGCGCTTGACCCTGCGCCTGCCCGGCGGTGACTGCGTTCTCGACCCGGACAGCACGCGCCCGCTGCTGCTGGTCGCCGCGGGGACCGGCTTTGCCCAGATGAAGGCGATCGTCGAGGCCGCGCTGCGTGCGAATCCTGACCGCGAAATCGATCTCTGGTGGGCAGCCCGCGAACGCCGTGACCTCTATCTGGAGCGCCTGCCCCGGGAGTGGGCGGCCGGCCATGCCAATCTCCGCTTTCATGCCGTGACCGAGGTCGCGCCCGAGGAGGCGGTGACGGGGGAGCGTGTCATCGGCCACCGTGGGCGTGTCGATCAGGCCCTGGCGGCCACCCTCGATGACGTCTCGGGACATGATGTCCATGTTTCCGGCTCGCCGGGCATGGTCTATGCCTGTGTCGACGTGCTGGCCTCGCTGGGTCTCGAGGCCTCGCGTGTCTTCTCGGATGTCTTCGCCTATGCGCCACGTGACCCCATCGTGCCCACCGTGGGCAGCCTGGTAAGGGAGGAGGGGGCATGAGCGCCGCGCCGGTCCTGATTACCGGTGGGGCCCAGCGTCTGGGCCGCCACTGCGCCGAGCGACTGCGTGACGACGGCCACCCGGTGATCATCAGCTATCGCCGTGAACGGCCCGAGCTGGAGACGCTGCGCCAGCGGGGCATCGTTACCCTGCCAGCCGACTTTGCCAGCGAGGCGGGCATCCTCGCTTTCCTCGAACGACTCAAGGCCGAGACGACGTCGCTGCGGGCCATCGTCCACAACGCCAGCGCCTGGGCGCCGGATGCGAGCGGCCCCGAGGCCGGCGAGACTTTCGAGCGGCTGTTTCGCATTCACATGCTCGCGCCCTATCTGATCAACCTGCATGCCCGGGGGCTGCTCGAGGCATGCAGCGAGCCCCAGCGCGACATCGTGCACATGACCGACTACGTGGCAAGGAAAGGCTCGAGAAAACACGCCGCCTACGCCGCGACCAAGGCAGGCCTGGACAACCTGACGTTGTCGTTCGCCGCCATGTACGCCCCGCTGATCCAGGTCAACGCCATCGCCCCGGCGATGATCATGCTCAATGAAGGCGACGACGAGGCCTACGCCGAGAAGGCCCGTGCCAAGTCGGCGATGGAGATGATTCCTGGCCCCGGCGTGATCTATCAGAGCCTGCGCTACCTGCTCGACAACCGCTACGTCACCGGCGTGACCCTGCCGGTGGACGGCGGGCGCCACCTGCGCTGAGCGTTGCGACAGCCCTGGCTGCGACCATCGGGGCCGTGCCGGATGCGGCCATCTTCGCTAGAATGCGGCCCTACCCTGACACGAGACGAGGAGTGACACATGGCGGGACACGACACGAACTTCAAGGACGATAGCGGCCTGCTCTCCGTGGTACTGGGGCTGGTGGTGCTGGTGGCCATGAGTTGCCTGCCGGCCACCATCGGCTGGTATCAGCTGTTTGCCGGTTGACCGCCCGCGATGGGCTTGCCCGCCGCGGTGCAATGCGGCAGGATGTAAGGGACACTGTCCGGGAGGTGACCATGACCCCATACGCGACTTGCATGCATCGCCACAGCGCCGCTTCCGCGGGCGCAGGCAGCGTGCGTGTGGGTTTCTGGTGGTATGGCTATTTTATGACCGGTGTGCCGGCGGCCATGTCCTGAGCAGCAGACACGACATCGCCGAGAGGCACGCCCCGCCAGGGTCGCCTCCGACAGAACCCCCGGAAGGCCACCCGCCCCGGGGGTTTCGCGTTTCACGGCATGCCACATCGAGATGACATCAAGGAGAGAGACCATGACCGCATCCATCGCCATCCGCCCGGCTCGAGGCCTCGAGGGCTATTACGGCTATTGGCGATTTAGCGAGCTGCGGTCGGCTCACTCCGCCACCTCCGGCCGTAGCGAGATCGGTGGCACCCGACAAGCCCGATGTACGACCGCTATCCGGAGTTGATGACGCCATGAACGCTTCCCTTGCCGCTGCTGCCCCCCTGACCGAGACGCCGTGCTCGGCCGCGAGCCCGGCCCGGCCGCTTCCCGCACCCGGCGAGCTGCGCCGCGAACTGCCGCTCTCCGCGGCGCTGGTGGCCCGGATCGCTGCCCAGCGCCAGGCCGTGCGCGATATCCTGTCCGGCCGTGATGATCGCCTGCTGGTCGTGGTCGGCCCCTGCTCCATTCACGATCCGCAGGCGGCGCTGGAGTATGCTCGCCGCCTCGCCGCACTGGCTCAGCGTGTGGAGGATCGGTTGCTGCCGGTGATGCGCGTCTATGTCGAGAAGCCGCGCACCACCGTGGGCTGGAAGGGGCTGGCCTACGACCCCGACCTCGATGGCAGTGGCGACATGGCCCGCGGTCTCGAGGTGTCGCGGCAGCTGATGCGCGAGGTGGCCGAGCTGGGCCTGCCGGTGGCCACCGAACTGCTGCAGCCGATGCTGGCCCCCTACCTGGAGGACCTGCTCTCCTGGGTGGCGGTCGGTGCCCGCACCACCGAGTCGCAGCTGCACCGTGAGCTGGCCAGTGGTCTCGCGGCGGCAGTCGGCTTCAAGAACGCCACCAGCGGCGATATCGGCGTGGCGCTGGATGCCATGCGCGCCGCAGCGCATCCGCACAGCCATTTCGGGCTGGATGAAGCGGGGCGCCCGACGGTACGCGATACCCCCGGCAATCCCCATACCCAGCTGGTGCTGCGCGGCGGCCATGGCGAGCCCAACTACCAGGCGCCCCACGTCAAGGCGGCGCGCCGGGCCCTGGAGGACGCCGGCCTGTCGCCGCGGCTGATGGTCGATTGCAGCCATGCCAACGCGCGCAAGGACCACCGCCGCCAGAGCGAGGTGCTGCTCGACGTGCTGGCCCAGCGCCGGGCCGGCGAGACGGCGCTGGCCGGCTTGATGCTCGAGAGCCACCTCCACGAGGGCAAGCAGCCGCTGCAGCCGGGCCGGCTTCGCCATGGGGTCTCGGTCACCGACGCCTGCCTCGGCTGGGAGACCACCGAGCAGCTGCTGCTCACGGCCGCCGAGCGACTTCGCTAGCCCTGTACCCCGGATGGCGATGTCGGGATAATCAGTCCCGATTGCTGACTCGCCACCCAGGACGCACAGATGACCTTCAAGTTCGAGGACCACGACCCCGAGACCTATCGCCGCAAGGCCAAGCTGATCAGTCTGGCCATGGCCGGCCAGCTGATCGTCTTCGGGCTGGTATTCGTCCAGCTGCTGCAGACCGCCTTCGATGGCGGCTTCTGGCTCAACGTGCTGGGCGTGCTGCTGGGACTTGGGGCGACCAGTCTGGTCTTCGCCGTGCTGCGCGAGAGGCCCTGGATGACCGAGATGCGTTATGTCTGGCAGCTCAAGCATCACCTTTCCCGGGTCAGCGGCTACCTGCCGGCGCTGCGTCGCGGCATGGCCGAGGACAACGACACGGCGCTGGCGGTGCTCGCCTTCTATCACCAGGGCATGGCTCAGCTCGCCGAGCTCAACGGCCGAACCCTGGACGACGATGCCGAACTGCTTGCCGAGCGTGAAGTGGTCCAGGCCGCCCGGCGCAAGCGCGGCCTGCCCGAGCGCGTCGAGGGCCTCGACCCCCATGACCTGGCCGCCTTCCGCAAGGGGTGAGCCCTCGGAACCGGCATGGATGCCGAGTCATCCTTGCCCTGCGTCATCTTGCGGTCACCTTGCTCGCCTAACCTGACTTCGTCCCGGAGGGGATCCGACCCCTCCACCCACCCGACGAGGACAGTCACATGAGCAAGGAAATCGAGGATCATCGCGTCCTCAACCCCGGCACCAACGAGCCCTTCACTTCCGTTCTCGAGCGTCACGTTTCCCGTCGCAGCGTGATGCGCGGCGGGCTGGGCCTGGCTGCTGCCTCCATGCTGGGCTTCGGCAGCGCCGCCCAGTCGCTGGCGGCCAACGGCATGCGGAAGTCGCCGCTGAGCCTGGCCTTCGAGTCGGTCGCCGGGTCACGTACCGACGCCGTGGTGGTACCGCCGGGCTATACCGCCCAGGTGCTGGTGCCGTGGGGCACGCCGCTGAACGATGTGGCCGCTGACTGGGATGATGCCCTCGGCATGGACGCGTCGACGCAAGCCAACAGCATGGGCATGCACCACGATGGCATGCACGGTTTCGCGCTTGACGAGGGGAGCGCCTCCGAGCACTTCGTGCTCGCGGTGAACAACGAGTACATCGATCAGCAGGCGCTGTGGGCCCCGCAAGGTGGCCCGACCAACGCCAAGGAGGGCGCTCGCCCGGCCGAGGAGTCGCGCACCGAGATCAATGCCCACGGCGTGACGCTGGTGGAAGTGGCCAGGGGTAGCGACGGGCAATGGCGTCATGTGCGTAACTCGCCCTATAACCGCCGTATCACCACGGCTACCGAGATTGACCTCGCCGGCCCCGTGGCGGGCAGTGATTACGTGCGCACGCGCTTTTCTCCACAGGGCAAGCACACCCGCGGTACCAACAACAACTGCGGCCATGGCGTTACCCCCTGGGGCACCTACCTGGCGTGCGAGGAGAACTGGCCGAACATCTTCGTCAATACCGGAGAGCGCTTCCGTGACGACGCCCGCATCGGCATTCCCACCGAGCGCGGCCGCTACGGCTGGGAGACCTCGGCGGGCGATCCCTCCGAGCAGGATGATGAGTTCGCGCGCTTCGATATCACGCCGCGCGGCGCCGATGCCCGCGAGGACTATCGCAATGAGGCGCGCACCTTTGGCTATCAGGTGGAGATCGACCCCTACGACGGCGGTCGCCGCGCCGTGAAGCGCACCGCCCTCGGCCGCTTCCGCCACGAGGGGTGCTGGCTCGGCAAGCTCGAGCCCGGTAAGCCGGTGGTCTTCTACTCCGGTCACGATGCCCGCAACGAGTACATCTACAAGTTCGTCTCCGCCACCGCCTGGGATCCGGCCGATGCCAACCGCCCCGGGGAAACCTACGATCGGCTGGCGGTCGGCGCCAAGTATCTGGACGATGGTGTGCTCTATGCCGCCCGCTTCGATGCCGATGGCAGTGGCGAGTGGCTGGCATTGACCCCGCAGGCGACGACCCGCGATGGCCGCCGTCTCCACGAGGCCCTGGGCCTGGCTTCCGATGATCTGGCCGGGATCCTCGTCAATACCTGCGATGCCGCCGACCTGATGGGCGCCACGCCCATGGATCGTCCGGAGTGGGCCAGCGTCGATCCCGCCTCGGGCGAGGTCTACATCACGCTGACCAACAACAGCAAGCGCACCGCGGCCGGCAGCGAGCCGACCTTTACCAATGACGGCGACAGCATCGGTCAGGCCGGCGTCGGCCTTGCCACGGCACCGGTCAATGCTGCCAACCCCAGGGCGGATAACGAGGCGGGACACATCATTCGCTGGCGCGAGACAAGCGACGGCATGCGCTTTGCCTGGGAGATCTTCGTGTTCGGTGGGGCGGCGACAGGGCCCGACAACCGTTCCGGGCTGACCGAGTCGAACCAGTTCGCCAGTCCCGATGGCCTGTGGTACGACGACCGCGGCAACGGTGAAGGTATCCTGTGGATACAGACCGACAACGGCTACGACCCCGTGGCAGAGTACACCAATGACCAGCTGCTGGCGGTGGTGCCCGCAGCGCTGGATGCTGGTAGTGATGATGCCGTGGTCAATCGCGAGACTCAGCAGCATCTCAAGCGCTTTGCCGTGGGACCCAATGGCTGTGAGGTGACCGGCATCTTTGCCACGCCGGATCGCACGGCGCTATTCATCAACATTCAGCATCCGGGGAACTGGCCGGTGAGTGACGATGCCACTCAGGCCGCCTCCGGACAGGTGCGTCCGCGGGCTGCCACCGTGGTGATCCAGAAGCAGGACGGTGGTCCCATCGCCGTGTAAGAAAGCCTGAAGCTGGAAGACACAACACCCCGCCACCACGGTGGCGGGGTGTTGTGTCCATGGAGGGGCCACCTCATGCGGGGTTCCAGCTTCCAGCGCCGAGCGAAGCCCGGCGCTCGGTCAGGCCCTGGCGGCGTAGGCGAAGAGCAGGGTCTCCTGGGCGCTGATCGGGGCGGCGCTACCCGGCTCCTGCTTGACGTAGAGGCCGTCGCTGCGCAGCAGCCAGCTCTGGCAGTTGTCCACCAGGTAGGTCTCCAGGTCCTTGCGGACGCGCGCGGCCAGCTTCTTGTCCAGCAGCGGGAAGCAAGTCTCCACCCGATGGAACATGTTGCGCGCCATGAAATCGGCGCTGGAGCCCCAGGTCTCCGACTTGCCGTCGTTGTGAAAGTGGAATACCCGGGTGTGTTCCAGGAAACGCCCGATGATCGAGCGTACTCGGATGTTCTCGGAGATCCCGGGGATGCCCGGGCGCAGGCAGCACATGCCGCGGATGATCAGGTCGCACTCCACGCCGGCCCGCGATGCCCGGTAGAGGGCCTGGATCAGCTTCGGTTCGGTCAGCGAGTTGCACTTGATGATCAGGTGGGCGCGCTTGCCCTTGCGGGCGTGCTCGGCCTCCCGGTCGATCTTGGCCACCATCTGTTCATGCAGGGTGAAGGGGGCATGCAGCAATTGCTCGATATGGCGAGCCCGGCCCATCCCCGACAGCTGCTGGAAGACCTTGTGCACGTCGGCGCAGAGCACGGGGTCGGCCGTCAGCAGGCTGTAGTCCGTGTAGAGCTTGGCGGTCCGCGAATGGTAGTTGCCGGTGCCCAGGTGGGCATAGTGGCGCAGCCTGCCCCGTTCACGACGCACGATGTGCATCATCTTGGCATGGGTCTTGTAGGCCATCACCCCGTAGATGACGATGGCCCCGGCTTCCTGAAGGCGCGAGGCCAGCGCCAGATTGTCGGCCTCGTCGAAGCGTGCCCGCAGCTCGATCACCACCGTGACTTCCTTGCCGTTGCCGGCAGCCTCGACCAGGGCGTTGACGATGGGCGAGTCGGCGCCGGTGCGGTAGAGGGTCTGCTTGATGGCCAGCACGTCCGGGTCCCGGGCGGCCTCGCCTAGCATCTCCTCCACCGGCGAGAAGGACTGGAAGGGGTGGTGGAGCAGGATGTCCTCGTCGGCAATGGCGGTCAGTACGCTGTCGGTCTTGCGCAGCGCCTTGGGCAGGCCGGGGGTGAAGAAGCGGTAAAGCAGCTCGGGGCGCTCCACGTCGCCGAGTACCGACATCATGCGGGTCAGGTTCACCGGACCGTTGACCCGGAAGAGGTCCGCTTCCTCGAGCTGGAACTGCTTGAGGAGGAATTCGGTCAGCTCGTCGGGGCAGTTATCGGCCACTTCCAGCCGGACACCGCTGCCGTAGCGTCGTGACAGCAGTTCGCCGCGCAGTGCCGAGGCAAGGTCGGAGACCTCCTCGGGGTCCACGGAGAGATCGGCATTGCGCGTCAGCCGGAACTGGTAGCAGCCCAGGACCGACATGCCGGGGAAGACCTCCTCGGCATGGGCATGGATCATCGAGGAGAGGAAGACGTACTCGTTGAAGCCCGGCTCGCAGAGCGATTCGGGCAGGGCGATCACGCGGGGTAGCGAGCGCGGTGCCGGCAGAATGGCCAGGCCGCCCTCGCGACCGAAGGCATCCTTGCCCTCCAGCTGAACGATGAAGTTGAGGCTCTTGTTGACCAGGCGTGGAAAGGGGTGCGAAGGGTCCAGGCCGATGGGGCTGATCACCGGCATGATCTCGGTCTCGAAGTAGTCGCGCACCCAGGCGCGCTGGGCCTCGGACCAGTCTCCACGGCGTCGGAAGCGCAGCCCTTGTGCCTCCAGTGCCGGTATCAGGACCTCGTTGAGGATCTGGTACTGGCGCGCCACCTGCTCATGGGCGATCTGGGCGATCTCGGCCAGGACCGAACGGGGGGAGCGCCCGTCGGCGCCGCTGGTGTCGTCGCCGAGCAGCACCTGGTTCTTGAGGCCGGCCACGCGGATCTCGAAGAACTCGTCCATGTTGGACGAGAAGATCAGCAGGAACATCAGCCGGTTGAGGAGCGGATGGGCTTCATCCAGGGCCTGTTCCAGTACCCGGACGTTGAACTGCAGGTGGGAGAGTTCGCGATTGAAGTAGAGCCCCGGGTCTTCCAGATCGGCTTCCGGGCCCGGGAGTGCCTTGGGCTTGATCCCGGTGCGGGTCTGGTTCAGCCGTGGGGCGGGAGGCTCCGGGCGCTCGCCGTTACCTGCCGCGGTGGGCGCGTCGGGTTGCCGGTCGGGACCGCGTGTCTCTTCCATGGAGTCTCCCTGTCGTCGGTCGGAAGGGCGCAGTCCCTCCCCTCGGTTAGGTCGTTGCGAGCAGTCGGGCCGCTCGCTTGGCGAAGTAGGTCAGCACGCCATCGGCACCGGCCCGCTTGAAACAGAGCAGCGACTCGAGGATGACCGTGTCAGCCTCCAGCCAGCCGTTCTCGAAGGCGGCCATGTGCATGGCATACTCGCCGCTCACCTGGTAGGCGAAGGTGGGCACCCTGAGCTCGTCCTTCACGCGGCGCACCACGTCCAGGTAGGGCATGCCGGGCTTGATCATCACCATGTCGGCGCCCTCGGCCAGGTCCAGGGCCACCTCGTGCAGCGCCTCGTCGCCGTTGGCCGGGTCCATCTGGTAGGTGGTCTTGTCGGCGCGGCCCAGGTTGCCGGCCGAGCCCACGGCATCGCGGAAGGGGCCGTAGTAGCGCGAAGCGTACTTGGCGCTGTAGGCCATGATCCGGGTATTGACCAGCTGCTCCTGCTCCAGCACCTGGCGGATCGCGCCGATACGCCCGTCCATCATGTCAGAGGGGGCCACCACATCGGCGCCGGCCTCGGCATGAGAGAGTGCCTGCTTGAGCAGGGTCTCCACGGTGCGGTCGTTGTGGACATAGCCCGCCCCGTCGAGGATGCCGTCCTGGCCATGGCGGGTATAGGGATCGAGCGCCACGTCGGTGATGATGCCCAGCTCGGGGAGCGCTTCCTTGAGGGCGCGCACGCTGCGCTGGACGAGGCCTGCCGCATTGTAGGCCTCCTCGGCCAGTTCGCTCTTCAGTTCCGTGCCCACCACCGGGAACAGGGCGATGGCCGGGATGCCGAGTGTGACGGCCTCGCGGGCCTCCTCGATCAGCAGGTCCAGTGACAATCGTTCCACGCCCGGCATCGAGGGCACCGCCTCGCGTTGCCCCTCGCCCTTGAGCACGAAGACCGGCCAGATCAGGTCGGCGGCGGTCAGGGCATGTTCGCGCATCAGGCGGCGCGAGAAGTCGTCGCGGCGCATGCGGCGCAGGCGTGAGGACGGAAACTGGCGGGTGGTCATGAAACTCAAGGCGTCTCTCCGGATAGGGGGCGGGACCGCCGTCCCGTCATCCTGGCAATGCAGGATGACAGCTTGATGACAGACGGTGTCGAATGCCTCGAGTATATCAGTGTCGCCTGGCGTCGAAAGCCGTACCTTGTCCCGCCCGGGCCGACTCTCTAAAGTGAAGGCTCGCGGATTCCAGGGCCTGGCTTCGGCAGGCGCCTACCTTCAAGGAGAATGGCATGAGCAAACAGGTGGCGGTCATCCTCTCGGGATGCGGGATGCAGGACGGTGCCGAGATCCATGAGACCACCCTGACCCTGCTGCGCCTCGACCAGCTGGGCCTGGGCTATCGCTGCTTCGCCCCCGATATCGAGCAGCATCAGGTCGTCGATCATCGTTGCGGCGAGATGGTCGAGGACGAGCATCGCAATGTGCTGACGGAGTCGGCACGTCTGGCCCGCGGCGAGGTCTCGCCCCTCGCCGAGCTCGAGGCCGACGACTTCGATGCCGTCATTCTCCCCGGCGGTTTCGGTGTCGCCAGGAACCTCTCGACCTTTGCCGAGGCGGGGGATGGCATGCAGGTGCTCGGTGAGCTCACCGACGCACTGGCCGGGTTTCATGAGGCGCGCAAGCCGATCGGCCTGATGTGCATCAGTCCGGTGCTGGTGCCGCGCCTGCTTGGCCCCGGCATCGCCGTGACCGTGGGACATGACCCGGGCGTCGCGGGTGCGATCAGTGCCATGGGAGGCCTGCACCGCAGCTGCGGGGTCGAGGACATCGTGGTGGATTTCGAGAACCGTGTGGTGACGACCCCGGCCTACATGCTGGCCACGCGCATCAGCGAGGCCGCCACCGGCATCTTCAAGCTGGTCGATCGCGTCGACGAGATGATGGATCTGTGACCCGGCTGCGCCGGGAGCTTGAAGTTTGAAGAGCGGCGCTTCGCGCCTGGAAGCTGGAAGAGCCCGGCTGCGCCGGGAGCTTGAAGCCATAAGCTGGAAGCTTGAAGAAAAAGCTTGACCCAGGCGGTGTGGGTCTCATGCTGCCTTCCAGCTTCCAGCTTCCAGCTTCCAGCTTCCAGCTTCCAGCTTCCAGCTTCCA
>JBNJIL010000020.1:0-51812 GCA_051749325.1 Pseudomonadota bacterium | reverse complement strand
CTGGATCCTTCGCCTCTTTCACGCCAAAGTGCGAAGCACCAAAAAAAGCCCGCCCACTCAACGAGGAGGGACGGGCAAGGGGTTACAGGACGCAACCTGGTATCAGTCTAGCCCGATGCCGCCCGGTCGTTCGGGCGGCAT
The DNA here is from genome assembly GCA_051749325.1 of Pseudomonadota bacterium. GTDB lineage: Bacteria > Pseudomonadota > Gammaproteobacteria > Pseudomonadales > Halomonadaceae > Halomonas. Next base: position 51,671 of record JBNJIL010000020.1, on the reverse strand, counting down.
GGTAATTCTGCGTAACTTAGTGTAACGGTGCTTTGCGGCGTGCCGCGTCAGCTCTGGAACACCAGCTGGTTGCCTTCCGCCTCCACATGGATGACGTCGCCCGGCGAGAACTTGCCGCCCAGCAGATCCTGGGCCAGCGGGTTCTCGATACGACTCTGGATCGCCCGCTTGAGGGGCCGTGCCCCGTAGACCGGGTCGAAGCCCGCCTCGGCCAGCAGCGCCATGGCGGCCTCGCTGACCTCGAGGCGCAGCTCGTGCTCGGCCAGTCGTCCGCGCAGGCGGTCGAGCTGGATCTCCGCGATGGCCTGGATCTGCGCCTGGCCGAGGGCATGGAAGACCACCACCTCGTCGATGCGGTTGATCAGTTCGGGACGGAAGTGGTCGCCGACCACCGCCATCACCATCTCCTTCATCTGCGCATAGTCCTTGTCCACGTCACCGCTGTCGTCGCCGCCCATGCGCTGGATGATGTCCGAGCCCATGTTGGAGGTCATCACGATCACGGTGTTGCGGAAGTCCACGGTGCGCCCCTGGCCATCGGTCAGGCGGCCATCCTCGAGCACCTGCAGCAGGATGTTGAAGACATCGGCGTGGGCCTTCTCCACCTCGTCGAGCAGCAGCACCGAGTAGGGCTTGCGGCGCACGGCTTCGGTCAGGTAGCCACCCTCCTCGTAGCCGACGTAGCCGGGAGGCGCGCCGATCAGCCGCGCCACGGAGTGCTTCTCCATGAACTCCGACATGTCGATGCGCACCATCGCCTCCTCGGTATCGAAGAGGAAGCTGGCCAGCGACTTGCACAGCTCCGTCTTGCCCACGCCGGTGGGACCGAGGAACAGGAAGGAGCCGTTGGGGCGGTTGGGGTCGGCCAGGCCAGCCCGCGAGCGGCGCACGGCGTTGGCTACGGCTGTCACCGCTTCGTCCTGGCCGATGACCCGCTCGTGCAGCGCCTCTTCCATGCGCAGCAGCTTGTCGCGCTCGCCCTCGAGCATCTTGGCCACGGGGATGCCGGTCCAGCGCGAGACCACCTCGGCGATCTCCTCCTCGGTGACGCTGGAGCGCAGCAGGGTGTGCTTGGAGGTGTCGGCCTCGGCCTCGCTGGCCTCGGCGATCTTCTTCTCCAGGTCGGGAATCACCCCGTACTGGATCTCGGACATCCGCCCCAGGTCGCCCTGGCGACGCGCCTGCTCCAGCTCGATACGGGCCTTGTCGAGCTCCTCCTTGAACTGCCCCGCGCCCTGGATGCTGGCCTTCTCGGCCTTCCAGACCTCGTCGAGATCGGCGTACTCGCGCTCCAGGTCATCGATCTGCTCCTGCAGGCTCTCGAGGCGCTTCTTCGAGGCCTCGTCGGTCTCCTTCTTGAGGTGCTCGCGCTCCATCTTCAGCTGGATCAGCCGACGGTCGAGGCGGTCCATCTCCTCGGGCTTGGAGTCGAGCTCCATGCGGATGCGCGAGGAGGCCTCGTCGATCAGGTCGATGGCCTTGTCGGGCAGCTGGCGATCGGTGATGTAGCGGGTCGAGAGCTTGGCCGCGGCGATGATCGCGCCGTCGGTGATATCGACCTTGTGATGCACCTCGTAGCGCTCCTTGAGGCCGCGCAGGATCGCCACGGTGTCCTCTTCGGTAGGCTCGTCCACCAGCACCTTCTGGAAGCGGCGCTCCAGGGCGGCGTCCTTCTCGATGTACTTGCGGTACTCGTCGAGGGTGGTGGCGCCCACGCAATGCAGCTCACCACGCGCCAGGGCGGGCTTGAGCATGTTGCCGGCATCCATGGAGCCCTCGGCCTTGCCGGCCCCGACCATGGTATGCAGCTCGTCGATGAACAGGATCACCCGGCCCTCCTCCTGGGCCAGCTCCTTGAGCACCGACTTGAGGCGCTCCTCGAACTCGCCGCGGAACTTGGCCCCGGCCAGCAGCGCGCCCATGTCCAGCGAGAGCACGCGCTTGTCCTTGAGGCCTTCGGGCACTTCGCCGTCGACGATGCGCTGGGCCAGGCCCTCGACGATGGCGGTCTTGCCCACGCCGGGCTCGCCGATCAGCACCGGGTTGTTCTTGGTGCGCCGCTGCAGCACCTGGATGGTGCGGCGGATCTCGTCGTCGCGACCGATCACCGGGTCGATCTTGCCGCTGGCAGCGCGCTCGTTGAGGTCCAGGGTGTACTTCTCCAGCGCTTCGCGCTGATCCTCGGCGTTGGGGTCGTCGACCTTCTCGCCGCCGCGCACGCCGTCGACGGCGCTCTCCAGCGCCTTTCGGGTCACCCCGGCCTGGGTGAGCAGCTTGGTCACCGCATGGCCCATCTCCAGCGCGGCCAGCAGCACCAGTTCGCTGGCGATGTACTGGTCACCGCGCTTCTGGGCCTCGCGGTCGGTGAGGTTGAACAGCTTGATCAGGTCGCGCGAGGGCTGCACCTCGCCATCGAAGCTGGCGACCTGGGGCAGGTCGTCGAGGTGGCCCGTGAGGCCATCGCGCAGCCGCGCGGCATCGCCGCCGGCCTTCTGCACCAGCGCCTTCACGCCGGTGTCGGTGGCGTCCAGCAGCGCCAGCAGCAGATGGCCCGGCTCCAGCTGGTTGTGGCCGCGGCCCACGGCCAGGGACTGGGCATCGGCCACGGCGGTCTGCAGCTTGGCGGTGAACTTGTCGAATCGCATGAATTGTTCCTCCATCGAGGTGACGGCGCGGTCGGACGCACCGTTTGGCCCTGTCAATGTGTCTTGACACACTCAATGGAGTCAGGATGGGCCGCTTTCAAGTCGGCGGCCGCCGGAAACCGCGCGGGGAGTTGATGCAGATCAAAGCTGGAAGCTGGAAGCTGGAAGCTGGAAGCTGGAAGCTGGAAGCTGGAAGCTGGAAGCTGGAAGCTGGAAGGCAGCATGAGCCCCCCACCGCCTGGATCAAGCTTATTCTTCAAGCTTTCAGCTGATGGCTTCAAGCTCTCGGTCCACCTCCCGGCGAAGCCGGGGAGGTTTTTCTTCCAGCTTCAAGCTTCCAGGCGCGAAGCGCCGCTCTTCCAGCTTCTGGCTGCGCTAGCCCGGCGGAGCCGGGCTAGCGCAGCCAGATCACACTGGCCATTCGTCCCGTCGTGCCGTCGTCGCGGCGATAGGAGTAGAAACGCGGCTCGCAGGCGGTACAGAAGTGGCCGCCGCTGATATGGGCCACGCCCAGGCGCTCGAGGCGCAGGCGGGCCAGCTTGTAGAGGTCGGCCATGTAGTGGCCGAGCCGGTAGGGGCTGGGATCGAAGGCCGCCTCGGCTTCGGGATGTACGCCGACGAAGGCCTGCTGTACTTCGGGGCCGACCTCGAACTGGGCGTTGGAGATGGCCGGACCCAGCCAGGCCATCAGCTCGTCCGGCGGCAGCCCCATCGCCCCCACGGTGGCCTCGATCACGCCACCGGCCAGCCCGCGCCAGCCGGCATGGGCCACCGCCACCCGTTCACCGCGACGGTCGCAGAGGAACACCGGCAGGCAGTCGGCGGTGAGGACCACGCAGGCATAGTCGCGATTGGTGGCCACGGCGGCATCCGCCTGGGGGCGGGCCGCGCTGTAGGCCTGCTGGACCCGGGCCCCGTGCACCTGGTCGAGCCACAGCAGCGGGCGGTCGTCGCCGACCTCCTTCTCCAGCTGACGCCGGCACAGCGCTACGTGCTCCGGATTGTCGCCCAGGCCCTCGGCCGGGTTGAAGGCGGCGAAGGGCCCCTGGCTGGGGCCGGTCTCGCGGGTGGTGACGAAGGCGCCCACGCTCTCCGGCGCCGGCCAGTCGGGCAGGATCGGAGTCGGGCGCAGGTCGAAGGTATCGCTCATCAGGGGTCCTTAACGCATGGTCTCACCGTCTTCACGCAGATAGTCGAGCAGCATCAACAGGTTATCCGGCAGGGGCGCGCGGAAGGTCATCCGTGCACCGCTGACCGGATGCACGAAGGCGAGCTTGCGCGCATGCAGCGCCTGGCGCGGGAAATCGCGCAGGATGGCCTTGAGCGACTCGCCGGCGCCGGCGGGCAGCTTCAGGCGACCACCGTAGACCGGGTCGCCGATCAGCGGATAACGCAGGTGCGCCAGGTGCACCCGGATCTGGTGGGTGCGGCCGGTCTCGAGCTTGCAGCGCACATGGGTATGGGCGCGGAAGCGCTCGACCACCCGGTAGTGGGTCACCGCCGGCTTGCCCGAGGCGTTGACGGCCTGGCGCTTGCGGTCGCGCGGGTGGCGGCCGATGGGGGCATCCACGGTGCCACCGGCCGTCATCACGCCGACCACCACGGCATCGTACTCCCGCGAGACCGTGCGTGCCTGGAGCTGCTCGACCAGTGCCGTCTGGGCACCCAGGGTCCTGGCCACCACCATCAGCCCGCTGGTGTCCTTGTCCAGGCGGTGCACGATGCCCGCCCGGGGAATGGACGCCAGGGCCGGGTCGTGGTGCAGCAGGGCATTGAGCAGGGTACCGTCGGGGTTGCCGGCAGCGGGATGCACCACCAGGCCCGGCGGCTTGTCGATCACCAGCACCTCGTCATCCTCGTAGACCACCGTCAGGGGGATGTCCTCGGGCTCGAAGCGGGTGTCGTCTTCGATCTCGGCGGCCAGCGCCAGGGTCTCGCCACCGTGGATCTTGTCCCTGGGCTTGGCCGGCCGGCCATCCAGGGTCAGGGCCCCGCTCTTGATCCAGGCCTTGAGGCGTTCCCGGGAAAAATCGGCGAAGAGTTCGGCGGCGGCCTGGTCGAGGCGCAGGCCCGCCATGCGCTCGGGAACGCGTTGCTGTGCTTCGAGGGTCTGGGACATGGGTCGGAACAGGACTCTTTGCGCACCGGGCGCGATGACTGCGTTTCGCTGCCAGGTGCTTTATAGTGGGCAGATACTGGCCGATTCTATCACGGCCGTCCGGGTTGTTAGACACGAGGATCACGATGCGCGTTATCACCTTCCCCGCTCGCCTGGCGTCCCTGCTGCTCGCCGGGGTCATCCTGGCCGGCTGTGCCAGCACTGGTTCCGAAGAGGAAGATGAGCTCGAGGGCGTCGCCGAACGCCAGCTCTACCAGGAGGGCCGCGAGGCCCTGGAGGATGCCCGCTACACCACTGCCATCAACCGGCTCGAGGCCATCGACACCCGCTTCCCGTTCGGCGAGCATGCCCAGCAGGCCCAGCTGGAGCTGATCTACGCCTACTACGAGAGCGATGACTGGGAGGGTGCCCGCGCCGCCGCCAGCCGCTTCATTCGCCTGCACCCGGACCACCCTCAGGTGGACTACGCCTACTACATGCGGGGTCTGGCCGCCTGGCAGGCAGGACGCTTCAGCCTGGAGCGGCTGCGCCTGATCGACATTTCCAAGCGCGACCTCGGCGCCACCCGCGACGCCTATTCCGACTTCCGCGAACTGATCCAGCGGTATCCGGACAGCCAGTACGCCCCGGACGCGCAGCAGCGCATCGCCTACCTGCGCAACCTGCTGGCCCGTCACGAGCTGCACGTGGCCGACTTCTACCTGCGCAAGGGGGCCTACCTGGCCGCCGTGGAGCGCGGCCGCTGGGTGATCGAGAACTATCCGCAGGCCGAGGCCACCCATGACGCCCTGGCGACAATGGTGGAGGGCTACCTGGGCCTCGAGATGCGCGATCGCGCCCGCGAGACCCTCGAGGTGCTGATCGAGAACGCCCCGGACCACGAGCGGCTGCGCGGCCGCAGCTTCCGCCCGCAACACGTCAAGGCCGACGCCCTCTCGGCCTGACGCCTGCCCCCGCCCCACCCGTTCGTCGGGTGGGGCGCTTCGTTGACACCCTTGTAGACTCCCCCGGTGTCCGCGAGGCCGCGCGCCCTGTATCCTTGCCAAAATTCCCACGGTCGACTGCCCCAGCCCGCCGGGCACGCCCGACCCGACACCCAAGCCCACAGCCATGCCTTCTCCCTCGTCGCGCTACATACGGCGCCTGCATCTGCGCATCCGGTCGCTGGCCGCGCTGGGCATCCTGGCGACGGCCCTGCTGGCCGGGCTGATCACGGCACTGCCCTTCTATCACGTGGCGCGCAGCGGCATCGAGCACATTCATCAGCTCAGCCTCGAGTCCCAGGCGGAAGCCCTTCACCATCAGTTCAAGCGCTACCAGGACATTACCCGCCAGCTTGCCAGCCGCACCGAGATTCGCCGCCGGCTGGCGGCCTATACCCGTGGCGAGATCTCCCGGGAAACGGTGTCGGCCTTCACCACCCCGCGCCTGGGGGACTCCCTGCGACAGGCGCCACAGATCGCCGGCATGCTCCGCCAGGGCCCCGACGGGGAAACCATCGCCCGACTCGGCACGGTGCCACCGGAACCCGAGCCGGGAGAGTCACCGCAGGGCTACCCCTGCCGATTCTACCTGCTCGACCCGGGAGAGATGCTGGTTCAGGGCTGTGCGCCCATCCTCGACGACCAGGGCAAGCAGATCGGCCGTGACCTGGTGTTCTTTCATACCGACACCCTGCTGGAGCTGCTGAGCGGCACGCGACGCTTCGGCAGCGATATCAAGGTACGTCTGCGCACGAGCCGCGGCCAGCAGGAGCTTGCGCTGGAAAACGGCGGCCTGTCCCTGGGACGGCTCGACTCGTCCGCCCCCGATGAAGACGTCACACGTGTCCCCCTCGAAGTGTCGCTGGGCGAGCAGGGCTGGGAGCTGCTGGTGGAAGTCCCGTCGAACCGCTTCCGGGACCAGGCCCTGCAGCTGCTGCTGTGGCCGGGACTGGCCATTCTGCTGCTGGCGCTGGCGGGCAGCTGGGGCGTCAGCCGTGCCCTGCACCCCCTGCTGGCCCGCGTGGACCGGCAGGCCCGCGAGCTGGAAAGCTCGGAACAGAAGCTTCGCCTGGCCGCCAGCGTCTTTCGCAACGCTCACGAGGCGATCGCCATCACCAGCCCGGACCATGCCATCATCGATGCCAATCCGGTCTTTGCCCGCCACCTGGGCTATTCCACCGAGGCGCTGATCGGGCGGCCGATCACAGCCCTTCTGGAGTGGCACACCGAGAGCCCGGCACTTCGCGATGGCCTGCAGGCGCTGGAGCAACACGGCAGCTGGCAGGGCGAGGTTCGCTACCGCTGCGCCAACGGGGACCTGCTGGTGGCGCTGCAGACCGTCAGTGCCGTGCGCAACGGCGATGGCGACACCCTGCGCTATATCCATATCTTCAACGACGTCACCGCGCAGAAGGCCGCCGAGGAAGTGGTGCGCCACCAGGCATTTCATGATGAGCTGACCGGCCTGCCCAACCGCGCCCGGCTGGAACAGCACCTGGACGAGGCCATGCGTCGGTCACGCCTCGCCGGCCGGCAGCTGGCCGTGCTGTTCATGGACCTGGACCGTTTCAAGGAGGTCAACGATACCCTCGGCCACCAGGCTGGCGATACGCTGCTGCGGGCCGTGGGCGAGCGGCTGCAGGCCAACCTGCGCGCCGAGGACATGCTGGCCCGGCTGGGCGGGGACGAGTTCGTGATCGTGGTGGACCCCATCCAGGCAGCCGACAACGCCGCCAAGGTCGCTTCCAATGTGGTCGAGGCGCTGACGAGGCCCTTCACCATCGACGACACCTCGGTGACCATCGGCGTCTCGGTCGGCGTTGCCCTCTACCCGATGGATGGCCACGACAGCGACAGCCTGCTGCAGGCCGCGGACGCGGCGATGTACCGCGCCAAGGAGGCCGGGCGCAACACCTGGCGCCTGTCCTCGCCCCAGCACACCCCCTGAAAAAACCGGCGCTGACATAAGCAGCGCCGGTTTTCCTCGGGCTTTCAGCTTCGAGCTCCTCGCTTCACTCCCCCGGCTGCCAGCCGTTGACGATGGGGTAGCGGCGGTCACGGCCGAAGCCGCGGCGCGTGACGCGCACGCCCACCGGGGCCTGGCGGCGCTTGTACTCGCAGCGGTCCACCAGCTTGACCACCTTGTAGACGTCCTCGCGCTCGAAGCCCGCCTCGATGATCGCCTCGGCGCTCATGTCACCCTCGATGTAGCGGACCAGGATGGCATCGAGCACGTCGTAGTCCGGCAGGGTATCGCTGTCCTGCTGGTCCGGGGCGAGCTCGGCGGTGGGCGGACGCTCGATGACCCGCTCGGGGATGGCCGGTGACTGGGTGTTGCGCCAGCGCGCCAGGCGGTAGACCCAGGTCTTGTAGACATCCTTGATGGCGTTGTAGCCGCCCACCATGTCGCCATAGAGGGTGGCGTAGCCCACGGCCATCTCGCTCTTGTTGCCGGTGGTCAGCACCATCAGGCCCTTCTTGTTGGAGAGCGCCATCAGCAGCACCCCGCGGCAACGCGACTGGAGGTTCTCCTCGGTGGTATCCCGCTCGGTACCGGCAAAGCTCTCGGAAAGCGTCGTCATGAAGGCCTCGACCATCGACTCGATGGGCAGCACTTCATAGCTCACGCCCAGCATCTCGGCCTGTTCGGCGGCGTCCTCCCGGGAGATGTCCGCCGTGTAGTGATACGGCATCATCACCGCGTGAACCCGCTGCGGACCCAGCGCATCCACGGCGATGGCCAGCGACAGCGCGGAATCGATGCCGCCGGAGAGCCCCAGCACCACGCCCTGGAAGCCGCTCTTGTTGACGTAGTCGCGCAGACCGGTGACCAGCGCGCAGTAGAGGTTGTCCTCGGGCTCGACATCGGGCTCGGTCTCGCCCGGCTGGGGCACCCAGTGGTGGGCGTCGCGCACGAACTGCACCGGCATCAGACCCACCGCCCAGTGGGGCGCCTGCACCATCAGCTGGCCCTTGGCATCGACGCAGGCCGAACCGCCATCGAAGACCAGTTCGTCCTGGCCGCCGATCTGGTTGACGTAGACGATGGGCAGCGCCACCTCGCGGGCTCGTGCCTCGAGCAGCGCCAGGCGCTCGGCGGGCTTGTCCTGGTGGAAGGGCGAGGCATTGAGGGTGACCAATACCTGGGCACCGGCATCACGGGCCTGGCGGACGGGCTTCTCGCTCCAGATGTCCTCGCAGATCAGGATGCCGAGGTTGATGCCCTTGTGCTCCACCACCAGCGGCTGGCGGCCGGTGGCAAAGTAGCGCTGCTCGTCGAACACCTCGTAGTTGGGCAGCGCCTGCTTGGCGTATTCATCCACCCACTCGCCGTTGTAGAGCACCCCGGCCAGGTTCCAGTTGTGGCCTTCCCGGCGCCCCGGATAGCCGACGATGACCATGACGTCTCGGGCCATCTTCTCGGCCATGTGGGCCCGGGCGTGGCGCAGGCGGGACTCCATGGAGGGGCGCAGCAGCAGGTCCTCCGGCGGGTAGCCACTCAGGAAGAGTTCGGGCAGCACCACGATATCGGCACCATGCTCGATGCGGGCCTCGCGCACGGTCTCGATGGCGAGCTCGGCGTTGCCGGGTATGTCGCCGACCAGCGGGTCGAGCTGCGCCATTACCAGGGTCAGGTCTTGCATGGGCTTGGAAATCTCTCGAGAATCATTTGATGTTAGCCATTGTCCCGCAAGGGCGGCCGAGTGGCAAAGCCGGCCAGCCCTCCTGTAGGGCAATCGCAGATAGCCAATGGCACGAAGCGGTTCCGTCGGGAAACCCTCGAGGCATCTGCGATCGCCCTGCCCCCATCTGGGAGCGCCACAAGGAATGAACCTGTTGCTGATTCGCCTGATCATCTTCGCCGTGCTGTTCTTCGCCGGCCTCAAGCTCTACCGCATGTATCGCGAGTGGAAACTGGACCGCGACGGTGCGTCCGCCGGGGACGACACGGGCAACCGCATGGTGCGCTGCAGCTGGTGCCAGGTGCACCTGCCCGAGGAGGATGCCCTGCGCGAGCGCGGCGACTGGTTCTGCTCCGGCGACCATCGCGACAAGTATCTGGCGGAACGGAAGCAGGCGCAGCAGGAAACACCGAAGAGAGACGATGACACGGAACGGGATGAGTGACATGACGCACAGGTGCTGTCGGCGATTGCCTACAGCGGCGTGACCTGTACCGGCTAGCCTGTAACAGGGATTCATCGAACAGGCTGCCGCCGGGAGGGCCCCATGCGCCCTGCTGCCCGCTCCTCGTTGCATGCTCAACACGGGCTGACGCTGATCGAGCTGATCGTCGCACTGGCCGTGCTGGCCATTGTCGTCACCGTGGGGATTCCCGGCTTCCAGCAGCTCAGCGCGCGGAATGAGGTCGCCGCGGAAGTCATGCGTCTCACCTCTGCGCTGGCCAGGACGCGCAGCGCGGCCATTACCCGCCGCACCACCGTGACCCTCTGCCCGACCCTCGACATGACCCAGTGCCAGATCAGCAACAACGCGGCAGGCGATGCCTGGCGGGCCACGCTGGCCATCTTCGAGGGGCGTGGCGAGCCGGGAGATACGCTGCTGCGCACCTTTGGCGAAAGCCGCCTGCCCTCGCTGAGCTACCGCAACGATGACCGCCCGGTGCGCTACAAGGCGCTGGGGCGCTCGGGCGGACACAACGGCACCTTCCGCCTGTGCGGCCGGCAGGAGGAAGGCGCCAGCGTCATCGTCAACAATGTGGGCCGCGTGCGCGTCGACCCCGCCCGCCCCGAGTGCTGAGCGACTTGGCGAAGCAACCGAACGCGCCTGGCGACGCCGGGCAGTGACGTGGCGGGTGCAATGACCTATCCTTGATCGTCGTGCTGCAGCGTGAAAGCCGGAATGTTGGCGCTGAAGCCCGCCGACCATGCCTGTCGCCATCGCCCCTCGGCGCCGCTGCACCCCGCTGCCGAAGCGCACTCACCCATATGGAAGCCGCCCGCCCCACATGATGCGTAACCCCTTCAAGAAAGCACCGATCAAGGCCTGGGTCATCAAGCAGGTCGACGACGATGGCACCCTGCACCTGTGCGGACAGGGAGTCCTGGAGTCGACCGACAAGCCCAAGCGGGTGAAGGAAGCACTTGAGGCCGGGCACTATCAGGGGGGTGTCCGCATGGGCAACACGGGCATCGTCCTCAATACCCGGCGGCTCGCCGCCGTGGTGCCGCTGGAGCACCTGCGCCTGGTGGAGGATGGCCAGGTGGCAGAGTGGCAAGGGCGCCGCTGGGCCATTGCCCAGGTGCCGCAGCGCTGCTGGAACTACGACGGCCACCTGGTCACGGAGAGGAATACGATGTCGATCTCGCCGGCGCTGATCAGCACCGAGGATGTCTCGACCATCCGCCAGCATATCAACCGCGACAACGCACCGCCCGGGGAAGTCCAGTTCCGCCCCGCGAATGCCCTGGAAGACCCCCTGTATGACGTCGAGGCCGCCATCAAGGACGTTCAGGAGCGGCGCAAGACGTTCACCCGGAAAGGGTGGCGGGAAAATGGCACCTGGGGGCCGATAGATGAGGAATCAGAAGACTGATCCTTGGGTAATGACGAGAGAAATGGGGGGGCGAGAAATGAGGGCCTATCCCCGTTTTCCTGATTGCCTAAAACCTTACTCCCAAGAAGCTATGCTTAAACCTTCGGAACTCTCATAAGCTCCACCACCACCTTTTTTATTAACAAAAACCATCGCACCATTCCTGTTTATATCACCATGAGCAATCATAGAACCATAAAAAGAAGAAGCCCCATTTTGATTAATATCCCCACCAGCTAAAAACCAACCGCCCCAAACCGCACTAGCACCACTGAAACTCACATCCCCCTTTGCAATTATCTCTGTATCGACATCTCCAAAAAATTCCCCAATAGAAATAGCTCCGTTATTATCGACATCCCCGGAAGAGAGTATAGTCGCGTTACTAAAACCCGAGCCTATCTTAACATCGCCATTGCAGTAATAAACTTCTCCACCAAGGTCACCAGAAAAATCAAAATCACAGTAGTAACTACCTTTATTTTTACCTTTCCCCTCTTGGCGCGGCAACTCTACAACATCATCGTAAATAGAAAAATCAATCACCGGCAGGTCTTTTTCAAATCCCTCTGTCATCCCAGAATCATCAAGCCCACCAAGCTCTAAATTCACCTGAAGAAAATTTGCATTTATATCACCATTAGCATGAACCCTACCATTGACAGTCGACGCACCATTAACATTAATATCACCTCCTGCCAACATGCCTGCATCTCCCCAACCCCCTCCCTTTTTCTCTTTCAAAACAATAAAGACAGGCTGACTCTCTGAAACACCACCATCATCAACAGCCCCCACCCCGACAATATATTTTTTTTCACCATCTTCAACATACCGGTAGTAGCAGCTAACGGGAGATTCACACCCGCCGTCTTCACCGTTTTTTATCTCTTCCCATGTGAGCCCTTCCAAACCAGAACCAGTCAAGTCAGAAAGACTGATCCAGTCGTCATCATCAACGCCTTTTATATTGTCCCACCCCATAGAGGCAGCCTCCTCAGCCCCCATCTGAGCCTGAGACGCGGCTTTATAATTCCCCGCCAGCCGCTCATCAATCTGCGAGGACTGCATGCTGGACAGGCCGACCATCAGCGAAATGGTCAGCAGCGACAGGACCACTATCAGCGCAGCACCTTGTTGACGCTTCATCACCATACTCCGGGAAGCCATGTCGGCTTCGTCATTCAGTCAGGGGTAACTGCGGCTGTTCGATTGACGGCATGAAAGACCAGTGGGTCGGGACTGCCATCGTCTTCATCTGTTGCCATCAGCTCAAAAGTGATGACCCAGATACCGTCATCTCGATTACTATCATCCACATCAAACCCGGTACTTGTAAAAGCCGCCACGACCTGCTGGAAATCACTACCCTCAACTGCACCTGTGCAGCTCTGTCCCATCTCGAGTGCCCAGCCAGCTTGAGAGCTCACTTCCGAATCACTTAGGCGATATACTTTATCAACCGGATCTCCAGGATCACATCCTGTTGAAACATCCCCACGATTTGGAACCGTCAAGGAAAGCTCATTATCAGAATCGTTCCAGCTGGGGGTATTTTGAGAACGTCGAATATCACTTAGCAAGCTTTCAACAGCAAAATTAACCGCTGACTGTTTTTCACCGAGCTTCTCTACCTGCTGATTGGTCTGGAACACGGTAAGAAAAAGCTGACCGGCGCCAAGAATGATGACCAGCCCAACAACCATGGCCACCATCAGCTCAATAAGGGAGAAGCCAGCGTTACGCCTCATTATCACTCCTCGGGCAGCCTGACGGTATAGAAAAATATCTCCTGACTATCTCCAAACCTTCCCTCTCCCCAAACCACGTCGATATCGAACTCACAATCCGAGACTTCCGCTATAGTCGACCCGTTACTGAAGCCTGGCAGGTAGTTGCCCCACTCACCGCGCCAATCGCCTTGTATCGTGCCGGCATCAGTACTGGTTGGGCATGTAATGCTTCCTGAAGTCTCCGTTTCACTCGCCAGCTCAGCCCATAACCTCTCCTGCGCATCCTGCGCGGCCAGGGAAGCAATCGAGCGCTGGTAGGCTGCGTGGGCGCCCTGCAGGGACTTGAGCTGCATGGCCGCCACGCCCAGCAGGCCGATGGAGAGCACCAGCAGGGCGACCAGGGCCTCGATCAGGGTAAAGCCTTGCTGCCGGCGATGTCTTTTTCGCTTCACGAGGCGCCTCCGCTGACTCGGCCCACGGCATTGACCGTCAAGCTACGGTCTTCTGCATGGCTGGATGTCGAGGTCAGGGTCATACTGCAGTCGCCATCACAGCTTTCTCTCTTCCCCAGCGCGTTGAAGGTCACGGAAAAGTCGTCATCGTCCAGACTGGTGCTGCTATCCCGTCCGCTGCGAACGCGAACCGGATCGTCCATGCCATCCACGGACACTCGGTATGACCAGGGGGTGCCCGACGTCACACTGAAGGTGACCTCCGCACGACGCTTGATGGCTTCGCTTCTGGCATAAGTGAGGCCCGAGAGGACTTCATTGTAATCGGAAGCCACACGGCTGACGGCCATCAGGCGCTGGTAGTTCGGCACGGCAATCGTTGCCATGATCACGGCCACCGCAATCGTGACCAGCAGCTCGATGAGGGTGAAACCGCGCTGTCGCATGCCATCACCAGCAGCCGGACGTATCGGCACTCGTATCCCCCGTTTCATCAACACTCAAGTCACCGCAGGCATCAGCTGCCTGAGAGCCCACTGGGCTGGCAGTAACGGTGAAGGCGCTACCATCTGCCGATACCGTAAAGCTGTAGTAGTCACTTTTGGTATTGGCATCGCTCTCGGCATCGTCAGCCGGGCCACAATCCGAATAGCTATAGTCGTTCGTGTAGCAGCGCTCCAGAGCACCGGCGATATTCATCAGGAACGACTTCGCTTCTGCCCTTCGGCTCTTCTCCACATACCCCTGATAACTCGGTATCGCAATCGCCGCGAGAATTCCGATGATGGCGACGGCAATCAGCAGCTCGAGCAGCGTGAAACCGGCGCAGCGCCGGCGGCGGCGTGAGGGGCTCCGGGCCCCGGCGGGGTGGCTGCTGAGGGTCACGCGGTGCGTCTCCCTGTGTGTCATGGCGATTGTTTCAGTATGTATCATGACATGGCGTTCCGATAGGGCCTAAGCCGAAAACCTGACGTCCATGGGAGACAGCCTACCGTATCGCTCGTACCGGCCGAGCCGGCAGGGAGGGCGCCAGCGCGCCGCAGACTAGGCAGGCCATCGCTGCGCGATGGTTCGCTCAGCAAGCTGAGCTCCCACTAAAGCACTTCTAAAGAGGCCCTCGAGACCCGCCACCCGCCATCGCTGCGCGATGGTTCGCGCTGCAAGCAGCGCTCCCACAAAAAACGGTGCATCACACGTTGCCGGGACGCCAGAGCACTCTCCTGTTGAGAGCCGAGCCCGCCATCGCGGCGCGATGGTTCGCGCTGCAAGCAGCGCTACCACAGTAGCAGCGCGCCCACCATGACAGTGCTACTCGCTGGCGATGACGCGTTCGCGCAGCTCGCGGGGCATGGAGAAGGTGATGGTCTCCTCGCGGCCGGCGAGCTCCTCGGGGGCGGCGGCGCCCAGGGCCTGCAGCCGCTCGATCACGCCCTTGACCAGCACCTCGGGGGCACTGGCGCCGGCGGTCACGCCGATCACCCCGGCGCCTTCCAGCCACGCCGGGTCGACCTGCTCGGCGCTGTCGACCAGGTAGGCCGGGGTGCCGACCCGCTCGGAGAGCTCACGCAGGCGGTTGGAGTTGGAGCTGTTGGGGCTGCCCACCACCAGCACCAGGTCACAGCCGTCGGCCAGTTCGCGGACGGCGTCCTGACGGTTCTGGGTGGCGTAGCAGATGTCGTCCTTGCGCGGCCCCTGGATCGCCGGGAACTTGGCGCGCAGGGCGTCGATCACCCGGGCGGTGTCGTCCATGGAGAGGGTGGTCTGGGTGACGAAGGCGAGCTGGCTCGGGTCCTTGACGTCCAGGCTGGCCACATCCTGCTCATCCTCGACCAGGTAGATCTGGCCCCCATGGGAGGTATCGTAGCGGCCCATGGTGCCTTCCACCTCGGGGTGGCCCTGGTGGCCGATCAGGATGCACTCCTGGCCGCGCCGGGCGTAGCGCAGCACCTCCAGGTGGACCTTGGTGACCAGCGGGCAGGTGGCGTCGAACACCTTGAGGCCGCGCTGTTCGGCTTCCTCCTGCACGGCGCGGGAGACCCCGTGGGCCGAGAAGATCACGATGACGTCGTCGGGCACCTCGTGGAGCTCCTCGACAAACACCGCTCCCCGCTCGCGCAGGCTGTCGACCACGAAGCGGTTATGGACCACCTCATGACGCACGTAGATCGGCGGGCCGAAGGTGTCCAGGGCACTGTTGACGATATCGATGGCACGGTCGACCCCGGCGCAGAAGCCACGGGGATTGGCCAGCTTGATTTGCATAGCGTTGTCTTGCCTTGATGTGTCAGGTGTCATTCAAAAATGTCGTCCAGGCTATCGGCTGTCAGGACACGCTCTGCCCAGTGATCAAGTTCCGCTATACCGGCCGCTTCGATTCGCTGTTCCGCCCACGGAGGCAAGGTGCCGAACTTTAGTGTGAGCTGCTTGACCAGCATGCGCATCAGCGCCCGGCTCTCACCCTGCTGCATGCCCTGCTCAACGCCGCGCTTTTCCGCGATACGTTCGAACGATGTGACATATGACATCTGTATTTCCTCCTCGAAGCGAGCCATCTGGGCTTCCAGCTTCTCCTCCAGAGCGGGCGGCAGTGCCAGCATCCAGTCTATCAGCCTGAGCAGTTCCAGCACTTCGGTGCGGCTGTAACCACGCCTGTAGAGGCGCTTCATCAGGCTGAACTTGGTCACTAGCCGGGCATTGTCATCGTCCTTGGTGCGATGGGCCTCCAGCTGCGCCAACACTATGACAGCGAAAGGGTTGGCACTGTTCTCGAACGGCTTGCGGTCGCTGCCCAGGCGCGGCAGATCTACCACCGGGAAAGTGAAGCTAAGCCGCGTCTTCCACAGCGCCTGCTCATGGTAGCCCACGGCTCGATGGCTGCCCGTGTCCGTCAGGATAGCCACGCTGGCGATGCGACGCTGCGGGTACTTATCCTGCAGCCGATAGTAGTAGCGAAACATCCGGGCATTGAAGTGACGGTCTGCCTTGCCCTGGACTTCCACATGGACCAGTACCCAGGTCTCACTGCCATCCAGCGTGAACACCTTGACCAGCTTGTCGGTGTGGCGCCGACCGGCATCGGTGTCACGCACCACCTGTTGCAGCTCTTTGTCGAGAAACTCATGTGGGCGCTGCCAGTCGATATCCCGATGCATCTCGGGCAGTAACAGCTCGAGAAACTGCGGGAAATAGTGCTCGAGCGCCTCCTTCCAGGGGGAGTCGAAGTCACTGTTTCCGCTGGCGAGAGTCCCCATAGGGCTCACCTCAGTGAGTGGTGGCGGGCTTCACGTCGAGCACTTCCACCTCGAAGGTCAGGGTACGCCCCGCCAGCGGGTGGTTGAAGTCCACTTCCACCTGCTCGCCCTCGATGCGCTTGATCACCCCGGGCAGCTCGCCACCGGCGGCATCGGCAAAGGACATCACCATGCCCACTTCCGGCGCTTCGCCCTCGAAGTCGTCGCGCTTGAGCAGCTGGATGTTCTGGGGGTTGTGCTGGCCGAAGGCGTGTTCGGGGGTGATCTCGAAACGACCGGTCTCGCCGCTGGCCAGTCCCTTGAGGGGAACCTCGAAGCCGGGCGGCAGGTTGCCGTCGCCTACCTGGAAGGTGGCGGGCGCCTTGTCCCGGGTGGAATCGACCGGGGTGCCGTCTTCCAGGCTGAGGGTGAAGTGCAGGGTCACTTCCATGCCCTCGTCGATACGGTGCTGCGGGCTGTTCTGGTCGGTCATGACAGTCTCGGACTCGGTAAACAGGATTTCAGTTCGGTGGCGCGGCTTGGGCAACACCGCCGGGGCGCCTTCGGCGCCATTCGCGCAGCGCAGCTGCGCTCCTACAGAAACGCGTCGTTGCCTTGGGTGCCTCGCCGGGGCGCGTTCGGCGCCATTCGCGCAGCGGAGCTGCGCTCCTACAGGAGCGGCGAGCGAGTTGCTCAGCCACGCCGGCGGGCGCGGCGCTTTTCGCCGAACAGCGACTCCCAGATCAGGCCGATGGCCCCCAGGGTGATGCCGATGTCCGCGACGTTGAAGGCCGGGTAGTACCAGCCCGCCACGTGGAAGGAGAGAAAGTCCACCACGTAGCCGTGCACCAGCCGGTCGTAGAGGTTGCCAAGCGCCCCGCCGATGATCAGCGCCAGCGACACGGCCAGCAGCGTCTCGTCGCGCCTGAGGCGACGCATCCAGACCGTCAGGCCGATGCTAGCCCCCACCGCGATGGTGGCGAAGAACCAGCGCTGCCAGCCGGGATGACCGGCCAGGAAGCTGAAGGCCGCCCCGGTGTTGTGCAGCAGCGTCAGGTCGAAGAACGGCAGCACCGCCACGGGCCGGGCGTACTCGAGCAGCCCGCTGGCCAGATACTTGGTGCCGAGGTCCAGCACGATCACCGCCAGCGCCAGCCACAGCCAGCGCAGGGGGCGTTGCATGGGGGCGGCCTCGTGCCGCTCGGTCTGGCGGTCGCTCATGCGCGCCTCTTGCCCGTCGGGCATCGCCTCATCCTCATGCCGGCCATCAGGCAAACTGCCGCGTTTCACCGGGGCCGTCCGGCAGGTTGCTGATGCAGCGCCCGCAGAGGTCGGGGTGACCGGGATGGGTGCCCACATCCTCGCGGTGGTGCCAGCAGCGCTCGCACTTGGTGTTGGGACTTTCGACCACGGCCACCTTGAGCCCCTCGACCTCGGTGGCCTCGGCGTCCCGGGCCTCGGCCAGGGGTGCCAGGCGCACCTCGCTGGTGAGCATCACGAAGCGCAGCTCGTCGCCCAGCTTGGCCAGCGTCGCGTGCAGGGCGTCGTCCACGTAGAGGGTGACCTCGGCGGCGAGGCTGCCCTTGATGGTCTTGGCGCTGCGCGCATCCTCCAGGCACTTGTTGACGGCCTGCTTGACCTCCAGCACCCGCTCCCAGAAGTCGCGGCCCATCTCGGCGTCGTCGGCCAGGGTGTCGAGCCCGGTGTAGTACTCGGCCAGCAGCACGCTGTCGCCGCGCTCGCCCGGGATGTTCTCGAAGATCTCCTCGGCGGTGAAGGAGAGGATGGGGGCCACCCAGCGCACCAGCGCCTCGACCACGTGGTAGAGGGCGGTCTGGGCGCTGCGGCGCGCCACGGAGTCGGCCTGGGTGGTGTACTGGCGATCCTTGATCACGTCCAGGTAGAAGCCGCCGAGCTCCCGGGCGCAGAAGCCGTGTACCTGCTGGTAGACGTCGAGGAAGCGGTACTCATCAAAGGCCGTTTCGATGCGTGCCTGCAGCTGGGCGGCACGGTCAACCACCCACTGGTCCAGGGACAGCATGTCGCCGAAGGCCAGGGCATCACGCTCCGGCGCAAAGCCGTTGAGGTTGGCGAGCAGGAAGCGCGCGGTGTTGCGGATGCGCCGGTAGACATCCGCGGTGCGCTTGAGGATCTCGTCGGAGACGGCCATCTCGCCGGAGTAGTCGGTGGAGGCCGTCCACAGGCGCAGGATGTCGGCGCCGAGCTTGTCCATCACCTCCTGGGGGGCCACCACGTTGCCCATCGACTTGGACATCTTGCGGCCCTGGGCATCCACGGTGAAGCCGTGGGTCAGCAGCCCGCGATACGGCGGGTGGCCGTCGATGGCACAGCCGGTGAGCAGCGAGGAGTGGAACCAGCCGCGGTGCTGGTCGGAGCCCTCCAGGTAGAGGTCGGCGACCGGCCCCTGCTCGTGGCCGTGGGGGTGCGAGCCGCGCAGCACGTGGCGATGGGTGGTGCCGGAGTCGAACCACACGTCCAGGGTGTCGGTGACCTTCTCGTAGTCGGCGGCCTCCTCACCCAGCAGCTCGGCGGGGTCGAGGCGGAACCAGGCATCGATGCCCCCGGCCTCGACGCGCTTGGCGGCCTCCTCCATCAGCGCCACGGTGCGCGGGTGCAGCTCGCCGGTGGCCTTGTGCAGGAAGAAGGGGATCGGCACGCCCCAGTTGCGCTGGCGGGAGATGCACCAGTCCGGGCGGTTGGCGATCATGCTGTGCAGGCGTGCCTTGCCCCAGGCCGGGGTGAAGGTGGTCGCCTCGATGCCCGCGAGGGCTCGCTCGCGCAGGGTCCTGCCGTCCTTGCCGGCCACGTCCATGCCCACGAACCACTGGGCGGTGGCACGGTAGATGACCGGGCTCTTGTGGCGCCAGCAGTGCATGTAGCTGTGGGTGATCGGTTCGTGATGCATCAGCGCGCCGACCTCGCGCAGCTTGTCGACGATCTGCGGGTTGGCCTTCCAGATCAGCTGGCCGCCGAAGAACGGCAGGTCATCGGCGTAGACGCCGTTGCCCTGCACCGGACTTTCGATCTCGTCGAAGCTCATGCCGTGCTCGCGGCAGGTGATGAAGTCATCCATGCCATAGGCCGGCGCCGAGTGAACGATACCGGTGCTGCCCACCTCGGCCTCCACATAGTCGGCCAGGTAGACCGGCGAGAGGCGCTCATAGAAGGGGTGGCGAAAGCGGATGCCGTCGAAGGCCTCGCCCTTGGCGGTGGCGACCACCTCGCCCGTCTGGCCGAAGCGCTCGAGGCAGCTCGCCACGAGGTCCTCCACCAGCACCAGCAGCCGCTCGCCGACATCCACCAGGGCGTAGGTGAAGTCGGGGTGCATGTTGAGCGCCTGGTTGGCGGGAATGGTCCAGGGCGTGGTGGTCCAGATCACCACGGCGGCGGGCTTGGCCAGTGCCTCCAGGCCGAAGGCGGCGGCGAGCCGATCAGCATCCTCCACCGGAAAGGCCACGTCGATGGCGTCGGACTTCTTGTCCTGGTACTCCACTTCGGCCTCGGCCAGCGCCGAGCCGCAGTCGAAGCACCAGTTGACGGGCTTGAGGCCCTTGAACACGTAGCCCGCCTCGACCATCTCGGCCAGCGCCCGGATCTCGCCGGCCTCGTTGGCGTAGTCCATGGAGCGGTAGGGGTTGTCCCAGTCGCCGACCACGCCGAGGCGCACGAAGTCGGTGAGCTGCTCCTGGATCTGCTCGGCGGCGTAGTCGCGGCACAGCTCGCGGGCACGCGCCGGCTCGAGATGCTTGCCGTGGGTGGTTTCCACCTTGTGCTCGATGGGCAGGCCATGGCAGTCCCACCCGGGCACGTAGGGGGCATCGAAGCCGGCCAGGTTCTTCGACTTGACGATGATGTCCTTGAGGATCTTGTTGACGGCGTGACCGATGTGAATGCTGCCGTTGGCATAGGGAGGGCCGTCGTGCAGCACGAACAGTTCCCGCCCCCGGCGCTCCTCGCGCAGGCGATGGTAGAGGTCCATCTCCTTCCACTGCGCCACCCGGGCGGGCTCCTTTTTCGGCAGCATGCCGCGCATGGGAAAGTCGGTTTCTGGCAGGTTCAGAGTGTGCTTGTAATCGCTCATGTCCGGGAGATCAGCCGTCGTCGTGGTCGGCGGGCAGGCCCGCCGAGGAATCGGAAGTCACGGCCTCGCGCGCCAGCGGCGCCGATGCCAGGGGAAGTGAAGCGCCGTTGCCGTCGCTCGCCGGATCCGCCGTGACAGGGGGAGTCGCAACATTGGCACCGGCAGCGGGGTGCTGTAGAAAATTGGCACCGGCAGCGGGATGCGCTCGAAAGTAGGCCCGGGCGCGCGCCTGGTCGGCGTGGATCTGCGCCTTGAGTTCGTCGACGTGGGCGAACGTCACCTCGCCGCGCAGCTTGGCGCAGGGGAACACCGCCAGGCGCTCACCGTAGAGGTCGCCATCGAAGTCGAAGAGGTGCACCTCGAGCACGGGGCGATGGCTTCCCACCGTGGGGCGCCAGCCGATATTGGCCACGCCGGGCAGCCGCCGCCCGCCGGGGAGTTCGGTGACCACGGCATAGACGCCCTGCAGGGCCAGCGACAGGGCCGGCTGCGGCAGGTTGGCCGTGGGGACGCCGATAGTGCGGCCCAGCTGCCGGTCGGCCACCACCCGGCCCCCCAGCCGGTAGGGACGCCCCAGCAGGCGCGATGCGGCGGCGAAGTTGCCGCTGGCGAGCAGGGTACGCACTCGAGTACTGGAGACCCGCTCGTCATCGATGGTGAAGGTGCGCGTGTGCTCGACGCCGAACCCCCAGGCGCCCCCCACTTCGGTGAGCAGGTGGAAGTCGCCGCGACGGTCACAACCGAAGCGGAAGTCGTCGCCCACCACCAGGTGACGCACGCCCAGGCCGGCCACCAGCACCCGCTCGATGAACGCCAGGGCGGTCAGGCTGCGCAGGGCATCGTTGAAAGGCAGACAGAGCACACGGTCGACGCCGCACTCGCCGAGCAGCGCCACCTTGTCACGCAGCCGGGTCAGCCGCGGCGGCGCCTGGCTGCCGGCAAAGAACTCCCGCGGCTGGGGCTCGAAGACCACCACCGTCACGGGCAGGCCGAGCCGAGCGGCATGCTCGCGGCACTGGTCGAGGATCGCGCGGTGCCCGCGGTGCACGCCATCGAAGTTGCCGATGGTGGCCACGCAGCCGCGATCCTCGTCACGCAGATTGTGCAGTCCTCGAATCACTCGCATGGGCGTCATCACGCTGGGAAATAAAGTTGTCGATTATAACGGACCGGGGGCCCCTTGACAGCCGGCGCGGCTTGGTCTTTCCCCGCTGTCTCTTGCGGGAGCAACGCTGGCGTCGCGAAGCGGCGGTTGGTTGGCACCGGTCAGCCCTTCATCCGGAAATGCCGAATCCGCACCCCGAAGGCCGCCAGCCAGGCGAAGTAGACCGTCGCCCCGGCCAAGACCAGCACCGCCAGCCAGCCGACGCGGGACCACACGCTCCAGTCGAGCCAGGCCTGCCACGTCGGGGCCAGCCAGGCCAGCCCCACGCTCATCACCGTGCAGCCACCGATCAGCTGCACGGCATAACGGCCCCAGCCGGGCTGGAAGACCAGCACGCCCTGCCTTCTCAGCAGCCAGCCCAGCAGGCCGGCATTCATGAAGGCCGAGAGCGCCGTGGCCAGCGCCAGCCCGGCATGCGCCAGGGGCCAGATCAGGATCAGGTTGAAGACCATGTTGGCGACCATGGCGATGATACCCACCTTCACCGGCGTGGCGGTGTCCTGGCGGGCGAAGAAGCCCGGCGCCAGCACCTTGATCAGCATGAAGGCCACCAGGCCGAACGCATAGGCCCGCAGGCTCATCGCCGCCATGGCGATGTCGTGCTCGGTCATGGCGCCGTAGTGGAACAGCGAGATCAGCAGCGGCTCGGCCAGTACCGCCAGCGCCAGCGCCGCGGGCAGCCCCAGCAGCAGTACGGCACGGATCGCCCAGTCGAGCATGGCGGCAAAGTGCTCGCTGGACTGCTCGGCGTGACGCTTGGAGAGGGCCGGCAGGATCACCGTACCGATGGCGATGCCGAACACGCCCAGCGGCAGCTCGACCAGGCGATCCGAGTAGTAGAGCCAGGAGACACTGCCCGCCGCCAGCAGCGAGGCCAGCACGGTGTCGAGCAGCAGGTTGATCTGCGAGACCGAGACGCCGAACAGCGCCGGGGCCATCAGCCGCAGGATGCGCCGCACGCCGCGGTGGGCGAAGTCCGGCCAGGGCCGCGGCAGCAGCCCCAGCCGCGCCAGGAAGGGCACCTGGAAGGCCAGCTGGGCGCCGCCGGCAATCAGCACCCCCCAGGCCAGCGCCATGGCCGGCTCGGCGAACAGCGGCGTGAGCAGCACCGCCGCGCCGATCAGCGACAGGTTGAGCAGCACCGGGGTAAAGGCCGGCACGGCGAAACGGTTCCAGGTATTGAGCGTGCTGCCGGCAAAGGCGGTGAGCGAGATCAGCAGCAGGTAGGGGAAGGTCAGACGCAGCATGTCGGCGGTCAGCGCCAGCTTCGCCGGGTCGCGCCCGAAACCGGGGGCGAAGGCCCACACCAGCCAGGGCGCGGCCAGCATGGCCAGCGCCGTGATCAGCGCCAGCACCGCCGTGAGGCTGCCGGCCACCGCATCGAGCAGCTCCTTTACCTCGCGCTTGCTGCCCCGGGTCGCATACTCCGACAGCACCGGCACGAACGCCTGGTTGAAGGCGCCCTCGGCGAACAGGCGACGCAGGAAGTTGGGGATCTTGAAGGCGACGAAGAAGGCATCGGCCCCGTTGCCGGCACCCAGCAGGGTGGCGATCACCACGTCGCGCACCAGGCCCATCACGCGCGAGAGCATGGTCATCACGCTGACCACCAGGCCGGAGCGCATCAGGCCGCCGGCCTTGGGCGCCACGGCCTGGTCATTCTCGCCCCGGGGGTCCTGTGGCGACTGCTCGCGATCCGTCACGTCCACCTCCTCACCTGAGCCGTGCCCTGGGGGGAGCGACGGTTCGGCGCTCCGACCTCAGATCGCGAAGGGGGTCAAACGCCTCCCCGGAAGCTAAGGCTCCACCGCCGGGCGCCTGCCGGCGCCATTCGTCGAAGCGTCGAACCGGCAATGAATTGCGCTCCCACAGGGAATCGTCGGCACCTTGCAGGAATCAAAAAAACCGGCCGAAGCCGGTTCTTGTGCTGACGCTCGACCGGCTTACGCCGCGAGTGCCTTGACACGCTTGTTCAGGCGGCTCTTCAGGCGTGCGGCCTTGCGCTTGGACAGGGCATCCTTGTCGGCGATGCGGTCGATGACCGGCTGCGCCTGCTTGAAGGCATCCATGGCCTGGGCGTGGTCACCGCCGTTGATGGCCTTGATGACGCGCTTGACGTAGGTGCGGACCATGCTGCGCTGGCTCGCCTTCAGGACACGACGACCTTCTGCCTGACGGGCACGCTTGCGGGCTTGCTTGCTGTTCGCCACTGACTGTCTCCTTGGAGAAAGTTGTGGTCGCCATCTGCGGGCGACACTTGATAACGGTATGATCCAGCAGGGAAATAAAAGCTCCCTGCCGGGCTGGCCAGATTGCCGGCTGCGCCATCGGGCGCAGTCGCTCAGGGGCCGTGTCTGAGAGGATGGCGTATGCTATCATGCCAGCCCCGTGCTTGCCATAGTCCAACGATTGTGCAAAACGAGAAGCGCCGGGGACAGGTCGAAGAGGGGGTCCTACGCCAGGGATGGCGTCGGTAGCGCCCAAGGAGGGGTCCAAAGCGCCCCCTCGCAGACCTGTCGCCGGAACAGCTTCGAGCGGCTCCACCATCTGCGATAATTTAGCCGGTGGTTGCTAGAGCACCACCAGGTTGTCGCGGTGGATCAGCTCCGGCGCCTCCATGTAGCCGAGAATGGCCTCGATCCGGTGGCTGGGCTGGCCGACCAGCAGGCGGGCCTCGTCGGCGCCATAGTTGACCAGCCCCTTGGCCACGCGCTGCCCCTGGTCGTCGACGCAGAGCACCATGTCGCCACGACGGAACTGGCCGCTGACCGCGGTCACTCCCACCGCCAGCAGGCTGGAGCCGCTGCCCTTGAGCACCTTCACCGCGCCGGCATCCAGGGTCAGGGTGCCGCGCACCTGCAGCTGCCCCGCCAGCCAGCGCTTGCGGGCCGCCATCGGTGCCTGCTCGGGCAGCAGCAGGGTCCCCAGCCGCTCCCCCGCGGCCAGGCGGGCCAGCACCGCCGGCTGGCGGCCGCTGGCGATCACCGTCACGGCACCGGAGCGCGCCGCCAGGCGGGCCGCCCGCACCTTGGTGGTCATGCCGCCGCGCCCCAGCATTCCGCCGCCGCCGGCCACCGCCGCCAGGCTCGGGTCGTCGGCGCGCCCCTCTTCGATCAGGCGCGCCCCGGGGTTGCCACGCGGGTCGGCATCGAACAGCCCCTCCTGGTCGGTGAGGATCACCAGGGCGTCGGCTTCCAGCAGGTTGGCCACCAGGGCCCCCAGGGTGTCGTTGTCACCGAAGCGGATCTCGTCGGTGACCACGGTGTCGTTCTCGTTGACCACCGGCACCACCCGCAGCGCGACCAGGGTACGCAGTGCCGAGCGGGCGTTGAGGTAGCGCTTGCGGTTGGAGAGGTCGTCGTGGGTGAGCAGCACCTGGGCGGTGAGCAGGTCGTGGCGGGCGAAGTGGCTCTCGTAGCATTCGGTGAGCCCGTTCTGGCCCACCGCTGCCGCAGCCTGCAGCTCGTGTACCGCCGAGGGCCGGACCTGCCAGCCCAGCCGGACCATCCCCGCGGCCACGGCACCGGAGGAGACCAGCACGACCTCGACGCCACGCCGATGCAGTTCGGCGATCTGGTCCACCCAGCCGCCGATGGCCGCATCGTCCAGGCCACGGCCATCATTGGTCAGCAGCGCACTGCCGATCTTCACCACCACCCGGCGAGCGCGCTTCAACGCCTCGCGGCCGGGCACCTGCTCATCTATCGCCATCATCGCTGTCCTTGATACACCCCGCACCCAGCGGATGTGGACGTCGCCGTGGGAGCGCTCTTCCATCGCGCAGCAAGCTGCGCTCCCACACTTACTGTCACCCCACTCACTGTCACCCCACTGGCCGGAGTCCGTGCTCAGGGGGCGTATTCGACCTGGACGTCATAGTCGTCGTCATCGAAGTCGTCGTCATCCTCGTCGTCGCGCCTGCGCTTGCGTCCCAGACGGGCCTCGGTGCGGGCCACCGCCTCGTCCTCCATGCGCGCGCGCATCTCGCGGGCGCGCTCGGCGGCCTCCTCGTCCTCGTTCTCGAGGCGGCGCTGCTCGGTGAGCCAGCGGTGGGCCGACTGCACCAGGGCGTGGGTCCCATCGCTGGCGATCGCCGAGATGCGAAACACCGGCCCTTCCCAGCCGAGCCGGCGGATGATCTCGTCGGCCACCGCCTCGCGCTCCTCGGCCGGCAGCAGGTCGAGCTTGTTGAGCACCAGCCAGCGTGGCAGCTCGGCAAGCGCGGGAGAGAATTCGCCCAGCTCATGGGCAATTGCCCGGGCGGCCTCCACCGGGTCGGACTCGTCGAAGGGCGCCACGTCGACCACGTGGAACAGCAGCCGGGTGCGGGTCAGGTGCTTGAGGAAGCGCAGCCCCAGGCCGGCGCCATCCGAAGCACCCTCGATCAGGCCGGGCACGTCGGCCATCACGAAGTGCTCGTGCTGGCCGAGCTTCACCACCCCCAGGTTGGGCACCAGCGTGGTGAACGGATAGTTGGCCACCTTGGGCTTGGCCGCGGAGACGGCGCGGATCAGCGTCGACTTGCCGGCGTTGGGCAGCCCCAGCAAGCCCACATCGGCCATCACCTTCATCTCGAAGCGCAGGTTGCGACGCTCCCCTTCGGTGCCCGGCGTGGTGCGCCGCGGCGCCCGGTTGGTCGAGGACTTGAAGTGGATGTTGCCCAGCCCCCGCCGGCCGCCCTGGGCGACCAGCACCACCTGGCCGATCTCGGTCACGTCGGCGATCACCTCGAGGGTGTCCTCGTCGATCACCGTGGTGCCCACCGGCACCTTGACGTGCAGGTCCTCGCCGGCGCGGCCGCTCATCTGCCGCCCCATGCCGGGCTGGCCGTTCTGCGCCTTGTAGAAGCGCTGGTACTTGAAGTCGATGAGGGTATTGAGGGCATCGTCACCGATCAGGTAGACACTGCCCCCGTGACCGCCATCGCCGCCATCGGGCCCGCCCTTGGGCACATACTTCTCGCGGCGGAAGCTCAGGCAGCCATTGCCGCCCTTGCCGGCTTCCACGATGACCGAGGCTTCGTCGACGAACTGCATCTTTCATTCTCCAGACGGCCGCTGCCGTCATGATACAAGAAGGCCCCGCCTGGGCGGGGCCTTCTCGCTGCAAGCATCAGGGGTCTCAGGCAGAGACGACACTGACGAACTTGCGGTTCTTCGGACCCTTGGTCTCGAACTTGACCACGCCTTCGTCCAGCGCGAAGAGGGTGTGGTCCTTGCCGAT
The DNA here is from genome assembly GCA_051749325.1 of Pseudomonadota bacterium. Lineage (GTDB taxonomy): Bacteria > Pseudomonadota > Gammaproteobacteria > Pseudomonadales > Halomonadaceae > Halomonas. Next base: position 24,462 of record JBNJIL010000020.1, on the reverse strand, counting down.
ACCGACGCCGGTGCCGGCGTGGAACTTGGTGCCACGCTGGCGGACGATAATGTTGCCCGGGTTGACGACCTGGCCGCCGAACAGCTTGACGCCGAGGCGTTTGGATTCACTGTCGCGACCGTTACGGGTAGAGCCCGCTGCCTTCTTGTGAGCCATTGCAAAATCCTCGCTCGTTCAGGGGAGTAACTCGTGAAGCGTTCCGCTGCCGCGGCGCTTACGCAGAGATCCCGGTAATCTTGACTTCAGTGAACCACTGACGGTGGCCCTGACGCTTCATGCTGTGCTTGCGACGACGGAACTTGATGATGGAGACCTTGTCGCCACGCCCGTGGGAGACGACCTCGGCCGCCACCTTGGCACCCTCGACCAGCGGAGCGCCAACCGTGACGTCCTCGTCGTTGCCCACCAGCAGCACCTCGTCGAACTCGATGGTGTCGCCGGTCGGCACTTCCAGCTTCTCGAGCTTGAGCGTCTGGCCTTCCTGAACGCGGTACTGCTTGCCACCGCTCTTGATAACTGCGTACATGCTTTTCTCTCCAGGACTCATCGGGTGTTGGCTCTTCATCGGCCTGCTGCGAGTGGCGCCCCTTCCGGCAGCCATCTGACAGGGAGCATGATGAGTGGGTCGCGGATTATAACCGCGGGCCAGCGCCTGTACAACCCGCGCCACGCCCCCTGCCGCCATCACCCGCCGGCGCGCCGGGCGAGAGCCCACCAGCCCTCGCTTGACGCCCCCATGGGGGGCCAATAGCATGACCGGCAACCCGATGCCAGATGGGGCGCCTGCCGCCCCGGCCCCACCTAACCGTCGAAACCTCGTCCATGCCAGCCAACGCCGCACCGCCCCCGTCACCCGAGCCCGCATCGCCGATTCATGCCGCGGTCGCCGATGACTTTCTCGCCGTGAACCGCACCATCATGGACCAGCTCGCCTCGCGTATTCCGCTGGTGGAGACCATCGGCCAGTACATCATCGAGAGCGGCGGCAAGCGGCTGCGCCCACTGCTGGTCCTGCTGGCGGCGCGCTCGCTGGGCTATCAGGGTGACCGACACATCACCCTCGCCACCCTGATCGAGTTCATGCACACCTCCACGCTGCTGCATGACGACGTGGTCGACGAGTCACACCTGCGCCGCGGCAAGGCCACGGCCAACGATGCCTGGGGCAATGCCCCGTCGGTGCTGGTGGGCGACTTCCTCTACTCGCGCTCCTTCCAGATGATGGTGGCAGTGGGCTCGATGCGCATCATGGACGTGCTCTCGCAGGCCACCTGCACCATTGCCGAGGGCGAGGTGCAGCAGCTCACCAACGTGGGCAACCCCGACACCGACGAAGCCGCCTACTTCGAGACCATCCAGGGCAAGACCGCCATGCTCTTCGAGGCGGCCTCCCACAGCGGTGCCATCCTCGCCGGCGCGACTCCGGAACAGGAAGCGGCACTGCAGTGCTACGGCCGCTACCTGGGCCTGGCCTTCCAGCTGATCGATGACCTGCTGGACTACCAGGGCGACGCCGAGGCGATGGGCAAGAACGTCGGCGACGACCTGGCCGAGGGCAAGCCGACCCTGCCGCTGATCCAGGCCATGGTCGCCGGCACCCCGGCACAGCGCGACCTGGTCCGCCAGGCCATCCGCAAGGGGGGGCTCGACCACCTGGACGAGGTGCTGGCCATCGTGCGCGACACCGGTGCCCTGGAGTACACCCGGGCCCGCGCCGAGGAGATGGCCGACAGGGCCCTGGCGCAGCTCGACGCCCTGCCCGAGAGTCCCTTCCGCGACAGCATGGCCGAGCTTGCCCACCTGGCCGTCGACCGGCAGACCTGAGGGGTATAGCGGTATAAAGTCCCACGGGGCTTGCATGACGACAGGGCTTGCGTATAATGCGCTCCGTCGGTCGCCACAGACCCGACGCGAGAAAGCATCGGAGTATAGCTCAGCTTGGTAGAGCGCTGCCTTCGGGAGGCAGAGGTCGTAGGTTCGAATCCTGCTACTCCGACCAAGAATTCCAGCAAAAACGGCCACTTGGCTCTTCGGAGCGGTGGCCGTTTTTCGTTGGCTGGCTTCTAGGTTCCAAATAGGTTTCAAGCGTCAGGAAGTCGACAGCCAGGTTCTCGCCCCCTACCGGCCAGACGTGATACGCACTGCGCCTACGTTGCCCTGCCGGGCGGAGGAGGGCTGGGCTGCTCGCCTGAGCTGACAGCTATCGAGCTCTCGCCTGACTAGCGAGAGGTAACGCGGAAGGATACATTGTGACGGGCCCGCTCAGCCGGCGAACTGGCTTGAACGCCCCCTTCGCTGGGCACCGTCACCCAGCGGAAAACCACTCGATCCAAGAGGACGTGATGCAGCAAGGATTAGCGTCAGCAGTCAAAAGCCAGCATAAGCTCACCCCTACCGAGGGTGGCAAGCTACACATTCCACGAGGCTTTCTGACGCCTGGCTTCATCACGGTAGCCACCAGCCTGGGCCACTCCTACCGCACCACCGACATAGAATTTGCCGACCCCGGCTCTCACCAGAGGTACTTCTCTGCATTGCAGGTGCCATTCAGACTGTTCGGTACAGATGACTTCACCATGGCCCGTCCGAACAGAGGTTACCGCTATAGCCCCATGCAGATGCTGGAAAACGCTGCTGACGTAGATCGCGCCACGACGGAGACTGCAGGCTGCATCCGCCATCACACGGGGGACCTCCCCGGCATTGGCAGCCTTTGTAGCGTGATTGGAGAGCTGCATGATAACGTCCGCGCCCATGCCGATGGGGCCGGCTTCTCGATGGCGCAGCTCTGGAGTTACATGGGCCGGCACGATGTGATCGAGTTTGCCGTCGTGGATGCCGGCAAAGGCTTTTTCCGAGAGTGCCAGCGCCGAGCCGTGGCAGGCGTGACGGATCATGTCAGCGCCATCGACTGGTGCCTGCGCAAGGAGCATTCGACCAAGGACGTCGATCACGAAGATTTCGCCCAGCAACAACCCGAAGACGCTATGGGCAACCCATTTGGTCAAGGCACAGACGTCATGTACCGACATGACGGCAACCACCACCAAGGGCTCGGCCTGGACCAGTTGATGAACCTCGTGCGTCATTACGATGGCGAGCTCTGGATAGCCAGCGGAGACGCTCTGCTCAGCTCCACACCGGCAACACGAGCAGAGCACGAATTCGGCAGCTATGCTGCGGTGCCGCACTGGCAAGGGGTGGCAATCGCGTGTAGATTAAAAATCAGCGAGCTTGGTAAGAACATCGAAGAAGAGCCTCTGTCAGATGATGTGCAGAGCATCCTGGACGATCTGACGTTTTGAAACGCGCTCTCACCATGCCGCATCACAAGGGGGCAGAGACATGACTAACACATTGAAATATAAAGGCTCCTTGGCTAACCGAACCACCGCGGCTCAGGAGAGGGGCCGGATTGAGGCACTTGCCCGCCACGGTGAGCAGGTCGTGCTTGATTTCAGCGACGTCATATCGCTCTCCGGCTCCTACGCCGACGAGCTGTTCGGCGTGTTCACACAGCGCCACGGGGTCCAAGCGCTGAAAAGCACCCTCAAGATCAAGGGTGCCAGCCCAGCTGTCACGCGGGCTATTGGGCTGGCTATCCAGCAGCGGATGACTGCCAACGCCGCCTAAGCCTTGAAACCCGCCGCCATGGCGGGTTTTCTATGGCAGTTCCGCCATGAGTCCGAGCTGGAGGCAGCACAGCTGCAAGCGGGAGACAACGTCCGTTTCATAGCTGAGCCTGGGAACGCGTTCGGGGCATGGCCTGCTTCAGGCCACACCCGAACAGGGTCAGGTCACGGTGATGACGGTGCAACCGGCGGTATGGCTGACCTTGTGGGAGACGCTGCCGAAGACCATGCCACGCACGTCGCTGACGCCGCGACTGCCCATGACGATGGCATCGACGCCGAGCGCTTCGGCCTCGCCGGTGATCAGCTCCGCCGCACGACCCTGGCGAACCACTTCCTTGACCTCGATGTCGGCGAGGTCGACCGCGGCGCGAGCCTTGTCGATCGCCTTGTGGGCTTCTTCCTTCATTCCGGCCGCCAGCTTCTCGCGCTCCTCCTCGGAGAAGGGCTCGGCGGTGCCACCGGTGAACAGGCCGATATTGTCCGGCGGGAATTCGGCCACGGTCATCAGGTGCAGCACCGCGGACGTCCCCTTGGCCAGCTGAGCGGCCACCTGAAGCGCCTTCTCGGCATGGCTGGAGCCATCGACGGGAACAAGGATTGACTGGTACATGATAGCTTCCCTTTCAGTGACATATCCGGATACCCGCGGTATCCCTCATAGAGTCTAGCCTAGACGCTGTCGGCGATCCGGCAATGTCCTGAATCAAACGCTCCAGCCGAAACCCAGCACCGGCATGGCCAAGCCGAACACCACCAGGGTGATGACCAGGATCGCCGCCAGGCCGACCAGGGCCCCGGCGCGCATCATCTCCGCCACGCTCAGTCGGCCGCTGCCGAAGACCACCGCGTTGGGCGGGGTCGCCACCGGCAGCATGAAGGCGCAGCTCGCTGCCATGGCCACCGGCACCGAGAGCAGCAGCGGGCTGGCCCCCAGGCTCACCGTCAGCGAGGCGGTCAACGGCAGGATGGCCGCCGCGGTGGCGGTATTGCTGGTGACGTGACTCATCAGCATCACCACCACCACGACCATCGCCACCATGCCCCAGGTCGGCCAGGCACCGAAGGCCTCCAAGCCCTCGGCCACCGTCGCCGCCAGGCCGCTGCCCTCGATGGCCGTGCCCAGGCTGAGCCCGCCGCCGACCAGCACCAGCACGCCCCAGGGCAGCTGGCGGGCGCTGTCCCAGTCCATCAGGAACTGACGCTGTCGCCAGCGGGCCGGCACCACGAACAGCAACAGGGCCCCGATCACGGCGATACCCGCATCACTGAGCGATACCGGCAGCCAGGCCTCCAGCAGCGGTCGGCTGACCCAGGCCAGGGCGACGAGGGCGAAGATCGCTGCCACGCGCCGCTCGGGGCGGCTCATGCGCCCCAGGTCCTCGGTCTGCTCACGCAGCATCCGTGCCACGCCCGGCAGTTCCTCATGGCTCACCGGATAGATCCAGCGGGTCAGCAGCCACCAGGCGAGCGCCAGCAGCAGCAGGGCGGGGGGCACGGCGACCAGCATCCACTGGGCGAAGCCGATCTCGATGTCGTAGTTGTCGGCCATGAACCCGGCCAGCAGGGCATTGGGCGGCGTGCCGATCAGGGTGCCCATGCCGCCGATGTTGGCGGCCAGGGCGATCCCCAGCAGCAGCGTCAGGGCCATGTTGTGACTGGCGCCCTCGCCGCCCTCACGCTCCAGCAGGGCCAGTACCGAGATGCCGATGGGCACCATCAGCGCCGCGGTGGCGGTATTGCTGACCCACATGCTCAGCGCTGCCGTGGCGACCATGAAGCCGCCCACCAGCCGGTCCGGGCGCAATCCCGAGAGCCGCAGCACCAGCATGGCGATGCGCCGGTGCAGGCTCCAGCGCTGGATCGCCTCGGCCAGCAGGAAGCCCCCGAGGAAGAGGAAGATCAGCGGGTTGGCATAGGGCGCGGCCACCTCATCGATGGGCGCCACCCCCATGAGCGGCAGTACGGCCACCGGCAGCAGGGCGGTGACGGCGATGGGCACCGGCTCCAGCACCCACCAGACGGCCATCCAGGCGGTCAGCGCCAGCACCTGCCAGGCCGCCGGCGGCATGGTCGCCGGCGCTTCCAGCAGCACCAGCAGCAGGAACGCCAGCGGGCCCAGCGCCAGGCCCAGCGGCACCTTGAGGCGCGCCAGCCGGGAGGGCGGATCCGCGTCATTCATCATCGTCATCGGACAGTCGCCTGGCCATGGCCTTGCGTGCCCGGTTGCGCCGGTAGAGACGCATCAGGGCGATCCACAGCGCGGCGGCTACCATGGCCGCCAGGGTCCAGCCCTGCCAGGGACGCGCGGCATCCCCCATCAGGGTCTCCAGGGTGATGATCAGGATGAAGCCCGCTGCCTGGCTGGCGATCGCCAGGGCGCGCAGGGTATCGAAGGCCGGTCGTACCATGAATGCTCCCGCTGGATGACAGCCCTGCCCGCCGGCAGTAGGCTTGGCAGGACGAGTGCGCCCAGTGTAACCGCTGCGGCGCCTGCCGCCGACCTCTCGGGAGTGACCACCACGACATGGATGCCATCGCCCTGGGGCCCGTGCTGATCGCGCTGCCGCGCCTCTATGCCTTCCTCGCTGCCCTGGCCCTGCTGGTCGCCAGCGCCTTCCTGCTCGGCCTGCCGCGCCGCCGCCATGCGCGCTGGTTCAACGGGCTGCTGCTGGCCTGGCTGGTCGGCGCCCGCCTAGGGCATGGCCTGATGAACATGGCCGCCTATGCCGAGGCGCCACTGGACATCCTCAAGTTCTGGCAGCCCGGCTATCACGGCCTCTGGGGCCTGCTGGCCGCCCTGGGCTGGACGGCCTGGTCGCTGCGCGACCGGCTGGGCGCGATGCTGGGTGGCATGGGGCTGGCGCTGGGCGCCTCGCTGCTGTGGCTGACCCTGGTCACCCTGGCCCCCTTCGGTGGCGGCATGGCGCTGCGCGCGCTGCCCGACCTCACCCTGGAGAACCTCGACGGCGAGGAGATCAACCTGGCCTCGCTGGAGGGCGAACGGGTGGTGGTCAACCTGTGGGCCACCTGGTGCCCACCCTGCCGTCGCGAGATGCCGCTGCTGGCCGAGGCCGACGCCCGGGACGGGGTCACCGTGGTAATCGTCAACCAGGGCGAGGAGCTGCTGCAGGTGGTGCGCTACCTCGACGAGCAGGGCCTCGACTTCGGCCATGCCCTGCTCGACCCGCGCCAGCGGCTGATGGTACTGGCCGAATCGCCGGGCCTGCCCACCACCCTGCTGTTCGACGGCGACGGGCGTGCCCTGGACCAGCACGTGGGCGAACTCACCCGCGCGCGGCTGACGACCTGGCTGGAGGAGCGCTGATCGTCGCCGGTGCTTAAGCCACGCCGGGCTTTGCGGTAAGATACCGCGCCCTGTCGCCGCCGAGCCGGGCGTGGCCAGCGGCACCGAACCGATCCCAAGCATCCTCGAGGCACCATGAGCGACTTCTCTCCCGGCCAGCGCTGGATCAGCGACGGCGAGGCCGAACTCGGCCTGGGCACCATCCTCAACGTCGACGCCCGCAGCGTCACCGTGCTCTTCGGCGCCAGCCAGGAAACCCGTACCTACAGCAGCCGCAATGCCCCCCTGACCCGGGTGGCCTTCGGCAGCGGCGACCGCATCCAGGCCGCCGAGGGCTGGCAGATGACCGTCGACGACAGCAAGGAGGTCGGCGGGCTGATCGTCTACATCGGCGAGGACGACGCCGGCGAGCTGTGCGAGCTGCCCGAGGCAAGGCTCGCCGACACCATGCAGTTCGACCAGGCCCGCGACCGCCTGCTCACCGGCCAGGTCGACCGCAACGACTGGTTCGACCTGCGCTTTCGCACCCTGCACCACTTCCACCGCATCGAGCAGAACCCGGCCCTGGGTCTCGCCGGCCCGCGCATCGACCTGATCCCCCATCAGCTCTACATCGCCGACGAGGTGGCCCGCCGCCATGCCCCACGGGTGCTGCTGGCCGACGAGGTGGGGCTGGGCAAGACCATCGAGGCCGGGCTGATCCTGCACCGCCTGCTGCTGACCGGCCGCGCCGAGCGGGCACTGATCCTGGTGCCGGCGAGCCTGAGCCACCAGTGGCTGGTGGAGCTGCTGCGCCGCTTCGCCCTCGAGGTCACCCTGCTCGACGAACAGCAGAGTCAGGCCCACGGCGACACCAACCCCTTCGACACCGGCCAGCTGGTGCTGGCCAGTGAGGACTGGCTGTTCGCCAACCCCCATCGCCAGCAGCAGGCGCTGGCCTGCGACTGGGACCTGCTGATCGTCGACGAGGCTCACCACCTGGACTGGAGCCCCGAGCAGATCGGCCCCGGCTATGCCTGCGTCGAGCGCCTGGCCGCCCAGGTCCCCGGCGTCCTGCTGCTCACTGCCACCCCGGAACAGATGGGTCTGGAAAGCCACTTCGCCCGGCTGCGCCTGCTCGACCCGGACCGCTACCACAGCCTCGAGGCCTTCCGCGAGGAGGAGCAGCACTACGTGGAGGTGGCCGAGGCCATCGACGCCCTGGAGCGCCTGCCGGGCGATGACGCCGACCGCTCGGCAGTCGCCGCGGTGATTGCCGAACCCGACAGCCTCGCCCTGCTCGACACCCTGGCCGACCCCGAACGCGGCGCCGACCAGCACAGCGCCGCCCGCGACCAGCTGCGCGACCAGCTGCTGGACCGCCATGGCACCGGCCGGGTGATGTTCCGCAACAGCCGCCGCCATGTGGGGGGCTTCCCGGCGCGCCACCTGCACATTGCAGAGCTCGAGGCGCCCGCGTCCTATCGACGGGTGCTGCGCCGCCTGGCGCGCGACGAGGATTACCTGGATGAACTGCTGATCGAGACCGGCCTCGACCACCCCGAGGTACTGATCTATCCGGATGCCATGTACCGGGCGTTGACCGAGGATCCGCTCAACACCGAGCCCTGGTGGCAGTTCGACCCGCGCGTGACCTGGCTGCTGGAGCGCCTGGCCGACGACGGCGAGGACGGCTTCGCCGATGACAAGGTGCTGGTGATCGCCCATGACCGCGACACGGCCCTGGGGCTGGCCGAGGGGCTGCGGGTGCTCGGCGGCTACCACGCCCCGGTGTTCCACGAGGGGCTCTCGCTGGTGGAACGCGACCGCGCCGCGGCCGCCTTCGCCGACCCGGAGGAGGGCTGCCAGGTGCTGGTCTGCTCGGAGATCGGCTCCGAGGGACGCAACTTCCAGTTCTGTCGCCACCTGGTGATGTTCGACCTGCCGCTGCACCCCGACCAGCTGGAGCAGCGCATCGGCCGGCTCGACCGCATCGGCCAGCGCCATGCCATCGAGCTGCATGTGCCGGTATTCACCGGCAGCCCCGGCGAGAAGCTGCTGCGCTGGTACCACCAGGGCATGGACGCCTTCAGCGCGCCTCACGGCCTGGGCAGCGAGATCCATGCCGCCTTCGGCGATACCCTGGCCGACAGCCTGCTCGACGACGAGGACCTCGAGGAGGTGATCGCGGAGACGCGAGCGCTGTTCGAGGCGCGCCTGGCCGAGCGCGACGCCGGCCGCAACCGCCTGCTGGAGCTCAACGCCTGCCGCCATGAACGTGCCGACGCGGTCATCGCGGCAATCCGCGAGCTCGATGCCGACAAGGCGCTGACCCGCTACCTGGACCAGGCGCTGGATATCTTCGGCGTCGACAGCCAGGAGCTCGGCGGCGACATCCTGCACCTGCAGCCGAGCCCGCAGATGCTCGACGGCCTGCCGGGCCTGGCCAAGGGCGAGGAGGGCTTCTCGGCCACCTTCTCCCGCTCGCGCGCCCTGGCCCGGGACGACGTCCAGCGGCTCTCGTGGGAGCACCCGCTGCTGCGCGAGATGATGGGCCGGATCCTCGATGGCCCCATGGGCAACACCGCCCTGGCCCTGCTCAAGCACCCGGCGATTCCTGCCGGCCGGCTGATGGTCGAGCTGGTCTTCCGCACCCACTGCCCGGCACCGAAGCGACTGCACCTCAACCGCTTCCTGCCGCCCACCGCCGTGCGCGTGCTGCTCGACGAGTCCGGTGCCAACCTGACCGACAAGATTTCCTTCACCGGCCTCTCCAGGGCCGTGCAGAAGGTCAAGAAGGCCGTGGCGCGAGACCTGATCAAGAGCCGCCTTGACCGGCTTCGCGAGCTGCTCGACGGCGCCGAGGCGGAAGCCGAGCGGGAGCTGCCGAGCATCGTCGAGGCCGCCCAGGGGCGCATGCGTGCCGAGCTCGATACCGAACTCAGCCGGCTCGAGGCACTCTCCCGGCTCAACCCGGCGGTACGGGCCGACGAGCTGGAGGCGCTACGCGCCGAGCGCGCCGAACTGGATGCGGCCATCGAGGGCGCTCGGCTGCGCCTCGATGCGGTGCGGGTGGTCGTCACCGTGGGTGACGACACGCGCTGATGTCCCCCAGATTCGTGGCTTCTCTTTCGTGAACTGACGCCGGAACGACGCCACCTGATAGGGGTCGGAAAGGGCTGTGCCCTCCCCGCCCCCTATCTTGGATACTGCTCCAATCTTGGATGTGGGAGCGCAGCTTGCTGCGCGAATGGCGCCGACAGGCGCCCCGGGGCTGAGTGCCTGTTGCCGGGAAGGCCTCCGGCCTCCCGTCGCGATCTGAAGCCGGACCGCCGGACCGTCGCTCCCACAGGAATGGGTACCTGCCCGAGCCTTGGGTGGCCTTATCCTTCGCGAACTGAAGCCGGGGCGCCGGGCCGTCGCTCCCACTTGGATACTGCTCCAATCTTGGATGTGGGAGCGCAGCTTGCTGAGCGAATGGCGCCGATAGGCGCCCTGGGGCTGGGTGCCTGTTGCCGGGAAGGCCTCCGGCCTCCCGTCGCGATCTGAAGTCGGAACGGCGCCACCTGTGGGAGCGCAGCTTGCTGCGCGAATGGCGCCGACAGGCGCCCGGGCTGGGTGCCTGTTGCCAGGAAGGCCTCCGGCCTTCTTTCGCGATCTGAAGCCGGATCGCCGGACCGTCGCTCCCACAGGAATGGGTACCTGCCCGAGCCTTGGGTGGCCTTATCCTTCGCGAACTGAAGCCGGGGCGCCGGACCGTCGCTCCCACCACTGCCATGCCTCTCCTGTCACGATCTGACGCCGGCTTGGCCGCTTGGCCGCTTGGCCGCTTGGCCGCTTGGCCGCTAGCCCAGAATATCGGCCAGGGCCTTCTCCAGCGTCGGGAACCGGAACGCGAAGCCCGCCTCGAGCAGCCGGGCCGGACGCATGTCGGCCCCGGTCAGCAGCAGCCGTGACATCTCGCCGAACGCGGTCTCCAGCACGAAGGCCGGCACCGGGAAGATCGCCGGACGCCCCAGCTGCTTCGCCAGGGTACGGGTAAACTCGGCATTGGTGACGGGATGCGGCGCACTGCCATTGAAGGGGCCCGTCAGATCATCACGCTCGAGCAGGAAGAGGATGGCGCTGACCAGGTCCTCGCGATGGACCCAGGGCATGAACTGCTTGCCGTCACCGAAGCGGCCACCCAGGCCCATCCTGAAGGGCGGCAACATCTTCTGCAGGCTGCCGCCACCGGTGTCGAGCACCAGGCCGATGCGCAGCAGTGCTACCCGGACGCCGAATGCCTCCGCCTGCCGGGCGGTCTCCTCCCAGCGCTTGCAGAGCCGGTGGGCGAACTCGTCGTGGGGCGGGGTCTCTTCGGTGACCTCGCGCTCGCTCTGATCGCCGTAGTAGCCCATTGCCGAGGCCGAAACCATCACCTGCGGGGAGCGCCCCTGGCTGGACTGGAGCTGCTCGCAGAGCATTACCAGGTCCCGAGTGGTGTTGACCCGGGAGTCGATCAGCCGCTTCTTCTGGTTATCGCTCCAGCGCTTGGCGGCGATCGGCTCGCCGGCCAGGTTGACGATGGCATCCGGCGGAGTGTCGACGAAGTCCAGTACCGAGCGGCGGATGTCGCACCCTTCCGGCAGACGCTCGCGGACCTGCTCCGGCTCCCGCGACACCACCAGCGGGCGATGCCCGGCCTCCTTGAGCCGCCGGCAGAGCCGCTGTCCGACGAAACCGCTGCCGCCCGTGATCAGCACTCGCATCCGCAACCTCCCATATGCCACCGTGAGTTATACAGCCGTTGTACACTTCTGCTAGTCTAGCGATGAACGCCGTCGAGTGCACGAGATGACCATGCCCAAGCCTTCCGTTTCCACCGCCATCATCGGCGCCGGCATCGCCGGCCTGGCCTGCGGGCAGGCCCTGCGGTCGGCCGGCCTGCCGGTACGCCTGTTCGACAAGGGTCGTGGCCCCGGGGGGCGCATGTCCAGCCGCCGCCTGCCGGATGCCGTGGTCGACCTGGGTGCCCAGTTCTTCAGTGTGCGTGACCCGGTCTTCCGCCGCCAGGTGACGGCCTGGCAGGCAGCAGGCCATGTCGCTGTATGGCCCGATGCCCTGTGGCAGGTCTCCGAGACTGGCTGGCAGCAGCACCGGGACGATGTGCAACGCTTCATCGGTGTCCCGCGCATGAGCGCCATCCCTCGCCAGCTGGCCGTGGGGCTCGACATCGTGACAGGCACGCGGATCGAGGGCCTCGAACGCCAGGCCGACGGATGGTGGCTGCGCGACCATGACCAGCAGCGCCACGGGCCCTTCACGCAGGTGGTGGTCGCCACGCCGACGCCCCAGGCCGCGAGGCTGCTGCTTGACCATGCGCCCTCCCTGGCGGCGGCCTGCGAGGCGGTGATCCAGCGTCCCTGCTGGGCGGCCTGGGCTCGCTTCGATGCGCCCCTGCCCGCCCTGCCGGGCGTGGACAATGACTGGCAGGCGGTGCGCCTGGATCCCGACCGAAACCGGGCGCCGGCCACCGATGCGCTGCGCTTCGTCAGCCGCAACGACCACAAGCCCGGCCGTCACGGCCAGGGCGAAAGCCTCAGCCTGCTGGCGCGGCTGGAGTGGAGCGAGGCCCATCTCGCGCTCGATGCCGCGGCCGTGGCCCGGGCGCTGCTCGACGCCTTCGGCGAGAGCCTGCCGCGCGGTGTCGCACTGCCCGACCCCAGCGACCTGGGCGCCCACCGCTGGCGCTACGCCCAGCCGGACGTCTTCGCTGCAGGCGAGGCTGTCAACCTTGACCATCGACGCTCGTCCACGGGGCTGGCGTTGTGCGGCGACGGCTGGCGTGGCCCGCGGGTCGAGGACGCCTGGCTCTCCGGCCATCACCTCGGCGAGGCCCTGGCAGCCGACGCCCCCTGACCCCTTCGCGACTGGAGATTTCCATGACTGACGCCCTGATCCTGCTGGAATCCGACACCAGCGACCGGCACCGGCGCTCCCCCTTCGAGCACGTCACCGACCAGGCACGGGAGTCGGCACGCTCATGACTGACGAGGCACGGCGCCCGACCGATACGCCACTCTATCCCATCCGCGAGGTTTCCCGGCTCACCGGCGTGAATTCCGTCACCCTGCGCGCCTGGGAGCGACGCTATGGCCTGATCAAGCCGCAGCGCACGCCCAAGGGGCACCGCCTGTATGCCCGCGAGGACATCGAGCGTGTCGAACGCATCCTGCAGTGGCTCAATCGCGGCGTGCCGGTCAGCCAGGTCCGCGAGCTGCTCGACCAGCCGGAAATCGCCGAAGCGCCGACACCGGCAGCCGGCGACTGGCCGGGCCAGCGTCGTCTGCTCGTCAGTGCCGTGCAGGCCCTGGACCTGACACGCCTGGAGGAGCTGTTCAATCAGTCACTGGCCCTCTACCCGGTCCCCATCTGCCTCGCCGAGCTGTGGCAGCCGGTCGTCCGCCAGCTCGAGGAGAGCTGGGGCGAACAGCTGGGCGATGCCCTGCAGCGTCGCACGCTCGAGACCTTCCTGCGCACCCGCATCGGCACCCGGCTGCTGCATGCCAACCGGCTGGGCCGAGGGCCCTTGCTGCTGATCGCGCCCCTGCCCGACGACCCCGCGCCGCTCTGGGTACTGCTCATGGCGCTGGCCGCCAGCGACGGCGGCTACCGGGTACACCTCTTCGATGCCCCGCTGCCTTGCAGTGAGTTGCCGCTGGCGGTGGAGCGCTTCCAGGCCGAGGCCCTGCTGCTGGCCAGTGGCAAGGCGGAGAAGGCCGAGCTGGTGCGACGCCAGCTACCGCGCCTGGCCGAGCAGATCGAGGTGCCGCTGATGGCCTGTGGCCCCATGGCCCGTATCCGCGAGGCCGACCTGGAGGAAACCCGGGTGGCGCTGCTGGGCGATGATCTCGGCGATGCCATGCAGCGCCTCCAGGCCCGCCTTCCCGTCCGCTGAACCGGAGCTGCCCATGACCCGCCCCCTCATCGTCTGGTTCCGCAGCGACCTGCGCATCCAGGACAATACCGCCCTGGCCGTGGCCGCCCGACAAGGCCCCGTGGTCGCTGTCTTCCTGCGCAGCCTTCGCCACTGGCAGCGCCACGGGCATGGCGCCAACAAGCTCGACTTCTGGGGCCGCGGCGTCGCCGCGCTGCGCGACCGCCTGGAGGGCCTTGGAATACCGCTGCTGCACCGCGATATCGACGATTTCAGCGAGGCCCCGGCGGCCCTGCTGGCGATAGCCCGGGAGATCGACGCCGCTGCGCTGCACTTCAATCGCGAGTATCCGCTGGACGAGCTCGCCCGCGATGCCGCGGTCATCGAGGCCTTCGCGGATGCCGGGCTCACCGCACAGGGCCACCATGACGCCGTCGCCTTCGCGCCCGGCGAGCTGCTCACCGGCAAGGGCGACTATTACGGGGTCTTCACGCCCTTCGCCAAGGCCTGGCACCGCCAGCTGACGCCGGAGCGGATCGCCCTGCGCGCACCCCCGCCTCCCCAGGCACGGCCCGCCGTCGCCTCCGACCCGCTACCCGGCCTGCCCCCCCTTCCGGACACGCCGATCGACGCTCGCCAGTGGCCTGCCGGCGAGGGGCCCGCCGCCGATCGCCTGGAACGCTTCCTGCGCTTCCGGGGACGCCACTACGCCGAGCAGCGCGACTTCCCGGCCATTCAGGGCACCAGCGAACTCTCCCCCTACCTGGCCCTGGGCATGCTCTCCCACCGCCAGTGCCTCCAGGCCGTGCTGGCCGAGAACGCTGGCACCCTGGCCGAAGGCGACGCCGGCCTCACGGCCTGGGTCAACGAACTGGTCTGGCGCGAGTTCTATCGCCACGTGGCCGTCGGCTTCCCGCGCGTCTGCCGCCATCGCGCCTTCCAGCGGCACACCGAGCACCTTGCCTGGCGCGACGACGAGTCCGGCTTCGCCGCCTGGTGCGAGGGACGCACCGGCTACCCCATCGTCGATGCCGCCATGCGCCAGCTCGTCGCCACCGGCTGGATGCACAACCGCCTGCGCATGGTCTCGGCCATGTTTCTCAGCAAGCACCTGCTGATCGACTGGCGCCGCGGCGAAGCTTTCTTCCTGCGCCACCTGGTGGACGGCGAGTTCTGCGCCAACAACGGCGGCTGGCAGTGGGCGGCGTCCACCGGCACCGATGCCGCGCCCTACTTCCGCATCTTCAACCCCACGACCCAGTCGACGCGCTTCGACCCCGATGGCCGCTTCCTTGCCGAATGGCTGCCGGCGCTGGCCGACCTTCCGCCCAGGGCGCGCCATGCGCCCTCCCGCGATCTGCTGAGCGGCGTCGACTATCCACCCCCCATCGTCGACCACCGGGCCGCCCGAGCCCGCGCCCTGGACGCCTTCAAAGCCCTGAATTCGGACTGACCTGACACGGAGCCCCTGCCATGCGCCAGACACCCGACCTGGAGACGTTCTGTGCCTTCTTCAATAAGCTAGACAAGACCTGTACAAATCGATTGTCCGAGGTATACACTGAGGATGTGGACTTCATCGACCCGCTGCACCACATCAAGGGCCGTGACGCACTGGAAGGCTATTTCCGCACCCTGTACGACAACGTGACATCGTGCCATTTCACCTTTCACGAAAGGCTACAGCAGCAGGAGACGGCGTTCGTCACCTGGACCATGCACCTGGTGCATCCCAGGCTCGACGGAGGACGCCGGGTAGACGTCGAGGGCTGCTCGCATCTCGCATTCGCGGATGACGGTCGGGTGGCTCGGCACCGCGACTACTTCGATGCCGGCGCCATGCTCTACGAGCGATTGCCGGTCATGGGGTCGGCGATCCGATGGCTAAAGAATCAGCTCGCCGGGTGAATCCAGACCGCCAGGGGCGACGTACATAATGCAAGTGACCGCCATCACGGCAAGCGCCGTGGACGGGCGAAGGGAGAGCAGATGACAGCGACGACGCAGATTCAGCGTATCTGGCTGACCGGGGCCACCTCGGGTATCGGCCGCGCCCTGGCCGAACGCCTGCTTGACGAGGGCCACCGGGTGGCCTTGAGTGCACGCAGCGCGTCGGCGCTGAGCGAGCTCGCCGGCGGTCGCGACAACGCCTTGCTGCTGCCGCTGGATGTCACCGACCGCCAGGCCGTGCGAGAAGCGGGCGAGCGCCTGGGCGAGGCATTCGGCGGCCTCGACCTGGTAATCCTCAATGCCGGGACCTGCGAATACCTGGAGGCTCGCGAGTTCGATGTCGACCTCGTCGAGCGGGTCTTCGCCCCCAACTTCTTCGGCGCCATCCATGGCGTCGAGGCGGCCCTGCCGCTGCTGCGCCGAACCCGTGACGAGGGCGGGCGACCGCTGCTGGCCGCCACTTCCAGCGCCGCCGCCTACCTGCCGCTGCCCCGGGCCGAGGCCTACGGTGCCTCCAAGGCCGCGCTGAGCCACTTCCTCGAGTCGCTGCGGCTCGACCTGGCGGCCGAAGGCATCGACGTGAGCCTGATCCACCCCGGTTTCGTGAAGACCCCGCTGACCGATCGCAACGACTTCGCCATGCCCATGCGCGTGACCGTCGACCAGGCCGCCACGGCGATTCTCACGGGCCTCGCCAGGCGCCGCCTGGATATCAACTTCCCGCGACGTTTCACGCTGCTGATGCGCCTGGCGGGCATCCTCCCCCCGCGCCTGCGCTACCGCCT
Organism: Pseudomonadota bacterium; assembly: GCA_051749325.1. Classification (GTDB taxonomy): domain Bacteria; phylum Pseudomonadota; class Gammaproteobacteria; order Pseudomonadales; family Halomonadaceae; genus Halomonas. The sequence continues at coordinate 7,890 of JBNJIL010000020.1, read as the reverse complement.
GGGTCTGCGCATGACCCGTCAGGACACCCCTTCGGAGACCCGCTCATGACCGCCTCGTTCAGACCGCCTGGCGACACCCCGAGAGGCGCTGCCGCGCGCCGCATTGCCGTGATCGGCAGCGGCATCGGCGGCATGGCCGCCGCCTGGTACCTGTCGAGCCGCCACCAGGTGACGCTCTTCGAGGCCGCCGAGCGGCTGGGCGGCCACACCGCGACGGTGGACGTGGAGCTCGAGGGGCGCCACTACGCGATCGATACCGGCTTCATCGTCTTCAACGACTGGACCTACCCCCATTTCCAGCGACTGCTGGCGCGACTGGGTATCGCCAGTCAACCCACGGAGATGAGCTTCTCGGTGCACGAGACCGCCCGCGACTTCGAGTACAACGGCCACACCCTGACGAGCCTGTTCGCCCAGCGGCGCAACCTGCTGCGCCCCAGCTTCCATCGCCTACTGCGTGACATCCTGCGCTTCAACCGCGAGGCAACCCGGGCGTTGGCGGACGGTCGACTCGACCCCGCCATGACCCTGGGCGCCTGGCTGGAGGCCAACGGCTTCGGTGATGACTTCCAGCATCACTACCTGCTGCCCATGGGCGCGGCGATCTGGTCGGCCAGTATCCGCGACCTGCGGGATTTCCCGCTGCTGTTCTTCGTGCGCTTCTTCCGTCATCACGGCCTGCTGTCGATCAACGACCGGCCCCAGTGGCACACCCTGGTGGGCGGCTCGCGCCGCTATATCCCCGCGCTGACGGCGCCCTGCGCCGGCCGCATCCACCTGGCCACTCCGGTACGCGGGATTCGCCGCCATGCCGACTGGGTCGAGGTGCGCACCGATAGCGGCATCCAGGCCTTCGACGACGTGGTGTTGGCCTGCCATGCCGATCAGGCACTGGCGATGCTCGACGACCCGAGCGACGCCGAGCGCGAGATCCTCGGTGCCCTGCCCTACGCCGACAACGAGGTGGTGCTGCACACCGATACCCGGCTGCTGCCGCGCCGCCGGCGCGCCTGGGCGAGCTGGAACTACCGGCTCGATGGTCGGGGTGACGACGCCCGGGTCTCGGTGACCTACAACATGAACATCCTGCAGCAGATCGCTGCCCCGCACACCTTCTGCGTGACCCTCAACGACAGCGACGCCATCGACCCGGCCACGGTGCTGGGCCGCTTCACCTATGCTCACCCCCAGTTCACCCTGGCCGGCCAGGCCGCCCAGGCACGTCATGGCGAGATCTCCGGCCCCCGGCAGCGCACCCACTACTGCGGAGCCTACTGGCGCAACGGCTTCCATGAGGATGGTGTCTGGAGCGCCCTGCGCGTGGCGCGCGCCCTGGGGTGTGACGAGGACGACCGCCACGAGGTCCAGACGGCCGCGACATCAGCAGTCGAGGAGGAGCAGGTGGCATGATCCGTTCGCCGCGCTCGCGCATCTATCGTGGCACCCTGCGCCATCGCCGCCATCTGCCACGACATCACGCCTTCGAGTACCGCCTGTGGATGGCCTGGCTCGACCTCGAGGAGCTGCCCGAGCTGTTCGACCGCGTGCCCGGCTTCAGTGCGCGGCGCCCGGCCCTGGCGCGCTTTCGCCGCGAGGACTATCTGCCGCCCCATGACCGCCCCCTCAAGCAGGCGGTTCGCGAGGAGCTGGTGCGCCAGCTGGGCAGTGCACCGGATGGGCGCATCTGCGTGCTGACCCAGCTGCGCACCCTGGGACTGGGCTTCAACCCGGTATCGCTCTACTACGCCTTCGATGCCCGTGGCGATCTGCGCGCCGTGCTGGGTGAGGTCAGCAACACGCCCTGGGGAGAGCGCACCCGCTATGCCTGCGCCGTGACACCGCACCGCCACGGCCACGTCGCCGAGTTCGACAAGGCGATGCATGTCTCGCCCTTCAACCCCATGGACATGACCTATCGCTGGCGCTTCGACACCCCCGGCGACACCCTGTCGATGCACATGGAAAACTGGAAGGACGGCGAGCGACACTTCGATGCCACCCTGACCCTGCAGGCCCGTCCGGCGACCCGCGGCGTGCTGCTGGCCACACTGATCCGCCAGCCCTGGATGAGCCTCAAGACCCTGGCCGGCATCCACTTCGAGGCGTTGCGCCTCTGGCTCAAGCGCATTCCCGTCCATGACCATCCCGGCCAAGCCCCCCCTTCCCGTGAGGAGAGTTCGTCGTGAATACCCTTCGCTCCGCCACCACCCGCTCCCTGGCCCCCGAGGGCGACCGGCTGTCCCGCTGGCTCAAGCCCCGGGTGCTGGCTCAGCTCGACCGCCTTGAGGGCGGCACCATCACCCTGATCGATGGCCACAAGCGCCACCCGCTGGGTCAGGGAGGACCGCTGCGGGTCACCCTGGTGGTGCGCCACCACCGGGCATGGAAGCGCCTGGCACTGGGCGGCACCGTGGGGGCCGCCGAGGCCTACATGGAGGGCGACTGGGACGCCGATGATCCGGTGGCACTGGTGCGGCTGTTCGCCGCCAACCTGGAGCGGGTCAACGACGAGATCGAGAATGGCCCCGCCCGCCTGGGACGCTGGCTGCTCGGCGCCCTCTACCGCCTGCAGCGCAACAACCTGCGCGGGTCGAAGCGCAATATCGCGGCCCATTACGACATTGGCAATGCGCTGTTCGCCACCTTTCTCGACCACGACCACCGCATGTACTCCAGCGCGGTCTTCCCGCACGCCGCGGCCAGCCTGGAGGAGGCCTCGACCCACAAGCTCGACCTGATGCTCGAGCGGCTCGATGTCCAGCCCCACCACCATCTGCTGGAGATCGGCACCGGCTGGGGCGGACTGGCCATCCATGCGGCAAGGACCCGCGGCTGCCGCGTGACGACCACCACCATCTCGGCAGAGCAGCACGCCTTCACGGCGAAGCGCATCGAGGAGGAGGGACTGGGCGAGCGCATCACCCTGCTGCAGCAGGACTACCGCGAGCTTTCGGGGCAGTATGACCGCTTGATCTCGGTGGAGATGATCGAGGCGGTGGGTCACCAGTACCTGGGGACCTACCTGACCACCCTGGACCGGCTGCTCACCGATGACGGCCAGGCGATGCTGCAGGCGATCACCATCCGCGACCAGCGCTATGAGGCCGCCAAGCGCGAGATGGACTTCATCAAGCGCTATATCTTCCCGGGCGGCTTCCTGCCGTCGCACCGTGCCATCCTCGACGGCCTGACGCGTCACACCTCGCTCAATGTCATCGACCTGGACGAGATCGGCCTGCACTACGCTCGCACGCTGCGCGAGTGGCGACACCGCTTCGAGGCCAGTCTGGAAACCGTCCGCCGGCTTGGCTATGACGAGCGCTTCATCCGCATGTGGCGCTACTATCTCTGCTACTGCGAGGGCGGCTTCCTGGAGCGCACCATCGGCACCTGCCAGCTGCTGCTGGCCAAGCCCGGCGCCCGGCCGGCCCCCCTCACCGGGGAGGTCTGACGCCCGATGGCCTACCTGCCCGATAGCCCCTTGAAGATGCTGGTCAACCTAGCCGCCTTCCAGGCAGGCTGGTTCGCCTGCGTGCTGGGCGGTTCGGTGATCGGCGTGCTGGTTGCCGCCGCGGTCATCACCCTGCACCTGGCCTGGCTGGCCCGCCCCGGGGAGTGGCGCTGGCTGGCGGGCTTTGCCGCCCTGGGGCTGGTGGTCGATGGCGGCCTGACGCTCGCCGGTGGCTTCGCCTTCGCCGAGAGGACTCCCCTGCTCGGGGGAATGCCGCTGTGGCTGTGGCTGCTCTGGCCACTGTTCGCCACCCTGATTCATCACTCGCTGGCCTGGCTCTGGCAGACGCCCTGGCTGGCCATGCTCGGTGGCGCCACCAGCGGGCCGCTCTCCTACTATGCCGGCGCCCGTCTCGCCGGGGTGGAACTGACTCCCTGGCTGCTGCCCGCCGAGGCGCTGATCTGGGCACTGATCTGCCTGGGCCTATGTCGTCGCCTCGGCCATCCACTTGCCCTGAGCCGCCCCTCCCGCTGAGGCCTGCTCACGCCACTGCGCCTCCAGCTGCGCCGCGGGACGGGGCCGGGCATAGAAGAATCCCTGCACCTGTGCGCACCCCTGATCCAGCAGGAAGTCGCGCTGCGCCTCGGTCTCGACCCCCTCCGCGATGACCTCGAGCTCGAGCCCCCGGGCCATGGCCAGCACCGCACAGACGATCGCGGCGTCGGCCCGATCACCGGGCAGGGCTCGGATGAAGGCACGGTCGAGCTTGAGCTTGTCCACCGGCAAGTGCTTCAGGTAGCCCAGCGAAGAGTAGCCGGTGCCGAAATCGTCGATGGCGATGCCATGCCCCTGCTGTCGCAGCCTTTCCAGCCGCGGCGCGATATCGCCGGCACGCTCGTCGAGCAGGACGGATTCGGTGAGCTCCAGCCCCAGCAGCCGAGCCGGCACACGATGGCGTGCCATCCCCGAGGCCAGCGCCGTTTCGAGGTCGCCCTGAAACAGCTGCATGGCCGAGATATTGATCCACACCGTTGCCTCCGGCATGCCCTTGCTGCGCCAGTGAGCGAGCTGGGCCAGGGCCTGGTCGATGACCCAGTCGCCCAGGGTTGCCATCAGACCATGGCGCTCGGCCAGGGGAATGAAGTCGCCGGGCGAGATCATGCCATCACGCGGATGCCGCCACCGCAGCAGGGCCTCCAGTCCGGCCAGGCTGTCGTCCTCCAGGCGATACTGCGGCTGATAGTGCAATTCCAGTTGACCGCCAACGGCCAGTGCATTGCGCAGGTCATTGAGCAGACCGAGCTGCGGGCTGTCCTGGACATCGAGGGCCGGCCGGAAACGCTGGCTGTGGTTGCGGCCATTGCGCTTGGCGCTGTAGAGGGCCGACTCCAGGCGCTGGAAGAGCACGCCGGACTCGCGACCGTCCTCGGGGGAGCGACAGCTGCCGATGGTCAGCCCCAGGCGCAGGCTGTGCCGGTCGATCTCGAAGGGTTGCCCCAGATGGCTCTGCAGCCCCTGGATCCAGTGGTCGTGATCGCTGCGCGTGGTGGTACGAATCACCATGAACTCGTCGCCCCCCAGCCGACCGACCACACCGCCCGCCGCGTGCCCGGCCAACCGCTGCCCGAAGTCGGCGAGCAACCGGTCTCCCAGCTCGACCCCGATGCCATCGTTGATCTCCTTGAAGCCATCGATGTCGATCAGCGCCATATCAAGGCTCTCACCCGCCCGCAGATGCCTGAGGCGGGAGGCCAGCAGATCGTGCAGCCGCCGTCGATTGGGCAGGCCGGTCACCGGATCCTCGAAGCCGATCCGCTGCAGGTCGCGTTCCCGGGCCTTGTGAACGGAGATATCGGTGAACAGACAGACATGGTGAGTGGTACGGCCTGACTCGTCGGTCACGGCGCGAACCCTGAGCCATTCAGGATACTCATCCCCCTGCTTGCGGCGATTCCAGATCTCCCCCTCCCAGCGGCCGGACGCACGCAGGGTCTGCCAGTAGTTCTCGAAGAATGCCTTGTCATGGCGCGGTGCCGAAAGCGAGCTGGCATTGAGCCCCCTCACCTCGTCCAGGGTGTAACCGGTAATGCGGGTGAAAGCGGGATTGACGGCCTGGATGCGATTCGCGGCATCGGTAATGATGACCCCCTCCTCCGAGAGGGTGAGCGTCGCCTCCCCGAGACGTGCCCTCTGATGCTCCAGCCGCACCTGGCGCCAGGCATCCAGCAGGCCGAGGGCGACCAGCGCTGCCGCGGCCAGCCGCAGGGGAATCCACGGCAGCCAGATGCTGGCCGAGAAGGCGGACAGCGCCATCCAGAGCATGGGTCGGTTGAGAGAGAAGGCTGGCCACATGGGAACTGACGCTCACTGCGTTGGATGATGCCCCTACCACGGCATGAAGGGAGTCACGACGTACTATCGGCAGGCCGGGGAGAAACTGAACCTCCTTGCCAGGGCCAGCCTTCCCGGGCGGAGATGCTGCCCGCCCGGACGGCACCGTCAACCGCTGCAGGTTCAGGCCCGGTTGGCGTGCATTCATCGTGTGTGGACAGTAGACTAGGCACAGCCGCCCGGTGGCCTCAAGCCGCTATCGGCAGACAATAATCTCGACTCTCGGAACGATTCAGTGACCAAGCAACACTCCTTTGATCTCGAAGAACTGCTGGCATGCTCACGCGGCGAGCTGTTCGGTCCGGGCAATGCCCAACTGCCGGCGCCCAACATGCTGATGCTCGACCGTATCCTGCACATCCACGAGGAGGGCGGCGACCACGGCAAGGGCGAACTGATCGCCGAGCTGGATATCCACCCCGACCTGTGGTTCTTCGACTGCCACTTCCCCGGGGATCCGGTCATGCCTGGCTGCCTGGGCCTGGATGCCATGTGGCAGCTGGTCGGGTTCTACCTGGGCTGGCTCGGCCACCCGGGTCGGGGACGCGCGCTGGGCTGTGGCGAGGTCAAGTTCAGTGGCCAGATCCTGCCCGATGCCGAGAAGGTCACCTATCGCATCAACATCAAGCGCATCATCACCCGGCGCCTGATTCTGGGCATGGCCGACGGCACCGTATCCGTCGATGGCCGCGATATCTATCAGGCCAACGACCTGCGCGTCGGCCTGTTCACCTCCACCGCGAATTTCTGAACAGGAGGCTCCCATGCGACGAGTGGTAGTCACCGGCCTGGGCATCGTGTCCTGCCTGGGCAACGACCGGCAGCAGGTTACCGAGGCACTCAAGAGCGGGCGCTCGGGTATCCGCTTCAAGGAAGACTATGCCGAGCGGGGGTTCCGCAGTCAGGTGGCCGGGGTCGTCGACATCGACCTGGATGCCCTGATCGACCGCAAGCTGCGCCGCTTCATGGGCGACGCGGCGGCCTACGCCTATGTCTCCATGGCTCAGGCCATCGCCGACGCGGGCCTGGAACCGGAGCAGGTCTCCAGCGAGCGCACGGGGCTGATCGCCGGCTCGGGGGGCGCCTCCAGTGCCAACCAGGTGGAGGCCGCCGACCTAATGCGCGAGAAGGGCCTGCGCCGCGTGGGCCCCTATCGGGTCACCCGCACCATGGGCAGCACCGTCTCGGCCTGCCTGGCGACTCCCTTCCGGATCAAGGGCGTCAACTACTCCATCTCCTCGGCCTGCGCCACCTCGGCCCACTGCATCGGCAGTGCCGTGGAGCAGATCCAGATGGGCAAGCAGGACGTGGTCTTCGCCGGCGGTGGCGAGGAGGAGCACTGGACCCTCTCCTGCCTGTTCGATGCCATGGGGGCACTCTCGACCCACTACAACGACGCACCCGACAAGGCTTCCCGACCCTACGACCAGGCCCGCGACGGCTTTGTCATCGCCGGCGGCGGTGGCATGCTGGTGCTCGAGGAACTGGAGCACGCCAGGGCGCGCGGGGCGACGATCCATGCCGAGGTCGTGGGCTACGGTGCCACCTCGGATGGTCACGACATGGTCGCCCCCTCCGGCGAAGGGGCCCTGCGCTGCATGCGCCAGGCCATGGCCGACATCGACGGCCCCATCGACTACATCAACACGCACGGCACCTCGACACCGGTGGGCGATGTGGCCGAGCTCAAGGCGGTCCGCGAACTGTTCGGCGACTCGACGCCGGCGATGAGCTCCACCAAGTCCCTGACCGGTCACTCCCTGGGGGCCACCGGTGTGCAGGAAGCGATCTACTCGCTGCTGATGATGGAAAACGACTTCATCGCCGCTTCGGCCAACATCGAGACCCTCGATGACCAGGCCGCGGGCTTCGATATCGTCACTCGGCGCCGCGATGGCGTGAATGTCGAGCGGGTGCTCTCCAACAGCTTCGGCTTCGGGGGTACCAATGCCTGCCTGGTGCTGGAGAAGTTCCGCGACTGAACCGCCACGCGCCGGCCGACAAAGAGGACCATCGCGTTTTGGCGTGAAGGAGGCGAAGCCCCTCCT
>JBNJIL010000019.1:0-61306 GCA_051749325.1 Pseudomonadota bacterium | reverse complement strand
AAGAATGCATCTGGCAGCACCGGTTCGAGTCGCTGGGCCAGGCCCGGGCGGTGATCGGCCGCTGGATCCGGTACTACAACGAAGAGCGGCCACATCAGTCCCTGGGCTATGTGGCACCCCGAGCACACCCGGCATTAGCGGCGTAGGGTGTGCAGAAACCAGGGGGTCATTACAAAGAAGGTTACCCGTCGAGAGCGATTCCTGTCCCAGATGGAGGCCCTGGTGCCGTGGCAACGGCTGATCGATGCGCTGTCGCCGTCCTACTTCCCGAACGCGGTGGGCAAGCGCGGCCGGCCTCCCATCGGCCTGGAGCGCATGCTGCGGACCTACTTCCTCCAGCAGTGGTATGCGCTGGCCGATGAGGCGCTGGAGGATGCCATCTACGACAGTCAGGCGATGCGCGACTTCGTGGGTATCGATCTGGCCATCGAGAGCGTGCCGGACGCGACCACACTGCTGCGCTTCCGTCATCTGCTGGAGAAGCATGCCCTGACCCAGCGGATCTTCGAGGAGATCAACGCCCATCTGGCCGAGAAAGGCCTGTTCATGCGCGAGGGCACCATCGTCGACGCGACCATCGTGGCGGCCGCGCCCTCTACCAAGAACAAGGCCAAGCAACGCGATCCGGAGATGAAGCAGACCAGGAAGGGCAACCAGTGGTATTTCGGCCTGAAGGCCCACATCGGCGTCGATGCGGTTACCGGACTGACCCACAGCGTCGCCGCTACCTCGGCCAACGTCGCCGATGTCACCATGGCGGGCCAGTTGGTCCGGGACGATGACAAGCAGGTATACGGCGACGCGGGCTACACCGGTATGTGGAAGCATCTCGACGAAGAGAAGGATGCCCCGGATTCCCGGTGCTGTGTTGCCGCCAAGCGTGGCGCCATCAAGAAGATGGATGACAGCCTGATGAAAACGCTGCTGCTGGCGATCGAGAAGGCCAAGGCCAGCATCCGTGCCAAGGTCGAGCACCCGTTTCATGTCATCAAGAACCTTTTCGGCTACCGGAAGGTGCGTTACAAGGGGCTGGCCAAGAATCAGGCACAACTCTTCAGCCTGTTCGGGCTGGCCAATCTGGTGCTGTCGACACGATGCAAGGGCCGAGTTAACGGGGCCAGTGCGCCTTGAATCTGGCCTGACAGCCGGTTACCCCGGCTGCCAGGGAAAACAGACCACCTGAGGTGGTCAGAAAAGGATCGCTGACGTGTTGATTGGACCACTCTGAGCACTTCAACTGCTCAGAGACGAATTGATCAGTGGTTCCCTAAGCAGACCAAACCATGCCTATAAAAAGAAAACAGCCGCTCTTAAGCGGCTGTTTTCATTACGGAAGTGGTGGAGGCGGCGGGAATTGAACCCGCGTCCGCCGGCACTCACCCTTTGGCTCTACATGCTTAGTTTCGTCTTTTGATTTAACGCGACCGGCTCCGACGAGCAGGATCCAGCCACGCGATTCCTCGTCAGATTTAACGATCGGCGAGAGGACACCACCGACCGCGATCCCATCAGTCTTGGCTCGTATCCCGTCAGCAATGAATGGGCACATCGCCTTCGGGCCGGGCTAGAAGCTAGCAGTTGTTACGCTGCCAGCGCGCCCTGAGCGTAGTTGTCGTCGTTTGCGACTATTTGATCGTGATGTTGTATTTACGAGATACATCACGCTCTCGGCATGCACCTCAGGGATTGTCACCGGCGTCGAAGCCGTGTCGCCCCCGTAACGCACATCCTAACAGGATGTGTAACGCTGTGACACCTCAGCCCTTGATTTGTTCCCGCATGATACGGCCCTTCTGCCGCTGCCAGTCGCGGTCCTTTTCGGTCGCCCGCTTGTCGTGCAGCTTCTTGCCGGTCACCAGGGCCAGTTCGCACTTCACCCGATTGTTCTTCCAGTAGAGCTTGATCGGCACGCAGGTGTGACCCTTCTCCTGGGTGCGCGAGAAGATCTTGGCGATCTCCTTGCGATGCAGCAGCAGCTTGCGGGTGCGCGTGGGGTCTGCCACCTCGTGGGTACTGGCGGTGTTGAGCGGCATGATGTGGCTGCCCAGCAGCCAGGCCTCGCCGTTCTTGACCAGGATGTAGGTGTCGGTGAGCTGCGCCTTGCCGGCCCGCAGGCTCTTCACTTCCCAGCCGGCCAGCACCAGGCCAGCCTCGAAGGTCTCGTCGATGTGGTACTCGAAGCGAGCCTTCTTGTTCTGGGCGATGACGTTGTTGCCGGGCCCCTTGCTCTTGCCGTTCTTGTTGGCCATGAAACCTCGTGTCCTGTATCTGCCGGTGGCGCTGCCCCTTCGATGTGGGGGGAAGCGTGGTACCATTCAAGGCCTGAAATAACCGCTCATGATACGCCCTGGGCACTGTGAAGTCAGCGGAGAGCTCAATGCCAACGGTCAATCGGTCCGCCATGGTGCGGCACACCCCCAAGGACATGTTCGACCTGGTCAACGACTTCGAGCGCTATCCGGAGTTCCTGCCCGGCTGCCGTAATGCGCGCCTGCTCGAGCGCGATGACTCGCACCTGATCGGCGAGATGACGCTGGGTCGCGCCGGCATCGAGCAGAGCTTCACGACCCGCAACGACCTGATCGAGCCCGAGCGCATCGAGATGTCGCTGGTCAGCGGCCCCTTCAAGCGCCTGCGGGGGCGCTGGCTGTTCCTGCCCATGGGCGAGAGCTCCTGCAAGGTCAGCCTCGAGCTGGAGTTCGAGTTCGCCAACCGCCTCCTGGGCATGGCCTTCGGCAAGCTGTTCCAGCAGGTGGCCGGTCAGCTGGTGGACTCCTTCACCCGGCGTGCGGATAGCCTCTATGGCCGCTAGCACGTCGGTGATGCTCGATGTCGAGGTGGCCTACGCGCAGCCCGACAGGCAGTGCATTCTCCCGCTCAGGGTGCCGCAGGGCACCACGGCGCGTCAGGCCATTACAATGGCAATGCCGGGACTGGAAGAGGCGTTTCCCGAGCTGTCGCCGGCCGTCTTCCGTGACGCCGATCTTGGCCTGTTCGGCAAGCGGCTGCGCGAGCCGGATGCGGTGTGCCTGCGCGCCGGAGATCGGGTCGAGATCTACCGGCCATTGCAGATCGATCCCAAGGCGGCGCGCAGTGCGCGGGCTGCCCGCGCCAGGGAGTGACACCCCGGCCTCGGCCAGGGTGTCGGGTGAGTCAGAGGCTGTTGGCGGAGGTCTCGCCACCCTGGGGCACCGTGCCGCCGCCCGGTGTGGCTGGCTGACTGACGGGGCCGCCACCCTCGACGCTGGGACCGGCACCCTGATCATCGGGTAGCTGGATGTCATCGGAGATGGTTCCCTCGGGGGCGATGTCTACCAGTCGGTCGCCCTGGAAGGTCAGGGTGACGCGCTGTTGCTCAACGCCGCTGTAGGCCTTGTCGAGGCGATAGACGTAGTCCCACTGTTGCGCATCGAAGGGGGCCTCGAGCAGGGGGCTGCCCATGAGGTTGACGACCTGCTGCCGGCTCATGCCCGGTTGAAGCTGCTCGACCATGGCCTCGGTCACCAGGTTGCCCTGGGGCAGGTCGCGCTTGTATACGCCGAAGTAGCTACAACCGCTGATCATCAGCAGGGCGACGGAAAGGGTGATGATTCTGGTCAGCTTTTGCATTTGCGCCTGTTCTTCACTATCGTGGATTCGGTCGATCATAACCGACCCTACCCGATACTGCGAAGAGCGACCATGGCCGACCAGAACCATGAATTGCGCAAGGCCGGTCTGAAAGTGACCCTGCCGCGCGTCAAGATCCTGCAGATCCTCGAAAGTGCCTCCGAGCAGCACCACCTGAGTGCCGAGGATGTCTACAAGACCCTGCTGGACGCAGGCGAGGACGTGGGCCTGGCCACCGTCTATCGCGTGCTCACCCAGTTCGAGTCCGCCGGCCTGGTGATCCGCCACAACTTCGATGGCGGTCACGCGGTCTTCGAGCTCTCCCAGGAGGAGCACCACGACCATATGGTGTGCCTGGAGAGCGGCGAGATCATCGAATTCTTCGACGAGACCATCGAGCGTCGTCAGCAGGAAATCGCCGAGGAGCACGGCTTCGAGCTCGTCGACCATGCCCTGGTCCTCTATGTGAGGCCTCGGGGGTCCCGAGCGACCCGCCAGGAGGGTATCCAGAAGAAGTGATCATGCCTCCCTGAAGCCGTCTCAGGCGAACGAACGCGGCCCCGGTCTTCTCGATCGGGGCCGCGTCGCGTCGGGGAGAGCGCTCAGTGATGGGCGCGCTGGCTGGCGTCCAGCATCTCCCGGGCATGGGCCAGGGTGCGGTCGGAGAGGCTCACGCCGCCGAGCATGCGGGCCAGCTCGCCGATCCGGCCCGCGTCGTCGAGCAGGGCCATGTGGGTCTGGGTCGACGCCTCGCCGGCCTGTTTCTCGATATGCAGATGGTGATGCGCCTGGGCGGCCACCTGGGGCAGGTGTGTCACGGTCATTACCTGGCCGTTCTCGCCCAGCCGGCGCAGCAGCTGGCCGACGATCTCGGCGGTGGCGCCGGAGACGCCCACGTCCACCTCATCGAAGATCAGGCTGGCGATGGTGGAGTGCCGGGCGGCCACCACCTGGATCGCCAGGCTGATGCGCGAGAGCTCGCCCCCGGAGGCAACCCTGGCCAGCGGCCGGGCCGGTTGGCCGGGATTGGCGCTGATCAGCATGCGCGCGACCTCCAGCCCCTCGGCGGCCGGCGTATCGCGAGGCGCCAGCTCGACCTCGAAGGTCGCCTTGTCCATGGCCAGGAAGGCCAGCTGCTCCTGGACGGCCTGGCCAAGACGCTGCGCGGCCAGGCGACGCGTGCGCGAGACCCTGGAGGCCTGCGCGTGCCAGTGCCCCTTCAGCGCCTCGACCTCGGCGGACAGCGCGTCCAGGTCGCCGTCGCCGCCCTCCAGGCCGGCGAGCTCGTCAGCCAGGCGGCGGTGCAGGGCGAGGAGCTCCTCGGGCGGGACATGGTGCTTGCGGGCAATGCGGTGCACCTCGCCCAGGCGTGCCTCGACCCAGGCCAGTCGCTCCGGGTCCAGTTCGACGCTGCTGGCGAAATGGCCGAGCTCGCGGCTGGCTTCCTCGACCTGGATGCGCGCATCGCCGAGCATGGTGAGGGTGTCCGCGAGGCTGCCGCGCTCGCTGCCCGGCAGTGCCGACAGGTGCTGGATGGCCTGGTTGAGCAGTGACAGGGCACCGCCCTCGTCGCCGTCACAGCACTCGGCGGCGAACTGGGCCTCGCGCAGCCGCTCCTCGGCGTGGGCCAGTGTCTCCTGCTCCTCCTCGAGCCCCTTGAGTTCCTCCTCGGCCAGGGCCAGCTGGTCGAGCTCCTCGACCTGATAGCGCAGCAGCTGGCGGCGGGCACGGATCTCGTCGCCGTCCTCGGCCAGTCGCTCCAGGCGACGACGGGCCGTCTGCCAGTCGTGGAAGGCCTGGCGCATCGCGGCGACCTGCTCGCGGTGGCCGGCGAAGTCGTCGAGCAGGCGCAGGTGGGTCTCCTCGCGCAGCAGCGCCTGATGGGCATGCTGGCCATGCACCTCGATGAGGTGCTCGCCCAGGGCGCGCAGGTCGGCCACCGTGGCCGGCTGGCCGTTGATCCAGGCCTTGGAGCGCCCGCCGCGGGTGACCACGCGGCGCAGCAGGCAGTCGTCCGTGGGCAGTTCGCGGGCCTCGAGCCAGGCGCGGGCCGCGGGCAGTGCCTGGATGTCAAAGCGAGCACTGAGATCGGCGCGTTCACGACCATGGCGCACGCTGGCGCTGTCGGCGCGCTCTCCCAGGCAGAGTCCCAGGGCACCCAGCAGGATGGACTTGCCGGCCCCCGTCTCGCCGGTGATGGCGGTCATGCCGCCGGAGAGCTCCAGCTCGAGGTGGTCGACGATGGCGAAGTCGCGAATGGCAAGCTCTGTCAGCATGGTGCCTCCCGGGGGCTGTCTGGGACTGTTCAGCCTGAAGCGGTGCAGCCGGTAACGGCTCGGTCTGGTACTACTGTCTACCTGTACATGTATTGTGTGTTTATACAGTAGTCAAGGATCCCTCACAATGCACGCCCGGTATCGTCTGTCGATGATGCCTTGAGTTCGCCAGGGCCAGCCCCATATACCTCTTAGATACGCGCTCAAGCCATCATTCATGCCTTGCCAGCGGCCCCTGGCCGCTGATTGCCATTCAGGAGACCCACAATGGCCAAAGACCCCCAGACCCCGCTGGATGACGAACTCGCTCGCGAGGAGCAGGAGGCCGAGCCGCAGACCGAGCCCGAGACCGTGGAGGGTGAACTGGAGGACGCCATCGAGGGAGCCGAGCAGGCCGCCACCGAGGCCGAAGCCGCGGACAATCCCGAAGCGGAGGTTCTGGCGGCGCGGGTCGAGGAGCTCGAGCAGAGCGTCGCCGATGCCAAGGAGCAGGCCATGCGTGCCGCAGCCGAGGCGCAGAACGTGCGACGTCGGGCCGAGCAGGAGGCCGAGAAGTCACGCAAGTTCGCGCTCGAGAAGTTCGTCAAGGAGCTGCTGCCGGTGGTCGACAGCCTGGAGAAGGCGCTGGAGACCATGCAGGACGGTGCCTCCGAGGCACACCGCGAAGGCGTCTCCATGACCCTGAAGATGCAGCACGACGTGCTGGCCAAGTTCGGCGTCGAGGTGGTGGAGCCCCACGGCGAGCCCTTCGACCCGCAATACCATGAGGCCATGACCATGGTGCCCAACGCCGAGCTGGAGCCCAACACCGTCATGGAAGTGATGCAGAAGGGCTATCTGCTCAACGGGCGCCTGGTGCGCCCGGCCATGGTGGTGGTCAGCCAGGCCGCCGGCTGAGACCGGGCTCCATAAAAGCGGTCTTCGGGTCTTGAAATGGTCTCGAAGGCCCCCAGATAGACGGCAACCCCGCGGTGAAAGCCGCAGATTACGAATTCAACCGCAATTTCGAGGATTTCCTATGGGACGCATCATCGGTATTGACCTGGGGACCACCAACTCCTGTGTCGCCGTGCTCGACGGTGACCAGGCCAAGGTGATCGAGAACGCCGAAGGCACACGCACCACGCCCTCCATCATCGCCTACACCGAGGATGGCGAGACCCTGGTGGGCCAGGCGGCCAAGCGCCAGGCAGTGACCAACCCGCACAACACCCTCTACGCCATCAAGCGCCTGATCGGCCGTCGCTTCAAGGACGACGTCGTCCAGAAGGACATCAAGATGGTGCCCTATACCATCTCCGAGGCCGACAACGGCGATGCCTGGGTGGAAGTGAAGGGCAAGAAGCTCGCTCCGCCCCAGGTCAGCGCCGAAGTGCTGAAGAAGATGAAGAAGACCGCGGAAGACTACCTCGGTGAAGACGTCACCGAGGCGGTCATCACCGTGCCGGCCTACTTCAACGACAGCCAGCGTCAGGCCACCAAGGATGCCGGCCGCATCGCCGGGCTCGAGGTGAAGCGCATCATCAACGAGCCGACCGCAGCGGCGCTTGCCTATGGCATGGACAAGGCGCGCGGCGACAAGACCATCGCGGTCTACGACCTGGGCGGTGGTACCTTCGACATCTCCATCATCGAGGTGGCGGATGTCGACGGCGAGACCCAGTTCGAGGTGCTGGCCACCAACGGTGACACCTTCCTGGGCGGCGAGGACTTCGACCTGGCGCTGATCAACTACCTGGTCGACCAGTTCAAGTCCGACAGCGGCATCGACCTTTCCGGCGACAACCTGGCCATGCAGCGCCTCAAGGAAGCCGCCGAGAAGGCCAAGATCGAGCTCTCCAGCGCGCAGCAGACCGACGTCAACCTGCCGTACATCACGGCCGACAACACCGGTCCCAAGCACCTCAACGTCAAGGTGACCCGCGCCAAGCTGGAGTCGCTGGTGGAGGACCTGGTCAAGCGTTCCCTGGCCCCCTGCAAGACCGCGCTCAAGGATGCCGGCATCTCGGCTTCCGATGTCGACGATGTCATCCTGGTCGGCGGCCAGACCCGCATGCCCATGGTGCAGAAGTCCGTGGCCGACTTCTTCGGCAAGGACGCCCGCAAGGACGTCAACCCGGACGAGGCCGTGGCCGTGGGTGCCGCCATCCAGGGCGGCGTGCTGGGCGGCGACGTCAAGGACGTGCTGCTGCTCGACGTCACGCCGCTGACCCTGGGCATCGAGACCCTGGGCGGCGTGATGACTCCGCTGATCGAGAAGAACACCACCATCCCGACCAAGAAGACTCAAACCTTCTCGACCGCGGATGACAACCAGACGGCCGTGACCATCCACGTGCTGCAGGGTGAGCGCAAGCAGTCCAGCGGCAACAAGTCACTGGGGCGTTTCGACCTGGCCGACATCCCGCCGGCACCGCGCGGCGTGCCGCAAATCGAGGTCGCCTTCGACCTGGACGCCAACGGCATCCTCAACGTGTCCGCCAAGGACAAGGCGACCGGCAAGGAGCAGTCGATCGTCATCAAGGCCTCCAGCGGTCTCTCCGAGGAGGAGGTCGAGCAGATGGTCCAGGATGCCGAGGCCCACGCCGACGAGGACAAGAAGTTCGAGGAGCTGGTCCAGCTGCGCAACCAGGCCGACGGCATGGTCCACGCTGCCCGCAAGACCCTCGAGGAGGCCGGCGACAAGGCCAGCGACGAGGAGAAGCAGGCCATCGAGAGCGCCGCCGCCGAGCTCGAGGAGGCGATCAAGGGCGACGACAAGGACGACATCCAGGCCAAGCTGGACAAGCTGACCGAGGCCTCCGGCAACCTGGCGCAGAAGATGTACGCCGAGCAGGGCGAGGCTGCCCAAGGCGCCGAGGCCGGCAGCGAGGCTGGCGCCAAGCAGGAAGATGACGTGGTCGACGCCGAGTACGAAGAAGTCAACGACGACCAGAAAAAGCAGTAAACCACGACATCGGAACCACGGATGACGCCAGCGCGGGGGCCTGACTCCCGCGTTGGTGTTTCCGCAGAGTCCCTACGGAGGCGGACAGACTCATGTCCAAGCGTGACTACTACGAAATACTGGGCGTCGAGCGCGGGGCCGACCAGAAGGACATCAAGAAGGCCTACCGACGCCTCGCCCAGAAATTCCATCCGGACCGCAACCCGGATGACGACAGCGCGGCGGAGAAGTTTCGCGAGGTCTCCGAGGCCTACGAGGTCCTCAGCGACAGCGAGAAGCGCGCCGCCTACGACCAGTTCGGCCATGCCGGCGTCGACGAGCAGGCCGGCGGCTTCGGCGGCGGTGGCTTCGGCGGCGCCGGTGCCGGCGGCTTCAGCGATATCTTCGGCGACGTGTTCGGCGATATCTTCGGCGGGGGCGGCGGGCGCCGCCATCCCAACGCGCCGCAGCGCGGCAGCGACCTGCGCTACAACCTCGAGCTCGACCTCGAGGATGCCGTGGCCGGCACCAGCGTGGACATCCGCGTGCCGCGCCACATCGAGTGCGACCGCTGCGACGGTGACGGTGCCGAGCCGGGCTCCAGCAAGGAGACCTGCCCGACCTGTAACGGCATGGGCCAGGTGCGCATGCAGCAAGGCTTCTTTGCCGTGCAGCAGACTTGCCCGACCTGCCACGGCAGCGGCCAGCACATTCGCGTGCCCTGCCACAAGTGCAATGGCGAAGGGCGCGTGCGCGAGACCCGCACCCTGTCGGTGAAGATCCCGGCGGGCGTGGATACCGGCGACCGCATTCGCCTCAACGGCGAGGGCGAGGCCGGCATCAACGGTGGCCCGCCCGGGGATCTCTACGTCCAGGTGGCGATCAAGCCGCACCACATCTTCGAGCGCGACGGCCGCCACCTGCAGTGCGAGGTGCCGATCAACTTCGTCGACGCGGCCCTGGGTGGCGAGCTGGAAGTGCCGACCCTGGACGGCCGGGTCAAGCTGAAGATCCCGCCCGAGACCCAGACCGGCAAGCTGTTCCGGCTCAAGGGCAAGGGCGTCAAGCCGGTACGCGGCGGCCCGCCGGGCGACCTGCTGTGTAAGGTCGTGGTCGAGACCCCGGTCAAGCTCAGCGAGGAGCAGAAGGACCTGCTGCGCAAGTTCCAGGACAGCCTGGGCGGCAGCCATGGCCATCACCACTCGCCGAAGAAGTCGAGCTTCTTCGACGGGGTGAAGAAGTTCTTCGAGGACATGAAGCCGTAGGGCGAGTTCGCTCGGCGATTTCAGGGCCCCGGGGTCGCGCCACGCGATGCCGGGGCCCTGTCGCGTTCTGGCCTCGCCGGTCAGCGCTGCAGGTGGTCCCGCCGCCAGGCCAGGCCGTCAGCATGGGGGTGGAATCGCTCATCCCGGGGCAGTACCAGTGGCTGCCTGTGCAGTCGCCATAGCCACTGGTTGTCCTCCACCAGTGCATCGACCATGGGGCTGACGTGCCAGATCCTGTCAGGCCCCGGTGCGATCAGGTGGTTGTCCATCGCCCAGTGCAGGTCCGGCGTCAGCGCCAGGCCGTTGCAGGGGCGGTCATCGCCGCTGACCGCGAAGGGAATCAGGTGGGCGGCCTCGACCAGGAAGCGAAAGTCAGGGGTGATGAAGCGTCGCCGACTGGCCGCGCAGCGATAGTCGTAGGCATCCAGCACCAGGGATCGGAAAGCCGTCGAACGGGCCTGGCTGTGGCCTGCTTCGCGCACTTCGCCTGCCAGGCATTCGGGGGCTCTCTCATACTGACCACTCTCCAGCGCTACCTCGAGATAGTCCCGAAGCCGTGCATGGGCCTCCTTGTTCGAGCTCAGGTAGCCATTGACCAGCAGCGCACAGGCCATCCGAGCGGTTTCGTTGTCCTGTAGCGCGGAGAACAGGGCGGGGTCGAGCCAGGCTGCATCGAAGCGTCGTTCGAGCTGGTTCATCGACTTCGGTTGTCCCATCTCATCGGCCAGCTCACTCACTGCCTCGGCATACTCGGGATGCCACAACTTTCCACTCGGGCCCTCCCGGTTGCGCAGTGCCCACATCGGCATCCAGGGACGGGCTCGATACCGTTCACCCGTGACGGTCTCGAAGATGTCGTGGTAGCGCGCCACAAGGCGGGTGTCGATGGCGACTCTCGCCGAGGCAATATGGCCTGCCTGAATCTCGCAGATGAGTGCCAGCAGGAAACAGGGTTGGTGAGGGGCCGACTGGCCGTGTTTCCGGTCAACCCGCAGCCGGGTCAGGCAGTCGAGCACCGAGTCCATGCCGTCTCCCTGTATCAGTCATTGTTGAATCGTGTCCGGCGCAGCCTAGCATGACGTCCGTGCCCGGCCCACTCTGAAGGACTGGCGCGAGATACCCCAGTCGTCATAGGCTGGGCGTTCACTCAATCAGACGCGGAGACCGCCATGCCGATTTCACGAGCCGAGATTCCCGCCGAGGATGCCAAGGGGCTGGTCGAGCGCCTCTGCCGGGACTGGGCCGATGCCCAGCCGATCGATCGCGAGGAGAACCAGGCGCGGGTGACCTTCGACGAGGGCAGCTGCCTGCTCCAGGCCGAGCCGGACCGGCTGGTGGTCGCGGTCGAGACGCTGGATGACGAGACCCTGGACCGGCTCGAGGGCAAGGTGAACGCCGCGCTCGAGGGGCTGGCGGGCGTGACCCTGGAGATCGTCTGGGAAAATTGAGCGGCGGCTCGCCCCGCGCCGCCCACCTCGGCATGCTGCTGTGGGCGGTGCTGGTGGGGCTGTCGTTTCCCGCGGTGGGGGCGATGAGCGAGCTGCCGCCGTTCTCGCTCACCGCGCTGCGCTTCGTCATCGCCTGCAGCGGGCTGTGGTGGCTGGCCCGACGCTCGCCGGGCTTCCTCCCCGCCTGGCGGCAGTTGCCGCTCTATGCGCTGATGGGGTTCTGCCTGGCCGGCTTCTTCGGTGCCATGTTCTGGGCGGCGCACCATGCCACGGCGCTCTCCATGGCCACCCTCTTCGTCACGGTGCCGCTGCTCGCCTTCCTGCTCGGCCTGGGGTTCGGCGTGGAACGGCTGGCCTGGCGCCTGCCGGCGATCCTGGCGCTGGGGGCGGCGGGGGCGCTGGGCCTGGCCTTCGCCGAGTCCCTGGCCAAGGGCGGCCGCCTGCAGGTCGGCATCGGCGAGGCGGTGTTCTTCCTGGGCTGTCTCTCCACCGCGCTCTATCCGGTGCTCAGCAAGTGGGGGCTGTCGACCGGGCGCCTGCCGGCGTCGGCGGCGGTGCGCACCTTCTGGAGCCTGGGGCTGGGCGCGGTGCTGATCGGGCTGCTGGGGCTCGCCGTCGAGCCGGTAGCGCGCCTGGCCACCATGAGCGGCCGCGACCTGCTGCTGCTGGTCTACCTGGGCCTCTTCTCCAGTGCCCTGACCTTCTGGCTGCTGCAGCGCGCCACCTCGGCGCTCACTCCGGGGGCGGTCACCGCCTACAGCTACCTGGTGCCCTTCGTCTCCATGCTGCTGCTGTTCGTCCGCGAGCCCGAGCGGGTCGGCTGGGTCTGGTTGCCGGGCAGCCTGCTGGTGATCGTGGCGATTGCGCTGCTGCTGCGCAACGGCCGGGCGCCCGGCTAGCCGGTCTCGTCCTGCCCCGCGGGCTCGCCGGCTGCCTCGCCGGGAAAGGCCAGGCGGATCTCGTCGTGCAGGCGGCGGGTATCGGTGATGTGGCGACGCGAGAAGTGGAAGGGCACCAGGCGTGCCACCCCGGCCGCCGCGGCGATCTCGCCGCAGGCCCGGGCGGTCAGGTGGCCGGTGCGCCGGGCCTGTTCCGCCTCGGCCGTAAGGAAGGGGGCCTCGCAGAAGAGCACCCGCGCGCCCCGGGCCAGGGCGACCAGGCGCCGGCGGTTCTCCGCGGTGTCGCCAAGGTCGGTGGCATAGACCAGCCGCTTCCCCGGCCGGGTCAGCAGCAGGGCCTGTGCCAGGCTGGCCGCGCTCCGGGTGGTGCCGTCCGGCAGCCGGATCCGGGCCTCTCCCTCGCCCGCCAGGACATGGTGCTTGAGCGTGCCGAGCCAGGGGCCCGGCGGCCAGCCATGGGCCTCCAGCCGCTCCTTGCGCACCGCGACCTGCCGTTCGGGCTCGAGGGCAAAGGCCAGCACCGGCGTGCCATGGTCGAGGGTGGTGGCCCGCACGCGAAAGCCGAGCTCCTCGTGCAGCAGGCCGCCGGGGGCCGGGCGCGAAGGCAGGGGGGTAGGCCGCCCTTCGCCGGCGACGACCCCCCAGCGCAGGAGGCGCTCGCCATGCAGCTCGCCGACCTCGAAGCGGGGCGCCTTCTCGGCGACCCGGTCCCAGAGGATACCGCTCACCAGCCCCTGCAGGTGCTCTGCCAGCCCCGGCGGGCCATAGAGCCGGCAGGGCGGGTACTCGCCGATGCGCGAGCGCAGCAGCCACAGGAAGCCGCCGATGTGGTCGAAGTGGGCGTGGCTGATGAAAACGTCGCTGACCTGGTGGGCGAGACGCGCCGGCAGGCGGCCGGGGTCGCCCAGGTCGAACAGCAGGCTGCGCGACTGGTGGCGCAGGCGCAGGTGCAGCAGCGGGTCGCCGAAGACGCCGTTGACCAGGGTGGCGGTGAAGCTGCCGAGATCCGCCCGGGGGCGCGGGCCGTCGCGGCTCTCCAGGGGCGCGGGGGTGTCGTCCGGCGAGGGCGCGTCGAGGGCGGGGGCGTGGGGATGCGCGGTGCCCAGCTGGCCGTCGCGGCCGCGGCGGGCATCGCGGACCACCAGGGCATGGGGTGTGCTGGCAAGCGGGGGCGTGCGAATCCGCAGCCGCTCACCCGCCAGTGCCAGGATCTCGCCCAGCCCCAGGGTATCGCCCCGGGCGTCGAGCAGCCCGACCTGTCGCCCCGCCCAGGCCTCGGGGGCGCTGCGTGGCGGGGCGTTGCCGGTCAGGGCCAGTGTGGGCAGCTCGAGCACGGCCTCATGGGCCTTCGCCAGCCAGGCATTCCAGTCGTTGCTGCGCCGCGCGCGGCGACGATGCTTTCCGGGGTGGCGGGCCCGCGAGTCCGGCGCCAGGGTGACGATCTCCAGCCCCAGGGCGCGACACTCCTCGTGCAGCGGGAAGCGCGGCATTTCTGTCGCCAGCACCAGCAGGGCACCGACGCCCGCGGCCTCCGCCAGCGCCGGCAGCAGCTCGGCCCCGGCGGCGCCGCGGATCACCCCCGGGGCGTCCAGCAGCAGCGCCCCGTGGGGCGCCTGCCCGGCCAGCCGCCTCACCGCCTGCACCAGCGGGAGCCGGAAGCGGGCGGCATCCAGGGTGGCCAGGGCGGCGATCGCTTCCAGCTGCCACTCATCCGTTTGCCAGCGGCCCAGGCAGGCGGCCCCGGGGGGGGCCGATGCCGGGCAGCCCCGGGTCGGCGCTCAGGCAGTGGCATGCCTGGCCCCGGGCGGCCAGGGTCGCCGCGGCGGCGCGCACCAGGGTGCTCTTGCCGCTGCCCGGCGCGCCGGCCACCAGTACGCGCTCATGGCGCCGCAGTAGGGCCAGCAGGGTGTGGTCCGCGGGAAGGGGGGCGGTCGGTGCAGACATGATAGCGGCCCTCGGCATCGATATGTCCAGTGTGGGGGGATTGCC
The DNA here is from genome assembly GCA_051749325.1 of Pseudomonadota bacterium. Lineage (GTDB taxonomy): Bacteria > Pseudomonadota > Gammaproteobacteria > Pseudomonadales > Halomonadaceae > Halomonas. The sequence goes on along the minus strand of JBNJIL010000019.1, from coordinate 46,894 downwards.
GAGGGGCGACCACCCCGGCCGGGCGGCCTCTGGTATACTGCCGCCCATTCCGCAGCCATCGAATTCGCAGGAGTCCGCATGACCCGTATCGCCATCGTCGGTGTCGCCGGCCGCATGGGCCGCACCCTGGTCAACGCCGTGCAGCAGGATGCCGGGGCCACCCTGGCCGGCGGCATCGTCGAGCCGGGCAGCTCGCTGGTGGGCGCCGATATCGGCGAGCTGGCGGGCCTCGGCAAGCTGGGTGTGGCCGCCGTCGACGCCCTCGACGACCTTGCCGCGGATGTCGAGGTGCTGATCGACTTCACCGCGCCCCAGGTGACCCTGGCCAACCTGGCCTTCTGCGCCGAGCACGGCAAGCGCATCGTCATCGGCACCACCGGCCTGAACGACGAGGAGCTCGCCGAACTGGACGCCTTTCGCGACCGGGTGCCGATGGTCTTTGCGCCGAACATGAGCGTGGGGGTGAACCTGACGCTGAAGCTGCTCGAGACGGCGGCGAAGGCGCTGGGCGACGAGGGCTACGACATCGAGGTCATCGAGGCTCACCACCGCCACAAGGTGGATGCCCCTTCCGGCACGGCGCTGAAGATGGGCGAGGTGGTGGCCGATAGCCTGGGCCGCACTCTCAAGGAGCATGGCGTGTTCGCTCGCGAGGGCCAGTGCGGGCCGCGCAGTGACAAGGAGATCGGCTTCGCCACGGTGCGTGCCGGCGACATCGTCGGCGAGCACACCGTGATGTTCGCTACCGAGGGCGAGCGCATCGAGATCACCCACAAGGCCTCGAGCCGCATGACCTTCGCCAAGGGCGCGGTGCGCGCCGCGCGCTGGGTGACCGGGCAAGCCAGCGGCCGCTACTCGATGCAGGATGTGCTGGGGCTCTGAGTCTCCGGGGGTAGCCGCCGGACACCATTTCCTGTAATATCCCCAAAATTTTGGCCGGGCGCGCGGGCACAAGGCCCTCTCGAGCGCTTGTTGCTTCGGCCCAGGCATTCCGAGCGAATGACAACAAGCGGGATGAAACCGGTCTTTACATCGGCTTTCGTCCCGCTTTTTTGCGGGGCGGCCATCCGCGGGCCGGCCACCCGGGGCCCGGCCATGGCCCTGCAGTATTCCTGACGAGCTGTCTCGATAGCTCTCTAAAAACCTGGGAGGACGTTGCATTGAACAGACCCGCGATACTGGCCCTGGAAGACGGCAGTGTATTCCACGGCACGGCCATCGGTGCCGATGGACAAACCAGCGGTGAGGTGGTGTTCAATACGGCCATGACCGGTTACCAGGAAATCCTGACCGACCCCTCCTACACCCGCCAGATCGTCACCCTCACCTATCCGCACATCGGCAATACCGGTGTCAACGCCGAGGATGTCGAGTCCGGGGCCATCGCCGCCGCCGGCCTGGTGATCCGTGACCTACCGCTGCTGGCCAGCAGCTTTCGCTGCGAACAGACGCTCTCCGACTACCTCAAGGGCCAGAACGTGCTGGGCATCGCCGACATCGATACCCGCCGCCTGACCCGCCTCCTGCGCGACAAGGGCGCCCAGAACGGCGCGATCCTGGCCGGTAGCGAGGCCGAGGGTGACGATGCCGTCGAACGCGCCCTGGCCGCGGCCCGCGCCTTTCCGGGCCTCAAGGGCATGGACCTGGCCAGGGTGGTCTCCTGCCAGGCCCCCTACGAGTGGAGCGAGGGCGAGTGGGCCCTGGGGGCAGGCTATGCCGATGCCTCTGCCACCGAGCGTCCTTACCATGTGGTGGCCTATGACTACGGGGTGAAGCGCAACATCCTGCGCATGCTCGCCTCGCGCGGCTGCCGCCTGACGGTAGTGCCGGCCCAGACCCCGGCTGCCGAGGTACTGGCCCTGGCCCCCGATGGCGTCTTCCTGGCCAACGGGCCCGGTGATCCGGAACCCTGCGACTACGCGATCAAGGCGATCCAGGAGCTCCTCGAGACGGGGATCCCGGTGTTCGGCATCTGCCTGGGGCACCAGCTGCTGGCGCTGGCCAGCGGGGCGAAGACGGTGAAGATGAATCACGGCCACCACGGCGCCAACCACCCGGTACAGGACCTCGACAGCGGCCAGGTGATGATCACCAGCCAGAACCATGGCTTCGCCGCCGACGAGGCGAGTCTGCCGGCCAACCTGCGGGCCACCCACCGCTCGCTGTTCGACGGCACCCTGCAGGGTGTGGAGCGCACCGACCGCCCGGCCTTCAGCTTCCAGGGCCACCCCGAGGCCAGCCCGGGGCCGCGCGACGTGTCGCCGCTGTTCGACCGGTTCGTCGAGATGATGCAGGCCCGCCGCTAGGCGGGCGCTTCTCATCGCCGCCCTTCGTCACTCTTTTTCTGCGGGAAGCACCATGCCCAAGCGTACCGACATCCAGAGCATCCTGATCATTGGCGCCGGCCCCATCGTCATCGGCCAGGCGTGCGAATTCGATTACTCCGGCGCCCAGGCCTGCAAGGCGCTGCGCGAGGAGGGCTACCGGGTCATCCTGGTCAACTCCAATCCGGCCACCATCATGACCGACCCGGTGATGGCCGACGCCACCTATATCGAGCCGATCACCTGGCAGGCGGTGGCAAAGATCATCGAGGCCGAGCGCCCCGATGCGGTATTGCCGACCATGGGCGGCCAGACGGCGCTCAACTGTGCCTTGAACCTGGACAAGCACGGCGTGCTGGCGGAGTTCGGCGTGGAGATGATCGGTGCCAACGCCGATGCCATCAACATGGCCGAGGACCGCGACCTCTTCGATCAGGCCATGCGACGCATCGGCCTGGAGTGCCCCAAGGCCGAGGTGGCCCACAGCATGGAGGAGGCCTGGCGCATCCAGGGGGCGCTGGGCTTCCCGGTGATCATCCGTCCCTCCTACACCATGGGCGGTTCCGGCGGCGGCGTGGCCTACAACAAGGAGGAGTTCGAGGAAATCTGCACCCGCGGCTTCGAGCTCTCCAACAACCACGAGCTGCTGATCGACGAGTCGCTGCTGGGCTGGAAGGAGTACGAGATGGAGGTCGTTCGCGACAGGAACGACAACTGCATCATCGTCTGCTCCATCGAGAACTTCGACCCCATGGGCGTGCATACCGGTGACTCCATCACCGTGGCCCCGGCCCAGACGCTGACCGACAAGGAGTACCAGGTCATGCGCGACGCCTCGCTGGCGGTGCTGCGCGAGATCGGCGTCGAGACCGGCGGCTCCAACGTCCAGTTCGGCGTCGACCCCGATACCGGGCGCGTGGTGGTCATCGAGATGAACCCGCGGGTCTCGCGCTCCTCGGCGCTGGCCTCCAAGGCGACCGGCTTCCCGATCGCCAAGATCGCGGCCAAGCTGGCGGTGGGGTATACCCTCGATGAGCTGCAGAACGACATCACCGGCGGGCGCACCCCGGCCTCCTTCGAGCCGTCCATCGACTACGTCGTCACCAAGATCCCGCGCTTCACCTTCGAGAAGTTTCCCCAGGCCAACGACCGCCTGACCACCCAGATGAAGTCGGTGGGCGAGGTGATGGCGATCGGCCGTACCTTCCAGGAGTCGCTGCAGAAGGCCCTGCGCGGCCTGGAGACCGGCAATGACGGCCTCGACCCCAAGGTCACCCATTTCGGCACCGACGGGCTGGCGCAGATCAAGAGCGAGCTGCAGGCTGCCGGTGCCGAGCGCATCTTCTTCGTCGCCGACGCCATGCGCGCCGGGATGAGCATCGACGAGGTCTTCGCGCTGACCAACATCGACCGCTGGTACCTGGTGCAGATCGAGGACCTGGTGAAGACCGAGCAGGCGGTGGCGAAGCGTTCGCTGTCCGAGCTCACCCCCGGCGAGCTGTTTGCGCTCAAGCGCAAGGGGTTCTCGGATGCTCGCCTGGCAAGCCTGCTGGGGGTCGCCGAGAAGGAGTTCCGCAGGACCCGTCAGCGGGCCGGTATCCGCCCGGTCTACAAGCGGGTCGATACCTGCGCCGCCGAGTTCGCCTCGGATACCGCCTACATGTACTCCACCTACGAGGAGGAGTGCGAAGCCGAGGTCAGCGACCGCCAGAAGATCATGGTGCTGGGGGGCGGGCCCAACCGCATCGGCCAGGGCATCGAGTTCGACTACTGCTGCGTGCATGCCGCCTTCGCCATGCATGACGATGGTTACGAGACCATCATGGTCAACTGCAATCCGGAGACCGTCTCCACCGACTACGACACCAGTGACCGCCTCTACTTCGAGCCGGTGACCCTGGAGGACGTGCTGGAGATCGCCGACAAGGAGCAGCCGGCCGGCGTGATCGTGCAGTTCGGCGGCCAGACCCCGCTGAAGCTGGCCCGCGAGCTGGAGGCCGCCGGCGTGCCGATCATCGGCACCACCCCCGATGCCATCGACCGTGCCGAGGATCGCGAGCGCTTCCAGCAGATGATCGACAAGCTGGACCTGAAGCAGCCGCCCAACGCCACCGCGCGCAGCTTCGAGGAGGCCTTTGCCAAGGCCGAGGCGATCGGCTACCCGCTGGTGGTGCGTCCCAGCTATGTGCTGGGCGGACGCGCCATGGAGATCGTCTACGATGCCTCCGAACTGGAGAACTACATGACCCATGCGGTCAAGGTCTCCAACGACTCGCCGGTACTGCTCGACCACTTTCTCAATGCGGCCATCGAGATCGACATCGATGCGGTCAGCGACGGGAGTCAGGTGATCATCGGCGGCATCATGCAGCACATCGAGCAGGCCGGCGTGCACTCCGGCGACTCCGCCTGCTCGCTGCCGCCCTACTCGCTGCCCGCCGAGGTGCAGGACGCGATGCGCGAGCAGGTGCGCAAGATGGCCGTGGAGCTCGGCGTCAAGGGCCTGATGAACGTGCAGCTGGCCTGGCAGGACGGCGAGATCTACGTCATCGAAGTCAACCCGCGCGCCTCGCGCACCGTGCCCTTCGTCTCCAAGTGCATCGGCACCTCCCTGGCCCAGGTCGCCGCGCGCTGCATGGCCGGCACCAGCCTGGCCGAGCAGGGCTTCACCCGCGAGATCGTGCCGCACTTCTTCAGCGTCAAGGAGGCGGTCTTTCCGTTCAACAAGTTCCCGGGCGTCGACCCGATCCTGTCGCCGGAGATGAAGTCCACCGGCGAGGTGATGGGCAGCGGCGAGACCTTTGCCGAGGCCTTCTACAAGGCCCAGCTCGGCGCCGGCGAGGCGATCCCGCCACTCGAGGGCGAGCGCAAGGCGTTCCTCTCGGTGCGTGAACCGGACAAGGCGGGAGTTATCGAGGTGGCCCGTTCTCTGGTAACCTTGGGGTTCACTCTGTGCGCGACCCGCGGTACTGCCGCTGCCCTCGAGGCCGCCGGTATCGATGTCGAGGTCGTGAACAAGGTCTATGAAGGCCGGCCGCATATCGTCGATCTGCTCAAGAACGACGAGGTCGCCTATATCGTCAACACCACCGAGGGCCGCCAGGCCATCAATGACTCCTCGGTGATCCGTCGCACCGCACTCGTTCGCAAGGTTCCCTATGCCACCACCCTGGCAGGGGCCAGTGCCGTTTGCATGGCGCTCGAGTACGGTAATGCCATTACCGTGCGGCGGTTACAGGAATTGCATGCAGGAGCGACACAATGAACAAGGTCCCGATGACCGTCGACGGTGAGCAGCGGCTTCGCAAGGAGCTCGAGGAGCTCAAGGGTGAGGCGCGGCCCAGGGTGATTGCTGCCATTGCCGAGGCTCGCGAGCATGGCGACTTGAAGGAGAATGCCGAATACCATGCGGCCCGCGAGCAGCAGGGCTTCATCGAGGGGCGCATCCAGGAGATCGAGGGCAAGCTCTCCAGCGCCCAGGTGATCGACGTCACCAAGCTGCCCAAGACCGGGAAGGTGATCTTCGGCGTTACCGTCGAGCTCTTGAACCTCGATACCGACGAGGAGGTCACCTACCGCATCGTTGGCGAGGACGAGGCCAATATCAAGGCCGGTCTCATCTCGGTGACCTCACCCATCGCCCGTGCCCTGATCGGCAAGGAGGAGGGTGACGTGGTGGTGGTGAAGACGCCCGGTGGCGAGGTCGAGTACGAGATCGCGAGCGTCGAGCACCTCTAACCCAAGCTGGAAGAGCGGCGCTTCGCGCCTGGAAGCTTGAAGCCGGAAGAAAAACACCCCGCAGCTATGAATGCGGGGTGTTTTGTATCTATGACTGGCGCATCATGCTGGCTTCCAGCTTCCAGCTTCCAGCTTCCAGCTTCCAGCTTCCAGCTTCCAGCTTCCAGCTTCCAGCTTCCAGCTCGCGCGAAGCGCCTCAGCGCCGTCCGTGGTGGTTCTCGAAGCGCGTGATGTTGGAGAGCTTCGGGTTGGCCCGGGGGTTGTGGCGGTAGAGCAGCGCCATCTTGCCGATCGTCTGCACCAGCTCGGCGCCGCTTGCCGTGACCAGTTCGTCGAGCATGGCGGCGCGGTCGCCGCGATCGGGCAGGGCAAGCTTGACCTTGACCAGCTCATGGTCGCCCAGGGCGCGGTCGAGCTCTGCCAGGACGCCCTCGGATGCCCCGTTCTCGGAAACGGTGACCACGGGGTCGAGGTGGTGGCCGATGCTGCGGAATGCTTTCTTTTGTGCCTGTGACAAGCTCATGGTATCTTGCTTCTTCCCGGTTGGCGCGCAGCGCACATGGTACGGCGAAACGCCGCGTGGCGAAAGCTCGACGCCTTGTCCGCCATCATGGCTTCTCCGCCCGGGCCGCAGGTCGGCACCCCGTCGCACCGCTTCAGGTCTTTCCGGAATCCGCTCGACTACCTGTCATTCATGCTCATTCGCAGGTGATGCCGTGGCACCTTCCAATGCTTCCCGTTCCAAGGGCGCTGCCGGCAAGACGCCGTCCAGCAAGACCAGCAAGGGCTGGCTCAAGGAGCACTTCGACGACCGCTTCGTGCAGCAGCGCTGGCAGGACGGCTATCGCAGCCGCGCCAGCTACAAGCTGCTGGCGCTGGACGAGAAGGATCATCTGTTGCGCCGCGGGATGACGGTGATCGACCTGGGGGCCGCGCCCGGCGGCTGGAGTCAGATCGCCGCCGAGAAGGTCGGCTCCGAGGGCCTGGTGATCGCTTCCGATATCCTCGAGATGGATGCCCTGGCCGATGTCGACTTCATTCAGGGTGACTTCACCGAGGAGAGTGTGCTCGAGGCCATCCTCGCGACCCTCGGTGAGCGGCCGGTGGACCTTGTGATGTCGGACATGGCGCCCAATATGAGTGGCATGGCGGCCATTGATCAGCCACAGGCGATGTATCTCGTGGAGCTGGCCCTCGACCTGGCCCGCCAGACGCTGTCGCCGGGCGGTACCTTTCTGGCCAAGGTGTTCCAGGGAGAAGGGTTCGATGCGTTTCTCAAGGCGTTGCGCGACAGTTTCACGCGAGTGGTGACACGCAAGCCGGAGGCCTCCCGGGCGCGCTCTCGCGAGGTCTACCTGCTGGCGGAAGGGTTTCGCGGCTGAGGCGCGCCCTTGGCTGCACGGAAGCAGGCGTGGTCGCGATAGGCCGCGCCTAACGGCTCGATTGCCGGACACGACGCCACGACTGTGTCACAGTGGTGAAGCATTACCGTTCCGGCCGAATGCTGGTTGAACATGTGCCGCTCATGTAGTGTCAAACGACCAGGCATTTTCGGCCGACAGATTCTTGCAATGAGGGTAGTCCCTTGAACGACATGGCGAAGAACCTGATTCTGTGGTTGGTCATCGCGGCAGTGCTGCTGACGGTGTTCAACAACTTCAGCGTCGACAGCTCACCGCAGGCGATGAACTACTCCCAGTTCGTCCAGCAGGTGCAGAACGAACAGATCCGCAGCGTGACCATCGATGGCTATACCGTCACCGGTGAGCGCTCGGACGGGTCCCAGTTCCGGACCATCCGCCCGGCCGCTGAAGATCCCAAGCTGATGGATGACCTGCTGGCCAACAATGTCACCGTGGTGGGCAAGGAGCCTGAGCAGCAGAGCCTGTGGATGCGCCTGCTGATCGCCAGCTTCCCGATCCTGCTGATCCTTGCGATCTTCATGTTCTTCATGCGCCAGATGCAGGGCGGTGGGGCCGGCAAGGGCGGTCCGATGAGCTTCGGCAAGTCCAAGGCCAAGTTGCTCTCCCAGGATCAGATCAAGACCACCTTCGCCGATGTTGCCGGCTGTGACGAGGCCAAGGAGGAGGTCGAGGAGCTGGTCGACTTCCTGCGCGACCCGACCAAGTTCCAGCGCCTGGGCGGGACCATCCCGCGTGGCGTGCTGATGGTGGGCCCGCCGGGGACCGGCAAGACCCTGCTCGCCAAGTCCATTGCCGGCGAGGCCAAGGTGCCCTTCTTCTCGATCTCCGGTTCCGACTTCGTCGAGATGTTCGTGGGTGTCGGTGCCTCCCGGGTGCGTGACATGTTCGAGCAAGCCAAGAAACAGGCGCCCTGCATCATCTTCATCGACGAGATCGATGCCGTGGGGCGCTCGCGCGGCGCCGGCATGGGTGGCGGCAACGACGAGCGCGAGCAGACCCTCAACCAGCTGCTGGTCGAGATGGACGGTTTCGAGGCCAATGAAGGCATCATCGTCATTGCCGCCACCAACCGTCCCGACGTGCTCGACCCGGCCCTGCTGCGTCCGGGACGCTTCGACCGCCAGGTGGTGGTGCCGTTGCCGGATATCCGCGGCCGCGAGCACATCCTCAACGTGCACCTGCGCAAGGTGCCGCTGGGCGATGACGTCAAGCCGTCGCTGATTGCCCGCGGGACACCCGGCTTCTCCGGCGCCGACCTGGCCAACCTGGTCAACGAGGCAGCCCTGTTCGCGGCACGCCGCAACAAGCGCCTGGTGGGCATGGAAGAGCTCGACATGGCCAAGGACAAGATCATGATGGGCGCCGAGCGCAAGTCGATGGTCATGACCGACAAGGAGAAGCTCAACACGGCCTACCACGAGTCGGGGCACGCCATCATCGGCCTGGTGATGCCGGAGCACGACCCGGTCTACAAGGTAACCATCATTCCCCGTGGCCGCGCCCTGGGCGTGACCATGTTCCTGCCGGAGGAGGATCGCTATAGTCTCTCCCGCCAGCAGATCATCAGCCAGATCTGCTCGCTGTTCGGCGGCCGTATCGCCGAGGAGATGACGCTGGGGCCGAACGGTGTCACCACCGGTGCCTCGAATGACATCAAGCGAGCTACCGAGCTGGCGCACAACATGGTCGCCAAGTGGGGGCTCTCCGAGGAGATGGGGCCGATCATGTACGACGAGGACGAGTCCCATCAGTTCCTCGGCGGCGGTGGCCAGGGCGGCAAGCTCAAGTCCGGCGAGACCACATCCAGGCTGGACAAGGAAGTGCGCAAGATCATCGACGGCTGCTATGAGCAGGCCAGGACCATCCTCGAGGAGAATCGCGACAAGCTCGACGCCATGGCCGATGCGCTGATGAAGTACGAGACCATCGACTCCCATCAGCTCAAGGACATCATGGAAGGTCGGGATCCGCGGCCCCCCGAAGGGTGGGATGACCCGGGCAGCGGGGCGCCCTCGGGCGGCAAGCCCCGTGCCGAGCCCGCACCGGAGGCGAACGACGATACCGAGGATGACGAGACCCCTTCGCGTCGCCCCTCCGATCCGCTCGGTGGCCCGGCCGGCAGCTGAGAGCCGACCGCCAGCCACCATGGGCGCCCTGCGGGGCGCCCTTGCCGTTAGACCGACAGGACGATGATGGATACCCCTAGATCGATGCATTTGCCATGTGGCCGACACCGCCTCGACCTCTCCTTTCCCCGCATCATGGGGGTTCTCAACGTGACCCCCGACTCCTTTTCCGACGGCGGCCGCCATGCCGTGCCGGATGATGCCCTGAGGCATGCCGAGCGGATGCTGGCCGAGGGGGCCGCGATCATCGATGTAGGGGGCGAGTCCACGCGCCCCGGCGCCGAACCTGTCCCGGTCCAGCAGGAACTGGACCGGGTGGTACCGGTGGTGGAGGCACTGGTGCGCGAGTTCGACGCCCTGGTCTCGGTAGATACCAGCACCCCGGAGGTGATGCAGGCGACGGCCCAGGCCGGTGCCGGGATGATCAACGACGTACGCAACCTGCGTCGCGAGGGGGCGCTCTCGGCGGCGGTCGCCAGCGGGCTGCCGGTGTGCCTGATGCACATGCTTGGCGAACCCGGCGACATGCAGGACAATCCGCGCTACGAGCGTCCGATCGAGGAGGAGGTGGCGGCCTTCCTGGCGGAACGGGTGGCGGCCTGCGAGGCCGCCGGCTTGCGGCGGGAGCGCATGCTGCTCGATCCGGGCTTCGGTTTTGCCAAGACGGTGGAGCACAATCTGCGGCTGCTCAAGTACATGGATCGCCTGGAGGCGCTCGGGCTGCCGCTGCTGGTGGGCATGTCACGCAAGAGCATGATCGGCAAGGTGCTGGGGCGACCGGTGGAGGAGCGTCTCGCCGGTGGCCTGGCACTCTCGGCGCTGGCAGTGGAGCGCGGCGCCCGTATCCTGCGTGTTCACGACGTGGGGCCCCACGTGGACGCGGTGAACATGACCTGGGCCGTACTCGAGGAAGGCAGTCCGCATGGGTAGACGCTATTTCGGCACCGATGGTATCCGCGGCACCGTGGGGACCCCTCCCATTACGGCCGATTTCATGCTCAAGCTGGGCTGGGCCACCGGCCGGGTGCTCACCCAGGAGCAGGGGCGTGCTCGAGTGATGATCGGCAAGGACACGCGGATCTCGGGCTACATGTTCGAGTCGGCCCTCGAAGCGGGCCTCTCCGCTGCCGGCGTCGACGTCATGCTGCTGGGGCCCATGCCGACCCCGGCGATCGCCTATCTGACCCGGACCTTCCGCGCCGATGCCGGCATCGTCATCTCGGCCTCCCACAACCCCTTTCAGGATAACGGCATCAAGTTCTTCTCTGCCGCCGGCACCAAGCTGGCGGATGAAGTGGAAACACGCATCGAGGGGATGCTGGAGGAGGCGTTGACCACGGTGGCGCCGGATCGCCTGGGCAAGGCAATGCGTGTCGATGATGCCCCGGGGCGCTATATCGAGTTCTGCAAGTCGACCATCCCCAACCGGGTCAGCCTGCACGGCATGAAGATGGTCATCGACTGTGCCCATGGTGCCACCTATCACATCGCGCCCAGCGTGTTCCGCGAGCTGGGGGCCGACGTCAGCCTGGTCGGTGCCCAGCCGGATGGCCTGAACATCAACCATGAGGTCGGCTCGACCCATCCCGCCGCGCTGCGGGCGGCGGTGATCCAGCAGGGCGCGGACCTCGGCGTGGCCTTCGACGGCGACGGCGACCGGGTGCTGCTGGTGGATGCCGACGGGCGGGAAATCGACGGTGACGACATTCTTTACCTGATTGCGCGTGATCGGCAGGCGCGGGGTGACCTGGGCGGTGGCGTGGTGGGCACCCTGATGTCCAACTTCGGGCTGGCGGCCGCCATGGAGGAGCTGGACATCCCCTTCGAGCGTGCCAGGGTCGGGGACCGCTACGTGATGGAACGGCTGGCAGCCAACGGCTGGCAGCTGGGTGGTGAGTCCTCCGGCCATATCGTCTGTGGGCATGTGCAGACCACCGGCGACGGCATCGTCTCGGCGCTTCAGGTGCTGGCGATCATGGTTCGCGAGCAACAGCCGCTGGGCCGCCTGCTCGCCGGCCTGCAGAAGGCGCCGCAGGCGCTGGTCAACGTGCGCCTGACGCCGGGCAGTGATGCCAGGGCAATGCTCGAGGAGGTCTCGCTCAAGCAGGCGGTGAGCACGGTGGAGGCGGAACTGGGGGGAGAAGGGCGTGTGTTGCTGCGGGCCTCGGGCACCGAGCCGCTGATTCGCGTGATGGTCGAGGGGCGCCCCCATCTGGATGTCGATGCCCTGGCGCGTCGCCTGGCTGACGATGTCGAGATGCTGCTCGGTTGACCGTGGTCCCAGGGCTATCACAGTTGGCTTCAGCGAGGGGCGCCGGGGGCAGGTCGAAGAGGATGTCCTACGCCAGGGGTAAGGAGCACTGCTCCGAACGGGCTGGCCATGGATGGCCAGCACCGGTCCTGCAAGCGGAGCAGGATGCGAGAGCGAAGCAGGGCGTCGGTAGCGCCCAGGGAGGGGGTCACAGCGCGTCCTCGACGGTCCGGCGCTCCGGGACCTGCCGACGTCAGCCCCGAGCAACCTGCTATCTGCGATAGCCCTGGGGGCGGTCCGGGCCCGGTTGTCTTGGCCGGGCCCCTCCTATACCATTTCGCACCACCTTGAAAGAGGAACCTCCATGCGCATGCCGCTGATCGCCGGAAACTGGAAGATGAACGGCTCCCTGGCCCTGGTCGAGGCGTTCGGTCAGGCCTTCACCGAGGCCACGCTGCCGGTCAATGTCGAGGTGGCGGTGATGGTGCCCTTCCCGTTCCTGGCATCGGCGAGCCGCGCGTTCGCTGAAGCGCCACTGACCGTCGGTGCCCAGACCCTCAATGACCGTCCCTCGGGCGCGTTTACCGGCGAGGTCAGCGCGGGGATGTTGCGCGAGTGCGGCGCCCGGCTGGTGCTGGTCGGCCATTCGGAGCGGCGTACCCTGTTCGGGGAAGATGATGCCGCGGTGCTTGCCCGCGTCCAGGCGGCACTGAGCGAGGGGCTCACGCCGGTGCTCTGCGTCGGCGAGACCCTCGACGAACGTGAGGCGGAGCGTACCGAGCCGGTGGTGCTGGGCCAGCTCGAGGCGGTGCTCGATGCGTTGACGTCCAAGGAGCGTGCTCGTCTGGTGGTCGCCTACGAGCCCGTCTGGGCGATCGGCACCGGCCGCACGGCGAGTCCCGAGCAGGCCCAGGCGGTACACGCGGCCATCCGCGAGCGCCTGGCGCGCTATGACCAGGCGCTGGCCGGCGGCATGCGTCTGCTGTACGGCGGCAGCATGAAGGCGGATAATGCCGCCGAGCTGCTCGCCCAGCCCGATATCGACGGCGGCCTGGTGGGCGGAGCCTCGCTCAAGGTCGACGATTTCCTAGCCATTTGTCAGTCAGCAGGTTAAATCCATGCAAGTTGCCATTCTCATGACCCATGTGGCGATCGCCATCGCCCTGGTTGTACTGATCCTGCTGCAGCAGGGCAAGGGCGCCGAAGCCGGCGCCGCCTTCGGGGGCGGAGCCTCCCAGACCGTGTTCGGCTCGAAGGGCAGCGGTAGCTTCCTGGCGAAGTTCACCGGGCTGCTGGCGGTGGCGTTCTTTGCCACGTCCCTGACGCTGGCCTGGTTCGCCTCTCAGGCCGGCGAGGCACCCGAAGCCGGCATTCCCGATGCCGAGCTCATCGAAGAGCAGAATGCGGCGCCGACCCTTGACGATGCTGGCGCTGATGTGGATAATACTGCGCCAGCGCTGGAGGAAAGCGGCGACTGATGTCGCGATCCAGTCTCCCCGATGCCGAAGTGGTGGAATTGGTAGACACGCTATCTTGAGGGGGTAGTGGCCTTATGGCCGTGCGGGTTCAAGTCCCGCCTTCGGCACCATATTATTCGAAGCAGTTGGCGTCGACGTCGAGGCTTCGAAGCAGGATTGGCAAAATGCGGTGTTGCCGCTTGACGATGTTGTCACGCGGGCTTAAAATCACCGACCTAGATTGATGCGGGGTGGAGCAGTCTGGTAGCTCGTCGGGCTCATAACCCGAAGGTCATCGGTTCAAATCCGGTCCCCGCTACCATCTTCCTGGCAGGCATGCAGGTTTCAGGGGCATGTCGTAGAGCCGAAATGGTATACAGGTTTCTTGTGAAAGCCCCTTCCTGTGAAGGGGCTTTTTGTTAGCAGCTTGCCGGCCGGATACGGCGGCGCTGCTCCAGGCAACGCCAATCAGCCACCTGACTCTTCTCTACACTCCCGGCCAGGTGCCTGATGCAACGGCTGTAGGAGCTTTCTTTCGTGGCAATCAAGGATGCTGCGCTACATGCGCTGATCGAACCGGTGGTCACCGCCATGGGCTTCGAACTATGGGGTATCGATCACCTGTCCCAGGGCAAGCACTCTCGTCTGGTGATCTATATCGATCATGACGACGGAGTGAGCGTGGATGATTGCGCCGACGTCAGCCGCCAGATCAGCGCAGTGCTCGATGTCGAGGATCCTGTGCCCGGCGAGTATCGGCTGGAAGTCTCTTCCCCGGGCATGGATCGGCCGTTGTTCACCCTTGAGCAGTTCGGGCGCTATGCCGGCCATGTGGTGACCGTTAAGTTGCGTCTGCCCTTCGACGGACGGCGCAAGTTTCGGGGTCTTCTGGCCGGGGTCGAGAGCGATGAGGTACTGCTGCAGATCGACGGCGAGGAGTATTGCTTTCCCATCGAGAGCATCGATCAGGCGCGGGTTGTCCCGCAGTTCACGTGATGAGCTTGGTGCATAAGGACAGGTTCACTGGCGAGGCTAAGGCATGAGTAAAGAAATTCTGGCGGTCGTTGATGCGATCTCCAACGAGAAGGGGGTCCCCCGCGAGGTGATCTTCGAGGCCGTCGAGGCGGCCCTGGCCAGTGCATCGCGCAAGCGCTTCGAGGACGAAGAGGCGAGCGTGCGCGTGCATATCAATCGTGATACCGGCGACTACGAGACATTCCGTCGCTGGACAGTGGTCGAGGACGATGACTTCGACGGGCCCGATGCCCAGATCAAGCTCTCCTTTGCCGAGCGCCGTGACCCGCCCCTGGGGCTGGGTGACGTGGTCGAGGAGCGTATCGAGAATGCGGTCTTCGGCCGGATTGCCGCCCAGACCGCCAAGCAGGTCATCGTTCAGAAGGTGCGCGAGGCCGAACGGGCCGAAGTGGTCCGTCTGTATGCCGAGCGTGAGGGTGAGCTGGTTGCCGGCATCGTCAAGAAGACGACACGTGATGGCCTGATCATCGATCTCGGGGAGAATGCCGAGGCCTTCCTGCCGCGCAGCGAGATGATTCCCGGCGAACGCTACCGCATGAACGAGCGGGTGCGAGCGCTGCTGGTCAAGGTCGATCCCGAGTCGCGCGGCGCTCAGCTGATCCTCTCGCGCACCTGCCCGGAACTGATCATCGAGCTGTTCAGCATCGAGGTGCCGGAGATCGCCGAACAGCTTATCGAGATCAAGGGCGCCGCTCGCGACCCCGGCTCGCGGGCTAAGATCGCGGTCAAGACCAATGACCGGCGCATCGATCCGGTAGGCGCCTGCGTGGGCATGCGCGGTTCCCGGGTGCAGGCGGTCACCACGGAGCTGCAGAACGAGCGCGTGGATATCGTGCTGTGGGACGACAATCCGGCCCAGCTGGTGATCAATGCCATGGCGCCGGCGGATGTTGCCTCGATCCTCGTCGATGAGGAGTCCCATGCCATGGATGTGGCCGTCGCCGAGGACAACCTGGCCCAGGCCATCGGCCGCAGTGGCCAGAACGTACGCCTGGCCTCCGAGCTCACTGGATGGCGCCTCAACGTCATGACCGAGGAGGAGGCCGAGGCCAAGCGCGACCAGGAGATCGACAGCCTGGTCGAGCATTTCATTCAGCACCTGGGTATCGACGACGATGTGGCGCGCCTGCTGGTGGAGGAGGGGTTCACCTCCCTGGAGGAGGTCGCCTACGTGCCGGTCGAGGAGATGCTGGAGATCGAGGAGTTCGATGAGGAGCTCATCGAGGAGCTGCGCGCTCGTGCCAAGGATGAACTTCTGAACCTGGCCATCGCCTCCGAGGAGGAGCTCGATGGCGCCCAGCCGGCTGACGACCTGCTGGAGATGGACGGTATGGAGCGCCATCTGGCCTTCATCATGGCCAGCCGGGGCATTGTCACCATGGAGGACCTGGCCGAGCAGTCCGTCGATGACCTGCTGGACATCGAGGGAATCGACGAGGAGCGCGCCGCGGCACTGATCATGACTGCCCGTGCGCCATGGTTCGAGAGCGAACAGTAAACGGGTCACGGGCTGAGGAGGGTCGTAATGTCAGAAATGACCGTTAAGGATTTTGCAGCGAAGGTGGGGCGTGATGTGCCTCGTCTGCTGGAACAGATGAAAGAAGCCGGACTCGGTCAGAAGTCCGAGAGCGATGCCGTGTCCGAGGAGGACAAGCGTCAGCTGCTCGACTATCTCACCAAGAGTCACGGCGGCAGCGGCACCGGCACCGGGGCGAAGAATCGCATCACCCTGACGCGCAAGACGCGCAGCCGCATCAAGACCGGTGAGCGCGGCAAGAGCATCGAGGTGCAGGTGCGCAAGAAGCGCACCTACGTCAAGCGTGCCGAGGAAGAGACCAAGCCGGAGCCGGCCGAGGACACCGGGCCACGCCAGCTGGTCGGCGACATGGCCGATTCCCGGCAGGCACAGGCCGACCAGGATGCTCGCGAGGCCGAGGAAGCCAAGGCGCGTGCCGCCGAGGAGTCGGCACGCGAGGCGGCGGCCAAGCTCGAGGCCGAGAAGGCCGCAGTGGAGCCCGAGATTCCGGTGCCGGAACTCGAGACCACGCCGGCCGCGGAGGAGCCCCCGGCCCCGCCCAAGGAGGGGCGTCCCGAGTCGCGTCGTGCCGCGGTCAAGAAGGCTACCACCAAGGCCGGCAAGAAGGGCCGTGGCGAGCGAGAGGATGATCGCGGTGATCGCGAGGAGCGTCGTCGTGGTGGCAAGAAGGCCAAGCGCGCCGAGCGTCGCGGCGGCCGTCGCGGTGGCGGCAGCCAGGGGGGCGGCAAGCACGGCTTCCAGAAGCCGACCCAGCCGATCGTTCGTGAGGTCTCCATCCCCGAATCGATCAGCGTGGCCGACCTGGCCGACAAGATGTCGATCAAGGCCAACGAGGTCATCAAGGCCATGTTCACCATGGGCGCGGCGGTGACCATCAATCAGACCATCGACCAGGACACCGCGGCCATCGTGGTCGAGGAGATGGGCCACAAGCCCAAGCTGGTCAAGGACGACGCGCTGGAGACCGAGGTTCTCGAGGGCATCTCCTACGAGGGCGAGGAGATCACCCGCTCGCCGGTGATCACGGTCATGGGTCACGTCGACCACGGCAAGACCTCGCTGCTCGACTACATCCGCAAGGCCAAGGTGGCCACCGGCGAAGCCGGCGGCATCACCCAGCATATCGGCGCCTACCACGTCGAGGATGAACACGGCGGCGTGACCTTCCTCGATACGCCGGGTCACGCCGCGTTCACGGCCATGCGTGCCCGCGGTGCCAAGGCCACGGATGTGGTCGTGCTGGTGGTGGCCGCCGATGACGGCGTCATGCCCCAGACCATCGAGGCCATCGAGCACTCTCGCGCAGCCGAGGTACCGATGGTGGTGGCGGTCAACAAGATCGACAAGGCCGGCATCGACCTGGACCGGATCAAGAACGAGCTCTCCCAGCACGGCGTGATCTCCGAAGAGTGGGGGGGCGACACCCAGTTCGTGCATGTCTCCGCGCACACTGGCGAGGGCATCGAGGAACTGCTGGAAGCCATCCAGCTGGTTTCCGAGGTGCTCGAGCTCAAGGCCGTCCCCGAGGCGCCCGGCAAGGGTGTGGTGGTCGAGTCTCGCCTGGACAAGGGCCGTGGCCCGGTGGCCACGGTGCTGGTCCAGAACGGCACCCTGAAGAAGGGCGACATCGTGCTGGCCGGCCTGCACTACGGCCGTGTTCGCGCGCTGACCAACGAGCTGGGCAAGCAGGTCGACGAGGCCGGTCCCTCTACCCCGGTAGAGATCCAGGGCCTCGACGGTACCCCCGAGGCGGGCGATGACTTCATGGTGCTGGCCGACGAAAAGAAGGCTCGCGAAGTCGCCAACTTCCGTCAGGGCAAGTACCGCGAGGTGCGCCTGGCGCGTCAGCAGAAGGCCAAGCTGGAGAACATGTTCAGCCAGATGGGCCAGGATGCTGCCGCCAAGCTCAATATCGTGCTCAAGGCCGACGTCCAGGGCTCCCTGGAAGCGATCAAGGGTGCCCTGGAAGACCTCTCCACCGACGAGGTGGAAGTGGCCGTGGTCTCCTCCGGCGTGGGGGGCATCACCGGTACCGATGCCAACCTGGCGCTGGCCAGTGACGCCATCGTGGTCGGCTTCAACGTACGTGCCGATGCCGCGGCTCGCGAGATCATCGAACGTGAAGGCCTGGATCTGCGCTACTACAGCGTCATCTACCAGCTGATCGACGAGGTCAAGCAGGCCATGAGCGGCATGCTGGCACCGGAGTGGAAGGAGGAGATCGTCGGCGTGGCCGAGGTCCGTGACGTCTTCCGCGCACCCAAGATCGGCGCCGTGGCCGGCTGCATGGTGGTCGAGGGCAGCGTCTTCCGTAACAAGAAGATCCGCGTGCTGCGCGACAACGTGGTGATCTACGAGGGCGAACTCGAGTCGCTGCGCCGCTACAAGGACGATGTCCAGGAAGTGCGCAACGGCATGGAGTGCGGCATCGGCGTGAAGAACTACAACGATGTCCAGGTCGGCGACAAGATCGAGGTCTTCGATCAGGTCAAGGTCGAGCGGACCCTCTAAGGGCGCGAGGAGGCGACCATGCGCGAGTTCAAGCGTACCGATAGGGTGGCCGATCAGCTCCAGAAGGAGCTGGCGGTGCTCATCCAGCGAGAGGTCAAGGACCCGCGACTGGGCATGGTCACCATCAGTGGCGTCGAGGTCAGTCGCGACCTCGGCTATGCCGATGTGCACGTGACCCTGCTGGGCGAGCAGACGCCCGAGCGTATCAAGGAGAACCTGGCGGTGCTCAAGCGGGCCGCCGGTTTCCTGCGCAGCCAGATCGCCCGGCGCATCAAGCTGCGTCACGTGCCGGAACTGCGCTTCCACTACGACGAGAGCGTGGTGCGCGGCCAGCATCTGTCGTCGCTGATCGACGAGGCGGTCGCCAGCGACCAGGCTCAGCAGAACGAGGCGGCGGATGACGATCGCGACCCGGCCGAGGGTTCTGCCAACGGGAGCGAGCGCGACTGATGGCACGGCGGCGTCGCGGGTTGCCGGTGAACGGCGTGCTGCTGCTGGACAAGCCTGGAGGCCTGTCCAGCAACCATGCGCTGCAGCGAGCGCGGCGCCTGTTCCAGGCCCGGAAGGCCGGCCATACGGGAACCCTGGATCCCATGGCCACGGGCCTGTTGCCGGTTTGCTTCGGCGAGGCGACCAAGTTCTCCGCTCACCTGCTGGAGGCCGACAAGGTCTACCGCACCCGGGTGGCGCTCGGCGCGATCACCGACACCGGTGATGCCGAGGGCGAGGTGGTTGAGCGCCGCGAGGTGCCCCGGCTGACCGAGGCCGACGTCGAGGGCGTGCTGACGCGCTTTCGCGGCGAGATCGAGCAGGTGCCGCCGATGGTCTCGGCGCTCAAGCACCAGGGGCGCAAGCTCTACGAGCTGGCCCGCGAGGGCAAGTCGATCGAGCGTGCAGCCAGGCGCGTGACGGTGTATGATGCGCGCCTTCTTTCCCATGCCGACACCGCCTTCGAGCTCGAGGTGCGCGTCAGCAAGGGGACCTACATCCGAACCCTGGCCGAGGACATCGGTCAGGCGCTGGGCTGCGGGGCGCACATCAGTGCGCTGCGCCGCCTGGCGACGGGCCCCTTCACGGGCGAGGGCATGCTGACTCTCGACGCGCTGGAGGCCCTGCCCGACCAGGCCGAGCGCGAGGCGGTGCTGCTGCCCGTCGACGTGCTGGTCGATCACCTGCCGCGGCTCGAGGCCGATGTCGCGGCGGCCGGTCGGCTGACCCATGGCCAGGCGGCCCGGGTCGAGACCGGTGAACTGGCCGGGGGCAGGACGGCAAGACTCTATCGTGACGGGGCCTTTCTGGGCCTCGGCACGGTGACGGGGCCACAGGAGGTGGCGCCGAAGCGGCTGCTCAGCACGGTGGCCGACTGAAGGGAGAAACGCCCGAGACTGCAAATATGCGTGGTCTCACACATACATCACCCAGGCATATTGCTTACTGGAGAGACAGATGGCACTGACAGCCGAGCAGAAGTCCGCAATCGTCAACGAGTACGGTCGCGGCGAGAACGATACCGGTTCCCCCGAAGTGCAGGTGGCCCTGCTGAGCGCCAACATCGATGGCCTGCAGGACCACTTCAAGACCAACAAGCAGGATCACCACTCCCGTCGTGGCCTGATCCGCATGGTCAACCAGCGCCGCAAGCTGCTGGACTACCTGAAGCGCAAGGATTTCGAGCGCTATCAGTCGCTGATTCAGCGTCTGGGCCTGCGTCGCTAAAGAAAAGGGTAATTCGCTACTGCGCTCGATATCCTGGCCGCCGGCGGTGCCGGGGCGCCGGTCCGATCGGAATCCTCATGTAGCAGGCTACATTCCGGTTCCTGCGCTCCGGCGGCGACCAGCCTCTCGTCGCTCATGACGCGAATTCCTCCTTTTCTGACGCAGACGTCAAAACGGGCAGCCCTCCGGGGCTGCCCGTTTTGCGTTGCTGGAAAGAAACAAGCAGAGGGGCGCTGGGGGCAAGTCGAAGAGGAGGTCCTACGCCAGGGGTGAGAAGCATGGCGTCGGTAGCGTACAGGGAGGTATTCACAGCGCCTCCTCGTTGGTCCGACACTTCGGGGCTTGCCGCCAGATCAGGCCCGCGACGAATGCTGATGCGATACCCAGGAAATGCCGCCATCTGGTGGCCGCGGGGCGCGTCAACCCCTAAAATGGTCGCCGAGTCGAAACGACCCAAACACAGAAAAGTAGATATTGAAGGAAGTCGCCGTGAATCCGGTCAAGAAAACGTTTCAGTACGGTCGCAGCACCGTCACCCTGGAAACCGGGCGCATCGCCCGCCAGGCCAGCGGTGCCGTGATGGTCACCATGGACGACACCGTGGTGCTGTGCACCGTGGTGGCGAGAAAGGAAGCCAACCCTGCGCAGCCCTTCTTCCCGCTCTCCGTCCACTATCAGGAGAAGACCTACGCGGTCGGCAAGATTCCCGGCGGCTTCTTCAAGCGCGAGGGGCGACCCACCGAGAAGGAGACCCTCACCTCGCGACTGATCGACCGTCCGATCCGTCCTCTCTTTCCCAAAGGCTTCATGAACGAGGTCCAGGTGGTCTGCTCGGTGCTCTCCACCGACCGCAACCATGACCCGGACATCGCCGCCATGCTCGGCACCTCCGCTGCCCTGGCGATCTCCGGCGTGCCCTTCAACGGCCCGATCGGTGCCGCACGGGTGGGCTTCACCGAGGACAACGGCTATTTCCTCAACCCCACCGTGGAGGAGCTGGGCGACTCCGAGCTCAACATGGTGGTGGCCGGGACCGAGAAGGCCGTGCTGATGGTCGAGTCCGAGGCCAACGAGCTGCTCGAAGACGAGATGCTGGGCGCCGTTCTCTATGCTCACCAGGAGATGCAGGTCGCCATCCAGGCCATCAACGAGCTGACCGCCGAAGCCGGCAAGCCGAAGTGGGACTGGCAGCTGCCCGCCGAGAACGCGGCCCTCAAGAGCGCCATGGCCGAGTCCTTCGAGGCGAAGGTCGGCGAGGCCTACCGCATCACCGACAAGATGGCCCGCCAGGACGCCCTGTCAGCCCTCAAGGAGCAGGCGGTCGAGCAGCTCGCCGGCGAGGAAGAGGGGCGGTTCGATGCCGATGAAGTGAAGGGCGCCTTCGCCGGCCTCGAGAAGCGCGTGGTGCGCTCGCGCGTGGTCAAGGGCGAGCCGCGCATCGATGGCCGCGACCACAAGACCGTGCGTCCGCTCTCCATCGAGGTCGGCACCCTGCCCAAGACGCATGGCTCGGCGATCTTCACCCGGGGTGAGACCCAGGCCATCGTGGTGGCCACGCTGGGCACCCTGCGCGACTCCCAGCTGATCGAATCGCTGGAGGGAGAGCGCAAGGACCGCTTCCTGCTTCACTACAACTTCCCGCCCTACAGTGTGGGCGAGGCCGGCTTCATGGGGGGGCCCAAGCGCCGCGAGATCGGTCATGGCCGCCTGGCGCGTCGCGGCGTGCAGGCCATGCTGCCGGACGAGGCAGATTTCCCCTACACCATCCGCGTGGTCTCCGAGATCACCGAGTCCAACGGCTCGAGCTCCATGGCGTCGGTGTGTGGCTCGTCGCTGGCACTGATGGACGCGGGCGTGCCGATGAAGGCGCCGGTGGCCGGTATCGCCATGGGCCTGGTCAAGGATGATGACGGCTTCGCCGTGCTCACCGACATCCTCGGTGACGAGGACCACCTGGGCGACATGGACTTCAAGGTGGCCGGCTCGGCCGAGGGCGTGACCGCCCTGCAGATGGACATCAAGATCGAGGGCATCAACGAGGAGATCATGGAGGTGGCCCTGCAGCAGGCCTATGAGGCCCGTCAGCAGATCCTCGAGCAGATGAACACGGTGATTGCCCAGAGCCGCACCGAGGTTTCCGAGAACGCGCCCTCGATGGCGACCATCAAGATCGACCCGGAGAAGATTCGCGACGTCATCGGCAAGGGCGGCGCCACCATCCGCAAGATCTGCGAGGATACCGGCGCCTCCATCGACCTGGATGATGACGGCACCGTGCGCATCTATGCCGAGGACAAGTCGGCGGCGAAGGCGGCCATCGATACCGTTCTGGCGATCACCGCCGAGCCCGAGATCGGCAAGCTCTACCGCGGCAAGGTGGTGCGCATCGCCGACTTCGGCGCCTTCGTCAACATCATGCCGGGAACCGATGGCCTGGTGCACATCTCCCAGATCGTGCCGGAACGGGTCAACGACGTGCGTGACTTCCTCAATGAGGGGGACGAGCCCATCGTCAAGGTGCTCGACATCGACAACCGCAACCGGGTGAAGCTCACCATCAAGGAGATCACCCCGGAAGAGAAGGCGGCGTACGAGGCCGAGGAAGCCGCCGAGCCCCAGCTGTAAGGACCGCCTGCGGCGAGCTTTAAGCCTTAAGCTGTAAGCCGTAAGAAAAACCGCCGCCAGGGCCATGCCCTGGCGGCGGTTTTCGATTGGCTGCTTGCAAAAGAGAATGCCCCGGGAGTGAGTCCCGGGGCACGCTATCTGGCTTACAGCTTACAGCTTACAGCTTACAGCTTACAGCTTACAGCTTACAGCTCGCGCGCAGCGCGGCTTAGCGCTCGATGGCCAGCGCCACGCCCTGACCACCGCCGATGCACAGGGTGGCGAGTCCCTTCCTGGCATCGCGGGCGATCATCTCGTGGACCAGGGTCACCAGGATGCGGCAGCCGGAGGCGCCGATGGGGTGGCCGATGGCGATGGCGCCGCCGTTGACGTTCACCTTGCTGACATCCCAGCCCAGCTCCTTGTTGACCGAGAGGGCCTGGGCGGCGAATGCCTCGTTGGCCTCGACCAGGTCCAGGTCGTCCAGGCTCCAGCCGGCCTTCTCCAGGCAGCGGCGAGTGGCCGGGGCCGGGCCGATGCCCATGATGGTGGGATCGACGCCGGCATTGCTGTACGCCTTGATACGGGCCAGGGGTTCCAGGCCAAGGGCCTTCGCCTTGTCGGCGGAGCAGAGCATCACCACGGCGGCGCCGTCGTTGATGGAGGAGGCGTTGCCGGCGGTGACGGTGCCATCCTTCTTGAAGGCCGGGCGCATGCCACCGAGCTTGTCGGCGGTCACGTCACGTGGGCCTTCATCGGTGTCAAAGACCACCGGGTCACCCTTGCGCTGGGGGATCTCCACCGGAACGATCTGCCCCTTGAACCGGCCCTCCTTGATGGCGGCGGCAGCCTTCTGCTGGGAACCGGCGGCGAACTCGTCCATCTCCTCGCGGGTAATGCCGTACTTCTCGGCGAGATTCTCGGCCGTGATCCCCATATGGTAATTGTTGAAGGCGTCCCACAGGCCGTCGTGGACCATGCTGTCGACGGCCTTCCAGTCGCCCATGCGCTGACCATTACGGGAGTTGGGCAGCACGTGGGGCGAGGCGGACATGTTTTCCTGGCCGCCGGCGAGTACCATCTCGGCATCGCCCAGCATGATGGCCTGGGCACCCAGGTGCAGAGCCTTGAGACCCGACCCGCACACCTTGTTGATGGTCATGGCAGGCACGGTATCCGGCAGGCCGGCCCTGATGGACGCCTGGCGGGCGGGGTTCTGGCCGACCCCGGCGGTCAGCACCTGGCCGAGCAGTACCTCGTCGACCTGGTCGCCGGAGACGCCGGTAGAGGACAGGATGTCCTTGATGACATGGGCACCCAGGTCGCTTGCCGGAATGCCGGCCAGGGAGCCACCGAAGGTGCCGACGGCAGTGCGGCGAGCGGCAACAATCACCACGTCTTGCATGGGAGATACTCCTGAAGAATGACTAGCGGGCTTGCGGCCGTGTCTGAAGGGCAACCTGAGCGTGATGACGTCTCAGACATAGCCGGGCCTTCCAGCATAGGGGACGCTTGTGCGTCGCGGCAATGCTTCCATGGCCCAATGCTGCGGAGAGATGCCGAAAGGGCAGGGTGCCGCGGGGTCGGAGGAACCCCGCTGGGCGTTGCCTCACGCGGTTGTCAGGCGAGCTGTACCGGGATGGCGTGGCTGGTGTGACTGACGGCATTGCCCTCCTGGAGGTAGACCAGGGCCGGATGGTGGTTGTCCAGCTCGGCGTCGCTGTAGTGGGCATAGCTGCAGATGATCACGCGCTGCCCTTCACTCGCCAGGTGGGCCGCGGCGCCATTCACCGAGATGATCCTCGAGCCCTCTTCCGCACGGATGGCGTAGGTCGTGAAGCGCTGGCCATTCTCGACGTTGTAGATCTGAACCTGCTCGTTTTCGCGGATGCCGGACATGTCGAGCAGTTCTCCGTCGATGGCGCAGGAGCCCTCGTAGTTGAGTACGGCATGAGTGACGCGGGCCATGTGCAGCTTGGCCTTGAGCATGATGGTGTACATGGAGCTAGGGTTCCTCTGTTTGGCGTTGCCACGCCCTCAGCGCGGCAGGGTCAGGCTCAGGTTGTCGATCAGTCGGGTCCGGCCCAGGCGCGCCGCGGCGAGCAGGACGGCCTCGCGGGTGGTCGCCGTGACTGGCCCCAGGGCGGCGTCGCGAAGCTCGAGATAGTCCGGCGTGAAGCCGGCCTCCTTCAGCCGGGCGAGGCCGTCATCCAGGGCCGGCGCAACCTCGCCGCCAGCCTCCAGGGTGTCGCGCAGCGTGCACAGGGTGCGGTAGAGCAAGGGGGCGGTGGCACGCTGGGCGGCATCCAGGTAGCCGTTGCGCGAGGAGAGGGCCAGGCCATCCTCGGCGCGCACGATGGGGACGCCGATGACGTCCACGGGGAAGTGCAGGTCGGCTACCAGGCGGCGGACCACTGCCAGCTGCTGGTAGTCCTTCTCGCCAAAGCAGGCCACGTCGGGCTGCACCAGGTTGAAGAGCATGGTGACGACGGTGGCGACGCCGTCGAAGTGCCCGGGCCGGTCACGACCGCATAGCCCCTCGCTGACCTCGGGGACGCAGACCCGGGTCTGCGCCTTGTGGCCGAGCGGGTAGATGGTCGCCGTCTCGGGCGCGAACAGCAGATCGCAGCCGGCCGCCTCGAGCTTGGCCTGGTCCTCGGCGAGGGTGCGCGGGTAGGCGTCCAGGTCCTCCCCGGCACCGAACTGCAGCGGATTGACGAAAATGGTCGCCACCACCACATCGCCACGGCGGCGCGCCTCCGCCACCAGTGCCAGATGACCGTCGTGCAGGTTGCCCATGGTGGGGACGAGGGCGATACGCTGGCCCCGCTGACGGAACTCGTCCAGGGCCTCGCGCAGCAGCGGAATCTCTCGCAGGGTTCGCATCAGCGAGCTCCTCGAAACGCGGCTTAGAAACAGTGCTCTGGGGCGGGGAAGCGGCGGGCCTTGACGTCCTCGTGGTAGCGGCGGAAGGCGCCCGGGATATCGTCGGCCTCCACCATGAAGTTCTTCACGAAACGTGGCGTCCGGCCGTGAGTCACGCCCAGCACATCATGCATCACCAGGATCTGGCCGTCGGTGTCGGGGCCGGCCCCGATGCCGATGACCGGCACCTCCAGGGCTTCACTCACCGCTCGGCCCAGACTTGCCGGCACGCACTCCAGCAGGATCACCGAGGCGCCGGCCTCGACCAGCGTGCGTGCATCCTCGAGGATCCGCGTCGCCTGCTCGGTCTCGCGCCCCTGCACCTTGTAGCCGCCCAGCTGATAGACCGACTGGGGTGTCAGACCCAGGTGAGCGCAGACCGGTACGCCACGTCGCGTCAATGCGCGGACACCGTCGGCCATCCAGGCCTCGCCCTCGACCTTGACCAGCTCGGCCCCGGCACGCATCAGTGCGCCGGCATCCTGCAGCAGACGTTCGGGGCTCGAGTTGCTCATGAAGGGCAGGTCGACCATCAGCAGGCTCTTTTCCTTGCCGCGGGCCACGCAGCGGGTGTGGTAGCAGATGTCGTCGAGGGTGACCGGCAGGGTGCTGGCATGGCCCTGCAGGACCATGCCCAGGGAGTCTCCCACCAGCAGCACCTCGATCCCCGCCGCGCCGGCCGTCCGGGCGAAGGAAGCGTCATAGGCAGTCAGGCAGCTGAAGGGCTCAGCAGCGCGCTTGGCAGCCTGCAGCGTGCTCAGGGTGACGGTTTTCATGGCGTGCTCTCGTCGTCTTGTCGTGGGCGGCCTCGGGGGGACCTGCCTCGGTGTAACGTGAGATTGTTACCCGAACCATGCCGAAGTGTCGATAGGTAACAGTTTTGGGGCATGCCTCACTCACGAGGTAACACTGGCCGCAGGTCCTCGCTATCGAATCCGGCGGCCAGTTGCGCCAGGGGCTGCCCCTCGAGTATCAGGCTCGGCGCCAGCTCGGCCAGCGGCACCAGCACGAAGGCGCGCCGGAGCATCTGCGGGTGTGGCAGCGTCAGTCGCGTCCACGTGACCTGCAATTCATCGAAGAGTAGCAGGTCCAGGTCGAGCGTCCGTGGTCCCCAGCGCCGGCCGCGTATGCGGCCATGGTGCTGTTCCAGGGCCTGTAACTGATCGAGCAGGGCGAGCGGCGATAGCCGTGTCTCCAGCTGTGCCACGGCATTGATGTAGTCGGGCTGATCGGCGGGCCCCACCGGCGCGCTGGCATAGAGCGTTGATGCGGCGATACGACGGGTCAGGGCCAGGTGGTCGAGTTCGCCAAGGGCGCGTTCGACATGCTCGCGCGGGTCGTCGAGGTTGCTGCCCAGACCGACCCAGGCAGAGTGCCGTGACGACCTCATGTGTCGCTCGCGGGCCCCCGCGGCTTGCGGCGGCGACGGCGGCGCTTGCGTGGCTGCCCGCTGCCGGCCGGGTCGGCATCGACCTTGCCCAGCAGGCGGCGCTGCTCGTGCTCGTCGGCCTGCTGGAAGGCGGTCCACCAGTCACCCAGCCCGGGCTTGATCTCGCCGGCGCCCTCGCGCAGCAGCAGGAAATCATAGGCGGCTCGGAAGCGCGGGTGTTCACGGGTCTGGAAGACGCGCTTGCCGCGGCGCAGCGGCAGCCGCTGCTGCAGGTCCCAGATATCTCGCATCGGCAGGCTGAAGCGCTTGGGAATGGCGACGTGCTGGAGCTGGCGCGACACCACCTGCTGGGACGCTGCCTGCAGCGCGGGGATGGGCGGCATGCCCTCGGCCTCGAGGACGGCCTGTCGCTGCTGGACGGGGGCCCAGAGCAGGGCGGCGAAGAGGAAGGCCGGGGTCACCGGGCGGTCCTCGGCAATGCGGCGGTCGGTGCTCTCCAGGGCCAGCTCGATCAGGCGTTCTGCCCAGGGAAGCTCATCCATGGCCTCGTCGGCTTCGGGGAAGAGCATCGCGAACAGGCCGTACTGGCGCAGAAGATGGAAGGTGCTCACGCCATGTCCCGCCATGGACAGCTTGAGAACCTCGTCGAATAACCGCGCCGGAGGGATCTGCAGCAGCAGCGGTGCGGCGTCGTGGATGGGCGCCTCGGTGGTCGGGTCGAGATGGAAGTCGAGCTTGGCGGCGAACCGCACGGCCCTGAGCATCCTCACCGGGTCCTCGCGATAGCGGGTCGCCGGGTCGCCGATCAGCCGCAGGGTGCGCGCCTCGATGTCGCGCACGCCGTCGGCGAAGTCGTGGATCGAGAAGTCGGCAATGTTGTAGTAGAGGGCGTTGACGGTGAAGTCACGTCGCAGGGCGTCCTCCTCGATGTTGCCCCAGACATTGTCGCGCAGCAGCAGGCCATCGTCCGACTGCTGGGAGATGTGGTCGGCGTGGTCATCGCCCGGCTTGCCACGGAAGGTGGTGACCTCGATCACCTCGCGACCGAAGCGGACATGCACGATGCGAAAGCGCCGGCCGATGATGCGTGAGTTGCGGAACAGGTCCTTGACCTGCTCGGGCGTGGCATCCGTGGCGACATCGAAGTCCTTGGGCATGTGGCCAAGCAGCGCGTCACGGATACAGCCTCCCACCAGGAAGGCCTGGAAACCGGCATTATGCAGCCGGTAGAGCACCTTGAGGGCGGCATCGCTGAAGTGCTGTCGCGAGACCGGGTGTTCCTGACGAGGAATGATGCGCGGCCCGGTACTGCCGGCCGGCGCATCCTGAGGGCCGAACAGCGACTTGATGCGCTCGCCCGGACTCTGCAGAAAGCGGGTAAAACCTTTGATCATGCGGCGATATCGACTCGCGGAACGCGGAAAGCGTTGAGTGTAGCCGACCACTGACACCTTGCAAAGCGAAGTGCGGTATCGAGAGTGTGCCGGAAGCAGAAAGGGGAGGCCAATGGCCTCCCCTGCAAGCAGGATGCAGCATCCCTGCTGCTGATTCTTCTTCGTGATGGCGCATCGCCCTGAATACGCACCACAGTCGCCAAGGAGTGTTCAGGCAAGCGGAATTGTTGTGTTTGTTGATGCTCCTGACGGCGACCGTCTCGTATTCAAAACAATAGTCCAACCACGACGGCATGCATGAAAGTATGCCTCCTCCCGGCTTGTTGATCTTGTTGCCGGGAGTGCACTTCGACGGCCATTGTCATTGTTGGTCGGCCGTACCTGAGTGCGTCGCGTCCTGATGGCTCCGGTGCTTCGAGCAGCTTGTTGTTGTTGGGGCTCGAAGGCTTCGCGCCCTGCCAGGCTGTTCTTGTTGTCGGCAGGCGCCGAAGTCGTAGGGGCCCGGTGTCTTGTTGTTGTTGGCGGGTCAGGCCCTGTCACGCTCGGCTGCCCTGTTGTTGTTGTTGGCAGCGGGTGACGTCCGGATTTGTTTTTCTTGCCCTATATGTAGCAGCCTGCGTGCCAGTTGGGATAAAATCTTTTAAAAGCAAGTATTTAACTTTTTCGCGGAATGTTCCTCTCCTGACAGGAGAGCTGAGTGTTACCCGATTGGCCCCGTTGCGGGGCATCGGCTGTGTGGGAAGGTAACAAATGGTGCAGACAGGACGGCGAAAGGGGGGGGGAGGGCCGCCAGCGGATGCCATCGTGCCCCTCGTACCATGGTCGCATGGTCAGCCGCTTCAGCCTGTGGTGCGGCGTGGACTCTTCTTGCGGGGGATGCCCAGGCGCTGGCGGCGCTCCCACAGGCACTTGCGGCTGATGCCAAGCTTCTGGGCGAGTTCGGTCTCGCTCATCTGGTCCTGATGTTCCAGCACGAAATGCTGGAAGTAGTCCTCCAGGGAGAGGTCCTCCTCGTCGCCGCTCATTGCGTCGCTGCCCCTTCCCTCGCGGGTCGTCTGAGCCAGCGAGCCGGCAAGTGCCGATGGAGTGGGTGTGGGCTTGCCTGGCGGCTCTAGTCCCAGGTCATCGGGATGGATCAGGTGCCCTTCGGCGAGAATCACGCCGCGCTCCAGCGCATTCTCCAGTTCGCGCACGTTGCCGGGCCAGGGGTAGTCGCGGATGGTGCGTCGGGCGGCACGCGACAGGCGCAGCCCGTCGCGCTCGTGGCGCCGGCAGGCCTTGTCGAGCAGGGCATCGGCGATTTCGAGGATGTCGTCCTCGCGCTCGCGCAGGGCCGGCAGGTCGATCTGCATCACGTTGAGGCGATAGTAAAGGTCGAGGCGGAACTCGCCGGTCTTCGACAGGCTCTGCAGGTCGCGGTGGGTGGCGGCGATCAGGCGCACGTCGACATGGCGGGTTTCCACCGAGCCGATCTTGCGGATCTCGCCTTCCTGCAGCACACGCAGCAGGCGCGCCTGGGCGTCGAGGGGCAGTTCGCCGATCTCGTCGAGGAAGAGGGTGCCGCCATCGGCGGCCTCGACCAGGCCGGTACGTGCGGCACTGGCCCCCGTGAAGGCGCCCTTTTCGTGGCCGAACAGCTCCGACTCGATGAGCGTCTCGGGGATGGCGGCGCAGTTGACGCAGATCAGCGGCGCCTGGGCGCGACGGCTCTGCTGATGCAGGGCGCGGGCCACCAGCTCCTTGCCGGTGCCCGACTCGCCCTGGATCAGCACGGTGACATCGGCCGGTGCCGCCTTGCGGATGCGGGTATAGACCACCTGCATGGCCGGACAGTTGCCGATCATGGTCTGGCGCTTGCCGCCGGGCTCCGTGATGTCAGGCGGTTCACCCTGCTGCGAGGCCTGCCGATGCAGTACTCGGGCCACGGTCTCGAGCAGCTCATCGTGGTCGAAGGGCTTGGCCACATAGTCCACGGCCCCGAGCTTCAGCGCTTCCACCGCGGAGCGCATGCTGGCATAGCTGGTCATGATCAGCACCGGAACGGGGGCGGCACGGGCGATCAGCTCGGTGCCGGGCTCGCCGGGTAGCCGCAAGTCGCTGATCACCAGGTCGAATCCCTGGGGCTCGAGTGCCAGGGCCTCGGCTACCGAGCCGGCTTCACTGACCCGGTGGTCGTGGCGCTCCAGCAACCGCTTCAGGGCGCTGCGGATGATGGCTTCGTCTTCAACGATCAGGATCCGGCTCATCGGTGCGTTCACCATGCTCTGAGTTGAGGGGCAGCCACAGGTGGAAACGGGTGCCCTGTGCCTGCCCGGGGGGCGGGGAGTCGATATCGATCTGGCCGCCATGCTCGGCAATGATGCTGTAGACCAGGGGCAGGCCGAGCCCTGTCCCTTCACCGGGGGGCTTGGTGGTGATGAAGGGTTCGAAGAGGTGGTCGCGCACCCGCTCGTCGATGCCGTGGCCCTGGTCGGTAACGGTGACATGGAGCCACTCGCCCTGCGGGGTGGCGTCGATGATCACCGCACTTCCCGGAGGGCTGGCGTCGCGGGCGTTGCCGAGCAGGTTGACCATCACCTGAAGCAGGCGCTGGGTATCCCCCATGACCTCGAGGCCCGCCGGGCAGCGGTTGTGGTAGCAGACATCGTCCCCCGAGTGGGCCAGGTGGATCAAGTGCAGGGCCTCATCGGTCACGCTGGCAAGCGACACCGGGGCGAAGGGCTGGCCGGTCACGTGGCGGCCATCATGGGCAAAGCCCACCAGCGACTCGACGATGCGCGAGATGCGGTCGGTGAGCTGCTGGATCTGGTGCGCGCTCTCCAGCACTGCCGGGTCGCTGGTATCGTAGCGCAGGTTCTGGGCCAGCGAGGAGATGCCGGTGACGGGATTGCCGATCTCGTGGGCCACGCCTGCCGCCAGCTGGCCGATGGAAGCCAGTCGGGCGGCATGTACCAGTTCGTCCTCCAGCCACTTCATCTCGCTGTGGTCCTCCACCAGGATCACGGTGCCGCCGCGTGCTTCCTTGTCTGTCTCGAGCTCGGCCTTGTGCAGGCTCAGATAGCGGGTGGTGCCGTCCAGCACCACCGGTTGCTTGTAGAGGTGGTCATGATGCTCGAGAAGCACGCGACCCAGCAGCTCCCCCCAGGGCGATGGGAGGCTGTCGCGGCGCGAGCCCACCACACTGTTGCCCTCGATCCCGGAGAGCTCGGCGAGAGCGTCGTTCCACATCAGCAGTTCGTCGTCGACGCCGAAGGCGCAAAGGCCCACCGGCAGCCGGGTCAGGATGCGACGGTGGTAGCGGCGCAGGCCGTCGAGCTCACGGGCCAGACCGGTCAATCGCGTGCGATAGGCCTCCAGGCGGCTCTCCACGAAATGGATGTCGTCATTGGGCTCCAGTCCGCCGCGGCGATAGGGCAGGTGGCGGTCGACGATGTCCTGGGCCACCGAGGGGCCCATCAACCCCGACAGGTTGGCCTGAATGCGGTCGCGCAGCCGGCGCAGGGCATAGGGGCGGCCATCCAGCGGCGACAGGCCCAGATCGCCCAGGGCGCGATCGACCTCGCGACCGGCGACATCCTCGCCCAGGGCACGGGCCAGATGGTGCTTGAACTCCTCGCCGTTGCTGGCCACCAGCGGCAGCCGCTTGGGACGGATCACGGCATCCACCGAGCAGGCCTCGGCCGCGGCCTGTTCGCCGGCAGACGTGGGCGTGATCAGCGAGACCAGGATGAGGGTCAGGATGTTGGTCGCCAGCGAAACCAGGGTCACCATGTACCAGACCGGCTCGCCGGCCAGCACCTCGAGGCCCGGTGGCAGAAGGACCAGGGCCGGAAGGTCGCTCAGCAGTGGCACCCAGGTACCGGCGAGCCACACCAGCACGCCGGCCGTCAGCCCGCTGACCATGCCCTTGCGGTTGGCGCCCGGCCAGTAGAGCAGTGCCAGCATCCCCGGCAGGCACTGGGCCATGCCGATGAAGGCGGCCAGCCCCAGGGTGGTGAGGTCATGGTTCACCCCGACCAGGCGATAGAAGAGCCAGCCACCGAGAATCACCGCCACGATCAGGGCGCGGCGCAGCCAGCGCAGCCAGCGATAGAGGTCGGGCTGGTCCACCGGCGGATGGGCGACGAGCACCAGATGGTTGAGGATCATGCCCGACAGGGCCAGGGAGATGATGATCATGGTGCCACTGGTGGCCGCCAGGCCGGCGATGAATACCAGGCCCTGGAGCCAGGCCGACTCCGCGAGCCCATAGGCCAGATAGGCGGGCCCGAGCCCGCCGGCATCGACCCCCAGGCGCTGGGCGGCCCACAGGATCAGGGGCACCGGCAGGGCCATCAACAGCAGGAACAGCGGCAGCGTCCAGGATGCCTGGAGCAGGGTTCGCCGCGACAGCGTCTCGGCGAAGGTGATATGGAACATGTGCGGCATCAGGAAGGCCGCGGCGAAGAACAGCAGCAGCAGGGTGCGCCACTGGGCCGGGTCGAGCGTGGCGACACTGGCCTGGGCCGCGCGTCCCGGGCCGTCCAGCCAGGCCTGCAGGTCCGCGGGGCCATCGAAGACCACGAACAGCGCAAAGGCACCCAGCGCGAGCATGGCGGCGAGCTTGATCAGCGACTCCAGGGCGATGACCGCGAGCAGGGTGTCGTGGCGGGCATGCAGTCGAGTGTGGCGGGCACCGAAGAGGATGGCGAACAGCGCGATCAGCGCGCAGAACAGCAGGGCCAGCAGGGCCGGTGAGTCGGTGCCGGTCATCAGGGTGATGGTATCGCCCAGGGTCTGCACCTGCAGTGCCAGCAGCGGCAGCACGGCCAGCAGGCTGACCAGGGTGACCAGGGTGCCGACCCAGCGCGAGCGGAAGCGGAAGGCGAAGAGGTCGGCCAGCGAGGCCAGCTGGTAGGTGCGGGTCATGCGCTGGATCGGCACCAGCAGCACCGGGGCGAGCAGGAAGGCGCCTGCCACCCCCAGGTAGTAGGCGAGGTAGCCATAGCCGGCATTGCCGGCCAGCTCCAGGCTGCCGTAGATCGCCCAGGCGCTGGCGTAGACGCCCAGTGCCAGGGTATAGACCGCCGGGTGGCGCGCGATGCGCGTGGGGACCCAGTGCCGCTCCACCGCCAGGGCACCGAGAAACAGCAGCAGCAGGTAGCCGATGCCCAGCGCCAGCAGGCCGACGAGGCTAGCGTTCATCGAGTTTCCTCTTCTGCTCCAGCCACAGGGTCAGGGCGATCAGTACACCCCAGATGACGAAGGGGCGGTACCAGGCCACCTCGGGGCTGGCCCAGCCGCTCATCAGCAGCGGTGAGAGCAGGTAGCCACCGAAGACCAGGAACAGCATGATGCGATAGATGTACATGGCAGGCTCCTCTCAGGACGTGGCGGTGCCGGCCTGGCGGTGCGCGTCGGCGCGCAGTCGGGTAATCTCCCAGTGAGCGACGGCCCAGCCCAGCTGCTCGCCTACCGGTGCTGTGGCAAGCGCACTGGGCGGGGCCTGGTCAAGCGCCGTCAAGGCCGCATGCAGCTGCGGACGCACGGCATCGTCCTGCTCCGGCAGGGCCGGCGCGAGGTTCTGCTTGGAGAGTTTCTGGCCGTCCGTGTCGATGATCAAGGGCAGGTGCAGGTAGCGCGGTTCCGGATAGCCCAGGGCGTGCTGCAGCTGGCGCTGCCAGGGGGTGTTGTCGAGCAGGTCGAAACCACGTACCACGTCCGTGATGCCCTGGTCGGCGTCATCGACCACGACCGCCAGCTGATAGGCCCAGAGGCCATCCTTGCGCTGGAGCACCACGTCGCCGAGCTCGGCCGGGTCGAAGCGCTGCTTGCCGAACAGCCGGTCCTCCCAGACCACCGGGCGCAGGCCCAGATCACTGCGCAGTCGCCAGGCCACCGGCTTGCCGGGCTCGCGCACCCCGTGCCGGCACCAGCCGGGATAGACGGGGTGGTCACGCCACTGTCGGCGCGAGCAGCTGCAGGGGTAGGCGAGCCCCCGAGCCCTGAGCCGTTCCAGAGCAGTGGCATAGGCGTGGTGGCGGTCATGCTGCCAGAGGACGGGGCCATCCCAGTGGAGGCCGAAGGCCTCCAGCTGGCGCAGGATGGTGTCGGCGGCGCCGGCCGGGCAGCGCGGCGGGTCGATATCCTCGATGCGCAACTGCCACTCGCCGCCCGCGCGGCGGGCATCCAGGAAGCTGGCCAGGGCCGCGACCAGGGAACCGAAATGCAGGGGCCCCGAGGGCGTCGGCGCAAAGCGTCCACGGTAGTCTTTCATCGGCTCCCCCGGTCACGCCGGGCCAGCATGCAAACGGGCACCCTGGGGTGCCCGTCGCGGGGTGGGGTCGAGGAGATCGGCATCGCTGCCTCAGCCGCCCAATTGCTTTTCCTTCAACTCGGCCAGGGTCTTGCAGTCGACACACAGGGTGGCGGTGGGGCGTGCCTCCAGTCGGCGGATACCGATCTCGACCCCGCAGGCTTCGCAGAAGCCGTAGTCGTCCTCATCGATCTTCTCGAGGGTCTCGTTGATCTTCTTGAGCAGCTTGCGCTCGCGATCACGGGTGCGCAGCTCCAGGTTGAAGCCTTCTTCCTGGGTGGCGCGGTCGGCAGGGTCGGCGTAGTTGTTGGCTTCCTCCTGCAGGTGGCGCACGGTCCGGTCGACCTCTTCCATGAGCTCCTGTTTCCAGCCCAGCAGGATCTGTCGGAAGTGCTCCAGCTGCTTGTCGTTCATGTACTCTTCACCCGGCGCCGGCTCGTACGGGGTGAATTTCTTGGGAGCATCCATCTTCTTTTCTGCTACTGGCATGGGACTGCCTCGTTACTTGAGTGACTACTGATCAATACCCGCCATGATGCATGGTATCTCACGCCAAAGGGGTGCTTGTTTAGCGTAAAAAACGCAGTCGTGCAACCTCTTCTGCCGCAGGACTGCGCCGACACGCCAAAAGTCGTACCATGCCATTTTGACCCTTGGCCGCGGGAAAGATGCCCGTCGTGCCGTGACGTGTCGAGAGGAGCCCTGCATGTCCTGGAACCCGCGCGTCGAGCGCATTGCCCCCTTCCGCGTGATGCGCCTGCTGGAGACGGCCCAGGCCCGCGAGGCCGCCGGGCACGATGTCATTCATCTGGAGGTCGGGGAACCCGATTTCCCGACCCCGGAGCCGGTGGTCGAGGCCGGTCGTGCCGCGTTGACGGGCGGTCACACTCGCTATACGCCGGCGGCGGGTCTGCCGGCGCTGCGCGCGGCAATCGCCGACCACTATGCCGCGAACTTCGGTGCCGCCATCGACCCACGGCGTATCCTGGTGACCCCTGGTGCCTCCGGTGCGTTGCTGCTGGCCAGCCAGCTGCTGGCAGGCCCCGGCGACCGGGTGCTGATGGCCGATCCCAACTACCCCTGCAATCGCCACTTCATGGCGCTGGCCGGTGCCGAGGTGGATGCCGTGCCGGTGGGAGCGGACAGCGGCTGGCAGCTGGATGCCGGGCTCGTCGAGGCCCACTGGCGCAGCGGTACTCGCCTGGCGATGCTCGCCACGCCCTCGAACCCCACCGGCCATATGCTCGATGCCGACCAGCTTTCCGCGGTGGCCGAAACGGTGGCGGCACGTGGTGGCCACCTGCTGGTGGACGAGATCTACCAGGGGCTCTGCTTTGATCTCGAGCCGCTCTCGGTGGCTTCGCTCAGCGCCGATGCCTTCGTGGTCAACAGCTTCTCCAAGTACTTCGGCATGACCGGCTGGCGCCTGGGCTGGTTGCTGGCGCCCGAGGCAGCGGTGGAGCCGCTCACGCGGCTGGCCCAGAACGTCTTCCTGGCCGCCTCCACCCCGGCCCAGCATGCGGCCCTGGCCGCCTTCACGCCCGAGTGCCGCGGCATCCTCGAGGCCCGGCGACATGAACTCGGGCGTCGCCGCGATGCCCTGCTGGCGGGGCTCTCCCGCCTGGGGCTGGCGCCGTCGCTGCCGCCCCAGGGGGCCTTCTACCTGTGGCTCGACATCTCGCGCTATAGCGACGACAGCGAGGCGTTCTGCCGGGCGCTGCTCGAGGAGGAGGACGTGGCGATCACGCCGGGGACGGACTTCGCCCTGCACGGCGGCGAGCACCATGTCCGCATCGCCTTCACCACCGGCGAGGCGCGCCTGGAGGAGGCCGTGAGCCGTCTCGAACGCTTCCTGGCGCGTCGCTGATGGAGTATCCGGCCCTTGTCCCCGGGACCCTGCTGCGTCGCTACAAGCGCTTCCTGGCTGATGTGCGCCTACATGATGGCCGCGAGGTGGTGGCCCACTGTCCCAATACCGGTTCCATGCGGGCGGTGAACGTGCCGGGCTGTCGGGTCTGGCTCTCGCCGAGCGACAACCCGGCCCGCAAGCTGGACTGGACCTGGGAGCTGGTCGAGCTGCCCCAGCCCGGTGGTCGCCTGGCCGCAGCCTCGGTACACACCGGGCGAGCCAATCGCATCGTCGAGGAGGCGCTGCGCCGCGACGGGGTCGAGGAGCTTGTGGGCTATGCAACACTCAAGCGCGAGGCGAAGGTGGTGCTCGACGGCGGAATCTCGGCCCGGCTGGACTTTCGCCTCGATGATCCCGAGCGTGGCAGTGCCTTCGTGGAGGTGAAGCAGGTTACCCTCAGGGAGGTCGACGGCCACGGCTACTTCCCGGATGCGGTGAGCGAACGGGGCCGCAGGCATCTCGAGGCGTTGGCTGCCCTGGCAGCCCGGGGGCACCGTGCCGTGCTGCTCTTTTGTGTGGCCCACGAGGGTATCGAGGACGTGGCTCCGGCGGGGCATCTGGATCCGGCCTATGCCGATACCCTGCGTGAGGTGACGGGCCTTGGCGTGGAAGTGCTGGCGCGGCGCTGCGAGGTGAGCCGCGAGTCCAGCGTGCCGCTGGCGATCCGTCTGGGCCCGGCGTTGCCGGTCGCGCTCTCACGCGAGATGGGCCCGGCCGAGGTCGTTCTCTGAGCAGTGAGGCCCGCCGATTCAGCGGTCGATATAGAAGCGCTGGATGAAGCTGACGTCGGCGGGTTCGGCATTGCGGTCGTAGCGTACGCGCAGGTCGAAACGCATCGGCTCATCCTCATGGATGCGAAACACTGCCACCTGGGACGGGGTGCCGTCGATACGCAGGCTGCGAAACTCGAGCGGCGTGCCATCGCCCCCGTCGATTCCGCCGATGCGACCGTCAACCGGTGCCGTGACCGGGCGGGTCGAGCCATCGTCGAGCTCTTCCACCACGCTGACGTTGAGCAGGGCCATGATCTGGCTGCGCTGTATACCGTGCTCCCGGGCGACGTCTTCCGGCAGGAAACTGGTGTTCACGGCACTGTAGTGGATCTGGTAGTCCCCCACCTGCTCGAACTGCTGGGCCTGAGTCGGCAGGGCCAGCAGCATCAAGCCCACACCCAGAACGGCCAGGCTGTATCGAATCATCGTCGGTTCTCCCTACTGTGGTCTCAATTGCCTGCGCCTCCCCGCATCACGGCCGGCGGCGGGTGACCCGGAAGATGGCAATCTCGCCGAACAGGTTGGGCCACCAGCGCGAGGTCCAGTGTCCCTCGTGGTCGCCAATGCCCACCGCCCGGTCGACAATGCTCAGACCCTTGTCGCGGCACAGGCGTTCAAAGTCGTTGAAGGTCGACAAGTGGATATTGGGTGTGTCGTACCATGCATGGGGCAGCGACTTGGAGACCGGCATGTATCCCTTGAAGCCCAGGTAGGCGCGGTGGCGCCAGTAGGCGAAGTTGGGGAAGGTGATGATGCACTCCCCGGCGACGCGCAGCATCTCGTCGAGCATCAGGTCCGGACGGCGCAGGGCCTGCAGCGCCTGGGTCATGACCACCAGGTCGCAGGCGTCATCCTCGAAGTTGGCAAGCCCTTCGTCGAGGTTCTGCTCGATGACGTTGACCCCCTTGGCCAGGCAGGCGGTGATGCCGTCGGGGTCGATCTCCAGGCCGTAACCGGTGACCTGCTTGTCGCGGGCCAGTGCCGCCAGCAGCGTGCCTTCGCCGCAGCCCAGGTCCAGTACCCTGGCACCCTGCGGGACCCAGTCGTGAATCAGCTTGAGGTCGGCACGCATCATGGACGCTCCTCCAGGCCCTGGTCACGGGCGACGCGGTTCATGAAGGCGGCGAACACTGCCTGGTAGCGCGGTTCGGGCATCAGGAAGGCGTCGTGACCATGGGGCGAGTCGATGTTGGCGTAGCTGACCGACTTGTCGGCACGGATCAGGGCATTGACCAGCTCCTTGGAGCGCGACGGCGGAAAGCGCCAGTCGGTGGTGAAGCTGATCACCAGGAAGGGACAGGCGGCGGGTGCCAGGGCGCGGGCCAGGTCACCGTCGTGGGCTTGTGCCGGGTCGAAGTAGTCCAGTGCCTTGGTCATCAGCAGGTAGGTGTTGGCATCGAAGGCGTTGGAGAAGGTGTCACCCTGGTAGCGCAGGTAGGACTCCACCTGAAACTCCACGTCGTAACCGAAGTTCAGATCGTTGCTGCGCAGGTCGCGGCCGAACTTGCTGCCCATGGCATCTTCGGAGAGGTAGGTGATGTGTCCCACCATGCGCGCGAGCTTGAGGCCGCGGCGTGGCACCGTGTCATGGTCGGCGTACCAGCCCTCGAAGAAGTCGCGGTCGGAGCGTATCGCCTGGCGTGCCACTTCATTGAAGGCGATGTTCTGTGCCGACAGTTTCGGGGTCGCCGCGATGACGACCGCACTGGCGATGCGGTCGGGATAGGAGAGAGTCCACTGCAGTACCTGCATGCCCCCCAGGCTGCCACCGATCACCGCGGCGAAGCGTTCGATACCCAGCCGGTCGGCCAGCTTCGCCTGGCTGTTGACCCAGTCTTCCACTGTCATGATCGGGAAGTCGGGCCCCCACTGACGACCGGTTGCCGGGTTCTCGCTGACAGGACCGGTGCTGCCATGGCAGCCGCCGAGATTGTTCAGCGAGACCACGAAGAAGCGCTCGGTGTCGATCGACTTGCCGGGGCCGATGTGCGCATCCCACCAGCCGGGCTTGCGGTCGTCCGGTGAGTGATAGCCGGCCGCATGGTGGTGACCGGAGAGGGCATGGCAGATGAGGATGGCGTTGGAGCGCTCGGCGTTCAGGGTGCCGTAGGTCTCGTACACCAGGTCGTAGGCCGGCAGCGTCCTGCCGCAGGCCAGGGCCAGGGGGTCGTCGAAGTGCGCCGTCTCGGGCGTCACCAGGCCGACCGAATCGCGGGGAAACTCGGGCATCAGTCGTGTCGTGTCCAGTCGTGGGTGTCGGCCGGCCTCACAGGCCGACCAGGGCACCGGCGATGCCGGCAGCACGGGTCAGCGAGCTCACCACGATACCATCGATCAGGCTGATGGCGATGAACACCACGATCGGCGAGAGGTCGATCATGCCCAGCGGCGGGATCACCCTGCGCACCGGCGCCATGATCGGCTCCACCAGCTGCATCACCAGCAGGGCGCCCGGGTGGCTGGCCTGGGGTGCCACCCAGCTGAGGATGATCATCACGATCAGGGCGAAGAAGTAGATCTTGAGGATGGCGTTGGCGATGGCGGCCAGAGAGCCGATGGCGACGCTGGCGATGGGGGCCATGCCGAAGCCGGCGACCTGCAGGATCAAGATGATGCTGATCGCCTTGATGACGAAGGCCGTGGCCAGGGTGGCCAGGTCGAAGCGATTCATCACCGGTCCCAGGAAGCCCTGGAAGGGGCGCACCGCCGGCTGGGTGACCTTGACCACCGACTGGCTGATGGGATTGTAGTAGTCGGCCCGTGATGCCTGCAGCAGAAAGCGCAGCATCAGCAGGAAGATATAGATATTGATCAGGGTGTTCACCAGCAGCAGGCCGGCACTTCCCAGTTGACTGCCCATCGGGGCTCCTCCATGTCCTTGAAACGTCATCGTGTCAGCCCGCATTCGTGACGGGCTGTCGGGTCAGCGCTTGCCGAGCTCGTCGGCCATCTCGCGGGCGCGGTCGGCACAGGCGTTCATGGCCTCGGCCATGATGCGGCGCATGCCGGCCTGCTCCAGGTGCTCGATGGCACGCTCGGTGGTGCCGCCGGGCGACATCACATTGCGCTTGAGCTCGGCGGGTGACTTGTCACTGGCGAGCGCCATCTTCGATGCACCCAGGGCGGTCTGCATGGCCAGCTGCCGCGCGGTGTCGGCGGGCAGGCCGAGCGCGGCACCGGCTTCCTCCATCGCCTCGAACATTAGGAAGAAGTAGGCCGGGGCACTGCCCGAGACGGCGGTGACCGCATCGAGCAGGGCCTCGTCGTCGACCCATGCCACCAGGCCGACGGCCTCCATCAGCTCGGTCGCTAGCCGACGCTGGTCGTCGCTGACCCTGGCGTTGGCGTAGAGCCCGGCGGCACCGGCCCCCACCAGCGCTGGGGTGTTGGGCATGCAGCGTACCAGCGGCAGGTCGTCACCCAGCCAGTGCTCCAGGGTCTCGGCGGGCAGGCCTGCCGCCACCGAGACGATCAGCGGCCTGCGGGCCTGTACGGCATCGCGCATCTGCTCGCAGACGTCGCGCATGATCTGTGGCTTGACCGCCAGGACCACCACGTCGGATTCGGCGACGGCCGCCGCGTTGTCGGTCGCGGTCTGGATGCCCAGCCGGGCGCGCAGCGGAGCGAGGATGTCGTCGCTGGGCGAGGTGGCCGTGATGTCATCGGGCGAGAAGCCGCTCTCGATCATCCCGCCGATGATGGCGCCGGCCATGTTGCCGGCGCCGATGAAGGTGACTCTGCTGGCCATGGGAGTGGTCCTGTGTCGTTCGGTGAATGGCGGTCGCATTACGGTTGGTGTTCGCGGGCTCCGAAAATGGCGGTGCCCAGGCGCACCAGGGTGGCGCCCTCGAGAACGGCGGCCTCCAGGTCGGTGGTCATGCCCATCGAGAGGGTGTCCAGCGGCGCCTCGGGGAAGCGCTCGCGGAGCCCGTCGAGAGCCTCGCGCAGGCGGGCGAAGGGAACGCGCTGGGCGTCGATCCCCTCGGCCGGCGCAGGAATCGCCATCAGCCCACGCAGGCGCAGGCGAGGCATGGCCTGGACCGCCTCGGCCAGGGCGGGCAGTGCCTCGAGCGAGATGCCGGACTTGCTCGCCTCGTCGCTGATGTTGACCTGCAGGCAGATGTCCAGCGGTCCGAGCGTCCCGGGGCGCTGATCATTCAGGCGCCGGGCGATCTTCTCGCGATCCACGCTGTGTACCCAGGTGAAGTGTTCGGCGACCTCGCGCGTCTTGTTGGATTGCAGCGGACCGATGAAATGCCAGACGATGGGGTTCAGGTCCGCCAGTTCGGCCTGCTTTTCCAGGGCTTCCTGGACATAGTTTTCGCCGAATTCGCGCTGGCCAAGGTGCCAGGCCTCGCGGATCAGGGCAGCGGGCTTGGTCTTGCTGACGGCCAGCAGGCGGGCGGCATCGGTGGGTCGGCCGGCCGCACTCAGTGCGTCGGCGAGACGGGTGC
This sequence comes from Pseudomonadota bacterium, assembly GCA_051749325.1. Lineage (GTDB taxonomy): Bacteria > Pseudomonadota > Gammaproteobacteria > Pseudomonadales > Halomonadaceae > Halomonas. The sequence continues at coordinate 5,031 of JBNJIL010000019.1, read as the reverse complement.
GTGCCGCGGCCAGCGCCTCGGGAAGTACCAGGTCCGTCATGTCGGCGTGTCTGTCATACTGATCATATTGAAGGAAACCTTATCCCGGGAGCAGGGCAAACGCATGGATATTACCGAACTGCTGGCATTCTCGGCAAAACAGAACGCCTCGGACCTCCACCTCTCGGCGGGCCTGCCGCCGATGATCCGCGTCGATGGCGACATCCGCCGGCTCAACGTACCGGCCATGGAGGATCGCGAGGTCCGCAAGCTGATCTACGACATCATGGCGGACCGTCAGCGTCGTGACTACGAGGAGTTCTTCGAGACCGACTTCTCGCTGGAGGTGCCGGGCGTCTCGCGCTTTCGTGTCAATGCCTTCAACCAGGCCCGCGGGGCCGGAGCGGTGTTCCGTACCATCCCCACGGAGGTGCTGACCCTGGAGGATCTGGGCATGGGCTCGGTCTTTCGCCAGCTCTCCATGTTGCCCCGCGGCCTGGTGCTGGTCACCGGCCCCACCGGTTCGGGCAAGAGCACCACGCTGGCGGCGATGATCGACTACATCAATGACAACCGCTTCGAGCATATCCTCACCATCGAGGACCCGGTGGAATTCATCCATCGCAGCAAGCGCTGCCTGGTCAACCAGCGCGAAGTGCACCGTGATACCCATGGGTTTGCGCCGGCACTGCGCAGTGCCTTGCGCGAGGACCCGGACATCATCCTGGTGGGCGAGCTGCGTGACCTGGAGACCATCCGTCTGGCACTGACCGCCGCCGAGACCGGCCACCTGGTGTTCGGCACCCTGCATACCACGTCCGCGGCGAAGACCATCGACCGGATCATCGACGTCTTTCCCGGCGATGAGAAGTCCATGGTGCGCTCGATGCTCTCCGAGTCACTGCAGGCGGTGATTTCCCAGGCCCTGCTGAAACGCCAGGGTGGCGGCCGAGTGGCGGCCCACGAGATCCTCGTTGCCACCTCGGCAGTGCGTAACCTGATCCGCGAGGACAAGGTGGCGCAGATCTATTCGGCGATCCAGACCGGCGGGAACCTGGGCATGCAGACCCTGGACGCTTCGCTGGCGCGCCTGGTCACGGATAACATGGTGGCGCGCGAGGAGGCCCAGGCGAAGGCCAAGGGCGTGCTGGCCAGCTGAGGACGCGGCAACGATAAACGGGAGCAGGGACATGACAGCACAAGAGTGGCTCTACCAGCTGCTGGATATCATGGTGCAGAAGGAGGCGTCGGATCTGCTGATCTCGGTGAATGCACCCCCGACCCTCAAGATGGCCGGCCAGCTCACGCCGCTGGGCGAGCAGGGGCTCAGCGTGGCGCAGGTCACCGAACTGGTCGGTGCCTCGATCCCCGAGGCGTTCCTGGAGCGCTTTCGGGTCGAGCACGAGGCGAACTTCGCACTGAGCCTCAGGGGCAAGGGACGCTTTCGGGTCAGTGCCTTCCAGCAGCGCAACCAGATGGCCATGGTGATCCGGCGGATCGGCTTCGACATTCCTCACCTGGAGGAGCTGTCGCTGCCTGACACACTGGGCGAGCTGGCCAATATCAAGCGCGGCCTGGTGTTCGTGGTCGGCGGTACCGGTACCGGCAAGTCGACGACCCTGGCGTCGATGATCCAGCAGCGCAACGAGACCCTGGGCGGCCACATCATCAGCGTCGAGGACCCCATCGAATACGTACACCCGCACCGCAAGGCGATCGTCAATCAGCGTGAGGTCGGCATCGATACCGAATCCTTCGAGGTGGCGCTGAAGAATACCCTGCGCCAGGCGCCGGACGTGATCCTGATCGGCGAGGTGCGCACCCGGGAGACCATGGAGCACGCCCTGACCTTCGCCGAGACCGGCCACCTCTGCCTGGCCACGCTGCACGCCAACAACGCCAACCAGGCGCTGGACCGGATCATCAACTTCTTTCCCATCGAACGGCATGCCCAGGTGTGGCTGGACCTCTCGCTCAACCTGCAGGCGATTGTCGCCCAGCAACTGCTGCCCACGGTGGATGGCGGGCGCTGCCCGGCCATCGAGATCATGCTCAAGTCACCGCTGATCGGTGACCTGGTGCGCAAGGGTGAGGTCTCCGAGATCAAGAACGTCATGTCCCGCTCGCGAGACCTCGGCATGCAGACCTTCGACCAGGCCCTTTTCGATCTCTTCAAGGCCGGCAGGATCAACGAGGAAGTGGCGCTGGTGCACGCCGATTCGGCCAATGACCTGCGCATGATGATCAAGTACAGCGATGCAGGCGGCGATGGGGTTGCCGGGGCCCGCGAGGCGGCCAGCCAGCTGTCGTTGCGCAGCGAAGATGACTTCTAGGGGGCCAGCGACTCAGGAGGCGTAGATACCGCCCAGCACACGGGGACCGGCGGCGCCCGTCACCGTGGGCAGGTTGCCCGGCAGCTCGGCCAGTCGTCGCCACGCCAGCCAGGCAAAGGCACCGGCCTCGAGCCACTCGGCGGGCCAGCCCCAGTCTTCCCCGGGGTGCAGGGGGGTCTCGGGCAGTCGGCGGGCCAGGCGAGAGAGCAGGTCCGGGTTGCGGGCGCCACCGCCGCAGGGCACCAGCACCGTGGCCGGCGGGGCATCGAGGCGCTCCCTGGCCATGCCGACACCCAGGGTCACGCTGGCGGCGGTCAGCTCGGCCAGGGTGGCCTGGACGTCCTGTGGTGATTCTCCTCCCTGCAGTTGCCCTTCAAGCCAGTCGAGATGGAAGAGCTCCCGACCCGTGCTGCGCGGCGGAGCCAGGTGAAAGAAGGGGTCGGCCAGCAGGCGCTCCAGCAGTGCCTCGTCGACCTGTCCAGAGGCTGCCCAGGCACCACCGGCGTCGAAGCGTCCTCCGCGATGTCGGGCATGCCAGGCGTCCATCAGGGCGTTGGCGGGGCCGGTGTCGAAGCCCAGCGGCGGGTGTGCTTCCTCGAGGGGCGGCAGCAGGGTCAGGTTGGCGAACCCCCCCAGGTTGAGCACCAGGCGCCATTCGCCTTTCGTCCGGAACAGCGCCTCGTGAAACGCCGGGGCCAGTGGTGCGGCCTGGCCCCCTGCGGCCAGGTCGCGACGCCGGAAGTCGGCCACCACCGGGTGGCCGGTGAGTTCGGCCAGCAGGCTGGGGTTATCGAGCTGCAACGTATAGGCCGGGCCGCCGTCATGGCCCCGGGGAGCGTGTTCGATGGTCTGGCCATGACTGCCGATGGCGGTGATGGCTGCCCCCTCCACGCCGCTGGCGGTGACCAGTGCCTCGACGGCGGCGGCCTGCAGGCGGCAGAAGGCGTCTTCGGCGGCTGCCAGTTCGGCGAAGCTGACTCGGCCGGCATGGCAGAGGCGCCATAGCCGCTCGCGCAGCGCCTCGGGCATCGGCGTTTCATGGGTGGCGATCAGGCGGGGAGCCGCCTCCTCCTGGATATCGACGAGGGCGGCGTCAATGCCGTCGAGGCTGGTGCCTGACATCAGGCCGATGAAGAGGCTCATGGGGACTCCCGGGCGGGCTCAACCGTGGGTGGCCGGGCATGGTAACATCCTCGACCATTCGAACACCGAGTGCCCGCCGGGTTGCGGGCCGCCTGCTGAGTGGAGAGGAGACAATGACCGATGTTGCTGGCGCCCTGGCGCTGCTGAAGCGCGGCACCCATGAGATTCTGCTCGAGGAGGAGCTGGTCGAAAAGCTCGAATCCGGGCGCACCTTGCGTATCAAGGCGGGCTTCGACCCTACCGCACCGGACCTGCACCTGGGGCACAGCGTGTTGCTGACCAAGATGCGTCAATTCCAGGATCTGGGCCACGAGGTCATCTTCCTGATCGGCGACTTCACCGGCCGCATCGGTGACCCCACCGGCAAGAACGTGACGCGCAAGCCGCTTACCGAGGAGGAGGTCAAGGCCAACGCCCAGACGTACAGGGAGCAGGTGTTCAAGATCCTGGACCCCGAGAAGACCGAGGTGCGTTTCAATGCCGAGTGGTTTTCCGCCATGAGCGCTGCCGACATGATCGAGCTCGCTGGCCAGAGCACCGTGGCGCGCATGCTCGAGCGTGACGATTTCGACAAGCGCTACAGTGCGGGTCAGCCGATCTCCATCCACGAGTTCCTCTATCCGCTGGTGCAGGGGTACGACTCCGTGGCGCTGGAAGCCGACGTGGAGCTCGGTGGTACCGACCAGAAGTTCAACCTGCTGATGGGGCGTGAGGTCCAGAAGCACTTCGAACAGGCGCCCCAGGTCGTGATCACCATGCCGCTGCTCGAGGGCCTGGATGGCGTGCAGAAGATGTCGAAGTCGCTGGGCAACTATGTCGGTGTCGACGAGGCACCGGGATCGATGTTCAACAAGCTGGTCTCCATGCCCGATAGCCTGATGTGGCGTTATTTCGAACTCCTCTCCCTCAAGTCCAATGAGGAAATCGAGGCGCTCAAGCGTGACGTCGAAGCGGGTGCCAACCCCCGTGACATCAAGATGATCCTTGCCCGCGAGCTGATCGGTCGCTATCACGGCGAAGAGGCTGCCGCCAACGCCCACCGCTCTGCCGGCAACCAGCTGGCCGACGGGGAGTTGCCCGAGGACCTTCCCGAGGTCGAGGTCGATTTCGAGGGCAGCGCCCAGGCCCCCATTGCTGCAGTGCTTAACCGCTCAGGGCTGGCCAGCAACAGCGCTCAGGCCAAGGACATGCTCGGCAACGGCCGGGTCAAGGTGGATGGCGACGTGGTCCAGCGCGACCACATGCTTGAGACCGGCCAGAGCTATGTCATCCAGGCGGGCAAGAAGCGCTACGCGCTTGTGACGCTACTCTGACGTCAGACGCCAGGCTATCCCATGACGCCCGCCCCGTGCGGGCGTTGTCGTCTCCGGCCATGGACTGTGTCATCCACAGGCGGTCGGCCCGAAGGCCTGTGGAAGGAAGGCAATGCGCGCGAACGGTCACGGGACGGTCACGCTGTCATCATGACCCTGACATTTTTCTTCCCGAGGGCCTTGCGCGGCCCCGGGGAAATCCGTAAAGTACGCACTCGCTGCCGGCGACGGGCACACGTTGCAGGCGGTAGAGGGCGGTAGAA
>JBNJIL010000018.1:0-61764 GCA_051749325.1 Pseudomonadota bacterium | reverse complement strand
TGGAAGCTGGAAGCTGGAAGCTGGAAGCTGGAAGCTGGAAGCTGGAAGCTGGAAGGCAGCATGAGCCCCCCACCGCCTGGGTCAAGCTTTTTCTTCAAGCTTCCAGCTTATAGCTTCAAGCTCCCGGCGCAGCCGGGCTCTTCAAGCTTAAGGCTTACAGCTCCCGGCGTAGCCGGGTCATTGCATGCGTATCCCGCCGTCGAGGCGGATCACCTCGCCGTTGAGCATGGGATTGGCAATGATCTGCTCGGCCAGCCGAGCGAACTCGTCGGGCTTGCCGAGCCGCTTGGGAAAGGGCACGGCGGCCGCCAGGGCCTGGGCGGCTTCATCGGGGATCTCGCTCATCATCGGGGTCTCGAACACCCCCGGCGCGATGGCCATCACGCGCACCCCGTGGCGCGAGAGTTCCCGCGCCGCCGGCAGGCTCATGCCCACTACGCCGGCCTTGGAAGCGCTGTAGGCACACTGCCCCACCTGACCATCCATGGCAGCGATGGAGGCAGTGTTGATGATCACCCCGCGCTCGCCGTCTTCGCCCGCCTCATTCCTCGCCATGGCGGCGGCCGCCAGGCGCATCACGTTGAAAGTGCCCACCAGGTTGATCTGGATGGTGCGATTGTAGGCCTCGAGGTCGGCGGGGTTGCCCTCGCGGTCGACGAGCTTTCCCACGCTGACCACCCCGGCGCAGTGCACGACGCCGGCGAGACCGCGCTCGCCGCCGAGTTCGACGGCGGCCTCCACCGCAGCCTGGATATCGTCACCCGAGGTGACGTCGCCACGTACCGCTCGGGCGGCCCCGCCCAGGCGCTGGGCGTGGGCTTCCACGGCGTCGCTCAGATCGCAGAGCACAACGCGGCCGCCTGCGGCGACCAGCCGCTCGGCAGTGGCCGCCCCCAGCCCGGAGGCGGCACCGGTGATCAGAAAGGTATGGTCCTTGACGTGCATATCGGGATCCTTGGGTTACTTGGCGGGCGCCGCGTCGGCCTGCTCGGCGGCCTCGGCACGCAGCTTGAAGCGCTGGATCTTGCCGCTCGGCGTCTTGGGGAGCTCCTCGACGAACTCGATCACCCGCGGGAAGGCGTGGGTCGAGAGCCGCTCGCGCACCAGTTGACGAATCTCGTCGGCCAGCTCATCGCTGGGCTCGAAGCCCTCGCGCAGCACGATATAGGACTTGATGATCTCGCCGCGGATCTCGTCAGGCTGGCCCACGGCCGCAGATTCGGCCACCGCTGCATGGGTCATCACGCTGTTCTCCACGTCGGTAGGCCCGACACGATAGCCAGCGGTGGTGATGATGTCGTCGTCGCGACCGGCAAACTGGAAGGAGCCATCCTCGTTCTTGATCACCACATCACCGGTCAGGTAGTAGCCTTCGGCAAAGGGATGCTTCTCCTGCCAGGTGTAGCCGGCGAAGAAGTGCGCCGGGGAGTTCTCGATGTCCACCGCCAGCACGCCGGGCTCGCCCGGAGGCAGTTCCTTGTACTCGGCATCGAGGATCGCCAGGCGGTAGCCGGGCATCGGCACGCCCATGGCACCGACATGCTTGGGATGGTCCAGGGCATGGTGATTGTTGCAGGTCATGCCGGTCTCGGTCTGACCGTAGTGGTCCATGACCGGGCAGCCCAGACTGCGCTCCACCCAGGTTACCACCTCGGTGTTGAGCGGTTCACCGGCAGAGCTCGCCGCGCGCAGTTCGAGAGTCTCGTGGGCGTCATCGAACAGGCCCGAGGCCTTCATCAGGCGATAGGCCGTGGGGGCGGCAGCGAAGTTGGTGATGCGGTGGCGTTTCATGAACGCCAGCGCCCCTTCGGCACTGAAGCCCGCCTCGCAGAAGTGCGTCGTGACACCCAGCAGCAGCGGCCCGGCGATGGCGTAGTAGAGGCCGTAGGCCCAGCCCGGGTCGGCCATGTTCCAGAAGCGGTCGGTCTCGCGCAGGTCGACGGCCAGTTCCATGTAGAGGGCGAAGGCCGGCATGCCGGCCAGCGGCACCGCCACGCCCTTGGGCTTGCCCACGGTTCCGGAGGTAAACATCTGCAGGAAAGGTGCTTCACGCTCCAGGCGCGGGGGGTTGGCCTCGAGCGGCGCGTGGGCAAGAGCCTCCTGCCAGTCCAGGTCATCGGCATGCTCGGCATCGGGGCCCCCCACGGCGAGCACGGGCGGACACCGCGTCAGGCCATCGAACTTGAAACGGTTGGCGTGATCGGTGATCAGCAGCTGCGAATCGGCGCGGCCCAGGCGGTAGTCCACGGCGTCCGGGCCAAAGGCGGTGAACAGTGGCTGATAGACGGCGCCGATACGCCAGGTGGCGAGAATGGCCACCAGCAGTTGTGGCGAGCGCGGCAGCATGCAGGCGATGCGGTCGCCCACGCCCAGGCCACGCTCGGCGAACCAGCCGGCGAGCCTGGCGCTTTCGGCATCGAGTTCGGCGTAGGTCAGGGTGGTGACCTGGCCCTGAGTGTCTTCATGCACCAGCGCCAGGACGTCGCCACGGCCGGCGCGCAGATGGCGCCCGCAGCAGGACTCGAAGGCATTGGCCTTGCCATCGCGGTGGTCGTCGAGACGCGCAATGACGTCATCGATGGAGAAGGTATCGAGATAGCTCTGGTAGTTGGGAAGGGTGCTCATGTAGTGCCCTCTCGCAGCTTGTGCTTGTTGTGGCGGCAGAAATGGTGGCGGCAAATGCTGGCAACGAAGGAAGACGGCAACTGCCGAGGCTGGCGTGAACGCCTAGCTTCTGGTTAGCTGCAGTTGACGTAAGCGTCAACCTATCAAGCGCTAGGTACAAGCTAGAGGGTCCCGATCAACGGAGCAACCCCTCAACGGCAGGAGGGGACTAGACGATGGTCGAGCTTGGCGGGATCGGTGGCCTGACAGCGTGCTCCGCCGGTGCCGGAGCGTCAGACAGGCCGGTGAGTGATCATGGCGACCAGCTCGTGAGCCAGGTCATCCGGAGAGCGCGGACCGGCGGGGTCGTACCAGCGCACCGTCCAGTTGAGCGCCCCCATCACGAAGCGCGACACCAGGAAGCGGTCGCCGTGGATCACCCCCTCGGCCAGGGCCTCGTCGATCACCGCTTCCCACAGCGCTTCGTAGGCGTCACGCAGATGGCTCAGATGGGCGCGGGCCTCGGGAGCGAGTCGACGCCACTCGTAAAGCGCCACCACATGGGCATTGCGGTCGGTCAGCAGGGTCTCGAGGTGGGCACGCGCCATGGCCTGCAAGCGCGCCTCGGCCGTGCTGTCGCATTCATCGAGGGCCGCCTTGGCGATGACCAGGGCATTCTGGGTGCCCGCCTCGATCACCGCCGCCAGAATCTCCTGCTTGTCGCGGAAATGGTGGAAGAGGCTGCCGGACTTGATGCCCATCTCCTGGGCAAGCATGCGCACCGTGGTCCGGTCGAAGCCCTCCTGGACAAACAGCTGGGCGGCCTGGCGGGTCAGCTCCTTGCGACGCGGCGTGTCATTCATTACATTCATCGGCATTTACACTAGCGCTTGCTTGGTTGATGCTGAGAAAACCACAGCCCCGCGAGCGGGTCAACGCGGTACCGTCCGCGATTCCGGCCACAATAAGAGTGCGGAACCGCTCGGGACCGTAACGCCACACTGGGAGAACCCACCATGAGCCAGTCCAGCGATATCGTCTTCCTCTCTGCCGCACGCACGCCCATGGGCGGCATGCTGGGCAGCCTCGCCAGCCTCACCGCCCCGCAGCTGGGGGCCACGGCAATCCAGGCAGCCATCGAGCGTGCCGGCATCAGCACCGACAGCATCGACGAGGGCATCATGGGCTGTGTGCTGCCGGCCGGCGTCAAGCAGGGCCCGGCACGTCAGGCCATGCGCCAGGCCGGCATCCCGGACGCCATCGGGGCCACCACCGTCAACAAGCTGTGCGGCTCGGGCATGAAGGCCACCATGCTGGCCCACGACCTGATCCGCGCAGGCAGCGGCCAGGTGATGCTGGCCGGCGGCATGGAGTCCATGTCCAACGCCCCCCATGTACTGACCAAGGCCCGTGCCGGCTACCGCCTGGGCCATGGGGAGCTCAAGGACCACATGTTCCTCGATGGCCTGGAGGACGCCGAGACCGGCAAGCTGATGGGCGTCTTCGCCCAGGACGTCGCCAGCGAGCGGGGCTACGGTCGCGAACGGCTGGATGACTTCGCCATCGCCTCGCTGGAGCGTGCCATGGACGCCACCAACGCCGGCCACCTGACGGCCGAGATGGCGCCGGTCACCGTCACCAGCCGCCATGGGGAAAGCGTGGTGGACCACGACGAGCAGCCCTTCCAGGCCAGGCTCGACAAGATCCGCTCGCTGCGCCCCGCCTTCGCCAAGGACGGCACCATCACCGCCGCCAACTCCAGCTCCATCTCCGATGGCGCCTCGGCGCTGATCCTGGCCAGCCAGGCAGCGGCCGACCGCCTGGGTGCCAGGCCGATCGCCCGGATGCTGGGCCACAGCACCCACTCTCGCCACCCCAGCGAGTTCACCATTGCCCCGGTGGGCGCCATCGACAAGCTGATGAAGACGCTCAACTGGGGCGTGAATGACGTCGACCTCTTCGAGATCAATGAGGCCTTCGCCGTGGTGACCCTGATGGCCATGGACGACCTGGGCCTGCCCCACGACAAGGTCAATGTCTTCGGCGGCGCCTGCGCCCAGGGCCACCCCATCGGCTCCACCGGCTCGCGGATCATTGCCACCCTGATCCATGCCCTGCGCACCAAGGGTGGCAAGCGCGGCATCGCCAGCCTGTGCATCGGCGGCGGCGAGGCCACTGCCGTGGCCGTGGAACTGGTGGATTAGGAACGGATCGCCTGATGGAGAGCATCACGCTCGACACGCCGGCGGGCGGCCTGCATGCCGCCCGCTGGCGGCCGAACACGCCAGAGGCGCCACGCAGCCCCATCGTGCTGCTGCACGACTCCCTGGGCTGCGTGGCGCTGTGGCGGGAGTTTCCCGCCAGGCTCGCCGCGGCCAGCGGCCGGGAGGTGATCGCCTACGATCGCGCTGGCTACGGGCGGTCGGATCCGTTTCCGGGACCACAGCCGACGAGCTTTATCGTTGACGAGGCGGAGATCTTCCGCGCGCTGCGCAAGCAGCTGGGGCTCGAGCGCTTCGTGACCCTCGGCCATAGCGTAGGCGGCGCCATGGCCGTCGAGATCGCCGGCCGGCATGCCGACGGCTGCGAGGCGCTGATCACGGTGGCCGCCCAGGCCAGCATCGAGCCACGTACCCTGGCCGGCATTCGCGAGGCGGAGCAGGCCTTCCAGTCCCCCGCCGCCATGGCACGGCTGGCGAAACATCACGGCGACAAGGCCGACTGGGTCCTGCGCGCCTGGGTCGACACCTGGCACTCCGAGGCCTTCGCCGGCTGGACGCTGGACAGCGCGCTGCAGCGGGTGAGCTGTCCGACCCTGGCCATCCATGGCGAGCATGACGAATACGGCTCGCGGGCCCAACCCGAGCGCATAGCGTCGCTCACCCCCGGGCCCGCCAAGCCGCATATCCTGACCGACTGCGGGCACGTGCCACACCGGGAGTGTCCCGAACGTCTGATCGCTGCCCTGCTGCCCTTCCTCGACGACCCCACCCCGGCCTGACAACGTCGCAGAGGCCCCCACCTTCGGCTCTCCTCCCGGCTGCCCCCGCTTATCGCTGACGGCGAGCTTCCATCCCGCCCCAGCGGCGTGCAGGGCGCGCCACCGTCACCAAGACGTCATCCGATCGTCATCCCGATGACGCGCCGCTGTCATGCAGAGCTCCCAGCATGTGACTCGTGTTCCATTCTCCCTGACACAGGTGGACCTCCATGCAGACTCTGACTCGCTCCCTGATCGCCAGCGGCGTGGCCGTTGCCGCCCTTGCCGCCGGCATGACCCAGGCCCAGGCCGAATTCTCCCTTAGCGATCGCTTCACCGATGCCGATGGCGACCTGGTGGCCGATATTCCCGACGACGAGTCCCAGTGGCTCGATCCGGACACCCTGGTCTTCGCGTATACCCCGGTGGAAGATCCCGCCGTCTATGCCGAAGTGTGGGACGGCTTCCTCGAGCACATGGAAGACGTCACCGGCAAGAAGGTGCAGTTCTTCCCGGTGCAGTCCAACTCTGCCCAGATCGAGGCGATGCGGGCCGGGCGCCTGCACGTCGCCGGCTTCAATACCGGTTCCAACCCCCTGGCCGTGGCCTGTGCCGGCTATCGTCCCTTCACCATGATGGCCGCCGAGGATGGCAGCTTCGGCTACGAGATGGAGATCATCACCCATCCGGATTCCGGCATCGACGAGGTCGAGGACATCCGCGGGCGCACCCTGACCCACACCTCCGAGACCTCCAACTCGGGGTTCAAGGCCCCCACCGCGCTGATGGCCTCGGAGTTCGACATGGTCTCCGGCGAGGACTACGAGGTGGATTTCTCGGGCAAGCACGACAACTCTGTGCTGGGCGTGGCCAATCAGGACTACGCGGTGGCCACCGTCGCCAACTCCGTGAAGGGGCGCATGATCGATCGTGGCGTGGTCGACGAGGACCAGCTCGAGGTGATCTACCAGTCGGACACCTTCCCCACCACCAGCTATGGCACCGTCTACAACCTGGCGCCCGAGCTGCAGGATGCCATTCAGGAAGCCTTCTTCTCCTTCGAATGGGAAGGCAGTGCGCTCGAGGAGGAGTTCGGGCGCAACGGGGAGGAGCAGTTCATTCCCATTACCTTCGAGGAGCACTGGGCGGTGATTCGCCAGATCGATGAGGCCAACGGGGTCGAATACGACTGCAACTAAGCATCGTGCCATGAAAGGCGCGGGCGACATGTCGCCCGCGCCTTCGCGTCGTTGAGACGCCTTCGAGACGTAGGGGAGAACCTGCAACGTGCTTACCATCGAGCAGCTTACCAAGACCTATGCCGCCGGCGACACCGCCCTGCGCGATGTCACCTTCCGGGTACCGCAGGGCCAGGTCGTGGGCTTGATCGGCCCGTCGGGCGCCGGCAAGTCGACCCTGATTCGCTGCATCAACCGCCTGGTAGAGCCCTCCAGCGGCACGATTCGTCTGGGCGAGTCCGACCTGGTCAACCTGGGCAGTCGCGAACTGCGCCAGGCGCGGCGGCGCATCGGCATGATCTTCCAGGAGTATGCCCTGGTGGAACGGCTGACCGTGATGGAGAACGTGCTCTCCGGGCGGCTGGGCTATGTGCCCTTCTGGCGCAGTTTCACGCGACGCTTCCCGGGCCGTGACATCGAGAACGCCTACCGCCTGCTCGACCGGGTAGGCCTGCTCGATCACGCCGACAAGCGCGCCGACGCCCTCTCGGGCGGCCAGCGACAGCGCGTCGGCATCGCCCGAGCCCTGGCCCAGGAGCCGGAACTGCTGCTGGTCGACGAGCCCACGGCGAGCCTCGACCCCAAGACCAGCCGCCAGATCATGCGACTGATCACCGAGATCTGCGCCGAGCGCCAGCTGCCCGCCATCGTCAACATCCATGATGTACCGCTGGCCCAGCAGTTCGTCGACCGTCTGATCGGCCTGCGCGCCGGCCGCATGGTCGTCGACGACGCGCCGGCGCGCCTCGACGAGGCCATGCTGACCGAGATCTACGGTGCCGAGGACTGGAGCGCCACCGACCAGGACGACGACGACACCGATCCCGACGGCGAGGCACAGGGCACACTGCGGCTGGTAGGGTCAGCGACATGACACCGCATGCTTCCTATCCGCGCCGCTGGAAACGCCCGCCGCAGCTGGTCACGACCCGAGGCTGGCGGCTCGCCCTGCCGCTGCTGGTACTGGGCTACCTGATCCTGGCCGTCGGCTCACTGGAGGTCGACGTCGACCGCGTTGTCGAGGGCCTGGAACGGGGTGCGCGCTTCGTCCAGGGCTTCCTGCAGCCGGATTTCGTGAGCCGCTGGGGCGACATCCGCCAGGGGCTGATCGAGAGCCTGACCATGACCCTGACCGCCACCGTGGTGGGTGTGCTGATCTCGATTCCCATCGGCATCGGGGCGGCGCGCAACCTGTCACCGCGACCCGTCTATCTGGTATGTCGCTCGATCGTCGCCGTGAGTCGATCGCTCCAGGAGATCATCATTGCCATCTTCCTGGTCGCGATGTTCGGTTTCGGCCCCTTCGCCGGCTTTCTTACCCTGGCCTTCGCCTCCATCGGCTTTCTCGCCAAGCTGCTGGCCGACGACATCGAGGAGGCCAGCGCCAGCCAGATCGAAGCGATTCGGGCCACGGGCGCCAGCGGGTGGCAGCTGATCCACTACGCCGTCCAGCCCCAGGTCATGCCGCGGCTGATCGGCCTGTCGCTCTATCGTCTGGACATCAACTTTCGCGAGAGCTCGGTGATCGGGATCGTCGGCGCCGGGGGCATCGGCGCCACCCTCAACACCGCCATCGACCGCTACGAGTACGACAGCGCCGGCGCCATCCTGCTGATCGTCATCGCCATCGTGATGCTGACGGAATATGGCTCCAGCTATCTGAGGAAATTCTTGCAATGAGTGCTCCCGACAAACACCCGGGCGAGCCGACCCACTATTCACAGATCTGGACCTTTCGCACACCGCGTGCCCGCCTGGCACTGTGGGCCGGCTGGCTGGCCCTGGTGGCACTCTTCGTGTGGTGCTGGCAAGTGATGAACGAAGGCACGCTGTGGATCTTCGTCGCCGATGCACCCGACCAGGCCATGGACATCGGCAGCCGCATGTTCCCGCCAAAGCTGGCCTACCTTCCCGAGCTGCTGATGCCGCTGTGGGACACCCTCAACATCGCCACCCTGGGGACTCTGGGCGGGGTGATACTGGCGGTGCCGGTAGCCTTCCTCGCCGCCCGCAACACCACCCCCTCGGTGCTGCTGGTCCGCCCGATGGCGCTGTTTCTCATCGTGACCTCGCGCTCCATCAACTCGCTGATCTGGGCCCTGCTGCTGGTGGCGATCATCGGCCCCGGCCTGCTCGCCGGCATCGTCGCCATCGCCCTGCGCTCCATCGGCTTCGTGGGCAAGCTGCTGTATGAAGCCATCGAGGAGACCGAGTCGGGTCAGGTCGAGGCGGTGACCGCCACCGGGGCCGCCCGCGCCCAGGTGATCCATTACGCCGTCGTGCCCCAGGTGCTGCCCGCCTTCTGGGGCATCTCGATGTTTCGCTGGGACATCAATATCCGCGAGAGCACCATCCTGGGCCTGGTCGGCGCCGGCGGCATCGGCATGAAGCTGCAGTCCTCCATCGACACCCTGGCCTGGTCCCAGGTGGCCACCATCCTGATCGTGATCCTGGGCACGGTCGTGGTCAGCGAGGCAGTCTCGGCGCGGGTGCGCCGCGCGCTGATCTGACCCGCGACGTCGCCATGGCATGAATGCCGCCAGACTCGCGCTCTCGATGAGTCTGCTATAGCGTGGCGAGATCATCCGTTCATGCCTGAGGAGATCAACCCGTGCCCCATTTCCTGGTGTTCCTGGGCACCGCTCGCAACAGCACCCCGCCCGCCCCCGCCCGTCTCGGCCTGCGCGTGGCGCGCGCCTGCAGACGGCTGCTCGAGGCAGACGGTGCCACGGTCGAGCTTATCGACCCGCTGGAGATCGAGCTCGGCGCCGTCTTCAAGCCCCATTTCGCCTACGCGAAGGCGAAGGTGCCCGAACCTCTGGACGCCCTCGCCGAGAAGATCACGGCCGCCGACGGCTACGTGATGGTCAGCCCCGAGTACAACCACTCCATGAGCCCGGCGCTTGCCCACCTGCTGAACCACTTCGGCAGTTCCCTCTACGCCTTCAAGCCCAGCGCCATCGTCACCTACTCCGCCGGACAGTGGGGCGGCGCCCGGGCGGCGGTTGCCATGCGCACCTTCCTCTCCGAGCTCGGCTGCCTGCCGGTCTCGGCAATGATTCACGTACCCAGGGCCCAGGAAGCCCTCGACGAGGACGGCACCTTCCGTGAGGACGCCGAGCACTGGGCCGGCTACTTCGGCCGCACCCTGGGCCAGCTCGGCTGGTGGGCAGAAGCTGCCGCACGCCATCGCGACGTCCAGGACCCGACCGAGGTCTCGCCGGCCTTCCAGCGCGCCCCGGACCAGCGCAACGCGCCGGCGTCCGGGTAATAGCATTGAGTATATATGATTTTCCATATATGATGAGCAGCAAAACGGCCTGATACCCCGCCCCGACGACTGTCTCGATGGAGACACCATGAACGTACTGTTCCTGTGCACCGGCAACTCCTGCCGGTCGATCTACGCCGAGGCGCTGTTCAACCACCTGACCGAGACCCGGCATCACGCCTGGAGCGCCGGCAGCCATCCGGCCGGCGAGATAAACCCCTTGACGTTAATCTGGCTGGAGAAGGAGGGCATTTCCCCCCGCGGGTTCGCCAACAAGTCCTGGGACGATCTCGAGGTGACGCCGGATGTCGTCATCACCGTCTGCGATGATGCCGCCGGCGAGGTCTGCCCGCTCTTCCTCGGCAAGGCCGTGAAGGCCCACTGGGGCATGCCGGACCCCTCGAGGGCCGAGGGCAGCGAGGCCGCCTTCGCCAGCACCTTCGGCGCCCTGCGCCGGCGCATCGAGGCCATGCTGGCCCTGCCGCTGGATCAGCTGTCCAACGAAGCCCTGCGGCAGGCCCTGGAGGAGATCCACCAGGGTGCCTCCCAGGAAGAGACCCCACAAGGAGACTCCGCGTGACGCCCCATCCCCTCGACGACCTGCCCAATATCGACCGCGAACGCTTCCAAGTGCCCGACGCGGCCAGCCTGGGCATCCCCGTGGACCGTGAGCATCCCACGCGCATCCTGCTGCTCTATGGCTCGCTGCGCAGCCGCTCCTTCAGCCGCCTGGCGGTGGAGGAGGCCGCCCGGCTGCTGCGCGCCATGGGCGCCGAGACCCGTATCTTCGACCCGAGGGGGCTGCCGCTGCCCGACGCCGAGGAGGCGACCCATCCCAAGGTAGCGGAGCTGCGCACGCTGGCCGAGTGGGCCGAGGGCATGGTGTGGTGCTCGCCGGAACGCCACGGTGCCATGACCGGCATCATGAAGGCGCAGATCGACTGGATTCCCCTGGCGCTGGGCGCGGTACGCCCCACCCAGGGCAAGACCCTGGCGGTGATGCAGGTGTGCGGCGGCTCCCAGTCGTTCAACACGGTCAACCAGCTGCGCGTGCTGGGGCGCTGGATGCGTATGGTGACCATCCCCAACCAGTCCTCGGTGCCCAGGGCCTTCATGGAGTTCGACAACAACGACCGCATGAAGCCCTCACCCTTCTATGACCGCATCGTCGACGTCATGGAGGAGCTGGTGAAATTCACGCTGCTGATCCGCGGCCGCAGCGAGGCGCTCACCGACCGCTACTCCGAGCGCAAGGAGTCGGCCGCCGAGCTCTCCGCCCGGGTCAACCAGCGCGCCATCTGACAGGAGTCACACCATGAGCGCAGATCAGGAATCACAGTCCCCCAGCACCTCGGAGGGCATGGGGCTCTTCGAGCGCTTCCTCTCGGTGTGGGTGGCGCTGGCCATCGTCGCCGGGGTGCTGCTCGGCCAGTTCGTCCCCGCGGTGCCCGAGACCCTCTCGCGCTACGAGGTCGCCCAGGTATCGATCCCGGTGGCGATCCTGATCTGGGCGATGATCTTCCCGATGATGGCGCAGATCGACTTTACCGCCGTGCTCGGCGTGCGCCGCCAACCCAAGGGGCTGGTCATCACCACCACGGTGAACTGGCTGATCAAGCCTTTCACCATGTTCGCCATCGCCTGGTTCTTCCTGATGGTGGTCTTCCAGCCGCTGATTCCCGAGCCCCTGGCCAGCCAGTACCTGGCCGGCGCCATCCTGCTGGGCGCCGCGCCCTGCACCGCCATGGTGTTCGTATGGAGCTACCTGACCCGGGGCGATGCCGCCTACACTCTGGTGCAGGTCGCCCTCAACGACCTGATCATGCTGCTTGCCTTCGCCCCCATCGTGGTCTTCCTGCTCGGCGTCTCCAACATCCAGGTGCCCTGGGATACGGTCGCCCTGTCGGTGGTGCTCTATATCGTCATCCCGCTCACCGCCGGCTACCTGACCCGGCGCACCCTGATCGCCCGCCACGGCAGCGAGTGGTACGACAACGTCTTCATGAAGAAGGTAGGGCCAATCACGCCCATCGGGCTGATCATTACCCTGGTGCTGCTGTTCGCCTTCCAGGGCGAGGTAATTCTCGAGGCGCCGCTGCATATCGTGCTGATCGCGATCCCGCTGATCATCCAGACCTTCCTGATCTTCTTCATCGCCTACGGCTGGGCCAAGGCATGGAAGGTACCCCACAACGTCGCCGCCCCCGGGGCGATGATCGGGGCCAGCAACTTCTTCGAGCTGGCCGTGGCCGCCGCCATCGCGCTGTTCGGCCTGCAGTCCGGTGCGGCGCTGGCCACGGTGGTGGGGGTGCTGGTGGAAGTGCCGCTGATGCTGGCGCTGGTGCGCATCGCCAACAAGACCCGGCACCACTTCCCCGAGGCCGAGGCACCGGCCACCGCCGAGGCCAGGGGCTGACCCATGGCCATCGAGGTCACGCCCCGCGCCCGCGAGTGGCTGAAGAGGAAGGGTGGTGTGGCCACGGTGCGCCTCTCGCCCCGTCACGGCTGCTGTGGCGGTGGGGCCGATATCGCCGTGGCGGAGGCCCGAGCACCGGAGTTCC
Source organism: Pseudomonadota bacterium (assembly GCA_051749325.1). GTDB lineage: Bacteria > Pseudomonadota > Gammaproteobacteria > Pseudomonadales > Halomonadaceae > Halomonas. The sequence goes on along the minus strand of JBNJIL010000018.1, from coordinate 49,110 downwards.
CCGAACGCTACACTCGCCTCGAGCACGACGGCGTGGTGCTCTATATCGCTCCGATGTTGCTCGACCGGGGCCTGAGGCTCGACGTCGAGGGCTTCCTGGGCTTGAGATACCTCTTCGTGGACGGCGTGGCCTTGTCGAGGTAGCCCTCTCTACGGCCGCTTGCGCCGCAACGCTTTCCCGGTGAGGATCAGAGGATGACTGCAAGCCTGCTGCGACGCTTCCCGCTTCTCACCATCGTGCTGGCCCAGCTGTTCGGTACCTCGCTGTGGTTCTCCGTCAACGGCGTGGGGCTCTCGCTCTCCCGTGACCTGGGCTTCTCCGAGGCGGACCTGGGCCGGCTGACCCTGACCGTGCAGGCGGGCTTCATCGCCGGCACCCTGTTTATCGCCACCACGGGACTGGCCGACCGCTTTCGCGCCAGCCGCATCTTCGCCGCCGCCTGCCTGGCCGGCGCCCTGGCCAACGCCGGCTTCGTGCTGGTGGCCGACCAGTGGTCCCTCGCCATTACCCTGCGCCTGCTGACCGGGCTCTGCCTGGCCGGCATCTACCCGCTGGGCATGAAGCTGGTAATCGGCTGGACGCCGCGGCACACCGGCGCGGCGCTGGCCTGGCTCGTCGGCATGCTGACCCTGGGCACCGCCCTGCCCCATCTCCTGCGCGGTTCCACCCTGGGCCTGCCCTGGGAGTGGCCGCTGCTAGGCGCCTCGGCGCTGGCGCTCGTGGGCGGCACCCTGGTCCTCGCGCTGGGCGACGGGCCACACCTGCCACCATCGAGCGGCAAGGCGCGCCTGCTCGACGGCCTGGCGGCCCTGCGCGAACCGCGGTTCCGCGCCGTGGCGGGGGGCTACTTCGGCCACTGCTGGGAGCTCTACGCGCTGTGGACCCTGACCCCCTTCCTGGTGGCCCGCGAGGTGGCGCGGCTCGGCGCCCCGGCGGCCTGGATCCCCTGGCTGGCGTTCGGCGTCATCGCCCTGGGACTGCTGGGCTGCGTGGGCGGCGGCGGGCTGAGCCGACGGCTCGGCAGCCTGTGGGTGGCGCGCCGGGCTCTCGCCGCCTCGGGGCTGATCTGCCTGGCCTACCCGCTGGTCACCTGGCTGCCGCCGCTGCTGCTGCTCGCCCTGCTGGCACTTTGGGGGCTCGCCGTGATCGCCGACTCACCGCAGTTCTCGGCGCTGGCCGCTGCCAGCGCCCCGCGAGAGCGGATCGGCGCGACCCTGGCGGTGATGAACGCCGTGGGCTTCGCCCTGACCATCCCGGCCATCTCGCTGACCACTGCCCTGTGGGAACTGCAGGGGGCCTGGGTGCTGTGGTGGCTGCTACCGGGCCCCCTGCTCGGTCTATGGGTAATGCGCCCTCTCACCCGAACCAACCGGCTATTCCCCAATGAGCCCTGAATCATGACGCATTCATCCAAGGAATTCCCGTGCATAGAAACCGCCTGGCAAGCTCACCGGAACGAGCTCCGCGGCTTCCTGATCCGGCACGGCGGCGACCGCGATGCCGCCGACGACCTTCTGCAGACCGTCTATGCCAAGGCGCTGGCCCACCGCCGGCAATTCTGCAAGCTGGACTCTCCCCGTGCCTGGCTGTTCCGCGTGGCACGGCACCAGTGGATCGACCAGCAGCGGCGCGCGAAACACTGGACGGACGAGGCACCCCCCGAGATCGCCATGGAGTCGCCAATGGCCTCCCCCGTGGAGAGCCTGATCGACTGCATCGAACGCGCCCTGCCCCATCTCGGAACACAAGACCGCGATATCCTGCGTCGCTGCGATCTGGAAGGGCGTCGCCAGGCCGACTATGCCGACGACCACGGCCTGGGCCTGCCGGCCACCAAGGCGCGGCTGCGCCGCGCCCGACAGCGGCTGCGTGAGCGTCTGATCGCACAGTGCGACATCGTCTTCGACGAGCAGGGGCGCATCTGCTGCCATCGCGCGCATCGGGGATGAACGAGACGTTTCGCATCGCGCCTGTATCCTTTTGCTTCCTGCTGCGTCTTCCTGGGTGACACCGACCGAACACACAGGGAGAGGATGAACATGCTGGAGGTCTTTACCTGGCTGGCAGACTGGCTGATCTACGGCCTCGCGGGCCTGGACCCCGAGAGCAAGCTCGGCGCCTCGCTGCACTTCTTCGTCGAGGACACCACCAAGATCTTCGCGCTGCTGGTGGTGATGATCTACGTGATCGCCCTGATGCGCGCCTCGCTGAACCTGGAGCGGGTACGCCACTACATCCAGCAGAAACATCGCCTGGCGGGCTATGGCCTGGGTGCCGGCTTCGGCGCCATCACTCCCTTCTGCTCCTGTTCGAGCATCCCGCTGTTCCTGGGCTTCACCAGCGCCGGGATCCCGCTGGGCATCACCATGGCCTTCCTGTTCACCTCGCCGATCATCAACGAGGTGGCGGTGATCATGCTGTGGAGCCTGCTCGGTTGGGAATTCACCCTGGTCTATATCGCCATCGGCATGGCGGTGGGCATCGGCGGCGGCATGCTTCTCGATGCCCTCGAGGGTGAGCGCTGGCTGAAGGATTTCGCGGCCAAGGCCTACCAGCAGGCCGCCGCGACACCCCACGACGACGAGCCCGCCCCCGAGGCACCCGTTCTCACCTTGAAGGACCGCCACGAATTTGCCCGGGACGAGCTCAAGGAGATCGTCGGCCGGATCTGGAAGTGGGTGATCATCGGCGTCGGCCTGGGCGCCGCCCTTCACGGTTTCGTGCCGGACGGCTGGTTCGCCGAGAACCTGGGCAGCGGCCAGTGGTGGAACATGCCCGTCGCCGTGCTGGCGGGGCTTCCGCTCTACTCCAACGCCACCGGCGTCATCCCCGTGATGGAGAGCCTGATTCTCAAGGGGCTTCCGGTGGGCACCACCCTGGCCTTCTGCATGAGTACCGTGGCGGCCAGCTTCCCCGAGTTCATCATGCTCAAGCAGGTCATGCAGTGGCGCCTGCTGGCCACCATCTTCGTCATCCTGCTGGTCAACTTCATGATTGTTGGCTGGCTGATCAACCTGCTGAGCCCCTGGCTGTTCAGCGGACTTCTCTAAGCGCAAAGGAGCAATACCATGAAGACGATCGAAGTACTGGGAACCGGCTGCAAGAAGTGCCTCACCACCGCCGAGCAGATCGAGGCCGTGGCCGGCGAGCTGGGCATCGAGGTCACGGTGGATAAGGTCACGGATCCGGCGGCCATCATGGGCTACCAGGTCATGTCGACACCCGCCGTGGCCGTCGACGGTACCCTCGTTCACAGCGGCAGCGTACCGAACCGAGAAAGGATCGAGCGCCTGCTGAAGGAATGAGTACAGCATACCGGGCCCGGGAGAACACCTCAGACAAGTGGCCCGCCAACCGGGAAGGTGGCAGGGCTGCCGACCAGAATGCGCTGGGGCTCGACTTCAGCCGCCAGCTTCCTGCCATGCAGCTCACCATGACGCCGGCCATGGTCAACCGGATCAAGGATCACGACGGTCGCGAATACACCATCATGATCCTTCCCGACAAGGAGTGCAGCGTGAACCAGGGGCTGTCCTCGACGCGGGGCGGCCAGATGGCCAGCGTGATGTATTCGGAAGGCACCCCGATCGGCGAGCGGCGGCTGAAGTACCCACTGGTCTACACCGGCGATGACTGGGTCGAGAGCAACTGGGAGCAGGCGATGACCCTCTATGCCGGCCTGACCCAGCGCATCCTCGACAACGACGGTCCGGATCAGCTGTTCTTCAACCTTTTCGACCATGGTGGCGCCGGCGGCGGTTTCGAGAACACCTGGGCCACCGGCAAGCTGATCTTCAGCGGCCTGCAGTCGAAGATGGTGCGTATCCACAACCGCCCCGCCTACAACTCGGAATGTCACGCGACCCGCGACATGGGCATCGGCGAGCTCAACAACAGCTACGAGGATGCCGAGATCGCCGACGTCATCTTCTCCATCGGCGGCAACTCCTACGAGACGCAGTCGAACTGGTTCCTCGCCCACTGGGAGCCGAACCTCAGGGGTGCCAACGTCGGCAAGAAGCGTGAATGGTTCCCCGACGAGAGCGTGGGCAAGGGCCGAGTCATCCTGGTCGACCCGCGGCGCACACCTACCGTGGCGATCTGCGAGACCGTCGCCGGCAAGGACAATGTCCTGCACCTGGCGATCCAGCCGGGCACCGATACCGCGCTGTTCAATGGTCTTCTGACCTACGTGGTCGACCAGGGCTGGCACGACCAGGCCTTCATCGACGAGCACACCAGCGGCTTCGAGGAGATGATGGCCGCCAACCGCCTGGAGCTGGACGAGTGCGCCCGGATCACCGGGCTGGATCGTGCCGATATCATCAAGACCGCCGAGTGGGCCTACAAGCCCAAGGAGAGCGGTCATGCCCCGCGCACCATGCATGCCTACGAGAAGGGCGTGATCTGGGGCAACGACAACTATCGCATCCAGTCCGCCATCGTCAACCTCGTGGTGGCCACCCGTAACGTCGGCCGCCGCGGCACCGGCGTCGTGCGCATGGGCGGCCACCAGGAGGGCTATACACACCCGCCCTATCCCGGTGGGCGCCCGGCGCCCTATATCGACCAGGAGCTGATCAAGGGCAACGGCATGATGCTGACGGTCTGGGCCTGCAACGCCTTCCAGACCACCGTCAATGCCGAGACCTATCGCCAGGTGATCAAGCGGCGAGCCGCCATCGTCAACCAGGCGCTGGCCAAGGCACGCGGCGCCACCACCGAGGAACTGATCGATAGCGTCTATGACGCCGTCAAGAACAAGGGCGGCCTGTTCATCGTCGATATCGACCTCTACCGCACCAAGTTTGCCGAGTCCTCCCACCTGGTGCTACCGGCGACCCATCCCGGCGAGATGAACCTGACCTCCATGAACGGGGAGCGGCGACTGCGGCTCTCCGAGCGCTTCATGGACCCTCCCGGCATCGCCAAGCCGGATTGCCTGATCGCCGCCGACATGGCCAACGCCCTCAGGCAGCGCTACGAGGCGGCAGGCAACGCGGCGATGGCCGAGCGTTTCACCGGGTTCGACTGGACGACCGAGGAGGACGCCTTCAACGACGGCTTCCGCATGGCCCATAAGAAGGAGATCGACAGCCAGGGCGGGCCGACGGGACACCTGGCCACCTACGAGCGCCTGCGCGAGGCCGGCAACAATGGCGTCCAGCTACCCATCAAGGAGTACAAGGACGGCAAGCTGATGGGCACCGCGATGCTGTATACCGACAACACGTTCGATACCGAGGATGGCAGGGCGCACTTCCAGCCATCGCCCTGGAACGGGCTCCCCGAGGTGGTCCAGAAACAGAAGGAGACGTTCGACTTCTGGATCAACAACGGTCGCACCAACCACATCTGGCAGTCCGCTTATCACGACCAGCACCTGGCCTTCCGCAAGGGCCGCTACCCCATGGCCCCGATCGAGATTCACCCCCAGGATGCCGAGGCCCTGGGGATCGCCAACGGCGATATCGTCGAGGTCTACAACGACTACGGTGCGACCATGGCCATGGCCTACCTGGAACCCGACCTGAAGCGCGGGCAGGTCTTCATGATGTTCGGCTACCCCAACGGGGTCCAGGGCGACGTGATCAGCGAATGGACGGACCGCAATATCATCCCCTACTACAAGGGGACCTGGGCCAACCTTCGCCGCGTCGGGACCAACCCCGCCTACCTGAGAGACGTCTCGTTCAAGCGTCGGCGCTTTTCCTGACGCCAACTTCCCCATCAGGGGCGGGAGAGCAAACTCCCGCCCCTGGCGTTTATGCCCGGTGAGACCGGGCCGGTTCACCAGGCATTGCGCCAACCTCAACGAGTGAAGTTGCTGGTCGAAACCGGCGCGAGTGACCGGTGGTCGGCGTTGGCGACGATACTCGCGTGTGAAACCTGTCACACAGCGGGCGGCGAATCAGCACATGGCGAGGCGCCGCTCAGGGCGATTGCCCATGCTTTCAAGGCGCGCCTGGAGGCTAGCCAGACGCTCGGCCTCTCCCTTTTCGGCAGCCTGCAGCACCTCAAGAAGCCAGTCCGGCATCGCTTCGGCGAGCCGATAGTAGACCCACTGGCCATCGCGGCGATCCTGGAGCAGGCCGCAGTTGCGCAGCTGCGCCAGGTGGCGCGACACCTTGGGCTGGGACTCCTCCAGCGCATGGGTCATCTCGCAGACGCACAGCTTCCCCTGGCGGCAGATCAGCAGCGTCAGCATCAGGCGCGTTTCATCGCCCAGGCACTTGAACAGGCGAGCGGGGTCGAGCGGGATCAAGGGCTTTTCCATCATGTTCCAGTATAACGTCAAATCTTACGCCAAAGCACCTTCCATCGACAGTGACGAGGCATCAAGCCGGCCGCCGAATCGCCATCAGGGCCAGACAGGCCGCCAGCATCAACCCCGACGTGAGCCACAGCGCCGCCCCGCCGAAAGCCTCCAGCAGCAGGCCGAACAGCAGAGGTGCCCCAGCCTGAAGGATCCGCGCCGGGGCGATGATCAGCCCCTGACGACGCCCGAACCCCCGTGTCCCGAACAGCGTCAGCGGCAGCGTACCGGAGGCGATGGTCAGCATGCCGTTACCGGCCCCGTGCAGTACCGCAAAACCTGCCGCCGGAAGGCCGACAAGCGTCAGCAGGCCTGCCCCCAGGGGGTGCAGGATGGTCGCCAGACGTGCCGAGACCAGCGGATGCAGGTGACGCAACAGGGCGAACTCGCCAAGGCGTGCCACCACCTGGGCCGGGCCCACCAGGGCCGCCGCCGCCACCGCGGCCGGCAGGGATGTCCCTGTCTCCTGCAGCAGCCTCGGCAGGTGCGCCGCCATGGCCGTGGAAACGAACCAGCCGGCCGCGAACACGAAGGCCAGCAGTCCCATGGCCAAGCGGGGCTTGTCCGGCGGCGGCGGCGCGCTACCTTCGTTTCTCTCCAGCGCCTCCAGCGAGCCGGCCGGCGGCAGGCGCCAGTTGAGGGGCAGTCCCAGTAGCAGATGCAAGCCCGCCCACACCAGGCAGGTAGCGCGCCAGCCGAACTCGGCATCGAGCCAGGTGGTGAGTGGCCAGCCGATGGTACTGGCGAACCCCGCCAGCAGCGTCACCCCGGTGATCGCGGCCCTGGCCTCACGCCCCAACAGCCGCCCCAGGGTGGCGAAGGCCGCATCATAGAGCCCCATGGCCATGCCGATGCCGGCAATCATCCAGGCCAGCAGCAGCCCCGGCATGCCCTGGACCAGGGCCATCAGCCCCAGCCCCGCGGCCAGTACCAGGTTGGAGGCCACCAGCATGTCGCGCCCGCCCCGGCGATCGATACAGCGCCCCACGAAGGGAGCCAGGCCCGCCGAGATCACCAGGGCCAGCGAGAAGGCACCGAATACCCAGACGCTCGAGAGTCCGAGCTCGGCCGCCATGGGCACCGCGAGGATCGCCGGCAGGTAGTAGCTGGAGGCCCAGGCCAGCGTCTGGGTGGTTCCCAGCGTCAGGGTCAAGGCAAGCCGGGGATGCCGATGGGCCATCACCTCATCGCTCCGCGGCGTCTCGCGGCAGCGCCAGGGCCATCAGGGCACTGACCGCCACCAGTCCCGCCGAGATCCACAGACAGGCAGCCAGCCCGTAGACCTGGTAGACCCAGCCCGAGAGCAGCGTACCCAGCAGCCGCCCCATGGCGTTGGCCATGTAGTAGAACCCCACATCCATGGAGACGCCGTCGGCTCGTGCATAGTGGACGATCAGGTAGCTGTGCCAGCTGGAGTTGATGGCGAACAGCACGCCGAAGGCCAGCAGCCCCACCACCAGCCACCCCACCTCGGCCAGGGGCAACAACGCCAGCAACGCCGGCAGGCCGGCCAGTGCCAGCGCCCAGAACGCCGTAACGGCCCGGGGGCCGCTCTTGATCAGCCCCGTCAGGCGCGGCGCCTGGGTCTGCACGCCGCCGTAGCCGATCACCCAGATCGCCAGCAGGCCGCCCACCGTCCAGTGGCTCCAGCCGTGCTGGTCATAGAGAAACACCGGCAGGGCAACCACGAACCACACGTCCCGAGAAGCGAACAGGCACAGCCGCGCCGCCGACAGCACGTTGATGGCCCGCGACTTGGAAAACACCTCCGTGAACTTCGGCTTGCGCTTCTGTCGGCCGAGATCCGCCCGCAGCCGCCAGAGCGACAGCCCCAGCACCACAACGAGCATTACTGCCATGATCACCATGGCGCCCCGGAAACCGATCAGCGTCAACAGCGCCCCGCCCATGAAGAACCCGGCCCCCTTCAAGGCGTTCTTGGAGCCGGTCAGGATCGCCACCCAGCGGTAGAGCGCACTCTGGGCACTGGCACTGTCCCTGGGCACCAGCACCTTGACCGCACTCTTGGCGCTCATCTTGTTGAGGTCCTTGGCGATGCCCGAAAGCGCCTGGGCCGCCATCACCCAGGGCACGGTGAGCGCCGCCGACGGCACCATCAGCATCCCCAGCGCCAGTATCTGCAGCGCCAGGCCGGCGTTCATGGTGCGGTTGAGGCCCAGCCTTGCCCCCAGCCAGCCACCGACCAGGTTGGTCACCACGCCGAAGGCCTCGTAGAAGAGGAACAGCATGGCCACTTCCAATGGCGAGTAGCCCAGCTGGTGGAAGTGCAGTACCACCAGCATGCGCAGGGCACCATCGGTGAGCGTGAAGGCCCAGTAGTTGCCGGTGATCAGCAGGTACTGGCGGACCTCGAAGGGCAGCGCCTTCAGGCGAGCGACAAGTGCTTCAGCCACGTCCCACCTGCTCGCTCCCTACCTTCAGGGCCAGCTCGGCGGTGCGGTTGGCGTAGCCCCATTCGTTGTCGTACCAGGCGTAGAGCTTGAGCTGGGTACCGTTGACCACCATGGTCGAGAGCGCATCGATGATCGCGCTGCGCGGGTCGGTGCGATAATCGATGGACACCAGCGGGCGCTCTTCAAAGCCCAGGATGCCGGCGAGCTCGCCCCCGGCGGCGGCCTTGAGCGCCGCGTTGACCTCCTCCACCGTCACCTCGTGCGCCAGCTCGAAGACCATGTCGGTGAGCGAGGCGTTGGCCAGCGGCACGCGCACGGCGTGGCCGTTGAGCTTGCCGGTGAGCTCCGGGAAGATCTCGGTGATCGCCTTGGCCGAGCCGGTGGTGGTGGGAATCAGGCTCATGCCACAGGCGCGCGCCCGGCGCAGATCCTTGTGCGGAGCATCGAGGATGGTCTGGGTGTTGGTGATGTCGTGCACCGTGGTCATCGAGCCATGGCGAATTCCCCAGGTCTCGTGGATCACCTTGATCACCGGCGCCAGGCAGTTGGTGGTGCAGCTCGCCGCAGTGACGATGCGGTGGACCTCGGGGTCGTACTTGTCGTCGTTGACGCCAACCACCACGTTGAGAACGCGCTTCTCCTTGACCGGCGCGCTGACCACCACCCGCTCGACGCCCTGGTCGAGATAGGCCTGAAGCGCCTCAGTGGTCTTCATCCTGCCGGAACACTCGATGGCCACCTGACAGCCCGACCAGTCGCTCTCCTCGAGGGCCTGGTTGGCGCTGAAACGGATACGACGGCCGTCGACCAGAATCGCATCGTCCGCGACCTGGATGCCCTGCCCCGGTGACCAGTGGCCGTGAACCGAGTCGAACTCCAGCAGGTGGGCGAAGGTCACAGCATCGCCGCCCGGGTCATTGATCCGCACCAGCTCGACCTCGCCTGCCGAGACACGGGGCCAGAGGCTACGCAGCACCAGGCGGCCGATGCGCCCGAAGCCATTGATGCCGACACGAAGGGTCATGTTGCTCTCCTGATAAGACATGAAACGCCGGGAGACACCCTCAGACGTCGGCGTCCCGGGCCTTGATCTGCAGCCAGAGGGAAAGGCGGCGACGAATCTCCTGCAGGGCCTGTTCATAGGCATTGGCACGACCGATCAGGCGCGGGTCGCGAATATCCCAGTAGAGATGCTCGTCGCTCCCGCCCTGCCAGTCGCGACACGCCTGCTGGGCCTTGTCACAGAGCACGATCACCGCAGCGAAGTGTTCGCCGGCGAAGTCGTCCAGCGACTTGCTGGCCAGCCCCTGGGTAGAGATCCCCTGCTTCTCGAGGGCCTCGAGAGTGAGCGCAGCGGGCTCATCGGGCTCGCTGCCCGCGCTGTAGGCCTCGAACCTGTCGCCGGCCAGGTGGCGCAGCAGCGCCTCGCCCATCAACGAGCGGGCAGAATTGGCATTGCAGAGAAAGAGCACGCGCTGTTTCGCCATGAGACTGGCTCCCGAACACATATGGAATGTCATATTTAACGTCTTCGCATGTCAACCTGATGACAGTCGAGAACAGAAAAGGGAGGCCGTGGCCTCCCTCGTGGTGATGCTTCCTGCCAACCGTCAGCCGTATCGCCCGGTGATATAGTCCTCGGCCTTCTTGGTGGCCGGGTTGGCAAACATGGTCTTGGTATCGTTGTATTCGATGATCTCGCCGAGATGGAAGAAGGCCGTGTAATCCGCCACGCGCGCCGCCTGCTGCATGTTGTGCGTCACCGTGATGATGGTGAACTGCTGCTTGAGGCGGTCCATCAGATCCTCGATGGTCGCCGTGGAGATCGGATCCAGCGCCGATGTCGGCTCGTCCATCAGGATGACATCGGGCTGTACGGCGATGGCCCGGGCGATGCACAGACGCTGCTGCTGACCACCGGAGAGCGAGGTGCCGGGCTGCTGCAGCTTGTCCTTGACCTCCTCCCAGAGCCCGGCGTCGCGCAGCGCCTTTTCCACCAGCTCATCCTGCTCGGGCTTGCGACTCACCAGGTCGTGCATGCGCGGCGCATAGGCGACGTTCTCGTAGATCGACTTGGGGAAGGGATTGGGCTTCTGGAAGACCATGCCCACGCGGCGGCGCAGGGCCACCTCATCCATCTTGACGGCGTTGACGTCGCGACCGTCCATCTCCACCAGCCCCTCGGTGCGCACGCCGGGGATCAGATCGTTCATGCGATTGAGGCAGCGCAGGAAGGTCGACTTGCCACATCCGGAGGGGCCGATCAGCGCAGTGACGTTCTTCTGGAAAAGGTCGATGTTGAGGTTCTTGAGTGCCTGGGTTTCGCCATACCAGAGGTTGAGGTCGCGCACCCGGATGCTCAGCTCGTGGTGGGCATCAGCATTCCGGGTGACCGGCTGACCCACGGCCGGGGCCGGCTGCGTGGTGTGTTGGCTAGCGGCTTGAATGTTCATGTCAGGTTCCTCTATGGCGTGCCGGACCTACCAGCGACGCTCGAATTTCTTGCGCAGGGTGACGGCGGTGGCATTCAGGAAGATCAGGATCGCCAGCAGCACCAGGATCCCGCCGGCGGTCTTCTCGACGAAGGCCTGCTCCGGCTCTCCTGCCCAGGTGAAGACCTGTGCCGGCAGCACGGTGGCGGCCTCGGTGAAGGACGCTCCCACGTCGGGAATGAAGGCCACCATGCCGATGATGATCAGCGGTGCGGTCTCGCCCATGGCCTGGGCCAGGCCGATGATCGAGCCGGTCATGATGCCGGGCATGGCCAGCGGCAAGACGTGGTCACGCACCACCTGCCAGCGCGAGCAGCCAACCCCGAAGGCGGCATGACGGATGGAGTCCGGCACGCTGCGCAGTGCCGTGCGCGTCGCGATGATGATCACCGGCAGGGTCATCAGTGCCAGCGTCATGCCGCCCACCAGCGGTGAGGAGCGCGGCACGCCGAAGAAGTTGATGAAGATCGCCAGGCCCAGCAAGCCGAACAGGATCGAGGGGATCGCCGCCAGGTTATTGATGTTGATCTCGATGATCTGGGTCAGGCGGTTGTCCGGAGCGAACTCCTCGAGGTAGAGCGCCGTCATCACCCCGATCGGGAAGGCGATGGCCAGCGTCACCAGCATGGTCATCACCGTGCCCACGGCAGCGGCCATGATGCCGGCACGCTCTGCCATCTTGGAATCACCCTGAGTGAAGAAGGTGGTATTGAACTTCAGGGCCACCTGACCGCTCTCGACCTTCTCGTCGACCGCCTGTCGCTCGGCCTCGCTGAGCTTGTTGCGGTTGCCCTTGAGGTACTGGTCCACTTCCCCCTTCGCCAGCACCCAGCGCGTCTCGCTGGTCCCCAGCAGATCGGGATCGTCACGCAGCATGCCCGGTATCAGGCGCTCGAAGCTGCGGCTGATCACCTTGGCATCCTCGGGCGCCATGGCGGCGCGCCCCATGCGCGTCGCATCCTCGTTGTAATTCAGCTCCACTTCCACATAGGTCTGCTGGAAGGCCGGCAGCCCCTTGTTGAGCATATCGGCGAAGAACAGCACAAGAAACAGGCCGGCCAGCCCCAGCGCCCCCATGGAGATCCACTTCAGCCGCGCCGACCGGCGGTGGCGGCGGCGCAACTGGGCGCTGATGTCGTCGAAGGTTTGACTCATCTCGGCGATTCCTCGGCGTTACAGGTTATTGACGCGATACTTTTCGCGGAAGCGGCGGATCATCAGCACCGACACCAGGTTCAGGCTCAGGGTGACGGCAAACAGCACCAGGCCCAGGGCAAAGGCCGAGAGCGTCTCGGCACTCTCGAACTCCAGGTCCCCGGTCAAGGCCGCCACGATGCGCACCGTCACCGTGGTCATGTCTTCCAGCGGGTTGGCGGTGAGGTTGGGCCGCATGCCCGCCGCCATGACCACGATCATGGTCTCGCCCAGCGCCCGCGAGACCGCCAGCAGCGAGGCGGAGATGATTCCCGGCAGCGCCGCGGGTATGACCACGTCACGGATGGTCTCGCCCTGCGTCATGCCCAGCGCCAGGGATCCCTGGCGCATGCTGTCGGGCACCGAGTTGATCACGTCGTCGGAGAGCGAGGAGATGAAGGGAATGATCATGATGCCCATCACCACGCCGGGCGCCACGGCATTGTTGAAGGAGGCATCCAGACCGAAGAAGCCGGCCACATTCACGATGATGGGGGCCACGGTGATGGCGGCAAAGAAGCCATAGACCACGGTGGGGATGCCGGCCAGCACCTCGAGGGTCGGCTTGGCCAGGGTGCGGACGCGCTGGGGGGCGAACTCGGACATGTAGATGGCCGAGAGCAGGCCCACGGGGATGGCCACCAGCATGGCGATGGCCGTGATCATGAAGGTGCCGGCGAACAGCGGCACCGAGCCGAACTGCGCCGCACTGCCACCCTCATCGGCGCGTCCGGCTGCGGCCAGGAAGCTGGCGCCGGGGTTCCAGACGGTCCCGGTGATGAACTCCCAGAAGCTGTGCATCTGGAAGAAGCGCAGCGCTTCGAAGACGATGGAGAAGAGGATGCCGAAGGTGGTGAAGATCGAGATCAGCGCCGCGGCGACCAGCACCCAGCGGATGACCCGCTCGATGGCCTGGCGGGCATGGAAGTCGGGCTTCACCTGGTTCATGCCCACGAGCAGGCCGATGGCGGCGATGACCAGGCTGCCGGCCAGCAGGTAGAACGTGGGGATATCGGCGCCCAGCAACAGCATCAGGAAGGCCCCGACGGCCCCCACGGTGATCGCCGGACCGGCAGTGGCGACGACCGCAAACCAGGCATACTGGTCGGGCTGGGCATACATGGCCGTGCCGGTGGCGCGCACTCTTGCCGCCTTGGCACGGCCCAGGAAGAAGGCTATCAGACCCAGCAGCAGCAGAACGCCGCTGAACATGGCGAGGAGTTGGTTGGTCTGCATAGGTCTCTCTCGGTAGAAAACGACGGCAGCGTGCCTGCCGGAACGAGCGACGGCCGGCAGCCGTGGGCTGCCGGCCGGATCAGGCATCCCTGCCCACTGGCGTGTTACTTCAGGTCGCTGACCTCGAGCTTGGCCCGATTTTCAACCTTTTCACGAGTCTGCTCGCGCTCGGCTTCAGGCAGCGGGATCAGGCCCAGGTCCATCAGGTAGCCACCCTCGCCGATCATGGTCTCGGAAACGAACATGTCGACATAATCGTACATCGGCGGCACCTCGTCAGCGTGCTGGTTCTTGACGTAGAACCACAGCGAGCGGGCGATCGGATAGTCGCCGGCACTGATCGCCTCGGCTTCGGGCTCCACGCCGTCGATGGCCGTACCGACCAGGGTATCGGGGTTCTCCACCAGGAAGGAGTAGCCGAAGATGCCGAAGGCCTCGGTGTCCTCTCTCAGGCGCTGGACGATCAGGTTGTCGTTCTCGCCGGCATCGATGTAGACGCCATCGGAACGGATGTCAGTGTAGGCCTCGCCACCATAGGCCTCCATCTCCTCCGACGGAACCTCCATGGCGAGCTCTTCGAAGGCGTCGCGGGTCCCGGAGGTGCTCGGCGGGCCGTAGATGGAGATCTCGCGGTCCGGCAGGGAGGCGTCGATCTCGCTCCAGTTGGTGTAGGGGTTGTCGACCAGCTCGCCATCGACCGGCACCTTGGCCGCCACGGCCAGGAACAGCTGCTCGAGGGTCAGCTCGATGGCGTCGTTGGTGCTGGACTGGGCGAAGACGATGCCATCGGAACCGATCTTGACCTCGGTGACATCGGTCACGCCGTTCTCGATGCAGCGCTCGAGCTCGGAGAGCTTGATGCGGCGAGAGGCGTTGGAGATGTCCGGGGTACCCTCGCCCACACCGTTGCAGAACAGGCGGATACCACCGCCGGAGCCGGTGGACTCGATGACCGGGGTCGGATTCTCGGTCACCGCGCCAAACTCCTCGGTCACGTAGCTGGCGAACGGATAGACGGTGCTGGAGCCGACGATGCGAATCTGGTCACGGGCATGAGCCACGGTGGCCACGCCCATGACAGCGGCAGCGATGGCGGTGGTCTTGAGGATGCGATTCATGGAGCGATCTCCTGATTGAGTGCAGTATGCAACCTTCACGAGCGACACCTTGCCCCAGGAAGATGACAGCTTGATGACAAGCAGCATCTTCCCTGCACGGCAGAGGATGCCACCCTGCGAGTCGTACCCTGACGCAAGGAGATGACATCCTAATGACAGATTGTCGAGCGCAAGCGTGATCGGAGCAGGGCGCTGGCCGCCGTCACCGCTCGTGCAAAGTCCCGGCCGTCTCTTCGGGCACGTCCGCGCATCCTGCCAGCACGCGAATCCCGAGGTTGGCCAGCAGCGAGGCACCCAGCATGGTCCCGACCATGGGCCAGGCGCTGTCGATCTCGAAGGCCCCCACCAGCACCCCGGCCAGCGCCCCGCAGGAGAACTGCAGACTGCCCTGCAGGGCGGCAGCGGTCGCACTCATGTGATGGAAGCGGTCGAGCAGCGAGGTAATGGCGTTGGGGGCAATCAGGCCGATGGTGCCGGCAAAGAGCATGATCAACGGCACCATGGTCACAAGCGACTCCAGGCCGCTGGCCACCATGACCACCAGCCCGGTGGCGGCAGCCAGCTGGATGCCCAGCCCCAGACGCAGGTTCTGCAGGGGAGATCGCCGTCTCAGCAGGCGAATATTGAGGCGGTTGGCGCCCACCATGGCCAGCACGTTGACGCCGAACACCAGCGGGTAGAGCGAGGGCGCCAGGTCGAAGTGCTCGAGATACAGAAACGGCGAGGCGGTCACGAAGGCGAACAGCCCGGCGAAGGACATGGAGGCGGCGGCAACGAAGCCCATGGCCCGGCGATCCTTGATCACGCTGGCGTAATTGGCCAGGACCCTGGCCGGCGTGGCTGCCGAGCTGCCGGGCAGGCGCGTCTCGGGCAGACGGGTCCCCAGCAGCCACATCAGGAAGCCGGCGTAGGCCGCCAGGAAGACGAAGATCAGCCACCAGTCGGCAAGGTAGAGCAGCCCGCTGCCCACCACCGGTGCCACCAGTGGCGCCATCAGCATGATGATGGCCATGGTCGACATCACCTTGGCGGCTTCTCGCCCCTTGAAACAGTCACGCACGATGGCTGCCGAGTTGACCACCGTGGCCCCTCCGCCCAGCGCCTGAATGAAGCGCCAGCCGAGCAACTCGCCAAGCGAGCCTACCGTGGTGATCATCAGACTGGCCAGCAGGAAGACCACCAGCCCCCCGAGCAGCACCGGCTTGCGTCCCATCCGATCGGAGACCGGGCCGAACACCAGCTGCCCCAGCGCGAAACCGGCCAGGAAAGTGGAGAGCGACAGCTCCGTGTGGTGGATGCTGGCGCCGATGTGCGCGGCGATCGCCGACATGGCCGGCAGGTAGGCATCGATGGCAAAGGGTGCCAGGGCGGTGTTGGCAGCCACCAGCAGCGCCACGCGTCGGGAACTCAGGGTCAAGACGCCTCCGGGGCAGTGGGAGATGAACGATAGAGGGCTAATGGTACCCGAAACCGCGGCGCCTGCCTCGGCCGTCTATATTCGGTCACCCCGCCTTGTTAGAGTGCCCCTGACGACAACCGGAGGGATCCCGCCATGGCAGATGACCTGCTTTCGCAACTCAAGACCATGACCACCGTGGTCGCCGACACCGGTGACCTCGAGGCGATTCGCCGCTTCGAGCCCACCGATGCCACCACCAATCCATCCCTGATCCTGCAGGCGGCACAGCAGGCGGCACGCCGCGCCCGGCTGGCCGAGATCGCCCGCCATGCCACCGACATCGATGATGCGCTGGACACGGTGGCCGTGGAGGTCGGCAGCGAAGTCAGCGCCCTGATACCGGGCTATGTCTCCACCGAAGTCAGTGCCCGACTCTCCTTCGATACCGACGCCACCCTGGCACGGGCCCGCTCGCTGATCGAGCGCTACGCGCGCCACGGTGTCGGACCCGAGCGCATCCTGATCAAGGTCGCCGCCACCTGGGAGGGCATCCGTGCCGCCCGGATCCTCGAACGCGAAGGCATCCACACCAACCTCACCCTGCTGTTCAGCTTCGCCCAGGCCCGAGCCTGCGCCGATGCCGGCGTCACCCTGGTCTCCCCCTTCGTCGGCCGGATCCTCGACTGGCACAAGGCTCAGGAGCCCGAGGCCGACTTCAGCGGCGACCGCGACCCGGGCGTGCAGTCCGTCAGGCGCATCTACGAACACTTCAAGGGGCATGGCTACGACACCATCGTGATGGGCGCGAGCTTTCGCAACGCTGGCGAGATCACCGCCCTGGCCGGCTGCGACCGCCTGACCATCTCGCCCAAGCTGCTGGAAGAGCTGGCCGGCACGACGGGCAGTCTGGAGCGTCGTCTGACGTCGCTGGATGCCGAGACGGCGCCTCCCGAGCCCCAGGACGAAGCCGAGTTCCGCTGGGCGATGAACGAGGACGCCATGGCTACCGAGAAGCTGGCGGAAGGCATCCGCAAGTTCATGGCCGACCAGCGCAAGCTGGAAACACTGCTGGGCGAACTGAGGAAGAACTGAGACAGGCGTGAGCGACCGCGGGTCCGATGAACCACCGAGGACGCCGCTCAGCGCTCGTGCGAAGCGGCCTGCTGGGCCTCGAGCATCTCGACGAGGGGCTGGAACTCCTCGCGATTGTGCTCGTTCAGGCGCATCAGGATACGATGCGCCTCGAGAACCCGCTGGCGGGTTTCCTCGACGTCGGTGGGAACCTCGGGGAGATCATGAAGCTCACGCGTCTCGGTGATCGGCGCCTCCACCAGCGTGAAGATGCGCGAGAACCCCATGACGTCAAGCATGCGCCGGACATCCGGATGGTCGGCGATGATAGTCGGTGGCTCGGCGATACGCCCCTGCACCGCCATGGCCACCTTGGCCAGAAAGCCCAGGGCGGTGGAATCCACGTTGGTCGTATCGCGCAGGTCGATGATCAACGTCTCGAGGCCCGGGGTCTCGGCAAGTTGCCGCGCCTGCCGGTCCAGGGTGGCACAGAGCGTCAGGCGCACGTCTCCGCACAGCTTGAGAACGAAGACCCCGGAATCGAACGCCGCCTTGATGCGGCCTTCATCGTTTATCATTGCCAAATCCGCTCACCATCATGATCGTCAGGTCGTCTGGCAGTTCCTCGTGCCCCGGGGCGCTCTGGGCGACACCTTCATCATCGTCAGCCATCGCCCCGAGTGCAAGGCTGCCACGTAGGTCCTCCAGCGACGCGCTGGCCAGGACCCGCCGCTCCAGTTCCCTGAGCCGCAGATCGAGCGTATCGCCCGGCAGACACTCCAGTATCCCATCCGAACACAGGCACAGCCGGAAGTTCTCCGGCAACTCGCAGCCCAGCCGCGGGTAGTCAACTCCCGGGAAGAGGCCGACCGGCATGCCCTCCCCAGGCAGGGGCGTCACCTTCCCGTCCGCCACCAGCAGGGGCATCGGCAGCTGAGCGCCCAGCGAATAGTGAAGATAACGGCGCTGATGGTCAATGACACCCACGAACAGGGTCGCATGCTTGCCGATGCCCGCATCCAGCAGTTCCCGATTGAGGGCTGCCAGCCAGCGCGGCGCCAGCGCTTCGGGATGTTCACCGTCCCACTCGTGCTGCCAGTGGTTGGAGAGGTATTTCAGCAGCACGGTGACAAAGGCCGAGGACGCTCCATGCCCGGAGACATCGGCGAAATAGAACAGGCTGTAGCGCGCATCGAAGGCCTGGAAGTCGAGGAAGTCGCCGGACAGATACAGCGAGGGCGCCAGCCAGTAGTCGAAGGTGACGTCATTGAGCGTCTGCGGCCTCGGCGGCAGCAGCTTGCGCTGGATCTGCCCGCCGGCCTGCTGATCGAGGCGCAGCATCGCCAGATGGGTCTCGAGGCTTTCGTTGAGCTCCTCCAGATCCTCGTTGAGCTGGGCCAGACGAGCGCGGTCATGCTCACGTTCCGCGGCCAGGCGATGGACCTCGATGGCCTTGCCGATCATGCGCCGCAGCAGGGACCCATGGCGCAGCGGATCAATGATGTAGTCCACCAGGCCGGCATCCACCGCACGCAGCAGGTCGGCATCCTGACGCTCGTCACTGACCACCAGGGTCGGCAGGCGCTCGGCGAGACGTGTCCAGTCGCCGCTGGGCACCGCTCGGGCATGGGCCACGATGAAAGCGGTTTCCGGCGGAAGCCCCTCGATGCTGTCGGCGGCATACACCGCCAGGCCGTCACAGGCGATGGACTCGGCCAGGGCGTCGCGCTCCGGCCCCGGGACATCGATCACGCCGATCAGTTGCTTGGCTGGTGGCATGCTGTCATGGCCTCATTCCGCGAAGGCGTCATCGAAGTCCGCATCGTCGAAGTCGAACGCCTCGCTGGCGAAGGGGTCCTCGCCCTGCTCGCCATCGCTGACCTCGAAACGGCGCTGCTGCAGCCAGGTATCGCGGATGAAGCTGTAGCGATCGCCGCGGATCATCTCCTCCTGGTCGAGCAGCCCGGCCCGGGCATCGATCACCCGCAGGGCGGTCAACCCCATGCGCACCGCATCGTCCTCCACGTAGGTGGTCGGATAGGTGACCATATCCGCCGGCATGCCGGCCGTATCGCGCACCGTGCTCGGCCCCAGCAAAGGCAGCACCAGATAGGCCCCTTCCCCAACGCCCCAGGTACCGAGCGTCTGGCCGAAGTCCTCCTCGCGGCCGGTAATCTCCATTCGCGAGGCGACGTCGAACAGCCCGCCGATACCGACGGTGGAGTTGATCAGGAAGCGACCGGTGGCCACGCTGGCATTGGTCCCTTTTCCCTGCAGCAGGCTGTTCAGGGCAGTACGCGGCTCCCCCAGATTCGAGAAGAGGTTGCCCACGCCGGTCTCCACCGGGTCCGGGGTGATGAAGCGATAGGCCCGGGCGACCGGCTTGAGCGCGTAGCGATCAACCACCTCATTGAAGGCGAACACCTTGCGGTTGACCCCCTCCCAGGGATCGTCAGGATGTCGCTCCTGTACCTCGCCACTGGCGGCACATCCCGCGGTGGTCACCAGAAGAAGAACCAGCGCTGCCCGTCCGGCGCACCTCGTCATACCGTGTTTCATCGGCTTGCTCGCCTCCCAGCGATTCCCTGTCATGACGCTCATTGGCGACGCACCACCACGCTGCCGGCACTGTATCCCGCGCCGAAGGAACAGACCACCCCGAGCGCACCCTGCGGCAGGTCGTGGCGGTGCAGGTGGAAGGCGATGATCGAGCCCGCCGAGCTGGTGTTGGCATAGCGATCGAGGATGATCGGTGCCTGTGCGGGGCTCGGATCATGGCCCAGCACGCGCCGCGCGATGAGATCGTTCATGTGACGGTTGGCCTGGTGCAGCCACAGCCGCGTCAGGTCGTCGCCAGCGAGCTGGAGGCTCGCGAGATGGTCGATGATCAGCGCCGCTACCAGCGGGCAGACCTCCTTGAAGACGCGTCGCCCCTCCTGGACAAAGAGCTTGTCGACGGCCTGCGGGTCGCTGTCGGTGACCCGGTCAAGGAAGCCGGCGTTGTTGCGAATGGCGTTGGAGAAGCGCGTCACCAGACGGGTACCGAGGATCTCGAAGCGCTCCGCGGCCGTGGCGACTGCATCATTCTCGAGCACGATGGCGGTACAGGCATCACCGAAGATGAAGTGGCTGTCGCGGTCCCGGAAGTTGAGGTGCGCCGAGCAGATCTCCGGGTCGACCACCAGCGCTCGCTTGACGCTTCCGGCGCGGATGGCGTTGGCGGCGGTCTCGATGGCGAAGGTCGCCGAACTGCAGGCGACGTTCATGTCGAAGGCGTAGCCGCCCGCGCCGAGCGCGTCCTGGAGCTCTACCGCAACGGCCGGATAGGGACGTTCCAGGTTGGAACAGGCGACGATGACCATCTCGATGTCGGCCGCCTCGACACCCGCCGCATCGAGAGCCTCGCGCGCCGCGGCCAGGCCCATCTCGCACTGGACGGAGGGCTCGTCATTGCCGCGCCTGGGCAGACGCGGACGCATGCGGGTCGGGTCGAGGATACCCTCGGCATCGAGCACGTAACGGCTGTGGATGCCCGAGGCCTTGACGATGAACTCGGTACTGGAGTGCGGCAGCGGCTCACGCTCGCCGACGGCGATAGCATCGGCGTGGCGGGCGTTCTCGGCATCCACCCAGGCATTGAACGAGGCCACCAGGGCCGCGTTGTCGATGGCGTGCTCCGGGGTAAAGAGACCCGTCCCGGTAATCACCACTTGGCTCATGCTGCTCTCCCTGTGAGTTCCATCCAGCGCTTCTCGAGGCGTTTGGTGGAGACCGGGAACCTCGTGCCCAGCTGCTGGGCGAAGAGCGAGACCCTGAGTTCCTCGATCCACCAGCCGAACGCCACCAGAGCCGGGTCTTCCACACCGCCGCGACGCGCGCTGTCGCGGCGAGCGGCCAGCCGGGCCTCGAAGTCCTGGACCTCCTGCATGTGCATCTGGTCACGCATGCGCTCCCGCGGTGCCTTTTCCAGACGAATCAGCGCCGCTTCCATGTAGCGGGGGTACTCCTCGAGCCACTCCCCGGCTTCGCTGACGAAACCGGGATGGACCAGCCGCTGCATCTGGGCCTTGAGGTCACTGTAGACCAGGGCCAGGGCCAGGTTCAGCTGCCCCTTCAGCGCCTTGGTCACGGCCAAATGCCCCTTCAGCGCCTCCTCCAGCGTCCCCACCAGCGTCTCTGCTCGCTGCACCAGGTCGCCGCGCCGTGCCTCGAGGCGCTGCTCCAGCTCGCTCCGCGAGCGCGGCAGCGGGTCGGTGGCCACCACCTGGCGGAACACGCCGGCCACCACGTCCTCGATGAGCTGTCGCTTGCTGCCAACCTTGGCAAACAGCAAGGCACAGGTCTCCAGCCCCTTGAGGCGTTCGATGGCATGCACCTCATCGGGGAGGCGCTCCATGGCCGCCCGGACCACGCCGCGGCGATGGGCCTCGCGGGCCTTGTCGGGGTGGTCGAAGAGCTCGACCCGAAAGGCCTCGGCGACGGGCACCAGGGCCGGATAAGCCTCCACCCGGATGCCGGCCTGGGTGGTGACCCGGGACTCGGGCAAGGGTGTCTCGGGCAGGGCCTCGAGCTCGCCTTCGCTGCTCGCCTGAGCGGCCAGGGCCCGGGCGCCCTCCCCGGCGGCGGCCTCGAAGCGGCGCTCCAGTTCACGCGCATCGCGGCCCTGCCCCAGGGTATGGCCCTGGTGGTCCACCACCCGCAGGTTCATCAGCAGATGCGGTTCAAGCTGATCGAGGCGCCAGTCATCGGGATGCAGCCGGACCCCGGTCTTGCGGCGCAGGAACTCGCCCAGCGCCTCGGTAAGCGGCACGTCCTCCGGTGTCATGGTCTCCAGGGCAGCATCGACCCAGTCGGGGATCGGCACCACCTGCCGACGCACCGACTTGGGCAGCGACTTCATCAGGGCGATGCACTTCTCGCGCAGCAGCCCCGGTACCAGCCACTCGAGTCGCGCGAGAGGCAGCTGGGGCAACATGGCGGCCGGCACGGTCAGCGTCACTCCGTCGTCCGCAGCCCCCGGCTCGAAGTGATAGGAGAGCGGATAGCGCACCCCCCCCAGCATCAGTTCATCGGGATAGTCGGCTTCGGTGACCTCGCCCGCTTCCCGTGCCAGCAGGGCCCCACGATCGAACTTGAGGATATCGGGCGTGTCGCGCTCGGCCTTGCGGCGCCAGGCCTCGAACCCCTTGCCATTGACGATGTCCTCGGGGATGCGCTCGTCGTAGAAGGCGAACAGCGTCTCCTCGTCGACCAGGATATCGCGCTTGCGGGCCCGGTCCTCGAGGTCCTCGACCTCCTCCACCAGCGCCCGGTTGTGGGCGAAGAACTCGCCCTTGGTCTTGAACTCGCCCTCCACCAGCGCCCGACGGATAAACAGCTCCCGGGACTCCTGCGGGGCGATGGGACCATAGTGCACCTTGCGCCCGGTGACGATCGGCAGACCGAAGAGCGTCACCTGCTCGGTGGCGACCACCTGAGCGCGCTTCATCTCCCAGTGCGGCTCGGCATGGGAGCGCTTCACCAGATGGCCGGCCAGGGGCTCGATCCACTGCGGCTCGATCCTGGCCACGGTACGCGCAAAGAGCCGGCTGGTCTCGACCAGCTCGAAGGCCATCACCCACTTGGGCGACTTCCTGGCCAGCCCCGAGCCCGGATGGATCAGGAACTTGCGGTTGCGGGCGCCCAGGTATTCGCGATTCTCCGTGAGCTGCCCCAGGTGCGAGAGCAGCCCGGTGAGCAGGGCCTTGTGCAGGGCCACGGCACGTTCTCGGCGGGCTTCACGGCGCGCCTTGTCATCCTTGTCCGGGGCATCGACGACAGGACGCAAGGCCGGCGGCGGCACCTCGATCTCCATGTCGCGCAGCAGCTGGCGCAACTGGCGGAAGGTGTCGTGCCACTCGCGCAGGCGCAGATAGTTGAGATAGTGCTCCTTGCACCAGCGTCGCAGCCGGTTGCCGGAGAGCGCCTCCCGGGCGGCCTCGAAGCCATGCCAGAGGTTGAGCAGGGCCACGAAGTCGGAATCCGGGTCCTGCCAGCGACGGTGGGCCTGGTCGGCCGCCTCGCGCTTGTCGGCCGGCCTGTCGCGCGGGTCCTGCACCGCCAGGCCGGCGACCACGATCAGCACCTCGCGCAGCCCGCCCTGCTCGGCGCCGGCCAGCACCATGCGGGCCAGCCGCGGGTCGATGGGCAACCGCGAGAGCTTGCGTCCCAGCGGGGTCAGACGATTGCCGGCATCCACCGCGCCCAGTTCGAACAGCAGCCGGAAACCATCGGTGACGAAGCGCGAATCCGGCGGATCCACGAAGGGGAAGGCCTCGATATCACCGAGCTTCAGCGACAGCATCGAGAGGATCACCGAGGCGAGGTTGGTTCGGCGAATCTCGGGGTCGGTGAAGGCGGGCCGGGCGAGGAAGTCCTCCTCGTCGTAGAGACGAATGCAGACCCCCTCGGCCACGCGCCCGCAGCGTCCCTTGCGCTGGTTGGCGCTGGCCTGGCTGACCGGCTCCACCGGCAGGCGCTGGATCTTGGCCTTGTAGCTGTAGCGGCTGAGGCGAACCAGGCCCGGGTCGATGACGTAGCGGATGCCCGGCACGGTGAGCGAGGTCTCCGCCACGTTGGTGGAGAGCACGATGCGCCGTCCCGCATGGGAGGCGAAGACACGGTTCTGCTCGGCATTGGAGAGCCGCGCGTAGAGCGGCAGGATCTCGGTGCCCTTGAGGTCGGCGCGGCGCAGGGTATCGGCGGTCTCACGGATCTCGCGCTCGCCGGGCAGGAACACCAGGATGTCACGCGGGCCATGGAACCAGCGATTGTCGCGCTCGACCTGTTCGATCTCCTCCACGGCATGGAGGATGCCCTCCTGCAGGGTGCGATCCTCCTCGTCGTCGTCATCGCGCACCAGCGGCCGATAGCGCACCTCCACCGGGTAGGTGCGTCCCGAGACCTCGACCACCGGCGCCGGCTGAAGCTGCCCCTGATCATCGGGGCGCCCGAAGTGCTCGGCGAAGCGGGTCACGTCGATGGTCGCCGAAGTGATGATCACCTTGAGGTCGGGACGCCGAGCGGTCAGGCGCTTGAGGTAGCCGAGCAGGAAATCGATGTTGAGGCTGCGCTCGTGGGCCTCGTCGATGATGATCGCCTCGTAGCGCATCAGGTCCGGGTCGTGGCGAGTCTCGGCGAGCAGGATGCCGTCGGTCATCAGCTTGACCAGGGTGTCGTCGCTGCTCTGGTCGGTGAAGCGCACTTGGTAGCCCACCTGCTCGCCCAGCGGCACCTTGAGCTCCTCGGCGAGGCGACTGGCCACCGAGCGCGCCGCCAGGCGTCGCGGCTGAGTGTGGCCGATCAGCCCGCGCCGCCCCAGGCCCAGCTCGAGGCAGAGCTTGGGCAGCTGGGTGGTCTTCCCCGAGCCGGTCTCGCCGGCCACCACCACCACCTGGTGCTCGCGCAGGGCCGCGAGGATATCCGCCCGGCGCTCCGCCACGGGCAGGGCGGCGGGGTACTCGAGGGCCACCGGCCGAGTCCGACGTCGTTCCACCTGCTGCCGCGAACGCTCGAGGGCACGTCGCACCTCGGCGAGTCCCCGGTCCACGGGCTTGCCCTCCCTGAGGCGACGGCGCAGCCCGCGCAGGCGCTTGTCCAGGGTCGGGACGTCACGTCGCAGGGCGTCATTGAGGTCGCGAGTCAGGGCGTCGAGCTCGGCGGCTTCCTTAGCGTTCGCGGCGGGGGCAGGGTGGGTCTCGGTGGTCACGGTCTCGACAATCGTCTCCGGGTCACGATCAGCAACAAAGCGGCCCGCCCGGAACGTCCGGAACGGGCCCTGCATTGTAACGCCGAGGTCACGGCGACGCCTAATCGCGATCATCAAGCGTGGCTATCGGGTCGTGAAACGCGAGCTATGGCGCCTGGTGTTGCTCATCACGAAGCTGACGGCGAAGCACCTTCCCCACGTTGGTCTTGGGCAGATCGTCGCGAAACTCCACGTACCTGGGCACCTTGTAGCCCGACAGGTCCTTCTTGCACCAGGCCCGCAAGGTCTCGGCATCCAGGGTCTCGTCCCGGGCGACCACGAACAGCTTGATCGCCTCGCCGCTGGTCTCGTCGGGCACCCCCACGGCGGCGGACTCGATCACCCCCGGATGGGCCGCCACCACATCCTCGATCTCGTTGGGATACACGTTGAAGCCCGAGACCAGAATCATGTCCTTCTTGCGGTCGACGATGCGGATATAGCTATCCGACTGGAGCACGGCAATATCCCCGGTATGAAACCAGCCCTGGTCATCGATCACAGCCGCGGTCTCATCGCCCCGGTTCCAGTAGCCCTTCATCACCTGAGGGCCCCTGACACAGAGCTCACCGGCGGCGTCGAAGGGCGCATCCTGGCCATCGGCATCGACGACCTTCACCTCGGTGCCCGACACCGGCCTGCCGATGGTGCCAAGCTGGATGGCATCCACCGGGTTGAAGCTGACGATGGGTGAGGTCTCGGTCAGGCCATAGCCTTCGGCGACCGGACAGCCGGTGACCTCTTCCCAGCGCTGCGCGGCGGCCCGCGTCAGGGCCATGCCGCCGGAGATCGTCAGGTGCAGCCGGGAGAAATCGAGCCGGCGGAAATCCTCGCGGTTGCAAAGGGCATTGAAGAGGGTGTTGAGACCGATGAAGCCCGTGAAGGAGACCCCCTTGAGGGTCTTGATGAAGGTGTCCAGGTCGCGGGGGTTGGTGATCAGCACCGAGTGGTTGCCGGTCTCCATCATGAACAGGCAGTTCACCGTGAAGGTATAGATATGGTAGACGGGCAGCGGTGCGATGATGGTCTCGGCGCCATCGGTCAGCGCCGGACCGATGGCCTGACGCGCCTGGAGCATGTTGGCCACCAGGTTGCGGTGGGTCAGCATGGCACCCTTGGCCAGCCCCGTGGTGCCACCGGTGTATTGCAGCGCCGCAATGTCGTCCGACTCACGTGCCACTTCCTGGTGACGCCGCCCGGCGCCTGCCTTCAGGGCCTGTCGAAGCGGCGTCGCACCGGGCAGCGAGTAGGCCGGCACCATCTTCTTGACGTACTTGACCACGGCATTGATCAGCTGGCGCTTCGGGACACCGTGCAGGTCACCGAGCTCGGTCACCACCACATGCTGGATATCGGTGCGCTCGAGGATCCGTTCGAGCTTGTCGGCCATGTTGGCCAGGATGACGATCGCGCTGACCCCGGCGTCCTTGAACTGGTGGGCCATCTCCCGCTCGGTATAGAGCGGATTGGTGTTGACGACCACCAGCCCCGCCCGCAGGGCA
Organism: Pseudomonadota bacterium; assembly: GCA_051749325.1. Classification (GTDB taxonomy): domain Bacteria; phylum Pseudomonadota; class Gammaproteobacteria; order Pseudomonadales; family Halomonadaceae; genus Halomonas. Next base: position 22,582 of record JBNJIL010000018.1, on the reverse strand, counting down.
CCGAAGACCGCGACGGGGAACTGCAGCACGTTGGGCAGCTGGATGGCGATGCGATCCCCCGGCTGCAACGTGGTCTCCTGCTGCAGCCAGGCGGCAAAGTCACCGGAGAGACGATCCAGTTCAGCATAGGTCAGCACCTGCCCCATGCAGCTGAATGCCGGCTTGTCGGCAAAGCGCGCCACGGAGGAGTGGAAGACATCCATCACCGTGGCATAGTCATCGAGTCCCTCCAGGGGCTGACCGGTCAGGATGGCGGGCTTGGCGTTTTCGCTCATTGGCAGTCTCCACGCTGCGGCTGATGTCATCAGCGACTTGTTGTTCTCTGCGGCCACCTTATACCAGCGGCTTCGCGACTGTAAAACAAACGATTGAAACTTACGTTTGAAACCGCGCCTGGATCCGTCCCGCCTTCCAGACCAGCAGCTCGCCAGGGGCCATGCGAACCCAGGCCTCGTTGTCGGTCAACGGCTCGGTGGCAATGACCGAGACCACGTCATCGGGCGTGGTATGCTCGGCGAAATTCACCGTCAGCTCGGCGTCCGACAGGCTTGCCCTGCCAAAGGGCGCCCGCCGCGTGATGTGGGCCAGCCGGGTGGAGCAGAAGGTATAGAGATATTCACCATCGGCCAGCAGCAGATTGAAGACCCCCAGCCCTCTCAGCCGTTCACAGAGCTCGTGGAGCCTTCGCCAGAGAACATGTCGCTGGGCATCGTCCTGCGGCGGGTCGGGAAAGGCGCCACGCAGCTCACCAAGCAGCCAGCAGAAGGCATGCTCGCTGTCGGTACTCCCCACTGGACGGTAGAAGGAGTGCGGCAGGGCCTGCCAGTCGGCGAGCTGGCCATTGTGGGCATAGCACCAGGGACGTCCCCACATCTCGCGGACGAAGGGATGGGTGTTGGCCAGGCGCACCTGGCCGACATTGGCCTGTCGAATATGGCTGATGACGATATTCGACTTGATCGGATACTCGCAGATCAGCCGGGCAATCGGTGAATGCACCGATGGATGGGGGTCGCGAAAGTCGCGATAGCCGCCCTCCTCGTAGAAGGCGATGCCCCAGCCATCGCGATGCGGCCCGGTCCCTCCGCCCCGGTGCAGGAAGCCGGTGAAGCTGAAGCAGATATCCGTGGGCACATTGGCACTCATGCCCAGGAGCTCACACATGGGGTTCCTCCCGTTGCACGGGAGGCCGCGCACGGCGACGCCGGATCAGGCTGACCACCAGCCATGCAAGCACTATAAGCCCCACGGCACCCCACAGACGCGGGTCGCGGCGATGCGCCTCCCAATGCCGCTGCAGGCCCGGCACTCCCTCCTGCCATAGATCACGCGCTGCCTGGGGCAGGCGATTGGCCCAGGCCACGAAGCGGTCGGCGGCATTGTCTGCCGAGGACTCTTGGGCAGGCTGCGACCCGCCGCGTTGCTCCCCCTCGGCGACGCGCTCGGTACCCAGCGTCGGCCCCGCCACGTCCGCCAGGTCGATGCCGACCCGGCCCTCGGGATTGAGTATCAGGCGGGGCAAGGCCAGCTCGCGGACTTCACCATCCAGCTCGATGGTGGCGTTGAGCAACAGCGGACGGCTCAGCGTCTCGTCGAGCTCGGGCAGCTCGAGATGCCAGCGCGAGGCCCCGACGGCGTGTGCGTCGAGTACCTCGCCCTGGAGCTCAGCCTGAATCGTGGTGTTGTCGCGATTCAGCCGGGGATGCTCGGCGGCCAGCACGACCCGGTTCTCCCGGGGGCGATGCACCGCCCCGATAGCCGGCAGCACGTTCACTGCCTGCACCCGCTGGCGCTGGAAGGCCTCCCCTTCAGCGCGAATCACCAGACGTCCATTGCCGGTCAGGGCCGGCGCCGGCAGTCGTCCACGGAAGCGCCCCGCCTCTGCCTGCAGCATGACTCGCGACTGCACCTTCCCCTGTGCATCCTGCAGTGAGACCGACAGATTCAAGGCGTCGCTGCTATCGCTGAGAAGGTCGCCATTGCGCTCCACCCAGGCCTCAACCGGGACATCGAAGCCCAGGTAGAGGGTGGCCGGAAGATCCGCGGTTCGCAGATGAAGCGGGGAGGCGACATTGATACGGCTGCCCTCGCCTATCGCCCCCTCGAGGCGCCACTCGCCGACCTGAGGCTCGGGGATCCGGATCAGATCGAAGCGCGGCTCCACCCGCCAGCGCACGTCAGCCGGCGCATCGTCGGCCCGGTAACGCGTACCGTCCGGCGCAACCAGGGTCAGGGGCGCATCGTCGGGCTCGTGAAAGACCAGCGCCGAGAAGGTCTCAACGGCATCGTCGATGACGAAGCGTCCCGCTTCCAGTGGCACCTGATCGGCCGGGAAGATACGCTCGACGATATCCAGGAAGGCACCCAGCAACCGCTCGGGGTTCTCCGCCAGGGCCGCCAACCCGCCGGTGGTCTGGGCCAGTCGCTCGACCAGGGCCAGATCGGCCTGGTCGGAGAAGGCGATGGCATGGATGCTCACCCCCTGGTCGGCCAGCGCCGGGGCCAGGTCATCCACCAGGCGACGCCGCGAGGCATCGTCCACCCCGGGCTTGGTCCCGCGGGCCGGTGGCAGGTCGATCACGCCGTCGGTGAGCAGCACCAGATGCCGCCAGCCGTTGGCCTCGGCCCGTGCCGCCTCGCCCAGCGCCACCTCGATATCGGTGTACTGCTGGTAATCCTGCAGTGCCGGCGGGAGGGCCATGGCCCGTTCCCGCCAGAGCGCATCCACCTCGCCCAGCGGCAGGGGATTGTCGACGGTCTCACCGAAGGTCCAGACACCCGCCGAGGCGCCGTTGGGGAGGAGCGCCACCAGCATATCCAGGGCGCTGAGTGCCAGACGGTCGGGGTCGTTCTCCTTCATGCTGCCGGAAACATCGACCACCACCCGGACATCCGGCCGCTCCTGACCCTCGACCTGTGCCGGCACCTGGCTCGCCCAAAGCCACAGGGCACAGCCCATGGCCAGTATCCAGGGTATCCGGACGAAGGGCCCTTCCATGCCATACGCGCCCATCGGGGCTCCTTAGCCGATCACCGGCTCCTGGCGCTCGTCCCGGCTACCACGTCGGAAGCCGGCGGACGCCTCATCATGGCGGTCCGCGCCGACATCTTCGGCGAGGGTGTGACGATGGCGCCCACGCCACCACAGCAGCAGCCCCACCAGGCAGCCCAGACCGGCACCTACCGCGACCAGTGCAGCCGCCGGCATGAGGGCCGCCCCATTCCCCTCGAGGAAGGAGACGGCCGCGACCATCACCGCTGGTGCAAAACCGGCGTAGAACTCCCCCTCCTCGAGCAGCGGCAGACGGAAATGGGCTGGCACCCACATCACGCCGGCCACCAGCCAGGTCATCACCAGCCGCGGCAACCGCGGCAGGAAGGCCAGTCCCAGGTAGCCGGTCAGCAGCACCACCAGCGACAACACGATATAGACAAGCCATAGTAGGGACATCGAATCCGAAATCAGCATCACGACCTCGCGACCTGTGCGTCCACGACGCACGTTCTTGAAAACACACTGAGTATGGTACATCTCGCGCAATGAAAGCACAGCCGCCGCGTAACAGCGCCCCCGAAATGCCTGCCGACGACCCCGTCACCCGCTTCCGCCATGCCGATGACCCGGCGTGGCACTGGCTGGAGAATCGTGACGACCCCAGCGTCACCGCTTTCCTGGAGGCTGCCAACGAAGAGTCGCGCTGCTGGCTCTCCCCCTTTGATGACCTGGTCGAACGCCTCTACCACGGCCACCTGGCGCGACGGGAACTGGCCGTGCACGGGTTGAGAACGCCTCTGGATCATTACACGGTGTGGAGCGAGACGGCGGTGGATGCCGACTATCCGGTGTGGTGGCGTCATCCCAATGGCGACCCCGATGCCGCGGAGCGCATCTTCGACCTGCAAGCCAGGGCCAGTCAGCAGGACTTCCTCGAGGTGGGCGACATGGCGCTGTCCCCGGACGAGGCCTGGCTGGCATGGACCGAGGACACCCGTGGCGACGAGACCTACACCCTCTACCTGAAGCGCCTGCCCGACGGAGCCCCCGGCATCCTGCTCGAACAGATCGGCCCCGAGATCGGCTGGGCCGAGGACAACACCACCCTGCTCTTTACCCGCTATGATGCCACCCAGCGCCCCGAGAGCATCTGGCGCCTGCCGCTGACGGACGGCAAGGCCGGCAAGCCGGCTCTGGTGCTGCACGAGGAGGACCCGGAGTTCTGGCTGGGACTCGGCAAGACCCGCTCGCGTGAGTGGCTGATCCTGGAGAGCGCCTCCAAGGATACCAGCGAGAGCCACCTGATCCCCGCCCGGGCGCCGGACAGCGTGCCACGCTGTTTTCGCCCCCGGGAAAGCGGGGTCGAATACGCCCTGGACCACCGCCCGGGGCATTTCTATGTGCTGCACAACCGACAGGCCACGCATTTCCAACTGGACGTTCTGCCGGAGCAGCAGCTGGGCGCATCAGACCCCGCCGACCACTGGACTCCGCTGGTCGCCCATCGCGACGCTGATACCCTGGAAGGCGTCGACGCCTTCGACTGGGGCCTGGTGATCACCGAGCGCGACCACCACGAAGCCCAGGTTCACCTGCGCGTCCTCGAGCTGGATGCCGACCATGCCGTCACCCGCGACGAGCGGCTGCCGCTTCCGGAACAGCCCTGCAGCCTGGCACTGGGTGACATGCCCCATTTCGCTACCCGTTGCCTGCGCCTGCGCGAGGAGTCCTTCACGCTGCCGGTGACCTGGCTCGAGCATGACCTCGACAGCGGCCGGCGACACCTGCTCAAGCAGCAGCCCATCCATGGCAACCTGAGGCCCGAACAGCTGGTCTGCGAGCGGCTCTGGGCGACCTCGCACGACGGTGAGCGGGTGCCGGTCTCGGTGGTCATGCGCGCCGACCTGGCCGGCCACCCATTGCCGACACTGCTCTATGGCTATGGCGCCTACGGCGAGGTGCTCGACCCCTGGTTCTCGGTTGCCCGGCTGGAGCTGCTGGCACGCGGCGCAGCCTTTGCCGTGGCACATGTGCGCGGCGGTGGCGACCGCGGGGAGCCCTGGTACCTGGCCGGCAAGCTGGAACACAAGGTGAACAGCTTCCACGACTTCCTGGCCGCCCGCGACGCCCTGGTCGAGAAAGGGGTCAGCGACGGCGAGCGCATAGCGGCCTATGGCGCCAGTGCCGGGGGGCTGCTGGTCAGCGCAAGCCTCAACCTGGCCCCCGAGGCCTTCTGTGCTGCGGTACTGGACGTGCCTTTCGTCGACGTGCTGCGCACCATGGAGAACCCGGACCTGCCGCTCACCACCGCGGAATACACCGAGTGGGGCGACCCCCGCGAACCCGAGGCACAACGACACATCGGCAGCTACTCGCCGCTGGACAATCTCTCGGCGCAGCCCTGGCCGGCGGTCTTCCTTCAGGGCAGCTGGCACGACACCCGTGTGCCCTACTGGGAACCCGCCAAGCTCTATGCCCGCCTCAAGGAACTGAGCCGCGACCAGGCCGGTGAGGGCCGCGCTTCGAACGATGCTCGCCCCGCGGAAGGCCGCCCCGCGGAAGGCCGCCCCGCGGAAGGCCGCCCCGCGGATCGCCGCCCGATCCTCCTGCGGACCGACATGGCCGCGGGGCACGGCGGGGCCTCGGGTCGCTTCAAGGCCTGGCACGACAACGCCCGCCAGGATGCCTTCATCCTCTGGGCACTGGGGCTCGAGCACCGAGAGGGCTGAGCGCTCAGCTATCGATGGGCAGGATGGCGATGATGTGATCCTCGAGCTCGTGCTCGGGGACCTCGCGCTGCGAGACGGCAAAGCTGCGAACGCTGATGCCCTTGCGGTGCATGCGCTCCGGCCCGCCGGCGATCAACGGGTGCCAGGCGGCAAGCCTGCGCCCTTCCGCCACTCGCCGATAGGCGCAGGACCGCGGCAGCCAGCGGAAGTCGTCGATGCGTTCGGGGGTCAGTTGCGTGCAGTCGGGCACCCGCGCGAAGCGATTCGCATAGTCGCTGCAGCGACAGCTGTGGATATCCAGCAGCTCGCAGGCGACATTGAGCACCGCCAGGTCGCCGGATTCCTCGTCCTGGAACTTGAGCAGGCAGCACTGGCCGCAGCCGTCACAGAGCGCCTCCCACTCCTCGTCGGTGAGCTCCGCAAGATCGAAGCGCTCCCAGAAGCGCTCTCTCATAACATCTCCTGATTATCGTAGGCGCCCAAGGGACTGTGCGATGCATCGCGCTATGCCGGGCACCTGGCGGCGCCAATCGCTCAGTGAACTGAGCTCCCAACATGGTAGGTCGCGCCGTGATGGAGACGCATCATCGTCGCCACTGCCCTGTGCAGTTTAGTACTTCGCTTCGGTGGGGGTGCGATAGAGGTCCAGCAGATAGTCTTCCTTGGCCGGCGGCATCTGCAGGTAGTAGCCCTTGTCGCGGATGGCGGCCATGACCTCCGTGGCCCTGGCTCGGCCCAGGGACTTCTCCGGAGTGAGGATCAGGGTCATGGCCGGCAGCGGCTTGCCGAACGGCTCGAGCAGCGCCGCAGGGACATCTTCGAGCCCCTGGCGCTTGTCCACGTAGAGATACATCTGTTCCTTGCGCGAGCTCTTGAAGACCTCGCACAGCAGCTTGTCCCCCCGCATGCGATCATCGTTCATCGGCTACCTCCTCGAGGGCCGCCACCAGGCCCGCATTCAGTCGATCGCCACGCCAGCCTCCGGGCAGCGGCAGCGCCTGGCCCGTGAGATCAGCGCTCACCAGGGCCTCCAGGTCCCGCCGCTTAAGCAGCACCTCAGGCGCCACGCCGAGCGCCTGTGCCTCGGCACTCACCACCTTCTTCAGCGCCTTGAGGCGCTTCTTGAACTCGGGTGCCATGGGTGAGAGGGGCGCTGGCGGCAGCTCACGCTCATCGACGTTCAAGGCCTCGCGTACCCGCTTGAGGAGCTCATCGCCCTCGCGCTTGACCAGGGGCGGCTTGAGGCCCTCGACCCGGGCCAGTTCATAGCGGTTCTCCGGCAGCTGCTCGGCGATGGCGTAGAGCAGCCGGTCGGGCACCAGCCAGCCCCGTGGCACATCGCGGCGCCGCGCCTCCCCCTCGCGCCAGCGAGTCAGGCGCCGATAGGCTTCCACCTGGCGCGGCGATAACCGCCACAGCTGGCGATGGCGCAGATACCACTGGCCATCGGCCGACTCGCTGCGGGCCGACTGGGCCACCAGATCGGCACAGTCTGCCTCGACCCAGGCCCGTCGCCCCTGCTGCTGCAGCGCCTCGTGCTGGTGCTGCCATACCTTCAAAAGGTAGACCACGTCGAGAGCGGCATAGAGCCGCTGGGTCTCGCTCAGCGGGCGCTTGAGCCAGTCGGAACGCGTCTCGTCCTTGGGCAGCGTCTCGCCGACCCAGGTCTCCACCAGTTTCTGGTAGCCCATGGAGGGCACCTCGCCAAGCAGCGACTGGGCAATCTGGGTGTCGACAAGCGGCGCGACCGGCACGCCGGCCCAGTGCGCAAAGACCTCGAGGTCCTCGCTGGAGGCGTGCAGCAGCTTGAGGGGACCCGACGAGAGCAGGCACCGGAAGGCCTCGGTACAGGCCACCGCCAGGGGGTCCACCAGGAAGGCGAGGCCACCCGCAGTGAACTGGATCAGCGCCGGCACCGGGTGGAAGGTGCTCTCGCGAAAGAACTCGGTGTCCAGGGCGATGACGTCGGCTGACGCCACCTCGGCACAGGCGGCATCCAGGGCCTCGGGAGTATCGATCCAGCGAATCTCGGGGGTCAGTGGCATGCAGGTTTCCGACAGGGAAAAGGGACGTCACTCGCCCCGAAAGGGCAGGCGACCATTGAAGGCACGGCTCAGGGTGCCGCCATCGACGTACTCGAGCTCCCCCCCCATGGGGACACCGTAGGCGAGGCGCGAGAGCTGCACGCCGAGGGGAGAAAGCTGAGCAGCTATATAGTGGGCCGTGGCTTCACCCTCCACGGTGGGATTGGTGGCGAGCACCACCTCCTCCACGCCGCCCTCGCCGACGCGAGCCTCGAGCTCATCGAGGCCGATGTCCTCGGGACCGATGCCATCCAGGGGAGAGAGGTGGCCATGCAGGACGAAGTAGCGACCGCGGTAGCCGCCCGCCTCCTCGATGGCCAGCTGGTCGGCGGGCGACTCCACCACACAGAGCACCCCCTCATCACGCCGCGCACTCGCGCAGATGCTACAGACCTCCTCCTCGGTGAGGGTCCGACAGCGGCGGCAGTAGCCGACCTGCTCCAGAGCGACGCCCAGAACCTCCACCAGGCGTCGGCCACCGTCGCGGTCACGCTCGAGCAGGTGCATGGCCATGCGCTGAGCCGTCTTGGGTCCGACACCCGGCAGCACGCGCAGCGACTCCATCAGTCTCTCGACCAGCGGGGAAAAGCTCATCGGCGATCCATATCGGTGTCGCTCAGAAGGGCATCTTGAAGCCCGGCGGCAGGTCGAGGCCCGCCGTGGCCTCTTCCATCTTGGCCTTCGAGCTGGCCTCGACCTTGCGCACGGCGTCGTTCACGGCGGCGGCCAGCAGGTCCTCGAGCAGCTCCTTGTCCTCCTCCATGACGCTGGGATCGATGTCGACCTTGCTCACATCATGGCGCCCGTTCATGGTCACCGTGATCATCCCGGCCCCGGCTTCGCCCTGGACCTCGGCCTTGGCGACCTCCTCCTGGACGCGCTGCATCTTCTCCTGCATTTCCTGGGCCTGCTTCATCAGGTTGCCCATTCCACCCTTCATCATGGCGGAGTCCTCTCGTGGTTGGTGTGATCGACGGCAGCGGCGCGACTCATCCGCGTGCCTCGGCATCGGCGGGCTTGACCGTGGATTCGATCAAGCGCGCACCGAAGGCCTGCTGCAGTTTCTGTACATGGGGGTCACGGCTCAAGGCTTCAATCGCCTCGGCATGCCGCTGGGCGGCCAGACGATCGGCCTGCTGCCTGGGCGTCTCGAGCTCGTCGGGCAGCGCGCCCGGCACCACGACCAGACGGCGCTCGACCCCGATGGCCGCCAGCGCCTCGCGCATGCGCGTCACATGGACCTCGGCCTGCATCGCCTCCTGAGACGGATCGAGACGCAGCGTCAGCTGCTCGCCGTCGTCGGTCTCGACCACACAGTGCGCGGCCAGGTTGCGGGTCAGTCCGCCGAGCCCCAGCGAATCGAAGCGGGCCAGCCAGTCGGCATGAGCGAAGCATCCGGCTGCAGGGGCCTGATGAGCCGTCGGGGGCACTGCCTCCGGCGCCTCGGCGGACGCCGGCACTGTCTCCGCCTGCTGCATCGCCGGGTCGGATGAGGTGACTGCCGCGGCTCGGTCCGGCGCGGCGTCGCTTGCCGGGTCGGATGGCGCAGCCAGCGCCGTCTCGCCGGCCACGGGCGGGCCCGCTACAGGGTGTGCCGCAGCCTGATCGCCCTGCACTTCGCGTGGGGGCAACTCATCGCTCGGCGTCGGGGACGGCGCGTCGGGCATCGGGCCGGGCGACAGGGACTCGTCGTCGGCACGATGCGTGTCGGGCGGCTCCTGGGCGGGACGGGGCGACACGGCCGCCTCGGCCCCCTGCTCGCCAGAGGAAGAGGCGTCGTGACCCGACCGCGTCTCGTCGGACTCTTCCTGGCCACGCAGGGGGAGTGGCGTCTGCGCGGGCCGCGGCACGCCCTGTGGGCGGAAGGCCAGCATGCGCAGCAAGGTCATTTCCAGCGCGGTGCGCAGGTCCGGCGCATGCGCCATGTCGCCGCGGCCCTGGATGCCAATCTGGTAGTAGAGCTGGATGTCCTCCGCGGTAAAGCGCGCGGCCAGTTCAAGCAACGCCTCGCGGTCGCCATGGCCGTTGTCCACGGCCTCGGGCACCATCTGGGCAATGGCCAGGCGATGCAGCACGCCGGTGATGTCATCCAGTACCGCGGCGAAGTCCGGGCCCTGCTCGGCCAGGGCGGCCACCTCGGCAAGCAGCCGAGGGGCATCCACCGCGGCCAGCGCCTCGACCAGCGCCAGCACGTGGCGATGGTCGAGCGTTCCAAGCATCGCCGCCACGTCGGCATGGCGCACCTCACCCTGACCGAAGGCGATTGCCTGGTCGGTGAGGCTCATGGCATCGCGCATGGAGCCCTCGGCGGCCTTGCCCAGCAGCCACAGGGCACTCTCCTCGAAAGGCACCCCCTCGACCTCGAGCACCCTGGCCAGATGACCGACGATTCGCTCGGGCGCCATATGCTTGAGGGTGAACTGCAGGCAGCGCGACAGCACCGTGGGCGGCAGCTTCTGCGGGTCGGTGGTCGCCAGCAGGAACTTCACATGGGGCGGCGGCTCCTCCAGGGTCTTCAACAGCGCATTGAAGCTGCTGGTGGAGAGCATGTGCACCTCATCGATGAGGTACACCTTGTAGCGCCCCTGAGTCGGCGCGTACTGGACGTTGTCGAGCAGCTCGCGGGTGTCCTCCACCTTGGTGCGTGACGCGGCATCGACCTCGATCAGGTCGACGAAGCGCCCCCCGTCAATGGAGCGGCAGCTGTCGCACTCGCCGCAGGGCGTCGAGGTCACGCCCGCATCGCCCTGGCCATTCGCCGTGCAGTTCAGGCATTTGGCCAGGATCCGTGCCAGCGTGGTCTTGCCCACCCCGCGGGTCCCGGTAAACAGGTAGGCATGATGCAGGCGCCCCTGATCCAGGGCATTGACCAGCGCACGCTGGACATGCTCCTGGCCAACCAGCTCATGGAAGGTACGCGGTCGCCACTTGCGGGCCAGAACCTGATAGCTCATGCAGCGCGGGATCCTTGCGGTGAAGCGGATGACAGCTGGGAGTGAGGAACGCCAGGGCGCGCAATGGCCTGACCGACGCCCGACGAAAGACACCCATTCTAGCGACCGGGGCGCTCCGCGGGAAGCGGCGCCCGGCTAAGGCCTCGCCAACCCGCCCTGCACCGCCCCGCTGCGACACGTGACCGAGCAGGCCGGATTGCGGCTCTCGATGATGGTCCAGATCGTCATCCCTCGTTGATCCGGTGGCGCCTGACCCGCGAGGCGCTGCCGATCGACCGGGCGCTGCCCTCGTCGATGCGTGGCATGAGGGCTTCCGCATCGGGATGGGCATGCCATCCCTGTCGGCCGGTGTGGCTCAGCTCTTCTCGAACCCGCTCAGCACGTTCACCGCATTGAGGCCGATCTCCGCCACGGCGTAGCCGCCCTCGAGCAGGAAGACGGTGGGCAGGCCCAGCTGCCCCAGCCGACACCCCACGTCGGTGAAGTCGTCGCTGGCCAGCCGGAAGGCACTGATGGGATCGTGCTCGAAGGCATCGACGCCCAGGGAGACCACCAGCAGCTCGCAACCGGCATCGAGGATGCACTGCTTGGCATCCTCCAGCGCCTGGACCCAGGTGGCATAGTCGGTCCCGGGCGCCATGGGGTAGTTGACGTTGAAGCCCTGTCCGTCCCCTTCCCCGACTTCGTCGGCATGCCCCAGGAAATGCGGGAAACAGTGCCGCGGGTCGCCGTGCAGGGAGAGGAAGAGCACGTCGTCGCGGGCATAGAATATCTGCTGGGTGCCGTTGCCGTGGTGGAAGTCGATATCCAGCACGGCGACTCGGCGCCGGCCGGCATCCAGCGCTCGCTGGGCGGCGATGGCGGCGTTGTTGAAGAAGCAGTAGCCGCCGAACTGGTCGGTGGCGGCATGATGGCCCGGCGGGCGGCACAGGCCGAAGGCCGGCTCGCCGGTCGACAGCACGTGGTCCACCGCGGAGAGCGCGATATCCTTGCTGGCCATGGCCGCCTCGAAGGTACCCTCGCAGATGGAGGTGTCGGCCCCCAGCGCATAGTGACCCAGCCGGCCGTCGATGTGGTCGGGGATGACCCGTGCCGGCATGGTCCGGGTGGGCCAGATCCAGGCAATCGCTTCGCCCCTGCGACCGGCGGCGACCCAGTCCGCCCAGCAGCGTTCGAGGAACTCGACATACCCCCGGTCGTGCACGGCCAGAACGGGCTGCAGCCCGTGGACGGCCGGCTCACGCACCTCGCCAAGGCCGCTCTCGAGCACACGCTCGAGCACCAGGTCGACGCGTTCGGGACACTCGTAGGGAGAGACCAGCTGGCCGCCATCCAGTTCGGTGCGCGCCCGGCGCAGCTTGGTGGTCTCGCTGTGAAAGGTGATCATTGTGCCATCCTGTAACGGGTCATCGACTGACCATGCCATGCGCCAGGCAAGCGCGCCATGCCCGATATGCCGACGGGGAGCAGCCCCGCTCGTCGTGTCAGGCCACCGGCTCCCCGGTATAGTCCGCCACCAGCTCCCGCCCCCGTTCACGGAGGAACCCCAGGGCGCGGGCATGCTTCCAGTTATCGCGATACACCAGCCCGAAGCGAAACGTCATGACCGGTGCGAAGGGCCGCATGACCACCTCGTCATGCGGCGACAGCTGATCCCTTGCGGTGATGGGATTCATCACCGTGATGCCTACCCGGTTGGCCACCAACGCCGCGATGGTGCCGATATTGGCCTCGGTCTTGCCAGCGATATGCACACCATGCTGAGCAATGAGTTCGAGCAGCGGGTTGTTGCTCAAGTTCGGCTGGTTGCTGATGACCAGGTGCTGCCCGGCCAGATCCGCCACCTCGATGCCATCGCGCTGAGCCAGCGGATGGCCACTGGGCAGCAGACACACCGCCTCGGTTTCCAGCCAGGGCTCCACTCTGAGCACCGGCGAAGCCATCGGCAGGGTCACCAGACCGACATCGGCATGGCTCGACTCGACCGCCAGTTGCACCTCATGGCTCGACATCATGTCGAGGCTCACGCTGACGCTCGGATGACTGGCCAGCAACCCCGCCACCAGTCGCGGCACGAAGCCGAACGACAGCCCGGGAATCGAGGCGATCCGCAGCCGCGAGGTGCCGAACTCCTTGAGCGCCAGCACGCTGTGGCGCAGCTCCTCGATGTTGCCCATCAGCCGCAGGATCTCGTCGTAGAGCTCGCCGGCCTCGGGGGTAGCCACCAGGCGGTTCTTCTCGCGCAGAAACAGCTGGATCCCGAGGTTCTCCTCCAGCTGGGCCAGCGAGCGGCTGACCCCGGACTGAGTGATGCCCAGGGTCCGTGCCGCCTGGGAGGCGCTGCCCGCCTCGTACAGCGTCTTGAAGATCGCCAGCGCCTTGAGGGAGTGGATGGTCACATCTGCCATGACTCGAACTCATTGAATACAAAAAAAACATCATATATTGAAATATCTTAGCAGTGCTACCTAGACTGCATCGAGCCTCCTTCATCACCATAACGACAAACGGAAGCCTCGATGACCGACTCTCCGCTGTTCTATCAGGCCGGCCCCGCCCTGCCGGAAGTCAGCCATGCCGAAGGTGTTTCCCTCTGGGACACCCAGGGCAAGGAATACCTCGACGGCTGCTCCGGCGCCATCTCCTGCAACCTCGGCCATGGCCGCGAAGACATTCGGGATGCCATGCTGGCCCAACTCGACCGGGTCGCCTTCACCTACCGTACCCAGTTCGAGAACGCCCCCGCCCTGGCCCTGGGCCATGCCCTGGTCGAGCTCACCGACGGCGCGCTCGACAAGGTGTTCTTCGTCTCCAGCGGCTCGGAGGCCGTGGAGTCGGCCCTCAAGCTGGCCCGGCAGTACGTCGTCGCCCGCGGCGAGCCGCAGCGGTGCCGCTTCGTCTCGCTGCGCCCCTCCTATCACGGCAGCACCCTGGGCGCGCTGGGGGTCACCGGCTACCAGCCCCTGGAGGCCCCCTTCACCGACCTCACCCACGCCTCGCTCAAGGTGCCGGGGCCGGACTTCTACCGTCACCGGGATGCCGACGACGACGCCCACGTCGACCGCGTGCTGGCCGAGACCCGGGCGACGATCGAGGCCGCCGGGCCCGAGTCGATCATCGCCGTCGTGCTCGAGCCGGTGGGCGGCGCCAGCACCGGCGGCCGGCTGCTGGGCGAGCGCTACCTCAAGGGGGTCCGGGCGCTGTGCGACGAGTTCGGCTGCCTGTTGATCCTCGACGAGGTGCTCACCGGCGTGGGCCGCACCGGTACCTGGTTCGCTTACCAGCACTACGGCGTGACGCCCGACCTGCTGGTCACCGCCAAGGGGCTGGGCGCCGGCTACTACCCGGTGGGGGCACTGCTGACTCGCCGCGACATCGTCGCCGAGGTCATGGCCAGCGGCGGCTTCCAGCACGGCCACACCTACGCCGGCAACCCGCTGGCCTGTGCCACCGGCCTCGCCGTTATCGAGGCGATCCGCCGCGAGGGGCTGCTGGAGAACGTCCGGGCGCGCGGCGAGCAGCTCGGTGCCGGCCTTCGGGTGCTCGCCGAACGCCATGCCTGGGTCGGCCAGGTGCGCGGCCTCGGCCTGCTGTGGGGGGTGGAACTGGTGGCCGACCCGGCAACCCGCGAGCCCTTCCCCGCCGGGCAGCACCGTTTCGCCCAGATCACCGCCCTGGCCCGGGAGGAGGGCCTGCTGGTCTATCCCCGCCGCACCCTGGATGGCGTCGCCGGGGACCACTTCCTGGTCACCCCGCCGCTGACCATCACCGCCGGAGAGGTGGAGGTGCTGCTCGAGCGGCTGGCGCGTGCCATGGCGCGCTTCGACGAGGCGCTGGCCGACGAGGCCGGTGCCCCCACCACCCGGCCGACGGAGGGCAGCACGTCATGACGCTGCTCACCGAGAAGGTCCGCGACATCGAGGCGGCGGTGGCCGCCATCCCCGAGGGGGCGACGATCATGGTGGGCGGCTTCGGCTCGCCCGGCACGCCCTTCGCCTTGCTCGATGCCCTGCTCGAATCCGGCCAGGGCGGGCTCACCCTGATCAAGAACGACGCCAACGAGCCCGGCATCGGCATCGGCAGGCTGATCGAGGCGGGCCGCGTCAGGCGGCTGATCACCTCCCACCTGGGGCTCAACCGCAGCGCCATCGAGGCGATGAATGCCGGGCGGCTCGAGGTGCGCTTCCACCCCCAGGGGCTACTCGCCGAGAAGATCCGCTGTGCCGGCGCCGGCCACGGCGGCTTTCTCACCGATATCGGCCAGGGCACCGAGATCGCCGCGGGCCGCCGGGAGGTCGAGATCGACGGCCGCTCCTGGGGCATCGAGCCCGCCCTGCACGCCGACGTCGCCCTGGTGCACGCCGAGCGGGCCGACCGCTACGGCAACCTGATCTATCGCGCCACCGCCAGCAACTTCAACCCGCTGATGGCCATGGCCGCCGAGCGGGTGATCGCCCAGGCCTACCGTCTTGACGCACCGGGAGAGCTGCCCATCGATGCCATCCACACCCCCTGCGCCTTCGTCAGCCAGGTGGTGCAGGTCGACCGTGCCACCAGCGAACAGGGAGTGCGCCCCCATGGCCTCTGATACCCAGCGCATTCTGGCCCGGGCCGCCCGGGAGGTGATTCCCGGCCAGATCGTCAACCTCGGCATCGGCCTGCCGACCCGCCTCTTCCACTACCTGCCCGACGAGATGGAGGTGCTGGTGCACTCGGAGAACGGCGTGCTGGGCTGCCGCCCGCGGCGCGAGGGCGAGGCACCGGACCACGACATGATCGACTCTGGCGGGGCCTACATCACCACCCGCCCCGGGGCCAGCGTCTTCGACAGCGCCACCTCCTTCGCCATGATCCGTCGCAGCCGGGTCGACCTCACCTTCATGGGCGCCTTCGAGGTCGACGCCGCGGGTAACCTGGCCAACTGGAAGATCCCCGGCAAGTTCTCGCCGGGCATAGGCGGCGCCATGGAGCTGGCCCAGAAGGTCAGGCGGCTGGTGGTGCTCTGCTCCCACAACGACAAGCACGGTAACCCCAAGATCCTGGCGCGCTGCCGTCTGCCGCTCACCGCCCGTGGCTGCGTATCGCGCATCATCACCGACAAGGCGGTGATGGACGTGACCCCGGAGGGGCTTGCCGTGGTGGACATCGCCGAGGGGCTCGACCCTGCCGACCTGCAGGCGGCCACGGAAGCACCGCTGCATATCGACGAAACACGGCTGGGGAGGTTCTGATGCTGGATGCCACCGAGACACGTATCGTCGCCGCCTGCGAGGCGCTGATGGACGACACCCTGGCGCTGACCCGCGACCTGGTGCGCGGCTACAGCGTGCTGGGCCAGGAGCACGGGGCGCTGGACACCATGGAAACCTGCCTCGAGCGACTCGGCCTGCCGGCCACCCGGGTGCCGCTGGACGCCCCGGGCTTTGCCGAGCACCCCCATCGGGCGCCCACCGAGTGGGACAACGCCGGTCGCTACAACCTGGTGTCGCGGCTCAACCCCGAGGCCAAGGGCCCGCACCTGGTGTTCAACGGCCACCTGGACGTGGTGCCCGCCGAGCCCACCGACATGTGGACCCATCCGCCCTGGGAACCCTGGGAGCGGGACGGCTGGCTCTACGGACGCGGCGCCGGCGACATGAAGGCCGGCATCGCCGCCATGGTGATGGCCGTGCAGGCCGTGCGCGAGGCCGGCGTGGAGATCGACTTCCCGCTGACCCTGCAGACGGTGATCGAGGAGGAGTGCACCGGCAACGGCGCCCTGGCCTGCCTGCACCAGGGTTACGGCGGCGACTTCGTGCTGATCCCCGAGCCCTTCGGCGCGCGGATCTACAGCGGCCAGGTGGGCGTGCTGTGGTTCCGCATGCGCCTCGACGGGGTGCCGGCCCACGTGCTCGACACCGCCGCCGGCCGCAATGCCATCGAGACCCTGCAGGCGTACCTGCCGGCGCTCAAGGCGCTGGAGGCGGAGATCAATGCCCTGCCGCGCCCGACGCCCTACGACGGCCACCCCCACCCCTTCAATCTCAGCATCGGCAGGATCGAGGGGGGCAACTGGGCCTCCAGCGTGCCGGCCCATGCCGTGCTCGAGGGGCGTGTCGGCTTCCCCCCGGGCATGTCCCCGGACGATGCCATGGCACGGGTGCACGAGACGATCGCGACCCGCCACGCCGAACTCGACGACGCCACCCCGCCCCCCCGGGTGAGCTTCCACGGCTTCCGCTCCGAAGGGCACCTGGTCGACCTGGACACCCCCGGTATCCGGCTGCTCTCGGCGTGCCACGAGGCGCTGCTCGGGGAGCCGCCGGCCCACTACCTCTCCACCTGCACCACCGACCTGCGCGCCTTTCATGTCTCCGGGGAGATCAACGGCACCTGCTACGGCCCGGTGGCACAGCGCATCCACGGCGTGGACGAGTGCGTGGAGATCGCCTCCATCCGCCACGTGCTGACCACCTATGCGCTCTTCCTCCACCGCTGGGGACAGCAGGCCACACAAGAGGAGCCGAGCGAATGAAAGACGCCTATCTGGCCGACTACGCCCGCAGCGCCTTTACCCGCGCCCATCCCCGCAAGCCTGAGGTCGATGCCTGGTCGGACCAACGCGGCGATGTTCTGCTGGGCCAGGTCATCGAGGCGCTGCTTGACCGCAGCGCCCTCGAAGGCGATGCCATTCAGGACCTGAGCGTCGGTTGCGCACTGCCGGTGAAGGAGCAGTGGAGCTTCGGCGGCCGCTATCCGCAGTGGCTCTCCCGACTGGGGCTTGGCTGCGCCTCGCGGCAGATCGACCAGCAGTGCGGTTCGAGCCTGGCGGCCCTGCGTGGCACGGTTCGCGAGCTCCAGGCTGGCACCATCCAGGCCGGCGTGGCCGGTGGCTTCGAGAACATGTCGCGCGTGCCGATGGGACCGAGCCTCTTCCAGGAAGGCGTGCTGACGGTCCCCGAGGCCCTCCAGGGGGGCGACGAACTCGATCTGGGCGTCGCCATGAACATGGGCCTGACTGCCGAGCGTCTGGCTCGGGAAAGCGGGATATCCCGGGAGGCCATGGACGCCTTCGCCCTGCGCTCCCACCAGCGGGCCGCCCGGGCCGAACAGGCCGGCTGGTTCGAGGGCGAGCGCCTCGCGCTGACCAATCCGGCCGGTAAGGTAGTGGACCGCGACGCCAACATCCGCCCCGGTACCACCCTGGAGCGCCTGGCCGGTCTCGACCCGGCATTCGTCGCAGGCGGCCAGATAACCGCCGGCAACAGCTCACCGCTTACCACCGGAGCCGGGGCTGCGCTGATGATGTCCGAGGACGCCCTGACCCGCCACGGGCTCTCACCGCTGGCGAGGGTCGTCCAGGTAGTGGATTGTGGCGTCATGCCGGAGCGCATGGGCGCCGGCGCGGCAGCTGCCATTGAAAAGGCCCTGAGAACGACCGGCCTGACAATCGAGGATATCGACGCCTGGGAGATCAACGAGGCCTTCAGCGCGGTACCGCTGCATGCCATGCAGACCCTGGGCCTCGACCCCGCGCGGGTCAATGTCCGGGGCGGCGCCCTGGCGCTCGGTCATCCGCTCGGCGCCACCGGCATCCGGCTTGCCGGCACCCTGGCCCGCATCCTGCATGCAGAAGGTGGGCGCTACGGCTGTGCGGCCGCCTGCATCGGCGGTGGCCAGGGCATTGCGGTACTGCTGGAACGCCCATGACGGCACCCACGTTTCGACCATATCGATGAAGGAGGAGGCCCTACTACCCACGAACCCTAGGAGTCGTTGCATGACGCCCCGGCGTCGACCGGGAGAGCCAGGCCCTCGCGCCGACCTCCCCCATCACAGCACCATCACCAACAACAAGCAGGCACTCATATGAAAAAGCACAATACCCCCTTTCTGCGTCCCCTCGTCGGCACCCTGGCCCTGCTGGGGGTCACCGCCCTGGCAACCCTGCCGGCCCAGGCCCGTGACCTCCCGGCCATCCAGGAGGATGTGTTCCAGGTCGCCAACTCCGGCGCCTACCCGCCCTTCAGCTATGTCGACACCGCCGGCAACCTGGTCGGCTTCGATGTGGATATCGCCGAGGCGCTGGCCGAGAAGATGGGCGTCGAGGTCGATATCCAGACCTCGCCCTGGAACGGCATCGTCGCCGCCCTGGCCGGCGGTCGCTTCGATGCCTGCATCTGCAGCATGAGCGCCACCGAGGAGCGCCAGAAGGCGGTCGACTTCACCGACCCCTACTACAGCTCCGGGCTGTCCATCTGGGTGAAGGAAGAAACCGACGATGTCGCCAGCATCGAGGATTTCGAAGGCAAGCGCGTCGGCTCCACCCTTGGCGAGACGGGCAACCAGTGGGCCACCGAGATGGCCGACGGCAGGTGGCGCAACCAGACCTTCCAGGGGCTGCCGGACATGCTCAACGCCCTCACCACCGGCCGCATCGATGTCATGGTGGCCGATGACATCCCCGTCTATGTCGCCCTCAACGAGGACGACCTTCCCATCAAGCAGATCGACGTGGGCGAGCTGCCGCGCTTCCCGGCGGCCATCGCGGTCCAGAAGGGCTCACCGGAACTCAAGGCGGCGCTCAACGAGGCGCTGGCCGAGATACGGGCGGACGGCACCTACCAGGAGATCGTCAACACCTGGATCGGCGAAGGGGTCGACTTCAACTGAGAAAACGCCATGGCACAGGGCGCCAGCGGCGCTGGCGCCCGAACCCTGGCCATCCCTTTGCATGATCACAACGACGGGGTCACAGGACCATGGACATCAACCTGATGATCGACATCACGCCGCTGCTGGTGAAGGCGGCGTGGGTCACGATCGATATCTCGGCCCGCGCCCTCTTCTTCGGCCTGTTCATCGCCGCCGGGCTGCTGGTACTGCGGACCGCCCGCCTGCCACCGCTGCGCTGGCTGGCTCGCGCCTATATCAGCGTGGTGCGCGGCACGCCCTACTTCGTGCAGCTGCTGCTGGTCTTCTATGGCGGCCCGGCGATCGGCCTGCGCCTGGATCCCTTCACCTGCGGCGTGGTGGTGGGCGCCTTCAATATCGGCGCCTACATGAGCGAGGCCATGCGCGGCGCCATCGAATCCGTGGAGAGCGGCCAGAACGAGGCCTCGCGGTCGCTGGGCTTCGGCCGCCTCGCCACCCTGCGCTACATCATCCTGCCCCAGGCGGCGGGCCTGATGATCCGCTCCATCGGCGTGCTCGCCATCATCCTGGTCAAGAACTCCTCGCTGGTCTCGATCATCTCGGTGGTCGAGCTCACCTACCAGGCCCAGCGGCTGATCGGTTCCACCTACAAGCCGCTTGAGGTGTTCACCCTCAGCGCGCTGATGTACATCGTGATCATCTATGCGGTCATGGGCATCGTGGAGTTCCTCTACCGCCGAGCCACGCGCTACACCTTCCGGTAACGCTTGACCTTCATCAGGACAGTCCCATGGAATTCGACTTCAGCCCCGTTATCACCTACTTCCCGACGCTGCTGCAGGGCGTGGGCGTGACCCTGCTGATCGGCCTGGCGGTCGCCGCCCTGTCGATCCTCGGCGGCCAGCTGGTGGCGGTGATCACCCTCTACACCCGCAAGGTCGTGAACTGGCCGCTGCGCTTCTTCATCTGGCTGTTCATGACCACGCCGCTGCTGCTGCAGCTCTATTTCCTCTACTTCGGCCTCGGCGAGCTGATCCTGATCCCCGCCATCGTGGTGGGCATCCTCGGGCTCGGCTTTCACTACATGGCCTACAACGCCGATATCTTCATCGCCACCATCAGGTCGGTCTCGAGTGGCCAGTACGAGGCGTCGCGGTCGCTGGGCTTCGGCCACCTGCGCACGCTGCTCTATATCATCCTGCCCCAGGCCTTCTATCGCGCCCTGCCGCAGCTGAGCAACAACATGATCATCATGGTGAAGGATATCGCGGTGCTCTCCGCCATCGGCATCGGCGAGCTGGTGTATGTCTCCCAGTATGCCATCAGCGTGACCTTCCGCCCCTTCGAGTTCTACATCACCATCGCCGTGATCTACTACCTGATCAATCTCATGATGGAAGCCGGCCAGTCATGGATCGAACGCCGCGCCGCCTACCGCCGCTAACCGCCACCGCTGACGAGGTTCTTGCATGACACAGACGACAGACACGCCGATGGTCGAGCTCAAGGGCGTCAAGAAACGCTTCGGTGACCTGGAAGTGCTCAAGGGGATCGACCTGCGGGTCGACCGCGGCAGGATCATCTCCATCATCGGCCCTTCGGGCTCGGGGAAGAGCACCCTGCTGCGCTCCATCAACAACCTGGAAGTGATCGAAGAGGGGCAGATACTGCTGGACGGGGTACAGGTGAACCGCCCCGATCTGAAGGGCCTGGCCTTCGAGAAGCACATCAACCACATCCGCCAGAACATGGGCATGGTGTTCCAGCACTTCAATCTCTTTCCCCACATGTCGACCCTGGACAACGTGACCCTGGCACCGCGCAAGCTGAAGGGCATGGCGACCGGGAGCGCCCGAGAGCTGGGCATGGAGCTGCTGGAGCGGGTGGGGCTGGCGGACAAGGCCCAGGCCTATCCCAGCTCGCTCTCGGGCGGGCAGAAGCAGCGGGTGGCCATCGCCCGGGCACTGGCCATGCGCCCCAAGGTGATGCTGTTCGACGAAGCCACCTCGGCACTCGACCCCGAACTGGTCGAAGAGGTGAACCAGGTGATGAAGGGCCTGGCCGAGGAGCACATGACCATGCTGATCGTCACCCACGAAATGGCCTTCGCCCGGGACGTCTCCGACTGGGCGATGTTCATGGATGGCGGCGTGGTGGTCGAGGCCAACACCCCCGACCGTCTGTTCAGCACCCCCGATCAGGAACGCACCCGGCACTTCCTGCGCAAGCACCTGGGCAGCCAGTCCGGACCCCGGACACCCTGACCGAATTCAGCGTCATGAGCTGGCAAGTGCCGTCACCGGGCAAGCAAGGATAGCAGGCGTTAAGGTAACGGGTGGCGGGAACGCACAGGGGAAGGAGAAAGCACGGGTAAAAAAAGACAGGGGAAGCAGGTGATCGGTTTCAGGAGGCTGCCCAAAATGGAGGCAGCCCCGACAGATGCTCCCGAGATATTGCGTAGGGTCTTACCGAGGCTGCTTCCGAGTGTCTTGGCGATTGATTTTGCGAAGGTTTTTCACCAATTTTGTGCTTTAGAGAGAGTACCAAAGCCAAATGATTGTATGCTGAAATTATAAAGATTTGTACCCCCCAGCGGATCACTAAGAGGCACCTAGTAGAAATTCTTAGATAAAATCTATATTTTTCCTTCCCACACTCTTGCCCAGCGTTATTTCCAAGATTTAATAATTCATGGTTGCTGTGCTGTCATTCCAAAGACCGTTCTAGCTCTTCCATTTCAGCTTCCATAATCCCGATATCACAATCAGCAAGAATCTGCTGGTAAGCGACTTCAGGAATGTATCCATACTTCGAACTTCTATACCAAGTCATAACGTCTTCAGTTAACATGCGCATATATTCGACGTATAAGTCAACTTTTTCCTCTGAAATATTATCGTTAGAGCTTTTGAGATAAGCACGAACATCGTCTTCTTTTTCCTCAAAAAACTCTGAAGCAGATTTATCTCTATCAGCTTCTCTTTCTATTAGCTTCTCAACATTATCCAAAACCCTCGTGGCGTATTTTACACACTCAGTGGTATTGGATGGTGCAAATGGATGAGAATAATCCATAGCAATAGTTGAAGAAGAAGACACTATTAAGAGCCCTCCTAGCAGTAAAGCTAAACGCATATCACTCTCCCCGTTTTTTCCTGAAGGTTCAGACTGCTAGCAATCACTTAT
>JBNJIL010000017.1:0-67262 GCA_051749325.1 Pseudomonadota bacterium | reverse complement strand
GGGTGTGCTGCAGATAGCCGTCAGCCCCGCCTATGGCTACCGTATGGAGCCGGAGTTGATCAATGAGAGTCGGTATGTCGCATGCTTCAATTGGTATCGCGCAACCGCGCTCGCTGAATATGCGGATCGCTTCGATCTGGTCCATTACCGCACAGGCCCAAATTTCCCCGACTACGGCACAGATGAGTTCGATCTTGGCTTCTGAGCACAGGTAGAGGTCGGCAGCCCATCTTCAGGGATCTGACAGTTTGGCTACAGGGGCTTGCTTCGCGTCCGGTGTGGTGAGCAAAACTCAGCCGCTGACCATGGCGATGCAAGGGCATGCCGCGTTCTTCACGGAGTCACGGATAACCAACAAGAGGCGCCCTCCGGGCGCTCGGTGGAGAAAGGCAAAGGTACGTCTTGCCAACGAGCCTTGCCGCCAAGCCATGTCCTCATATAGCCCCTCCCTTGCGGCTTCACCGGCCACGGCTCAGGATAGTGTGCTGACCATACACTCATCGCACTGAGCCGAACCAGACCGACAGGGACGCCCCATGAGCCATTCCACCAACCAGCTTCTTGAGCTGATCCTCAGCAATGTGCCTGACGACGGCAGCACCATTGGCAACGCTCGGCTACTCAAGGCCTTGTCGGAGCAGGCCGGTGAGGTCCCCAAGGAAACCTACGAGCAAGCCAGGGATGCCCTGGTGGATGAGAGGCTCCTTGGTAAGGGTAGAGGGCGCGGTGGCTCGGTGTTCCTGCGAGTGTCCCGCGACGAAGCGGAAGGCGCCCTCCGGGCGCTCGGTGGAGAAGGCAAGGAAGACATCGATCCAGAGGTCTCGGCCACAAAGGGGGCGCTCCGCGCCCTCGGTGAGAAAGCCACGAAGTATATCGACAAGGAAGCGCCTGATCTCACCCTGCAGATGCAGGAAGTGCCCGCCGAGCTGCCGTTGAGCGAGCAACAGGCCAAGCCGAAACGGGTCTCCAAACCACGCCAGAAGAAATCCTTGCCCGCACAGGTGATTCCTTACCGATACGACGAGAAGCGCAAGAACAACCCCCACGTCGGCATGGTAGATACCGCAAGCGATGGGGTAGAGGAGACCACCACCTGGGCCTATGACCCGCACCTCGATCCCGAGCTGCAGTTTGATTCCTCCGCCAATCGCGCCCAGGTCGAGAGCCTGATCGACGATGCCCTGGCCTCCGGTGACCAGGAACAGATGAAGGCCGCCCTGGAGGAGCTCAAGCGGCTGCAGTCCCCTTACCTGCAGTGGACTGGCAAGGCCGAACGCACCAGCTTCGAGGTGGATACCGTCTCCCTGCACGTCCACGAGCGCATCGATCCGGCGACCATCCTGGGCGAGGTTCAGAGGCGCATGAAGGCTGGGAAGAACAGCGGGAGCGCTTTCCAGCCCGACATGTTCCACGCCCCCTTCGAGAACCTGCCGCTGCGAGAGGCCATTAACTTCTACAAGCACGAGCGCGACTGGGCCAACCGCCTGATCGCAGGCGACTCGCTGCTGGTGATGAACTCCATGCTGCAGAAAGAGGGCATGGCCGGGCAAGTGCAGATGATCTACATCGACCCGCCCTACGGCATCAAGTATGGCTCCAACTTCCAGCCGTTCACGAACAAGCGCGACGTCAAGGATCGCAAGGACGAGGACCTGACCCAAGAGCCGGAGATGATCAAGGCCTTCCGGGATACATGGGAGCTGGGCATTCACTCCTATCTCACCTATCTGCGCGATCGGCTGCTGTTGGCAAAAGAACTGCTAAGTGATAGCGGGTCGGTGTTTGTGCAGATTTCGGATGAGAATGTGCACCACGTTAGAGAGTTAATGGATGAGGTTTTTGGTTGCTCAAATTTTGTCAAGATTATTGCCGTTCAGAAAACTGGCGGGCTATCTCAAAGCTTGATACCAGGGACAACGGATTACTTGGTCTGGTATGCCAAACATGCCGATAAAGTCAAATATCACCAGCTTTATAACGAGAAGTTATCTGGTGGAGGCTCGCTCTATCAGCAGTTGGAGTTGGTTGATGGTCAGCGCCGCAGGATGAGTAAGGAAGAAAAGCAGGGTGCTCCCTTGCCAAAGGGATCCAAAGTCTTTCGGTATACGTCATTGGAGTCAGCAAATCCCAGATTTGAATTTGAAGAGAAGGGACTCTCTTACTCTCAAAGATGGAAAACCAGTTTGCCTGGGCTGGTTAGGGTTTCTAAGGCTGGAAGAGGGTACTCTACTGGAGCTACCTTGCAGTACAAGAGATATCATGAAGACTTTCCAGTGGCGGCATTGACAAATAACTGGACTGATACAGGGTCCGGGAGCTTTTTAGAGCCCCAGATTTATGTTGTCCAGACCGTGACAAAAATAATTGAACGCTGCCTCTTGATGACCACCGACCCCGGTGATTTGGTGCTGGACCCCACCTGCGGCTCCGGCACCACCGCCTACGTCGCCGAGAAGTGGGGACGCCGCTGGGTCACCTGCGATACCTCCCGCGTGGCCGTCACCCTGGCCAAGCAGCGCCTGATGACCGCCAGCTACGACTACTACGAGTTGAAATACCCCCAGGAGGGGCTGGGTGGTGGCTTCATCTACAAGACGGTGCCGCATATCACCTTGAAGTCGATCGCTAACAACCCAGAGATCGATGAGCTCTATGAGCAGCACCACCCGGCTATCGAGCAGGCGCTGGCCAAGCTGAACCAGGCGCTGAAGGGTGAGCCCATTACCTTCACCGTCACCGAGGGTGGCCGCAAGGGCGACAAGGTCGACTTCGCCGCACCCGACAGCAAGACGGTCACGCTCCCCTCGGGTGAGACTCCCAAGGTCAACGAACTGCTCGAGTGGGAGGTCCCCTTCGACTTCCCCGACGAGTGGCCGGAGGCCACCAAACCGTTCTTCGAGGCCTTCCACAGCGCCCGCCAGGCCATGCAGCGCCGCATGGACGAAAGCATCGCCAACCATGCTGGCCAGGAGGTCCTCTACGACCAGCCCGAGGTGAGCCGCGACAAGCTGCGCATCACCGGCCCCTTCACCGTCGAGGCGGTGCCCTTTGCCACCGTACTGGGCCTGGACGAGGCCGAGCAGCCCAAGAAAGCCGATGCGGCCGTGGCGCGTTCCGGGGCGACCTCCCGCCATGCGCAGTGGCGCGGGGAGCTACTCAAGGCTGGTATCCGCGGCAAGGGCGGTCAGCACCTCAAGCTGATGGACCTCGAGACCCTGCCGAGTGGCCAGGAAAGTAAATACCTGCATGCCATTGGTACCGTTGCTGACACCGGCGAGCGAGTGGCCGTCAGTTTCGGCCCCGAGTATGCCGCCCTGGAGCAACGCCAGGTGGAGATTGCCAAGAAGGAGGCCGGCGACCTCTTCCCGACACCCAGGCTGCTGGTGTTCTGCTCCTTTACCTTCGACCCGGAGGCCGCCAAGGATATCGACAGCATCAAGGGCATCCAGGCCCTCAAGGTGCAGATGAATACCGACCTGCTCACTGAGGACCTCAAGAAGAGCAGCCGCCACAATGAGTCCTTCTGGCTGATGGGCCAGCCGGACGTCGAGGTGCATACCCTCAAGGACGGCAAGCTGCAGGTCGAGGTGCACGGTTTCGACTACTTCGATACCAAGAGCGGCGAGCTCAAGTCCGGGGGCAAGCGCGACATCGCCGTATGGGAGCTGGATACCGACTATGACGACCGCTCCCTCTATCCGCGCCAGGTGTTCTTCCCCATGGCCGGAAAGAAGGATGGCTGGTACAAGCTCAAGAAGGATATCCGTGCCGAGCTCAACGAGGAGCTGCTGGGCAAGTACCACGGCACAAGCTCGCTCCCGTTCGAGCCCGGCGACAACCGCTGCATCGCGGTGAAGATCGTCGATAACCGCGGCATCGAATCGCTGAAAGTCGTTCGGCTGGATTGACCCATGACACAGCAACTGAGCCTCTTCGAGGTGCTGGCTCGCCATGAGGGAGTCGATACCGAGTACAAGTCGGCCCGCGGCGGGCTACCCAGAGACCTGTGGGAAACCTACAGCGCCTTCGCCAATACCGCGGGGGGAACGATCTATCTGGGGGTCAAGGAGACCGATGACGGCCCGGTTACGTCTGGCCTACCAGATGTGGATAAGTTGCGTCGTGACTTCTGGGTCACGCTCAACAACCGGCAGAAGGTCAGTGCCAACATCCTTCAGGAGCGCCACGTCAGCGTTGAGACCTACCAGGGCGACGACATCCTGGTGATCGAGGTGCCACGGGCCTCACGCAGTGAGCGCCCGGTTTACATCGGCGTTGATCCGCTCCAGGGCACCTACCGCCGAAATCATGAGGGCGACTTCCGCTGCAACGAGGCTGAAGTGAAGAGCATGTTTGCCGATCGGCTCGACCAGGAGCCGCCCGACAGCCGCATTCTCGAGCATTTCGGCGTCGATGACCTTGATGCAGCCTCCCTCAAGCAGTTTCGTAACCGTATGGCGTCCAGGGTGCCTGACCATCCCTGGCTCACGGAGGATGACCTGGGGTTGCTGACTAAGCTGGGTGGATGGCGCAAGGATCGCCGTACTGGCGAGACGGGCCTGACCCTGGCTGGGCTGCTGATGTTCGGCA
This sequence comes from Pseudomonadota bacterium, assembly GCA_051749325.1. GTDB lineage: Bacteria > Pseudomonadota > Gammaproteobacteria > Pseudomonadales > Halomonadaceae > Halomonas. The sequence continues at coordinate 62,672 of JBNJIL010000017.1, read as the reverse complement.
AGACGGAAGCCATCCAGGACAATGCGGCACTGCCAGGCTTCCATCTCGATTATCGCGAGCGTCTGGCCGATGACGAGACGACCCGCTGGAGTGACCGACTGACCATCGACGGCACCTGGGAAGCCAACCTCTACCAGTTCTACCAGCGCATATCGCAGAAGCTCTCGCATGACCCGGCCCTCAAGGTGCCGTTCAAGCCCGATCGCAGTGGCCAGAGCGATGCCCACGAGGCCTTGAAGGAGGCCCTGGTCAACGCCCTGATCCATGCCGACCACTACGGTCAGGGTGGCATCGTGATCGAGCGCTACAAGGACCGTTTCGAGTTTTCCAACCCCGGTACCCTGCTGCTTTCCCAGGAGCAGCTGCTGGAGGGGGGCGTCAGCGAGTGCCGTAACAAGTCGCTGCAGAAGATGTTTCAGCACCTAGGCGTCGGCGATAAGGCGGGCTCGGGCCTCAGCAAGATCCGCCATAGCTGGCATGCCCACCTCTGGCAGCCGCCCAGCCTGAGGGAGAGCATTCGTCCTGATCGCGTCATCCTTACGCTACCGTTGATCAGTGTGATGCCCGAAGACGTGATGGAGCACCTGCAGAAGCGCTTCGGTGGTGCCTTCAAGGAGCTGTCTCGCGACGAGGCGCAGACGTTGGTCATCGCCGCCATGGAGAAGCAGGTCACGAATCGTCGACTGCAGGAGATGTTGACCCTGCATCGCGTCGATATCACCCAGATGCTCAGTGGGCTGGTGGAGAAGGGCATGCTGGAACCCCACGGTCGCAACCGTGGGGCCTACTACACCCTGCCAACCCTGCTCATGGCTCCCACTAGCCTCAAGGCGGAGGCCATCGCCTCGGCATCGGCTGACCAACGATCAGCGGGGGAGGGGGCTGGCTCTGCTCACGAGAGCGCTATGAGTCCTCATAGTGATGGGAGCTCCCCTCACAGCGGAGATATCTTCCCTCATAGTGAGGCGCACCCTCTCCCTGGTGAAATGGCCATGGAGGACGATGAGTGGGCTGTGCTGCAAGAGATCGCAGCACCCGTGGCATCCGCCAAGCGAATCTCGCCAGACAGGATGCAGGACACGCTGCTCGAGCTGTGTCGTGGAAGATTCCTGACGCTCCGCGAACTCTCCGAGCTGCTTCAGCGCTCACCGAAGAATCTCGGCGAGCGCCATGTGGCCCCCTTGGTCAGGGCCGGCAAGCTGGAACTACGCCATCCCGATGTCCCGAACCATCGTCAGCAGCGCTATCGCACGGTAGAAGGAACCACCGAATGACGGCCAAATCACTGATCATCAACTCGCCCTATGATACCCCCTCGGCCTACTGGGAGCGCGATGGCAAGCAGATGAACCTCCAGCAGGGCCGTCGCCCCGCGGCCTACGAAATCTTCGACACCCGCAACAATACTCAGCGCACGGAGCCGCTGGAGCAGGTGAACAGGATTCGTCAGCGCGTGGACGAGTGGCGGGCGGATGGTTATCCCGGTGTCACCAGCGTCACCCGTCAGCTGCTCGAGCATTGGCATGCGCGGGGAGACTGGGATCCCGACGCCTGTCGCTGGGAGGGCGGGCCGCGCCAGTACCCGTTCTACTTCTGCCAGCTCGAGGCCATCGAGACCCTGACCTGGCTGTTGGAAGCCCAGGAGCAATACCGGCAGGGCATCTTTCTCAACGGGGATGGCGGCCCCTGGGAGCGCATCTGCAACAAGATGGCTACCGGCTCCGGCAAGACCTCAGTGATGTCGCTGATCATCACCTGGCAGACCCTCAACGCCATCCACTACCCCAAGGACCGCCGCTTCTCCAAGGCAGTGCTGATCGTCACTCCGGGCCTCACAGTGAAGAGCCGACTGCAGGTGCTCAAGCCAGGTCACCCCCAGAACGTCTATGACGAGTTCAACCTCTGCCCCAACGAAGCCATGCGGCAGCAGCTCAACCGCGTCGAGCTCGTCATCGAGAACTGGCACACCCTGATGCCGCTCAAGGAGCAGGCCCGCTCCGTGGTTAAGAAGGGCAAGGAGAGCGACGAGGCCTTCACCCGCCGCGTGCTCGGGTCGATGGCCAACGAGCGCGACCTTATCGTGATCAACGATGAGGCCCACCATGCCTATCGTGAGCGGGCGGAAGATAAGATCAGCAAGAAGGAAGCCGAGAAATTCGGCATTGATCTGGACGAGGCAACTCGATGGATTGCAGGACTGGACCGGATCCACAAGACCCGTCGCATCCGCCGCTGCTTCGACCTCTCCGCCACGCCCTTCGCCCCCACCGGCAAGAGCAACACCGAGTCCGGCCTGTTCGAGTGGATCGTCTCCGACTTCGGCCTCAACGATGCCATCGAGGCGGGGCTGGTGAAGACCCCGCGGGTGGTGGTGCGCGATGACGCCCTGGCCAATGCCAAGACCTACGCCAGCAAGCTCTATCACCTCTACCGCGAAGATGAGGTGAAGGAAGACCTCAACCGCAGGGCCGAGCTCACCGCCCCCTTGCCCGACCTGGTGCAGAAGGCCTACGCCCTGCTGGCCTACGACTGGAAGGAAACCCGGAGCCAGTGGGAAGAGGCAGGACACACCATTCCCCCGGTGATGCTCACCGTCTGCAACCGCACCGAGACCGCGGCGCGCATCGAGAACTTCTTTAACGGCGGCGACTGCCTGATCCAGGGAACACAGGCGCCCGATGCCACCCTACGGGTGGATTCCAAGGTGCTCGAGAAGGCCGAGCAGGGTGAAACCAGCAGCAGCAAGGACAAGCAGTACGCCGCCCGGCTGGAGGCCCTCATCAAGGCAGCCAAGCTCCCTTCCGACAAGGAGGCCGACCTGCTGGCCATGAAGCAGGAGGAGCAGCTGCGCGCCCTGGTCGATACCGTCGGCAAGCGTGGCCAGCCGGGTCAGGCCCTGCAGAACGTCATCTCGGTGGCCATGCTCTCCGAGGGCTGGGACGCCGCCAATGTCACCCACATCATGGGGCTGCGTGCTTTCACCAGTCAGCTACTGTGCGAGCAGGTGATCGGTCGCGGCCTGCGTCGCGTCTCCCACGACATGGACGCCGACCGCAAGTTTCTCCCCGAATACGTCAACGTCTTCGGTGTCCCGCTTTCCATCTTTCAGGATGCCAGCGAAGGCGGCGATCCACCTCTGCCACCGAAGCCGAGCGTACGCATCGAAGTCGAGCCAGGCCGCAACAACCTGGAAATCCGCTGGCCCAACGTCGATCGCATCGACAACGTCCTCAAGCCAGAGCTGGTGATCGACTGGCAGAGCGTACCCACGCTCACCCTGAATCCTGCTCAGACTCCGCTCAACGCCGACATCGCTCCCTCGTTGACCGGGTCACCCAACCTGGCCATGGTCACAGGGATTGACCTGGAGCGAGCGGTGGAGGAGTTCCGGCTGCAGAATCTGATCTTCCGTGCGGCTCGCAAGCTCTACCTGCAGAACCAGGCCGCCTTCGGAGGTGACAAGCAGTACCTCGCGGTGCAGCTGATCCGCCTGGTCGAACAGTTCCTCGCCAGTGACAAGCTGGACATCCCCAGCCTTTGGCACCAGGACGCAGTGCGTCGCCGCCTGCTGTTCGCCCTCAACATGGATACCGTGGTGGGTCACGTTAGCCGCTATGTTGTAGAGCAGAACTCACCACGCAAGGAGCTGATCTTTAACGAGCACCAGCCCATCGGTGCCACCGCCTACATGCGGCCATGGCTCACCACCAAGCCATGTGCCCCGACAGAGCGCTCGCAGATCAGCCATGTGGTCTACGACAGCGCCTGGGAGAAGATGGTGGCCGATGTCTGCGAAGACCATCCCGGCATCGCTGCCTGGGCCAAGAACGATCATCTCGACTTCAAGGTTCGCTACCTGTGGCGGGGCTCATCGCGCAACTTCGTCCCCGACTACCTGATTCGTCTCACCAACGGCAAGACGCTCGTGCTCGAGGTGAAGGGCCAGGACAGCCAGCAGAATATTGAGAAGCGTGCTGCCATGGAGACTTGGGTCAAGGCCGTCAACGAACAGGGCGGCTTCGGCCAGTGGGCCTTCGATACCGTCTTCGAACCCGCTAAAACCAGGGACGTCATCGAGCAGTACTGCTGACGCTCGATACCCGACCAACACTGAAACCAGTCGGTTGCCCACCTGAGCCAGGCCAGCCCATTCGCTGGCCTGGTTCATTCCCGCTGTACTGTGCACCTCAGGTTTAGACGAAATCGCTCAGCTGCCTACGAGGGCAGTACTGACTGACTGCAGCGTCAACACTGAGATACCCCCCCCCAGGGGTAGGCCGGAGAAAAGCCGGATACCCTACCCCCGTCTTCGCTATCCAGACGTTGCTATACGATCACCCTACGTTTCCTTGGCGCGGCAGAGCCCAGCGTCGAGGCGACCTATTGTGAAAAGCCTGTACCGATACGCTACCTAGGATTCGTAGCGAACCGATACGACACCGGTGGTCTGGCATCCCAGGCCACTCCGACACAACCCCACCACACAGGAGAGACAGAATGCCTGAGAGATAGACTTCGCCTTCATTTCATAGAGAAGGCATACCCCAAGCACTACATCATTGTGACTGGCCCAGCCAGCCCTGACTCCCGCATTTGGCTTCGCGCTCGTTGCACTCGCGCTTGCCATGCGTACGTCAGGCTGGCTGGGCCTTTCTAGTATATAAGGCATTTTTTGAAAAACCGCTCAACCATGCGGGTTGTAGCGTGTTTACTTCTTCACTTTTGGAGCATTTTGAAGATGAAACGGAACCGAAGACAGATCATCGAGGAAGCAGAGAGGATCAGGCTTGAGGAGTACTGCCTCAATGAGCTTGACGATATGGTCGACTACCGGACAGGAGAGATTCTGTCGACCCGAGAGTATGCAAGCATGCCGATGGTATGGGAAGAAAAGGATCCGATACCACCACCCTTTGGAGAGATCGCCTCCCACACCCAGATGCAGCGATTCATGGCTTCAAAGGACAGAAGGAATCTTAAGCTCTTCAATGGATGCAGAAGCATCTATGACATGGATAAAGGGAGGGCCGCCTTTGAAAGAAGCGGGATCGTGTTTCCAACCAAGATGATGCTTAAGCTATCCCAGTTGGTCGAGAGGCTAGATTACAAGAATGCCATCGTGACGACCCCCTTGGACCTCAGTACTTTTCTGGAAGTAAGTCATGCCAATCTTCATAGACATCTCCATTCCTTGAATAGGCTTATCAAGGTCCGTGGGTCAAAGGAGGGAATAGCCAAGGGCAGCATAAAAGTGGAGGTTAGTCCTGCTTATGGGTTTAGGTATGAAACCGCAAGCCTGGACTATATTAGAGGGGAGGAAGTGGAGTTTTGGTACCAGACGGTAGCACAATTCTTGCCAATAAATTCCATTATAGACAAAGGTGTTGAGAAGCATTTTGCGTATAGAAGCTCTGCCCTTCGATCATGCTTTTTATAGAAGGTTAATATTGTTTTGCAGGTTTCTTTAAATGCCCAGTTTATGGGTTTCTGCAAACCCGTATTACCGCAAGACTGCATTATTGCAAGTCTGCATTAGTGGATGAATGCATTGTTGTATTAATGCAAACATGTACAAAATTACATATCTAAAGGTCCTTGCAATGCCGCGAGGAACCTGCTTTAAAATACCAAGAGGGTAACGTAATGAATGTATCCGTGAATGCCGATGAAAGATCGGCAAGGCTTTCTGTTGTTCAACAAAAGGTGAAGAGAATGAGTGGAAGAAAGGTGTCTGTTGAGGAAAAGTCTGAAGCTGTAAGGAGGGTGCTGGAGGTAAGGGAGAGGGTTGCGGATGTGGCGCTTGACCTCGGGGTTTCAGAGTCCGCAGTCCATAATTGGGTTTCAGGTCACAAAAAAGATCTAGAAAGAGAGCTCATGTATAAGGGGGTGATAGATAGGTGTTCTCATCTTGAAGATGCATTGAAAGAGAGGGATGAAAGGATAGCTTACCTTGATATAAAAGTGGGTGTTTTGGAAGATATGCTCGATAAATTCCTCAAGAATTAGGTGTGGCTAATTCGAGGTTCATGTAAGGTTTTCGGTTAGATAAGCCGCTGGCCTGATGGTTGGCGGGTTTTTTATATCACCAGCAATGGCGTTCCCTCAAACCAAATATTAAGGAAGTTTCGTGTTTAAAGAAATCCCAGTACCCCAGAGTCATCTGGAAGCCAGAAGGAAAGACAAGGTATACGGTGTTGGCGTCAACGATGCGCCTTACTATACTAGCTTGGTCGTAGAAGGAGTGAGTTGCTATTGTCCCTTCTATACGAGATGGAAGAAGATGTTGAGCTCATGCTACTCGACCAAGAATGGATCGGGGAGAAGAAAGTCTGTCTGCAAGGAATGGTTGTCTTTCATGGCGTTCAGAAGATGGATGGAGCTACAGAGCTGGCAGGGTAAAGAGCTGACCCACTGGCTGAGGATACCAGGTACAACGATCTACTCATCAGCTACATGCCTTTTCGTCTCCAAGAGAGTTCGTTCCTTGTTCCCTGCTCAATCACGTCAGAAGGCTGGCCGGCCATTTGGAGTGCAAGAAAAAGATGGCCGCTTTTTGGTGAGCTGCAGTTCGGTAGGCAGCAACCGTGGATACGTTGGTTGTTTTGAGAACAGGGAAGAAGCAATCGAGGCCTATGTGGCTGCCAAGGAGAGCGAGGCCATCAACCTGGCTTTATCCCAAAATGATCCCTTGGTAAGGCAGGCGGTGCTGGACTATTCGAGCTACTTCTCTTCCCAGCAGCGCGCTTTGAAGGCGATATAGTAAATCTCGCCAGAGGGAGCCACCTGACTACTCTCTCCCGATAGACTATACCCATTCATTATCTCACTTAATTCCCTGCGGGATACCCGGCGGGGGCTTTCGCGTGGGCTGATGAAACGTCTGGAAAAGATGTTCATCAGCCCCTCACCGATAAAAGGAAATCAAAAGAATGACACCTTCATACATCAGCACCTCTGAACTCTGCTCACGCTACGGTCGTAGCCCGAAGACCCTGATGCGTTGGCAGCGCAGCCGCGGCTTCCCGCGTCCAGTCGTACCCGGTGGCCACGGGGCCGAGGCTCGCTGGCGAGAAAGCGACGTCAAGGCATGGGAGGATCGCCAAGTTGCTGCGTGAGCAGCTGCCACCACGCCTGGTAGGCCGCTTTTTGCTCATCGAGGTAGTGGTGGTGATCGTAGACCTGCCACACCCCAGGCAGGGTGTGGCCCAGCATCATCTCGCAGACATGTGGCTCGGCCAGGGAAGACCAGTGTGTCCGAGCCGTCTTGCGCAGGTCATACATTGACCAGGGAGCCATTTCGATGCCGAGCTGATTCTTCGCAGCCTTGAGGATGCTGCGGGGGAAGCTCAGCACCGAGCGATCGTTCATCGGCTCAGCCTTGCGCTCCCCCGTGAAAAGCATGGTGGGGGCGTGGGAGAGGGCAGCCGCCTCGTTAAGCGTTGGCACCACTTCATCGATGATCGGCCTGAGGAGCGGGCGCCCCGTCTTCCAGCCCACCTTGTGGCGCTCGGGAGGAATGCGCCATACCCCCTCAGCCATATCGAACTCTTCCATCCTGGCCAAGCGCAGCTCGACAGGGCGGCAGCCCCAGAACAGGCATAGCTTGACGAACAGCTTAGATCTGTAAGCCATGCGTGTCCGATTCATCGCCTGCCAGATGAGCTGCAACTCCTCGGCAGACAGGGCCCGTCCCCGAGTACCACGCTTCACTTGAAGGTCACGCTTGGCACTGACGGCTCCCAGAGGCTGGTCCTTGATCAGTTCCCGGCGTGCGGCCCACATGTGCATCTGCTTGAGGTTGGCCAGCAACCGTTCCGCGATGCTGGGGGTTTTCCCGGCCACCTCCTCCAGAAGCTCCATCCAGCGAGCCAGGCCCGTTCCCTCGGCCGGGAGGTTGCCGACCTCCGGGAACACGTGAATCTCGAAGCTGCGCAAGATGTCGTCGGCATCGACCTTGTTCTGTGAGCTGTACTTCTCGTGCCACAGCCTCATCAGCGACTCGTTGGTGTGAGCCGTGGCAATGGCCGTGTGCTCCAGTCGCTTCTGGATCCGAGGGTCTTGCCCTTGCTCGAGCTGGGAACGCCTCCTGGAGGCCTCCTCGCGTGCCTGGCGCAGGCTCATCAAGGGGTAGGTCCCCAAGTCCAGGCGGGCGGGCTTGCCGTGGTAGCGATAGCGCAATTGGAACACCACCTTGCCAGCCTTGGTGACGCGCGCCCCCAAGCCATCGCGATCGGCACGCTCGAAGGTGCGTTCCTGGGGCTTGCGATGAACGGTTTTCAGCCAGGCGTCGGTGAGTGCCATGTGTACATGCCCCTGTACGTGGGAGGGTGAGGTGGGGCAAGTATGTACTCACGGGTGTACATATTTCTACTGGATGGTAGCGAAAAACAGCGGATGGCTGTGTCCGTCAGGTTAGGCTAGAGGCGCCTTGAATCAGATGCTTGCGGGTTTCTGCGGGGTGAAGGGGAGGTCTGTGGCTTATATTTTTTGGTCGACGTGAGCGATGATGGCGATGTTGCGAAGATTCTCGATCACGACGGGATCCTGCTGACAAAATTGGGGCCGCATTATAGGGGCAGGGTGCTGACGGCTACCAGCGTTGTCGTCGCGAATATTGCGGTGCCACGCTATATCAGTGGCTTGGGAGGCCCTTCGGACGCTGGGTGGCGGCTTTCAGGCCACGACAGTGGTCATTCTCGCCTGGCAGGCGCGCAGGCGTTCAATCAGGTCGGGCAGGGCCTCGGCGTCGAGTGCCGGGTCGCAGCCACCGATGCGCTCGAACCAGGCTCGCGATACACAGAGCGTGTCAGCGGGTGTCTGGTGGCGAAGGCGTTGCCAGAGCTGCACCAGCCGGCCAGTGTTCGAGGTAGTCAGCAGTGCGGCATCCTGGCCGTGTTGCTCGATCTCCGTCAGGATCTGTTCGAGCCAGTGGACGGGAATGGGGCGCTTTTGGTTCGGAAACAGCAGCGCCTGCCCCTGACAGTGGGCGACCGCCGTGTTGAGGCGATCTCCCAGTGGCGTCCCGACCGTGGTCACGATTCGTACATCATGCCGGCTTGCCAGCCGCCTCAGGCGCTGGTCATCGGTATCGTCTGCCAGAACCACCTCCACTCGCATGCCGCGTCGCTGGCGGAGGGGGGTCAGGGCGGCGAGGCGGCGAGGGAGGCCGGGACCTGCGGAGCGGGCATCGAGGAGGATACTGCAGACGATCATGCTCGTGCCGGCTCCCTAAAAAAGGACGTGCGGGTCGGACTGATATGGCGCTATCTCCGGAACCCGCGCCCTTCTGGGTCAGCGCCGTCGTGTAATTGAGTGTAGTTTTTGGTTGTGAAGCGTATCAATACGGCGCTGGACTGATATTTCTATGCGTGAACCATGATCTTCCGGCCGTGTCGGGCATGAGTTGCTCCATCAATGGGCAACGGCCTGGCAAATCGCGTCACGATGGTGCATGGAGTGGCTTTGTTGCACTATTATGGTGCGAAATGGGGTCGGAGCTTTTCTTCTCCACCCCCTGCGGGTCGATGTCGGGGCAGGCGCCGAGCGTGGCAGTGGCATGAAAAACTTCCTTGATTCAAATGGTTATTCGGAAGAAGGCGGGGGGTGGTGCAAGGTTGGCATGCTGCCTGCATTATTCTGGGCAGTGCCATGCTCGTGCATGGCGGCCGTGGGCAGCGCTGCCGCGGCATGCTACAACCCCTGCTGGTATCGCCAGTGCCAATGCGTTGCATCAGCTCGAACCTTTCGAGCCTAGCTCACTGTGGAGGACACCATGTCTGCCAAGACTCTCGCCCTGATTGAAGAACACGATGTGAAATGGGTCGACCTGCGCTTCACCGACACCCGCGGCAAGGAGCAGCACGTCACCATTCCGGCGCGTGACATCGACGAGGAATTTTTCGAGAACGGCCAGATGTTCGACGGTTCCTCCATTTCCGGCTGGAAGGGCATCAACGAGTCGGACATGATCCTGCGCCCCGAGGATGGCACCGCCTTCCTCGACCCCTTCACCGAGGACGCCACCCTGGTGCTGCGTTGCGATATCATCGAGCCGGCCACCATGCAGGGGTATGAGCGTGACCCGCGCTCCATCGCCAAGCGTGCCGAGGCCTACCTGCAGTCCACTGGCCTGGGTGACACGGCCTTCTTCGGCCCGGAGCCCGAGTTCTTCATCTTCGATGAAGTGCACTGGAAGGCGGATATCGAAGGCGCCATGTACAAGATCACCTCCGAGGAGGGCGCCTGGTCCACGGACCGCACCGTGGAAGGTGGCAACCTGGGCCACCGCCCAAGGGTCAAGGGCGGCTACTTTCCGGTTCCGCCGGTCGACAGCTTCCACGATATCCGTGGCGCCATGTGCAACACCCTGGAAGCCATCGGCCAGGCCGTCGAGGTGCACCACCACGAGGTCTCCAACGCCGGCCAGAACGAGATCGGTGTGAAGTTCAACACCCTCGTGAAGAAGGCAGACGAAGTCCAGGAGATGAAGTACGTGATCCACAATGTGGCTCACGCCTATGGCAAGACGGCAACCTTCATGCCCAAGCCGCTGGTTGGCGACAACGGCAGCGGCATGCACGTGCACCAGTCATTCTGGAAGGATGGCGTCAACCAGTTCGCCGGTGACGAGTATGCGGGCCTCTCCGAGATGGCGCTCTACTACATTGGCGGGATCATCAAGCACGCCCGGGCCCTGAACGCCTTCACCAATGCCTCCACCAACTCCTACAAGCGCCTGGTGCCGGGCTTCGAGGCGCCGGTGATGCTGGCCTACAGTGCTCGCAACCGTTCCGCCTCGATCCGCATTCCCTACACCGCGAGTCCCAAGGGCAAGCGCGTCGAGACCCGCTTCCCGGATCCGACCGCCAACCCCTACCTGTGCTTCGCGGCGATGCTGATGGCGGGTATCGACGGCATCAAGAACAAGATCCACCCCGGCGACGCCATGGACAAGAACCTCTATGACCTGCCGCCGGAAGAGGGCAAGGCGGTGCCGACCGTGGCCCACAGCCTTGACCAGGCGCTGGAGGCCCTGGATGCCGATCGCGCCTTCCTCACCGAGGGCGGCGTGTTCACCGACGAGATGATCGATGCCTACATCGAGCTGCTCGGCGAGGACGTGGAGCGTCTGCGCATGACCACGCACCCGGTCGAGTTCGACATGTACTACAGCTGCTGATCGCGGGCGGCTCACGGGGTTGTGGGCCCCGGGGCCTGTCCCGGATTGCCTCGGATGTGTTGGGCGAAGAAGGGGTTCCGCCATGGCGGAACCCCTTTCTTTCCTACAGTATCCAGGCAGGAGATGATGCAACCTCCCGAGGCCGTGGCCGTCGGGCGGCGGCAACGATATAGGAGGTAGCCATGAAGCAGGCACTGGTGATGCTGGCGCTGGGTCTCTCTGTCAGCCTCGCGGTCCAGGCGGAGACCATCTATCGCACCACCGATGCCCAGGGCAATGTGGTGTTCACCGACAACCCGGATCGCGGTGGCGAGGAGGTCGATCTCGCGCCGCTGACCGTGGTGCCCGGCCGCGGCGAGGTCCGCCAGGCGGAGTCGCCGGCCGTGATCGACGGCGGTGATGGCGAGAGTGGAGAGGACGCCGCTGACGGCCCGGGGCAACCCTTCATGCCCTACGACAGCTTCGGCATCCGCAGCCCGGGGCAGGAGGAGACGCTGCCGACCGGTGCAGCCGGCAATGTCCAGGTGACCCTGGACATCGAGCCGGCGCTGCGCGAGGACCATCGGGTGCGCCTGCTGGTGGACGGGCGGGTCAGCCAGTCGGCGATGCACACCGATACCTTCATGCTCAACGATCTGGATCGCGGTGAGCATGAACTGCAGGCCGAGCTGCTGGATGCCAGCGGGGCGGTGCGCCACCGCACCTCGCCAGTGACCCTCTACGTGCAGCGGGCCAGCGTCAATCTGCCCCGGAACCCCAACAATCCCGCCACCAATTAGCGTCCCCGCGCCGGAGACATCGGTGGCTTGTTCCCCGGGGCGAGGAGGGCGCGCTGTATGTCGCAATGCACTAAAGTGGTGCGCAATCCTGGTGCGCCTCTGCCCCGACAAGGCGCCACACTGCGCGTCATAGGGTGGCGCGCTTCTTGCAGGAGTCTTGCAGAGCGCCTCCCGAGGGAGGCCGACACCGGACCAGGCAAGGGCCTCCCCATGTATCAACGCTTGATGGAACATCTCACCACGGCGGTGCTGCTGCTCGATGGCAAGCTGCGACTGCGCTGGATGAATCCGGCTGCCGAAGCCCTGCTGGCGATCAGCCTGAGTCGTCTGAAGGGGTTGCCTCTGCCATCCCTGGTGGACGGCGGTGAAGAGATCGGCGAGCTACTGGCCAAGGCCCGCGATGAGCGTCATCCCTTCACCCAGCGTGAAGCGCGCCTGACCCTGATCACGGGGGAGGTGCTGACCGTCGACTATACGGTGTCGCCGCTGTCCGCCGACGAGCTGCTGCTGGAGGTGGAGCCCCGCGACCGGCTGCTGCGCATCTCCCGTGAAGAGGCGCTACAGACCCGCCAGGAGACCATCAAGGTGCTCGCCCGGGGGCTGGCGCACGAGGTCAAGAACCCCCTGGGCGGGATTCGCGGCGCGGCCCAGCTGCTGGAACGCGACCTCGACGACCCCGGCCTGCAGGAGTTCACGCGTATCATCATCGAGGAGGTCGACCGGCTGCGCGACCTGGTCGACTCCATGCTGGGGCCCAACCGGATGATTCGCCACGAGCCGCTCAATATCCACAAGGTGCTGGAGCGGGTGCGTTCGCTGCTGATCGTCGAGCAGCCGGGCGTATGGATCGAGCGTGACTACGACCCCAGCCTGCCGGATCTGAAGGGTGACGAGTCGCAGCTGATCCAGGCCGTGCTCAACGTGGCGGGCAATGCCGTGGAGGCGATGACCGAGGCCGGTATCGAGTCGCCGCGGCTGACCCTGCGCACCCGCGCCCGTCGCCAGTTCACCCTGGGCGCCGAGCGCCACCGGCTGGTCTGCGAAGTGGCGATCATCGACAACGGGCCGGGCATTCCCGAGTCGCTGCGCGAGACCCTCTTCTACCCCATGGTCTCCGGTCGCGCCGAGGGCAGCGGCCTGGGGCTCTCCATCGCGCAGTCGATCCTGCACCAGCACCAGGGGCTGATCGAGTGCGAATCCGAGCCCGGCCATACCCAATTCCGACTGCTGATTCCGCTGGAGAAGCGCCATGACTGATGTCGCACGCGTGGTAGTCGTCGACGACGATCGCGCCATTCGCTGGGTGCTTGAGCGCGCCCTGGCCCAGCCCGACCTCGAGGTCGAGACCCTCGACCGGGCCGATCGTGCCCTGGAGCGCCTGCTGGAGGCGCCGCCGGACGTCCTGGTCACCGATATCCGCATGCCGGGGATCGACGGCCTGGACCTGATGGCCAAGGTGCGCGAGGTCCATCCTGAGCTGCCGGTGATCGTGATGACGGCCCATTCCGACCTGGACAGCGCCGTGGCGTCCTATCAGGGTGGCGCCTTCGAGTACCTGCCCAAGCCCTTCGACGTCGACGAGGCCCTGGCGCTGGTGCGGCGCGCCGTGGCCCACGCCCGCGAGCGGCGGCGGCCCGTCAGCGTGCCCGAGGGACTGGATGCCGAGATCATCGGTGAGGCGCCGGCCATGCAGGAGGTGTTCCGTGCCATCGGCCGGCTGTCGCACTCGCATATCACCGTGTTGATCAACGGCGAGTCGGGGACCGGCAAGGAGCGGGTGGCCCGGGCCCTGCACCAGCATAGTCCACGGACCGGCAAGCCGTTCATCGCCCTCAACATGGCGGCGATCCCCAGGGACCTGATCGAGTCGGAGCTGTTCGGTCACGAAAAGGGCGCCTTCACCGGCGCCACTGCCCAGCGTCAGGGACGCTTCGAGCAGGCCGACGGCGGCACCCTCTTTCTCGACGAGATCGGCGACATGCCTGCCGAGACCCAGACTCGCCTGCTGCGGGTTCTGGCCGATGGCGAGTTCTACCGGGTAGGGGGGCACACCTCGGTGAAGGTGGACGTGAGAATCATCGCGGCCACTCACCAGAACCTTGAGACCCTGGTGGAGGACGGGCGCTTTCGCGAGGACCTGTTCCACCGCCTCAACGTCATCCGCGTGCATCTGCCGAAGCTGGCCGAGCGTCGTGAGGATATCCCGCGGCTGGCGCGCCACTTCCTGGCCGAGGCGGCCAAGGAACTTGCCACCGACGTCAAGGTACTGACCCCCGAGGCCGAGGCGCACTTCACCCGGTTGCCCTGGCCAGGCAATGTCCGCCAGCTGGAGAACACCTGCCGCTGGCTGACGGTCATGGCGTCCGGCCGCGAGGTGCTCGTCGAGGACCTCCCGCAGGAATTACGCGAGCCCGGGGCCACCGAGGGGCATATCGGCGATTGGCGGACGGCCTTCCGCGACTGGGCCGATCGGGCGCTGGCCGCCGGTCACACCCACCTGCTCGAGGAGGCCGTCCCGGATTTCGAGCGCATCCTGATCGAGACGGCGCTCAAGCACACCGGGGGGCGCAAGGGGGAGGCTGCCGAGCTGCTGGGCTGGGGGCGCAATACCCTGACGCGTAAGCTGAAGACGCTGCTGCCGGCGCTGGCCGACGGGGAGTGAGGAGGCCGCCCCGCTCTCCAGGGTTCACGAACGCATCCTGATCGAGACGGCGCTTAAGCACACCGGGGGGCGCAAGGGGGAGGCTGCCGAGCTGCTGGGCTGGGGGCGCAATACCCTGACGCGTAAGCTGAAGACGCTGCTGCCGGCGCTGGCCGACGGGGAGTAGACTCGCCGCCAAGCCGCCAAGCCGCCAAGCCGCCAAGCCGCCAAGCCGCCAAGCCGCCAAGCCGCCAGGCGCCGTGGCAGGGGCGGAGTAGGCTGATGCCAGGCCCTGCGTGGCTTTGACGAAAGGCGCATTGTGGCTTGCATGGGGGCTACCGTAGCGTCGATTTATGAGCCATCCATCAATCAGCAGGTGCCCCATGACCCCTGAATCCGACGTGTTGCCGACGACGCTCCAGCGCACGGAGGGGTCGCAGCGTGACGGGCTGGCGAGGGCAGGCGGGTTCGAGGCCGCGCAGCAGGCCGGCGCGCCAACGGGGCGACCGCTGCCGGTGCAGGTCTGCAGTGCTGGACCGCGGCTGTCGCGCGCTGACGGCAGAGCCGTACCCACGGCCAGGGGATGACGATGAGCGCTTCCACCACGTCCGCATCAGGCACTCTGGCCGGCATCCGGGTCATCGACCTGACCCGGGTGATCTCCGGCCCCTTCTGCACCCAGATCCTTGGCGACCACGGTGCCGAGGTGATCAAGATCGAGCCGCCGGGCAGGGGGGACGTGGTGCGCAGCCAGGGCAACATGGTCAATGGCGAGAGCTGGTACTTCGCGCAGTTCAACCGCAACAAGCGATCGCTCACCCTCGACCTGCGCAGTGACGACGGCAAGCGGATCCTGCAGCGTCTCCTGGAAGGCGCCGATGTACTGGTGGAGAACTTCCGCCCCGGCGTGCTGGCCAGGATGGGGCTCGACGACGACACCCTGCGCGAGCGCTTTCCCCACCTGGTCGTGGGGCGCATCAACGGCTTTGGCTCCACCGGGCCCTATCGCGACCGTCCCGCCTATGACTTCATCGCCCAGGCCATGAGCGGCTTCATGGGGGTGAACGGCCCTGCCGACGGCGAGCCCATGCGCGCGGCCCCGCCGATCAGCGACATGGTGGCCAGTCAGAACCTCGCCTTCGGACTCTGTGCCGCCCTGGTGCGCCGGGCCACCACCGGGCAGGGGGACATCGTGGAGACGGCGCTGACCAACGGGCTTATCGCCATGATGGGTTACCTGGCCGCCGAGTTCTTCGCCACTGACCGGGTACCGACGCGCACCGGCAACGACCATCCCATGCTCTATCCCTATGGGTTGTTCAGGGCCAGCGACGGTGAAGTGGCCATCGCGCCGAGCAACGACACCATGGTGGAGCGCTTCCTCGAGGCCCTGGACCTGCTGCACCTGCTCGACGACGAACGGTTTGCCGACAATGCTCGCCGCATGGCCAACCGCGAGGCGCTGCGCGATATCCTCAATGGCTACCTGGCGGCGCGGCGAGTCGACGAGTGGATCGAGCACTTCAATCGGGCCGGGGTGCCCTGCGGGCGGGTTCACGACCTGCGCGAGACCTTTGCCGATCCCCAGGTCCGGGCCCAGGAAATGCGCCTGGAACTGGAGCAGGCGTCCGGCAGGGTGCCGGTGACCGGCTTTCCGGTGAAGCTGCGCGAGGCACCGGCCACCCTCTACCATCCGGTGCCTCGGCTCGGCGAGCACACCCGCGAGGTCCTGGGGGAGCTCGGCTTCGATGACGACGAGTTGAAGGCCCTGGAGGCGCAGGGCGTCATTTGAACCTAGGCTGCATAGGGGCTCGGGCCCTGTGGGCTCGTGATCATAACAACAACGGGAGGATCAACGAGATGCCAACCATGAAGCACGCCACCCGGGGGCTTGCCGCCTCTGCCCTGCTGGGCCTCGGCCTGGTCACCAGCACGCCCGGCCATGCCCTGCCCATCAGCGAATGCATCGCCCCGGCGGATCCCGGCGGCGGCTGGGACTTCACCTGTCGCTCGGTCGGCAAGCTGTTGCATGAGCTGGGACTGGTCGAGGACACCATTCAGGTCACCAATCGCCCGGGGGGAGTCGGTGCCGTGGCCTTTTCCGAGGTGGCCGGCAACCACGCCGACAACAGTGATCTGATGGTGGCCACCAGTACCGTGGGGATCACCCAGATCGCTCAGGGCAGGTACCCCGGTGGCGCCGACACCATGCGCTGGCTGGCCATGCTCGGTACCGACGTGGGCGTCATCCTGGTGGATGACGAGAGCGAGTACGAGACCCTCGAGCAGCTGCTTGACACCCTGGTCGAGGATCCGGGTGCCCTCTCCGTTGCCGGCTCCAGTGGCGCCGGGGGCTGGGACCACATCCGTGCATTGATGCTGGCCAAGGAGGCGGGGATGCCGGACGACCAGATCGGCAGCCTGCGCTGGGTGCAGTTCGATGGCGGCGGCCCGGCGGTCACCCAGATGATGGGGGGGCATTTGGACGTGGTCTCGACCGACCTGGGCGAGATTGCCGGCTTCATCGAGTCCGGCGATGTGCGTGTGCTGGCGGTGCTCTCCGACGAGACCCTGCCCGAGCCTTTCGACGACCTGCCTACTGCCGTCGAACAGGGGTATGACGTCACCGGCTATAACTGGCGGGGCTTCTATACCGGCGGCGAGGTATCCGACGAGGATTATGCCAGCATGGTCGAGACGCTCCAGTCGCTCTACGACAGCGATGAGTGGAAGGAAGTCGCCGCGGATAACGGCCTGGTGCCGCTGTGGCGTGGTGGAGAGGCATTCGACACCTTCGTTCGCGAGTCCATCGAGGAGGTCGAGGCGATTTCACGCGAGATCGGAGTGCTGGAGTGAGTGGCATCGATGTACCCACCGAGCGCGCCTCAGGCGCGCTCGGTGATCGCATCGCCGGAGGAGTGCTGCTGATACTGGCCGTGGTGGCCTGGTGGTTATCCCATGAGTATACCGGTGGTTTCGGCCAGTCGGTGGGGCCTGGCGTCTTTCCGCGTCTGGTCAGCGTCCCCTTGGGTCTCCTCTCAGTCTATCTCCTCGTGCGGCCCGGGCTGAACCAGTGCTGGCCTGACAGAGCGGCGCTGATTCGGCAGCTGCTTCTGCTCAGCTTGCTGATGGTCTACGCGGGGCTGGTCGAGCCGCTGGGCTTTCTGCCCACGGCGCTGCTGACCGTCATCCTGATGATTCGGCTCTTCGGGGCGAGATGGCAACAGGCACTCCCCTTCGGCCTGCTGCTGTGCGTGAGCCTCTACCTTCTCTTCGAATTCGCCCTCGGCATGCCGCTTCCCGATATGCCGGGCCTGGACTGGTAAGACGCCTCCATGGAACTTGTCGCCTATCTCGCGCAGGGCCTCTCCGTGGCGCTGGAGCCACAGAACCTCTTCCTGGCCTTCATCGGCTGTGCCATCGGCACCCTGATCGGTGCCCTGCCGGGGCTCGGGCCGGTCAACGGGGTGGCGCTGATGATCCCGCTGACCTTCAACTTCAGTCTCTCCGCCACCGCCGCGCTGATTCTGTTGGTCAGCGTCTACTACGGTTGCATGTACGGTGGCCGTATCAGTTCCATCCTGCTCAACATTCCCGGTGACGAACCGGCCATGATGACGACCCTGGACGGCTACCCCATGGCCCAGCAGGGACGCGGGGGAGAGGCTCTGGGCCTCACCGGGGTGGCCTCCTTTTTCGGCGCGCTGGTGGCCACCGTAGGCCTGGTGCTCTTTGCGCCTCTGCTGGTCGAGTTCGCCATCCGCTTCGGTCCGGCCGAGTACTTCGCGCTGTTCGTGCTGGCCTTCGCCACCATCGGTGGCGTCACCGGGGGCAACCTGGCCAAGAGCTTCCTGGCAGCCTGTCTCGGGCTGCTGCTGGGAACGGTCGGCATCGATTCCGTCAGCAGCGTGCCGCGCTATACCTTCGGCTGGTACGAGCTCTACGACGGCATCGACTTCATCGTGGCGCTGGTGGGCCTGTTCGCGATCTCCGAGTGCCTGGTGTTCCTGGAGGACTCGCACCAGGGGCGCAAGCCCACCATGCAACTCGGGTCGGCAGTGCCGGGAGTCCGCACCGCCTGGCATTGCCGCGGCAGTATCGGGCGCAGCTCGGTGCTGGGCTTCATCGCCGGCGTGCTGCCCGGTGCCGGGGCGGCGCTGGGCAGTTTTCTCTCCTACACCCTGGAGCGTCGCTGGCAGGGCAAGCGGGGTGACTTCGGCAATGGTGATCCCCATGGGGTGGCAGCGCCGGAGGCGGGCAACAACGCCGCTGCTGGGGGGGCCCTGATTCCCATGCTGTCGCTGGGGATACCGGGAAGCGGTACCACCGCCATCCTGCTGGCGCTGCTGCTGTCCATGAATATCACGCCGGGGCCGCTTCTTTTCGAGAACCAACCCGAGCTGGTGTGGGGTCTGGTGGCGGCACTGTTCATCGGCAACCTCATGCTGCTCGCGCTCAACATCCCTCTGGTCGGGCTGTTCGCTCGGGTGCTGCGCGCGCCGGGCTGGTTCCTGATGCCGATGGTGGTGATGATTGCCTTCGTGGGCGTCTACTCGCTGAGCAACAGTGCCTTCGACCTTTACCTGATGCTGGCCTTCGGCGTGCTCGGCTATGTGCTGCGCAAGCTGGAGATTCCCACGGTACCGGTAGTGCTCGGCCTGCTGCTGGGCGGCCAGATGGAGTACAACCTGCGCCGCGCCATGTCGATCTCGAGCGGCGAGTGGAGCATCATCTGGAACAGCGGCATCTCGGTGGGCATCTATCTCTTCGCCATCGCGCTGCTGCTGGGGGGGCTGCTGTTTCACTGGCTGATGAAACGACGGTTGCCATGATCATCGTGCCCCCGGGCTGGGCGCCGCTGTCCGGGGCTGCCAGAATGGGCCATCCAAGGAGAGAACGCCCATGACGCAGATGAGCTGGGAGCGGCTGCTCGACCCGGGGCGCCTGCACGACCGGCGCGATGATCGCCCCGGTGGCGGTCGCAACGAGATCGGTCGCAGCCCCTTCCACAAGGACCATGACCGCATCGTCTTCGCCGGTTCCTTCCGGCGCCTGGGGCGCAAGACCCAGGTTCACCCCCTGACCGACAACGATCATATCCACACCCGGCTGACACACTCCCTGGAAGTGGGATGCGTGGGGCGCTCGCTGGGCATGATCGTCGGCGAGCGACTGAGCGGCCGTCTGCCGGAATGGATCACGCCGGCGGACCTGGGTGTCATCGTCCAGGCGGCATGCCTGGGCCACGATATCGGCAACCCGCCTTTCGGCCATGCCGGCGAATATGCCATCCGCGACTGGTTCGCCCGCGCCGAGTCAGACGGCAGCGGCCTGCTGGAGGGGCTCTCGGCATCCGAGCGCCAGGACCTGCTCACCTACGAGGGCAATGCTCAGGGCTTTCGCATCGTCACCCAGGTCGAGTACAACCAGTTCCGTGGCGGCATGCGCCTGACCACGGCGACGCTCGGCACCCTGCTCAAGTATCCCTGGACCGTGGAGCATGGCGGCACGGTCGGCAAGTTCGGCTGCTACCAGAGCGAGCGCGAGCTGCTGGCCGAGGTGGCCGAGCGGCTGGGCCTGCTGCCCCGCGACGAGGGGCGCTGGTGTCGCCACCCGCTGGCCTGGCTGGTGGAGGCCGCCGATGATATCTGCTATGCGCTGCTCGATCTCGAGGATGGCCTGGAGATGGGCATCCTGCGCTATGAGGAGGTGGCCGGCATCCTGATCCAGATCGCCGGTGGCGAACCCGCGGACTATGCCACCATGCAACGCCACGGCGTCTCCCAGCGGCGGCGCATCGCCGCCCTGCGCGGCGCGGCCATGGAGCGGGCGGTGAACGACGTGGGCGCGGTCTTCGTGCAGCACGAGGCCGAACTGCTGGGCGGGCGCCTCAAGGACGATCTGCTGGAGCTCTGCCACCCGGACCTGGGCTGGGGGGTGAAGGCGGCCAAGCAGCTGGCCCGGGAACGGATCTTCCAGAACGAGCGCAAGGCCAAGCTGGAGATCGGCGCCTACACGACGCTGGGTATCCTGCTGGAGGCCTTCATCGGGGCGGCGCATGAGCTGCACCACCATGGGCGTTCCACCTTCAAGCACCAGCGCGTCCTGGCGCTGATCGGCGAGAATACCCCGCGGCCCTCCTGGACTCTCTACGACAGCTACCGACGCATGCTCGACTTCATCGGCGGCATGACCGACCACTATGCCGTGGATCTGGCCCAGGAAATGGGCGGCCGGCTGCGGGGTGACTGAGGTGGCGTATTGGCGAGTCGCACAGGGATTCCGGCGAAGTGCGCTCTTGGGCCTGGTGGTGCTGCTGGCAGCACTGCCGTCGCTGGCCGAGGGGCCTCTCGAGCGACTCGAGGGGGAGGGCTTCGATCACTATACCCTGGCGCTGACCTGGCACCCCGGCTTCTGCGCGAGTCGCTCACGCCCGCCCCGGGAGTGCCGTGAGCCGGACCTGCGCGAGGGGGCCGAGCAGGGGTTCGTGCTGCACGGCCTCTGGCCCTCGCTGCCCGAGCGCTTCGCCGAGGATGGCGTCGATCGGCGCCGCTGGTGGCGCGAGGGGTGCTTTCTCGAGACGCCACGGCCCGACGGCAGCTTCTGCCGGGCCCACCCGCCCCTCGATCTGCCGGCAGCGCTGGGAGCGGCACTGGATACCGCCATGCCGGGCCGCGCCAGCTGCCTGGATCGCTACCAGTATGCCAAGCACGCCGCCTGCCTGGCGCTGCCCGAGACGGAGTACTTCTCTGCCTCGGTGGCGCTGGTCGAGCGGGTCAACGCCAGTGCCTTCGCCGCCTTCGTGACCCTCAACCAGGGCGGTGAGGTGGGGCGCAACGCGCTGATCAATGCCTTCGAGGCGGCCTTCGGCGAAGGCACGGGGCGAGCGCTGCGGCTGGAGTGCCGCGGGCGTGGCAATCGCCTGCTCAGCGAGGTACGCATCGCGGTCGCCACCGACCGGCTGGCGGACTTTCCGGCGGCCGAGAGCCTGGTGCGCCAGGACCGCGGCCGCTGCGCGACCCGGGTGCGTATCGCCACCTTCGATTGATCAGACCGAGGGTCCCTCCAGGTTAGGCAGGTCCAGCAGGCTGACGCGATGGCGCAGGGCCGTGATCGCGGCGTCGTGGGTGGCATCGTCGATCTCGCCCAGGTGGGTCGCGGTGAGCCGCCTGGCCAGGTCGCCACCACCCACCACCAGCAGATCGTCCGGGGCCTTGCCGGTGTCGATCTCCCAGCCGGGCAGGGCCAGTACGCCCTTGACCGGTACCGGACCGCCGACCTGGCGTTCGAGCCAGGCGGCCAGCCAGCGTGTGGCCTGGCGGGTCTTGCGCAGCGGCCGACGCTCGCTCCAGCCGGGGAAGCGCAAGCGGTCAGGCTCCACCTGGACCCGGTTGACCTCGCGGCCGCCGGGAGTGATGGCAGGGGTTCGGGCGCGGGTCTCGACCACGAAGATGCCATGCGGGGTGACGGCCACATGGTCGATGGTGTAGCCATCGCCGGGCACGTCGTGGAAGACGTAGTAGGGGTGTGCCTCGGGGCGAATCAGGCGCTCGAGCTCCTGACCCACGGCGAGCTCGCAGGCCAGGCCAAGCTTGAGCAGGCGGATGCGCTGGAAGTCGCGAATCAGCAGGAAGCAGAACACCAGCGCCAGCAGGGTGCAGAGTGCGCCGTAGAGCGCCCACTCGATCCAGTCCTGTTCGCTGGAGAAGAGCATGCGGCCCATGCCGTAGACCAGCGGCGCCAGGGTAACGATGGGGCCCAGGGCGCCGTCGAGGAAGAGGCCAGCGAAGGCGCGGTCGAGGCGATCGCGCAGCGCTTGCCCGGGCTCACGCAACGGATGGGCGTCGAAGGGCGAGCGCACCCGGGCATCATGCAGGTTACGCAACGCCACCACGATCACCGCGGTGGCTGCCAGCGGGAACAGGAAGATCAGGGGGAGCAGGTATTCCAGCCAGGCCATCGGGGTTCCTTGCCCTTGAGGGGAGCCACCATTCTAGACAACCTCACCCTCGCGGGGCCATGCTCTTTCGGCGTGAGTGGTGAGTGGTGAGTGGTGAGTGGTGAGTGGTGAGTGGTGAGTGGTGAGTGGTGAGTGGTGAGTGGTGAATGCCAGGGGGGTGATGGTGGATCAGGTTAGGAGTGGCAACGCCGGCAATCTCGAGGCGCTTGCCGCCTTCGTCTCGCGACACCCGCGCCTGGCCGTGCTGACCGGCGCCGGCATCAGCACGGCCAGCGGCATTCCCGACTATCGTGACGATGGCGGCGACTGGAAGCGCCCGCCGCCCATGCAACACCAGGTGTTCATGGCCAGTCATGCCGCGCGCCAGCGTTACTGGGCGCGAGCGCTGGTGGGGTTTCGCACCCTGCAGGAGGCGAGGCCCAATGCGGCCCATACGTCACTGGCTCGGCTCGAGGCGCTGGGCCATGTCAGCGGCGTGATCACCCAGAATGTCGATGGCCTGCATCAGCAGGCCGGCTCGCGGCGAGTGATCGACCTGCACGGCCGCGCTGACACCGTACGCTGCATGAGCTGCGGTGCCCGACGCATGCGCCACGACCTGCATGCCGAGCTGGCCGCCTGTAATCCGCACTGGCAGGAGGCCGGTGCCCGGGCGGGCCCGGATGGCGATGCCGACCTGGAGGCCGACTTTTCCGGATTCCGGGTGCCTGGCTGCTCGCGCTGCGGCGACGGCATCTACAAGCCCGACGTGGTCTTCTTCGGCGACAGTGTGCCGCGTGCCACCGTCGAGGCTGCGTTCTCCCTTCAGGGCGAAAGCGATGCGCTGCTGGTGGTCGGGTCCTCGCTCATGGTCTTCTCCGGCTACCGCTTTGCCCGGGCGGCAGCTCGGCAAGGCCAGCCCATCGCCTGTCTCAATCTTGGTCGTACCCGAGCCGATGACCTCTATGCGCTGAAGGTGCAGGCCTCCGCGGACGCCCTGGTCACCCTGTGCGAGCGGCTGGAAGGCGGTTCGTTCCCGGGACTCAGCCGCCGGCCAGCCTGACCCGGTAGCCGCGCTTCTCGAGCTCTTCCTTTAGCAGCTCGCGGTGGTCGCCCTGGATCTCGACAATGCCCTCCTTGACCGCGCCGCCGGTACCGCAGCGCTTCTTGAGTGCCTTGGCCAGGGCCCTTAGCTCCGCTTCGGGAAGCGGGATACCCGCGAGGGTGGTCACGCCCTTGCCCTTGCGGCCGCTGGTCTCGCGGCGGATACGCACGATGCCGTCCAGTTGGGCCAGGCGGGCCTGCTCGGCCTGCTCGGCGCAATGGCACTCGGCCAGGGGGTAGCGGCACGCCGGGCAGGTGTCGCCATGTTCGGTGGAGTAGACCAGACCACCCAGCTGGTCCTTCAGGGATGCCATCTCGGCCTCCTCGTGTTCGCGAATGTCCGGGCGATGATAGTCGCGCAGTCGGCGATCTGCATCCGTGACAACCCTCCACAGGCGCTGGCTCGGCGGGGGTGTGGATATCAGGCGTGGGCCGCCAGGGTGCGGCCGCTTTCCAGGTGGCCGATGACCGTGGGCAACTGGAACATGTTGCTGATCATGATCGCCCCCTCCGGCGTCTCCTCGACATCCGGAAAGCGGTTGAGATGGATCACCGTCATGCCGGCAGCCAGAGCACCCCTGACGCCGACCAGGGCGTCATCGATGACCACGCACTCCTCGGGTGTGCAGCCCATCTGGCTGGCGGCATGCTGGAACAGGCAGGGGTCGGGCTTCCAGCAATTGGCCGTGTAGGCGCTGAACAGGTGATTCCCGAAAACGCCAGCGAGACCGGTGGCCTCGAGCGAGGTGCGGATCTTGTTCTCCGGACCATTGGACACCACCCCCATGGGGTGGCCGGCAAGAGCGGCCAGGGCCTCGATGGCGCCATCGATGGCGACCAGCTCGCTGGTCAGACGCCGGTTGAGGTTGGTGCGCATGCGGTTCTCGAGAGGGTCCAGTCGTTCCGGATCCACGCTGCCGTGGCGACGTTCCAGTTCGGCGACGATGTGGCGGAAGCGGGCCCCGCGGAACTCTCCCATGTAATCACTGGGCTGGAAGGGCAAGCCGGCGTCGGTCAGGCTGGATGACATCTCGTCGGCGAGCAGCGGTTCGCTGTCGACCAGGGTGCCGTCGCAGTCAAAGAGCAGGCAGAGGGGGCGTGGCATCACCGAGCCTCACGATGAATCATGATGTTATAAGCTCATTGTTACAGATATCGGGTCTTCCTGCCCAATAGTAAAGCCCAGTTTCCGTGTTTTGTGAACAGTGTTCTTGAATGGTGCGGTGCGGCATCGACGGGCCCCTGCCCGGTTCAGGGCGCCAATAGCACCGCTCAGGCGATGGCCTCGCCGAGGCCGGTGCGATCCGCCAGGTCGTCGACGATCCCGGTCAGCCGCGTCCCCACGACGCCGATCACCAGGGCGCAGCCGCCGAACAGCGCGAGGGCCATGCCGAGGGAGAGGTCATCCAGCATCGGGGTCATGGGGTTCGCTTTCCGGTCCGGGGGGGGCCGGGCCTGGGCATCGGGGGTGGCGAGGTCGCTGTGCGGTCCATGGAGGCTCCTGGGGACGACGTATCGACACGAGCGTAGCGTGTCATGTCCCGCCCGGGCAGGGGGGCGGAAGTCTCCCGGTGGGTGTGCGTCAGGGGATCATGTGTCAGATGTCACCACTGATGCGGCGTGGGATGGGCGCTCGTCCTGGCGCTCCGGTTTTTAAAATCTTGTTGAAATTAAAGGGTTTTATGTCTTTTTTCGGCATTCTGGCCCGCCGGATGCAGCATGCTGGTCGAGTGACACGGCCGGCATGAGACGCCCGCTATTCCAAGGGGCACCGGCCGGGACGCAAAGCCAAGCGGCTTTCCTTATCTCGCCAGTCCACGATTTGATGGAGGTGTGAACATGATGTCCAAGGAATCTCTCAAGAAGCTCGGTATCCTCGGCGTGTCCTTCGGCCTGATCGCCAGCCCGCTGGCGTTCGGCGGTGGTGACGAAGAGTACGACCCTTCCAGCACCACCATGGAGCAGGAGGAGTCCAGTGATGCCGGTGAGACCATGGGCTCCTCCGATGGCAGCGCCGGCACAAGTGGCACCAGCACCGAGTACGAGAACGAGGAGCAGTCGGAGTGGGAAACGTCTGACTCCGATGACGGCTCCGGTCAGGAGTACGAGGAAGAAGAGGAAGAGTGGGAAGAGCCCGAGGAAGGTGAGGACGAAGAGGAGTCCACCTGGTAAGGCTCACCGCGAGCCACCTCGGGTGGCTCGCACAGTCAGGCGATGGCAGTCTTCAGAGAGAAGAGGCGTTGCCGCCCCGTTGACCGGGGCGGCTTTTTTTTTGGTCCATGCCCGGATCGGCCATGGCCGGCGGGTGCTGCGCCGGCTCGGGCGACAGGGCCGCATGGCGATGTATCACGGGACTCGTCCGCGTCGGCCCCGAAACGCCAAGGGCGGCCCCGTGGGGCCGCCCTCGCGCTGCATGCGGACCTGATCACTTGACCCGGGGATCGAGCTCGCCGCGCTCGTAGCGCAGGAACATCTCCTCGAGGTTGATCGGTTTGATCTTCGAGGCGTTGCCGGCGGTGCCGAAGGCCTCGTAGCGCGCCTTGCAGATGTCCTTCATGGCCGCCGTGGAAGCCTTGAGGAACTTGCGCGGATCGAACTCGGCGGGGTTCTCGGCCAGGAAGCGGCGCACCGCCCCGGTGGAGGCCAGGCGCAGGTCGGTGTCGACGTTGACCTTGCGCACGCCGTGCTTGATGCCCTCGACGATCTCCTCGACCGGCACGCCGTAGGTCTCGGGGATGGCGCCACCGAACTCGTTGATCACCGCCAGCCACTCCTGGGGCACCGAGGAGGAGCCGTGCATCACCAGGTGGGTCTCGGGGATGCGGGCGTGGATCTCCTTGATGCGCTGGATGGAGAGGGTGTCGCCGGTGGGCGGCCGGGTGAACTTGTAGGCGCCGTGGCTGGTGCCGATGGCGATGGCCAGGGCATCCACGCCGGTGGCCTTGACGAAGTCGGCGGCCTCTTCCGGGTCGGTGAGCAGCTGGTCGGGGTCCAGCTTGCCCTCGGCGCCGATGCCGTCCTCCTCGCCGGCCATGCCGGTCTCCAGGCTGCCCAGGCAGCCCAGCTCGCCCTCCACCGAGACGCCGCAGGCATGGGCCATCTCCACGGTGCGGCGGGTGACGTCGACGTTGTAGGCGTAGTCCATCGGGGTCTTGCCGTCCTCGCCCAGCGAGCCATCCATCATCACCGAGGAGAAGCCGAGCTGGATGGAGCGCTGGCAGACGGCGGGGCTGGTGCCATGGTCCTGGTGCATGACCACCGGGATGTGCGGAAACTCCTCCACGGCGGCCAGGATCAGGTGGCGCAGGAAGGGGGCGCCGGCGTACTTGCGCGCGCCGGCGGAGGCCTGGACGATTACCGGCGAGTCGGTCTCGTCGGCGGCCTCCATGATGGCGCGCATCTGCTCGAGGTTGTTGACGTTGAAGGCCGGCACGCCGTAGCCATGCTCGGCGGCGTGGTCCAGCATCTGGCGCATGCTGATCAGAGCCATGGAATCACCTGTTCTGTCGGAGAAAGTCTTGGCGGCGCGACCCCCAGGGCCACGCCGGGATACTCGATATCGAGGGGGCGGGTGCCTCAGCGCGCGGCGGCGTCTTCCAGGGCCTTCACCGCCGGCAGGGTCTTGCCCTCCACGTACTCGAGGAAGGCGCCGCCGCCGGTGGAGATGTAGGAGACGCGGTCCGCGATGGCGTACTTGTCGATGGCTGCCAGGGTGTCGCCGCCGCCGGCGATGGAGAAGCCGTTGCTCTCGGCGATGGCCAGCGACAGCGCCTCGGTGCCCTTGCCGAACTGGTCGATCTCGAACACGCCTACGGGGCCGTTCCACAGGATGGTGCCGGCATCCTTGAGCAGGCCGCCCAGGCGGCCGGCGGTGTCCGGGCCGATGTCGAGGATCATCTCCTCCTCGGACACCTGGTCGACCGGCTTGACCACGGCCTCGGCCGACTCGGAGAACTCGGTGGCCACCACCACATCGGACGGCAGCGGGATCTCGACTCTTTCCATGAGCGCCCTGGCCTGGTCGATCAGCTCGGCCTCGTGCAGCGACTTGCCGACGTTGTAGCCGGCCGCAGCGATGAAGGTGTTGGCGATGCCGCCGCCGACGATCAGCTGGTCGCACTTTTCGGAAAGGGCGTTGAGCACCTCGAGCTTGGTGGAGACCTTGGAGCCGCCGACCACCGCGACCATGGGGCGCGCCGGGGTGGCGAGCGCCTTCTCCAGGGCGTCGAGCTCGGCCGCCAGCAGCGGACCGGCGCAGGCGCTGGGAGCGAAGCGCGCCACACCATGGGTGGAGGCCTGGGCGCGATGGGCGGTGCCGAAGGCATCCATCACGAAGATGTCGCAGAGTGACGCATACTGCCGGGCGAGCGTCTCGTCGTCCTTCTTCTCGCCCGGGTTGAAGCGCACGTTCTCCAGCAGCACCACCTCGCCCTCGGCGACCTCGACCTCACCGCCGAGGTAGTCGCGCACCAGGCGCACGGGACGACCCAGCAGCTCGCCCAGGTGCTCGGCCACCGGCGCCAGCGAGAACTCCTCGGCCGGCTCGCCCTCGGTGGGACGGCCCAGATGGCTCATCAGCATCACCCGGGCGCCGCCATCCAGGGCAGCATGGAGGGTCGGCAGGCTGGCCCGCAGGCGGGCGTCGCTGGTCACCTTGCCGTGCTTGACGGGCACGTTCAGGTCCTCACGGATCAGCACCCGCTGGCCGTCGAGGTCGAGGTCGGTCATCTTGCGCACGTTCATGGAAGCAGGTTCCTCGTCTGGGGAAAGCCGAAGGGACGTCATCTGTCGGGCGGTGCCGGGGGCAGGGTGGCCAGGCGCCGGGCGACATCGAGCATGCGGTTGGCGAAGCCCCACTCGTTGTCGAACCAGCACAGCAGCTTGACCAGGCGGCCGCCGGCCACCCGGGTCTGGGTGGCGTCCACGATACCCGAGCGCGGATCGTGGTTGAAGTCGACCGAGGCCACCGGCTCCTCGGTGTAGCCGAGCCGTCCGGCGAGGCGGCCGAGGCTGGCCTCGCGCAGCAGGGCGTTGACCGCCTCGGCCGTGGTGTCCTGGCGCACGCAGATCGACAGGTCCATGGTCGAGACGTTGATGGTCGGCACCCTCACGTGCAGGCACTCGAAGCGACCGGCCAGGTGGGGCATCAGGCGATTGATGCCGCGGGCCAGCCCGGTGTCCACCGGCACGATGGAGTGCATCGCCGAGCGGGTCAGGCGCAGGTCGGTCTGGTGGTAGGCGTCGATCACCGGCTGGTCGTTCATCGCCGAGTGGATGGTGGTGGTCACGCCATGCTCGATCCGAAGCGCCTCGTCGAGCACGGTGAGCACCGGCACCAGGCAGTTGGTGGTGCAGGAGGCCGCGGAGACGATGCGGTGGTGCGCGGCCAGGGTATGGTCGTTGATGCCGCTGACGATGGTGGCATCGACGTCGCTCTCCGCGGGCTGGGAGAACAGCAGCCGGCCGGCGCCGGAGGCCAGATGGCGCTCGGCGGTGGCGCGGTCGCGAAAGCTGCCGGAACACTCCAGCACCAGGTCGATGCCGAGCTCGGCCCAGGGCAGCCTCGCCGGATCGGGCTCGCACAGTACCCGGATGGTTCGGCCGTTCACCACCAGGCAGTCACCCTCCACCTCCACGCTGCCGGGAAAGCGGCCATGGGTGGTGTCGTAGCGGGTCAGGTAGGCGATGGTGGCGAGATCCGAGAGCTCGTTGATCGCCACGACCTCCAGGCGCGGTTCGTGGTGCGACGCGAGGCGAGACGTCTCTGTCTCGATGAGGGCGCGCAGCACGCACTGGCCGATGCGGCCGTAACCGTTGATGGCGATGCGAAGGGCCATGGGGTGACAGGAACTCCGGAGCCGGGAAACATGAAGCGTGGATTCTAGCGCATCTGCGCCTCGATCGTCTGCTCTAGGGACCCACCAGTCGCCAGGCAAGCGGTAGCAGCAGCGCGCTGACGATGCCGGTCAGGCTCATGCCCAGCGAGGCGAAGGCACCGGCGACGGGGCCGATCTCGAAGGCGCGCACCGTGCCCAGGGCATGGCCGTTGAGCCCCAGGGCGAAGCCGATGATGCGCTCGTCACGGATACCCAGCAGGCGCGCGCCCAGGTCGACGAAGCCGATCGCCACCACCCCGGTGATCAGCAGGCCGCCCATCATCAGCGAGACCGAGCCACCGAGCTGCTCGGTGATACCGATGGCGATGGGGGCCGTGACCGACTTGGGGGCCAGGGAGGCGAGGGTCTCCGGCGGGGCGCCGAACAGCCAGGCGATGCCCACCGCATAGGCCGCGGCGAGCAGCGCGGCGAGCGGCAGGCAGGCCAGCAGCGGTCGCCACAGCAGGCGGATCTGCGGCATCTGCTGGTGCAGCGGCAAACCCAGGGCCACCGTGGCCGGGCCCAGCAGCAGCATCAGCCAGGCCGCTCCCCGGCGATAGTCCGCATAGTCGATGGAGAGCAGGGTCAGCACGCCGGCTAGCAGCAAGGAGGCGACCAGGATCGGCGGGCACCAGGCGGGAGCGGCAATGGCCCTGAGCAGCCGTGTTCCGGCAACATTGGCGCCCAGGGTCAGGGCGATGGCCAGGATCGGAGTGGCCAGCAGGTGGTCGAGCAGCTCAGTCATGGCCGTGGGCCGTCGAGTCGTGATGGGCCTCACCCATCAGCCGGCGCATCAGCCACAGGGTGGTAAGCACGCTGAGCAGGGTGCCGCCCACCAGTGCCATGAGGATCGCCGCCCATTGGCCGGCGAGTTCGTCGACGAGGAAGAAGACGCCCACCACGCCCGGCATGATCAGCATCGCCAGCATGGCGATCAGCGGCTGGGCGGCGGCGGCGATGTCGTCGAAGCCGCCGCCGTGGAGCAGCAGCCAGGCGGTCAACAGCAACATGCCGACCACGCCGGCGGAGACCGGCAGCCCGGTGAGAGCCACCAGGATCTCGCCGATCAGCAGGCAGCCCAGCAGCCAGAGGAAACCACGCATTGCCGGCATGGGATGTCCTTGCATGAAGCGCCATTGCGAGCAGGGTGAAAGGGGCCAGCGCCCCCTTGAAAAGCGTCGAAGCGCTCCTATTGTGCAGATTAGCGGGGCGATGTCAGCCACGAGCGGCGATCCCCCGCCCATCACATCAGGTCAAGCAACGTAGGAGGTGTTCGTGATGTTCGGAGATCTCAGGCGTTTCGATACCAGCCGGTCCCAGGGGCTGGACTGGTTCCGGCAGCTGATGGACGAGATGCTGCCCGAGGCGGGAGCCGCGGATATCCGCTCGGTACCGCGCGGCAGCTACCCGATGATCAACGTGGGGCGCACCGATGATGCGGTGCGGGTCTATGTGTTCGCCGCCGGCCTGTCGGCCGAGGATCTGGAGGTGAGCCTCCAGGACAATGTGCTGACCGTCTCCGGCCGGCGTGGGTCCGACACCGAGCCCGAGGACAAGGCGGCACGCACCGACTTCCGCCGCGAGCGCTTCCGTGGCGAGTTCAGCCGCTCGCTGGCGCTGCCCGATGGGCTGGACGTCGAGCGTGCCGAGGCGCGCTTTCGCAACGGGGTATGCGAGGTGCTGCTGCCCAAGCGCGAGGAGCTCAGGCCGCGGCGCATCGACATCCAGGCGGCGTGAGACAGGTACTGAGTTCGAGTGATCCCGAGGAGGTGAGCGAGATGAATGATGTGACCCGTCATGAAGCCCCCCAGGCACCGGCCGATCGCGAGCCGGAGGTGGAGACCCTGCTGCCGCCGGTGGATATCTTCGAGGACGGCAATGCCCTGCACCTGATCGCCGACATGCCCGGCGTGACCCGTGAGTCCCTGCACATCGAGGTGGACAACAATGTCCTGAGCCTGGAAGGCGAGGTGCGCCTCGAGATGCCCGAGGGGCTGAGCGCGATCTACGCCGAGGTTCGCGCCCAGCGCTATGCGCGGCGCTTCACCCTCAGCCACGAGGTCGATGCCGAGGCCATCCAGGCGCGCATCGACAACGGTGTGGTGGAGCTGGTGTTGCCGCGCAAGGAGACCCACCGCCGGCGGCGCATCGAGGTCAAGGCCGCCTGAGCGAGCGCTGGTCGGGGAGTGCCGGAGCGCCTGCCCACTCGGGCGGCGCTCCTTTTGCATGCGCGGCCGCCTCTCGGTACGGTTTTCACCTAGGCTGGGAAGAGCGAGTTCACCGGGACCAAGGAGAGGAACGACATGAGTGACATTACCCGACTGCTGGGCGGCGAGGCCGAGACCCTGCTGGAACACGTCTGCCGAGGGGTGCCCGCCAAGACGCTCCACCCCCCGGGCCCGGACTTCGTCGACCGGGTGATGGCCCAGAGCGACCGCCGCCCGAACGTGCTGCGCAACATGCAGGCGCTGTTCGACCACGGCCGCCTGGCCGGCACCGGCTATCTCAGCATCCTGCCGGTGGACCAGGGCATCGAACACTCCGCAGGGGCCTCCTTTGCGCCGAACCCGCGCTACTTCGACCCTGCCAATATCGTGGAGCTGGCCATCGAGGGGGGCTGCAACGCCGTGGCCTCGACCCTCGGCGGGCTGGCCAGCGTGGCGCGCCGCTATGCCCACCGGATCCCGATGATGCTCAAGCTCAATCACAACGAGACGCTGAGTTACCCGGCAATCTACGACCAGACACTCTTCGCCCAGGTCGAGCAGGCCTTCGAGATGGGGTGCGTGGCGGTGGGGGCAACCATCTACTTCGGTTCCCACGAGAGCCGTCGCCAGATCATGGAGATCAGCGAGGCCTTCGAACGCGCCCACGAGCTGGGCATGGTCACGGTGCTCTGGGCCTATCTGCGCAACCCGGACTTCAAGCAGGACGGCACCGACTATCACGTGGCCGCCGACCTGACCGGCCAGGCCAACCACCTGGCGGCCACCCTCAAGGCCGACATCGTCAAGCAGAAGCTGCCCGAGACCAACGGCGGCTATCGCGACATCGGCTTCGGCCATACCCATGCCAGGGTCTATGACGAGCTGACCTCGGATCACCCCATCGACCTGGCCCGCTACCAGGTGGCCAACTGCTACCTGGGACGTGCCGGGCTGATCAACTCCGGCGGGGGGGCCAAGGGCGCCTCCGACCTCGCCGAGGCGGTGCGCACCGCGGTAATCAACAAGCGCGCCGGCGGCATGGGGCTGATCTCGGGGCGCAAGGCCTTCCAGAAGCCCATGAACGAAGGCATCGAGCTGCTCAACGCCATCCAGGACGTCTACCTGTCCTCCGAGGTGACCCTCGCCTGAGGCGGCCCTCCTCCCTGATGCAGCGGGCCCGGCATCTGCCGGGCCCGCTGCGTTGGAGGCGTCGCCTGCCGGACAGGCTCAGCCCAGCAGGGCGGAGGCCTCGGCAACCACGTTGTCCACGGTGAAGCCGAAGTGCGTGAACAGGTCGCCGGCCGGCGCGGATTCGCCGAAGGTGTCCATGCCGAGGATGGCGCCGTTCAGGCCCACGTACTTGTACCAGAAATCGCGATGACCGGCCTCGATGGCCAGGCGTGCGGTGACGGCGGCAGGCAGCACCCGCTCGCGGTACTCGGCGTCCTGGTGATCGAAGCGGTCAGTGGAGGGCATGGAGACCACGCGCACCGCGCGGCCCTGTTCCTCGAGCCGCGCCGCGGCGTCCATGGCCAGGCCAACCTCGGAGCCGGTGGCGATCAGGATCAGTTCGGGGGTGTCCGCGCTGTCCTTCAGCACGTAGCCGCCGCGCTGGATGTCGGCCAGCTGCTGCTTGCTGCGCGCCTGGTGCGGCAGGCCCTGGCGGGAGAAGACCAGCGCGGTGGGGCCGGAGCGATGCTTGATGGCGGCATCCCAGGCGGCGGCGGTCTCCACGCTGTCGCAGGGGCGCCAGGTGGCCAGGTTGGGGGTGGAGCGCAGGGTGGTCAGCTGCTCGATGGGCTGATGGGTGGGGCCGTCCTCGCCCAGGCCGATGGAGTCGTGGGTGAAGACGTGGATGGCCTGCTGGCCCATCAGTGCGGCCATGCGCACGGCATTGCGCATGTACTCGGAGAAGATCAGGAAGGTCGCGCCGTAGGGCACGAAGCCGCCGTGCAGGGCGATGCCGTTCATGATGGCGGCCATGCCGAACTCGCGCACGCCATAGTGCAGGTAGTTGCCATCGGGCGTCTCGGCGGAGATCGCCTGGGCCCCTTTCCAGAAGGTCAGGTTGGAGGGGGCCAGATCGGCGCTGCCACCGAGCAGCTCGGGCATCTGGGGACCGAGCTCGTCGAGGCAGGCAAGCGACGCCTTGCGGCTGGCCACGCTGTCTCCCCTGGCCTGGGCGGCCTCGATCATTGCCTCGCTGGTCAGGCTGGTCGGCAGGTCGCCCTTGAGGCGGCGCTGGAGTTCGCGGGCCAGATCCGGAAAGGCCTCGGCATAGCGCGCAAAGCGCTCGTCCCAGGCCGCCTGGCGGCTCCTGCCGGCCTCGGTGGCATCCCAGCCGCGGTAGATCTCCTCGGGCACGTGGAAGGGCGCGTGGGGCCAGTCGAGCTGCGCCCGGGCGGCGGCGACTTCCTCTTCGCCGAGCGCCGCGCCGTGGCACTCCTCCTTGCCCTGCTTGTTGGGAGCGCCGAAGCCGATGATGGTCTTGCAGATGATCAGGCTCGGCTTGTCGTCGTGGCTGCGTGCCAGCTCGATGGCGGCCTTGATCTCCTCGGGCTTGTGGCCGTCGACGTTGGGTACCACGTGCCAGCCATAGGCCTCGAAGCGCTTTGCGGTGTCCTCGGTGAACCAGCCCTCGACTTCCCCATCGATGGAGATGCCGTTGTCGTCGTAGAAGGTGATCAGCTTGCCGAGTCGCTGAGTGCCCGCCAGCGAGGCCACCTCGTGGGAGATGCCTTCCATGAGGCAACCGTCACCCACGAAGCACCAGGTGTGATGGTCGACGACGGTGTGGCCGGGGCGGTTGAACTGTGCCGCCAGGGTGCGCTCGGCCAGTGCCATGCCCACGGCATTGGCCAGGCCCTGGCCGAGCGGGCCGGTGGTGGTCTCGACGCCCGGTGCATAGCCGAATTCCGGGTGCCCGGCGGTCTTGGCATGCAGCTGGCGGAAGTTCTGCAGTTCCTCGAGGCCGAGCTCGTAGCCGGTGAGGTGCAGCAGGGAGTAGAGCAGCATGGAGCCGTGCCCGTTGGAGAGCACGAAGCGGTCACGATCGGGCCAGTGCGGATCGGCCGGGTTGTGGACGAGATAGTCGTTCCACAGCACCTCGGCGATGTCGGCCATGCCCATGGGGGCGCCGGGGTGGCCGGACTTGGCCTTCTGGACGGCATCCATGGACAGGGCGCGTATGGCATTGGCCAGTTCGAATCGGGACGGCATGGTGTGCTCCTCGCCTGCGGCAGAAAAGAGTGCAACGACACGCACAGGCCAAGGGGGGCATGGCCGGACGTGACTTCTGGCTGGGTGACGCCGCGGGACGGGCGGCGCGGTCGAATTCGGCCGCTCATTGTCGCCGACTTGCCGCCCTGCATCAAATCGTGGATGCCCGGGAGAGGTGCAGCGTGTAGACTTCGCGATTGCCTATTGTCGATACCAAGAGGGCCGAGGACGCCATGAGCGAATACACCCTGTTCACCTCCGAGTCCGTCTCCGAGGGCCATCCGGACAAGATCGCCGACCAGCTCTCCGACGCGGTGCTCGACGCCATCATCGCCCGCGACAAGCATGCTCGAGTGGCCTGCGAGACCCTGGTCAAGACCGGCGTGGCCATCGTCGCCGGCGAGATCACGACGTCGGCCTGGGTCGACCTCGAGGCGCTGGTGCGCGAGGTGATCACCGGCATCGGCTACACCTCCTCGGATGTCGGTTTCGACGGCGAGACCTGCGGCGTGCTCAACCTGATCGGCAAGCAGAGCGTGGATATCGCCCAGGGCGTCGATCGCACCAAGCCCGAGGATCAGGGCGCCGGTGACCAGGGCCTGATGTTCGGCTATGCCACCAACGAGACCGACAGTTACATGCCGGCGCCGATCCACTACGCGCACCGCCTGGTGGAGCGCCAGGCCGAGCTGCGCAAGCACGGCCTGCTGCCCTGGCTGCGCCCGGACGCCAAGAGCCAGCTCACCTTCCGCTACGATGCTGCCGGCAAGCCCTGTGCCGTGGAGGCGGTGGTGCTCTCTACCCAGCACGATCCCGAGATCGACGCCGACGAGCTGCGCAAGATGGTCAAGCGCGAGATCATCGAGCAGGTGATTCCCGCCGAGTGGCTGACGGCGACCACCCAGTACCATATCAATCCCACCGGCAAGTTCGTGATCGGCGGCCCGGTCGGCGATTGCGGCCTCACCGGGCGCAAGGTCATCGTCGATACCTACGGGGGCATGGCGCGCCACGGTGGCGGCGCCTTCTCCGGCAAGGATCCCTCCAAGGTCGACCGCAGCGCCGCCTATGCCGGACGCTACGTGGCCAAGAACATCGTTGCCGCCGGCCTGGCCGACAAGTGCGAGATCCAGATCTCCTACGCCATCGGCGTGGCCGAGCCCACCTCGGTCTCGATCAACACCTTCGGCACCGGCCGGGTGGAGGATGCCCGGATCATCGAGCTGGTACGCGAGCACTTCGACCTGCGGCCCAACGCCATCACTCGGATGCTCGACCTGCTGCACCCCATGTATCAGCTGACCGCAGCCTATGGGCACTTCGGGCGCGAGCCCTTCGAGACCCGCTACTGCTGGACCGATACCCAGGGCGAGAAGCACACCGAGACCTTCACGGCCTTCCCCTGGGAGAAGACCGACCGCGCCCACGCCCTGCGCCAGGCGGCCGGGCTGTAGGAGATCGCCTACAGACGATGACAGGCCCCGCTGGCAGCGCCATGCGGGGCCTGTTGCTATGGTCAGGGCAATCCTTGCGCGCATGGGAGCTGCCCTGATGTGCCCTACACTGGCCGGCCGGCTGCTGCTGGCCCTGTCCATCGCGCTCCTGCCGTCCCTGGCCATGAGTTGCCCCGAATGGTTGCCGGAGCGGGCCGAGCGCGAACTCAAGGCGCTGGCCGAACGGCTGGCCGCTTGGGACGCGGCCTATCATCGCCGTGGCGAATCGCCGGTCACCGATGATGTCTATGACCAGGCCCGGCAGCGGTTCGCGTCCTGGCAGCGCTGCTTTCCCGGCGTGCGCGCGGACTCGGCGCCCGCCGATCCGTGGCCGGCCGGTCCAGTGCGCCATCCTGTCGCCCAGACCGGGCTTGCCAAGCTTGCCGATGAGGCCGCCGTCGCTCGCTGGCTGACGCGCCGCGAGGATGTCTGGGTCCAGCCCAAGGTGGATGGCGTGGCGGTGACCCTGGTCTATGAGCAGGGGCAGCTGGCGAAGGCGGTCAGTCGCGGGGATGGCCGACATGGCCAGGACTGGACGGCATCGGCACGGCGCATCCCGATGATTCCCGAACGACTGCCGGAGGCGGTCGATGCCATCCTGCAGGGGGAGCTGCATCTGCGCCTGACGGATCACATCCAGGCCGAGCGGGGCACGGCCGGGGCGCGCAGCGAGGTTTCTGGGTTGATGGCCCGTGATGCGCTGAGTGCCGACGCGGCGCGGCGCGTCGGGCTCTTCGTCTGGGACTGGCCGAATGGCCCCCGGGACATGGATGAGCGGCTCGAGGCGCTGGCTGACCTGGGCTTCGGCGACGCCGTCGCCCTGACCCGGCCAGTGGCGTCGCTGGCCGAGGTGGCCGGATGGCGGGAGCGCTGGTATCGGCGCCCGCTGCCCTTTGCCACCGACGGGGTGGTGCTGCGTCAGGGAAGCCGCCCGCCGGGACAGGCGTGGCGGGCCGAGCCGCCGGGCTGGGCCGCGGCCTGGAAGCATCCGCCCCGGGAGGCGCTCGCCGAGGTGCGCGGCGTCGAGTTCCGTATCGGGCGTACCGGTCGCATCACGCCACTGTTGCACCTGCACCCTGTCGCGCTGGAGGGCCGGACGATCCGCCGGGTCGGCCTGGGCTCCCTGGCACGCTGGCGCGAGCTCGACATCCGTCCCGGCGATCAGGTGGAGGTCGCCCTGGCTGGCCTGACGATTCCCCGGGTCGAGAGCGTGGTCTGGCGAGCCGCCGAGCGCCCGGCGATCACCCCTCCCGAGGCGGCCGACTATCACGCCTTGAGCTGCCTGCGCCTGACGGACGGCTGCCAGGCACAGTTCCTCGAGCGCCTTGCCTGGCTGGGAGGGGCCCGTGGGCTCGACCTGCCTGGTGTGGGCGCGGGTACCTGGCGTGCCCTGGTCGAGGCCGGACTGGTCACCGGTCTGCTGGACTGGCTGGCCCTGGAGGAGGACGACTTGCGCCGCGCCCACGGCATCGGCGAGGTGCGCGCCGGCAAGCTAGTGGCCGCTTTCGCGGCGGCGCGCGAGACCGCCTTTCCACGCTGGCTCCGGGCACTGGGAGCGCCACCCGGCGTCGCGGCCGCCCTGCCGGCTGACTGGGCCAGCCTGAGCGACTATCGCCACCGCGACTGGGTGGCACTGCCCGGTGTGGGTGCCGATCGAGCCGCGGCCCTGGTCGACTTCTTCGCCCATCCCGGGGTACAGGCGCTGGCGCGACGCCTCGGCGAGGTCGGTATCGACGGCTTCTAGGCGTGCGCCGGCGCTGGTTGTCCGGGGTTGGGCTCACTGCCTATAGTGTGGGTCATGCTTCTCGTCCCGATGGAGGTACTGCTCGATGAACCACCCCGCCGTTTCCGCTCCCGCGACCACCGACTGCAAGGTCGCCGATCTTGGCCTCGCCGACTGGGGACGTCGCGAGATCCGCATCGCCGAGACCGAGATGCCGGCATTGATGTCGATCCGCGACAAGTACCGCGGCGAGCAGCCGCTGGCCGGTGCGCGCATCGCCGGCTGTATCCACATGACCATCCAGACCGCGGTGCTGATCGAGACGCTGGTGGACCTGGGGGCCACGGTGCGCTGGTCGTCCTGCAACATCTTCTCCACCCAGGACCATGCCGCTGCCGCCATCGCCGCGGCGGGTATCCCGGTGTTCGCCTGGAAGGGCGAGACGGAGGAGGCGTTCTGGTGGTGCATCGAGCAGACCGTGGAGGGCCCGGACGGCTGGACCCCCAATCTGGTGCTGGACGACGGCGGCGACCTGACGGCGCTGCTCCACGAGAAGCGTCCCGAGCTGCTGGATGCCATCCACGGCATCTCCGAGGAGACCACCACCGGCGTGCATCGCCTGCAGGAGATGCTGCGCGACGGCCTGCTGAAGGTGCCGGCGATCAACGTCAACGATGCCGTGACCAAGTCGAAGAACGACAACAAGTACGGCTGCCGCCACTCGCTCAACGATGCCATCAAGCGCGCCACCGATCACCTGCTGGCCGGCAAGCAGGCGCTGGTGGTCGGCTATGGCGACGTGGGCAAGGGGTCGGCTGCCTCGCTGCGCCAGGAGGGCATGATCGTGCGCATCGTGGAGATCGACCCGATCTGCGCCATGCAGGCGTGCATGGACGGCTATGAGGTGGTCTCGCCCTACCGGGGCGGCGTCAATCGCGGCCTGGAGAGCATCGATCGTGCCCTGCTCTCGCGGATCGACCTGGTGGTGACCGCGACCGGCAACATCCATGCCTGCGACGCTGCCATGCTCCAGGCCCTCAAGCCCGGCGCGGTGGTCTGCAATATCGGCCACTTCGACAGCGAGATCGACACCGCCTACATGCGTCGCCACTGGCACTGGGAGGAAGTGAAGCCTCAGGTGCACCAGATCTACCGCGACAGCAAGCCGGGGCACTTCGACCCCGACAGCCGCGACTACCTGATCCTGCTTGCCGAGGGCCGCCTGGTGAACCTGGGCAACGCCACCGGCCATCCTTCCCGGGTGATGGATGGCTCCTTCGCCAACCAGGTGCTGGCGCAGATCCACCTCTTCGAGGGGCGTTTCGCCGAACTGCCCGAGACCGATCGGCAGGATGCCCTCGGCGTGACGGTACTGCCGCGGCATCTGGACGAGGAGGTCGCCCGCTACATGGTGGAAGGCTTCGGCGGCGTGGTCACGCGCATGACCGAGGAGCAGGCCGACTACACCGGCGTCGCCGTCGACGGGCCCTACAAGCCGGACGCCTATCGCTACTGATCACGAGAGCCCGGCGAGGCGCATCATCAGCGTCAGGTAGAGCGGGATCAGCAGTGGCGCGGCCAGGGTGGTGATCAGCACCGCCAGGGCGCCCTTCTCCGGGGCGATGCCCAGTTCCATGGCCACCACCACCACGTTGGCGGCCATGGGCACCACGCCGATCAGCAGCAGCGCCAGGGCGAGCTCCCCCGAGAGCGGGAAGAGGGCCTGCAGGCCCAGCACCGCGGCCAGCGACAGCAGCGGCCAGAGCCCAAAGCGGATCGCCACGCAGGCACCGATGAAGCGCAGGTCGAACTCCCGCACGCTGACCCGTCCCAGGGTCATGCCGATGATCATCATGCCGAGCAGGGTGTAGGTCGCCGGAAAGACGGCGAGTCCCTGCATCATGGCGTCCGGCACCTCGAGTTCCAGGCCGCTGACCAGCAGGGCGGCGAGAAAGGCATAGATCAGCGGCAGCCGGGTGATCTTGACCAGGCTCTGGCGTACCGAGAACTGCCCCCGGGCGCTCAGGTAGAAGCCCACCGTGAACTCGTAGAGGGTTACCCCCAGCACGCAGAAGAGATAGAGCGTCACCCCCTCGGGCGGCAGCAGCACCAGGGCCACCGGCAGGCCGAAGTAGCCGGTGTTGCCGGTGCCGGACGAGAAGGCCAGCAGGGCGCTCTCCTGAGGGGCGAAACCGCGCCTCGCCAGCTGCTGGACGATCACGGCGACCAGGCTGGCCAGCGCGAACAGCGCCGCGGTCAGCAGCAGGTAGCCGGGCGTGGGGCCGCCCTGGACCAGGCCACGGAAGAAGGTCAGCGGGGCGATCAGGTAGATCAGCAGGGTGGCGACGGGGCGCGGGTCCACCGACAGGCGGCGCGCGGCCAGCCAGCCCAGGCCGATATAGGCAAGCAGGGTCCAGAGGGGGCCCATCAGGGTGGCGGGGTCGATCGAGGTCATGTCCTTCCCTGGGTCATGGCGGGCAGCAGACCGCCTCTGCATGAGCAGAATTGATGCGGCATCGCGTATCTTTCATTGGTCGGCGGTCAGGCGAGTCGTCAGAATAGCCGCAATATGCATCATTTTCATGAGGTAAGCCGATGAGCACGCAGGAACACCCGCTGGGGATCAGCTTCGAGTTCTTCCCTCCCAACACCGACGTCGGGAGAGACAAGCTCGTCGGTGTCCGCGACGCCCTGGCCAGCCGTGCGCCGCGCTTCTTCTCCGTCACCTACGGTGCCGGCGGCTCCACCCAGGATCGCACCCTGAATACCGTGCGGATGGTGCGCGAGTCTGGCTTTACCACCTCGCCGCACCTCTCCTGCATCGGCAGCGACAGGGGCGCACTGCGTGAATTGCTCGCGCGCTACCGCGAGGAGGGCATCGACAGCCTGGTCGCCCTGCGTGGCGATCTGCCTTCCGGCACGGGGGGCGGCGGCACCGGCCAGCTGCGCTACGCCAACGAGCTGGTCGAGTTCATCCGCGAGGAGACCGGCGATCACTTCGAGATCGCCGTGGCCGCCTATCCCGAATCCCATCCCCAGGCGGCGAACCTCGAACAGGACCTGGCCAACTTCGCGCGCAAGATGAAGGCCGGGGCCGATATCGCCATCACCCAATACTTCTTCAGTGCCGAGGCCTATTTCCACTTCGTCGATCGCGCGCGTGCCCTGGGCGTCGAGGCGCCCATCGTGCCCGGGATCATGCCGATCACCAACTACACCAAGCTGGCGCGCTTCTCGGACGCCTGCGGCGCCGAGATTCCGCGCTGGATTCGCAAGCAGCTCGAGAGCTACGGCGATGACAGCGAGGCCATCGGCGCCTTCGGCGAGGAGGTGGTGTCGCGGCTCTGCCAGCGGCTGCTCGACGGCGGGGCCCCGGGCCTGCACTTCTATACCTTGAACCAGGCGAGACCCTCTCTGCGTATCCTCGACAATATCACCGGGTGATGCTGCTTCGCCGCAACGCAACGGGCCCCGCCATTGGCGGGGCCCGTTGCGTTCCAGGGGGCACACTCAGCCGGTGGTGACGGTCTTCCCCCCACCGCCATGGCGGCCACGCTGCAGCATGAACATCAGTGCGCCGATGGCCAGCCCGGCGATATCGGAATAGAAGCCGCCGTAGATCATGAACAGGGCCCCGACCAGCATCACCAGGCGTTGCCAGGCCTTGACCGGCCCGAAGAACCAGGCCTGGACGGTGGCTGCCAGCAGCACGATGCCCAGGGTGGCGGTGACGCCCACACGCAGGATCTGCAGGGCGCTGCCCTCCATCAGCATGGCGGGGCTGTAGAAGAACATGAAGGGCACGATGAAGGCCGCCAGGCCCACCTTGAACGACGCTACCGAGGTGCCCATGGCGTTGTCGCCGGAGATGCCCGCCGCCGCGTAGGAGGCCAGCGCCACCGGCGGGGTGATCGCCGAGACCACCGCGAAGTAGAACACGAAGAAGTGCGCCACCAGCGGCTGGATGCCGATGTTGATCAGGCCCGGTGCGACGACCGAGGCGGCCACCGCGTAGGCGGCCGTCGTCGGCATGCCCATGCCCAGCAGGATCGAGATGCACATGGCGAAGAACAGCGCCAGCAGCTGGCTGACGCCGGCCAGGCCGAGCAGCAGCGAGGAGAAGCGCGCGCCGACCCCGGTCAGCGAGATCACCCCCACGATCAGGCCGGCACAGGCGCACACGGCGATGATCTGGATGGCCATGGTGCCGGCCAGCTGCAGGGCCCGGAGGATGGCGACGACGCCCATCTTGTGGGGCGAGAACCAGCTCACCACGGCCGCCGAGGCGGTGGCCAGGGTGCCGGCGCGGATCACCGAGTAGCCCATGAACAGCGCGGCGATGAGGATGATGATCGGCGCGAACAGGTAGACCTGCTTGACCAGCTTCGAGAACAGCGGGATCTCGTCCTTGCGCATGCCGCGCATGCCCTTGCGAGCCGCCTCGAAGTCCACCATGCAGTAGATCGAGAGAAAGTAGAGGATGGCGGGGATCAGCGCCGCCACGGCGATCTCGGTGTAAGGGATGCCGGTGATCTCGGCCATGATGAAGGCACCCGCGCCCATGATCGGCGGCATGATCTGCCCGCCGGTGGAGGCGGCGGCCTCGATGGCGCCGGCACTGCGAGCCGGGTACCCCACCTTCTTCATCAGCGGGATGGTCAGCGAGCCGGTGGAGACCACGTTGCCGGCGCTGGTGCCGTTGATCATGCCCATCAGGCCGGAGGCGAAGATCGACACCTTCGCGGGACCGCCGCGAGCGCGGCCGGCGACAGCGAAGGCGAAGTTGACGAAGTAGTCG
The DNA here is from genome assembly GCA_051749325.1 of Pseudomonadota bacterium. Taxonomy (GTDB): domain Bacteria; phylum Pseudomonadota; class Gammaproteobacteria; order Pseudomonadales; family Halomonadaceae; genus Halomonas. The sequence goes on along the minus strand of JBNJIL010000017.1, from coordinate 19,714 downwards.
CCCACCTTAGACGCCTGCAGGAAGGCGGCGAAGATGATGAACAGGATGATGTAGGTCGAGGAGACCGCGGTGGTCGGCCCGAGGATGCCGGCGTCGGTATAGACCTGGCTGAAGAAGCGGCCCACCGAGAGCCCGGGGTAGCCGAGGAAGCCCGGCAGGTAGGGGCCGGCGAAGACGTAGATCAGGAAGATGGCGGAGATGACCACCAGCGCCAGACCGGCGACGCGGCGCGTCAGCTCGAGGATCAGCAGCGAGCCGGCGATGGCCGCATAGGAGATGCCCATGGGCGCGAAGGAGGTGCCGGTGGAGGCGCGCAGCGGGCTGTTGAACATCACCAGCAGGTAGCCGGCCACGGCCAGGGCACAGACCATCAGTACCAGGTCGGCCGGCGAGAGGCGCTCGCGGAACTGACGATAGCCCCAGGAGAGCAGGATGCCGGCTGCGGTGGCGAGTATCAGCGGATAGCCGTAGTGCCAGGCCTCGATCTCCGGGGCGATGCGCATGGCGCCGTCGTTCATCGCCTGGTACATCATCACCACGCGCACCAGGGCGTAGAGAGCGGGCACCAGCATGGCGTAACTTACCCAGGCCAGCCAGGTGGCGGAGCGTCGCCGATCCTCGTCGGCGAAGCGGGTGCCGGCATAGAGGCCGAAGCCGAGTACCAGGGCGCCGGCGATGTGCACGATGCGAAACGACCAGGTCTCCAGCGGATAGACGTTCAGCGAGACCAGGTGGAAGAGCGAATAGGCGATGGCCAGGCCACCGAAGAGCAGCCACTGCCAGCCGGTATAGAGCCGCCGGTTGGACTCCACGGCGGCCTCGTCGACGCCCTCGGCGGTGACGGTCTCGACGACGTCGTCGCTTGACGCGTCGTCACGGGATTCGGGGGTATGGGACATGGGACACCCTTGGGGGATGGCGGAGGCGCACAGGAACTGCCCCGCACCGCCCTCTCATGGCGCGCTGCGGGGCAGTCGGTCAGAGCAACGGCTTACAGTTTCAGATCGTCCGGGATCTCGTAGCCATTCTCCTCGTACCAGCGGACGGCACCCGGGTGGAACGGCAGCACGGTATTGTACTCGATGTTCTCCGGGATGCTGGTCGCGGCACTACGGTGAATGTCGCGCATGCGGTCGTTGTTCTCCATGCTCAGCTTGGTGACCTCGTAGACGAAGTCCTCCGGCAGGTCGCAGCCGGCGATGGTGAAGTTCCACATGGAGACGGCGCGGGCATCCTCCTCGAGGGTCTCGTAGGTGCTGGCCGGGATCTCGAACTCGGAGACCGGGAAAGCATCGAGCACCGTCTGCTGTTCTTCCTCGGTGAACTCGATGATGTTGACGTCGGTCTGCACCTCGAGCTGGCTGACGGCGGGGATCGGGATGCCGGCCGCGAAGGCGATGACGTCGATCAGGCCGTCCTGCAGCTGGCCGCCCAGGTCGGACCACCCCCCGTTGCGGCGGTCGAACTCCACGCCGAGCTCCTCGAGCATGGCCGGGAAGTAGGTATCGGAGGTGGAGGCCGACGGGCCGAAGCCGATGCGGGCGCCCTCCGGGATGTCGGAGATCGACTCGATGCCGCTGTCTTCCAGTGCGGTGATGGAGAAGGGCGTCTCGTACATCGGGAAGAGGGCGCAGACGTTGTCCATGGGCACGCCCGGGGCAAGCGGGCTCTCCCCGGCCACGGCTTCGGCAGCGGGCCCCATGGTGGTCAGGCCGAGGGCGACGTCGCCGCCGTGGACCAGCGCCATGTTCTGGGTGGGGCCGCCGGTGACCTCGCCGCCGCCGGAGATGTCCAGCTCGTCGGCGATCAGGTTGGCCCAGCCGGAGCCGTAGACGAAGTAGGTGCCACCCTGGCTGGCGGTGCCGACGGTGATGCTCTCGGGCCAGTCGCTGCGGTCCGACTGGGCCGAGGCCGAGGCGGCGACCAGCAGGGAACCGGCGAGGGTGCCGGCGAGGATCCGTGAGGTTGCGTTGCGCATGGCGTCTCTCCTGTATGCGGTTGTGCTCTTGTCATTTGCCCGGGCCATCTTGCCTCGGGGCTGCATGCCATCCTGTCCAGTATGGACACGGACCGCGGGATCTGCCGTGACCCATGCCGGGATGGCATCAACGTCTTTTATTCAGCAATTTCCATGCCGATCCTGGGCCAAGGCTTTTTTTACAATGCCATGTGATAAGATTATTCGACCAAGGTCGAAGTATCCTCAGTGAGGTGGGGCGGGATTTCCGCACGTGGGTCGCCCTGCGGTGTGCGGGTTTCCGCATGCTTCGTCGCGGCAATGGCGCTGTCAGGTGTCGGCGGCTGCCGGGGAGCTCAGGGCCGCCGTCAGGCGGCTGGCCTGGTGGAGATCGTTCATCAGCGAGGAGGCGAGCCAGGGGTCGAGGCGGTGCTGGCGCAGCCGCTCGGCGAGTTCGTGCTGCCAGTGGCGGCGGACCTCCTCCAGGGGCGCCTCGATGTCGCGGGAACCGGGAGCGTTGGCCAGGCGATTGAGGCCCTCGGCGAGGGCCATGCGCAGGTCGTCGTGGGCCTCGCGCAGGGGGCTGGCCGGCGCGGCATGGCGCAGCAGACTGCGCTGCAGCACCTCACCGAAACGGACCGCCTCGACCAGCCGCAGGGTGCGGGCATGGAGGGCCTCCAGGCGGGCCTCCTGGGCCGCGGTGAGGGGCGTGTCGATGCGCGAGTAGAAATCGAGAATCTCCGCCAGCAGCGGCTTGATCTGCGCGTGGTAGCGCACGTTCACCAGCGGCCACTCCTCGGGGACGATGGGCGCCTCGATCACGTCACGGCTGGGCGGATGACCGATCGCTTCGGCGCTGGGCACCAGGATGGCCGAGGCGAGAAGATGGCAGGTACGCCGGTCGAGCCGTCGGCACTCCTGCTCGATGGCGGCGAGGGCCGTGTCGGCGTGCTGCAGGGCATTGGCTTCCAGGTAGCGCGCCTGGGCGGGGAGAAGTCTCGTTGGCTCCGGGAGAAGCCGCACCAGCCAGCTGGCCAGCTGCGGGATCCAGGGCAGCATCAGCAGGATGCCCAGGCCATTGAAGAGGGTATGGAAGAGTGCCAGCTTGAGCGGCCAGGCGGTGGCCGCCAGGCCCAGCAGCGCGGCGAGCCAGTCCACCAGCTCGGCCAGTGGCAGCAGCAGGGCCAGGGCCACGGCCGCGGTGACCAGGTTGAAGAGCACGTGGGCAGCGGCCAGTCGGCGACCGGCCGTACTGGCACCGAAGGCTGCGATCACCGCGGTCACGGTGGTGCCGATGTTGGCGCCGATGGCGATGGCCAGTGCCGGCAGGTAGGGCAACTGGCCGGAGGCCAGCGCCGTGAGAGTGATCAGCAGGGTGGCATGGCTGGACTGCATGACCACGGTGGCCATGACGCCAAAGAGCACCAGCAGCGGCCAGTGCCAGAGATGCTCGCCGGCCAGGCCGTCCAGGGAGAGGCCATCCTGCCAGGTCTCGAAGCCCAGCTTCATGAAGTCGATGCCCAGCAGCAGCAGGCCCGCGCCGAGCAGCAGGCCGGCGATGCCGGCACGACTGCCCTGCAGCAGTCGGACGCCCAGTAGCCCCAGGGCCAGCAGCGGCATTGCATACGGAGCGAGGTCGGCCTTGAGGCCGAAGCCGGCGATCAGCCAGGCACCCGTGGTGGTACCGAGGTTGGCGCCGAAGAGCAGGGCAATGGCAGCGGGCAGGGCCACCAGGCCGGCGCCGACGAAGGACATGGCCAACAGGGTCACCAGCGAGCTGGACTGGACCAGCGCGGTCGCCAGGGCGCCCACGGCAATGGCCCTTGAGGTGCGGCGGGTGGCCGCGTGCAGCCAGCGATCCAGGGTGCCGCCGGAGAGGCGCTTGATGCCTGTCTCCAGATGGCTCATGCCCCACAGGAAGAGGCCCAGCCCGGCGGCCAGGGTGGCCAGATCGAGGCGCGCGACCAGCAGTGCCGCGGCGGCCGCGAGCCCGAGCAGCTCGAGCAGGCGGCGCTGTGCATGCAGGGCAGCGGCCACCCCCTGGCGCACGGGGGATCAGTGCCCTTTCGGGTCGAGGATCTTGACGGTCTGCACGTCGTGACGCCTCTGCTCCTCGCGCTCGCGATTGACCCGTGTCTCGAGCTCCGGAATGGCGGCATCCTCGATGGGCAGCTGCTCGAAGAAATCACAGCTGACGCAGTCGCGATAGCGGATGCCGTTCTGCTCCCAGCTGCGAATGCGGTCCATCTCGGCGCAGCGCGGGCAGATGGCGCCGGCGATAAAGCGTTTGGTGGCGGTCATGTCGTCTCCACGATGGGGCCGCCAGGCGAACCCGGCGGCGAAACCTGTCTCAGGCGGCACGGATGCCGCTGTGGCGCAGCAGGGGCTCGACACTGGGCTCGCGACCGCGAAAGGCGCGGAACAGCTCGGCGGCGTCGCGGGAGCCGCCGCGCTCGAGGATCTCGGTGCGAAAGCGCCTGCCGGTCTCGGGGTCGAAGATGCCGGCCTCCTCGAAAGCGCTCCAGGCATCCGCGGAGAGCACCTCGGCCCACTTGTAGCTGTAGTAGCCCGCCGCATAGCCGCCGGCGAAGATATGGCCGAAGCCGTTCTGGAAGCGGTTGAAAGCGACCCGCGGCACCACGGAGACGGCGTCGCGGACCGCGTCGAGCAGGGCCTGGATGTCGGTGGCGCTCGGGGCCGCGAGCTCGCGGTGCAGGCGGAAGTCGAACAGCGAGAACTCCAGCTGGCGCACCATGCCCATGGCGGACTGGAAGTTCTTGGCCGCCAGCAGCCGCTCGAAGAGTGACTCGGGCAGCGGGGCGCCGGTCTCCACATGGCCGGCGATCAGGTCGAGCCCCTCGCGCTCCCAGCAGAAGTTCTCCATGAACTGGCTGGGCAGCTCCACCGCGTCCCAGGCCACGCCGTTGATCCCCGAGATGTCGGCGACGGTCTGGCGGGTCAGCATGTGGTGCAGGCCATGGCCGAACTCGTGAAAGAGGGTGGTGACCTCGTCGTGGGTCAGCAGGGCCGGGGCGTCGCCCACCGGGCGCGTGAAGTTGCAGGTGAGATAGGCCACCGGCAACTGCACCGCGTTGCCCTCCAGGCGGCGCACCCGGCACTCGTCCATCCAGGCGCCGCCGCGCTTGCCCTCGCGGGCATGGAGGTCGAGGTAGAAGCCGGCGATGGGGGTGCCGTGTTCCAGGATGCGGAAGTAGCGCACGTCGGCGTGGTAGCGAGGCGCCGTCTCGTCCTCGGCGAAGGTGACGCCGTAGAGGCGCTCGACCACCTGGAACAGACCGTCGACCACCCGCGGGGCGGGGAAGTAGGGGCGCAGCTGCTCGTCGGAGATGGCGTAGCGCGCCTCGCGGAGCTTCTCGCTGACGAAGCCCACGTCCCAGGGTGCGAGGGTCTCCATGCCCAGCTCATCGCGGGCATAGGCCGCGAGTTCCGCATACTCCTCGCGGGCCTGGGGAACGGCGCGCGCGGCCAGGTCCTCGAGGAAGGCGACCACCTGATCGGGCGATTCGGCCATCTTGGTGGAGAGCGAGTAGTCGGCGTAGTGGCTGAAACCCAGCAGCTCGGCCAGCTCCTGGCGCAGCGCGAGGATCTCCTCCATCACCGGGGCGTTGTCGTACTCGCCGGCGTTGGGGCCCTGGTCGGAGGCGCGAGTGACGAAGGCGGTATAGACCTCGCGGCGCAGCTCGCGGTCCTTGGCGTAGGTCATCACCGGGAAGAAGCTCGGGAAGTCCAGGGTGATGCGGTAGCCGGCCAGCCCCTTGGCCTCGGCATTGGCCCGCAGGCTGGCCAGCGCGCTCTCGGGGAGACCGGCGAGGCGGGCGTCGTCGTCAAGGTCCAGATGCCAGGCCTGAGTGGCGTCCAGCAGCTGGTTGGAGAAGGTGTTGGAGAGCTCGGAGAGCCGCGACTTGATCTCGCCATAGCGCTGCTTCTTCTCGGCGGGCAGGTCCACGCCGGCCAGGCGGAAATCGCGCAGGGCATTCTCCACGGTGCGACGCTGGCCCTCGTCGAGGGTGTCCCAGGCGGGGCCGTCACGCAGCGCCTGCCAGGCCCGGAAGAGCCCTTCGTGCTGGCCGAGCCAGGTGCTGTAGTCGGACAGTTCACCCAGGCAGGCCTGGTAGGCCTCGCGCAGTTCGGGGTTGTTCATGGTGCCGTTGAGGTGCGAGACCGGCGACCAGGCCCGCGCCAGCCGGTCGTTGAGGGCCTCCAGCGGAGCGGCCAGGCTCTCCCAGCTGGGCGCGGTCGTGTCGGCCTGGGCGACGAGTTTCTCGATGGCCGTGCGGTTTTCCGCCAGGAGCTCCCGAATGGCCGGTACCACGTGCTCGGGTCGGATCTCGTCGAAGGGGGGCAGCTCATGAGGTTCGAGCAGCGGATTGCGTGACATGCACACCTCGGGTCGGGAGTGGATAATGGGCTTTAGATGCGGGCGGCCGCGGCGGGTTTCAATGTGCTAGGCTTGCGCCCTTTTCAGGCTCGCGGAGTGGACCCATGAACGAGACGCTGGAGCGCTGGAGCACGCGGCGCGCCTTCATCCTGGCAGTGACCGGAGCGGCGGTGGGGTTGGGCAACATCTGGCGCTTCCCCTACATCACGGGCGAGAACGGCGGCGCCGCCTTCCTGCTGCTCTACGTGGCCTTCGTGCTGCTGCTGGGGCTGCCGGTGATGATGGCCGAGATCCTGATCGGCCGCGCCGGGCGCCGCAGCCCCATGCAGTCATTGGGCCACCTGGCCGGCCAGGCCGGGGCGAGTCACCACTGGCGCTGGCTGGGCCTGTTCGGTGCCTTCACGGTGTTCTGCATCCTCTCCTTCTACTCCGTGGTCTCGGGCTGGTCCATCGAGTTTCTGGTGGCCGCGATCAACGGCGACTTCGCGGGGCGCAGTGCGGCCGAGATCGGCGCCGGCTTCGATGCCTTCCTCGCCGACCCCGGGCGCATGACCTTCAATCATACGCTCTTCCTGGTGATGACCATGCTGGTGGTCGCCGCCGGGGTGGCCAAGGGGCTGGAAAAGCTCAACAACCTGCTGATGCCGATGCTCTACCTGCTGCTGCTGGTGCTCGCGGGGTACGCCGCCACCACCGATGGCTTCGGTCCGGCGCTGGCCTGGCTGTTCCTGCCCGATCTCTCCGCAGTGACGCCCATGGTGATGCTGCAGGCGATGGGGCATGCCTTCTTCACCCTGGCGGTGGGCGCCTGTGCGCTGATGGCCTATGGCGCCTACATGCCCGATCACCAGAGCCTGCCTCGGGCCGCCGTGTCGGTCGCGGTGCTCGACGTGACGGTGGCCCTGCTGGCGGGGATCGCCATCTTCTCGGTGGTGTTTGCCCAGGGTATGGATCCTGGCGAGGGACCGGGACTGATGTTCGTCACCCTGCCGGTGGCCTTCGCCGAACTGCCCGGCGGAGCGCTGTGGCTCTCGCTCTTCTTCCTGCTGCTGCTGCTGGCCACCTGGACGTCCTCGATCAACCTGGCCGAACCCATGGTCGCGACCCTGCAGGGCTGGGGCCTGCGGCGCGGAGTGGCGGCGGCCGTGGTGGGGCTGGCGGTCTGGGGGCTGGGGATGCTGTCGGTGCTCTCCTTCTCGAGCCTGGCCGAGACCCGGGTGCTGTTCGGCATGAACCCCTTCGAGCTGGTCAGCACCATTCCGCCGGAGATCTTCCTGCCGCTGGGCGGGCTCTTGATCGCCATCTTCGCCGCCTGGGTAATGCCCGAGGAGGCTACCCTGCGCGCGCTGGATGCCGGGCCGAACGGCTTTCGTGTCTGGCGGGCCCTGGTGCGCTGGGTGTCGATCCCGCTGACGCTGGTAGTATTGCTGGCGGGACTGATCTGAGGCGCCTGACCTGACAAGACGAGGTGAGCAATGAGTGAGGCAACAAGCCTGCGACCCTGGAAGGGACATGAGCCAACGCTTGGGGCACGGGTCTATATCGACCCGGCCTGCATGGTGCTGGGTGACGTGGTGCTGGGCGACGACTGCTCGGTGTGGCCCATGGCGGTGATCCGCGGCGACATGCACCGCATCCGCATCGGTGCCCGCACCAGCGTGCAGGACGGCAGCGTGCTGCACATCACCCATGCCAGCGATTTCAACCCGGAGGGCTTTCCGCTGAGCATCGGTGATGAGGTGACCATCGGCCACAAGGCGATCCTCCACGGCGCCACCCTGGGCAGTCGCATCCTGGTGGGCATGGGCGCCATCGTCATGGACGGTGCCGTGGTCGAAGATGAGGTGATCATCGCCGCCGGCGCCGTGGTGCCACCGGGCAAGCGCCTGGAGAGCGGCCATGTCTATGCCGGGAACCCGGCCAAGGCACTGCGTCCGCTCAAGGAGAAGGAGCGGGCCTTCTTCCCCTACACCGCCGGCAACTACGTCAAGCTGAAGGACGAGTACCTGGCGACGCAGGTGTGATGATTTTCTAAGCCATTGTTTTTCATTGTCGAGGCGCGCGATAATCTGGTGATTTATCCAGTTATCGAGGGCGCGCCCCGGCATGGCCAACTTTCGCACCCATCTTGGCGTGGCCGCTGCCGGCGGGGCCGTGCTGGCTCACGGCGGCTGGCAGGCGGGCTTGTGGGGCGCCATGGAGAGCCTGCCGCTGCTGGCGCTGGTGACCTTCGGCGGTATCCTGCCCGACATCGATGCCGATCGCTCCCGGGCGATACGCCTGATCTTCAACCTGCTCGCCGTGCCCGCCGTGGTGGCCGGTGCTCTGGTGCTGCAGACGCGGCTGGCCACCGGGACCCTGCTGCTGGTGTGCGGCGCGCTCTACCTGGCGGTACGCTATCTGGCCGGGGCGCTGTTTGCCCGCTTGACCGTCCACCGTGGCCTCTGGCACTCGCTGCTGGCAGCAGGGCTCTGCGGGCTGGTCGCCACGGCGCTGAGTCATCGACTGTTCGGCCAGTCCGACCACCTGGCCTGGGCCCACGGCACTGGCCTGACGCTGGGCTTCGTGATCCATCTGCTGCTCGACGAGCTCTACAGCGTCGATCTCACCGGAGCACGCCTCAAGCGCTCCTTCGGCACGGCCTTCAAGCCATTTGACTGGCGTGAGCCGGGCAACTCCCTGGTCATGCTGATGGCGGCGGTGAGCCTGCTGCCCTGGCTTCCTCCCTGGGAGCCGCTGGGTGAGCTGCTGCGTCAGGGGGCCTCGCTCTGGCGATAGTCATCGGCTCTGAGGCCGTATTTCCTGAGCTTGTCGTAGAGGGTCTTGCGCGGCAGGCCGAGCTGCTCGCAGGCGTCACTGACGCGGCCGCGGTGACGGGCCAGCGCCTGGTCGATCAGGCTCTTCTCGAACAGTTCCACCTGCTGGGGCAGCGCCAGGTCGCCGCTGTCGCTGCCCACCCCCTCGAGGAGGGCCTCAAGCCGGTAGTCACAGGTGGCGCCGAGCAGGACGTAACGTTCGGCCAGGTTGCGTAGCTCGCGCACGTTACCCGGCCAGTCGTGGGCGAGCAGGGCCGAGATGCCGGCGGCATCCAGCGGCGGGGCCTCCAGGCCACTGCGGTTGGCGGCGACCACGGCGAAGTGCTGGAACAGCAGCGGGATATCCTCGCGGCGCTCACGCAGGGAGGGGATCGGCAGGGTGACCACCTCGAGCCGGTAGTAGAGGTCCTCGCGGAAGCGCCCCGCTTCGGCCGCGGCCTTGAGATCGACCTTGGTGGCGGCGATCACGCGCAGGTCAAGGGGCACCGGCACATTGGCGCCCAGCCTTTCGATGGAACGCTCCTGCAGCACCCGCAGCAGCTTGACCTGCAGCGACAGCGGCATCGATTCGATCTCGTCGAGGAACACCGTGCCGCCCTGGGCATGCTCGAACTTGCCGATGCGCCGCTCCACGGCACCCGTGAAGGCGCCCTTCTCGTGGCCGAACAGTTCCGACTCGATGATGCTCTCGGGGACGGCGCCGCAGTTGATGGCCACGAAGGGGTGGCCGCCACGGCGGCTGCGCTCGTGGATGGCCCGCGCCACCAGATCCTTGCCGGCCCCGGTCTCGCCGAACAGCAGCACATCGGCTTCTACCTGGCTGATTCGCTGGACCATGGAGGCGAGACGCTGGATGGCCGGGGTGCGTCCTACCAGGCGGGGGCCCGGCGCTGACTGCTGGGCCTCGAGCTCGGCCTTGAGTTCGCGGTTCTCGAGGCTCAGTCGGCGCTTGTCGATGCCGCGTCGTACCATCTCCACCAGGCGTTCGCCGGCGAAGGGCTTCTCCAGGAAGTCCCAGGCACCCTCGCGCATCGCCTCCACGGCGGTGGAGATGTCGCCATGGCCGGTGATCAGGATCACCGGCAGGTCGGGGTCGCGGCTGCGCATTTCACGCAGCAGCGCCATGCCGTCCATGCCGGGCATGCGGATGTCGCTGACGACCACCCCGGGGAAGTCCGGCGTCAGGGCCGCCAGAGCGGCCTCGGCCGTCTCGAAGGCGCGCGGCTCGTACCCTGCCAGCTCCAGGGTCTGGCCGGCAGTGATGCGCAGGTGCGCCTCGTCGTCGATGATCATCACCGGAAGGGTCGCCGGCTCATGCATGGGTGTCGTGCTCCTCGGTCCAGGACTCGCCGGCCGCTTCGGGGCCGGGGTCACGGGGCAGGGTAATGGTGAAGCGGGCGCCGCCGCCAGGGGCATTGTCCGCCGCCAGTCGGCCACCCAGGTCGTCGATGATGCGCGCCGAGATCGACAGTCCCAGTCCCAGGCCACTGCCTGGCGCCTTGGTGGTGAAGAAGGGTTCGAAGATCCGCCCCAGGTGTGCCTCGGCGATGCCGGGGCCGTTGTCGGTGACCCCAACCCTGACCTCGCTTTCGTCGGGCTCGATGCTCAGCTGCAGCCGGGGTGCCTGGGTCTGGGCCATGGCCTGGAGGGCATTGCCGATCAGGTTGACCAGCACCTGTTCGAGGCGCACCAGGTCGCCGCGCACCCAGACTTCCTCCTCGGGCCAGTCACGCACGACGGCGACGCCGGCGTCGCGCAGCCGTGACTGGAAGAGCCGCAGGGCATAGTCGAAGCAGGCGGGGACCGAAACGCTGGTGGGCCTGTCGCCGCTCTTGCGCGAGAACTGGCGCAGCTGGGCGCTGATCTCGGCCATGCGGTCGGTGAGCTCGATGATCTGTGCCAGGTTGGCGCTCGCCGGCTCGCTGCGGTGGCGGGCCAGGAACTCGTTGGCATTCTCGGCATAGGCGCGGATGGCTGCCAGCGGCTGGTTGAGCTCGTGGTTGATGCCGGCCGCGAGCTGACCGAGAACGGCGAGCTTGGCGGCCTGGATCAGTTCGTCGCGCGTCTGGCGCAGCCGCTCCTCGGCGCGACGGCGCTCCTCGATCTCGCCGGAGAGGCGACGGTTGGTCTCGACCAGGTCGCGGGTTCGACGCTGCACGTTGAGTTCCAGCTCGTCCCGGGCCCGGGCCAGGGTGCGCCGTTCGCGGTCGGCGAACTGCTCGCGCTCGCGGCGCAGTCGCAGGCGCTGCCAGCCGATGCCGCCGGCCAGCGCTACCACGCCGTAGAGGCCGCCAGCCAGCAGTGCAGCAAGCCACTGGGCCTGGCGCACCGGGGCCAGCGGCTTGAGGATATGCATCTCCCAGCCGAACGCCGGCATGGGGCGCGACAGGCCCAGGTAGTCGTTCTCGGCCAGCGGCCCCTGCGTGAAGCCGACCTGCCGACTGTGCTCCCCGGGGCCTCCGCTGATCTCGATGCCCGCAGGGTCCAGCGGTTCATCGGCGTAGCGGCGGGTGTCCCGCAGCGCCTCCCGCTCGTCGCCCGAGAGCGGTTGCAGGGCCCTCATGCGCAGCGCCGGGCGGCTGGCCATGAAGATGATGTCGTCCTCGTCGGTGACCAGCAGTTCGGCATCCTGCTCGGCCCAGCTTGCCTCCAGGGCATCCAGCAGCACCTTGATCACCATGACGCCGTCGGGGCGGGCATCCGGTTCGGTATCGTCGAGCCACACCGGGGCGGAAAAGTAGTAGCCACGCTCCCGGGACTGCACGCCCAGGCCATAGAAACGCCCGGCGTGACCGGCGATGGCCTCCTGGAAGTAGCTGCGGAAGGCGTAGTTCTGGCCGATGAAGGTGTTGGGGCGGTGCCAGTTGCTGGCGGCCAGGGTGTCGCCGTGACGGTCGATGAGGTAGATGTCGGAGACGCCGGCGGTGGCCCGGAAGCGGTCCAGCAGTCGGTTGAGCGGCATGGGGTCCTGGCTCGAGGGAGAGGCCAGGAAGCGCCTGACCATTTCCCGAGAGGCGAGCAGGGCGGGCAGATAGTCATGGCGTGACAGGTGACCGACGAGGCTTGCCGCCGAGAGTCGCAGCTCGTTCTCGGCGTCCTGGCGCAGCTCGTGCAGAGCCTGGTCGCGGGCCAGCAGGGCGGCCTGCCACATGGCCAGCACCAGTCCCAGGGGAACCAGCAGCCAGAGCAGCTGGCGGGACCGGCGGCGAAATGACCTCGTCATGGACGGCCTCAGCGGGAGGTTTCGGGCATGACCTGAGCGCGGCGCAGGGCTCGCTGGGCACGGGTTTCGGCGCGCTCGACCTCGAGAAGGCCCTCTTCCACGAAGACCAGATGTTCATGGGCACGCGAACGGGCGTCCTCGGCTCGGCCCTCGAGGATGGCATCGAGCAGGGCGCGGTGCTGCTTCATCAGCAGAGGGCGAGACTCGGGCTTCTCGAACAGGTGGGCGAGGTTGTCGACGATGCTCTTTTCCAGCAGGTGGAAGATGCCGCGGATAGTGTGCAGCAGCAGGACATTGTGGGCCGATTCGGCGATGGCCATGTGGAAGGCTGCGTCGGCACGTGCCTCGAGTGCCGGGTCTCGCCCCTTGAAGCACGCCTCGAGCTCCTCGAAGCGCTTGATCAGCAGCGCCTTGTCGGTGGGCGTGGAGCGCAGGGCGGCATAGTAGGCCGAAATGCCCTCCATGGCATCACGGAACTCGAGCAGGTCGAGGTGGAATTCCCCGTGGCGGGAGAGCATCTCCAGGAGCGGGTCACTGTAACCGCTGTTGAGCTCCTCGCTGATGAAGGTGCCGCCGCCCTGGCGGCTGGTCAGCAGGCCGCGAGCCGACAGCTTCTGGATGGCCTCGCGCAGGGAGGGGCGCGAGACGCTGAAGCGCTCGGCCAGTTCCCGTTCCGGCGGCAGACGCTGGCCGGGCTTCAGGCTGCCCTCGAGGATCAAGGCTTCGAGACGTTCGGTGATGACGTCGGCAAGGCGGGGTTGTCGAACGGGCTGGTAGGCCATGGGGCGGCTCCGGAACACGTGGCGGAAGACGGCATGATATAAGCATGAAATTGGTATTACCAAACGCCGTGTTGCGTGTTGGCGGAATATTTCTTGGGAGAGTGCAATTTACCCAGCGACATCAAGGCGTTGGGGAGGGCTGTGAAGTGTCTAGACTAAAGTATAGGCAAATGGGGTCGGGAAGCGAAGCCTATCCGTTTGACACTGTCGGCACCGCCTCCTACTGTTCGTCGACATGTACACGGCAATTGGTTTTACCAATTTACCGTGGCTTGAGTCAACGATTTCAGTGCAACGCTGTCGTGATCCACCGCTGTCCAGGATCCTGCCCATGACACCAGTCAAGCTCTATCCGCCGAAGCCGGAGAAGGTCTACTTCTTCGGGACCTGCCTGATCGACCTCTTCTATCCGGAGGCCGGCCTGGACGGCATCCGCCTGCTCGAACGTGAAGGCATCGAGGTGCTCTTTCCCGAGGACCAGACCTGTTGCGGGCAGCCGGCCTACACCTCGGGCTACCAGGAAGAGGCCCGCGCCGTGGCGGCGGCCCAGCTCGGTCTCTTCCCCGAGCCCTGGCCGATCGTGGTGCCCTCCGGCTCCTGCGGCGGCATGATGCGCAGCCACTACCCTCAGCTCTTTGCCGGCACCGACCTCGAGGAGCGGGCGAACGAGGTGGCCGGGCGGGTCCATGAGCTGACCGAGTTCCTCGTCCATGTCTGTCATCTCAAGCTCGAGGATCGCGGTGCGCCGGAGACAGTCGCCATGCACACCTCCTGCAGCGCCCGGCGCGAGCTGGGGCTGGCCGAGACCGGCCCGGCGCTGCTGGCCCAGCTCGGCCGGGTTGAGCTGGTGGAGCAGGCGCGGGCTGCCGAATGCTGCGGCTTCGGCGGCACCTTCGCCGTGCGTCATCCCGAGGTCTCCGCCGCCATGGTGGAGGACAAGACCACCGCCATCGCGGAGGCCGGCGCCGAGCGCTTCGTGACCTCCGACTGCGGCTGCATGATGAACATCGGTGGCCGCTTCGAGCAGCAGACGTCGCCGGTGAAGGGCGAGCATATCGCCAGCTACCTGTGGCGGAGGACCTCATGAGCGCTGTTCAAACCTGCAACCCCCGCGAGTTTCACCGCCAGGCCCACGACGCCCTGGGCAACCCGCAGATCCGCGCCAACTTCCGCAAGGCGATGGATGGCCTGATGACCAAGCGCCGCGACAGCTTCGGCGACTGGGACCTGGAGACCCTGCGCGAGCTGGGCGCCAACATCCGCCTGCGGGCGCTGGCGAAGCTGCCCGACCTGCTCGAGCAGCTGGAGGCCAACTGCGAGGCCAACGGCATACGCGTGCATTGGGCCGAGGACGGCGAGCAGGCCTGCCGGATCATCCGCGAGATCTGTCAGTCCCGCGACGCCAGGTCGGTGATCAAGGGCAAGTCCATGGTCTCCGAGGAGATGCACCTCAATGCCCACCTGGAGGAGGCGGGCATCGAGGCGCTCGAGTCCGACCTCGGGGAGTACCTGGTGCAGCTCAACGAGCAGACGCCCTCGCACATCATCATGCCGGCGATCCATCTGAACACCGATGAGATTGCCGAGATCATGCACGACAAGACCGGTACCGAGCGCACCCGCGACGTCGACACCCTGACCGCGGCGGCACGCCAGCAGCTGCGCGAGCGCTTCATGGCTGCCGACGTGGGGATCTCCGGCGTCAACTTCGCGGTGGCCGAGACCGGCACCCTCTGCCTGGTGGAGAACGAGGGCAACGGCCGCATGACCACCACCGTGCCGCCGGTACACGTGGCGGTGACCGGCATCGAGAAGGTCGTCGAGCACCTGCGTGACGTGCCGCCCCTCTATGCCCTGCTGACCCGTTCGGCCACCGGGCAGCACGTCACCACCTACTTCAACATGATCAGCTCGCCGCGCAAGGAGGGCGAGCATGACGGGCCCAGGGAGGTCCATCTGGTGCTGGTGGACAGCGGTCGCTCCCGCATCTATCAGGACGACGAGCTGCTCGACACCCTGCGCTGCATCCGCTGCGGTGCCTGCATGAACCACTGTCCGGTCTACACTCGGGTCGGGGGGCACACCTACGGCACCACCTACCCGGGCCCCATCGGCAGCATTCTCTCGCCTCACCTGATGGGCCTGGACGAGACGAAGGACCTGCCCACGGCGTCGAGCCTGTGTGGTGCCTGTGGTGAGGTGTGTCCGGTGAAGATCCCGATTCCCGACCTGCTGGTGCGCCTGCGCCGCGAGTCGGTGGGCCAGGGCCGCGGCAACGTGCCCGGCGCCGGCGTCAAGCGTAGCCGCCAGGAGGCCGCGGCCTGGAAGGGGTTCCAGTGGTTGGCCACCCATCCCGGCGCCTGGCGCAGCGGCACGGCGGTGGCCGGCAAGCTCAAGGCGCTGATGCCCGCGAAGCTGGGCCCCTGGACCGACCACCGTACCGCGCCCCGGCCGGCGAGCACCAGCCTGCATGCGCTGGTCAAGCGCCATCAGGCGAGCAAGCCCCATGAGGAGGAGCGCTGATGCCTGCCCGCGACGCCATTCTCAAGCGCCTGCGCGAGCGGGCCGACGGCCCGCTGACGGCACCCGAGTGTGACTTTGCCGAGGTGACGAATCGCGGCTGGCATCAGGAAGCGCGCCTGGCACGTTTCGAGCGCTGGATCACCTCGGTGCATGGCGAGGTGGTCCATGCTTCCCGGGATACCTGGACCGAAACCCTGGCGAAGGTGCTTGCCGACAAGGGGGTGCGACGCCTGGCGCTGGGCAAGGAGCACCCGGTGGCGGCCGAGGCTCGCGGCGCACTGGTCGAGAGCGGTATCGAGCTGGTCGACGTCGATCGTGATATCGAGGAGTGGCAGCGAGAGCAGTTCGAGCGGGTCGATGCCGGCCTGACCTCTACCTGTGGTGCCATCGCCGAGACAGGCAGCCTGTGGCTGTGGCCGACGCCGGACGAACCGCGGCTGATCAGCCTGGTGCCACCGATTCATCTGGCCGTGCTGGACGCCGACGCCCTGGAGGATACCTTCTTCGATGTCCTCGAGGTCCACGACTGGGCCAGCGGCATGCCCACCAACGCCCTGCTGATTTCCGGCCCCAGCAAGACCGCCGACATCGAGCAGACCCTGGCCTATGGCGTTCATGGGCCTCGCGAGCTGGTGGTGCTGGTGCGCCACAGCGACGCCGCTGCAGGAGGAGACGCATGATGACGGCAACGATCTGGGACGAGCTGAAGACGGCACTGGCGACGGCGATACCCGTCGAACGCCTCATCGATGACCCGCTGCGCACCCTGGCCTACGGGACCGATGCCAGCTTCTACCGACTGATTCCGCAGCTGGTGGTTCGCCCGGAGAGTGAGGCGGAGCTGCAGCATGTCCTGGCGGAGTGCCGGGCTCGCGAAGTGCCGGTGACCTTTCGTGCCGCCGGCACCTCGCTTTCCGGCCAGGCGGTGACCGACTCGGTCCTGGTCCAGTTCGGGCGCGGCTGGCGGAACCATGCAATTCTCGACGAGGGGCGGGCGATCCGTCTTCAGCCGGGAGTCATCGGGGCCCGGGCCAACCAGCTGCTCACACCCTTCGGGCGCAAGATCGGCCCCGACCCGGCCTCGATCGCCAGCTGCATGGTCGGCGGTATCGCCGCCAACAATGCCTCGGGGATGTGCTGTGGCACCGCCCAGAACAGTTATCGCACGGTGCGCGACATTCGGGTGATTCTTGCCGACGGCAGCCTGCTCGACACCGCCGACGACGCCAGTGTCGCCGCCTTCCGGACGTCTCATGGACATCTGCTGGCCGGTCTAGAACGCCTCGCGGCCCGGACGCAGGGCAGCGCGGCGCTGGCCGACAGGATTCGTCACAAGTACCGGCTCAAGAACACCACCGGCTATGCCCTCAACAGCCTGGTCGACTTCAGCGATGGCATCGAGATCCTCAAGCACCTGATGATCGGCTCCGAGGGCACCCTGGGGTTCATCAGCAGCATCACCTACGACACCGTGGTCGACGAGCCCCTGAAGGCGGCAGCGCTGGCCTTCTTTCCCGACATGGGCACGACCTGTCGCGCGACCACAGGCCTCAAGCAGGCGCCGGTCTCCGCGGTGGAGCTGATGGATCGGGCCGCGCTGCGCTCGGTGCAGGACCAGCCCGGCATGCCCGAGGTGTTGAGGACGCTGCCCGAGGGGGCGGCGGCGCTGCTGGTCGACGTGCGCGGCAACGACGAGGCCGAGCTCGAAGCGCGCATGCAGGCAGTCCAGGAGACCCTCGAGGGTATTCAGACCCTGGAGCCGGTCGCCTTCACCCGCGACGCCGATACCTATGCCCTCTACTGGAAGATCCGCAAGGGGCTGTTTCCGGCGGTGGGGGCCGTGCGCGAGACCGGCACCACGGTGATCATCGAGGATGTGGCCTTTCCCATCGAGCGTCTCGACGAGGGCGTGCTGGCACTCACCGACATCTTCCATCGGCACGGCTACCGGGACGCCATCCTCTTTGGCCACGCCCTGGAAGGGAACCTGCATTTCGTCTTCCCCCAGGGCTTCGAAAAGCCCGGCGAGGTAGAGCGCTACCAGGCGCTGATGGACGAGGTGGCGCAGCTGGTCGGCGTGGAGTATGGCGGCTCGCTCAAGGCCGAACACGGTACCGGGCGCAACATGGCGCCCTACGTGGAGCTGGAGTGGGGACCCGAGGCCTACGCGCTGATGTGGGAGATCAAGGCGCTCTTCGACCCTGGCAACCTGCTCAACCCCGAGGTCATTCTCAGCCGCAATCCGACGCTGCACCTGGAGAACCTCAAGCCCCTGCCGGCTGCCGACGAGCTCGTCGACAAGTGTATCGAGTGCGGATTCTGCGAACCGGTCTGTCCGTCGACGGACCTGACGCTGACGCCACGCCAACGCATCGTGATTCGCCGTGAGTTGGCAAGGCTCGAGGCGTTGGGGCGTCATGCTACCGAGGTTGACAGGCAGCGCATGGCGCAGCTCGAGGAGGCCTATGTCTACCAGGGCATCGACACCTGTGCGGCGACCGGGCTCTGTGCCACCCAGTGCCCGGTGGGCATCGATACCGGGGAAATGGTGCGGCAGCTGCGTCGCGACCGCTCACTGGACAAGGCCGGGATCGCGCGGCGTATCGGCCGGCACTTTTCCGGGGCAACGCGTGCCGCCCGGGGTGGGCTGAAGGCGACAGGCGCGGCAAGAGCCGTGCTGGGGGTCAACCTGATGGCCAAGGTGAGCAGCGGTGCGCGCCGGTTGAGCGGCGACCGCTTGCCTCAGTGGAGCCCGGCCCTGCCACGGTCGGCGCCGATCCGAGTGCTGGACCATGCGCCGTCGGGGGGTGGCGCCAGGGACAAGGTGGTCTATCTGCCCTCCTGTGCCACCCGCATCTTCGGTGCGCCACATGACGACAACGGCGAGGGGCGTTCGGTGATGGAGATTACCCTGGCACTGCTCGACAAGGCCGGTTACGAGGTCATCCTGCCGGACATGATCGGCCAGCTGTGCTGTGGCATGGCCTTCAAGTCCAAGGGGCAGTACGAGGAGGCCAACCACAAGGCGCGTGAACTCAATCGCGAGCTTCTGGTGGCGAGCCAGAACGGGCGCTATCCGGTGCTCTGTGATACCAGCCCCTGCACCCTGCAGATGCAGGGCCACCTGGATGAGCGGCTCGAGATGCTGGAACCGGTGGCTTTCGCCCATGACCATCTGCTCCCCAGGCTGACCGTGACGCCCCTGGACGAAAGGGTCGCGGTACATGTCACCTGTTCGAGCACCCGCATGGGACTGGACGACAAGTTTGTCGGGCTGGCGCGGGCCTGTGCTCGGGACGTCGTGGTGCCGGCGGAGATTACCTGCTGCGGTTTCGCCGGTGACAAGGGCTTCACTACCCCGGAGCTGAATGCTTCCGCACTGGAGGGGCTGGCCGAACAGGTGGCTGCGTGCAGTGCCGGTTACTCGAATTCGCGCACCTGCGAGATCGGTCTGAGCCAGCACGGTGGCATCCCCTATCGCTCGATTCTCTCGCTGCTCGACCGGGCCAGCGGGACGCAGTGAGATATTTCTTCCCGAGGGCCTTGCGCGGCCCCGGGGAAATCCGTACAGTACGCACTCGCTGCCGGCGACGGGCAAACGTTGCAGGCGGTGAAAGGCGGTAGAAGTGCTTGTTTCCACTTGGGTTTTTCGAAGCAGTTCGCGAAATTCCCGGTTGACGGAAACGCCGGAATCGGTAGAATGCACTTCCGCTCGATCGGCACTCGCTTCGCTGCGGCGAAACGAGCACCAGTCACCCGCTTCGCTTCTTCGGAACGCTCGCAGGGTTGACAACGACAGCCGATCACGTAGAATACGCCTTCCTCGCAGGGCGCCGGCGAGACCGCCGCTTCATCATCGAAGCCGGTCGCGACGGCAACAGCAAGAGCTCCGCTCATTACAAGAGTTCGGAGTCGCTCTTTAACAATCGATCAGGTAATTCATGTGGGCGCTTGCCGGGATGTCGGTGACAAGTCACTGAAACATTCAAGGCAAGCGACTCGTCAAGGATCTTC
>JBNJIL010000016.1:0-83333 GCA_051749325.1 Pseudomonadota bacterium | reverse complement strand
CGGCGGCACCAACACCCTGAAGATCCTCGCCGTGGAGGCCAGCCATGAGTGACATCCGCCCCCCGCGCAACGTGACGCGCACCCTGCCGGCCCGCAAGCGCATCGCCCTGGTCGCCCACGACGGCAAGAAGGAGGAACTGCTGGACTGGGCGGCGCGCTGGCGGGAGACCCTGGGCGAGCACCGCCTGATCGGCAGCGGCACCACGGCGGGACGCGTCTCCCACGCGCTCGGACTCGAGGTGGAAGGGCTGATGAGCGGCCCGCTGGGCGGTGACCAGCAGATCGGCGCACGCATTGCCGAGCAGCGGCTCGACCTGCTGATCTTCTTCTGGGATCCCTTCGCGCCGCAGCCCCACGACCCCGACGTCAAGGCGCTGCTGCGCCTGGCGGCGCTGTGGAACATCCCGGTGGCCTGCAACCCCGCCAGCGCCGACTTCCTGATCAGCTCCCCCTGGCTCGGCCAGGCATACGAGATGACCATCCCCGATGCCGGGGCCTGGGTCTCCTCACGAACCGGCTGACCCTGCCTCCTGCCCGACCGAGACGTCGACAAGCCTACCAACCCACAAGAGGTCGACCATGTTCCAGCTCACCCGCAGCGTCACCTGGCAGGCCCTCAAGAGCCTGCAGGCCGAGACCGCCAACGACCGCATCCGCGACTACTTCGCCGCCGACCCGCAGCGCTTCGAGAAGATGAGCCTGCGCGTCGGCGGGCTCTTCCTCGACTACTCCAAGCAGCCGGTTTCCGACGCGGTGCTGGAAAAGCTGATCGAGCTCGCCGAGCACTCGGCGCTGGTCCAGCGCCGCGCCCAGATGTTCTCCGGCGACATCATCAACGTCACCGAGAATCGCCCGGTGCTGCATACCGCCCTGCGCAATCTCGGCGAGGGACCGCTCAAGGTCGACGGCCAGGACGTGATGCCGGAGATCCAGCGCACCCGCGAGCAGATCCGTGCCTTCTCCGAGGCGGTGCGCAGCGGCGAATGGACGGGCTACAGCGGCCAGCGCATCAAGGACGTGGTCAACATCGGCATCGGCGGCTCGGACCTGGGCCCCAACATGGCCTGCCGGGCGCTGCTCAAGTACCGCCAGGCGGGGCTCGGCTTCCACTTCGTTTCCAACGTCGACGGTGCCCACATCCAGAAGGTGCTCAGCCGCCTCGACCCGGCCACCACCCTGTTCATCGTCTCCACCAAGACCTTCTCCACCCAGGAGACGCTGCTCAACGCCCATACCGCGCGCCGCTGGTTCCTCGACAACGCCGGCCCGGAGGCCGACGTGGGAGCCCATTTCATCGCCGCCTCCACCAACAAGGCGGCGGCCATGGCGTTCGGCATCCGCGAGGAGAACGTCTTCGAGTTCTGGGCCTGGGTCGGCGGGCGCTACTCGATGTGGTCCTCCATCGGCCTGCCCATCGCGCTCTCCATCGGCTTCGAGGGCTTCATGGAGCTGCTCGAGGGCGCCTATGAAATGGACCAGCACTTCCTCGCCGCGCCCTTCGCCGAGAACATGCCGGTGCTGATGGCACTGATTGGCCTCTGGCACATCAACTTCCAGGGCGCCGAGACCCAGGCCATCGTGCCCTACGACCAGGCACTGCATCAGCTGCCGGCCTTCCTGCAGCAGCTCGACATGGAGTCCAACGGCAAGTCGGTGGACATCTTCGGCCACCCGGTGGACTACAAGACCGGGCCCATCGTCTGGGGCCAGACCGGCTCCAACGGCCAGCACGCCTTCTTCCAGCTGCTCCACCAGGGCACCCGCTACGTGCCCATCGACTTCATTGCCTCGCTCAAGCCCGAGCCGAGCATGGAGGAGCACCACTTCGCGCTGCTCACCAACATGCTGGCCCAGGCCAATGCCTTCATGGAGGGCAGCCAGACCGGCAGCCGCCTCGACCCCTACAGCTGCCCGGGCAACCGTCCCTCCAGCGTGCTGCTGCTCGACGAGCTGACGCCCAGGAACCTCGGCGCGCTGATCGCGCTCTACGAGCACAAGGTGTTCGTCCAGGGGGTGATCTGGAACATCAATTCCTTCGACCAGTGGGGGGTGCAGCTGGGCAAGCGCATCGCCGGGGAGATCAGCGAGCGCATCGATGCCCACAGCCAGGATTTCGACGCCTCCACCCAGGGCCTGCTGGCGCTGGTGCGCGCGCACTTTCCCCGCCCCCGTGATGGCGCGGCCCCACGAAGTGACAAGAAGGGCAAGACCAGGGGCTGAGGCCCCTCAGCGCCGGGCGAGCGCCAGCCGCCGCCCGGCGTGATACCCCGCCCAGGCGGCACCCAGCCATACCACGAGACTGGCCGCCACATAGCCCAGGGCCACCACCTGGCGGCCCTGATGCATCAGATGCAGGGTCTCCAGGCCAAACAGCGAGAAGGTGGTGAAACCACCGCAGAAGCCGCCCACCAGGAAGGGCTGCCAGCGCGCAACCCGGCCGTGGGTGCGGCGGGCGGCATAGGCGGCGAAGCCGACGATCAGCCAGGAACCGAGGCCGTTTACCGCCAGGGTGGCCCAGGGAAAGGTCGATCCCGCCACTGCCAGCGAGACCAGGTAGCGCAGCACGGCCCCCAGGGCACTGCCCAGCCCCACCGCCGCATAGGCATACCAGGCGATCATGGCAGGCCTCCCGCCAGCCAGGCCCCGGCCAGCAGGGCCGCGAATCCGGTCCCCAGGGTGAGGGCGACGTAGCCCAGGGCCGCGGCCTCGCGCCGCTGCTGCCACAGCGTCAGAGTCTGCAGGCTGAAGGAGGAGACGGTGGTGTAGCCACCCAGCAGGCCGATGCCCAGCAGCGACCAGGCCGGACCCGCCCCGGGGCCGGGCAGGCCCGGTCCCCCGGCCAGCATGCCCATCAGCAGGGCGCCGCTCAGGTTGACCACCAGGGTCCCCCAGGGAAAGCCGGCCCCCAGGCAACGGGCCACGAGATTGCCAACCGCCAGGCGCAACATGCCGCCCAGCCCCCCGCCACCGGCCACGGCCAGCAGCACCAGCGGGTCGATACTCATCCACTCTCCAGGCGTTGCGAGGCGCCAAAAAAAGCCACCCGGTAAGGGTGGCCAAGAGTATCGCATGCTTGCCTTGCAGGGTGCAGTGATGCTGGGATCACTGCTGACGACAATATTGGCACAAAACAACCTGCATGTACAATTAATGTACATGAATATTTCTTGTCGGTGCCAGGTCGAGGCCATGAAGGAAAGTCCGTATCATGCTGATAACGAGCGCAACCCCGACACCACACCGCCAACACGCCAAGAGACGGAGGTAACGCGTGAACCCGATGCGACCCCTTTCTGCCATCCTCGGCTGGCTACTGATCGCCCTGGTGGCTTTCGCCGCCCCGGCCCAGGCCCAGCAAGCCGACACCGGCAGCGAGCCGCCGGCCTACGCCACCCTGGCCGACCTGCTCGAGAACGAGCAGTCACGCCAGCAGTTGATCGACCAGCTGCGCGGCATGGCCGGTGACGTCGCCGCCTCCGAACCGGCGAGTGCCGAGGAGGGCGCCGCCGGTGCCGAGCCCTCGCTGCCCAGGCAGCTGGCCGAGGCCACCAGCCGCATCGTCGGCGATGTCGGCACCCAGTTCACCAGCCTGGTGGAGGTGCTCGGCGGGCTGTTCACCGGCAGTGCCGACGCGACCAGTCGCTTCGACACGGCCGCCTTCACCAGTGCCGCCATCAACCTCGGCCTGGTGATACTGGCCACCATTGTGCTGTTCGTGGCCATCCGCCGTCTGGCCCGGCCGCTGTTCACGCGCATCAGCCAGTGGTCGCTCAACGGCCAGGGACTGACCCCGGTGCTGCGCCTGGTGCTCTGTGTGGCCCTGGCGGCGGTCATCGATGTGGCGGTGGTGGCCCTGGCCTACGTGGGGGGCAATCTGGTCGCCACCTTCGCGGTGGGCGAGACCGGTGAGCTCTCCACCCGCGCCTCGCTGTTCCTCAACGCCTTCCTGGTGATCGAACTGCTCAAGGCGGCGGTGCGCATGCTCTTCTCGTCGCGCTACGAGGGGCTGCGCCTGCTGCCGGTGGGGGCCGAGGACGCTTCCTACTGGAATCGCTGGATCGCCCGGCTGATCGGCCTGGTGGGCTACGGCCTGATGGTGGTGGTGCCGCTGGTCAACGTCTACCTGTCGCCGACCCTGGGCCAGAGCATCGGCACCCTGATCATGGTGGGCGCCTTCATCTATGCCGTCGCCGTGGTGCTGCGCAACCGGGTCCGCCTGCGCGACGCCCTCAACCACAAGGCCGACAACGCCACCATGGCGGCCAGCCGGGTCTCGCTGCAGCTGTTCGCCCGAACCTGGCACCTGTTCGCCCTGGCCTACTTCGTGATGGTGCTGGTGCTGGTGCTGACCCGACCGGCGGACGCCCTGCCCTTCGTGCTCTTCGCCACCCTCAAGACCATCGCCGCGGTGGTGGCGGGCCTGCTGGTCTCGAGCCTGCTGACCCAGACCATCGGCCGGCGCATCCGCCTCAATGACGACCTGCGCCGCAAGCTGCCGCTGCTCGAGCCGCGGCTCAACAGCTACGTGCCCAACGCCCTGCGGGTGATCCGCACCCTGATCCTGATCACGGTATTCCTGGTGGTGCTGAACGCCTGGGGCGCCTTCGACCTGGCGGCCTGGTACGCTTCCGAGGCGGGCCGCGGCCTGGTCGGCAAGGTGATCAGCGTCTCGGTGATCCTGGTGATCGCCGTGGCTGCCTGGCTGGGCCTGGCCAGCCTGATCGAGCACAAGCTCAACCCGGAGACCGGCGTCGGCGTGCCCTCGGCCCGAGCCCAGACGCTGCTGGCCCTGTTCCGCAACGCCCTGGCCATCGCCCTGATCACCATGACCGCCATGATCGTGCTGGCCGAGATCGGCATCAATATCGGTCCGCTGATCGCCGGTGCCGGTGTGCTGGGCCTGGCCATCGGCTTCGGCGCCCAGAAGCTGGTGCAGGACATCATCACCGGCATCTTCATCCAGGTGGAAAACGCCATGAACACCGGCGACGTCGTCACGGTGGGCGGCATCACCGGCACGGCCGAGAAGCTCAGCATCCGCTCGGTGGGCATCCGCGACCTGGCAGGCACCTTCCACATCGTGCCCTTCTCCAGCGTGGACACCGTCTCCAACTACATGCGCGAGTTCGGCAACCATGTCGGCGAGTACGGCATCGCCTACCGCGAGAGCATCGACGAGGCCATCGAGCAGCTTCAGCTGGCCTTCGAGGACCTGCGGGCCAGCGAGGAGCATGGCCACAAGCTGCTGGAACCGCTCACCGTGGCCGGGGTCGTGGCCCTGGCCGACAGCTCGGTGAACATCCGGGTGGTCATCAAGACCACGCCCGGCGACCAGTGGGCCGTGGGCCGCGCCTACAACCGCCTGGTCAAGCTGCGCTTCGACGAGGCCGGCATCGAGATCCCCTTCCCGCACACCACGCTCTACTTCGGCGAGGACAAGGCGGGTCATTCGCCCGCCGCCAACGTGCGAGTGCTGCAGGCCAGGGCGCAGCAAGGCCGAGGGGCCAGCAGCCCCCACGGAGATGACCCCGAGCACGGCATCCAGAGGATTGCCGACCCGGACCACCGCAACCCCTCGGGAGACGACGTCGAGGAGCCTTGAACGCCTGACGTCCCCCTCACCTAGACGCCAGCGGGGCTGCCGAACGGCAGCCCCGCTGGCGTTTCGGCAGAGAGAAACGCTGCCTTCAGTGGGTGGTTGCCAGCATCAGCACGCTGAGCGCCGCCGAGATCCACATGGCTGGACGGATCGCCTCCAGCCGACCGGTGAAGAGCTTGATCAGCACGAAGGAGAGGAAGCCGAAGGCGATCCCCAGGGTGATGGAGTAGGTCAACGGCATCAGGATGATGGCCAGGAAGGCCGGGAAGGCCTCATCGTAGCGAGCCCAGTCGATCTTGGCGACCGGCGAGAGCATGAACAGCCCCACCAGTACCAGGGCCGGGGCGGTGGCGATGCCCGGCACCAGCGACAGCAGCGGCGAGAGGAACAGGAAGGGCAGGAAGAGCAGGGCGATGGTGACGGCCACCAGCCCGGTGCGCCCGCCCTGGGCGACCCCGGCGCCGGACTCGATGAAGGTCTGAGCGGCGCTGGTGCCAAGCGGCGCGGCGATCATCGAGGCGAAGGCATCCACGGTCATGGAACGCTTGAGGTTGCGCGGGTTGCCCTCCTTGTCCTTGAGGTCCGCCGACTCGGAGAGCGCCATGAAGCAGGAGAGGGCGTCGAAGAAGTTGGTGAACAGCATCACGAAGATGAACGGCAGATAGGCCACCTGCAAGGCCCCCCAGATATCCACCTGCATCACCGCGCTGAAGTCCGGCCAGGCGGCCAGGCCGCTCCACTCCACCATGACCTCCCCGCCCCACAGGCGACCCATGGGGGCGGCCAGCAGGGTGGTCAGGGCGATACCGAGGATCAGCGCGCCATTGAAGCGCAGCACTACCATGATCGCCGTGGCCATCAGCCCGATGAAGAAGGTCACCAGGCCGGGGTCGAAGTCGCCCAGGGTCACCAGGGTCGCCTCGCTGCCGACGATGAAGCCGGCGTTCTTCAGCCCGATGAAGGTGATGAAGAGCCCGATGCCGCAGGTGATGGCGTAACGCAGCGAGGCGGGGATCGCCTCGATGATCGCCTGGCGGACGTTGAACATCGCCAGCACCGCGAACAGCACGCCGGACCAGAAGACGCAGCCCAGGGCCACTTCCCAGGAGAGGCCCGCGCCCAGCACCAGGGTGTAGGTGAAGAGCGCATTCATGCCCATCCCGGGGGCCACCAGGATGGGATTACGCGCATAGAGCCCCATGGCCAGGCTGCTCATGAAGCTGATCAGCACGGTCGCGGAGAGGGCCGCGGAGAAGGGGATGCCGGCATCCGAGAGGATCGCCGGATTGACCACGATGATGTACATCGAGGCCAGGAAGGTAGCGATGCCCGCGAGCACCTCGGTGCGCAGAGAGGTGCCGCGGTCGCGTAGGCGGAAGTAGCGCTCGATCCAGCGTCCTTCCGAGGCATCGGCAGGAGAGGCGGCGGCGGTCGATGTCTGTTCCATGGCGGGGTCCCGTTGTTGTTGTGGGTCGAGGTCTGGAAAGCCTGTCGCCGCCTAGGGTAGACAATTCCTGACCGATCGGACAACAGCTGGGATACCCTCCAGGTATACAAGAATGTTAATAACTGGATACTGGACACCCAGGCAGCAAGAAGGGCGCCCGAAGGCGCCCTCTGGAGCGTGGATCACTGGCTGGCCGGTGGCCGGCCGTTCAGGCCGTCTTGCCCTTCTTCGCCTCGTGGGGCTCCTCGCTCGGCTGCGGCAGGGAGGGCAGCGACTTGTCGAGCAGCTCGACGCTCTGACGGTAGAACAGCTGGCTCTTCTGGTGCTCGCCCAGGTTGGCATAGAGCCGTGCCAGTTCGGCGCAGACCACCCCGCTGGGCCGCTGACGCTGGCTCGCCTCGAAGTACTCCTGGGCCTTGCCCCAGTAGGCGTTGCGCAGGGAGAGGCGTCCCAGGGTCAAGAGCAGATCCGGGTCGTTGGGGCGCTCCTGTAGCCACTTCTCGGCCACCACGAGCTGTCGGGAGGCATCCACGTCGAGCAGGCCATAGCGCAGCACCAGTCGGCTGTCCCAGTGCTCCTTGAGGGAGTGACGCAGCAGCCGCTCGGCGATGCCCTCCTCCTTGCCCAGTACCAGCGCCTCGGCATAGAGCACGATCAGGTCGCCGTTGCTGCGCAGGTAATCCGGCATGTCGGCCCAGAGGTTGCGGACCCGCTCGATATCCCCGGGGTCTCGCGCCTCCTGGCCGATCAGCTCGCGGTAGGCGCGCTGCTCGAGCTGCTCACGCTCCTCGCGAGAGATCAGATGCTGGGCGGCCAGACGGGGCATCAGTCGACGCAGGCCATCCCAGTCGCTGACACTGAGATAGGCCTGCTTGAGCTGCTTGAGCACCTGGGGGTGGTTCGGCAGGTGGCGGTCCAGCCGGGTGAGGGTCGCCAGCGCCTCCTCGTACTGCTGGCGGTCCAGCATCAGCTGGGCCTGCATCATGCCCACCGCGGTGTCGGCGCCTTCGGTGCTCAGGTGGGCACGCTTGAGCAGGGTATCGGCCTGCTCGTAGCGCCCCTGGTAGTGAGCCGCCAGCGCCGCCGAGAGATAGTTGACCAGCGGCGTGCTGGAGTCATCGGCGGCCTTGACCAGCGCTTTCTCGGCCTTCTTCCAGCGCCCCTCGGCCAGGGCCACCAAGCCGCGCACGGTGCGCTTCATGGCATTGCGATTGCGGGCGCGACTGTTCCATACCTTGAAGCGGCTCACCGGGCGCATCAGGCGCATCAGCAGCCGCAGGCCGAAGTGCAGCACGATGAAGACGGCCAGCAGCAGGACCAGTCCGAACCAGAAGGAGGTCTGGTAGGAGGTATCGCCCACCCGCACCAGCCAGTAGCCCGGCACCGACATCATCAGCTGGCCGAACAGCGCCCCGAGCGCCAGGCCCAGGACCACGATCAGGATCAGCTTTCTCATGCGTCATCTCCCTGGCCGTCGTCGCGCCTCTCGAAGCGCCGCTCGATGAAGGTCGCCAGTGCCTGCTGGGAGCCACTGATATCGGGCAGCTCCGGGCGGATGCTCTGCTGCTTGAGCTCCTCGAGCCGGTCGATGACCGACTGGACGCCGCTGGCGCCGGTGTCATAGTAACCGCGGATCAGTGTCAGGGCCTTGTCGAGGCTGGCGTCAAAGAGCTCCTGCTCCTCCTTGAGCAGCGCCAGCTGAGACTGCTCGAGGACCAGGCGCACGCTCTGGCGCAGGTAGGACTCCTGCTCCGGCGAGATCAGTGCCTCCAGGGCCTCGTCGTGCTGGCGCACGGTCACCAAATCCTTGAGCTCGCCGCCGAAGCGTGCCAGCTGCTCCTGCCAGCCGCCTGTCGGGGCCTCCTCGAGGCTGGCATCGGCGGCGACCTCCTCGACATCCTGGGCCAGCGGCTGGCCGGCGAGCTGCTCCTGCTGGGCATTGAGTGCCAAATAGAGGCCGGTACGGTCGACCTGAGGCACCGACTCCAGCTCGGCCAACTCGGAGGAGATCTCACGCCGCACCGGCATCAGGGCCGGATTGTCGGCCTCGCGCAGCCGCTCGTCGGCGGTGCGCAGCAGGGCGGCGGCACCCTGGACATCACGCTCCAGCTGCAGGCGCTGGTTGGCCAGGCGCAGCAGATAGGCGGCCTCGGCATGCAGCCAGTCGCGCTCATCCGTATCCTGCTCGCGGGAGAGCTCGTCCAGCACCTGATCCAGGGTCTCGTCGACGCTGCCGCGATAATCGGCAAACTCGCTGCGCAGGTCGGACAGGGCCGAGTCGAGGGCCGCGTCACGCTCGCTCTCCGCGCTCTCGAGCCGTCCCTGCAGGTCGCCGAGATCCGACTGGCTGGCCACGTCACCGGGCAGCGAGGCCAGACGCTGCTGCTGGGCATCGAGCTTCTGCCAGGCCTGCCAGCCGAACAGCACGCCCCCGATGCCCAGCAGGATCACCAGCACAAGGGCGAGGATGCCGGCCTTGCCGCCCCCCTTGCCGCCATCACCAGCGGAGCGCCCGGGCGTGGCAGCGGCCGCACCGCCCCCCGCCGGGGCAGCCGAACCGCCGCTACCGGCGGCCTTGCCGGCCTTGTCCGACGTATCGGCATTGGCCGGCTTGGCGGGCTTGTCGGCACCGCCGCTGGGAGCAGCGGGCTTGGCGCTGGCTGCCTGCGCCTGGCTCGCGGCTGGCGTGTCTGCCGCCGGTTTTTCCGCAGTGCTCTTGTCACCGCCGCTTGCAGGCGCCTGCGCGGCATCCGGCTTGGCCCGGGTCGCGCCGGGGCCCTGCTTGCCAGCGGCCTTGTCATAACGGCGCGACCGGCGCCGGCCGGACCCGGCCGGCTTGCCGGCCTCGCCCCCCGAGCTCGCCGATTCCGCGCCGGAGGGCGCCTGCTGTTCGTCCTGATTGTTTGGTTGCTTGCTCATCTGTCGCTAGCCCTTTTCGAGATCATCATGATCGACATCGGCCTCCTCCGGGGCGCTGCTCCTGGCGACCGCAGCCGCCAGGGCGGCAGGCGTGGCACCCGACGCCACGACGGGGAAACGAAACCCCAGCCTGCCGGCCAGTGTAGCCAACCGGGTACTGGACACGATTAGCGGTTGGTTCAAGGCGGCGTCTGTGCACCATCTTGCCAGATGTTCGAGGATTTCTCCGCTGCTGACCACCAGCGCTCGATAATCGCCACTGGCCAGCCGCGCCCGCAAGGCGGGCTCAGGGTCGAGGCGTTGCCGGCGATACACCGCCAGGCGGGTCAAGCGGGCACCGCGCGCCGCCAGCGTATCGGCCATCAGGGGTCGTCCTCCCTCGCCGGCCACCAGCAGCACACGCTGCCCCTCCAGGGTCTGCAGCGAGGGGAGTTGCAGCAGCGCCTCGCTGGTGTCCTCACCGGCCGCGGGCGACGGCACATGAACCCGAACCCCCAGGCGCCGGTGCAGCAGGGCAGCCGTCGAGGCGCCCACGGCATAGTAGTCAATGCCCACCGGCAGCTGCGGCCAGTAGCAGTCCAGCGCCTCGACCAGGCACTCGGCGGCGAAGGGGCTTACCACCACCACCCTGTGAAAATGGTCGATATCCAGCCAGACGCTGCGTAACGCCGGCGTTTGCGGCAAGGGCTCAAGCTGCATGACATTCAGCCGCAGGACATCCAGGCCGTGGGCCTCGATGGCCTCGGCGAGCGGGCCGGCCCGCTCGCCCGGCCGGGTGATCAGTACCGGCAGCTCCGCCATCAGCCGGCGCCGTAGACCTCGGCGAGAATGTCACCAGCGCCCTGGTCCAGCAGCTCCTCGGCAACGCGAATGCCCAGGGCCTCCGGTTCATGCATGGAGCCTCGCCCCTCGGCACGCAGCACCCGGGTCCCCTCCGGATTGCCCACCAGGGCACGCAGCCACAGGGTCTGGCCGTCATCCTCGAACACGGCATGCCCCCCGATGGGCACCTGGCAGCCGCCCTCCAGGCGGGTATTCATGGCACGCTCGGCGCGCACCCGGGTCGCCGTGGTCGCATCGTCCAGGGGAGTGAGCAGGGAGAGCAGTTCGGGGTCGTGCAGGCGACACTCGATGCCCAGCGCGCCCTGGCCGCAGGCCGGTAGGCAGACCTCGGGGGGCAGTTCCATGGTAATGCGGCCATCGAGCCCCAGCCGCCGAAGGCCGGAGGTCGCCAGCAGGATGGCATCGAACTCGCCGTCGTCGAGCTTGCCCAGGCGGGTCTGGACGTTGCCGCGCAGGCTCAGCACCTCGAGGTCGGGGCGTGCCTCGCGCACCTGCAGGCCGCGGCGCAG
The DNA here is from genome assembly GCA_051749325.1 of Pseudomonadota bacterium. Taxonomy (GTDB): domain Bacteria; phylum Pseudomonadota; class Gammaproteobacteria; order Pseudomonadales; family Halomonadaceae; genus Halomonas. Next base: position 72,016 of record JBNJIL010000016.1, on the reverse strand, counting down.
GCTCGAGGTACCGATGCGCGCGCCCTCGGGCAGTTCATCCAGGGAGGCGTAGTGGTTGGAGATGAAGGCATCGGTGGGCGCGGCGCCCGCGAGGATCACCGAGAGCCCCAGGCTCTCGGGAAAGTGCATGGGCACGTCCTTCATGGAGTGCACGGCGATGTCGGCGCGGCCGTCGAGCATCGCCTCCTCCAGCTCCTTGACGAAGAGTCCCTTGCCACCGACCTTGGCCAGCGGCGTGTCGAGAATCTTGTCGCCGCGGGTCGACATGGCCACCAGCTCGACCTTGAGGCCGGGATGGATGGCCATCAGGCGGTCGCGGACATGCTCGGCCTGCCACATGGCCAGTTGACTCTTGCGGGTGGCGATACGCAGGGTATTGATGGCTTGCACGTGGTTCTCCCGTCCCGGGTTGGCTGCCGTTGACGCGACTTGTGCCGGCGCCCGGTGATGATATGGATATCGTTCATCATAAAGCACCGCGCGGGGCAGGAAAAATCGCCTCGTCCCGCGGCGCCCTTCCACTAGCCGCCCCTCGCCAGCCGCGCGGACTCTGGTACACTTCCCGCCATGTCAAGGCAGCGTCGCCAGGGCGGCGCCCACCACCCCTATCGTCAAGCAGGATGCCCAGCCCGATGAGCCCGAGTCCTTCCAACCCCGGCACCAATCAGTCCTGGGGGGGCCGCTTCAGCGAGCCCACCGACGCCTTCGTCGAACGCTTCACCGCCTCGGTCGACTTCGACCAGCGCCTTGCCCTTCACGACATCCAGGGCTCCATCGCCCACGCGACCATGCTGGCCCGGGTCGGCGTGCTGACCGACGCGGAGCGCGACACCATCATCGCGGGGCTCGACGAGATTCGCGGCGAGATCGAGGCCGGCACCTTCGAATGGTCCGTGGCCCTCGAGGACGTGCACATGAACATCGAGGCACGGCTCACCGACAAGATCGGCATCACCGGCAAGAAGCTGCATACCGGCCGCTCACGCAACGACCAGGTGGCCACCGACATCCGCCTCTTCCTGCGCGACGCGATCGATGGGGTCGCCGCCGAGCTGGCCCGCCTGCGCGAGGGGCTGATCACGCTGGCCGACCGCGAGGCCAACACCATCATGCCCGGCTTTACCCACCTGCAGACCGCCCAGCCGGTCACCTTTGGCCACCATCTGCTGGCCTGGCAGGAAATGCTGGCCCGCGACCACGAGCGCCTGCTCGACTGTCGCAAGCGCGTCAACGTCATGCCCCTGGGGGCGGCGGCGCTGGCCGGCACCACCTACCCCATCGACCGCCACGTCACCGCCGAGCTGCTGGGCTTCGAGCGCCCCGCCGAGAACAGCCTCGACGCAGTGAGCGATCGCGACTTCGCCATCGAGTTCACGGCCTTCGCCAGCATCCTGCTGATGCACCTGTCGCGCATGAGCGAGGAGCTGGTGCTGTGGACCAGCGCTCAGTTCGACTTCATCGACCTGCCCGACCGCTTCTGCACCGGCTCCTCGATCATGCCCCAGAAGAAGAACCCGGACGTCCCGGAGCTGGTGCGCGGCAAGACCGGGCGGGTCTACGGCCACCTGATGGGCCTGCTGACGCTGATGAAGTCCCAGCCGCTGGCCTACAACAAGGACAACCAGGAGGACAAGGAGCCACTGTTCGACAGCCTGGATACCGTCAAGGGCTGCCTGCGCGCCTTCGCCGACATGGTCCCGGCCATCGAGGCGAAAGCGCCCAGCATGACCGAGGCCGCCCGCCGCGGCTTCTCCACTGCCACCGACCTCGCCGACTACCTGGTGCGCAAGGGGGTGGCGTTCCGCGATGCCCACGAGATCGTCGGCCAGTCCGTGGCCTACGGCCTCCGGGAGCAGAAGGACCTCTCCGAGATGTCCCTCGAGGAACTCCGGCAGTTCTCCGGCACCATCGAGGCGGACGTCTTCGAGGTGCTGACCCTGGAGGGCTCGGTGGCCGCCCGCAACCATATCGGCGGCACCGCCCCGGACCAGGTTCGCGCCGCGGCCCAGCGCGCGCGTGATGCCCTGGCAACCCTGACAGGCCAGGCCTGATGCCGCGCCTCGCCCCCCTGACCGTTGGCGTGGCGGTGATGCTGACCCTCGCCGGCTGCGGCCAGCAGGGGCCACTCTACCTGCCCGGCGACGAGGCGGCCGCCGAGCGCTACGACCCCGCCGGCCAGCAGGAGGCGTCGGACGAGGACGCGGCCCGGCAGGACGACGACACCGATTCCCAAGAGAAGCGCTGATTTATGTCGCGAGCGAAAGATAGGCTGATCGCCGCCGAAGCACAGCAACCTGAGTTGACTGGCTGCTCAATGAGGATTGCGACGGCCCGACGCCTCGGCACCGCCGGCGGCCAGGATATCGAGCGCAGCAATACATCAACGTTTCTCCGAGGCGAGAGCTAGGCATGGACCACTTCGAATACCGCGACGGCGTCCTCTACGGCGAGGACGTGCCGCTCACCCGCATCGCCGACGAAGTCGGCACCCCCTGCTACGTCTATTCCCGGGCGACGCTGGCACGCCACTTCCGCGCCTATACCGAGGCGCTGGGCGGCCACCCGCACCTGATCTGCTATGCGGTGAAGGCCAACGCCAACCTGGCGGTGCTGGGGCTGCTGGCCCGCCTCGGGGCCGGCTTCGACATCGTCTCCGTGGGCGAGCTGGAGCGGGTGCTGGCCGCCGGCGGCGACCCGGCCCGGGTGGTCTTCTCCGGCGTGGCCAAGCAGGAGGCCGAGATGGCCCGGGCGCTGGAGGTCGGCATCAAGTGCTTCAACGTCGAGTCGCGGCCGGAGCTCGAGCGCCTCGACGCCGTGGCCGGGCGACTCGGCAAGGTGGCCCCGGTGTCGCTGCGGGTCAATCCGGACGTGGACGCCGGCACGCACCCCTACATCTCCACCGGGCTCAAGGACAACAAGTTCGGTATCCCGGTGGATGAGGCGCTGGCCGTCTACGAGCTGGCCGCCACGCTGCCCAACGTGCGCGTCACCGGCCTGGACTGTCATATCGGCTCCCAGCTCACCGAGCTCTCGCCCTTCCTCGACGCCCTGGACCGGCTGCTGCTGCTGCTCGAGCGCCTGCGCGAGCGCGGCATCGAGGTGGAGCACCTGGACCTGGGCGGCGGCCTCGGCGTGCCCTACCGCGACGAGCACCCGCCGGCGCCCTTCGACTATGCCACCGCCCTGCTCGAACGGCTCGCGAAATGGCCAGGCAGCGAGCGCCTGACCCTGCTCTTCGAGCCGGGCCGCTCCATCGCCGCCAATGCCGGGGTACTGCTGACCCGGGTGGAATTCCTCAAGCCCGGCGAGACCAAGAACTTCGCCATCGTCGATGCGGCCATGAATGACCTGATCCGCCCCGCCCTCTACCAGGCCTGGCAGGCGATCATCCCGGTCGACACCCGCCACCCGCGGGAGAGCGCCGTCTATGACGTGGTCGGCCCGGTGTGCGAGACCGGCGACTTCCTGGGCAAGGACCGCCGGCTGGCCATCACCGCCGGCGACCTGCTGGCGGTGCGCTCCGCCGGCGCCTACGGTTTCGCGATGGCCTCCAACTACAACAGCCGTCCGCGCCCCGCCGAGGTGATGGTCGACGGCGAGAGCGCCCACCTGGTGCGACGCCGCGAACGGCTGGCAGACCTGTGGGCGGGCGAGTCGCTGCTGCCCGACGACGCCGAGGAGGCGCGCTGATGCTGCTGCACTTCACCAAGATGCAGGGGCTGGGCAACGACTTCATGGTGGTCGACCTGGTCACCCAGCGGGCACGCCTGACCGACGACCAGATCCGCCAGCTGGCCGACCGGCGCTTCGGCATCGGCTTCGACCAGCTGCTGGTCGTGGAGCCACCGCGGGACCCGGAGATGGACTTCCGCTACCGGATCTACAACGCCGACGGCAGCGAGGTGGAGAACTGCGGTAACGGTGCCCGCTGTTTCGCCCGCTTCGTGCGCGACCAGCGCCTGACCCACAAGCGCGAGATCCGTGTCGAGACCGCCGGCGGCCCGCTGAACCTGGTGATCGAAGGCGACGGCCGGGTCCGAGTCGACATGGGCGCCCCACGCTTCGCGCCCGAGGCCCTGCCCTTCGAGGCCGCAAAGGACCGCCTGCTGCACCCGCTGGAAGTGGACGGCGAGCGCCTGGAGGTCGGCGTGGTCTCGATGGGCAATCCCCATGCCGTGCTGCGCGTCGACGATGTCGACACGGCCCCCGTCGAGCGCCTGGGGCCGGCTCTCGAGCGCCATCCGTGCTTTCCGCGGCGGGTCAACGTGGGCTTCATGCAGGTCATCTCTGCCCATGAGATACGCTTGAGGGTATACGAGCGAGGCAGCGGCGAGACGCTCGCCTGCGGCACCGGCGCCTGCGCCGCGGTGGCCAGCGGCATCCGCCAGGGGCTGCTGGAGAGTCCGGTCACCGTGCACCTGCGCGGCGGCGACCTGCGCATCGACTGGGCCGGCGGCGACGCCCCCCTGATCATGGCCGGTCCCGCCGAGCGCGTCTTCGACGGCCGTGTCGTCCTGAACTGAGCTGTCCCGCCACCAGAGGAGAAGCTGCCATGACCCGAGCTGCCCCCGACCCGCGCAAGACCCTCGACCCCGACCGGGTGGCCCAGTGGCTGGCCTGCCACCCGGACTTCTTCGTCGGTCGTGAGGGGCTGCTGCAGCAGCTCAAGGTCCCGCACCCCGAGGCCCGCGGCGCCACCTCGCTGCTCGAGCGGCTGGTCCACGACCTGCGCTCCCGCGCCGAACAGGCCGAATGGCGCCTGGAACAGCTGCTGGAGTCGGCCCGCCACAACGAGGGCCAGTACCGCCGCACTCGCGAGCTGGTGCTGGCCCTGATCGAGGCAGAGGATAACGATGCCCTGGGCCAGGCGCTGGCCACCCAGCTCGCCGAGCGCTTCCACACCCCGGCGGTGGCGCTGTGGTGCCCGGCCAGCCTCACCGATGCCGAACCGCGGCCGCCCCAGGCCCCGCGCCAGATCCTCGACGACCATGCTGGCCAGCGCCTCGCCGCCCTGCTCGATGGCCGTGCCAGCCGCTGCACGCGACTGACGCCGACCGACTGGAAGCGCCTGCTGCCCCATGTGCCGGCACCCGACAAGACCGGCTCCTGCGCCCTGTCGCGACTGACCCTGGGCGACCCCCTTGGCTACCTGGTGCTGGCGAGCCCCGACCCGGACCACTTCCGCGCCAGCATGGATACCCTGTTCACCGAGTACGTGGGCGAAGTGGTGGCACGACTGCTGGTGCGCCCGGCTCCGGCCTCGACGTGACCACGCCCATGCTCGACCGCGACGTGGAGGCCTTCCTGGCCGGGCTGGCCCGCACCGCCAGCCCGGCCACGGTGGCGGCCTACCGGCGTGACCTGGCGGCCCTGGTGGCCTTCCTCGAGGCCGAGGCCATCGACGACTGGTCAGCGCTGGATGCCGCCCTGCTGCGCCGTTTCCTGGGCAGCGAGCGCATGCGAGGCCAGGCTCCGCGCAGCCTGGCCCGGCGGCGGGCGGCCATCTCGGGCTTCGCCCGGCACCTGGTGGAGGCCGGCCGGCTGCGCCATAACCCGGTGCCCCTGGTACGGACGCCGCGCCAGCCCCGCCACCTGCCGCACCCACTGGACGTGGACCAGCTGGCCCGCTTCCTCGACACGCCCCACGACGGCTCGCCCCTGGCCCGGCGCGACCAGGCGATGCTGGAGCTCTTCTACTCGAGCGGCCTGCGCCTGGCCGAGCTGGCGGCGCTGGACCTGGGCGACCTCCAGCCCCAGCGCGTGCGAGTGATGGGCAAGGGCGGCAAGCCCCGCCAGGTACCGGTGGGTCGGCGAGCGCGCCAGGCCCTGGACGCCTGGCGGGCGGTGCGCGGCCAGCTGGCCGACCGCGACACGCCGGCACTGTTCGTCGGGGTCCGCGGGGCCCGGCTGGGCCATCGCGCCATCCAGAAGCGGCTGGCCGAGCTGGCCAGGGCCAGGGGGCTCGCCGAGCACCTCCATCCGCACCGGCTGCGCCACTCCTTCGCCAGCCACCTGCTGGAGTCGAGCCAGGACCTGCGAGCCGTGCAGGAGCTGCTGGGGCATGCGGACCTCGCCACCACCCAGGTCTATACCCGGCTCGACTGGCAGCACCTGGCGGCGAGCTACGATGCGGCTCACCCCCGGGCACGCCGACGCGCCGACGATGGCGGGGAGTCCTCATGACCCTGCAGGCGATCACCTTCGACCTCGACGATACCCTGTGGGACAACGGCGGCGTGATGGCGCGCACCGAGACCGGCCACTACGCCTGGCTCGACGAGCGCCTGGCCGCCTGGCTGGCCAGGCGGGGCGAAACAGGCCTCGGCCGCTTCGCCGACCGCTTTCCCCTCACGGCTTACCAGGCCGGTCGCCGCCGGCTCGCCGAGCGATACCCGCTGCGTCGGGGCGACTTCAGCTGGCTGCGCGAGCGCACGCTCGTCGAGTTGCTGGAGGCCTTCGGCCTGACGCGCAGTGCCGCCTGGCTATGGGCCGCCGCGACCATGGCGCGCTTCCACGCCCTGCGCCTCGAGGTCACGCCGCACCCCGAGGTGGAGCCGCTGCTCTGCGAGCTCGGTGGCCGCTACCGGCTGGGCGCCATCACCAACGGTAACCTGGCACTGCATCGCCTGGCGCTGCGCCGCCACTTCCGCGTAGCCATCGCCGCCGGCGAGATCCAGGCACCCAAGCCCGACGCGCGGCCCTTCCTCGCTGCCCTGGCAAGGCTCGCCACGCAGCCCTCCCGGGCGCTGCATGTGGGGGATTCGTGGCAGGAGGACGTGCTGCCGGCCCTGCGCCTGGGCATGCGCGCGGTCTGGATCGCCGCCGACACGCCCCATGCCGGCGAGCTCCCCGCGGGGGTGCACCGCCTGGGCCACGTGCGGGAGCTGCCGGCGTTAGTTGCCAAGCTGGAAGGGCGGCCCTGACACGGGCAAGAAGCGCCGCGAACAAGCCGGGGAGGAGATACCGTCTCCCCGCGACTGCCCCTTAACCTTCCGTGGGTGCCAGCAGCCACTGGTCGAGGCGTTCGTGCACCTCCTCGATGCCCTGCTTTCTGAGGGCGGAGAAGAGCTGGATGCTCACCAGGTCCTCCCACTCCCGCAGCCGCGAGCGAACCTGCTGCAGGGCGCTCTTGGCCGCGCCGCTCTTGAGCTTGTCCGCCTTGGTCAGCAGGATATGGACGGGCATGTCCACCTCGTCCGCCCAGCCGAGCAGGGTCTGATCGAACTCCGTCAGCGGGTGACGCACGTCCATCACCAGCACCAGCCCGCGCAGCGAGCCGCGGCGCCGCAGGTAGTCGGACAGGTGGCGCTGCCACTCCAGCTTGACCTGCTCGGGCACCTTGGCATAGCCGTAGCCCGGCAGGTCGACCAACCGGTGCCCGGCGTCCTCGCCCAGCGTGAAGAAATTGATCAGCTGGGTGCGTCCCGGCGTCTTGGAGGTGCGGGCCAGCGCCTTCTGCCGCGTCAGGGCATTGATGGCGCTGGACTTTCCGGCATTGGAGCGGCCGGCGAAGGCGACCTCCGCGCCGTCGTCCGGCGGGCACCTGGCCAGGGTAGGAGCGCTGGTGAGGAAACGGGAAGCCTGATAATTGAGGCGAGCATCGAGTCGCGACATGGCAGGGGAAATCCTGATGTTGATCAAGGGCACCACGGCTTGCATTCCCGCGGCTCGGGTGTTCCGTTATAATGCAGTGTCTTTGTCTGCGACCCGGGGCGCACCAGTATACCACCGTGCTCCGGCCGTCAGCGACCGACCGCAGGGCGTCGGCGACGACCGGCCTGAGGGCACCCGGCCTCGAGGACCGGGCGGCACCCGGGGTACGTACCGGCCAACAACGTTACGGGATAGTGGAACAGCGATGAGAAAGCTACTGGCAAGCCTGGCAATCACCGTGGGCGCCGTCGGCGTGGCCCATGCAGACCTTCAAGCGGATGCCGATGCGGCGGCAGGCAAGGAGAAGGCACAGTCCTGTGCCGCCTGTCATGGCCAGGAGGGCATCAGCCCGTCCGGCGCCTTCCCCAACCAGGCCGGGCAGCAGGCCTCCTACCTCGCCAAGCAGATCATGGACATCCGCGACGGGCACCGGGAAGTCGCTCAGATGGCCGGTCAGGTAGATGACTTCTCCGATCAGGATGCCTGGGACGTGGCGGTCTACTATGCCGACATGGAGCCCGCCGTGGGTCAGGCCGACGCCGATGAAGCGCTGGTCGAACGCGGCCGCGAGCTCTATCGCGCCGGCGACATGGCCAAGGGGATCCCCGCCTGTGCCGCTTGCCACACGCCCACCGGCGAGGGCATCGGCACGGCCGTCTACCCGGCGCTCTCCGGCCAGCACCCGGAGTACACCCTGAGCACCCTGCAGGACTTCGCCTCCGGCGAGCGGAACAACGACCCGGCCAACATCATGGGTGACATCGCCTCCAAGATGAGCGATAGCGACATGGAAGCGGTGGCCAACTACGTGCGAGGCCTGCACTGAGGCTTTTCCAGCGCGTGACGCGCTGACATGCCGAAGGCGGCCGTTGGCCGCCTTCGGCGTTTCCGGGGGAACCCAGGCCTCGGGTGGAACTCAAAGCCAGCGACGCGCCGACCGACGGAACCTGAATCACGATGCCTTCAAGGAGAACCCCATGCTCAAGCCACTGATGCTTGCCCTCGCCGGACTCGCCCTGCCGGGCCTGGCCACTGCCCAGTCCCTCGTCGAGGGCGAGCACTACGAGGTGCTCGACAACCCGGTTGAGACCCAGGTCGAAGACGGGCGCATCGAGGTAACCGAGGCCTTCTGGTACGGCTGCTCCCACTGCTACAACCTGGAGGAGCCGCTCAACACCTGGGTGGCCGAGCAGCCCGAGGATGTCGCCTTCCAGCGCATGCCGGCCACCATGGGCGGCGACTGGAACAGCCATGCCTTCGCCTTCTACGCGGCCGAGGAGCTGGGAATCCTCGACGACATTCATGACGACTTCTTCCATGCCATCCACGAGGAGGGGCGAAGCCTGACCGACCCGGAGGCCATCGCCGGCTTCTTCAGCGACTACGGCGTCAGCGAGGAGGAGGCCCAGCAGGCGCTGGAGTCCTTCGCCGTCAAGGGCAAGGTCAATCAGGCGCACGCCCGCATGCGTCAGATGCAGCTGATGGGCGTGCCGGCGCTGATCGTCGATGGCCGTTACCTGGTCTCGCCGAGCTCCGCCGGCAGCCTCGACAACATGCCGCAGATTGCCGGCGCCCTGGTCGAGCGTGTGCGTGAGGAGCGGGCAGACTGACATGTCGCACCTGGCCGAGGCAAGGAGCCCGCTGCTCGAGGGCGGCCACCTGAAACTGCTCACCTTCAACCTGCAGGTGGGCATCCAGACCTCGGCCTACCACCACTACCTGACACGCAGCTGGCAGCACCTGCTGCCCCATCCGAAGCGGCTGCGGCGTCTGGACATGATCGGCGAGGTACTCGGCCGCTTCGATATCGTCGGCCTCCAGGAGGTCGACGGTGGGAGCTTCCGCTCGAGCCAGGTCAACCAGGTCACCTATCTGGCTGGCCATGCCGGCTTCCCCCACCACTTTCAGCAACTCAACCGCAACCTGGGCCGCATCGCCCAGCACAGCAACGGGCTGCTGTCACGACTTGCCCCGACCCGTATCGAGGAGCATCGCCTGCCCGGCACTCTGCCCGGCCGCGGCGCCATCCATGCACGTTACGGTGAGGGGCCCGATGCCCTGCACGTGTTCGTGGCCCACCTGGCCTTGAGCCATCGTGGCCGGGTACGCCAGCTCGACTACCTCAGCGAGATCATCCAGCCGCTGCGCCACGTGGTGGTGATGGGGGACCTCAACTGCACCCCCGAACAGCTCCACGGCCACCAGCGCTTCTGCGCCTCGCTGCCGCTGCACCCGGTTCGCCCGCCGTTGAGTTACCCCTCCTGGCAGCCCCGACGGGCCCTGGATCACATCCTGCTGTCGGACTCCCTCCAGGCGGATGAGGTAAGGGTCCTCGACCACCTGTTCTCGGACCACCTGCCCATCGCCGTGGATGTGCGACTCCCCGGTGCCTGCCTTGAGGCCTGCCTGACCACCCCCCGAGGCGAGACCCGGCGACGGCGCTGACCGCCACGCAGCCACCGTATAGTCAGCGTTGGCCGGCACGGCTGCTGACGGGGCGCCAATATGCGACCATAAGGCCCCATCAGACGCGAAGACCGAACAACGAGACCCATGCCCATGGCCCAATCCCGCGAGCTGCCAGGCGCCCTTGCCTGGCTCGACCGTGCCTCGGAATGGCTCGGCAGGAGCCTCTCCTGGCTTGTCCTGGCAATGATGCTCATCCAGTTCCTGATCGTGGTCCTGCGCTACGCCTTCAGCTTCAACAGCATCCTCATGCAGGAGTCGGTGATGTACATGCACGCCACGGTGTTCATGCTTGCCGCCGCCTGGACCCTCAAGCACGACGGCCATGTGCGGGTGGATATCTTCTATCGCGGCATGACACCGAAGCGCAAGGCGCTGGTCGACCTGTGCGGCACCCTCTTTCTGCTGCTGCCGGTGATGGTGTTCGTGATCCTGTCGAGCACCGGCTACGTGGGCAAGTCGTGGCGCATTCTCGAGGGTTCCCCCGATACCGGCGGCATCCCCGGCGTCTTTCTGCTCAAGACCCTGATCCCGCTCTTCGCCGGCCTGATGATCCTGCAGGCCCTGGTGGAGGCAAGCCGCCACTTCCTGGTCCTTACCGGGCGCACGCCTCCTCCCGGCCATGAGCATGACCACGCCGAGGAGCGCCTGTGATGCTGGAATTCATGCCGCTGGTGCTCTTCCTGGTCATCTGCCTGGTGCTGATGGCCGGTTACCCTGTCGCCCTGTCGCTGGCCGGTACCGCCCTGGCCTTCGCCGGCCTGGGGCTGGGCCTCGAGGCCATGGGGGTCGATGCCCACTTCGATAGCGGCTACCTGAGCGCCTTCCCCAACCGCCTCTACGGCATCATGACCAATCAGACCCTGCTGGCGGTACCGCTGTTCGTGCTGATGGGCGTGCTGCTGGAAAAGTCCAAGGTTGCCGAGACCCTGCTCGACGCCATGGCCATGCTGTTCGGCTCGCTGCGCGGAGGGCTGGGTATCTCGGTCACCCTGGTGGGCATGCTGCTGGCGGCGTCCACCGGCATCGTCGGCGCCACCGTGGTGACCATGGGCCTGATGTCGCTGCCGACCATGCTCAAGCGCGGCTACAGCATGCCGCTGGCCACCGGTACCATCTGCGCCACCGGCACCCTGGGACAGATCATCCCGCCCTCCATTGCCCTGGTGCTGCTCGGTGACGTGCTCTCCTCCGCCTATCAGCAGGCTCAGCTTTCCATGGGCATCTTCAGCCCCAAGACGGTCTCGGTGGGCGACCTGTTCATGGGCGCCCTGGTACCGGGACTCATCCTGGTCGTGCTCTACATCGCCTATGTCTCGGTGGTCGCCTGGCTGAGGCCGCAATCCGCACCGCCCGCCGACCGCCAGGAGCTGATGGCTGAACTGGGCCATGACAGCGGCCTGGGATGGCTGCTGCTCAAGGGACTGGTGCCACCCATCGTGCTGATCATCGCCGTGCTGGGCTCGATCCTCGGCGGCTTCGCCACCCCTACCGAGGCCGCAGCGGTAGGGGCGTTCGGTGCCATGATCCTGGCCCTGGCGTATCGCCGCCTCAACCTCCAGACCCTCAAGGAGGTGCTGCGCTCGACGACCCACGTCACCACCATGGTGTTCATGATCCTGATCGGCGCCGCACTCTTCTCGCTGGTGTTTCGCGCCTATGGCGGCGAGGAGCTGGTTACCGACCTGTTCGAGAACATGCCCGGCGGGGTCGTGGGCGCCACCCTGATCGTGATGCTGGTGATCTTCCTGCTTGGCTTCATCCTCGATTTCATCGAGATCACCTTCGTGGTGGTGCCCATCGTCGGGCCGATCCTGCTGGCCATGGGGCTCGATCCCATCTGGCTGGGGATCATGATCGCCATCAACCTGCAGACCTCCTTCCTGACGCCGCCCTTCGGCTTTGCGCTCTTCTATCTGCGCGGCGTGGCCCCGGACTCGGTGCCCACCTCGGCCATCTACAAGGGGGTCATCCCGTTCATCATCCTGCAGCTTGGCATGCTGCTGGCCCTGGCCTGGCACCCGGAGCTGGCGACCTGGCTGCCGAACCAGTTCTGACCTGGCGGGGGAAGTCCCGGCCCCGCCCGACGATGACGCCAGAAAAGACCGTTTTTGGCACCGTCCACGGTGCCACCCGGATGGCCCTGTGGCCACCGGACATGCACCAGCCCGGCAAGGGCTTTCCGCGACAACACCCATAACAACCAGAGGAACAGCACATGAAACTCAGATCACTCGCCGTCGCCGTGGCCATGAGCGGGGCCGCCTCGGGCCTGATGCTGGTCTCCAGCATCGACAACACGGCCCAGGCCCAGGACACCTTCGAGTGGAAGATGGTGACCTCCTGGCCGAAGAACTTCCCGGGCGTCGGCCAGGGCCCCGAGCGCCTGTCCGAACTGGTCGAGGAGATGTCCGACGGCCGCCTGACCATCGAGGTCTTCGGGGCCGGCCAGCTGGTGCCGGGCTTCGAGGTGTTCGATGCCGTTTCCGAGGGCACCGCGGAGCTCGGCCACTCCGCCTCCTACTACTGGAAGGGCAAGGCCCCGGCCGCCCAGTTCTTCGCCGCCGTGCCCTTCGGCATGAATGCCCAGGAGATGAACGCCTGGTTGCACCATGGTGACGGACTCGAGCTCTGGAACGAGGTCTACGAGGACTTCGGCGTCGATGTACTGGTCGCCGGCGCCTCCGGCGTGCAGATGGGCGGCTGGTACAACAAGGAGATCAACTCCGTCGACGACCTGGACGGCCTGAAGATGCGCATGCCGGGCCTGGGCGGCGAAGTGATGGAGCGCATGGGCGTGGCCATCGTCAACATGCCCGGCGGCGAGATCTTTACCTCGCTGCAGTCCGGTGCCATCGACGCCACCGAGTGGATCGGCCCCTACAACGATCTGGCCTTCGGCCTCCACCAGGCGGCCGACTACTACTATTATCCGGGCTGGCACGAGCCGACCGTGATGTTCGAGGCGATCATCAACGAGGAGGCCTATGCCTCGCTGCCCGCCGACCTGCAGGCGATCCTGCGCACCGCGGTACGCGACATCAATGCCGATGTACTGGACGAGTACACCGCGCGCAACAACGACGCCCTGGAGACCCTGGTCAACGAGCACGGGGTGGAACTGCGCCGCCTGCCGGACGACGTCCTGGCCCAGGCCCAGGAGCACTCTGCCGACGTTGTCGCCGAACTCGCCGAGGAAAGCGACCTGGCCAAGCGGATCCATGACTCCTACCGGGCCTTCCAGGACAAGGTGGTCAACTACCACACCATCTCCGAGCAGGCCTACTACAACGCCCGCAACCCTGAGGAGAGCACCGGCAACTGAGGCCGTTGCCTCGCCGGCGCAGGGGGCCGCCTTCGGGTGGCCCCTTGCGTTGCAGGGAAGGCCCAGGAGCTGGTGATCAGCGGCACAGCGGCACCAGCCACGCCTCCGCCAGCCACAGCACCAGGGCATAGCGTGCCATCTTGGCCAGCGTGATCAGCAGGATCGCGCGCCACCAGGGCAGGCGCAGGACGCCGGCCAGAACGGTGAGCGGGTCGCCGACCACCGGCGCCCAGGAGGCCAGCAGGCTCCACTCGCCGAAGCGCAGGTACCAGCGCTCGGCCCGCTCCAGCCCCTGCCGGGACACCGGGAACCAGCGGCGATCCTGGAAATGCCGCGCGTAGCGCCCCAGGGCCACGTTGACCAGGCTGCCCAGGGTATTGCCGGCACTGGCCACTGCCCAGAGCAGCATGACCGGTTCGCCGTTGCACCACAGCCGGGCCAGCCACACCTCGGAACCACCGGGCAGCAGGGTAGCGCTGGCCAGCGCCACCAGGAAGAGGGTCAGCATGGCAGTGCCCCCGCTCCCTGCAGTAGGCTGGTGGTCCCCTTACAGTGCAATGACGTGACGCCGATGGCCGCCTCCCGCTTCATACCCAACACCCTGACCATCGCCGGTTCCGACCCCAGTGGCGGCGCCGGCATCCAGGCCGACCTCAAGACCCTCTCGGCCCTGGGGACCTATGCTACCAGCGTGATCACCGCCCTGACCGCCCAGAACACCCGCGGCGTCACCGGGGTTCATCCGGTACCGGCGGAATTCATTGCCGCCCAGCTCGAGACGCTGCTCGACGACATCGCCATCGACGCCGTGAAGATCGGCATGGTGGCCAGCCGCGAGGTGGCCGCGGTGATCCGCGATGCCCTGGGCAGTCGGCGGCCGGGCTGGGTTGTACTCGACCCGGTGATGGTCGCCAAGAGCGGCGACATCCTGGTCGACGATGCCGGCATCACGGCGGTGAGAGAGTGTCTGGTGCCACTGGCCGACCTGATCACCCCCAACCTGCCGGAGGCCGCGGTACTGCTGGGCCGCCCGGTACCGCAGGACCGCGCCGGCATGGAGGCGCTGGCACCCGACCTGCGGGCCCTGGGCGCCGGAGCCATCCTGCTCAAGGGGGGCCACCTGCGTGACGAGGGCTGCCCCGACCTGCTGATCAGCGGGGACGCCCTGCACTGGCTGGAAGGGCCACGCGTTGCCACCGGCAACCTGCATGGCACCGGCTGCACGCTCTCCTCGGCGATCACTGCCCGCCTGGCGCTTGGCGATGCCCCCCAGGCGGCGGCAGCTACCGCCAAGACCTGGCTGTCGCGGGGGCTCGAGGAGAGCCAGCGACTTGACGTGGGGCAGGGGCACGGGCCGGTGCATCACTTCCATGCCTGGTGGTAATCCAGGGCCGTTACGGCTGGCCCAGGCGTCGGGGCCGGTCAGCGAATCACCCCGGAGCCATGCTGCCAGCATCAGGCTTGCGCGCTCCCCCCCTGCCGCCCATGCTGAAGGCTGTGCCGTGAGGATCAATCTTCCCGGGAGGGAGCCATCATGAGCCAGACCCTGCTGTTTGCCTGCGACCTTTCCGCCGAGAACCGGGCCGCCTTCGCGCGCGCCATCCGCCTGGCGGTCGAGAGCGGTGCCCGACTTGATATCATCCATGTGCTCGACCCCTACCTGCCGAGACGGGTCCTGCATGGTCTGGAAGAGGCCGTGGTGGAGGACATCGGCGCCACCCTGGTGGATATCCGCGAGGACTATGCCCTACCCGAGCCACGCTGCCTGATCCAGACCATGGCCGGGGCCCCCTATGCCGAGATCATCCGTGAGGCTCATGAGCGCGAGGCGGACATGATCATCCTCGGCGCCCATCGCAAGCGTGGCCAACCCGACCTGATCACCGGTACCACCCTCGCCCGGGTGCTGCGCAGCGCGCCCTGCCCCGTACTATCGGTCAGCCACCTGGCCACCCAGGAGTGGCAGGATATCCTGGTGCCGGTGGACTTCTCGCTGACCTCGCGGCACACCCTTCGCGAGACGCTCAAGCGCTTTCCCGGCGCCCGGCTGACGCTGCTGCACGCCTGGGATATCCCCGGCGAGCGAGAGCTGGGCTCCGACGGCAACTATGCTCGCTGGCGAGACCGCGAGGTGGAACGCCTGCGCAACCAGCTCGAGCGCGAGACCGAGCAGCTGATGAGCGAGCTCGACGACGTCCCGGAGCTCGAACTGGTGCTGGAGCAGGGCGACCCCATCGATGTCCTGATGACCCGCCTGCGCCGCCAGCCGCCGGACCTTCTTGCCCTGGGCAGTCGCGGCCAGCTGGGCCGTCACAGCCAGATCACCGAGCGCCTGCTCGCCGAACCCCACTGCGATATCATGCTTTGCCGCGCCTGGTAGCGGTGCCCCGTCGCCGGCCGCAATCTATACAGAACTCTTACGATCAGGAGGTGTCTGTACGGGACATACGACTGATGCGCGAGGTTCATCATGCCCCTTTCCTGTCCGCGAAGCGCCCTCCTGCTGGGCACCCTGGCCCTTGCCACCACGGCGACGGCCGAGACAGTGGAGATCGAGGGTGCTCGCTTCCCGGCCACGCTCGAGACCGACGAACGCCGCTACGAGCGGATCGGTCACGGCCTCTTCCGCTACATGATCTGGGATGCCTATGCCGGCGCCTACTACCAGGCCCAGGGCTTTCCGCGCCCGGCCCCTCAGTCCGAGGTGCCGCGCCGCCTGGAACTCGAGTATTTCCACGCCATCGAGGCCGAGGAGTTCGCCGAGGCAACACGCAAGAGCGTACGCGAGGCCCTCGACGATAGCCGCTACGACGCGTTGTCGTCGTCGCTGGAGGCCTTCAACGAACGCTATCGTGACGTCGTCCCCGGCGACCGCTACGCCCTGGGCTGGGACGGCGACAGGCTGACCTTGGCCCTGAACGGCGAGACCCTCTTCGAAGGCGACGACCTCACGCTGGCCAACGCCCTGTTCGGCATCTGGCTCGGCGAGGAACCGCTGGGCGAGGCATTCCGTGATGACCTGCTGGGGCGCTGAGGCGGCAACATGCTAGGCTTGGCGGTCCGTGAACGACAGCCGAGGAGACCCCGCTCGATGAAGGCCCTGATCCAGCGCGTGAAACATGCAAGCGTCGCGGTCGACGGTCGCGAGGTCGGCGCCATCGGCACCGGGCTGCTGGCCCTGGTAGGCGTCGAGAAGGGCGACGACGAGGCCGCCGCCGACCGGCTGCTGCACCGGCTGCTGCACTATCGGGTGTTTCCCGACGAGGCGGGCAGGATGAACCGCAACCTGCAGCAGGCAGAGGGCGGGCTGCTGCTGGTCTCCCAGTTCACCCTGGCCGCCGACACTCGCAAGGGGCTGCGGCCAAGCTTCTCCAGCGCCGCGCCGCCCGCCGAGGGAGAGCGTCTCTTCCACTACCTGCTGGAGTGCGCCGAGGCGGCCTGGCCGGGAGTCGCCAGCGGCGAGTTCGCCGCCGACATGCAGGTCTCGCTGGTCAACGACGGGCCGGTGACCTTCCTGCTGGAAAGCTGAAGCTGGAAGCTGGAAGCTGGAAGCTGGAAGCTGGAAGGCAGCATGATCCTGCTAACGATGAGGTTAAGTTTTTTTTCTTCCAGCTTCAGCCCGCGAAGCGGGCGTTCTTCAAGCTTCAAGCTTTAGGCTTACAGCTCCCGGCGAAGCCGGGGAGGTTTTCTTCCAGCTTCAAGCTTAAAGCTTATAGCTCTCGGCTCCGGGCAAGGCCCGGGCGGCATCTTCCAGCGCTTCCTCCGCCTCCAGCCAGGCCTGTTCCAGCTCCTCCAGGCGCGACTTGAGCTCGCCCTGGCGGCCGAGGCGCTCGGTGAGCTCCGCCTTGCGTGCCGGGTCGGTATAGAGCTCGGCGTCGCCCAGAGCCTCCTCCACGCCGGCAAGCTCCGCCTGGACCTTCTCCATGGCCTGTTCGGCGCGGTCGCGCTGCTTCTTCAGCGGGCGCAGCTTCTCGCGCAAGTCGGCGGCGGCGCGACGGGCGGTCTTGCGGTCCTCCCTGGGTCCATCAGCCTCGGCCTGGCGGTCGGCCTTGTCGGCGCGGGCCTCGCGGCGCTCGCCCTCCAGGCGCGCCTTGAGCCAGGCCCGATAGTCCTCCAGGTCACCGTCGAAGGGGTCGACGCGATGGTCGGCCACCCGCCAGAATTCGTCCACGGTGGCACGCAGCAGGTGACGGTCGTGGGAGACGATGATCACCGTCCCCTCGAAGCTTGCCAGCGCCTCGGTGAGCGCCTCGCGCATCTCCAGGTCCAGGTGGTTGGTGGGCTCGTCCAGCAGCAGCAGGTTGGGCTTCTGCCAGGCCACCAGCGCCAGCGCCAGGCGCGCCTTCTCGCCACCGGAAAAACGGCCCACCTCGGCGAAGACGTCGTCGCCGTGGAAGCCGAAGCCGCCCAGGAACTTGCGAATGTCCAGGTCGGCGGCAGCGGGCGAGAGGCGCTGCACGTGCATGAAGGGGGTGGCGGCCAGGTCCAGCCCCTCGAGCTGGTGCTGGGCGAAGTAGCCGACCGCCAGGTGCTCGCCGGCCACTCGCCGGCCGGCGAGCAGCGACAGGTCCCCGGTGAGCGACTTGATCAGGGTCGACTTGCCGGCGCCGTTGGGACCCAGCAGGCCGATGCGCTGGCCGGGCAGCAGCGTAAGCTTGACGTTGTCGAGCTGCACCCTCTCCCGGCCGGCACCGTCCCGGTAGCCCAGACGTGCCTCATCCAGCACCAGCAGCGGATGAGAGACCTTGTCGGAAGCGGGGATGGTGAAGTGAAAGGGCGAGTCGGCATGAGCCACGGCGATATCTCCCATGCGCTCGAGGGTCTTCAGCCGGCTCTGGGCGGCACGGGCCTTGTTGGCCTGGTAGCGAAAGCGCGCCACGAAACGCTCGATCTCCTCGCGGCGCGCCTGCTGCTTGGCAGCCTCGGCCTGCTGCAGGGCCAGCTTCTCGGCGCGGGTGCGCTCGAAGGTGGAGTAGTTGCCGCGATAGAGCGCAAGCGTACGACGATCGAAATGGACGATGTGGTCACACACCGCATCGAGGAAATCACGATCGTGGGAGATCAGCAGCAGGGTCCCGGGGTAGCGGACCAGCCACTGCTCGAGCCACAGCAGGGCATCCAGATCGAGGTGGTTGGTGGGTTCGTCCAGCAGCAGCAGGTCGGAGGGCTTGAACAGCGTGCGCGCCAGGTTGACGCGCATCCGCCAGCCACCGGAGAACGCGGCCAGGGGCCGGTCCAGATCGGCCTGGACGAAGCCCAGCCCGACCAGCAACTGGGCCGCGCGAGCGGGGGCGCTGTAGCCATCCAGCGCCTCGATGGCGCCATGCAGCTCCGCCTCGCGATGGGCCTCGCCGCGCTCCCGGGCAGCCTCGAGGGCCGCCTCGGTCTGGCGCAGTTCACGGTCGCCGTCCAGCACGTAGTCGACGATGGCGCGCTCCAGCGCTTCCACCTCCTGGTCCATGTGGGCGATGCGCTGACCACCGCTCATCTCCACCTCTCCCTTGTCCGGAGAGAGCTCGCCGAGCAGCAGCTTGAACAGGCTCGACTTGCCCGCCCCGTTGGGCCCGACGATGCCTGCCTTGTGACCGGCGTGCAGGGTCAGGTCAGCCCCCTCGAGCAGGGTCTGGGTGCCGCGTTGCAGGGAAACTTGGCGCAGTGCGATCATGCAGGCTCCACTCGGCAGTCCGTGAGGCTGCCGCCCAGCGGGACGACAGCCGTGTCATGAACCACGATTCTACCCAATTGCCGACCGTTCTGCGGGCTCGACTGCTCGACGCCCCTCTTTGGGAGTTCGCTCTTGCCCTCTATGGGCGCGATGGTGTCGAATCGGCCTGCCTGGTGCTTCAGGACGAGGCAGGCGTGGATGTCTGCGAGCTGCTCTGGCACAGCTGGCTCTATCATCACGGGCTGACGTGCGCCGAGTGCCTCGACCCGGTCCACCGCTGGCAGCGCCGCGTCACCGCCCCCCTGCGCCGGCTTCGCCGCGACCTCAAGCCCGAGGCCAGCCAGCACGCGTCCGTCGCCGCGCTGCGCCGGACGCTCCAGCAGGCCGAGCTCCAGGCGGAGCGCGAGGCCCTGTCGCGCCTGGAGTCCCTGGCCCTCGAGAGCGAGCGGCTATCGGCCCTGCCGAGTCCACTTCCAGGCCTGGCGGAGCTCCTCGCCGTGCGCCTGCAATTACAGAAAAAACCTCATCTTAGCGCACTACAAACCCTGGAAAGGCGGCTTGACCCCTCATGACGGCCACGCTAGCCTGAAATCAGACGAGTGAATGTCATGTTCACCTGAGACCTGTCGATGGTTGCATCCACCATCACGGGACAAACCTGCAGAGGGACCACAAGAATGAAGTCACATAAGCTGTTGACGGGCGCCGGTATCGGCGCACTGATGTTCGGCATGTCCACCGCTGCTTTGGCCGACAACTGGCGCTACGCCCATGAGGAGTATGAGGGCGACGTTCAGGATGTTTTCGCCCAGGAGTTCAAGCGTTACGTCGAGGAAAACTCCGACCACAGCGTGCAGGTCTACCGCTTCGGTGAGCTCGGTGAGTCCGATGACATCATGGAGCAGACCCAGAACGGTATCCTGCAGTTCGTCAACCAGTCGCCAGGCTTCACCGGTTCGCTGATTCCCGAGGCACAGATCTTCTTCATTCCCTATCTGATGCCCACCGACATGGAGCAGGTGCTCACCTTCTTCGACGAGAGCAAGGCCATCAACGAGATGTTCCCGGAGCTCTACGCCGAACAGGGCCTGGAACTGCTCAAGATGTACCCGGAAGGCGAGATGGTAGTCACTGCCGACGAGCCGATCACCTCGCCGGAGGACTTCGACAACAAGAAGATCCGTACCATGACCAACCCGCTGCTGGCGGAGACCTACAACGCCTTTGGCGCGACGCCCACGCCGCTGCCCTGGGGTGAGGTCTATGGTGGCCTGCAGACCGGCATCATCGACGGCCAGGAGAACCCGATCTTCTGGATCGAGTCCGGTGGTCTCTACGAGGTCTCTCCACACCTGACCTTCACCAGTCATGGCTGGTTCACCACTGCCATGATGGCCAACCAGGACTTCTTCGAGGGCCTCTCCGACGAGGACAAGGAACTGGTGCGTGAGGCATCCGAGGCGGCCTACGACCACACCATCGAGCATATCCAGGGCCTGGCGGAGGATTCTCTCGCCAAGATCCAGGAAGCCTCCGACGAAGTCACCGTGACTCGCCTGAACGAGGAACAGATCCAGGCCTTCAAGGAGCGCGCTCCCCAGGTCGAGGAAGAGTTCATCGACATGACGGGTGAGCGTGGACAGGAACTGCTCGATCAGTTCAAGGCCGACCTTGAAGCCGTGACTGACGACGCCGAGTAATCATCGACGGCTTCGGCATCCAAGGGGGGGTGGCCTGCCCGGGCCGCCCCCCCGATGTTTGTGGCGACAGTGTTTCTGGATATGCGACTTCAGGATCTGAAGCAGAATTCGAGCAGCGTGCACCCAGCGTTGACGCCGGAACCCACGGTGCCGGACATCACCGCGTATGCTGACCATGAGAGGATCCTGATCCTTCCCGGATCGCATGCTGAAAAGGGAGTGCGGACATGACCGACGAAGAGTCCGAAAAGCACTATCGCTCGGGGCTACCGGGCTTTCTGGGTACTATCGATACCTTCATCAGCAAGCTCGAGGCAGTGATCCTGGCGCTTGGCGTGCTGCTGATGGCCTTCAACACCATCGCCAACGTCATCGCTCGCTTCGTGTTCGGCAACAGCATCTTCTTCTCCGGCGAGATCAACCGCATCCTGATCATCATGATCACCTTCGCCGGTATCGGCTATGCCGCCCGCCACGGCCGCCATATCCGCATGTCGGCCATCTATGACGCCCTGCCGGTCGGTGGCCGCAAGGCGCTGATGATCTTCATTTCACTGCTCACCTCGCTGGTGATGTTCTTCCTTCTCTACTACTCGATCATCTATATCCTGGACATGCAGTCCAAGGGCAGGATCCTGCCGGCGCTGGGCGCCCCGATCTGGATCATCTACATCTGGGTCCCCCTGGGCTTTCTGATCACCGGGATCCAGTACCTGCTCACCGCGATCAAGAACCTGACGTCACGGGACGTCTACCTGTCGACCGGCGTGCTCGACGGCTACAAGGACACGGAAACGGAAGTCTGACGCAGGGCAGAATACCCGGGGGAACGCACGATGACGACAATAATGGTTACCACCATGATCGCCCTGCTGTTGCTGGGCTTTCCCATGATGATCCCGCTGATCACCGCAGCGGTCATCGGTTTCTACATGATGTTCAATGGCCTGGGCCAGATGGACACCATGATCCAGCAGATGATGGCCGGCATCCGCCCTGCCTCGCTGATCGCGGTACCGATGTTCATCCTGGCCGCGGACATCATGACGCGCGGACAGTCGGCCAACCGCCTGATTGCCATGGTCATGTCGTTCATCGGCCATGTGAAGGGCGGCCTGGCGGTCTCCACAGCTGCCTCCTGCACCCTGTTCGGCGCGGTGTCGGGATCCACCCAGGCCACGGTGGTGGCCGTCGGCTCCCCGCTGCGCCCCAAGATGCTCAAGGCCGGTTACTCGGACTCCTTCACCCTGGCACTGATCATCAATTCCAGCGACATCGCCTTCCTGATCCCGCCCAGCATCGGCATGATCATCTACGGCGTCATCTCTGGGACCTCCATCGGCGAGCTCTTCATCGCCGGTATCGGGCCTGGACTACTGATCCTGCTGATGTTCTCGATCTACTGCGTGATCTATGCCACCGTCCGCAAGGTGCCCACCGAGGCGAAGTCCAGCTGGGGCGAACGCGCCATCGCGGTTCGCCAGGCGCTGTGGCCGCTGGGCTTCCCGGTGATCATCGTCGGCGGCATCTACGGCGGCATCTTCAGTCCCACCGAGGCGGCGGCGGCCTGTGTGCTCTACGCGATCTTCCTGGAGTTTCTCATCTTCCGCTCGCTGAAGATCGACGACATCTACGCCATCGCCAAGTCCACCGGCCTGATCACCGCGGTGGTGTTCATCCTGGTTGCCGTGGGCAACAGCTTCTCCTGGATCATCTCCTTCGCTCAGATCCCCCAGGAGATCCTGGCGGCAGCGGGCATCAACGAGGCTGGCCCAACGGGCGTACTGATCGCCATCTGCATCGCCTTCTTCGTGGCCTGCATGTTCGTCGACCCCATCGTGGTGATACTGGTGCTGACCCCGATCTTCGCCCCGGCCGTGGAGGCCACCGGGCTCGACCCGGTGCTGGTGGGCATCCTGATCACCCTGCAGGTGGCCATCGGCTCGGCGACGCCCCCCTTCGGCTGTGACATCTTCACCGCCATCGCCATCTTCAAGCGCCCCTACCTGGACGTGATCAAGGGCACGCCGCCCTTCGTCTTCATGCTGATCCTGGCCGCGGCCCTGCTGATCATGTTCCCGCAGATCGCCCTCTTCCTGCGCGACCTGGCCTTCCGCTGATCCAAGGAGTAACGACCATGTTCAACCGGATACTGGTCCCGGTAGACGGCTCCAAGGGGGCTCTCAAGGCCTTGGAGAAAGGTGCGGGCCTGCAGCTGCTGACCGGGGCCGAACTCTACATCCTCTGTGTCTTCAAGCACCACAGCCTGCTCGAGGCCTCACTCTCCATGGTCCGGCCCGACCGGCTTGACCTGCCCGATGACGCCCTCAAGGAGTACGCTACCGAGATCGCGGTCCATGCCAAGTCCCATGCCGTGGAACTGGGGGTACCCGCCGAGAGTGTACGCGCCTTCGTCAAGGGCGGACGGCCGTCGCGTACCATCGTGCGCTTTGCCCGCAAGCGCGAGTGTGACCTGGTCGTGATCGGTTCCCAGGGCACCAACGGCGACAAGAGCCTGCTGCTGGGCAGCGTCGCCCAGCGGGTGGCGGGCTCCGCCCACTGCCCGACCCTGATCGTCTGACCGTCACCGAGGCGCCACGCCGGGCCGGCTTCCCCTGCATGCCATGCGGGTGCGGAACCGGCCCGGCCCTGTTAGAGTCCCATGAATCCCGGCATTTCCCTACATCCACCCAAGGCGCCAACACGCCAGACGACAAGGTTCCTTCATGAAGACACTTGTGACTTCCGCTTCCCTGGTGGCCCTGCTGACCGCTGCCCCCCTGGCCCTGGCCGCCGCCCCGGAGACCGATGACGAAAGGCTGGGCTACAGCCTCGGCGTCACCCTGGGGCAGAGTATCCAGCAGGACGTCGAGGACCTGGACATCGATGCCTTCACCCAGGCCATCCGTGATGTCTTCGACGGTGGCGAACTGGAAATGAACGATGAGGAGATGGCCGACGCCCTGGCAACCTTCCAGCAGGAGGCCATGGCCGCCCGCGAGGCAGAAACCGAGCAGCAGGCCGCGGCCAACCGCGCCGAAGGCGAGGCCTACCTGGACGAGAACGCCAGTCAGGACGGCGTGACCGTCACCGATTCGGGCCTGCAGTATCGCGAACTGGCATCCGGTGACGGTGCGACCCCCGGCGCCGATGACACCGTCGAGGTCCACTACGAGGGTACCCTGATCGACGGCACCGTCTTCGACAGCTCCTATGACCGTGGCGAGCCGGTAAGCTTCCAGGTGGGCCAGGTCATCGAAGGCTGGCAGGAAGCGCTCCAGCTGATGAGCGTCGGCGACACCTGGGAAGTGGTGATTCCTTCCGCTCTCGCCTACGGTGCCCAGGGGCAGGGACCCATTGGTCCCCATGAGACACTGATCTTCAAGGTCGAGCTCCTCGACGTGGCCGATGAGTGATGCGGGGTTGATGAGCACCGCCCGCTGCCTGGCCACCGCCAGCCTCTGCCTGGGACTGGCTGCTCCGCTGGCTGCCCAGGAAGCACCGGACCCGCTGCCCCGCCTGGGCCTCGACCGGGACGGCGCCAGCGTGCTTGGCGTCTCCTCGGGGGGGTACATGGCCACCCAGCTGGCGGTGGCCTGGCCAGAGCGCTTCGCCGGGCTCGGCGTCGCGGCCGCCGGTCCCTGGGCCTGCGCCCGCGGCTCACTGGGACTGGCCCTGGGCCAGTGCATGACCACCCAACGGGGCATGCCGGACCCGGTGGAGCTGCAGAACCGCTACCGGGAATATCAGCGACGCGAACTGATCGGTGACCCCGATGCCCTGGCCGAGCTGCAGGTCTTCATCTGGCATGGTGCGGAGGACGAGACCGTCCACCCCTCACTGGGCCAAGCGCTGGCCGACCAGTTCCGCGAGTGGCTTGCCAATCCCGATGACCAGCTGACGTTCAGGGAGAGCAAGGACGCCGGACACGGCTGGCCACTGGCAACACGTCCGGGCACGCCGGTGGATGCCCTGGCGGACTGCCGCGGCGGAGGAGGAACCCACCTGCTGGCCTGCGACCTGGACATCGCAGGGGAGATGCTTGGCTGGCTGCACGGTGATCTGCCGCCACCCGAGTCGGGCGACCCCGAAGGCGAACTGCTGTCCTTCGACCAGTCGGACTTCGACGCCCGCGGCCTGGGTGATACCGGTTACCTGTTCGTGCCAACGGGCTGCGAGAATGGCGGCTGCAAGCTGACCATGGCGCTGCATGGCTGTGCCATGGATGTCGAGCAGATCGACGAGGCCTTCGTTCGCTACAGTGGCCTCAACGAATGGGCTGCGACCAACCGGCGCGTGGTGGTCTACCCTCAGGCGGAGACCAGCCTGGCCAACCCCCAGGGGTGCTGGGACTGGTGGGGTTTTGCCGAAAGCACCTGGCAGCTCGACCCGCTGCACGACAGCCGCCAGGGCTCCCAGACAGGCGCCCTGATGGCCATGATCGAACGCCTGCAACAGTCGCCCGACACGCAGCCATCATCCCCCGACGCGCAATGAGCGTGCAGCGCGGGGCCTCACCCCTCGGCCAACGCCTGCTCCAGCGCAGTCTGTAGTGGGCCAGAGGTCGGCGAGTGGAGCACCCGACGCTGAATGTCGCCGTTGCGGTCCACCAGGAACAGCGAGGCGCTGTGGTCAATGGTGTAGTCCATGGCCGAATCCGGTGCCTCCACCTTGCGCCAGATCACGCCATAGCGCTCGGCCAGCTCTTCGAGGGCTTCCTCGCTGCCGGTGGCACCGATGAACTCGTCACCGAAGAACCCCAGATACTCCTCCAGCCTTGCCAGGGTATCCCGCTCGGGATCCACCGAGACCATCAGCGGCACCACTCGACGCCGCTGTTCGGGGTCAAGGCGCTCCATCACCTGTCGCACCACGGCAAGGCTCATCGGACAGACATCGGGGCACCAAGTGTAACCGAAGAAGACCACGGCCAGCTGGTCGTCGTCGAGCTGGCTCAACGAGAACTCCCCCTCGGTCGACGGCAGCTCGATCGGCCCCCCCTGGGGTTCGCCATTGCTCTGGTTACCCAGCTGCTGCCAATAAAGGCCAAGGCCAACCACGATCATCACCAGTATCGCGCCCAGTCCCAGCCAGATGCCTCGCCGCTTCATGGTTACCGCCTCGTCACGTCAAAGTCGAACCAGCTTCCCAGACGCCCTTGTGGCGTGTCTACCACCACTTTGGCGCGCCAGGGCATGACCGCCTCGGTACAGATCGCCACCTGACCCTCGCCGCGAAAGACGCCATCCCCGACGGCCTCGAGAGGGAAGCGGTGCAGTCCCATCTCCATGTCCCGACCGACGAAGTCGACACGAACGGACTCGGCCGAGATGCCGGCCAGGTTCACCTCCAGAGGAAGCCGCTCCAGGGCCCGGATGGGACCTTCCGACGCCACTGCCAGGCGTAGCGTGATGTCCTGCCCCAGGCTTGCCGTGCAGGGTGCTGCATGGAGGTCACACTGCGCGTCCGGCGGATACCAGTGCACGTCGGCGTCGTCGCGCAGGCTGTAGCGGGTCAGATACCAGAGTGCCACGACGAGCGTCAGCAGGGTGAAGATGATCAACAGGCGCAGTAGCGGGGGACGAGCCGCACCGGCCGAGGACAGGATGCGCTGTGGCATGGCGGAGAACGGAGCCTCCATCGGTGGCAGAATGGAGGTAAGCTTATCAGCATTCGCCTGCGGCGAAGTGCGCAAGGATGTCGCAGGGGGAATGGTCACGAAGGAGATGTCATGGACGACGTGGGCAATGCACTGGGGCCGCTGTTCCTGCTGATCCTGCTGGGTGCCGGACTCGGCTGGTGGCGCCAGCCAGGCGGGGACTTCTGGCCCCGCATGGAGCGGCTGATCTACTTCCTGCTGTTCCCCGCCATGCTGGTCTCGACCCTGGCCACCGCGGATGTCGGCCAGGTGCCGGTCGCCCGGCTGGCTGTCACCCTGCTGGGTGCCATGGGCCTGTTCAGCCTCCTGCTGTGGGGCGTTCGCAACCGGCTGAGACTCGCTGCGCCCGCCTACACCTCCGTCTTCCAGGGAGCGCTGCGCTTCAACACCTATGTCGGCGTGGCCGGGGCTGCCGCCCTGCACGGCAGTGACGGGGCAACGGTGGCTGCGGTGGCGGTGGCCCTGATGGTGCCGGTGGTCAACGTGCTCTGCGTGGCCAGCTTCATCGGCGCCGGCACCCTGGGCTCGGCGAGCCTGGGCAAGAGTCTCGCCGCCCTGACACGCAACCCGCTGATCCTGGCCTGCCTGGCCGGCATCGCGCTCAACCTCAGCGGTATCGGACTGCCCGGGTGGAGCCAGCCCGGCATGGAGCTACTCGGGCGTGCCGCCCTGCCGCTGGGCCTGGTGGCGGTCGGTGTAGCGCTTCGCCCTGCCGCCCTGCTACGCCGGGATCGCGGGGTCTGGGCTGCTAACCTCGTCAAGCTGGGACTGATGCCGGCCCTGGTGATCGCGCTGGCCCTGCTGCTGGGACTGGATCCGGTAACGCGCGACGTGGCGCTGCTCTTTGCCGCCCTGCCCACTGCCACCTCGGCCTATATCCTCGCCCGCCAGCTGGGCGGGGATGCCGAGCTGATGGCGGCACTGATCACGGGCCAGACGCTGCTGGCCATGGTAACGCTGCCGCTCTGGCTTCGCCTGGCGAGCTGACGCGGCGACGCTAACGAAAAAGGTTCGCATTTACATTGACAGCGCAAACGAGAATGATTATCCTTGAATCGTGGCGTTGATGAGGCGCCACGCCGGGCAGGAACCCGCCAGTCTCCTGCCCTGGTTTCTCCCTCTCATTGCTAGTCACGGTCTTTTGCCGCCCTCCGGGGCGGCTTTCTTTTGGATCAGCGCACTTTGGCGCCTTCCTTCGCGATCTGAAGCCGGGGCACCGGACCGTCGCTCCCGCTAAGGCGTGCCGTACGCACGGCGTCCCTTCCTGCCGAACAGCATCACGCCAATCTGCGAAGCACCTTTCGTTTATCCCTACCTCTCGGGACTCAGGCAGGCAGCGGGCCTGGGAATCACTCGACCCGCTTGAAGATCAGATCCCAGACGCCGTGTCCCAGCTTCTCGCCGCGCGCCTCGAACTTGGTCAGCGGGCGAAACTCGGGGCGTGGCACATAGGGAGCCGTCCCGGGGCCGGCGGTGTTGGCAAAGCCGGGGGCAGCGTCCATCACCTCGACCATCCACTCGGCATAGGCCTCCCAGTCGGTGGCCATGTGCAGGGTGCCACCTGGCTTGAGACGGCGGCGCACCAGCTCGACGAAGGCCGGCTGCACGATGCGTCGCTTGTGGTGCTTCTTCTTTGGCCAGGGGTCGGGAAAGAACAGCTGCAGGGTATCGAGGCTCGCCTCGGGCAGGCACTGCTCGAGCACTGCCAGGGCATCCTCGCGGTAGACGCGCAGGTTGCTCAGGCCCCGCTTGTCGGCCTCGTCGAGCAGCTTGCCGACCCCCGGCGCATGCACCTCGATACCGATGAAGTCGGTGTCCGGATGATGCTCGGCCTGCTCGACAAGCGAGGCCCCCATGCCGAAACCGACTTCCAGTACCCGGGGTGCCTGCCGTCCGAACAGGGCATCCAGATCCTGGCGGCCATCGGCGAGGTCGAGTCCCAGGCGCGGCCAGACCTCCTCCAGCCCCCGTGTCTGGGCCTGGGTCATGCGGCCGGCACGCAGCACATAGCTCTTGATGCCGCGGCGGTGAAGCGGGGCGTCCGGGCCCTCGGGGCCGGTGGTCTTGTCGTCGTGTCGCGGGTCGGTCATGGCGCGGGGCACTCGTCGCAAGCGGTGAATCGGGGGCAGTATTGTAGCGGCTTACGCTTTCCCGGGGTACGGTACGAATGCTGATCGCTTCGAGGCTGATCCGGCGACAGGCCTGACTAGGGGGCGCTGTGACCCCCTCCCTGGGCGCTACCGATGCCATCCATGGCATAGGCCCCACTCTTCGGCCTGCCCCGGCGCCTCTCAAGTGAGCCAGCACCACCATCTTGGGTATCAGCGACACAAGGAAAGAGGATGCAGGACAGAGGTTGGTGGGTCGGAGCGGCACTCTCCGGCGCCCTGGTGGTGATGGCCGGGGCCTTCGGCGCCCATGCGCTGGAGGGCCAGCTGACCCCGCGGCTGGCAGCCGCCTTCGAGACCGGGGTGCGCTACCAGGCGTGGCACACCCTGGCGCTACTGGCACTGCTGGCCTGGCGGGCATCGCAGCCACGGGCTGGGCAGCGGCTGGCCATGGGGCTGTGGGCGGCGGGCACGACGTTCTTCTCCGGCTCGCTCTACGCCATGGCGCTCACCGGCGCGACGGGTCTGGGGATGATCACACCCCTCGGCGGGGTGCTGATGATCGCTGGCTGGCTGGCCCTGGCGGTGGCGGTGCTGCGCGCCCGGCCACCGGGTCAGTCGCCGTCCGGCAGCGCATAGGTGGCGGTGACCAGGGCCACCGGCCGCTCATCGCCGTCCGAGAAGAGCTGCACTTCGCCCACCGCGAGTCGGCGGCCCAGCTTGAGGATGCGGGCGGTGGCGATGAGGTCACGGTCCCCCCGGGGGCGGCGCAGGAAGCGGCAATGCAGGTCGCTGGTCACGGCCATGGGTTCAGGACCGAGCTGGGCCAGGATCGCTACATAGAGGCAGACATCGGCCAGCCCCATCAGGGTGGGGCCGGAGACGCTGGCGCCGGGACGCAGGTGCTCGTCCTCGATGGCCAGGCTCATGGTAGCCTTCATGTGATCGACGGCCTCGATGGTACCGATGCGCTGGGGAAAGACCTCGTCGAGAAAGTCCTCGATGGCGGCGGCGGTCATCAGGGTCATCGGCTGGCTCCTTGGGGTGGTGGTGATGGCGAGGCAGGCCCCACGATAGCCGAGCCCGCCCCTGGCCGACAGTCGCCGAACGTCGAGCCCGTCAACGAGGGCCACCCCATGAAAACGCCCCCGCGGCCGCTACCTCGGGGGCGTGCTGTCCGGGGGCATGGCTTGGGTCGGTGCCCCCTCCGGCAATGGCCTTACTTGGCCTTGTGCACGGCGCGCCAGTGGTGCAGTAGCGGCTCGGTATAGCCGGCGGGCTGCTCGCGACCCTTGAAGATCAGGTCGCTGGCGGCCTGGAAGGCGGTCGAGGCGGCAAAGTCGGCGCTCATCGGCGTATAGGCCGGGTCGCCGGCGTTCTGATCATCGACCACCTTGGCCATGCGTTCCAGCGTCTTGCGCACCCGCTCGGCATCGACCACGCCATGATGCAACCAGTTGGTCAGCAGCTGGCTGGCAATACGCAGGGTGGCGCGGTCCTCCATCAGCCCCACGTCGTGGATGTCCGGCACCTTGGAACAGCCCACGCCGTGCTCGACCCAGCGCACCACATAGCCGAGGATGCCCTGGCAGTTGTTATCGAGCTCCTGCTGGATCTCCTCGTCGCTCCAGTCGGCATTCTCGGCAACCGGCACGGTGAGCAGGTCATCCAGGACGTCGGGCTCGCCCTGTCCCTCCAGCTCGCGCTGGATGGCGGCGACGTCCACCTGGTGGTAGTGCAGGGCATGCAGGGTGGCGGCGGTGGGCGAGGGGACCCAGGCGGTGTTGGCACCGGCTTTGGGGTGGCCGACCTTCTGCTCCAGCATCGCCGCCATCAGGTCCGGCATCGCCCACATGCCCTTGCCGATCTGGGCGCGGCCGCGCAGACCGCAGGCCAGGCCGACCTGGACGTTGTTCTTCTCGTAGGCCTGGATCCAGGCGGAACTCTTCATCTCGCCCTTGCGAATCATCGGGCCCGCCTCCATGGCGGTGTGCATCTCGTCGCCGGTACGGTCGAGAAAGCCGGTGTTGATGAAAACGACTCGCGAACGGGCCTCATTGATGCAGGCCTTGAGGTTGACCGAGGTGCGGCGCTCTTCGTCCATGATGCCCATCTTCAGGGTATCGCGGGCCATACCGAGAATATCCTCGATCCGGCCGAACAGCGTGTTGGAGAAGGCGACTTCCCTGGGGCCATGCATCTTCGGCTTGACGATGTACATGGAGCCGGTGCGCGAGTTGCGCGCCTCGTTCTCGCCCTTCTTCAGGTCATGCAGGGCGATCAGGCCGGTGACGACACCATCGAGGATGCCCTCGGGCAGCTCGTTACCCTCGGCATCCAGCACCGCCGGCGTGGTCATCAGGTGGCCCACGTTACGCACGAACATCAGTGAGCGGCCCGGCAGGGTGACGGTTCCTCCCTCGGCATTGTGCCAGGTGCGGTCGGCATTGAGACGGCGAGTCAGGGTCTTGCCGCCCTTCTCGACCTGCTCTTCCAGATCCCCCTTCATCAGGCCCAGCCAGCTGGCATAGACCCCGACCTTGTCCTCGGCGTCCACCGCGGCGACGGAGTCCTCGCAGTCCATGATGGTGGTCAGTGCGGCCTCGACGATCACGTCCTTGACGCCGGCCGGGTCGGTCTTGCCGATCGGGTGACCGGGGTCGATCTGGATTTCCAGGTGCAGGCCGTTATTGACCAGCAGCACGGACTCGGGGCTGGCGGCCGGGCCGTTGAAGCCCACCAGCTTGCCCGGGTCCTTGAGGCCGGTCTCGCGACCGCCTTCCAGGGACACCACCAGGTGGCCGTCACGCAGCGCGTACTTCACGGCATCATGGTGGGAGCCGGTGGCCAGCGGCGCGGCGCGGTCGAGCACACCGCGAGCATAGCCGATGACCTTCTCGCCGCGCCGGGGATTGAAGCTCGAGCCCTTCTCGGCACCGCCCTCCTCGGAGATGACGTCGGTGCCGTAAAGAGCGTCATAGAGGCTCCCCCAGCGTGCATTACCGGCATTCAATGCGTAGCGCGGGTTATTGACCGGTACCACCAGCTGTGGACCGGCCTGGACGGCGACTTCGCGGTCGACATTGGCGGTGGTCGCCTCGACCGTGGCCGGAGGATCCACGAGATAACCGATCTCCTTGAGGAAGGCACGGTAGCCGGCCATGTCGCGGATCGGGCCGGGGTGCTCGCGATGCCAGGCATCGAGCTGCTCCTGCAGGCGATCACGCTCGACGAGCAGTTCGCGATTCTGTGGGGTCAGATCATGAAAGAGGGCGTCGACGCCGGCCCAGAACGCCTCGGGGTCGACGCCAGTGCCCGGCAGGGCCTGTTCGTTGATGAAGCGGTCCAGCTCGGCGGCCACCTGAAGGCGATGGCGAGTGATGCGTTGGGTCATGGGTCGTGCTCCTCGTGCATGGCCGCTCGGTGCCCCCTGGCACCGACCGGCCGGACAGGGAATGATGACTGCGTGGGATCAATTTTGTGGAAAATACTTCCACATGTAAAGCTGCGCTCGCCGCCTGCGACCTGTTTCTAGACCAAATGATAAGGCTGCAACCGGGCGCGGAAGCATGGCTAGCCGTACCGGTGGCTTGGCGCTAGCATGAACAGGCATTACGGAGAAACCGATGAGCGACTTCACCCCTCTGCAGGCCCTGGGGCCCCTGGCCCCGGCCGACCTGTCCGGCCATGACCTCGAGCGCTACCTGGGCCACTACGGTCTGGCCCCCCTGCTTGCCGAGCATGTCGGGCTCTACGTCGGTTACCTGGAGGCCGGTGACTTCCGCCTCTGGACCCAGGTCTGGAGCCCTGCAGCGCCCATCGGGACGGCCTTCGTGGTGCACGGTTACTTCGACCACCTCGGCCTCTATCGCCATCTGCTGGAGTGCCTGCTGGCGCGGGGCTGGCGCGTGGTCCTCTGGGACCTGCCCGGCCATGGACTCTCCAGTGGGCGCCGCGCCTCCATCGATGATTTCAAGGACTATGGCAATTGCCTGCATCGCCTGCAGCAGCATCTCGAACGCGAGGGCCTTGCCCCCCGCCCCTGGCTGGGCGTCGGCCAGAGCACCGGGGCGGCGATTCTCGCCACCGATGCACTGACCCGCGGTGACGATGGCACCTGGTCGGGGCTGGCACTGCTGGCACCGCTGGTCCGCCCCTGGGGCTGGAACCAGTCGAGCTGGCTCCACCGCCTGATGGAACCCTTCGTGGACTCGATCCCCCGCAAGTTCCGCGCCAATTCCACGGATGCCGACTTCGCGGATTTCCTGCGCGAGGGCGATCCTCTCCAGACCGACCGGCTGGCGATGGACTGGGTCGGCGCCATGCGCCGCTGGATGCCGCAGCTCCTGGCGCTGCCGCCAAGCCCGATTCCCACGCTGATCCTGCAGGGTGAACAGGACCTGACCGTGGACTGGGAGTGGAACCTGGAGGTACTGGCGCGCAAGTTCCCCGACGCCGAGATCCATCGCCATCCCGAGGCCCGCCATCATCTGGTGAACGAGGCCGAACCGATTCGCCGCGAGCTCTTCATGGTACTCGATCGCTTCATCGCCGATCTGGAACCGGCTGACACCCCGCCCCGGGAGGCGACCTCACCATGAGACCCGCTTTGTCTGTGCTGCTGGCTACCCTGCTGCTGACCGGCTGTGCCGCGGCACCGGAACAGCCGACGACGCTGCGCCAGGCCCTGCTCGGGCTGGGCGAGCGTGCCGCCGAGAGCATCACCGCGACGCCGCCACTGCCCCGGCCAGCGACCGACCAGGTCCTGCTGCTGGCCAGACCACAGGTCGACCCTCGCCTGGGGCTCAGCGACGAACGTGTACTCGAGAGTCTGACGCGTGCCCTGCTGGCGGTCTCCGACGGCCCCCAGGTACTGGAGTGGCGAAGTGCCATGGCCGAGGGAGGCGGTGATAACCAGTGGCACCTGGAAAGCCGGCTCGAAGCCGACGGCCCCCGGCTGCAGCTCTCCGATCGTGAGCTGCTCCCCTATCGGCTGAGCCTGGAGCTGCGACGCGCCGGAAGCGATGCGGCCGAGTGGCGCAGTGACATCAGCGGGGCCCTGGACGCCACGGCGCTATAGTCCCCGCTCCTCGCCCCTCACCCCTTGAGCAGACGATCGAGCTGGCGGTAGCCGATCGCCTCGATCAGCTGATCACGCCCGGGACGCGCCTCACCGGCCAGGTCGGCCAGGGTCAGCGCCACCCGCAGGACCCGGTGGTAGGCCCGGGCCGACAGCTTGAGCCGCTCCAGCACGCCGGCCAGCCAGGCGCGATCCGCCGTCTGCAGAGCGCAGGCCTCCTCCAGAGCCCGTCCGGTCAGCCGCGCGTTCAGCGTGCCGCGGGCCGACTGGCGGGCCCGAGCCGCCAGCACCCGCTCGCGCACCAGCGCCGAGGACTCGCCCGGTTCACGAGAGGTAAGCTGCTCCGGGGCCAGCGCCGGCACCTCCACCTGCAGGTCGATGCGGTCGAGCAGCGGCCCCGAGAGGCGCGCCTGGTAGCGCTGGATCTGGGCCGCCGTGCAATGGCAGGCCTGGCGCGGGTCGCCCAGATGGCCGCAGGGGCAGGGGTTCATGGCCGCCACCAGCTGGAACCCCGCCGGATAGCGCCGTTCGTGACTGGCCCGGGCGATATGGATCTGCCCCGACTCCATGGGCTCACGCATCACCTCCAGCACGTGCCGCGAGAATTCCGGCAGCTCGTCGAGGAACAGCACCCCGCGGTGGGCCAGGGAGATCTCGCCGGGCCGCGGCCGGGAGCCGCCGCCCACCAGGGCCACGGCACTGGCGGTATGGTGCGGGGCCCGGAAGGGGCGCACGCCCCACTGCTCGGCATGCGGAAGTCCGCTGACCGAGCGGATCGCCGCCACCTCCAGGGCCTCCGCCTCGGAGAGCGGCGGCAGGATCCCCGGCAGGCGGCTGGCCAGCATGGTCTTGCCGGTCCCGGGCGGACCGGCGAACAGCAGGTTGTGGCCGCCGGCGGCGGCCACTTCCAGGGCGCGGCGAGCCTGATGCTGGCCACGCACCTCCGCCAGATCGGGACCCGCCTCGGGTGCCGGAGCGCTGCTCGGTGTCCGATGGGGCGCGATGGGCGCCTGACCCAGCAGGTGAGCCACCACCTCCAGCAAGTGATCCGCCGGCAATACCTCGAGTTCGCCGGCCAGGGCGGCCTCATCGGCATTGGCCCGGGGCACGATCAGACGCCGGCCGGCGCGGTGTGTCGCCATGGCCAGCGGCAGGACGCCGGTCACCGGACGCAGTCGGCCATCCAGGGCCAGCTCGCCGGCACACTCGACGCCCGCCAGGGCCTCGGGCGGCACCTGCCCGGAGGCCACCAGCAGGCCCAGCGCGATGGGGAGATCGAAGCGGCCGCCCTCCTTCGGCAGGTCGGCGGGCGCCAGGTTGAGGGTGATGCGTCTCAGCGGGAAGTCGAAGCCGGCATTCATCAGGGCACTGCGCACCCGCTCGCGGCTCTCCTTGACGGCAGCCTCCGGCAGGCCCACCAGGGTCATGCCGGGCAGTCCATTGGCCAGGTGCACCTCGACCAGCACCTCGGGCGCCTCGAGCCCGAGGCCGGCCCGGGTGTGGATGATTGCCAGCGTCATCGGCGATCCCTCGCAGCCTGCCTGACCTCAGGCTAGCCCAGGCCGCCGGAGTGCGCCCGGCAGCGTGGGATCAGCGGTCGGTCTCGCCACCGCCGGCATCCTCCCCCGGGCTTGTCGCCTCCGGCAAGGCAGCGGGGGATTCACTCCGTACCGAGTCGCGCGCAGCATTGCTGTCCAGCGCTGCCTCGAGGGCCGCCACCTGGGTCTCCAGCGCCTCGACCCGCGCCCGGGTCCGCTGCAGGACATCCATCAGAATGTCGAAATCCTCCCGCGAGACCAGTTCCAGACGGTCGAAGGCGCCCTTCACCACCTGCTGGACCCCCTTCTGCACCTCTTCCGGTGCCTGGGAAGCTCCCTGCAGGCGGTCGCCGATCTGTTGGGCCAGGCGGCTGATGCGATCATGGCTCACCATGGTGTCTCTCCTGAAGCGTGATGGGATGCCTTACTGACTACAGGATACGCAAGGCCCTCGGCCAGCGCATTCCCCGCTTCCGCCCCCTTGTGGGGCAGGCGCACCAGGGCACGGCACCACAATAGTGCGAGCCCGGCAGGAGCCACACCAGACCTGTCGGAAACCCGCTGCATTATGGCTTTTACACGATTGATATAAAACACTTTTCAATCAGGATGGCACGGTTTGCGCTTGGACAGGACAGCCACCCATCGCGCGGCATCATGCCGCCGACATCCAGCAGGGGAGATCCGGGATGAAGCTAATCACTGCCATCATCAAGCCATTCAAGCTCGACGACGTGCGTGAAGCCCTCGCCGACAACGGCGTTCAGGGCATCACCGTCACCGAGGTCAAGGGGTTCGGTCGCCAGAAGGGCCATACCGAGCTCTACCGCGGTGCAGAGTATGTCGTCGATTTCCTGCCCAAGGTCAAGGTCGAGGTCGCCGTCGATGATTCAAGGCTGGAGACGGTGCTCGACGCCATCTGCAGTGCAGCCAACAGCGGCAAGATCGGTGACGGCAAGGTCTTCGTCACGCCCCTGGAGGACGTCATACGCATCCGCACCGGCGAGCGCGGCGCCGATGCCGTCTGACCGACGCCTCATTTCCCATTCCTGACGTGGAGAGACCCCCATGGTCGAATTACCGGAGCTGAGCTACGCGCTCGATACCTTCTACTTCCTGATCTGTGGCGTACTGGTGATGTGGATGGCCGCCGGCTTCTCGATGCTCGAGGCGGGCCTGGTGCGCTCGAAGAACACCGCCGAGATCCTGACCAAGAACATCGCGCTGTTCGCCATCGCCTGCACCATGTACCTGCTGGTGGGCTACTACCTGATGTACTCCAGCGGCGCGGGCGGCGTCCTGCCGAGCCTGGGTGCGCTGATCGGCAGCGAGAATGGCGCCGATGCAGTGCTGGCCGGCGGCGACGACGCTCCCTACTACTCGATGCGCTCCGACTTCTTCTTCCAGGTGGTGTTCGTGGCCACCGCCATGTCCATCGTCTCGGGTGCCGTGGCCGAGCGCATGAAGCTGTGGGCCTTCCTGGCCTTCGCCGTGGTCATGACCGGCTTCATCTATCCGGTGTCGGGCTACTGGACCTGGGGCGGCGGCTGGCTGGCCGAGGTCGGCTACTCCGACTATGCCGGTTCCGGCATCGTCCACCTGGCCGGCGCGGCCGCCGCCCTGGCCGGCGTGCTGGTGCTCGGTCCGCGCAAGGGCAAGTACGGCAAGGACGGCAGCATCTTCGCCATCCCCGGCGCCAACCTGCCGCTGGCCACCCTGGGTACCTTCATCCTGTGGATGGGCTGGTTCGGCTTCAACGGCGGCTCCGAGCTGAAGATGTCCGACGTCGCCTCCGCCAACAACGTGGCCCAGGTGTTCGTGAACACCAACGCGGCCGCTGCAGGGGGCGTGATCGCCGCCCTGGTTCTGGCCAAGCTGTGGTTCCGCAAGGCCGACCTGACCATGGCCCTCAACGGTGCCATCGCCGGCCTGGTGGCCATCACCGCCGACCCGCTGTCGCCCAGCGCCCTGGGGGCCGCGCTGATCGGTGTCGTGGGTGGCCTGCTGGTCGTCACCTCCATCGTCACCCTCGACAAGCTCAAGCTGGACGACCCGGTGGGGGCCATCTCCGCCCACGGCGTTGTCGGCATCTGGGGCGTACTGGCGGTCCCGCTCTCCAATGCCGAGGCCGGCTTCGGCCCCCAGATCATCGGCATCCTCGGCATCTTCGTCTGGGTGTTCGTGGCCAGCCTGATCGTCTGGCTGATCCTCAAGGCCGTGATGGGCATCCGGGTCACCGAGGAAGAAGAGTACGAGGGCGTCGACCTGGTCGAATGCGGCATGGAAGCCTACCCCGAGTTCAGCGCCTCCAAGAAGTGAGGCAGCCCCCGAGTGAGCTGGCGTGCTCCTCCTGGCCCCCTGCGGGGGGCCTTTTTTATTCCTCCCGCACCGGGTGTATGCTCTGGCACAATGAACGCAGCAGGGGTGGCGGCCAGCGCCACCGACCAACGGACAGGACGAGGATCAAGACCATGAAACTGGTGACCGCCATCATCAAGCCGTTCAAGCTCGACGACGTACGGGAGTCACTCTCGGAGATCGGTGTCCAGGGCATCACCGTCACCGAGGTCAAGGGCTTCGGACGCCAGAAGGGCCACACCGAGCTCTATCGCGGTGCCGAATACGTGGTCGACTTCCTGCCCAAGGTGAAGCTCGAGGTCGCCGTGGACGATGACATGGCCGAGAAGGTGATCGACGCCATTACCCAGGTCGCGAACACCGGCAAGATCGGCGACGGCAAGATCTTCGTCACCGCCCTGGAGCAGGTGCTGCGCATTCGTACCGGGGAGACCGGAAAGGACGCTGTCTGACAGCTGGAAGCTGGAAGCTGGAAGCTGGAAGCTGGAAGCTGGAAGCCAGTTAGCGTGTTGCCAGCTTCTCCCTAGTGAAAACCCCCGAGACCCTGGTCCCGGGGGTTCTCTTCCAGCTTAAAGCTTACGGCTCCCGGCAAAGCCGGGTCACTTCTCGACGAACGCCCGCTCGATCACGTAGTCCCCCGGGTCGCCCATGCGTGGCGAGATGGTGAAGCCGAGCTCGTCGAGCAGGGCGCTGGTATCATCGAGCATCGCCGGACTGCCACAGATCATGGCGCGATCCTGCTTGGGGTCGATGGCCGGCAGGCCGGTGTCCTCGGCCAGCTTGCCGCTGCGGATGTGGTCGGTCAGCCGCCCCATGGTGTGAAAGGTCTCGCGGGTCACCGTGGGGTAGTAGACCAGCTTCTCGCTGATCTCCTCGCCGAGGTACTCATGGGCCGGCAGGTCCTTCTGGATGACGTCGGCATAGGCCAGCTCGCTGACGTTGCGCACACCGTGCACCAGCACCACTTTCTCGAAGCGTTCGTAGACTTCCGGATCCTGGATCAGGCTCATGAACGGCGCCAGGCCGGTGCCGGTGGAGAGCAGGTAGAGGTTGCGCCCCGGCAGCAGGTCGTCGGTGACCAGGGTACCGGTAGGCTTGCGACTGACCATGATCTGGTCCCCCACCTGGAGGTGCTGGAGACGCGACGTCAGGGGGCCATCGGGCACCTTGATGCTGAAGAACTCCAGGTGGTCCTCGTAGTTGGGGCTGGCGATGGAGTAGGCCCGCATCAGCGGCTTGCCGTTCACCTCGAGGCCGATCATCACGAACTGGCCGTTCTTGAAGCGCAGGCTGCGCTCACGGGTAGTCCGGAAACTGAAGAGAGTGTCGTTCCAGTGGTGCACACTCAGAACGTCCTCAAGCGCAAACTTGCTCATGCCGACTCCTTTATATTCCAAAAAAGAATAGAAAAAACAGCCAATCTTTGATTGTAATTCTAAGAGCCGGGACAATATCTGTTAAATGGATTGTATGGATAACACTTATCTATACTACGGATATAAAGCCACACGAGGAGCGTCATGCGCTATACCCTGCGCCAGCTGGAAGTCTTCGTCGCCGTGGCCCAGCACGAGAGTGTCTCCCGGGCGGCCCGTGCCCTGGCGCTCTCCCAGTCGGCGACCAGTACCGCCCTTGCCGAACTGGAGCGACAGTTCGACTGTCGGCTGCTCGACCGCATCGGCAAGCGCCTCAAGCTCAATGCCCTGGGCTTCCAGCTGCTGCCCAAGGCGGTGGCCCTGCTCGACCGGGCCGAGGAGGTGGAGGAGCTGCTGCGTGGTCAACAGGGCATCGGTACCCTGGACGTGGGCGCCACCCTGACCATCGGCAACTACCTGGCGACCCTGTTGATCAGCGACTTCATGCAGCGTCATCCCGGCAGCCGGGTGCGCCTCTCGGTGCGCAATACCCGGACCATCATCGACAGCGTCCGCCAGCACGGGCTCGACCTGGGGCTGATCGAGGGGCAGTGCGAGGAGGAGGACGTGATCACCCAGCCCTGGGTGGAGGACGAGCTGGCGGTGTTCTGTTCGCCCCGCCACCCGCTCGCCACGGCCGGCCCGGTGGAGCTGGACCGCCTGCTGCGCGAGGCCTGGATCATGCGCGAACAGGGCTCCGGCACCCGGCTGACCCTGGAGCAGGCGGCACGACACCGCCGCGGGCGCTTCAACATCCTGCTGGAGCTGGAACATACCGAGGGCATCAAGCGCGCGGTGGAATCGGGGCTCGGCATCGGCTGCGTCTCGAAGCTGGCCCTGCGCGACGCCTTTCGTCGCGGCAGCCTGGTGCC
Organism: Pseudomonadota bacterium; assembly: GCA_051749325.1. GTDB lineage: Bacteria > Pseudomonadota > Gammaproteobacteria > Pseudomonadales > Halomonadaceae > Halomonas. The sequence goes on along the minus strand of JBNJIL010000016.1, from coordinate 32,177 downwards.
CATCGCCACCCCCGAGCTGGACCTGAGCCGCCAGTTCACCTTCATCTGGCACCGCCACAAGTACCTGGCCACCGGCATGCGCGAGTTTCTGAAGCTGTGTCGGCAGATGACCGAGGGAGTTCGGCGCAGCGACCAGATCGACCTGCCTCAGGTGCCCTGACGCGCGGTGGCCCGGCGCCAGGGCCGGGCCACCGGGAGAGCCTCGACGAAAGGCTGCTAGCGAAGGTCGCTGACCGCCTCCTGGATATCGGCGAGGGAGGCCTTGGTGAGATCCTTGGCCAGGGTGTGGATCACCAGCTTGGCGGTGGGACCATCGACCTTGTCCCGCAGTTGCCCGAGGAAGCGCGGCGGCGCGACCAGGATCAGCTTCTCCATGGTGTTGTCGACGCGGGCGCGATAGAGCCGCTCGGCGACCTCGCGGGCGAAGATCTCCTCGTGGTGCTGGGTTGCGACGTTCTCCCCACCCGCGCTGCGCGAGGCAGTCGCGGTCGATTCGTGGACGTCGCCACTGCGGTCCGTTACCAGGTCGCCCTCGTGCATGCGCCCCTCGGCATGGACAAGGCTGTCCTTCTCGCTGACCTTCAGCCCATCACGGGTGAATAGTCGAGCCCGCGCCGCATCAGCCACCACGATATAGGTTGTCATAGCCGCTCCTTGATGCTGGTGAGTTGACGGAAGTCTTCCCGGCGGGACACCCACTTCCGCCTCTTTCCACATTGGCAAGCCCGCTCTCGTTGGTCAACCTGGTGATACGCGATGACTGCAGGGCGGCGGGATCTGGGGTAGCATCCTGCCCTGGCCGGCATGGAAGTCGGCGCGACTCATCACCACGATGTGCATCCCCGGGAGGACCCCGATGCGACAGTTCCTGTTTCCCCGCCGGCCGCTGGCCCGCACCACCCTGCTGATCTGCCATCTGCTGCTGCAGCTCGGCCTGCTGGCCGGCACGGCCCTGTGGCTGGCCCCTCGCACGCCCTGGCTCGCGCCCACGGACTGGGCCACCGCCTGGCCCGCCCTGGCCCTGGCAGGTGGGGCCTGGCTGCTCGCTGCCATGGCCCTGCGCCTGCTCGCCGAGCTCTGGCTGCTGCCCCACCACCTGGGTGCCCAGCGTCCCGGCTTCGCCCCCGGTGCCGTGGTCACCCGCTCCTGGGAGCGACGCCCGGCCGTGCATGACCGCGAGGCCGCCTGGACCAGCGCGGCAAGCAGTGTCGAGCCCGATGACGAAAGCGTGCTGGGCAGTCCCCGGGTACTGCGCCCCGCCGAGCGTTACTGCCCGGCGCGCAGCGCCAGCGAGCCGACCCTGGACCTGGCGGCTGACGATCAGGCGGCGCCCGACACGAGCCGTGAGCCGCGTCTCTAGCGGCGCCGCCACCCTCCATTCTCCCCGGCGGCCAGCCGGTCAGCCATGGGCGATGTTGCGATGGTAGGCCGGGCTCAGGTCATGCAGAGCCTCCATGAAGGCCGTCACATGGTCCGGGTCGGTGAACTGATTGATGCCGTGCCCCAGGTTGAAGACATGGCCGGGCCCATGGCCGAAGCTGTCGAGGGTTCGCGCCACCTCGGCGCGGATCGCCGAGGGGCGGGCAAACAGTACATGGGGATCGAGGTTGCCCTGCAGGGCAACACGATGACCGACCCGCGTCCGGGCATCCGCGAGCTCGGTGGTCCAGTCCAGGCCGACGGCATCGGAGCCGGCTGCCGCGATGTCCTCGAGCCACTGGCCGCCATTCTTGGTGAACAGGATGACCGGCACCCGGCGTCCCTCGTGCTCGCGGATCAGGCCGGCGACGATCTGCTCCATGTAGCGCAGCGAGAACTCCAGGTAGGCCGGCGTGGAGAGCGCCCCGCCCCAGGTATCGAAGATCTGGACCACCTGGGCGCCGGCGCGGATCTGGGCATTGAGGTAGTCGGTGACCGCCTGGGCCAGGGTATCGAGCAGCCGGTGCATGGTGTCCGGCGCGTCGTAGAGCATCGTCTTGACGTGGCGGAAGTCCTTGCTGGAGGCGCCCTCCACCATGTAGGTGGCCAGCGTCCAGGGGCTGCCGGAAAAGCCGATCAGCGGCACCCGGCCGTTGAGCTCGCGACGGACCGTCGAGACCGCGCGCATGACGTAGTCCAGGTCGCGCTCGGCGTCCGGCGCCTGCAGGGCATCCACCTCGGTTGATGTGCGCACCGGCTTGCGGAATTTCGGCCCCTCGCCGGTCTCGAAGTAGAGCCCCAGCCCCATGGCGTCGGGGATGGTCAGGATATCCGAGAAGAGGATGGCCGCATCCAGGGGGTAGCGCTCCAGCGGCTGCAGGGTGACCTCGCAGGCCAGCTCCTGGTTACGGCACAGGTCCATGAAGCTGCCGGCATGGCCACGCACCTCGCGATACTCCGGCAGGTAGCGGCCGGCCTGGCGCATCATCCACACCGGGGTGCGGTCGACGGGTTGACGCGCCAGGGCGCGCAGAAAGCGGTCGTTCTTGAGTTCCATGCGGGCGCTCGTCCACGGAAAATGTGGGCGCCATTGTACCCCATCGGACGGCCCGGGGATGAGCCCCTGTGACACAACGGTGAGCCGGCCCGGCCTTCCTGATAGAATGGCCCTCTACCCGTCGGCAACGCCGTGGTCTTCCACCGAGGTACATCGTGACGATTCGATTCATCGCCGCCTCCCGGCTGCCCACTCCCTGGGCCACTTTCACCATGCACGGCTTCGAGGACGATGCCACCGGCAAGGATCATATCGCCCTGACCCTGGGCGACGTGGCCGATGGCGAACCGGTACTGGGACGGGTCCACTCCGAGTGCCTGACCGGCGATGCCCTCTTCTCCATGCGCTGCGACTGCGGCTTCCAGCTGCAGGAGGCGCTCAAGCGCATTGCCGAGGCAGGGCGGGGCGTCCTGTTCTATCTTCGCCAGGAGGGCCGCGGCATCGGCCTGCTCAACAAGATCCGCGCCTACCACCTCCAGGACGCCGGTGCCGACACCGTGGAAGCCAACGAGCAGCTGGGCTTCGCCGCCGATCTGCGGCGCTATGATCTCTGCGTGCCGATGCTCGAGCATCTGGGGGTCGAGTCGCTGCGCCTGATGACCAACAACCCCCGCAAGGTCGATGCCCTCACCCAGGCCGGCGTGGTGGTCGTGGAACGCGTCCCCTTGACCACCGGTCTAAATCCGCACAACGAGCAGTATCTCACCACCAAGGCCGGCAAGCTGGGCCACATGATGGCGCTGGGCGACTTCACCCAGGCCAGCGACGTGGATATCGAACGCAAGCCCTGAGCCACCGGACCCGGCATCGGGCTGGCTCCTCGGCAGGAGGCTCCCCCGATGACCCACCCCGCCCGCCACAACGAGGCCCCTTTCAGCGGCTTCGAGGAGCGGCTCCACAGCATCAGCCATGGCATCGGTGCGGTGCTCAGCCTCGCCGGCGTGGTGGTGCTGATCGTGCTGGCCAGCCTGGCCGTCCGGGTCGATCCCTGGAAGCTCGTCGGCATCGGCCTGTATGGTGCCAGTCTGGTGCTGCTCTACACCGCTTCCACCCTCTACCACGGGATCCGCCACCCGCGCCTGAAGGACCTGTTCCAGTCGCTCGATCACTGCGCCATCTACCTGCTGATCGCCGGTACCTACACGCCCTTCCTGCTGGTCAACCTGCGCGGCCCGACGGGCTGGACGCTGTTCGCCACCATCTGGTGCCTGGCACTGGTCGGCATCGCCGGCAAGCTGGCCTGGCCCCACCGCTTCGCCGCGCTGCGCATCGCCATCTACCTGCTGATGGGCTGGCTGATCGTCGTTGCCGGCGACGAGCTGGCGGCCCGTCTGTCGGGTACCGGCCTCGCCCTGCTGGTCGCCGGCGGCATCACCTACACCCTGGGGGTGGCCTTCTATGCCCTCGATGCCATCCCCTTCAACCATGCCATCTGGCACCTGTTCGTCATGGGCGGCAGCACCTGCCACTACTTCGCGGTCTACACCGCCGTGCTCCCCTTCGCCGCCTGAGCGTGCCTCACGCCGATTCGGCCGCGGCGCGCTCCCGGGCCACCGCCCGAGCCAGGGCCGGGCGCGCAGCACAGCGCTGCCGGTAGGCCTCCAGCGCTGGCGGCAGGCGGGTCTTGAACTGCACCGCCCAGCTCAGGGTGTGCCCCAGCAGCAGGTCCGCCAGGCTGAAGTGCTCACCCACCAGCCAGCCCTCGCCATCGAAGCGCCGCGCCAGGGCCTCCAGCGCCCGCTGGAACTCCCAGGCCGCGGTGGGCAGTACTGCCGGCACCCGCCGCTCACGGGGCAGGGCGAACTTGTGCTTGGCCTGGGTCCAGAGCGACTGCTCCAGCTCGCCGGTGACGAAGAACAGCCACTGGTCGACCCGTGCGCGATCCTCGACGGCGGCCGGCAGCAGGCCGTTCGGCTCGCCGTAGCGCTCCGCCAGGTAGCGGCAGATCGCCCCCGACTCGAACAGCGTCAGGCCATCATCCACCAGCACCGGCACCTTGCCGTCGGGGTGGCGGTCGAGATGGACGGCCTGCCGGCCCGCGCCGGCCGCCAGGTCCACGTGGTGGCAGGCGTAGTCGAGTTCCAGTTCCTCGAGGGTCCAGGCGACCCGCAACGAGCGGGACGAGGGAAAGCTGTAGAGGGTGATCATCGGCGGCTCCATGGGCAGTCGTTCGATGCCGTTACGCTAGCGCAGCACGCGGCCAGTGACGAGGGCAAGAGCCAGCATGGCGAAGGAAGATAGGGGGTGCCGGAGGGAGGCACCCGGCTGACCGATGTCAGGCTTCTCGGGCCTTGCGAATGCGGTCGTAGGCGCTGCCGATCTCGCTGGTGCGCTCCTTGGCGACCTCTCGCATGCTCTCGGGAAGGCCCTTGGCGGCAAGCTTGTCGGGATGGTTCTCGCTCATCAAGCGACGATAGGCCTTCTTGATCTCGGCGTCGCTGGCGTCAGCCTCCACGCCCAGTACCCGGTAGGCATCCTCCAGCGACGGGCCCTGCTCGTCTGCCCCGTGAGGGCCACCGCGCAGCATCGCCTCGATCTGGGCAATCTCGGCCTCGCTGCAGCCCAGGCCGCGCACCACCCGCATCAGCATGTCGTGCTCGGCAGGATGCAGCTCACCATCGGCCGCGACCGCGGCGAGCTGGACCTGCAGGAATACCTGGCGCAGCGCGGGTTGATGAGCCGCCAGACGGCGAATCTTGGCCAGCTCGGCGTCCAGGTCAAAGTCCGGGCGCTTGCCGCGGGTAAAGTCGGCGCGGGCCTGTGCCCGCTGGGCCTCATTGAGCCGTAGCCGGTCCCACAGCTGTCGAGACGCTTCCAGCTCGTCCTCGGAGACCTGACCATCGGCCTTGCAAAGACATCCCATGACGGCGAAGGTCGACTCCAGGAACTGCGACTGGGCACCAAGGAGCTTGTTCATCAGGCGCTTGCGCAGGGTCTTGCCCAGCCAGTAGCCCAGGGCACCGCCCACCAGCAGGCCGATGGGGCCACCGATGGCCAGCCCCAGAAGGGCACCGATCAATATCAGAAACAACATCTCAACCTCGTGACAATAACGTGACGTATCAGGGCAGCCGCGCGCGGATCGAGGCCTCGATACCGTCCGCGTCCAGGCCACATTCGGCGAGCAGTTCGGCGGGCTTGCCGTGCTCGACGAAGGCATCGGGCAAGCCGAGATTGAGCACCTCCACCTGCACCCCCTCGGCCAACAGCAGCTCGTTGACCGCACTGCCGGCGCCGCCGGCGACCACGTTCTCCTCCAGGGTCACCAGCAGATCATGCTCGTCGGCCGCGGCCAGTATGGCCTCACGGTCCAGTGGCTTGATCGAGCGCATGTTGAGGTGGCTGGCCTCGAGACGTGCGGCCACCACTGCCGCCGGGCCATTGAGGCTGCCGAAGGCCAGCAGGGCGACGCGTGTCGCGTCCCCGCTGCCATGGCGCCGCCACTCGGCTCGGCCGATCTCGATCGGCTCGAGATGGTCCGGCGTTGCGACCCCCGGCCCGGTACCGCGCGGGTAGCGCACCGCGGCCGGGCCGGGATGATGATAGGCGGCACTGAGCATCGCGCGACACTCGGCCTCATCTGCTGGCGACAGCACCACCATCCCTGGAATGCAGCGCAGGTAGGAGAGGTCAAGGCTGCCGTGATGGGTAGGGCCGTCCTCACCCACCAGGCCAGCGCGGTCGATGGCGAAGGTGACATCGAGCGCCTGCACCGCCACGTCATGGATCAGCTGGTCATAGCCGCGCTGCAGGAAGGTGGAATAGATCGCCACCACCGGCTTCATCGCCTCGCAGGCAAGCCCCGCGGCCAGGGTCACCGCATGCTGCTCGGCAATGGCCACGTCGAAGTAGCGCTCCGGATACTCCTTCGAGAAGCGCACCAGATCGGATCCCTCGCGCATGGCGGGCGTGATACCGACCAGGCGCTCGTCCACCGCCGCCATGTCACACAGCCAGTTGCCGAAGACCCGGCAGTACTTCTGCTGGCGACTCGCCGGCTTGAGCGGTGGCGGCGTCTCACCGCCCTTCTCGGGCTCGTTCTTTTCCAGCTTGGTGATGGCGTGGTAGCCGATGGGATCCGCCTCGGCGGGCAGGAAGCCCTTGCCCTTGCAAGTCTTCACGTGAAGGAACTGGGGCCCTTCCAGGTCGCGCATGTTGCGCAGGGTCTGCACCAGCAGCGGCAGGTCGTGGCCGTCGATGGGCCCGATGTAATTGAAGCCCAGCTCCTCGAAGAGCGTGGCCGGGCTGATCATGCCCTTCATGTGCTCCTCGGTGCGCCGTGCCAGTTCCAGGGCTCCCGGCAGGTGGGAGAGCACTCGCTTGCCGCCCTCGCGAATGCTGGTATAGGGCTTGCTGGCCAGGATGCGCGCCAGGTAGCTGGCCATGCCGCCGACATTCTCGGAGATCGACATCTCGTTGTCGTTGAGCACCACCAGCAGGTTGGCATCCACGTGGCCGGCATGGGCCAGGGCCTCGAAGGCCATCCCGGCGGATAGCGCACCATCGCCGATCACCGCGCAGACCCGGCGCTTCTCGCCGCGCGTGCGGGCGGCCAGGGCCATGCCCAGGGCCGCCGAGAGCGAGGTGCTCGAATGACCCACGCCGAAGGTGTCGTACTCTGACTCGGCACGGCGCGGAAAGGCGGCAAGACCGCCGTACTGGCGAATGCCGGTCATCGCCTCGCGCCGGCCGGTGAGGATCTTGTGGGGATAGGCCTGGTGGCCCACGTCCCACACCAGTCGATCGAACGGAGTCTCCAGCGCCTGATGCAGCGCCACGGTAAGCTCCACCACGCCCAGACCGGCGCCGAAGTGGCCACCGGAAACGCCCACGCTGTAGAGCAGGTAGGCGCGCAGTTCGTCGGCCACCTGGGCAAGCTGGCCAGCGTTCATGGCACGCAGCGCGGCCGGAGTATCCAGGGTATCGAGCAGCGGCGTGGCCGGACGCTCGACTGGGATGTCATCGAACAGCTTCATGTGAGCCCTGTAGTGTCAGTAATCTCGCTCGATCATGTAGCGGGCCAACTCTGCCAGCGGAGTAGCGGCCTCGCCCAGCGGCGCCAGGGAGGTCAAGGCCGTCTCGACCAGCTCGTCGGCCCGACGGCGAGCACCCTCGAGCCCCATCAGGCTCGGGTAGGTGGGCTTGGCCCGGGCGGCGTCGGCCCCGGAGGTCTTGCCCAGGGTGGCGGTATCAGCGGTCACATCGAGGATGTCATCGTGGATCTGGAAGGCCAGCCCGATGGCACCGGCATAGGCGTCCAGGGCCGCCAGCCGCGGGTCTGCCTCGTCGACGGCGACCAGCCCGCCGAGGCGCACCGCGGCACGGATCAGTGCACCGGTCTTGTGGCCGTGCATGGCGGCCAGCGCGGCTACATCGGGGTGCCCGCCCACGGCGTCGAGGTCCAGCGCCTGTCCGGCCACCATGCCGTCACGCCCGGCGGCGCCGGCCAGGGTCACGACCAGCGGTGCCAGCCGGGAGGGGGCCGCCCACGCCAGCACCTCGAAAGCCAGGGCCTGAAGCGCATCACCGGCGAGTATCGCGGTGGCCTCGTCATAGGCCCGATGCACCGTGGGCTGGCCGCGCCGCAGGTCATCGTCGTCCATGGCCGGCAGGTCATCGTGGACCAGCGAATAGGCGTGCACCAGCTCCAGTGCCATGGCCGGCGCATCCAGGTCATCATCCGCCGCTCCCAGGGCCCGGCCGGCCGCATAGACCAGCACCGGCCTCAGCCGCTTGCCCCCTACCAGCAGGGCGTGGCGCATGGCCGCCTCGAGGCACGGCGAGGGCGCCGACCGTGCCGCGAAAAGCGCCTCGAGGCGCGCATTGACCCGGGCACGATCCGCGGCCAGGCGGCCTACCAGAGCGTCAGCGCTCACCATCATCCTCCGTGGAGGGGGCGGCGTCGAAGGGCTGCAGGTCGACACCGCCGGCCTCGCCCTCGGTCAGGCTACGTACCCGCAGCTCGGCCTTGTCGAGACGACGCTGGGCATCGCGGGTCAGGCGTACGCCCTGTTCGAAGGCGGCCAGTGACCCCTCCAGGGTCAGCTCGCCGGACTCCAATCGCTCGACGAGCTGCTCGAGCCGCTCGACGGTGGCGGCAAAGTCGGCCGGTGCCGATTCTTCGCCGCTGCCTTGACTTTGCGGATCCGCCATCGCCTCTACTCGCTGGTGGCTTATACATGGGCGGACAGTATACACGCTCTCCCCGGGGGGTCGTCTGCCCCGACCGACTCCCGCGCAACTTGCATGCCATTCACCCGGGACGCACGGCATTTTCATCCTCGCTCATGCCGGCTGTGGTAAGCTAGCGCCCCTGTTTCGAGCCTGCCCTGGCCTCCGGTGGGGCCCCAGGCTCTTCAGCATCTTCACGACACATGCATGCGGCGCGCGCCGACGAAGGGGTTGAATCGACCATGGCCAAAACGTCCCTGGACAAGAGCAAGATCAAGATCCTGCTGCTCGAGGGCGTCCACCAGAGTGCGGTGGACAACCTGCTCAATGCCGGTTACACCAATATCGAGCACCTGCCGACCTCACTGGACGAGGCAACGCTGATCGACAAGATCCGCGACGTCCATTTCATCGGCATCCGCTCGCGTACCCAGCTCAACGAGCGCGTCCTCGACGCCGCCGAGAAGCTTGTGGCGGTAGGCTGCTTCTGCATCGGCACCAACCAGGTAGACCTCGATGCCGCCCTGGTGCGTGGCATTCCGGTCTTCAACGCGCCCTTCTCCAACACCCGCTCGGTGGCCGAGCTGGTGCTGGCCGAAGCCATCATGCTGCTGCGCGGCATCCCCGAGAAGAGCGCCAGTGCCCACCAGGGCGGCTGGCTGAAGTCGGCGAAGAACGCCCACGAGGCGCGCGGAAAGACCCTGGGCATCATCGGCTATGGCAGCATCGGCTCTCAGCTCTCGGTACTCGCCGAGTCGCTGGGCTTCGACGTCATCTACTACGATGTCGTGACCAAACTGGCGATGGGCAATGCCCGCCAGGTGGGAAGCCTCGAGGAACTGCTGGCGCGCGCCGACGTGGTGAGCCTGCACGTGCCGGACCTGCCCTCTACCCGCTGGATGATCGGCGAGGCCGAGATCGCCCTGATGAAGGCGGGCGGCATCCTGATCAACGCTTCCCGCGGCAGCGTGGTGGTGATCGAGGCCCTGGCCGAGGCACTCAAGGCCGGTCGCCTCAACGGTGCCGCCATCGACGTCTTCCCGGTGGAGCCCAAGGGCAACGACGAGGTGTTCGAGAGCCCGCTGCGCGGCCTGGCCAACGTCATCCTCACCCCCCACATCGGTGGCTCCACCCTCGAGGCCCAGGAGAACATCGGCATCGAGGTTTCCGAGAAGCTGGTCACCTACTCCGACAACGGCACCACCGTCAGCTCGGTCAACTTTCCCGAGGTGGCCCTGCCGGCCCACCCGGGCAAGCACCGCCTGCTGCACATCCACGAGAACGTGCCCGGGGTCCTCTCCGAGATCAACCGCGTGCTCTCCGAGAATGACATCAACATCCTCGGCCAGTACCTGCAGACCAACGAGCGCATCGGCTACGTGGTCATCGATGTGGACAAGGCCTATGGCACCCGAGCACTGGAAGCCCTGCGGCAGGTGAAGCACACCCTGCGCGTGCGGGTGCTCTACTCCGAGAGCAGCTACGCCGACTGAGCCCCATTCCCTCCTGGAAGACCAGAGCCGCCGCGTCATCGACGCGGCGGCTCTTTTTTCGTCATTCCATTCGATGACGCCACCCGTTGCCGTTCACGGCTCCCCCTTGACAGTTGTATAAAAGCCTTCCACTTTGTACACAATTTAACCCGCGTACTAGTGACAAGAAAAGTACACACATTTAGTCGAAGGCACCTGAACCAGGACGCTGGCCCGCCACGAGACTTGGGTAACCCTTGGTCCACCACAGGGAATTCCCCGGGAAGACGCTATGATCTCAACTTCGAACACCCTATGGATCCGAGCCCCTCACGCCTGCAGTGATGCATGCGCCGCCGGGGGCGTGGTGATCCGCGACTCGCGCATCGTCGAGGCCGTACCGGCCGGCGCTACCCCGGAGACGCCGATCGACACGACCTTCGATGCCTCGGCGCATGTGCTGCTGCCCGGACTGGTGAATACCCACCACCACTTCTACCAGACCCTGACCCGGGCCTATTCGCCGGCCCTGAACAAGGAACTCTTTCCCTGGCTGACGACCCTCTACGACGTCTGGGCCAATCTCACCGAGCGCCAGCTGGCACTGGCCAGCGAACTGGCCATGGTCGAGCTGCTGATGTCCGGCTGCACGACCGTCGCCGACCACCACTATGTCTTCTCCGGCGCGCTGGAGAATGCCATCGACGTCCAGGTGGAGACCGCCCAGCGCCTCGGCGTGAGAGCTGCCCTCACCCGGGGCTCGATGAGCGTGGGCCGCGACGATGGCGGCCTGCCGCCCCAGTCGGTGGTGCAGGACGAGGCCACCATCCTCAAGGAGAGCGCGCGGCTCATCGACGACCACCACCAGCGCGGCGACGGCGCCATGACGACCATCGCCCTGGCCCCCTGTTCGCCCTTCTCGGTGAGCCGTGAGCTGATGCAGGAGAGTGCCCGTCTGGCCGGGAAGAAGGATGTCCGCCTGCACACCCACCTGGCCGAGACCGCGGACGAGACGGCCTACTGCCAACGGCTCTTCGGCATGCGGCCACTGGACTACCTGGAGGCCACCGGCTGGCTGGGCCCTCGCACCTGGCTGGCCCATGGCATCCACTTCAACGACCAGGAGGTTGCCCGCCTGGGAGAGGCCGGCACCGGCATTGCCCACTGTCCGTCGTCGAACATGGTGCTGGGCTCGGGCATGTGCCGCACCCTGGAACTCGAGGCCGCCGGCTGCCCGGTGGGCCTGGCGGTTGACGGCTCGGCCTCCAACGATCACTCCAACCTGGCCGAGGAGATGCGCCAGGCCCTGCTGCTGGGCCGGCTGCGCTACTCGCCTAGCCGGGTGACCCACGACGACGTGATCCGCTGGGCCACCCGCGGCTCGGCGGCCTGCCTGGGGCGCAGCGACATCGGCGGGCTGGAACCCGGCCAGCAGGCCGACCTGGCGCTGTTCCGGCTGGACGAGGCCCGCTTCTCGGGGGCCGAGAACCCGGTCGCGGCCCTGCTCCTCTGCGGGGCCCACCGCGCCGACCGGGTGATGGTCGCCGGGCGCTGGCGGCTGATCGATGGCCGACCCCGGGATGTCGACCTCGATGCCCTGCTGGCCCGGCATGACCAGGCCGCCCGCGAACTGCGCGGCTCGCGCTGATTCCCTTACCGTTTCCAACAACGACAACAGGAGACACCCCATGACCACCGAATCCCAGGTCGCCGAGACACCGTCTCGGGTGCGCAGCACCCAGGACGTCAATGCGATGCCCCCCCTCGGCCGCGCCATCCCGCTGGGCATCCAGCACGTGCTGGCCATGTTCGTCAGCAATGTCACGGTGCCCATCATCATCGCCGGTGCCGCCGACCTGTCGGAGGCGCAGACCACGATGATGATCCAGGCGGCGATGTTCGTCGCCGGGGTGGCCACCCTGGTGCAGTCCCTGGGAATCGGGCCGATCGGCGCCCGGCTGCCCATCGTCATGGGCACCAGCTTCGGCTTCGTGCCGGTGCTGATCCCCATCGCCGTGGGCATGGGCGTTCCCGCCGCCTTGGGCGCGGCCCTGTGCGGCGGGGTCGCCATGGCCCTGGTGGGGCTCTTCCTGCCCTGGGTACGCTTCCTCTTCCCGCCGGTGGTGACCGGCACCTTCGTGATCATGATCGGAACCCTGCTGATGCCGGTCGGCTTCGCCTATGCGGGGGGCGGCTTCGGCGCCGAGGACTTCGGCTCCCTGCATCACCTGCTGCTGGCCGGCCTGGTGCTGGTGGTTACCGTCGGCCTGCACCAGTTCGGCCGCGGCATCTGGTCGGAGATCTCGCCGCTCGCCGGCCTGGTGGCCGGCTTCGCGGCGGCCGTCGTCTTCGGCTACGTGGACTTCTCCTCCATCGGCTCCGCCGACTGGTTCGCGCTGCCGATCCCCTTCGCCATCGGCCTGGAGTTCCACCTGGCGGCGATCCTGCCGGTGGTACTGCTGGCCGTGGTGACCTGCGCCGAGTCGATCGGCGACATCGTCGGCACCACCGCCGGCGGGGTGAACCGCGAACCCACCCAGAAGGAGCTCTCCGGGGGCGTGATGGCCGATGGCCTGGCCAGCGTCTTCGCCGCCATCTTCAACGCCTATCCACAGATCAGCTTCAGCCAGAACGTCGGCATCGTCGCCCTCACCGGCGTGGTCAGCCGCTACGTGGTGGCCATCGGCGGTGCCTTCCTGGTCATCGCCGGCCTGTTGCCCAAGCTCGGTGGCCTGGTCTCCAGCATCCCCAACTCGGTGCTGGGCGGCGCAGTAGTGATCATGTTCGGCATGATCGCTAGCGCCGGCATCAAGATGCTCAGCGGCATCGACTTCAACAAGCGCAACATGCTGATCATCGCCATGTCCCTGGCCGCCGCCATCGGCCTGCCCGCCCAGGAAGGGCTCTACGCCGAATACTCCGAGAACGTCCAGGCGATCATCGAGTCGGGGCTGATCCCGGGCGCGCTGTGCGCCATCGTGCTCAACCTGATCCTGCCCCGCGAGGAGCGTCCCTTCCGCAGCGACGTCTAGGGGGCCAATGTCACTGTTACTGCGCAGACCGGTCATCGGGAGCAGTGCTGTTCATGGGGCGCTGCGCCAGGCACCGTCTTTGGTCGCAGACCTGACGAAAGCGCCGCCCGGAGCGTTAGGCTGGAGGCTGCCATGTCCACTGGAGACCTCACGATGCAGGATGACAGCCCCCTGGTCCGGCGCCACGATAGCGATGGCGTGGCCACCCTGACGCTGAACCGACCGCAGCAGTTCAACGCCCTCTCCGAAGAGATGCTCGAGGCGCTCGGCGGCGAGCTCGACCGCGTGAACGACGACACGAGCGTGCGCTGCGTGGTGATCGCCGCCGAGGGCCGCGCCTTCTGTGCCGGCCACGACCTCAAGCAGATGCGTGCCAACCCCGACGAGGCCTACTATCAACAGCTCTTCAAGCACTGCGGTGCCGTGATGCAGGCCATCGTCGCCCTGCCGGTGCCGGTGATCGCCCGGGTGCAGGGGATCGCCACGGCGGCAGGCTGTCAGCTCGTCGCCAGCTGTGACCTGGCGGTGGCCGCTCGCTCGGCTCGCTTCGCTGTCTCGGGCATCAATGCCGGACTGTTCTGCTCCACACCGGCCGTGGCGCTGTCGCGCAATGTCGGCCGCAAGCGGGCCATGGAGATGCTCTTCACCGGCGAATTCATCGACGCCGACCAGGCGCTCGACTGGGGGCTGGTCAATCGGGTCGCCGACGACGGAGCCCTCGACGAGGCGCTGGATGCGCTCACCTCGAGCATCTGCGCCAAGAGTGCCGTCGCGGTGCGCACCGGCAAGGCGATGTTCCACCGTCAGCTCGCCATGCCGCTGGACGAGGCGTATGCCTATGCCGGCGAAACGATGGCACGGAACATGATGGCCGAAGATGCCTGTGAAGGAATCGATGCCTTCATCGAGAAGCGTCCACCCGAATGGCGACACCGCTGAGAATACGCACCAACAACCAATGGAAGCCATTTCCGCAACCGCGACAGCGCCCGGCCGACGCGGTATCCTGTGGCCTCGAGCGAATGCGACAGGAGGATAACCCGGGTGAGTGAAGGCAAGCGCAGGACAGCAGGAAGGCCTGCCGGGTCGGGCAAGAGCACCAGCGGCCACAGCCAGTCACTGGTTCGAGGGCTCAACCTGCTCGAGCGTCTGGCAGCCAGCCCCGGCGGCCTGGCGCTGTCCGAGGTTGCCGAGCAGGCGGACCTGGCGCCCTCGACCACCCACCGGCTGCTGCAGGCCCTGCTGAGCCAGGGGTTTGTCACGCAGGACAGCGAGCTCGGCGTGTGGAAGATCGACGTCAAGACCTTTCGCATCGGCAACAGCTTTCTCGAGGCTCGCGACTTCGTCGCCACCAGTCGCCCCTTCCTGCGCCGTCTCACCGCCCAGACCGGCGAGACGGCCAACCTCGGCGTGCGCGACGAGGGCACGGCGGTCTTCCTGGCCCAGAGCGAGTCACCGCAGATGATGCGCATGATCACCCGGCTCGGCTCACGGGCACCGCTGCACGCCTCAGGTGTCGGCAAGGCGCTGCTGGCCTGGCTCCCGGACGACGACGTCGAGCGCATCCTCGACGAGCGAGGGCTGGCGCGCGTCACCGAGAACACCCTGCACACCCCCGAGTCACTGCGCCAGGGGCTCGCCGGAATCCGCCGCCAGGGCTTTGCCTGCGACCGGGAGGAGCACGCCATCGGTCTGCAGTGCGTGGCTGCCTGTATCCACGACGAACACGGCACTCCGCTGGCCGCCATCTCGGTATCCGGCCCCAAGGCGCGCATCCCCGAGTCACGACTGCCCGAGCTGGGCGAACTGGTGCGCGACACCGCCGCCGAGATCACCGCCCGGCTGGGCGGCAGGAAGCCGGACGCCTGACCAGGGCCCGATACATCCTGTTCGCTTGTCTCGCTGCACCCTGTATCATGTCATCATGCCTCCGGCCCTCGAGCAGGGCGCCCGACAAGGGCTGCCGAACTCGTCAGGCCCCCTCTGGAAAGCCGCAGGACTCCTCCATGTCTTCTGCCAGTGAATGCGTCTCCACTCTTGTCGATCATTTCCAGCAGCGCCGGCCGATTCGTGCCGGCTCGCTGATCATCACTGTCTACGGTGACGCCATCGCGCCACGCGGCGGCACCGTCTGGCTGGGTAGCCTGTCGAAACTGCTCGCACCGATCGGCATCAACGAGCGGCTGGTGCGCACCTCGGTCTACCGCCTGACACGGGAAACCTGGCTACAGGGAGAGAAGGTCGGCCGGCGCAGCTACTATAGCTTGAGCGGGCCGGGACGTCGCCGCTTCGAGCAAGCCTTCAAGCGCGTCTATCACGGCACTCAGGCGCCCTGGTCGGGTCAGTGGACGCTCGTGCTGCTTGGCCAGATGGACAGCGCCATGCGCCACAAGGTGCGCGACGAACTGGAGTGGCTGGGTTTCGGCCACTTCGCTCCAGGGTTGCTCGCCCACCCGATGCTCAGCCGCACCGAAGCCATGGCTGCCCTGCAGGAGATGGGCGGTGCCGACGATGCCATCGTGATGCAGACCGAGGCACTGGAGCCGCTGGCCAGCAAGCCGCTGCGCCTGCAGGTTCGCGAGAGCTGGAACCTCGACACGCTGGCCGCGCACTACCAGCACTTCCTGAGCCTGTTCCGCCCGCTGTGGAAGGCCCTCGACGAGGAGAATCACCTCGACGAACAGGCCTGCTTCATCGCCCGTACCCTGCTGATCCACGAGTACCGGCGTGTCCAGCTGCGTGATCCCCAGCTGCCCGACGAGCTGCTGCCTACCGCCTGGGAGGGGCGCAACGCCCAGCAGCTGTGTCGCAACATCTACCGCATGATCTACCAGCGCGCCGAACGCTGGCTCGACCGCCATCTGGAGACCGCAGAAGGCCCCTTGCCGGCGCCCGGCCCCAGCTTCTACCAGCGCTTCGGCGGGCTGGACTAGGCTCCGACCACGACCGCAGCAACACGAACGCCCCCTGCCATCGCGTCATGGCAGGGGGCGTTTCATCTCCAGCCGCTCTTCCCTACGACTCTTTCGCCAGGGTCTGCTGCTTGGGCTGAGTGTCGCCGGCGTTGAGCCGTGGCCGGTCGGCATCCAGCTCGGCGAGCGGCTCGCAGGCTTCCAGGCTGTCCCGACAACGCTGGGTCAGGCGCTGGTACTCGCGGGTACCCTGCTGTTTCCACGCCACCTCCTGGTCACTCAGCTCCCGCTTGACCGTGGCCGGCGCACCCACCACCAGCGACTGGGGCGGGCACTCGAAACCGGTCTTGACGAAGGCCGCGGCGGCGACGATGGAGCGAGCGGCGATCACGGCGCCGTCCATGACCACGGCGTTCATGCCCACCATGGCATCCTGGCCCACCACGCAGCCATGCAGAACGGCGCCATGCCCGATATGGCCATCCTTCTCCACCCGGGTGACGCAACCGGGGAAGCCGTGCATCACGCAAGTATCCTGCAGGTTGGCGCCCTCTTCCAGCACCAGCTGGCCGAAGTCGCCGCGCATCACCGCGCCGGGCCCCACATAGCAGCCCGGACCGACGATGGCATCGCCGATCAGTACCGCGGTGGGGTGGACATAGGCGGAGGGGTGCACCACCGGGGTCACGCCTTCCAGTCGATAGCAGGGCATGTCTCTTCTCCTTATTCCGGTTGGCCGTGGCGGCGGCTCTGAACGACCACGAAGCGCCGGGCGACAAAGGCCTGATCGCTCAGCGAGGCATTGGCGGCCGGGTTGCCGCCGGTCGCATGGAAGTCGCTGAAGGCGGCGGACTGGTTGACGAAGACGCCGCCGTCCAGGTTGAGCGAAAGCGGTGCCGCCACCTCCATGGCCAGCGTCTCGAACCGTTCGGCGACCTCGTCATCGGTGGTGTAGGCACCCAGCGTGATGGCCCCCTTCTCGCCGATCACCTCGCGGGCGAGCTGGATGCTGTGGTCGGTGCTGTCGGTGGCGATCACGAAGCTGATCGGGCCGAAACGCTCCTCACTGTAGGCATCGCGCTGACTGGCGTCGACCTTGAGCAGCAGCGGCGTATGGATGCGCGCCCCGGGGAACTGCGCATGCTCGCGCGACTCGCTGTCGAGCAGGATCTCGCCCAGGCCTCGGCACTCGTCGATACGTGCCGCGGTGGCCGGTGACTGGAGGGCGCCCAGCACCGCACAGGCGCGCTCATTGTCGGAGAGAAACGCCTCCACGGCCCTGGCCAGGGCGCCGGCCACCTCATCAAAGCTCATGTGCCCATCGCCGGTCTGGATGCCGCTCTTCGGCACATAGATGGCCTGGGTGGTGGTACACATCTGGCCGGAAAAGAGACTCAGGGTAAAGGCCAGGTTTCGGGCCACCGCCTTGAGATTGTCGACGCTGTCGATGATCACGCTGTTGATGCCGGCTTTCTCGGTGAATACCTGTGCCTGGGTCGCGTTGTGCTCCAGCCATTCGCCAAAGGCACTGGAACCGGTGAAATCGACCAGCTTCACGGCAGGATCCAGGGCCAGCTCCCTGGTCACCGGGGCATCAGCGCTGTCGGGCATCAGGCTGACCAGGCAGGGGGCGAAGCCGGCCTCCGCCAGCACGTCCTGGGCGACACGAACCGTCATGGCCAGCGGCAGGATGGCCCCGGGATGGGGCTTGACGATCACCGGATTGCCCGTGACCAGGCTGGCGAACAGGCCCGGGTAGGTGTTCCAGGTGGGGAAGGTGGAGCAGGCCACGACCAGCGAGAGACCGCGTGGCACGACATGGTAGCGCTTGTCGAGTACCAGTGGATCATGCTTGCCCTGGGGCTTGACCCACCTGGCCGTCGCCGGCACCCGCGACATCGCCTGCCAGGCATAGGCGACGGCCTCGAGGCCACGATCCTGAGCGTGGGGACCGCCGGCCTGGAAGGCCATCATCGGCGCCTGGCCGCTGGTATGCATCACCGCCTGAGCCAGGTCCGGGCTCATGGCATTGAGCCGGGCGAGAATCTCCAGACAGACGCCGGCGCGCGCTTCGGCACCCGCATCACGCCACGCCGGCATGGCCGCCTGCATGGCCTCGGTCAGCGCGGCCTGCTCGGGCTGGTCGTAGGTCACCCCCAGATCGAAACCATAAGGAGAGATTTCCGTGCCGACCTGACCGGCCACCGCGGCTGGACTGACCAATGCAAAGGGTTGGTGGAGCAGCGCCTCGAAGCGCTGGGGAGCGCCCTTGACCGCTTCCTCCGGATACGCCTTGAGACTTTCCGGGTAAGGACTCCAGTAGCCGCGAGTGGTGATCGCCTCGACGGCCTGCTCGAGCGTCTGACGATGACGGTCGAACATCTGCTGGGGGGACTGGGTCATGAAGGCTCCTGCGCAAAGTGGCTTTATTCGATACGCGATATCATGGAAGACTATCCATCGCGTAACAAAACATCAAACCGTTCGCGCTGGAGGTGTCGGGTGTCCGCCATGGCATTTCATTTCGATACCTTCTGTATCAATGACTTATCGACACCGAAAGCAGGCAGGGACTGCCATTTCGACCATGGTCTAACCCGCTGGCACTGGGGGCGCCGCACAAGGACAACCCGTTGACGATAAAGCATAAATTTCGCCACCGCGGCAAAAAACGATACACACTAATGATTTATGATCTTTTATACGTATCAAAAACTCCCCTATACTGCATTGTTGTTCGCCTGTGACCGGCCAAGGGTCGCTGTCGTGCCATGCCAAGACGAGGAGACCATGCCGAATCTACTGATTGTCGAGGAACCGCAGCGGGGAGTGCTGCGCATCACCCTGAACCGCCCCGAGGCACTCAACGCTCTCAATACCCGACTCCTCGGAGAACTGGCCGACGTGCTCGACCGTGCCGCGGAGAATCCCGACGTGCGTGCCGTGGTGATCACCGGCAGCCGGCGCGCCTTCGCCGCCGGCGCCGACATCAATGAAATGGCTGAGCGCGACCTGGTCGGCATGCTGGAGGACCCTCGCCAGCGCCACTGGTCGGCCATCGCCCGCTTCAACAAGCCACTCCTCGCCGCCGTCAACGGCTTCTGCCTGGGTGGCGGCTGCGAGCTGGCCATGCACGCCGACATCATCATCGCCGGTCACGACGCCCGGTTCGGTCAACCCGAGATCAATCTCGGCATCATGCCCGGGGCCGGCGGCACCCAGCGCCTGGTACGCGCCGTGGGCAAGGGGCTGGCGACCCAGATGGTGCTGACCGGCGAGCCGATCAGCGCCCGACGCGCCCTGGAGGCGGGCCTGGTCAGCGAGATCACCCAGCCCGAGCTGACCGTCGAGCGTGCCACGGCAGTGGCCGAGTCCATCGCCGCCAAGGCACCGCTCGCCGTTCGCCTGGCCCGCGAGGCCCTGCACAAGGCCGGGGACACCGACCTGGCCACCGGCCTTCGCTTCGAACGCCACGCCTTCACCCTGCTGGCCGGCACCCAAGATCGCGAGGAAGGTATCCGCGCCTTCCAGGAAAAACGCCCCGCCACCTTCAACGGGCACTGACACAGGATATTCCTCATGAGTGAAGCGCCCCTGCTCTACGCCGTGGAAGACGGCGTTGCCCGCATCACCCTGAACCGCCCCGAGAGCCTCAACAGTTTCAACGCCGAGATGCACGCCGAGATGCGTCAGGCCCTCAAGGCCCTGCGCCAGGACAGCAGCGTTCGCGCCCTGCTGCTGACCGGCAACGGTCGCGGCTTCTGTGCCGGCCAGGACCTCTCCGACCGCAACGTGGCGCCCGGGGACGAGGCGCCGGACCTGGGCGAGTCCCTGGAGAAGCGCTACAACCCCATGCTGCGCACCCTCAAGGACCTGCCATTTCCGGTCATCTGCGCGGTGAACGGGGTCGCCGCCGGCGCCGGGGCCAACATCGCCCTGGCCTGCGATATCGTGCTTGCCGCCCGCTCGGCCAGCTTCATCCAGGCCTTCTGCAAGATCGGCCTGATTCCCGACTCCGGTGGCACCTGGACGCTACCCCACCTGGTCGGCATGGCCCGCGCCAAGGGCCTGGCCATGCTGGGCGACAAGCTCAGCGCCGAGCAGGCCGAGCAGTGGGGCATGATCTGGAAAGTGGTGGACGACGAGGCCCTGGAGGATGAAGCGCTCGCCCTGGCTCGCCATCTCGCCCATCAGCCGACCCGTGGCCTGGCCCTGATCAAGCGCGCCCTGCACGCCAGCACCGACAACAGCTTCGACACACACCTCGACCTGGAACGTGACCTGCAGCGCCTCGCCGGCCGCACCGACGACTACCGCGAAGGCGTCAGTGCCTTCATGGCCAAGCGTCAGCCAAGCTTCAAGGGAGAGTGACATGCCCGCTCTAGCAATCCGCGATATCGTCGCCGTGATCGGCGCCGGCGCCATGGGTGCCGGTATCGCCCAGGTGGCCGCCCAGGCCGGTCATCCCGTGCGCCTCTACGACAACCGCGACGGTGCCGCCCGGGCCGGCATCGACAGCATCCGCCGCCAGCTCGAGAAGCGCGTCGCCCGGGGCAAGATGCCCCAGGAAGAGGTGGAGGCCATCATCGCGCGCATGACGCCGGTGGAGAGCCTGGCCGAGCTGGCCGACAGCCGCCTGGTCGTGGAGGCCATCGTCGAGAACCTCGAGGTCAAGCGCCAGGTGTTCGCCGAGCTCGAGTCCCTGTGCGGCGCCGACACCCTGCTGACCAGCAACACCTCCTCGCTGTCGATCACGTCCATCGCCGCCCACCTCGAGCGCCCCGAGCGGGTGGCGGGCATGCATTTCTTCAATCCGGCGCCGGTGATGAAGCTGGTCGAGGTCATCTCGGGACTGGCCACCGAGACCGAGGTCGCCGAGACCCTCTACGCCACCGCCGAGGCCTGGGGCAAGGTGCCGGTCCATGCCAGCTCCACCCCGGGCTTCATCGTCAACCGCGTGGCCCGCCCCTTCTATGCCGAGGGGCTGCGCCTGCTCCAGGAAGGCGCTGCCACCCCCGCTACCCTGGACGCGCTGCTGCGCCAGGCCGGTGGCTTCCGCATGGGCCCCTTCGAGCTGACCGACCTGATCGGCCAGGATGTCAACTATGCCGTGACCCGCTCGGTGTTCGATGCCTACTACGGCGATACGCGTTTCGAGCCCTCGCTGGTGCAGCAGTCGCTGGTCGAGGCCGGCCGCCTGGGGCGCAAGAGCGGCCAGGGTTTCTACGACTACCGTGAGCCGGCCCTGACCGCCACCGCGGATTTCGCCGCCACCGTGGATGCCGAGCTGCCGCCGCTGGTCGTCGAGGGTGAGCCGGGCATCATCGCCCCGCTGGTGGCCCGCGCCGAGTCGGCCGGCCTCGAGGCGGTGCGCCGCGAGAGCATCTCCGGCCAGCCGCGCCTGCGCCTGGGCGGCCTGACGCTGGCCCTGAGCGACGGCCGCTGCGCCACCGAGCGCGCACGGGACGAGGGCCTCGAGGCCCTGGTGCTGTTCGATCTCTGCCTGGACTATGGCGAGGCCAGCGCCATCGCGCTGGCGGCGAGTGGCGGTACCGACGACGAGGCCCGCAGGCTGGCCACCGCACTCTTCCAGCGCCTGGGGCTGGCGGTCGCCTGGCTGACCGATACCCCGGGGCTGGTGGTGCTGCGCACCGTGGCCATGCTCGCCAACGAGGCGGCCGATGCCGTGCTTCAGGGGGTATGCAGCGCCACGGACGGCGACCGGGCCATGCAGGCCGGCCTCAACTACCCCCGTGGCCCGCTGGACTGGGCCGATGCGCTGGGCCTGACCTTTGTGCACCGCACCCTGACCCACCTGCAGCAGAGCTACGGCGAGGAGCGCTATCGCACCTCCTTCCTGCTGCGCCGCACGGCCCTCGACGAGGAGACGTTCCATGCGCCACAGTGAACTGCCCCCCCAGCAGCTGGCCGAGGCCTGCGCCGAGGCGATGTTCGCCCGCGACGGCGCCAGCCAGGGCCTGGGCATGCGCATCGACAGCGTGGCCCCGGGTCGAGCCGTGCTCTCCATGACCGTGCGCGAGGACATGGTCCAGGGGCACGGCAACTGCCACGGCGGCTTCATCTTCGCCCTGGCCGACTCCGCCTTCGCCTTCGCCTGCAACACCTACGACGAAGCCACCGTGGCCTCGGGCTGCAGTATCGACTACCTGGGCCCCGGTCAGCTGGGTGACACCCTTACCGCTTCCGCAGAGGAGCGCAGCCGCCGCGGTCGCACCGGCATCTACGACATCACCGTATGCAACCAGCACGGCCAGGAGGTCGCCCTGTTCCGCGGCCGTTCCTACAAGATTCGCGGCACGGTTCGCCGCCTGGAAGACACTGCCGCAGAGGGGCAAGCACAAGCATGAACGACGCCTATATCATCGACGCCATCCGCACTCCTATCGGCCGCTACGCTGGCGCCCTGGCCCCGGTGCGGGCCGACGATCTCGGCACGGTGCCGCTGCGTGCCCTGATGGAGCGCAACCCTTCGGTGGACTGGTCGCGGATAGACGATATCTTCTACGGCTGCGCCAACCAGGCCGGCGAGGATAACCGCAACGTGGCACGCATGTCGGCGCTCCTCGCCGGCCTGCCGGTGGAAGTGCCGGGCACCACGATCAACCGCCTGTGCGGTTCCGGCATGGATGCCATCGGCAACGCCGCCAGGACCCTCAAGGCCGGCGAGGCGGGCCTGATGATCGCCGGTGGCGTCGAGTCCATGTCCCGCGCGCCCTTCGTGATGGGCAAGGCCGAGCAGGCCTTCTCGCGCAGTGCGGAGATCCACGACACCACCATTGGCTGGCGCTTCGTCAACCGCCAGATGAAGGCCCGGTTCGGCATCGACTCCATGCCGGAGACTGCCGAGAACGTCGCCGAGCAGTTCAGGATTTCCCGCGAGGACCAGGACGCCTTCGCCCTGCGCAGCCAGCAGCGCACCGCCGCCGCCATGGAGGCCGGCCGCCTGGCCGAGGAGATCGTCCCCGTCGAGGTCCCCCGCCGCAAGCAGGACCCGCTGATCGTCGACACCGACGAGCACCCCCGCGCCGGCACCACCCTGGAGCAGCTGGCGGGGCTCCCCACGCCCTTCCGCGACGGAGGCAGCGTCACCGCCGGCAACGCGTCCGGTGTCAACGACGGTGCCTGCGCCCTGCTGCTGGCCTCGCCAGAGCAGGCCAGCCACTTCCGGCTCGAGGCACGCGCCCGGGTGGTCGGCATGGCCACTGCCGGCGTCGAGCCGCGCATCATGGGCTTCGGCCCGGCCCCAGCCACCCGCAAGGTGCTCGCCCAGACCGGCCTGACGCTGGCCCAGATGGACGTGATCGAGCTCAACGAGGCCTTTGCCGCCCAGGCGCTGGCCGTGACCCGCGACCTCGGCCTCGCCGACGACGCCGAGCACGTCAACCCCAACGGCGGCGCCATTGCCCTGGGCCACCCACTGGGCATGAGCGGCGCCCGCCTGGTGACCACCGCCTTGAACGAGCTTGAACGACGGCAGGGGCGCTATGCGCTGTGCACCATGTGTATCGGTGTCGGTCAGGGCATCGCCCTGATCATCGAGCGCCTCTGAGAGCGCACACGACAACAACCTCCTGCGACCCGGAGACTCCTGATGAACCAGACCGTGAAGCCCATCGACACCGCCAGCCTCGACCACCTGGAGACCGCCAGCCTCGACGAGCTCCGCGCGACGCAGCTCGAGCGCCTGCAGTGGAGCCTCAAGCACGCCTACGCCAACGTGCCCTTCTATCGCCAAGCCTTCGACGAGGCCGGCGTGCACCCCGCGGACGTCACGAGCCTCGAGGATCTCGGCAAGCTGCCCTTCACCACCAAGGCGGACCTGCGCGACCACTACCCCTTCGGCATGTACGCCACGCCGATGAGCGAGATCGTGCGCATCCACGCCTCAAGCGGCACCACCGGCCAGCCCACCGTGGTCGGCTATACCCAGAACGACATCGACATCTGGGCCGATGTGGTGGCCCGCTCCATCCGCGCCGCCGGTGGCAGCCGTAACGACAAGGTACACGTGGCCTACGGCTACGGCCTGTTCACCGGGGGCCTGGGCGCCCACTACGGCGCCGAACGACTGGGCTGTGCGGTCATCCCCATGTCGGGTGGCCAGACCGAGAAGCAGGTACAGCTGATCCGCGATTTCGCGCCGGACATCATCATGGTCACCCCCTCCTACATGCTCAACATCGCCGACGAGATGGACCGGCAGGGCATCGATCCCCACACGCTGCCTCTGCGCGCCGGTATCTTCGGTGCCGAGCCCTGGACCAACGACATGCGCCGTGCCCTGGAGCAGCGCCTGGGCATCGATGCCCTCGACATCTACGGCCTGTCCGAGGTGATGGGGCCCGGCGTGGGCATGGAGTGCCTGGAAACCAAGGATGGTCCGACCATCTGGGAGGACCATTTCTACCCCGAGATCATCGATCCGATCACCGGCGAGCTGCTGCCGGACGGCGAATATGGCGAACTGGTGTTCACCACCCTGACCAAGGAAGCCCTGCCGGTCATCCGCTACCGCACCCGTGATCTGACCCGTCTGCTGCCGGGCACCGCACGCCCCATGCGCCGCATCGACAAGATCACCGGTCGCAGCGACGACATGCTGATCATCCGTGGCGTCAATGTCTTCCCGACCCAGATCGAGGAGCAGCTGCTCAAGATCGAACAGCTCTCGCCCCACTACGAGATCGAAGTGGCCCGGCAGGGCAACATGGACATGGTGCTCGTGCGCGTCGAGGCATGCAGCAACGATGTCGCCCGCGACCCGGTCGCCTGCGAGCAGCTGGGCCGGGAGTTACAGCACGCCATCAAGACCTACGTGGGCATCAGCACCCAGGTGGATGTCTGCGGCGTGGAGGAAGTCATGCGCTCCGTGGGCAAGGCCAAGCGAGTGAAGGATCTGCGTTGACGCACGCGGCGCGACCTGCCACCCCTCCATTCCAGGCCCCTGACATCATGGGAACGATGACGATACTTCACCGTACCAGGCGTCAGGGGCCCTGCCAGGGAGGCGCCGGGGACAAGCAGGGTCACGATCCGATACCTGTCGGGCACGAGCTGGCGGCCAGCCGCAGCGTCGAGAAACCTGTCCCGAACGGCTCGTTGCAACGGCACCGCAAAAGATGACACAAGAAAAACCACAAATTTTTTATTCCCGTATCGCTTGCACCCATCAATCTGCTAAGCTGAGATCAACGGCACACACGCAGTACAGGCTCAAGCCATCATTGGAGAGCATGACGATGTCTACTGAAAAAGAAATTTTCGCTCAAGAACAAAAGTTTATGGCAAAGATCCGGGCAGAGGAGAAGATCGAGCCCAAGGACTGGATGCCGGAGAAGTATCGCAAGAACCTGATTCGCCAGATTTCCCAGCATGCGCACTCGGAAGTCATCGGCATGCAGCCGGAAGGCAACTTCCTGACCCGCGCGCCTTCCCTGCGTCGCAAGGCAATTCTGCTGTCGAAGATCCAGGACGAGGCGGGCCACGGACTCTATCTCTACAGCGCCGCGGAAACCCTGGGCATTACCCGAGAGGAAATGATCGAGGCGCTGCAGAGCGGCGAGGCAAAGTACGCCTCCATCTTCAACTATCCCGCGCTGACCTGGGCCGACATGGGAGCAATCGGCTGGCTGGTCGATGGTGCGGCCATCGTCAACCAGGTATCCCTGCAGCGGACGTCCTATGGCCCCTACTCGCGCGGCATGATTCGCATCTGCAAGGAAGAGAGCTTCCACCAGCGTCAGGGCTACGACATCATGCTGACGCTGGTCAACGGCAGTGCGGAGCAGAAAGCGATGGCTCAGGATTCCCTGAACCGCTTCTACTGGCCGGCGCTGATGATGTTCGGTCCGCATGACTCCGAATCCGCACACTCTGCCAAATCCATGGAGTGGAAGATCAAGCGCGAGACCAATGATGATCTCCGCCAGAAGTTCATCGACCAGACCGCTTCACAGATCGAGTTCCTGGGGCTCGAGCATCCGGACAAGGATCTCAAGTGGAACGAGGAGCGCGGCCACTACGACAGCGGCGAGATCGACTGGGAAGAATTCCACAATGTGATCGCCGGTAACGGTCACTGTAACCGTCAACGCCTGGAGCATCATATCAAGGCCCATGAAGAGGGTGCCTGGGTACGAGAGGCTCTGGCTGCCTACAATGCCAAGCAAAAGGCCAATAGAACGGAAGCCGCCTGAGGGGATATCGCCATGCAAGATAATGCTCTGGAACTCTTCGAAGTCTTTATCCGCTCCAAGCGTGGGCTCGATCACAAGCACGTCGGCAGCCTGCACTCCGAGGACCATGCCCAGGCACTGGAGTATGCCCGGGATGTCTATACCCGACGCAGTGAAGGTGTGAGCATCTGGGTGGTGAAGTCAGCTGATATCTGCGCTTCCCAGGAAGACGATGCAGAGGATTTCTTCGACCCAAACGATGACAAGCCGTATCGGCACGCGACTTATTACGACCTTCCCGACGCCGTCAACAACATGTAACTGCTCAGGAGGATACGTAATGAGCGACGCCATCAAGGATGCCACCCTCGAGTATGCAACTCGCCTGGGTGATGACGCCAATGTACTCGGGCACCGAATTTCCGAATGGGTGAGTCGTGGCCCATTCCTCGAGGAGGACATCGCCTATGCCAATGTGGCCCTGGACTATATCGGGCGTGCCCGCATGTTCTATGGCTACGCCGCGGAGCTGGCCAACGATGGCCGCACGGAGGACGACTTCGCCTACATGCGGGACGACCGGCAGTATCACAACCTGCTGTTGATGGAGATGCCCAAGGAAGACTTTGCCTACTCCCAGGTACGCCAGCTGTTCATCGATATCTATTACAGC
The DNA here is from genome assembly GCA_051749325.1 of Pseudomonadota bacterium. Classification (GTDB taxonomy): domain Bacteria; phylum Pseudomonadota; class Gammaproteobacteria; order Pseudomonadales; family Halomonadaceae; genus Halomonas. The sequence continues at coordinate 5,245 of JBNJIL010000016.1, read as the reverse complement.
TTGCTGCTGCCGAAACTCGTCGAGTCCAGGGACGATACCCTGGCGGCCATCGCCGCCAAGGCCATCAAGGAGACCCGCTATCACTTGCGCCGCAGCCGCGACTGGGTGCTGCGTCTGGGTGATGGCACCGAGGAGAGTCACCGGCGCATGCAACGGGCAGTGGACAGCCTCTGGGGTTATACCCATGAGATGTTCGAGATGGATGATATCGAAAGACTGCTGGCCGATCATGGTACTGGTGTCGATGTCACCGAGCTGCGCGACAGTTGGCATCGACAGGTCAGCGACATCCTCGCTGAGGCGACGCTAGGCGTGCCGGAGGATGGCTGGGCAGTACGTGGTGGTCGCATCGGCTATCACACCGAGAACCTGGGTCACCTGCTGACGGAAATGCAGTTTGTTCACCGCTCCTACCCTGGTTGCCAGTGGTAGCCGAATGCAATTGGTGCTTTCACATGAACAGGATCTCGTTAATGCCGGAGGAGCAGTACCGCCGGCAACAGCAGCGTGAAACATCCGAGGTAAAGGCGCTCTGGGATATTCTTGACGAGGTCAAGGACCCCGAGATTCCCGCGCTCAGCATCTGGGACCTGGGGATCTTGCGCGATATCGAGCGTCAGGGCGAGCATATTATCGTCACTATCACGCCGACCTATTCCGGCTGCCCGGCAATGGATACCATTACCGAGGATATAAAGGCAGCATTGATCGTCAGGGGCCATGAAAGCATTGACGTGAAATTCCAGTTATCACCGGCCTGGAGTTCCGAATGGATGACCGCGGAAGGGCGTCGGAAACTACGCGATTACGGCGTTGCCCCGCCGGATGATGCCGATGCCTCCGAGGACGGCCTGACGCCCGACGCCCATTCGCTCTGCCCACACTGCGGTTCGCGTGATACACGGCTCATCAGCGAATTCGGCTCCACCGCCTGCAAGGCACTGTTTCAGTGCCAAGCATGCAAGGAGACCTTCGATTATTTCAAGAAGATATAGGCTACGTGATGTCTGACACGAATTTCTATACGTTGAGAATCGCCGACGTTCAGCCGGAGACAGATACCGCCGTCCGCGTGACCTTCGATGTTCCCGAGGAACTTAAGGAGACATTCGACTTCATCCAAGGCCAGTTCCTGACACTGCGAACCTGGATCGACGGGGAAGAGGTACGCCGCTCCTACTCCATCTGCTCCGGCGTCATGGATGGGCACATGCGCGTTGGTATCAAGCGTGTCAGGGATGGAAAATTCTCCAACTTCGCCAACGATCACTTCAAGCGTGGCATGGAAATTGACGTCATGCCGCCACAGGGAAGCTTCTATACCAGGCTCGATCCCGAGAACGCCAAACGCTACATGTGCATTGCTGCAGGCTCTGGCATCACGCCGACCCTCTCCATCATCAAGTCAATACTTGATATCGAGCCCAAGAGCAAGGTGACGCTGATCTACGGTAACCGCCGCACCAACTCGGTGATGTTCAAGGACGAGCTGAGCTTCGTCAAGAACCGTCACATGGACCGTTTCCAGTGGATCAACATCATGAACTACGAGGATCAGGGAGCCGATCTTCTCAATGGCAAGATAGACAACAAGAAAGGCTATGCCCTGCAGAAAAATGGCCTTATCGACATCAAGAATACCGACGAAGCCTTCATTTGCGGACCGGAAGCCATGATGGCCGAAGTGTCGCATGGTTTCCGTCTCGAAGGGCTGAGCAACGAGCAGATTCACTACGAGCTTTTTGCAAACTCGGCGGCTGACTCCGAGAAGATGCTGGCGAAGGCGCAGCAGCGTATCGCCGAGTATGGCGAGGAGAAGAGCAGCAAGGTAACCGTGGTCGCGGATGGGCGCTCGGTCATGTTCGACCTGGCCACCGTAGGCGAGAACATTCTTGATGCGGGAATCGCCAACGGCATGGATCTTCCCTACTCCTGCAAGGCCGGCGTCTGTTCCACTTGCAAGTGCAAGCTGGTCGTGGGCGAAGTGGACATGGACGTGGCACACGGCCTCGAGAAACATGAGATTGAAGCGGGCTATGTGCTGAGCTGCCAGGCACACCCCCTGTCCGATGAAGTGACCCTCGATTTCGATCAGCGTTGATGATCACCTGAAGCCGCGAGGGGACCTTCGAGCTCCCTTGTCACCCATCGACGACTCCGGCGTGAGTCGTGATTGCGGATGAGCTGATGACCGCCAGGGATAAGCCGGCTTCACCCCTTCGTGACGCATCGGTGATGATCTAGGTCTCACGGCTGGGACGCGCAGGTTCAGGCCTTGACGCCATCGCGCCCATGGCCACGGCAGACGAAAGCGGTCAACTAGCTATTGCCCAGGGATCGCCTGTTCGATGGCAACGCTGTTTCCTTAACGCTGTGCAGCACGATGCTGGCCCGATCGCACACGGATATCTTCGCACTGACACTCAACCTCCATGCCTATCGCCCCGGCAGCCTCGGCAGTGACTGGCCGGAGTGACAACGGATCGATAGGCGTCATCCGATCAACTTTTTACTGGGAGTAACCGTCAATGTCAGTCCTTCAGAGCTATATTGCCGGCCAGTGGGTGGGCAACACCCCAGCCAAGGCCCTGCCAAGTGCCATCAACGGCGATACCATGGCTCATACCCACGCGGAGACCCTCGACTTCGCACAAGCCGTCCAGCATGGCCGCAACACCGGCGTGAAGCGCCTCCTGGCGCTGGATTTCCAGCAGCGTGCCGCCATCCTCAAGGAGTTGGCGATCTACATTCAGTCGCGCAAGGAAGAGCTGTACGCCATTTCCCATCATACCGGCTGCACGCGCGCGGACTCGGCAATCGACATCGATGGTGGCTTCGGCACCCTGTTCACCTACGCATCCACAGGCCGCAAGGAGCTGCCCTCCGGCAATGTGGCCCATGAAGGCCCGGTCGCCCAGCTGGGCAAGGACAACCACTTCAACGGCACTCACATTCTGGTGCCCCGCCGTGGCGTCTGCGTTCACATCAATGCCTTCAACTTCCCCGTCTGGGGCATGCTGGAAAAATTCGCTCCCGCCTTCCTGGCAGGCATGCCCTGCATCGTGAAACCGGCCACTGCCACCAGCTACCTGACGGAAGCCGCGGTGCGTGTCATCAACGACTCCGGCCTGCTACCGGAAGGTGCGCTACAGCTGATCATCGGCAGTACCGGCGACCTGCTGGACTGCCTCGAGGAACAGGACGTCGTTACCTTCACCGGTTCCGCCGAAACCGCCCTGAAGTTGAAGAGCCATCCCAACATCATGGCCCGCAGCATCCCCTTCAATGCCGAAGCGGACTCCCTCAACAGCGCCATCCTGGCACCGGATGTCAGCCCCGACGATGAGGAGTTCGGGATCTTCGCCAAGGAAGTCGTCAAGGAGATGACGGCCAAGGCAGGCCAGAAATGCACCGCGATTCGCCGGGTCCTGGTCCCCGCAGAGCACCTGGACGCCATGGCGGAGACCCTCAAGGGGCGGCTGTCCAGGATTGTCGCGGGCGACCCGAAAGAAGAGGGCGTCCGCATGGGTGCCCTCGCATCGACCGACCAGCTCCGGGACGTCAACGATGCCATCGAGCGACTGCTGGAAACCAGCGAATGTGCCTTCGGCAAGGAGGGCAATGTCGCGCCCGTGGGTCAGGGCGTCGAAAACGGGGCCTTCATTGCCCCGCACCTGCTGGTCAGCCGCAACCCGCTCGAGGATGGCGGCGCCCACGATATCGAGGCCTTCGGGCCGGTCGCCACGCTGATGCCCTACAACGGGATTGACGAGGCTCTGGCCATTGCCGCCAAGGGCAAGGGCAGCCTGGTGACCACCCTCACCACGCGGGATCCCGCCATCGCCGCACAGATGATCCCGGTTCTGGCGGCCCAGCACGGCCGCCTGCAGATTCTGGATGCTCAAGCCGCCAGGGAATCCACCGGTCACGGCTCCCCGCTGCCCATGCTCAAGCACGGTGGGCCGGGGCGCGCCGGTGGTGGCGAAGAGCTCGGCGGCATCCGTGCCGTTCACCACTACCTGCAGCGTACTGCCATTCAGGGCTCCCCGACCATGGTCGCCGCGGTGACCCGCGAATACGTTCGTGGCGCCAGCGTCATCGAGAACGACGTCCATCCGTTCCGTCGCCATTTCGACGACCTGCAGATCGGCGAGTCCCTGCTGACCCACCGCCGCACCGTCACCGAGGCGGATATTGTCAACTTCGGCTGCCTTTCCGGCGACCACTTCTACATGCACTTCGATGACATCGCGGCCCGCAAGACCCAGTTTGGCCAGCGCATCGCTCACGGCTACTTCGTGCTGTCCGCCGCTGCCGGCCTGTTCGTCTATCCGGGTGAGGGCCCCGTCCTGGCCAACTACGGGCTCGACACGCTGCGCTTCATCACGCCGGTCGCCCCGGGCGACACCATCCGCGCCCGCCTGACATGCAAGCGCAAGATTGACCAGGGCCGCAGCTCACCGGAGGGGCACCCTCAGGGCGTGGTGATGTGGGACGTGGCCGTGACGAACCAGGATGACGAACTGGTGGCCAGCTATGACATCCTGACATTGGTGGCAAAGCGTCAGTAGGTCGCCGACATGGCAGCGTCGGGGCGCTGAGCCTGTCCGAAGGCGCTGTCATCGCGCGGCAGGCCCCCGCTCCGCTTCATCCTGTCACCGTCTCACTCGCCTCGACGCCCTGGTCCATGATGGCCTTGGCGTTGGGGCAGAAGCCTTCACACGCCTCCCTATCAGCGCCGTTGCGTATCGCCCGCCAGCAGTGGCCCACCACCTCACAACGGTTGCACACGGCTTCCAGTGACGCCAGCTCCGCCTTCTCGATCGCCGCTGGACTCACCGCGAAGTTCGCCATCATCGCCGGCATCAACACCTCGGCGGCCCGGAAGTCAGGCATCCGGCGGTCATCGAGTGCCCGCGACATTGCCCGTTCCAGCGGCAGGGTCAGCGGTTGCTCAAGGTTGTCAGCCAGCTCCGCCAGGGCCTCCGGGGCATGGTAGCGCAGCTCACGGACCACCCGTTCTCCCTGAATATAATCAGATAGTCTTTCCATTTCTCGCTCTCCTCATCGGGTATCATCCAATGCTCACCTTCAGAGTAGCCAAGCGGAAAATGCCCTGATTTGACAGGAATCAAATCAGGGCAAGTCAGGATACATAAAACCAATTATATTATATCTTCTTGTATCAAACTATTCCGGTGGATTGGCACCTCGCCTCAATAGAGCAGCTGCGGCAGGAAGAGCG
>JBNJIL010000015.1:0-90308 GCA_051749325.1 Pseudomonadota bacterium | reverse complement strand
TTGACGTTCTTCTGATGGCCTGGCCAATGACCGCCGGCGACCCGAGGAGAGCCGCCCGATGAGCCTGCGCATGATCCTGCGTATCCTGGGCCTGCTGCTGATGATGTTCAGCCTGACCATGGTGCCGCCGATCCTGATCTCGCTGCTGTACGCCGACGGCATGTGGGACGCCTTCGCGGTGGCCATCGGCATCACCGTGGTCACCGGGGCGATGATGTACCTGCCCAACCGCCATGCCCGCAAGGAGCTGCGCACCCGCGACGGCTTCTTGATCGCGGCACTCTTCTGGAGCGTCCTGGGGCTGTTCGGCGCGCTGCCGCTGATGCTCACCGGCGACACGGCCCTGACGCCGACCGACGCCGTCTTCGAGTCCTTCTCGGGGCTGACCACCACCGGCGCCACGGTGATCACCGGCATCGACGTCCTCCCCAAGGCGGTCCTCTACTACCGCCAGCAGCTGCAGTGGCTGGGCGGCATGGGGATCGTGGTCCTCGCCGTCGCCATCCTGCCGACCCTGGGGGTCGGCGGCATGGCCCTCTACCGCACCGAGATCCCGGGACCGCTCAAGGACTCCAAGCTCACTCCTCGCATCACCGAGACAGCCAAGGCGCTCTGGTACATCTACGCCTCCCTGACCCTGACCTGCATGCTCGCCTACATGGCGGCCGGCATGAACTGGTTCGATGCCCTCGGCCACAGTTTCTCCACCGTGGCCATCGGCGGCTTCTCCACCTACGACGCCAGCATCGGCCACTTCGACAGCGCGCTGGTCGAGATGATCTGCGTCTTCTTCCTGATCGTCTCCGCGGTGAGCTTCAGCCTGCACTTCCTGGCCTGGCGCCAGCGCAGCGTGATGCACTACTTTCAGGACCCCGAAGCGCGCTTCCTGCTGTTCTTCCTGCTCGGCCTGACCGTGATCACGGTGCTGTCGCTCTGGCTGACCGATACCTACGGTACCGAGCTGGGGCTGCGTCATGGCCTGTTCGAGGTGGTCTCCGTGGCCACCACCGCCGGCTTCGCGGTGGCGGACTTCTCCACCTGGCCCGGCGCCCTGCCCTTCCTGCTGTTCGTCGCGGCCTTCGTCGGCGGCTGTTCGGGATCGACCGGCGGTGGCATGAAGGTGATACGCATCATCCTGATCCTCAAGCAGGGCATGCGCGAGGTAATGCGCCTGATCCACCCCAATGCAGTGATCACGGTGAAGATCGGCAAGGTCAGCGTGCCGGATGGCATCGCCCAGGCGGTGTGGGGGTTCTTCTCCGCCTACGTGATGCTGTTCTTCCTGATGCTGGTGGGCGTGATGGCCACCGGCGTCGACCAGGTCACTGCCTGGTCCACGGTGGGCTCGGCGCTCAACAACCTGGGCCCGGCACTGGGCGAGGCCTCCGCCCATTACGGGGACCTGCCTGACCTGGCCAAGTGGATCCTGGTGGTGGCCATGTTGCTCGGCCGCCTGGAGATCTTCACCGTGCTGGTGCTGTTCACCCCGGCCTTCTGGCGCAAGTAGCCAATCCGCAGCAAGCCTTGCGGCGGGTTTGGCCCGCCGGCGGGCATCGTGGATAATCGCCCTTTCACTCCTACTGCCCGAGCGTCCATGACCGACTCCCAGGACTCCGTGACCCCCGCCCGCCCCAACGACACCACCAGCGGCCCGCGCCGGGTGCTGCAGGTGGGCGATACCCGCTACACCCTGCTGGGCACGGCCCACGTCTCCGCCGAGAGCGCCGCGGATGTACGCGCGCTGATCCGTTCCGGCGAGTTCGACGCCGTGGCCATCGAGCTGTGCGACTCGCGCCACCACAGCCTTACCAACCCCGATGCCCTGGGCGAACAGGACCTGTTCCAGATCTTCCGCCAGGGCAAGGCCGGCATGGTGGCCGCCAGCCTGGCACTGGGCGCCTTCCAGCAGCGCGTGGCCGAGCAGTCGGGCATCGAACCGGGGGCCGAGATGCGCGCCGCGCTGGAGGAGAGCCGTGACGCCGACCTGCCGCTGATGCTCATCGACCGCGATGTCGGCATCACCCTCAAGCGCATCTACCACAACGTGCCCTGGTGGCAGCGCTTCTCGCTGTTCTCTGGGCTGCTGGGCAGCGTACTGTCACGACAGAAGGTCTCCGCCGAAGAGATCGAGCGGCTCAAGGAGGGCGACATCCTGGAATCCACCTTCAGCGAGTTCGCCGCCCAGTCAGAGGCACTGTTCACGCCGCTGATCAGCGAGCGGGATCGCTACATGGTGCTGCGCCTGGCGGAGGAGGCACCGCCGGGACGCTATCACCACGTGCTGGTGGTGATCGGTGCCGGCCACATGAAGGGCATGGCAGCGGACCTGGAGGAACAGGCCCCGCTCGACCCGACGGCCGAGCGCAGGCAGCTGGAGGTCACGCCACCGCCATCGAGGATCTGGAAGGCGCTACCCTGGCTGATCACCGTCCTGGTGCTGACCGGTTTCGCCATCGGCTTCTCGCGCAACACCGACCTGGGCTGGCAGCTGGTCGGGGAATGGTTCCTGATCAACGGCGTGCTCTCTGCCGCGGCTACCCTGGCGGCCCTTGCCCATCCCGTCACGGTGGCGGCAACCTTCTTCGCCGCGCCGCTCACCTCGCTCAATCCCACCATCGGTGCCGGCTTCGTCGCCGCAGGGGTAGAGCTCTACATGCGCAAGCCCAAGGTGCGAGACTTCTCGACCCTGCGCCACGACGTCACCGAACTCAGGGGCTGGTGGCGCAACCGGGTCTCGCGAACCCTGCTGGTCTTCCTGATGGCCACCCTCGGCTCCGCCGCCGGCACCTGGATCGCCGGCTTTCGGATCGCCGGCGCCCTGTTCGGCGGTACCGCCTGACGCAGGCTCAGACAGCCAGGCGCGCCAATCGATAGCGCTGTGGATCCACGATCGTTTCAAGACGTCCGATCTGGTCGATTTCGCCAATCTCCAGATCGGTATCCAGATAGGCATCGTCAAACGCGAGGTTCTTGACCACCTTGACGCGCGTCGGCGCTCCCCTGTTGTCGGTGTCGAGAATCCAGGCCAGGAACCCGCCCGAATAGCGTGCCAGAAAGCCGATGGGGTTGGGGCCTCGGTGACGAATCACCTCGATCAAGGCCTCACGGTCATAGGCCTCCGGCAGGGCATTGAGCCGGCGGTAGGCCGCCAGGGGCGTCAGCGCCTGGCGCCCGTTGCGCTCGTGGGTCAGCACGTTGAGCGCCTTGATGACTGCCATCAGGCGTACCACGGGCGACAGCTCCTTGCCCCGGCAACCGGCGGGATAGCCGCTGCCGTCCAGGCGCTCGCTGGCACCGGCGATCACCTCGCGGCAGGCCTCCCCGGGCGGCCACCCCAGCCTCGCCAGCTCCGCCAGCAGAACCCGGGAGTGGCCACGCAATGCCTGGACCTGGTCCACACTCAGCGGCCCCTGCAGGCTGGGCAGGGTCTCACTGATCAACATCGGCTTGCCCAGCGTATGCACGAAGGCACCCGCCACCGCCTCGCGCAGTTCGGGGGCGGCAGGATCACTGGCCACCAGGATACAGGCCAGCTCTCCCGCCACCTGAACGCCCTGTCGCACCCAGTCGTCCTCTCGATAGAGCTGCCCCAGGGCGAACAGCAGACTCTTGCGATCGCGATGTGCACGATAGATCAGCGTATCCACGCTGTCGTAAAGCAGCGCTTCGGAAAATTCGCGATGATGGCGAATGTGCAGCATCAGGCGCTGCAGCTGACGCGCCACATCCTGGATGCCGAGCAGGCGTTGCTGATGACGCCCCCTGAGCCCCGGTGCCTCCAGAGGATCTCGCAGCGTCCCGGGGCGCGTCATGAACAATTGGGAGCGCCGCACCTGGGGAGCACTCAGCCCGGCACGATAGAGCAGCTCACACTCCGTCTCGTGCCGCAAGCGCTGCAGCGCTCGATGCTCGCCGGATGGCACCTCGTTGAAGGCCAACCGCGCCAGCGCCAGGTGACGACGTCCGAAGGGACGCAGGCGCACGATGTCGGCCTTCAGCATCAGGCTTTCACCATTGGGGAAACCCAGTACCAGCGACGGCAGCGAGATTCCCTCGCTGAGGGCAAGGCTATCATCGAGGTGCAGCGCTACCGAAGCTTCCGTTGTCGACAGGCTCAGGAGCCTGCCGGGAATGCTGAACTCGCCAGGGTAGAGCTCCAGGCGGGCCTCGACCTGCATGCCGTGCAGGCAGTGAACGGGCAGCGACTCGGCATTCGACTCCCCACTGACGGCGTCCAGACGCTCATGCAGCCGACACTCGAGCTGCAACGCCCCCGTGGCAGACACGGTCGCGCTTGCCGGCAGCCTCCTGAACGCCAGGCACTCCTGAGCGCGACTGCGACGCACCGGGGGAGCCTGGCTCTCGATATCCAGGTCGATGTACCCGGCGGCAAGATGCGGCTGCACGCTCGCCGCTTCGCTGGCGGGCACCTTCACCACCAGGATGCCGGCCTCCGGGTCGAATCGCATCAACTCCACCATGTGCGGGGCCGGCATGCTGCCGGCCATGATGGAGAGTTGCGGGCCATGATCGACGATGGACCCGAAGAGCCGCCCCGCAAGACTCAACGTGGAAGCTGAAACCATAGGCTGACGCATGACACCCTTTGCCTGTCGAACGGCGGTACTGGACCGATGTGCCAACAGTCTATGCGCCATGCCTGGAACAGGGTGTAGCGTTTGTTAAGTTCTCGCGCTGTTTTTGCAAACTTCATTGTACTGAGACGGGGAAGATGCCCCTGGAAGGCGACAGAATGTTTCGAGCTCGCCCTGCCTGTGACAACGTTCAACCTTCATGTGAGCCTGATTCATGCGCCTGACGCCTGGCCTGAAGCCTCAGCATGGCAGGCGAAGGCGTCTCGAGCTTCTCGTGACGCCGGCTCGCCGCATAGCTTGCATTGAAGACATCGAAATAGTCATCGAGTACCTCGGCCGCCTCGGCATCCCCTGCCTGGCGCAGCAACTCGATGGCAACCTCGGCGGTGCAGAGGTGGGCAGCGGAGGCCGGCTTGCGCAGCCGGTAGCGGGTGAGGCGCTCGGTGCTCAATGGCAACACCGGCAGTCGATCGAGGTAGGGGCTCTTGCGAAAGATCCGCCGTGCCTGACGCCAGGTCCCGTCGAGGATGATGAACACCGGTATCCGGCCATCTGCCTGATTGGCCGTCACATGCTCCATGCCGACTACCCGGTCGGCATAGTCCGGCTGATCATCGGGAAAGATCACGCAGGGCGCGTAGCGCCTGTCCTCGAGCAGTGCCAGCAGCCGCGGGTCGGGGGCCGTCCGGTACCAGGTGAAGACCTCGGTGTCGGGCAGGATGTCACCGATGAGCCGCCCGGTGTTGGTGGGCTTGTGGAACTCCAGGGGATGGGTGAGCAGCCACACCTTCGCGTCGCTCGTGGCGCTCACCCGGTAGGGACAGAGGCAGTTCAGCGCCGGCAGGTTGCACCCCTCGCAACGGGTGACGAAGCTGCCGCGTGCCTTGAACGCGCGACGCGGCGGTCGCGGATGGCCCGTCGCGGGGTCTCGGTCGATGACGGCGTCATTGAAGGTGTCGTCCTGCATGTGGTGTGGGGTCCCGGAACCGAAAGGGGCGGCATTCTAGCATGGCTCACGCCTCCCACACCGTTTCCGGCAGCCAGAGCCGGCCCTCTCGCTTCCAGTGCCGCACCAGCGCCGGCACGCCCTTCCCCGCCGGCTGGCCCAGGCGAGCCACGCCCCGTGGCGCCAGGGCATCGGCCTCGGGATCGACCAGCACGCAGGGGGCGTCCAGGGGGGCATGATCGAGCAGCGAGGCCGCCGGCATCACGGCAAGCGAGGTGCCCACCACAAGCAGCAGATCGGCCCGGGCGGCGACCTCGCAGGCATCAGCGAAGTGCGGCACGCTCTCGCCGAACCACACGACGTCGGGGCGCAGCTGGCTGCCCTTGTCGCAGATATCCCCGAGGCGGATGCCTCCGCGGGGCAACGGGTAGTGCATGCGCGGGTCGACCGAGGAGCGCGCCTTGAGGATCTCGCCATGCAGGTGCAGCACATGGCGAGACCCGGCCCGCTCGTGAAGATCATCGATGTTCTGGGTGATGATGCTGACCCGGAAGCCCTGCTTCTCGAGCGCCGCCAGGGCCCTGTGGGCGGCATTGGGGCGGGCGCGGCGCACCTGTTCGCGGCGTCGGTCGTAGAAGCGCAGCACCCGTTCGGGGTCCCGACGCCAGGCCTCGGGCGTGGCGACCTCCTCGACGGGATGATCTGCCCACAGGCCATCCGCGGCGCGGAAGGTCTGGATACCACTCTCGGCACTGATACCGGCACCGGTGAAGACCACCAGATGCGGGGCACGCTGCTCTGCCATTCACAACCTCTGACTGGCTGATCCGCTGGTTGCCCGCCGACGGACGGGCCGGAATCAAGATGAAGGAATCCCCACCCAGCCCCCGGTGCTGCGCGGGACATCGATCGGCGCGGGCTCCGACGCCAGCCCCGCCGTTGTGCCTTGCCTCACCTCGGGAGGAAGGCCGAGGCCGACGCCTGATGGCAAGGCGGCAGAGTCACGCTCAGGCGCCGTGGTAGCCATCCTCCTCCGGGTCCTCGTGGTCCCCCATGGGCAGTTCCGCGGCCCAGGCCATGGCGGCCGCGTGGTCGTGCAGGGGGAAGGTGCGTATCTCCACGGTCTTGAAAAGACGCTCCTCGATATGGGCGAGATGCTCGATCCACGCCTGGTCGGTGACCACGGCGGCGCGGTGGTAGCGGTCGAGATCGCCGAGCTGGGTCAGGCCATAGCCCACGTCCTTGAGCAGCGCGGTCAGGGTCATGAAGCGCAGACCGTCGACCTCGACCACCAGGCTGATCCGTGGATGATCGCGCTTGGCGGCATCGATGGCCTCGATGGCGCTCTGCAGTTCGTGGCCGGTCACCACGCCTCCCGCCCTCATCGCCACGACGTGTGCCGCCGGAGGCGCTATCAGATCCAACATGAGCGTTCTCCTGGGTTGCCGAACCACACAGGGTGCCGCGATTATCTTCAGCATAGACTGGCGACGTTCAGGGTGCCGGGCAAGCCCTTCATGTCCCTTCAATACGTCAGCCCGTTGCCGTCACCGCCGGCGAAGCGACGCTTGTTGCGGTAGGGGTAGACATCGATCACGCGGCCGTCGTTGATCGCCTGTTGCAGCCCCTTCCAGTAATCGGCGTCGAACAGCTCCGGATGCAGCTCGTGGAAGAGCTTGCGCAATCTGATATCGGCAAAAAGGAAGGGACCGAACTCCTCGGGGAAGATATCGTTGGGCCCCACCGAGTACCAGGGCTCGTCGGCCAGCTCCTGTTCCGGATACATGGGCTCCGGGATGTGCCGGAAATTGCACTCGGTGAGATAGCTGATCTCGTCGTAGTCGTAGAACACCACCCGGCCATGGCGGGTCACCCCGAAGTTCTTGAGCAGCATGTCACCGGGGAAGATGTTGGCGGCGGCCATCTGCTTGATGGCGTTGCCGTAGTCCTTGAGCACCGCCCGGGTCTCGGCGGCGTCGCACTGCTCGAGATAGAGGTTGAGCGGGGTCATCATGCGCTCGGTGTAGCAGTGCTTGATGATGACCTTGTCACCGCGCAGGTAGACCGTGGAGGGTGCCACCTCCAGCAGGTGTGCCAGGCACTCGGGGTCGAAGTGGTCCTGGCGGGCAATGAAGTTGGAGAACTCCTGGGTATCGGCCATGCGCCCCACCCGGTCATGGCGCTTGACCAGACGGTACTTCTCCCGCACGTTGTCGCGGGACATGTCCTTGCTCGGGTCGAAGCGGTCCTTGATGATCTTGAACACGGTGCGAAAGGAGGGCAGCACGAACACCGCCATGACCATGCCACGCACCCCCGGGGCGATGATGAAGGTGTCTTCTCGCCTCGCTACCTGGCGGTTGAGGGCCCGGAAGAACTCCGTCTTGCCGTGCTTGAAGAAGCCGATGGCGGCATAGAGCTCGCCCTGAGGCTTGTCGGGCATCAGCTCCTGGAGGTAGTGCACGAACTCGCTGGGCACCTCCACCTTCACCTGGAAGTAGGCCCGAGTGAAGGAGAAGATGATCGATACCTCGTCGGGCTCGATCAGGACGGTATCCAGGTGCAGCCCCTCGCCCTTCTCGTGCAGCACCGGCAGCACCAGCGGCACCTGCTCTCCCCCGCCCAGCACCCGTCCGACCAGGTAAGCGCCCTTGTTGCGGTAGAAGACGCTCTTGATCAACTCAATCTCGGCCCCGGGGTCCTCGAAGATCGCCTTGGGCAGCAAGCGTTCGAGCATCTCGCTGCCAAGCCTTGCATCCCGCGCCAGATCGACGAAGGGGGTCTCGAAGCGGGCCTCACCCAGGGCCCAGCGCAATCCCGCTGCCCAGTCACCGTTCACGCACCGGCGGCGACACAGCTCGAGGCCGGAGTGATGCGCCGCCTGATCCCGGGAGCTGTAGACGAACATCCAGTCATTGCGGATATGACGGTGGTGAAAGAGGGAGCAGAACATCGAGTTGAAGAAGGTCTCGGCCAGTTCGTAGTCCAGCCGCTGGTCGATCAGCTCGGCATAGTGCTGCCGCGCCTCCCGCCAGCACTCGCAGTGGGTCAACAGGTCATCGTCGAACGTGCGCCGCAGCCTGGCCAGGGTATCCTGAACCTTCTCGTCATAGAGGTTGATGCGCTCCGCCGAGGCCTGCTGAGCCTCGCGCCAGGCCGCATCCCGGAAGCGGCGACTGGCATCCGCGGTGATCTGCTTGAAACGCGAGCGATACTCGTCGAAGCCATGCAGGATGGTGGCGGCAAGGCGATAGGAGGGCGAATGCTTCATCGTCAGGCTCCGGGAAAACGGGCTCCCCAGCATGACGAATCGTGCAGCGCAAGGCGAGCCGACCATGGTGGGATCCCCGGATCTCTGCCAACGTTACTGCGCCTCCCCCAGGGCCAGAACGTGCGCCAGCGCTCGCCAGAGGCCCCAGCCATCCCGCCAGCCCGGCGACACCGCCACATGCTGCAGGGCCCCGGCCTCGAAGAGGCGCGCCTGACCTGGCGGCAAGGCATCACTCAGGCGTCGGCTGTGGCTGATCGGGATCACGCGATCGTGCGTGTCGTGAATCAGCACCAGCCTGGCCTGCAGGTTGTCGAGCGAGCGGCGCGACGGATCCAGCGCCTCGAGCTCCATGCCCAAGGCTGGCGGCAGCTGGGCGATCAGGGCCTCCACACGGTCCGGATCCTCGTTGGTCACCAGATCAAGGAGTGCCCTACCCGATGCCCCCAGTCGGCGGACTTCATCGGTCACCGACGCCTCCGGGTCAGTCAGTCGGCGCCGGGCGATGGTCTCGAGCAGGACCCGGTCCCGCTCATCTTCCAGCCAGTGCAGCTGGCTCAACAGTACGGCCCAGCGGGCCTCCCGCTGGGGCGGGGGTACTACTGCCCGGTCGGCGTCGCCGCGATCCTCGCCGGTCGTGACATAACGCAGCATCTCCGTCATGTCGTAGTAACCGCCCACGGCCACCACGAAGCTCACCGCCGAGGCCACTTCGTCATCCATGGCAGCCATCAGCGTCGGCCCCACCGCAAAGCTGACCGCCGCCACTGCCGTCCGCGATGGCGCTGCAGGCGCCTTCCGGGTGGCATGGTGAATGGCATCGGCGATCGCTGTCACTTCGCGGGTGCTGATGGTGTAGTCCCGCAACCCGTCGAGCTCCGGCACCATGACCCTGAAGCCCACCCGGCCGAGAGTCATTGCCAGCGCCACCAGGCGCGGATCGCGCCGGCCCTGCTCGGTGAAACCATGCACCAGGATCAGCGAGCCCCGATGCGACTCAGGTGGATGGTAGATATCCGCCTGGTAGCTGCGACCCTGTCGCCCATACTCGCGCCCCTCACGGCGGGGTGGCTCGGTAAGACGCTTCAGCCGGCTCTCCTCGCTGCCCGCCGACAGGTCACCCAGCACCAGCAGCGCCTGGTGGTGTCGGTTCAGGCCGGCACAGCCTGTGAGCAGGGTGGGGAGCAGGCCCAGCGCCATCAGCAGGGTCCCCAGCTGGCGTCGACGAGATGTCATGATGTCCAGACTAGCGGTGGTATCGACCTTGCGCAGCACTTTCGCGGCTTCGACGGCCCAGGGTCGGGATGACAGGACGCTGCCGGCCGGCGACAATGGCGCCCCTTGCCCCCTGACGGTGCCTCGATGACTGCTCCGCTGAGCCTACTCCATCAGGACGACCACCTGGTCGCCGTGCACAAGCCGGCGGGCCTGCTGGTGCATCGCACTGCGCTGGCTCGCGGCGAGCGCGACGTGCTGCTGCAACGGCTGCGCAACCAGCTCGGCCGCCGGGTCTACCCCGTCCACCGTCTGGACCGCCCGACGTCCGGGGTGATCGTCTTCGCGCTCGCCCCCGAGATCGCTGCAAGCCTCCAGGCGACCTTTACGGCACACCGGGTCGAGAAACGCTACCTGGCAGTCGTGCGGGGCATCGGTCCGCAGCAGGAGCGGCTGGATTATCCCCTGCGCGAGGAGGATGGCCACCGCCCCAAGGCGGAGATGCCGGCCAGAGAGGCGGTGACCGAGGTCCGCCGGGTCGACAGCGTGGAGCTGCCGGTGCAGGTCGACCGTTACCCCCAGAGCCGTTACTCGCTGATGGAGGCGCGGCCGCAGACCGGGCGTCGCCACCAGATCCGCCGCCACCTCTCCCGGCGCGGCTACCCGATCATCGGCGATGCCAAGCATGGCAAGGGCAACCATAACCGCTTCTTCGCCGAGCAGCTGGAATGCCCGCGCCTGCTGCTCGCGGCGGTGGGTCTGGCCTTCGCTCACCCGGTGAGCGGAGAACGTCTCGACCTCTGCTGCCCCCTGGACGCTTCCATGACAATGCTCTTCGAGCGCTTCGGCTGGTCGGGCCATTTGCCCACGCCTCCTCGACGCCTCCACCACCCGAGCGTGATGCCATGACCGAGTTCACTCCCTCCCCCGTTGCTGCCCCGGACGACACCGATACCCGTTTCGGCGGCATCCGCCGACTCTACGGCACTCGCGCCTTCGCGCATTTCCGTCAGGCCCATGTGGTGGTGGTGGGCGTGGGCGGCGTGGGCAGCTGGACGGTGGAGGCCCTGGCGCGTTCCGGCATCGGCCGACTGACGCTGATCGACCTTGATGATGTCTGCGTGTCCAACGTCAACCGTCAGCTGCATGCCCTGGACGGCACCATCGGCCGTCCCAAGGTCGAGGTGCTGGCCGAACGCTGCCGGGCCATCCAGCCGGGCATCGAGGTGGTGGCAGATACCGCCTTCGTCACGCCCGCCAATCTGGCCAGGCGCATCCCCGCCGATGCCGACTGCGTGGTCGACGCCATCGATAGCGTGGCTGCCAAGGCAGCGCTGATCGCCTGGTGCAAGCGCCGCAAGTTGCCGGTCGTGGTGACCGGCGCCGCGGGTGGCCAGACCGACCCGACCCGCATCCGTGTGGCCGACCTGACCCGCACCGAACACGACCCGCTGCTCGCCAAGGTGCGCGCCCGGCTGCGTCGCGACTTCGGCTTTTCTCGCAATCCCAGGCGGCGCTTCTCGGTGGAGTGCGTCTACTCGGACGAGCAGCTGGTCTATCCCGGCAGTGATGGCGAGGTATGCTTCCAGAAACCCGCCGACGGAGAAGCCACTCGGCTCGACTGCGCCTCGGGCTTCGGCGCCGCCACCTTCGTCACCGGCAGCTTCGGCTTCACCGCCGCCGCCCGGGTGCTGGCTCGGCTGGCGAAAGCGGCCCGCACTCCCCCCTGAGGCCGCGATTCAGACCCTGCCCTTGAAACCACAGGAGCCACCCCATGGAACACCACCTCCCTCGTCCCGGCATCTACCGCCACTACAAGGGCTCGCTCTACGAAGTGCTCGGCATCGCCCGACACAGCGAGACCGAGGAGTCGCTGGTGGTCTATCGCGCCCTGTACGGCGACTATGAGCTCTGGACGCGCCCCATGGGGATGTTCGTGGAAACCGTCGATGTTCAGGGTGAGCCGGTGCCACGCTTCGCCCTGGAGAAGGCGTTCTGATGCGTGGCCCGCTAGCGCTGCCCGCGGTGAGCCCAGGCGGTCATCCGTTTCTCCAGCAGGGAAAAGAGTTCATACATCACCATGGCCATGGCACTGATCACGATCAGTCCGGCGAACACCAGCGACATGCGCATCTGTGAGCCGGCGCTCATCATCAGATAGCCGATGCCCTGGTTGGAGGCCACGGTCTCGGAGACCACCGTGCCCACGAACGCCAGGGTGATGGCGATCTTGAGCGAGGCGAAGAAGTAGGGTAGCGAGCGTGGCAACCCCACCTTGAGCAACACATCCAGGCGCTTCGCACCCAGCACCCGCAGCACGTCCTCCAACTCCGGCTCCAGGGTCGCGAGGCCGGTGGCGACGTTGACGACGATGGGAAAGAAGCAGATCAGGAAGGCGGTGAGGATCGCCGGTACCGAACCGATGCCGAACCACACTACCAGTATCGGCACGAAGGCCACCTTGGGGATGGCGTTGAACCCTATCAGCAACGGGTAGCAGGCGTGATAGAGGAAGCGTGACGAGCCAATGATGAACCCCAGCACCAGCCCCACTGCTACCCCCAGGCCAAAGCCCGCCATGGTGGTCCACAAGGTTTGCCAGGAGTGCATCCCGATGGGGCCGGCGAAGGTGACCAGTGCCTGGGCGGTCGCCGAGGCACTGGGGAAGATGAAGGCCGGCACCGCGAAGGCACGGACCACCACTTCCCAGATCACGAGCAATGCCAGTACGGCAATCCACGGGGCCAGCCGTTCGAGCAACCGATTATTGCGGTTCATGGGAACTCCTCAGCTGCCGCGGATCTCGCCGATCCGCGAGCGGAGCGACTGCACCAGGGTGGTGAAGGACGAATCGAAGGTCATCTCCAGGGGGCGAGGGCGCGGGAATTCGATGGATCGTGCCTCGAGAATCCGCCCGGGCCGCCGGCTCATCACGTAGACGGTGTCGGCCAGGAAGGCGGCCTCGCGCAGGTCGTGGGTGACCAGCACCACGGTGAAGCGCTGGGCCTCCCAGAGGTCTCGCAGCACGCACCACAGCTCTTCGCGGGTGAAGGCGTCCAGTGCCGCGAAGGGCTCGTCGAGCATCAAGAGCCGCGGCCGGTGGATCAGTGCGCGACAGATGGAAGCGCGCTGCTGCATGCCGCCGGAGAGCTGCCAGGGGTATTGATCCTCGTAGCCCTCGAGGCCTACGGTGCGCAGCAGTTCTCTAGCCCAGCCTGCGAACTCGGCCCGCCGACGACGAAACTGCGAGCGATAGGGCTTCACGATCTCCAGCGGCAGCAGTACGTTATCCAGCGTGGTGCGCCAGGGAAGCAGGTTGGCACTCTGGAAGGCCATGCCACAGATCTTCAGCGGCCCGCCGACCGGATCGCCGTCGACCCGCACGCTGCCCGCCGTCGGCGCATGGAGGCCGGTGCACAGCTTCATGAAAGTCGACTTGCCGCAGCCTGAGGGTCCCACGAAGGCCACGAACTCGCCTTCCTCGATGGTGAGCGAGATCTCTTCGATGGCATTGCCGCTGTCATCATAGGCCAGGCTGACCCGGTCGAAAGCCACGAACGGGACCGCATTCTCCTGCCGGCGAGACGCCGAGACAACCGCCTCGGGCGTGGTGCTCTCCCCCATGGTCACTCCCCCTGGCCAGGGAAGATCATGCGCTCGTCCTGCGCGGGCAGATAGCGAGAGTTGAAGACCCGCTCTGTCGACGGCACCTCGGGCAGGTCGTAGGCATCGGCCACCAGCTGGATGGCGTTGGCCAGGCGCGCCTCGTCCACTGCGCCGGCGCCGTGCGCCCGGGCATCCTCGGTGTCGATCACGCTCTCGATGGCCAGCTTGAGGCGTCGGGTCTCCATCTCCTCGTCGATCAGGCCGTCACGTGCCTGCACATAGTCGATGGCGCCCTCGGGGTCGGCCAGGGTCTCGGCGAGTGCACGGTTGAAGGCACGCAGGAAGCCCTTCACCGCTTCGGGATTCTCCTCGGCAAAGGCCTCGCTGGCGATGATGGCATTGCCGTAGAGCGGCACCCCATACTCGGGGAAGGGCATGATGGTCAGGTCCTCCTCGTCCATGCCGCGCTCCTCGAGGTTGAGCAGGCTGGTGAAATAGAAGCCGGTGATGGCGTCCACATCGCCGCGTACCAGCAGGGTCTCACGCAGGGTCGGGTCGACGTTCTGCCACTCGACAGCATCGGCGGCGAGGTCATTGGCGGCGGCGAAGATGCCCCAGGCCCGGTAGCCAGTATCGAAGGCCGGAGCGGCCAGGGACTTGCCGGCCAGGTCCGTCGGCGATGCGATATCCCGATCCTGGCGGGCGAACACGGCGGCCGGGGAACCGTTGTAGACCACATAGACCCCCTGGATGCCCGGCCCGTCAGGGTTCTCGGCCAGGAACTCCACCAGCGCATTGAGATCCCCGAAACCCATCTCGTACGCGCCCGATGCGATCCGATTGATGGCCCCGGCTGAACCGCTGCCAGAGTCGACCTGAACATCGAGTCCCTCCTCAGCGAAGTAACCGCGCTCCACCGCCATCAGGAAGGGCGCGGATGGCCCCTCGTAGCGCCAATCGAGCTGGAAGCGGATGCGGGTCTCGTCGGCCAGGACGCCGCTGGACAGCATGATGCCGACAAGCGACAGACCGAGCACAACGCCATGCTGACCGGTGTGGTGGGAAAGGTGACGACTCATGGAAATGCCCTCGCGTTGATCGTTGTGGTTGTTGTGATGCAGGAAGCCTGCCAGGTCGAGCACCTTGCCCGATGGTCGGGAATGGCACGTACTGACACAGCAGCGGCGCTGCCGGTATGACGTCATCACGGCGCAGCGCCTGGCGTTCCAGGGGAGCTATGCACCAGCGTAGAACATTGGCGAGGGATGAGGAGGGGGTGGCGAAACGTCACCGGCGCCACGAGGGCGCCGGTGAGGGAAAGCGGAACGCAGCGAGAGGGATCACTCCTCGCCGGCTTCCTGCATCTGCGTCTGCAGGTAGTTCTCGAGGCCGACCTTGTCGATCAGGCCGAGCTCGGTCTCGATGTGATCGATGTGATCCTCCTCGTCGGCGAGAATGTCACGGAAGAGGTCGCGGCTGACGTAATCCTTCACCTGCTCGCAGTAGGTGATCGCCTCGATGTAGTCGTTGCGGCCCTCGTGCTCGATCTTCAGGTCACACTCGAGCATCTCGCGCACGTTCTCGCCGATGTTGAGCTTGCCCAGGTCCTGAAGGTTGGGCACACCCTCGAGGAAGAGGATGCGCTCGATCAGCTTGTCGGCGTGATTCATCTCCTCGATGGATTCGTCGTATTCCCACTTGGCCAGCGCCTTCAGGCCCCAGTCCTTGTACATCTTGGCATGCAGGAAGTACTGGTTGATGGCCACCAGCTCGTTGCCGAGTGCGGTATTCAGGTGTTCGATGACCTTGCTGTCGCCTTTCATCACATTACCTCGGTCTGGGTTGTCAGTGAGCTTGCTGCCAGCTTGGCATGACCACCGAGCTGTGGCCAGCTGCTACCCTGACAGTCTAGGGAATGTGACGTAAAACTCAATCAAATCATGGACTTGTTAAGGCGAAAGAGAACAATGACGATTACTATCAAACGGCGTAGGCAAGGCCATCGGCCGCGGCACTCAGCTCGTCCCGGATCGCCTCCCGGGTGATGTCCTTGCCGGTGCAGGCGCACTTGCCGCACTGGGTGCCGCACCCGGTGGCCTGCTGAACCTCGCGCCAGCTGCGCGCGCCGTCCTCGACGATGCCCCGGATCCGGTGGTCGGTCACGTTCTTGCAAATGCACACGTACATCACATCACCTCACGCTGGCCATGCCATGAATGTAAATGATTCGCATGGGTAATCGCAAGCGGCATCCTGCAAAAACCTGACCGAAGTCAGGACTGGCGCGTCATGCGCCCCTCAACGGCGCTTGGGAAGAACGACCACACGGGTACCGGAGGCGATGTCCGGCCAGCTGCGCTTCTCACCGTCGACCAGGACCCACAGGTAACCCAGGCCGAAGGCGGCCAGCGAGATGCCGGCCACCAGGAAGCGCTGCAGCGCCTGGAAAGCGGTGATCGAGCGGCCATCGAGGGTCTGCACCCGCAGTCGCCAGGCCTGCATGCCCAGCGTCATGCCGCCGCGAGTCCAGAAGAAGGCGAAGAAGGCGAAGGCGCTGATGGCCAGCAGCAAGCGCAGCGAGGTCACCTGGACGAGTCCCGTGCCGACTTGCTCCGCCGGCACCTCCAGCACCAGCCGCACGACGGCCAGGTGGGCCGAGACCACGACGATCCAGACGGCCAGTATCAGCAGGCCATCGTAGAGCATGGCGCCCAGTCGCCGGCCGAGGCCCGCGGGGTGGACATCATCGAGTTGGTCGAAACGTCGTTGCATGAATTCCTCGCCTCAGCCAGTACGGCGCAATAGGTAGAAGCCGACCCCGGCGCACAACAGGGTCGGTGCCAGTACCGCCCAGGCCGGCGAGAAGCCGAATACCGTGGAGGCCGGTCCCAGCAGGTCCTGCAGGTACTTGAAGACCAGGCCGGTCACGACCCCGTAGAAGACCCGGGTGCCGGCGGCCACGCTGCGCAGGGGGCCAAACACGAAGGAGGCTGCCACCAGCACCAGCGATGCCATGGTCAGCGGCATCAGCATCTTTTGCCAGAAATGGAGCAGCGGCTGAGTCGCCTGCTGATCCTGGTCATGCAGGTAGCGGGCATAGGCCCACAGCTCGCTGGGGGCCTGGCTATCCACGTCACGCAGCAGTCGGTCGAGCTGCGCCGGCGTCAGGTCGGTCTGCCAGCCCAGGGTGTCGTGGCGCTCGACCTCGGTACGGGTCTCGTGGAAGCGGGTCACCGCCACATCCTCCAGCATCCAGCGCCCATCGCGCCAAACCGCCCGTCGGGCACTGGTCGCCTCGCGCAGGACCCTGTCATCGAAACGGTAACGGGTCAGGTCAAGCACGGTATCGTCGGCACGGATGGCCCCGAAGCGATAGAAGCTGTCGCCCTCGCGTTGCCAGCCACCGCGCTCGGTGAGGAGCGCGCCCTCGCCCTGCATCTGCTCGAGGCGCCAGGCGCTGGCGAACTGCTCGGTGCGCGGGCTGACGAACTCGGCAATGACGAGCACCAACAGGATCACCAGGATGATGGGCTTCATCACGCCCCATAGGATGCGGACCAGCGAGCGCCCGGCGGCGCGCATCACCGTCAGCTCATTGCTCGAGGCCATGCTGCCCAGGCCGATCAACGCGCCGATGAGCACCCCCACCGGCGCATACTGGTAGAAGCGCCAGGGCAGACGCATCAGCAGGTAGATCAGTACCTCGAAGGCGCCATAGCCACCCTCCACGTCGCCGAGGTCATTGATATAGGTGATCACCAGGTCCAGGCCCAGCAGCACCACCTGCACCACCACGATGGCCCCCAGCACGTTGCGGGCGATATAGCGATCGAGACGGTCGATGATCATCCACTCATCCCCTTGTGCTGGGCCCGGGCCATCATCGCCAGGCCGATGACCAGGAAACCGCCATGGACCGGCCACATCCCTATCGCCACCGGCCAGCTGCCGCGGCCGATGGCATCCAGGGCCGCCAGCAACAGGCTGAGGTAGGCCACATAGAGGAAGATGGCGGGCAGCAGCTTGGCAAAGCGCCCCTGGCGGGGATTGACCCGGGAAAGCGGCATGGCCATCAGGGTCAGAATGAAGACCATCAGCGGCAGCCCCACCCGCCACTGCAGCTGCGCTCGCGCCGGCAGGGCATCATCGCTGAGAAGCGAGGCGGTAGTCGCGTATTCGGGCGCATCGAGCTCGGGGGCTTCGGCTGCCCCCGAGAGGCGTACCGCATAGGTGCCGAACGCCAGCCGTTCGGCCTCGGCACGCCCGGGATCCACGCTGTAACGCTCACCATCGGCGAGCACCAGGAAGCGGCTGCCGGTCTCGGGGTCGACAGTCTGGTAGCCCGTGCCGGCTCGGGTCACCACGCTCTCCGGGGTTCCGTCGCCCCGCGACTGTCGCTCGCTGATGAAGACCTCCTGCATTCGGCTCTGGTCCTCGTTCATGGCCTCGGTATAGGCCGTCCGTCC
Source organism: Pseudomonadota bacterium (assembly GCA_051749325.1). Lineage (GTDB taxonomy): Bacteria > Pseudomonadota > Gammaproteobacteria > Pseudomonadales > Halomonadaceae > Halomonas. The sequence goes on along the minus strand of JBNJIL010000015.1, from coordinate 72,212 downwards.
GCCGCCGAAGTCCAGGAAGCGTCCCGGTGTCAGGGCAGAAAAGTCGAGCTGGCTGCGCTGCTCCTCGATCAGCACCTCGTTATGCAGGGCCCCGGCCGGGGTCAGCCAGAGGCTGCATGCCGCCACCAGCACCGCCACCAGGGCGGCGGGCACCATGCTGACCTGCAGCAGGCGATTGGGGCTGGTGCCGCAGGCCACCAGCACGGTGATCTCACTGTTGAGGTAGAGCTGCCCGTAGGCCAGCAGGATACCCAGGAAGAAGGCCAGTGGCAGGATCAGTTCGAGGAACCCCGGCAGGTGGAAGAGCATCAGGGTGCCAAGAATGCTTGCCGGAATTTCGCCCTCGGCGGCGTTGGAGAAGTAGCGGATGAAACGGCTGCCCATGATCACCAGCAACAGCACGCCGGCCACGGCAGCCATGGTCAGCAGGATCTCGCGGGTCAGGTAACGGAATATGATCAACGCTGTCTCCCGGCCCGGTGCCCCGCGGGGCCTGGCCATCTTCCATGCAATGACGCCTTGCCTTGGGTACACTGGAACTCTTCGGCAACGTGCCGGCATTATCCAGAATCCCTCTTTGCTTGTAACCCCAAAGCGAGTCTTGTGGAGCCACCATGGAATTCCCTGTTCAGACGGCCAACCCCGCCAAGGCCGAGACGGCCTGCCTCGTGGTACCGGTTTTCAAGGACGGCGAGCTGCTGCCCGCTGCCGCCAAGCTCGACCATGTCAGCGAGCGGCTGATCGGCCAGCTGATCGAGCGCGGTGACTTCGATGCCAGGCTGGGCAATGTGCTGACGGTTCCCTTTGCCCCGGGGCTCAATGCCGACCGACTGATGCTGGTGGGCCTGGGTGAGCGAGACAGCTGCCGGGAAAGCGCCTTCCGCAAGGCACTCGACGCCGCCTTTACCGCCCTGACGGCCCTGCCCGTCGAGGAGGTGGCCGTGGCCTTCACCGACGCGCCGGTACCCGAGCGGGCCTGCGACTGGAAGGCTCGGATGGTGGCCGAGGCCGCTCACCGCGCCATCTATCGCTTCGATACGTTCAAGTCCGAGAAGGCCCCCGCGCCTCGGCTTTCCCGCGTCACTCTGCTGGTCAGCGAGCAGGACGATGCCGAGTCGGCTCGCCAGGGCGGACGTATCGGTGATGCCATCGGCCAGGGCGTGGCCACCACCCGCACCCTGGGCAACCTGCCGGGCAATGTCTGCACGCCTGGCTACCTGGCCGAACAGGCCGAGGCACTGGGCCAGGGCTCCGACGGGGCACTCTCCGTGGAGATCCTCGACGAGGAGGCCCTGGAGCGCCTGGGTGCCCACAGCCTGCTCTCCGTGGGCCGTGGCAGCGAGCAGCCCTCGCGGCTGATCGTCATGACGTACCGGGGCGCCGAGAACCCCGACGACGCGCCCCATGTGCTGGTCGGCAAGGGCATCACCTTCGACACCGGCGGTATCTCGCTCAAGCCCGGCGAGGGCATGGACGAGATGAAGTTCGACATGTGCGGGGCGGCCAGCGTGTTCGGCACCGTCACCGCCGTGCTCGCCCTCCGCCCGAAGATCAACCTGGTGGCCATCGTCGCCGCCGCCGAGAACATGCCCGACGGCCGTGCCACCAAGCCCGGCGACATCATCAAGACCCTCAAGGGGCTGTCCGTGGAGGTGCTCAACACCGACGCCGAGGGCCGCCTGGTGCTGTGCGATGCCCTGACCTATGCCGAGCGCTTCGAGCCGGCCAGCGTGGTCGACATCGCCACCCTCACCGGTGCCGCCATCATCGCCCTGGGCCACCATGCTACCGGCCTGCTCGCCAACGATGATGATCTGGCACTGGACCTGCTCGATGCCGGCGAGACCGCCTGGGACCGGGCCTGGCACCTGCCGCTGTGGGACGAGTACCAGGAGCAGCTCGACTCCAACTTTGCCGACCTCGCCAACATCGGCGGCCGCCCGGCAGGCACCATTACCGCCGCCTGCTTCCTCTCGCGCTTCGCCGACACCTTTCCCTGGGCGCATCTGGATATCGCCGGCACCGCCTGGGCTTCCGGCAAGGAGAAGGGAGCCAGCGGCCGCCCGGTGGGCCTGCTGACCCAGTATCTGCTGGACCGCGAGGCCGACAACGAGGTCGAGATCACCGATGACTGATTTCACTCCCGGCGGGGTTGCCTTTTTGCAGTGGTGACCTTTTCATGTGGGTATCGACTTCCATGCACCGGGCCTTCGCTGGCCCGGTACCCTGTTCAGTGCCGCGGGCGCCCGGATGCGCCTCGCCAGTAGCGGAGACCTGTTGCCGTGTCCCTAGAACGCTTTTCCGTGAGCCCCTCCACTTGCCCCACCGCGGAAACGATCCGCAACGACGTCCTCGATAACCCGGGCTTCGGGCGCTATTTCACCGACCACATGGCGCATGTTCGCTGGACCCTCGATGCCGGCTGGCACGGCCATGAGGTGCGCCCCTACGGTCCCCTGACGCTGGACCCGGCCGCCGCGGTGCTGCACTACGGCCAGGAGATCTTCGAGGGCATCAAGGCCTACCGCCACGCCGACGGCTCGGTCTGGACCTTCCGCCCGGAGAAGAATGCCGAGCGCTTTCGTCGCAGCGCCCGTCGCCTGGCCCTGCCGGAGCTCTCGGACGAGGACTTCATCGGCTCGCTCAAGGCGCTGCTCGCCCAGGACCACGCCTGGGTACCGACGCCGGCCAGCGAGGCCGATGAATCGAGCCTCTACCTGCGCCCCTTCATGATCGCCAGCGAGACCTTCCTCGGGGTGCGCCCGTCCCATGAGGTCGACTACTACGTCATCGCCTCGCCGGCAGCCGCCTACTTCCAGGGCGGCGTGAAGCCGGTCTCCATCTGGCTCTCCTCGCACTACAAGCGCGCCGCCCCCGGGGGCACCGGCTACGCCAAGTGCGGCGGCAACTATGCCGCCTCGCTGGCCGCCCAGAAGGAGGCCGCGGCCCATGACTGCAGCCAGGTCGCCTTCCTCGACGCCGCCGAGAACAGGTGGGTCGAGGAGCTCGGGGGCATGAACCTCTTCTTCGTGTTCCGCGATGGCCGACTCGTCACCCCGCGCCTCACCGATACCATCCTCGAAGGCGTGACCCGCGACTCGGTGCTGACCCTGGCCAGGGACGAGGGCCTGACCCCGGAGGAGCGCCCGATCGGCATCGAGGAGTGGCGCGAGGGCGCCGCCTCCGGCGAGATCACCGAGATCTTTGCCTGTGGTACCGCCGCAGTGATCACCCCGGTGGGCGAACTGGTGACCGAGGATGACCGTATCCGCCTCTCCGCCCAGGGGGACAACGAGGTGGCCAGGCGTCTGCGCACCCGGCTGCTCGACCTGCAGTACGGCCGCAGCGAGGACACCCGTGGCTGGTTGACGCGCCTGGCCTGAGCCTCCCCTGCCTTGCGCCTCCTTCCGTCCAGGGGGCGCCGGGGACAGCGTCCCTCGCGCCCTGTCGCCGGACCAGCCCCACGACACCTTGCTCTGCGATAACCCATGACCCAAGTCGACTTCTACATTCTCCCCGATACCACGCTCGAGGCCCGCCTGCTCTTCGCCTGCCGGCTTGCCGAGACGATCTATCGCAAGGGCTACCGGCTGCACCTGCATGCCGAGGACGAGGCCATGGCCCGGGACCTGGACGGCCGGCTCTGGACCTTCCGGGCCGATGCCTACGTGCCGCATGCCCTGGCGGGAGACGAGGCGGCGAAGGACGTGCCGGTGACCATCGGCTGGCAGGACCTGCCGATGGACGGCGAGCCGCCCCAGGCGCTGCTCAACCTGCATCCCGGGATCCCCGAATGGTTCTCGCGCTTCGAGCGGGTCGCCGAGATCATCAACCAGCACCAGGACGTGCTCACCGCCAAGCGCGCATGCTGGCAGACCTATCGCAAGCGCGGCTACCCGGTCACCCCGCACCAGCTCAAGGGCCAGGCGGGCTGACGCCTCCCCCGGCATCACGCTATAATCGGGCCCATTTTTCAGCATCCCCGGCACCCTGGCAGCCCCTGAGGCGCGCTGCCATGGGTCGGTGCCACCTCCTCGACCCGGAATGCCCATGGACAAGACCTACCAACCCGAGCAGATCGAATCCCGCTGGTACGCGCGCTGGGAAGCCGACAACCGCTTCGCCCCCTCGGGCGAGGGCACGCCCTACGCCATCATGATCCCGCCGCCCAACGTGACCGGCAGCCTGCACATGGGTCACGCCTTCCAGGACACCATCATGGACACCCTGATCCGCTGGCGGCGGATGCAGGGGCACGACACCCTCTGGCAGGTGGGCACCGACCACGCCGGCATCGCCACCCAGATGCTGGTCGAGCGCAGGGTCGCCGCCGAGGAGGGCAAGACCCGCTTCGACCTGGGCCGCGAGGCCTTCATCGACCGGGTATGGGAATGGAAGCAGGAGTCCGGCGGGCATATCACCCGCCAGCTGCGCCGCATGGGCGCCAGCGTCGACTGGTCGCGCGAGCGTTTCACCATGGATGACGGTTTCTACCGGGCGGTGCAGGAGGTCTTCGTGCGCCTCTTCGAGGAGGACCTGATCTACCGCGGCAAGCGGCTGGTCAACTGGGACCCGACCCTGCACACGGCCATCTCGGACCTCGAGGTCGAGAACCGCGACCAGCAAGGCAGCTTCTGGCACTTCCGCTACCCGCTGGCCGACGGCGTCACCACCGCTGACGGCATGGACCACCTGGTCGTCGCCACCACCCGCCCCGAGACCCTGCTCGGCGACACCGGGGTGGCGGTCAACCCCGAGGATCCGCGCTATGCGTCGCTGGTCGGCAAGTTTGTCGAGCTGCCACTGGTGGGTCGGCGTATCCCCATCGTGGCAGATGAGCATGCCGACATGGAGAAGGGCTCGGGCTGCGTGAAGATCACCCCGGCCCATGACTTCAACGACTACGAGGTGGGCCGCCGCCAGGACCTGCCGCTGATCAACGTCTTCACCCAGGACGCCGCCATCCTGGCGCAGGCCGAGGCCTTCGACATCCAGGGCCGGCCGCTGCCGGAGATCGATCCGACCCTGCCCGAGGCCTATGCCGGCCTGGACCGCTTCGCGGCGCGAGCGCGCATCGTCGCCGACATGGAGGCCGCCGGCCTGCTCGAGCAGGTGGAGACCGTCAGCAACACCCTGCCCTATGGCGACCGCAGTGGCGACGTCATCGAGCCCCTGCTCACCGACCAGTGGTTCGTGGCCGTGGAGAGCCTGGCCAGGCCCGCCATCGAGGCCGTGGAGAAGGGCGACATCGAGTTCGTGCCGAAGAACTACGAGAACATGTACTTCGCCTGGATGCGCGACCTCCAGGACTGGTGCATCTCCCGCCAGCTGTGGTGGGGCCATCGCATCCCCGCCTGGTACGACGCCGAGGGCCACGTCTACGTGGCGAGAAGCGAGCAGGAGGCCCGGGAGAAGCATGGCCTCCCCGCCGAGGTCGAGCTGACCCAGGACGAGGACGTTCTCGACACCTGGTTCAGTTCCGGGCTCTGGACCTTCGCCACCCTGGGCTGGCCGGAGGAGACCCCGGAGCTGGCGACCTTCCACCCCTCCAGCGTCTTGGTCACCGGCTTCGACATCATCTTCTTCTGGGTCGCGCGGATGATCATGCTGACCGGCAAGTTCATGGGCGAGGTGCCCTTCCGGCAGGTCTACGTGCACGGCCTGGTGCGCGACGGCCAGGGCCAGAAGATGTCCAAGTCCAAGGGCAACGTGCTCGACCCCATCGACCTGATCGACGGCATCGACCTGGAGCGCCTCGTCGAGAAACGCACGGGCAACATGATGCAGCCCCAGAAGGCCAGGGCGATCGAGAAGGCCACCCGCGCCGAGTTCCCCGAGGGCATCGAGCCCCACGGCACCGACGCCCTGCGCTTCACCTTCCTCTCCCAGGCCACCACCGGACGCGACATCAAGTTCGACATGGGCCGCCTGGAGGGCTACCGCAACTTCTGCAACAAGCTGTGGAACGCCTCGCGCTACGTGCTGATAAATGCCGAAGGAGAAGACTGCGGTGTCGACGGCGGCGAGGTGGAGCTGACCCTGGCCGACCGCTGGATCGTCTCGCGCCTGCAGCAGACCGAGACCCAGGTGACCCGGGCCCTGGAGGAGTTCCGCTTCGACCACGCCTCCCAGGCGCTCTACGAGTTCGTCTGGAACGAATACTGCGACTGGTACCTGGAGCTCTCCAAGCCGGTGCTGTGGGACGAGGCCGCCGCCGCGGAGGCCAAGCGCGGCACCCGCCGCACCCTGGTCCGCGTGCTGGAGGCGATCCTGCGCCTGGCCCACCCGATGATGCCCTTCATCTCCGAGGAGATCTGGCAGCGCGTCGCGCCGCTGGCCGGCACCTGCCAGGCCGAGGGGGACTCCCTGATGGTCCAGCCCTGGCCCGAGAGTGATGACAGCAAGGTCGACGAGGCGGCGACCCGCGATATCGAGTGGCTCAAGGGGGTGATCATCGCGGTACGCAACATCCGCGCCGAGATGAACATCGCCCCGGGCAAGCCGCTGGAGGTGCTGCTCACCAAGGGCAGCGCGGAAGACGCCCGGCGCCTGGCGGCCAACCGCCCCTTCCTCGCCAAGCTGGCCAAGCTGGCGAGCGTCGAGTGGCTCGACGCCCCCGAGCAGGCGCCGCTCTCGGCCACCCAGCTGGTGGGCGAGATGGAGGTGCTGGTGCCCATGGCCGACCTGATCGACAAGGAGGCCGAGCTCGCCCGTCTGGCCAAGGAGATCGACAAGCAGGACAAGCTGATCGGCGCCGTCGAGAAGAAGCTCGGCAACGAGAGCTTCGTCGCCAAGGCTCCCGAGGCGGTGGTGCAGAAGGAGCGCGACAAGCTCGCCGACTTGCAGGCGGCTCGCCGCCTGCTGGTCGAGCAGCGCGACAAGATCGCCGCGCTCTGATCGTCACCCACTCCCCGAGCCGCAAGGGCCCGCCACAGGCGGGCCCTTTTCTTTGGTTCATCGCGTTTTGGTGTGAAAGAGGTGAAGTACCCCCTGTGGGAGCGCAATTCATTGCGCGAATGGCGCCGACAGGCGCCCCGGGGCTGAGTACTTATAGCCGGGAAGGCCTCCGGCCTTCTTTCGCGATCTAAAGATCGCTCCTACAGGACGGCATCACGCCAGTTTGCGATGGCCCTTTTCTTTGCCTGGTCACTGGTGGCGATGTCAGTCCACGCGCTGCCAGCCACCCAATACCCGCTGGTCGGGGCCGAAGAACACCAGCCGGTCGTGGTCGATCAGGTAGCGGTAGGCGGTCTCCAGCATGTCGGTCACCCGGGCGGCGTCCTCGGCCCGGGGGCAGGCGCGACGCGTGGTGGCCAGGTCCGAGAATTCGACGCGGTTGTTCTCGCCGAACGCCACCTGGCCGGTCAGCCGATTGCAGCCGTCGCTGCCGCTCACCCGGCCGTCACGGTCAATCACGAAGTGGGGACGCTCCGGCATCTCGAGGCGCTCGTCGGTGCCCACCAGCAGGAGGTTCCAGCGCTGATCGACCAATGGCCCCTCGAGCCGTGCCTCGGTCTCGTCGGCAACCTGGGGCGCCGGGCCACCTCCGCAGGCGGCCAGCAGCAGGGCCCCTGCAGCAAGCATTAGAGTGTTGCGTAACGGTTTGATCATCATGGTATCGTCCTTGAGGCACGAAGCGATTGCCCAGACGGCAAGCTTGCCCCAGCCGGGGCATCGAGACAATTCCCCCGCTCCCCCGTTTCCTGTTCCCTCATGAGGCCCTGCATGCTTCACGCGCTCCACAACGATGCCCTCGGCAAGCTGATCCTGCGACTCACCGTGGCCGGCCTGCTGCTGCCCCATGGGCTGACCAAGCTGCTCAACCCGGGAAGCCTGACCTGGATCGGCAACACCCTGGCCGACCAGGGGCTACCGACGGTGCTCGCCTACGGCGTGCTGATCGGCGAGGTGGTGGCCCCCCTGATGGCGCTCATCGGCTGGCAAAGCCGGGTGGCGGGAGGGCTGATGGCCGCTAACATGGTGGTGGCCATCTTCCTGGTGCACATGGGGGAGCTCACCGCCTTCACGGACAACGGCGGCTGGGCCCTGGAGCTGCAGGGCTTCTTCCTGTTCGGCGCCCTGGCGCTGGTCTTCCTGGGCAGCGGACGGATGGCCTGGCGACCGGATTGAGCCTGCCACCCGGACACCGAGCCCTGGCGATTACCAGGTACCCGTGTTTTCCATGGAAGCCCAAGGCTCTTTCGGTTCCTGGGGTTCCCCCTTCTGCAGCAACTCGACAGAGATATTGTCGGGACTCCTGACGAAGGCCATGTGGCCGTCCCGAGGGGGACGGTTGATGGTCACGCCGTTCGCCTGCAGGTGCTCGCAGAGGGCATAGATATCGTCCACGCGATACGCCAGGTGGCCGAAGTTGCGCCCGCCGGTGTACTCCTCGGGGTCCCAGTTCCAGGTCAGCTCCAGTTCCGGCGCCTTGAGCTCGGCGGAGCGCGCCTCGTCCTCCGGGGCTGCCAGGAAGACCAGGGTGAAACGGCCCTTCTCGCTCTCCTTGCGACGCACCTCGGTCAGGCCGAGCAGGTCACAGTAGAAGTGCAGCGAAGCGTCGAGGTCGCTGACGCGCACCATGGTATGCAGGTACTGCATGGCCAACTCCTTGTCATTTACAGCGAAACTATCTAGCGGAACGGGGCTTTACTGGCGACAAGCCCCTCTCTATCGCTGGGTCAGTTCGGATCAGTGAGTGTACTCGTTGAAGATCGCCGGCGTGCGATCGTCATGCCGCCAGCCCAGCACCGCGTAGTCGTCGTGGCGTCCGGTTTCCATGCCGGGAGAGCCATGGGGCATCCCCGGCACCGCCAGGCCCGCCACGTCCGGACGCTCCTCCAGCAGGCGACGGATGTCGGCCGCCGGGACATGCCCCTCGATCACGTAGCCATCCACCACCGCGGTGTGGCAGGAGGCAAGCTGGGGCGAGACGCCATGCTCGACCTTCACCGCGCGCATGTCACGGGTCTCGTGCTGCGTGACCTCGAAGCCCTCGGCCTCCAGGTGTTCGGCCCAGGCGGTGCAGCAGCCGCAGTTCGGATCCTTGTGCATCTCGACCACGGGCGTCTCGGCCCAGGCGGGGATGGCGATGGCGGCCAGCAGGACGCCGGCAAGGGTCAGGCGTGGCGGTGATGTCATGATGGGCACTCCCCGGTATAAGGTATCGGCACGATTGTCGGCCATCTCCCGGCCCCACTGCCACCCCCGGAGCGACAGCATGAGCCATTACTGCGACCTGGCCCCCGGGCATCCGTTCCACGGGCCCTATCACGACCATGAATACGGCTTCCCGGTGAACGACGACCGAACCCTCTTCGAGCGCCTGGTGCTGGAGATCAACCAGGCGGGACTCTCCTGGCTTACCGTGCTGAAGAAGCGCGAGGCCTTCCGGACCGCCTTCGAGGGCTTCGACATCGAGCGTATCGCCGGCTATGGCGAGGCCGAGCGGGCGCGGCTACTGGCGGACGCCGGCATCATCCGCAACCGACTCAAGGTCGATGCCGTGATTCACAACGCCGGGGTGGCACGGGCGCTGCAGGCCAAGCACGGCAGTCTGCGCGCCTGGCTCGACCACCACCACCCGCTGCAGCATGCCGCCTGGGTGCGCCTCTTCCGGCACACCTTCCGCTTCACCGGGCCGGAGATCGTGGGCGAGCTGCTGATGAGCACCGGCTACCTGCCCGGCGCCCACCGCGACGACTGCCCGGTGCAGGCACGCATCCTGGCCGCAAGGCCGCCCTGGGCAGGACCCGGCTGAACGCCGCCCCGGGGAACCCCCGGCATGGCCGGGCGTCACAGGAAAGGCTTACCGCTGACCAAGGACCCCTGATGGACTCGATTACCCAGGCCGCCTTGGGCGCGGCAATCGGCGGCACCGTGCTCGGCCGGCGGCTGGGCCGCAAGGCGGTCCTCCTCGGCGCGGCCCTCGGCACCCTGCCCGACCTGGACGTGGTCATCGACTACGGCGATGCCGTGGCCAACGTCACCGAGCACCGCGGCTTCTCCCACTCGCTGTTCGTGCTGGCGGGACTGGCCACCGCTCTTTCGCTGCTCGCGGCGCGCTTCGCCCCGGCCCGCGACATCACCCTGCCCCGCTGGGGCCTCTTCTTCGGGCTCATCCTGCTGACCCACCCGCTGCTCGACGCCCTGACCACCTACGGCACCCAGCTGTGGTGGCCGCTGGAGATGCGTCCCGCGGCCTGGCCCATCGTCTTCATCATCGACCCGCTCTACAGCCTGCCGCTGCTGGTCGCCGTGGGGATGGCGCTGGTCACCGGGCGGGCGCAGCGGGCGCCGCGCTGGGGACTGGCGCTCGCCTGCGCCTACCTGGTATTCGCCATCGGCGCCAAGTCGCTGGTCGAGGCACGTATCACTCCGGTGCTGGCCGAGCAGGACCTGGAGCAGGCGCCGCGGCTGGTGCAACCGACCCCCTTCAATACCCTGCTGTGGCGGGTCACGGTGGCCGACGGCGAACACCATCACGAGGCCCTGGTGGGGGTGTTCGACGGCGACCGTCGACCGGTGCTGGAGACTTACACCCGTGGCGCCGCGCTGGAAGCGACGGCGCTCGAGAGCGCACGCGGCCGGCGCCTCGACTGGTTCGCCGGCCCCTTCCTGCGCTACGAGACTCGCGAGCTCGAGGGCCGCGAGACCCTGGTGGCCACCGACCTGCGGCTCGGCTTTCCCGGCTTTCACCCCTTCGCCTTCACCCTGGCCACCCGCGACGACGGCGACTGGCAACCGGTCGAGGTTTCAGAGCAGCTGCCCTCCCCCTCCCGCGGTAGCCGGGACGCCCTCTCCCGACTGGGATCTCGCATGTTCGCCCTGGAGCCTGCGCTCTGCACCAGCGACTTCGTGCCCCGTCGGTGGCTGGTCGGCACGCCCGGCCAATGCTGACGACCGGCAGCGTACTGCCTGACGAGGGCCGTCCGCGGCTCCTCAGGGAGCAATGCCCTGGCCACAGCCCCGATACTGCTCGCCGTCAATGCGCAGGGTGACCCGCGCAGGGAAGGGCTGACCGCTCATGTTGTCGAAGCAGGCGCGTGCCTCGAGGCGCAGCTCGAAAGGCGTGTCGGCCCGACCGCTGGCCAGGATCATGCGCCCCTCGCCGTTGTCCAGGGTGGTCACCCGGTAGGGCAGGGTCATTTCGCGCTCGCCGTAGTCCAGTACCAGGGTCGCCTCGGGCCGGTCACTGGCCAGGTTGACCACCCAGCCGGGTTCATTGCCGCGGGCGTGGAACATGGTGCCCGGCCGCTGACGCCGGGTGAGCACCTTCTGGGTCAGGTCGCGCCTGCAGTCGAGTCGCCCGGTGGCACTCTCCACCACCGCCTCGTCACCCTTGTTCCAGAAGCTCAGCTCGCCCTGCTGGTAGCGGGCACCGCTGGCCACTACCGCCGGCGGCAACCGATAGGCCCCGTGGGCCGACCAGAGTCGCAGCGCCTCCTCGGTCGCGGCCGTGACCAGGTCCTGGGCCGGCGTACAGCGCCAGGCCGTCAGCGATGTGGCCTCGCCCGGGAAGAACAGCGAGGGCATCAGCGGGGCAGCAGGCTGTTCCTCGGCCGCGCCCGACTCTCGGGCGGCCCCGCGATCAGCGACCTCGGGCCCCGTCGTCTCCCCGTCCGGGGTGGCGGCGCAGCCGGCCAGCAGCATGACGGCTCCCAGCAGGGCCAAGGGACGGACGGCACTAGCAATGTGGCGCGGCATGGCAGCTCCTTGCATATCAGCGATGTTGCCTGGATCACCAGCATACCAGCCGTCCCGCCCCTGCGCGCCGGCTCTCGGCTCGACACCGGGCATCAGCCATGGCGACGCCTCAGCTCCCGTGCCGCCTCGACCATGTTGGCCAGGGCCGGCTCCACCTCTGCCCAGCCGCGGGTCTTGAGGCCGCAGTCCGGGTTCACCCAGAGCTGCTCGACCGGGATACGCTCGGCAGCCTTCTCCATCAGTGCCACCATCCAGTCGACCTCGGGAATATTGGGCGAGTGGATGTCGTAGACCCCTGGCCCGATGGCGTTGGGATAGGCGAAATCCTGGAAGGCATCGAGCAGTTCCATGGCCGAGCGCGAGGTCTCGATGGTGATCACATCAGCGTCCAGGGCGGCAATCGACTCGATGATGTCGTTGAACTCCGAGTAGCACATGTGGGTGTGGACCTGGGTCTCGTCCCGCACGCCGGACGCCGCCAGGCGGAAACATTCGACCGCCCAGTCGAGGTAGTCCTGCCACTCGGCGCGGCGCAGCGGCAGCCCCTCGCGCAGCGCCGGCTCATCGATCTGGATCGCCCGGATGCCCGCCGCCTCGAGGTCGAGGACCTCGTCACGCAGCGCCAGGGCAATCTGCCGGCAGGTGGTCTCGCGGGGCTGGTCGTCGCGCACGAAGGACCACTGCAGCAGGGTGACCGGCCCGGTGAGCATCCCCTTCATGGGCCTGTCGGTGAGCGACTGGGCGACTTCGCTCCAGCGCACCGTCATGGCCGCCGGGCGGACCACGTCACCGAAGAGGATCGGCGGCTTGACGCAGCGCGACCCGTAGCTCTGCACCCAGCCGAAGCGCGTGAAGGCATAGCCGTCGAGCTGCTCACCGAAGTATTCGACCATGTCGTTGCGCTCGGGCTCGCCGTGCACCGGCATGTCGAGGCCCAGCGCCTCCTGGCGGGCCACCACCCGGGCGATCTCGTCGCGCATCCGCGCCTCGTAGCTCTCGCGCGCGAGCTCGCCGGCCTTGAAGGCGCGCCGGTCGGCGCGGATCTCCGCCGTCTGGGGGAAGGAGCCGATCGTCGTGGTAGGGAACAGCGGCAGCGCAAGGTGGCGCTGCTGGGCCACGGCACGCTCGGCGAAGGGGGACCGGCGCCGGGTATCGCCCGCCGTGACCCCGGCCAGCCGCTCGGCCACCTCGGGGCGATGCAGGCGAGGCGCCTCGCGACGTGACTGCAGGGCCCGGCTGGCGGCCTCCACGCGGTCGCGGTCTGCCGCGCCGGCGCGGCCATCCAGCAGACGCGCCAGGGTCGCCGTCTCGTCGAGCTTCTGCCGGGCGAAGGCCAGCCAGCTCTTGAGCTCGGCATCCAGCGAGGTCTCCGCGGACAGGTCCACCGGCACGTGCAGCAGCGAGCAGCTCGTCGCGATCCACAGCCGCTCGCCCAGGCGCATGCGCGCCGTGGCCAGGCGCTCACGCCACAGGGCCAGGTCGGCCCGCCAGACATTGCGGCCGTCGATGGCCCCCACCGAGAGCACCTTGTGGGGCAGCAGGCGATCCAGCACCGCTTCCAGCTGCGCCGGGGCCCGCACCACGTCGATATGCAGGCCATCCACCGGCAGGCCCACCGTCAGGGAGAGGTTGTCGCCCAGGCCTCCGAAGGGACTTGCCAGCAGCAGCTTGACCGGGGCGGCCTGCAGACGATGGTAGGCGCGCTCGAAGGCCTGCCGCCAGGCCAGGGGCAGGTCCTGCACCAGCGCCGGCTCGTCGAGCTGGACCCACTCGACCCCCTGCCCCGCCAGCCGCTCCAGCACCTCGACATAGACATCGAGCACACCGTCGAGCAGCGCCAGCCGGTCGAAGCCCTCGCCGCCCCCCTTGCCCAGCCACAGCCAGGTCAACGGGCCGGTCAGGGCCACCTTGACCGGGTGGCCGGCGGCCCGGGCCTCGTCCACCTGGTCGAAGAGGCAGCGGCTGGCCAGGCGAAAGGTCTGGCCGTCATGCAGCTCGGGGACCAGGTAGTGATAGTTGGTATCGAAGTACTTGGTCATCTCGCAGGCCGCGACCGGCTTGCCGCTGGGGGCCCGCCCTCGGGCCATGCGGAAGGCGGTGTCCAGCGAGACCTCGCCCCGCGCCACTTCTTCCTCGGCCTCGAAACGGGCCGGCACCGCCCCCAGCAGTACCGAGACGTCGAGCACCTGGTCGTAGAAGGCGAAGTCCCCCACCGTCACCAGATCGAGTCCCGCCTCGCGCTGGGCTGCCCAGTTGGCCAGGCGCAGGGCGCGCCCGGTGGCCTCCAGGGCCTCGCGGTCGATGTCACCCTGCCAGTAGGCCTCGGTGGCCCGTTTCAGCTCACGGTCCGCGCCGATGCGCGGATAGCCGATGACATGAGCCTGAGTCATGATGATGTCCCTTCTGCATGAATGATGCCGGGAAGTCTCGCTGGCCAGCAGATGTGAATCAAACTAAACTTATTAATCATCAACATGAACCAGGCTCACCCAAATGCTCGAACTTCGCCATCTACGCACCCTGGTCGCCCTGCGGGATGCCGGCTCGCTGGTGGAAGCCGCCGAACGCGTGCACCTGACCCAGTCGGCGCTCTCCCACCAGATCAAGGACCTGGAAGAGCGCCTGGGCAGTCCACTGTTCCTGCGCAAGTCCAAGCCGGTGGCGTTCACCCGGGCCGGCACGCGCCTGTTGACCCTGGCCGAACAGGTCCTGCCCCTGGTGCGCATGGCCGAACGCGACCTGGCCCGGCTGGCCGGCAATGAACAGGGACGGCTGCACATGGCCATCGAATGCCACAGCTGTTTCCAGTGGCTGATGCCCACCATCGACCACTTCCGTGACCACTGGCCGGAGGTGGAGATCGACATCCCCGGCGGCCACCACTTCGACCCCCTGCCGGCGCTGGCCCGCGAAAACCTGGACCTGGTGATCACCGCCGATCCTCAGCCACTGCCCGGCATCCACTACGAGCCGCTGTTCCGTTACGAAGGCCTGCTGGCGGTCTCCCGCCAGCACCCCCTGGCGGACCACCCTTTCATCACGCCCGAGGCACTGGCCGAGGAGACCCTGATCACCTATCCGGTGGAACACTCCCGGCTCGACGTCTTCACGCAGTTCCTCGACCCCGCAGGGGTACGGCCGAAGGAGGTGCGCACCGCCGAGCTGACGATCATGATGATGCAGCTGGTGGCCAGCGGACGCGGCGTGTGCGCCCTGCCCAACTGGGCCCTCACCGAGTACCTGGAGCGCGACTACGTCAAGGCCGTGGCCCTGGGCGAGCAGGGCGTATGGAGCACGCTGTTCGCGGCGATCCGCGAGGAGACCCGCGGCGCGCCCTGGATGGAGGATTTCCTGCGCACCGCAAGGGAGACCTCCTTTGCCGTCCTCGAGGGGATCAAGCCGGCATGAGGTTGCGACGGGGCAGCAGCAGGGTGAAGCGCGCGCCCCCGAGCGTGGTGCTGGCATCCACCATCACGCTGCCACCGTGCCAGGCCATGACCTTCTGCACGATGGAGAGCCCCAGCCCGTAGCCACCGGAACGGCGGGTACGGCTATCGTCCAGGCGGGCGAAGGGCTTGAAGACCTCGGTGCGGGCCGCCGCGGGTATGCCGGGGCCATCATCCTCCACGTCCAGGCGCACCAGCCGAGGCTCACTCTGCAGGCGAATCACGACCTGACTGCGGGCATGGCGGCAGGCATTGGCGACGAGGTTCTGCAGCGCCCGTTGCAGGTAGCGCGGTTCCACCAGCACCTCGACTTCCGGTCCCTCGTCGAGTTCGATGCGAATGTCGCGATGCAGCGGACGCAGTGCCTCGATGACCCGCTCGGCCATGGCGCGACAATCGACCAGCGAGGTATCGAGCTTGGCGCCGTTGGCCGTTTCGCTGTTCAGCCGGGCATAGGTGAGGATCTCGTCGATCAACTCGTCGAGCTCGGTGATGTCGCCGTCGACCCCTTCCAGCTGGCGACGGATCGCCGGATCGTCGGTCATGTCCTCCACCATCTGGACCGCGAAGCGAATGCGCGCGACCGGTGTGCGCAGTTCGTGGGAAACGGCACGGATCATGTCCTGCTGGGCACGCAGCAGTGACTGTACCTGGGTGGCCATGCCGTTGAAGGCCATCCCCAGACGCCCCAGGAAGTCGCCGCTCTCGACCTTGACGCGGGTATCCAGGCGCCCGCTGGCAATGCGCGTCGCGGCCATTTCCAGTCGCGCCATGCGGGCTTCCACCCCACGCACGATCAGGTAGATGATGGCTGCCAGCACCCCGAGCAGCAGCAACACCAGCAGCAGCTGCAGCGAGACCGGCAACGGCTCGAAGGCCGTTATCGGGCCGATGGCCAGCCAGCGACTCTGTGCCTCGCTGCCCGGCAGCAGGCGATAGATCGCCATGGACCAGCGTCCGGGCAGCAGCCGAATCACCACTTCTCCCTCGACCAGGCGTTCCAACTGACGGTCATCCAGCCCCTGGGGCGCGGTGTCGCTCAACTGCAGGGGAATGCCGTCACCGGAAACCCGCTCCAGCTGGGCCTGACGTTCGTCGGACGGAAACTGAACCAGCCACTCGGCAAGGAGGTCGGTGAGGCCGCGCAGCTGCTGCTCGCTGAGGCTTGCCATGTCGACCTCCAGCAGCTGCTCGCTTCCGGGCAGCAGGACTCGGAGGCGCCAGCCATGCTCGCCCCGCGGCATGACGAGAACACGGCCACGCTCGAGACGCGAGCGGGAGAAGTAGTTCAGGGAGCGGTCATCGACCGATACCAGCCGCAGGGTCATGTCGAGCTGCTCGGCACGGTTCGACAGCCACGCCTCTCGCCCGGACGCGGGCAACGCGCCGACCCAGGAGGCCAGCACCCGCATGGGAGGTTCAACCAGCTGTTCGCGGTAGTGCTCGCGGCGCACCTGATCGACCATGGCCAGCCCCAGCAGGGCCAGGCCGAACGTCAGCAGCAGCGCCAGCGCCAGGAGGACATAGACGCGCAGGAAGGTACTGTCGGCCAGGGTCCGACGCATGGATCAGCCATCCCTGACGAAGAGATACCCCTTGCTGCGCACCGTCTTGATACGGTGCGGCTGATTGGGGTCGTCACCGATCTTGGGACGAATGCGCGAGACACGCACATCGATGGAGCGATCCTGGCCGTCGTACTTGATGCCGCGCAGGCGGTCGAAGATCTCTTCTCGCGTCAGCACCCGACCGGCATTGTTGGCCAGCAGCCAGAGCAGATCGAACTCGGCACTGGTCAGGTCGATGCGCTCGCCGTCCAGCCAGGCCTCGCGGGTGGCGTTGTCGATCACCAGATCGGCGAAGGTCAGACGGGTCTCCTCGCCGACCTCGACCGGCTCGGCGCGGCGCAGCAGGGCACGCATGCGCGCCAGCAGCACCCGCGGCTGCACCGGCTTGGCCACATAGTCGTCGGCCCCCATCTCCAACCCGAGCACCTGATCCATATCATCGGTACGTGCCGTGAGCATCATGATCGGGCCGGGATATTCGCTGCGCACCCGGCGGCAGACCGAGAGGCCATCCTCGCCAGGCAGCATCAGGTCGAGAATCACCAGGTCCGGCTGAAGGTGGAGGATCCGCTCCACGCCACGGGAGCCGTCGGCCTCAACCGTGACCCGGAAACCGTTCGCCTCCAGATAATCGCGGGTCAGGCTGGCCAGCCGCTCGTCATCCTCGATGATCAGAACATGATCCTGTTCCTGGGCTTGCAAACTGTCATCCATCCTCTATTCCATCCTGGTGGGCAGGTGAGCGGTTGCGAGGCTCGTGCTTCACGGGAGCCAACATCAATGGCGAAAAACCAGTGGCTAAAGGATACCTGAAATCCGGCATTGCGCCTTCCCGTCGCATGACCTCGAAAATGAAAGTCTCCAACGCCTGATGACGGGCCCCGGAGAAAAGGTTCAATTCTACCCCATGGATGGGCACAGATGATCCACAGGTTATCCACTTGATGGAGGCCAAAAAGCACACTATCTTGTGTCTCGATCCGGCACAAACACTACATCATGTGCCTTAACAACCGACACCGTACCTGTCAACCGTCGCCTGCGAGGCGGCCTTCGACCATTCGACTCATCAGTCAGGGACCCCCGGCGCCATGGATCACATTGTCACACCGGACCAGCCGTCCGTTTCCGTCACCGCACCCAAGGCCCTGCGCGTCATCAAGCGCAACGGCGACGTCATGCCCTTCGATGCCGACAAGATCGCCATCGCCATGAGCAAGGCCTTCATCGCCGTTGAAGGCGACAACGCCGCCACATCCTCGCGGGTGCGCGACTTCGTCCGCCAGGCCACCGACGACATCGAGCAGGCCTTCCTGCGCCGCATGCCCGACGGCGGCACCCTGCACATCGAGGATATTCAGGACCAGGTCGAGCTGGCGCTGATGCGCGCGGGCGAACAGCGCGTCGCCCGCGCCTACGTGCTCTACCGCGAGGAGCACGCCCGGGCGCGCGCCGCTGCCGGCAACGACATCGCCAAGCCCCATCCCAGCCTCAACGTGACCCTGGCCGACGGCACCACCCGCCCGCTGGACCTGGGGCGCATCGAGACCCTGGTGTCGGACGCCTGCGAGGGGCTGGCCAATGTCGATGCCACCAGGATCGTCGAGGACTCCCTCAGGAACCTCTACGACGGCGTGACCGTGGATGGCGTCTCCCAGGCATTGATGATGACGGCCCGTACCCTGGTGGAGAAGGATCCCGACTACACCTACGTCACCGCCCGCCTGCTGCAGGACAACCTGCGCCGCGAGGCACTCTCCTTCCTGGGCATTGCCGATGAGGCCACCTACGGCGAGATGGCCGAGCTGTATGCGCCGGCCTTCAAGGCCTATATCGCCAAGGGCGTCGAATTCGAGCAGCTCGACCCGGCCCTGGCCGAGTTCGACCTCGACCGCCTGGGCAAGGCGCTGGACCACCATCGCGACAACGCCTTCACCTACCTGGGCCTGCAGACACTCTACGACCGTTACTTCATCCATCGTGACGAGGTGCGCTACGAATTGCCCCAGGTGATGTTCATGCGCGTCGCCATGGGCCTGGCACTGGGCGAGGACGACCGCGAGGCACGAGCCATCGAATTCTACGAGCTGCTCTCGAGCTTCGATTACATGGCCTCCACGCCGACGCTGTTCAACGCCGGCACCGTGCGCAGCCAGCTCTCCAGCTGCTACCTGACGACCGTTCCAGATGAGCTCGACGGCATCTACAGCGCCATCCGCGACAACGCCATGCTCTCCAAGTGGGCTGGCGGCCTGGGCAACGACTGGACACCCGTGCGCGCACTGGGCTCCTGGATCAAGGGCACCAACGGCAAGTCCCAGGGCATCGTCCCCTTTCTCAAGGTGGTCAACGACACCGCCGTGGCGGTCAACCAGGGGGGCAAGCGCAAGGGGGCAGTCTGCGCCTACCTCGAGACCTGGCACCTGGACATCGAGGAGTTCCTGGAGCTGCGCAAGAACACCGGCGATGACCGCCGCCGCACCCACGACATGAACACCGCCAACTGGGTGCCCGACCTGTTCATGAAGCGGGTCTTCGATGACGGCGAGTGGACGCTCTTCTCCCCTTCCACCTGCCCAGACCTCCATGACCTCTACGGTGCGGCCTTCGAGCAGCGCTACGAGGAGTATGAGGCCATGACCCGCACGGGTGAGCTCAAGCTCTACAAGCGCGTCCGCGCCAAGGACCTGTGGCGCCGGATGCTCTCGATGCTGTTCGAGACCGGCCACCCCTGGATCACCTTCAAGGACCCGTGCAACCTGCGCAGCCCGCAGCAGCACGCCGGCGTGGTGCACAGCTCCAACCTCTGCACCGAGATCACGCTCAATACCAGCCCGGATGAGATCGCGGTGTGCAACCTGGGCTCGGTCAACCTCGCCCAGCACGTGGTCGACGGCGAGCTCGACGGCGAGAAGCTGAAGAAGACCGTGCGCACCGCCGTGCGCATGCTCGACAACGTCATCGACATCAACTACTACGCGGTGCCCCAGGCCAGCAACTCCAACGCCAAGCACCGCCCGGTGGGGCTCGGCATCATGGGCTTCCAGGACGCCCTCTACGCCCAGGACATCGCCTACGCCAGTGACGCGGCCGTCGAGTTCGCCGACCGCTCCATGGAGCTGGTCAGCTACCATGCCATCGAGGCCTCCAGCGACCTGGCCGCCGAGCGAAGCCCCTACCGGAGCTTCGAGGGCTCGCTGTGGAGTCAGGGCATCCTGCCCATCGACTCCATCCAGAAGCTCAAGACCGAGCGCGGCGAGAAGTACATCGAGGTCGACGAAAGCACCACCCAGGACTGGGACCGGCTGCGCGACAAGATCGCCGCTCAGGGCATGCGCAACTCCAACGTGATGGCCATCGCCCCGACGGCCACCATTTCCAACATCTGTGGCGTGACCCAGTCCATCGAGCCGACCTATCAGAACCTCTACGTGAAATCGAACCTCTCCGGGGAATTCACGGTGGTCAACGCGCCCATGGTCAATGACCTCAAGGCCCGCGGCCTGTGGGACGAGGTGATGATCAACGACCTCAAGTACTACGACGGCTCGGCCCAGCCCATCGACCGCATCCCGGATGATCTCAAGGCCAAGTATGCCACCGCCTTCGAGGTCGAGCCCAAGTGGCTGGTCGAGGCCGCTGCCCGTCGCCAGAAGTGGATCGACCAGGCCCAGTCGCTGAACCTCTACATCAAGGGCGTCTCCGGCAAGAAGCTCGACGTGACCTACCGCATGGCCTGGTTCCGCGGCCTCAAGACCACCTACTACCTGAGGGCCCTGGGCGCGACGTCGGTGGAGAAGTCCACCGTCGACCGCGGCACCCTCAATGCCGTGAGCAATGCCGCCCCGGGCCAGGCACCGGCGCCAGAGCCCTCTGTCGGGGCGAGCCGCGAGCCGCGCGGCGTCGAGGACTTCCTGCAGGGCAAGGGCGGCCAGCGCGCACCGAGTGCCGGCGAGATCGACGAGCTGGGCTGCGAGGCCTGCCAATAAAGCTGTAAGCCGGAAGCTGGAAGCCGTAAGAAAAACCGGCGGCTTCCGGCTCAACGACCAACTTATTGCTGTGGGAGCGCAGCTTGCTGCGCGATTCAAGAGACCAACAAGGTCCCCTTGCGCAACAAGCTGCGCTCCCACGGAACATCCGGCCCACTACCGGGAGAGAACAGCATGATCGATTGGGACGAATTCCACGAGGACGAGACAACCGTCGCCGAGCAACCCAAGCCGGCGCCCGCACCACAGCCCGCCGCCGAGTCTCCGGCCGACGATACAGCCGTTGCCGAGAGCCGCGGCAGCTACCGGGCCGCCGAGGGCGACCGCCTGGCGCGAGCCAGGGCGTCACTGGAGGAGCTCGACGTGGCTGCCGGTCTCGAGGAGCTGGAGATGGGCGCGGCGCGCATCGAGGTCGACGACAAGCAGATGATCAATGCGCGCGCCGACCTTAACCAGCTGGTGCCCTTCAAGTACGAGTGGGCCTGGCAGAAGTACCTGGATGGCAGCGCCAACCACTGGATGCCCCAGGAAGTGAACATGAACGCCGACATCGCCCTGTGGAAGAGCGACGAGGGACTGACTGCCGACGAGCGGCGCATCGTCGAACGCAGCCTCGGCTACTTCTCCACGGCGGACTCGCTGGTGGCCAATAACCTGGTGCTGGCGCTCTATCGCCTGATCACCAACCCCGAATGCCGCCAGTACCTGCTGCGCCAGGCCTTCGAGGAGGCGATCCACACCCATGCCTACCAGTACTGCGTCGAGTCGCTGGGCATGGACGAGGGCGAGGTCTTCAACATGTACCGGGAAGTTCCCTCGGTGGCCGCCAAGTCGGCCTGGAGCCTCAAGCATACCCAGTCGCTGGCGCGCCCGGACTTCCAGACCGGTACCCCGGAGACCGACCAGGAGCTGCTGCGCAACCTGATCGCCTTCTACTGCGTGACCGAGGGGATCTTCTTCTACTGCGGCTTCAGCCAGATCCTCTCCATGGGCCGGCGCAACAAGATGACCGGCGTGGCCGAGCAGTTCCAGTACATCCTGCGCGACGAGTCCATGCACCTGAACTTCGGCGTCGACATGATCAACCAGATCAAGATCGAGAACCCGCACCTCTGGACGCCCGAGTTCCAGGACGAGGTCACGCAGATGATCCTCGAGGGTACCGAGCTGGAGGTCGCCTACGCGCGCGATACCATGCCCCGCGGCGTACTGGGCATGAATGCGGCGATCATGGAGGAGTACCTGCACTTCATCTGCAACCGCCGTCTCGCCCAGATCGGCCTCAAGGAGCAGTTCCCCGGCGCCGAGAACCCCTTCCCGTGGATGAGCGAGATCATCGACCTGCGCAAGGAGAAGAACTTCTTCGAGACCCGCGTCACCGAGTATCAGGTGGGCGGCGCGCTGAGCTGGGATTGACCCCCGCGCCGGCATTGATTGCCGATGGCCAGGGGCGCTAGCGTGAGAAGCAACATCCGGGGGTGGCAGGGAGGAGCCCCATGCGCGAACGCAAGGCCACAAGCGTTATCATGCGGGACTTCGTACGGTAGCCTCCCCATGCAGCAGCCCATCATCGGCTACCACCTCGACGAGGAGGGCCACTGGGTCGCGGAACTCGCCTGCGGCCATAACCAGCACGTGCGCCATCAGCCGCCCTGGACCGAGCGCCCCTGGGTCACCACCGAGGCCGGGCGGCGCTCGCGGCTCGGCCTCGCCCTGGAGTGTGTCAAGTGTGATCGTGGCGAGCCGCGGGACAACCCGCTTCCCCGATGAGATCGGGCCGCCTGAACGCGGTCCGCCGCTCACTCGGGCAGCAAATGCCCGACCTTGACGTAGATCAGCGCGCCATCCTCTCCGGTGAAAGGCGTGTGCTGGCTGCGATGGGGGCTGCGCAGCCAGCTGCCGGCGGGATAGGCCCCGTGCTCGTCGTGGAAGGTGCCCTCGAGGACCAGAATCTCCTCGCCGCCCCAGTGGGCATGGGTCTGGAAGCGAGTGTTGGGCGCCCAGCGCACCAGCGCCACGTGCTCGCTCCCGACGTCATGGAGCGGCAGCACCTCGAGCCCATCGACGAGCCCGGGGCGCCAGCCGCCGGCGCGGGTGTCGATGACCTTCTGCTCGGTGTCGTCCGGCGCGAACTGGTGCAGCTTGACGAAGATCAGCGCCCCCTCTTCGCCCACCCGCGGGGCGTGAGACGTGCCGATGGGGTTGCGCAGGTAGTGGCCCGCGGGATAGCGGCCATGCTCGTCGGCGAACTCGCCCTCCAGCACCAGGATCTCCTCGCCGCCACCGTGCTCGTGGGTCGGGAAGGTGCTGTCTGGCGCATAGCGCACCAGGGAGGTGGCCCGGGCCACCTCGTCGCCGACCCGGTCCAGCATCATCCGCTGCACCCCCGGGGTCGGGGATTCCACCCAGCGGTACTGGTCGGGGGTGACCAACACTCGGCGGCTGAAGTCGGCATTGAGTCGCATGGTTCTCTCCCTTTCCGAGCCCGGTTCAGGGCCGTGTCGTCTCGGTCGGACCCGCCAGACCAGCGGGTGTTCCCGGCAATCGCCACCACCCCGGCAGCCGGGCCCGCACCTCGCGTCGCGCGAAGCGGTCGTCCATCAGCACCACCGTGCCCTCGTCATGGGGGCCACGGATCACCCGGCCCGCCGCCTGCACCACCTTGATCAACCCGGGGATGCGATAGGCGTAATCGTCGCCATGCCCGAAGCGCGCCGCCAGCCGCGCCTTGAGCACCTCGTTGAAGGGGCCGAAGGGCGGAAGCCCCAGGGTGGCGATGAAGGCGCCGACCAGCCGCTCGCCCGGCAGGTCGATGCCCTCGGCGAAGGCCCCGCCCAGCACCGCGAAGCCGATCCCCTGCCCGCCCGGGGCGAAGCCGGCCAGGAAGGCATCGCGGGCCGCCTCGCGCATGCCGCGGGTCTGGGCGCGCACGGGAATCTCCGGGTGAGCCTCCTGCAGCCGTGCCCGGGCCGCCTCCAGGTAGGCGAAGCTGCTGAAGAAGGCCAGGTAGTGGCCCGGCCGACGGCGGTACTGCTCGGCCAGTTCGGCGACGATGGGCGAAAGCGACGCCTCCCGGTCGCGCAGCCGGGTGGAGATGTCGGCGCGGATGCGCACCTCGAGCTGCTCGGCGGCGAACGGCGAGGCGACCTCGTGCCACACCGTGGCGGCCGGCAGGCCCAGCAGGTCCCGATGGTAGTGGGCGGGACTCAGGGTCGCCGAGAAGAGCACGGCGGAGTGCGCCACCGCGAAGCGCGGCGCCAGGAAGTCCGCCGGCACCAAGTTGCGCAGGCCCAGCACGGCGCGACCGCGGCCGTGACGGGCCAGGTCGCACAGCGAATGCTCGCCGAAGGACTCCGCCAGGCGAGTGAAGGCCAGCGCCTCGAAGAGCAGCTCCTGGAGCGCGAGGGAGGCCTGGTCGGGATGCTCCCCCAGGTGCTCGGTGATGGCACTGGCGACTCCCTGCAGGGCCGCGACCATCCCGTCGGGCAGGCCGTCGAGCACGCGGTAGGCCGGCCGGCCCGGCTCGCCGGCCTCGCTCATGCCCGCCGCCTTGACCAGCGCCTGCCACTGCCGGGCCAGGCGACCCAGGGGGCGCTTCAGGGCCCCGGGGACCTCTCGGCGCAGCCGGGCGAGGCGGCGCTGGTCCAGCTCGGCGCTGTACATGCCCCGGGCACGTTCCACCAGGTTGTGGGCCTCGTCCACCAGCAGGCCCAGGCGCCAGCCGTTGGCCCGGGCGAGGCCATGCAGCAGGGCGTTGGCATCGAACCAGTGGTTGACGTCGCCGACGACCACGTCGCACCAGCGCGCCAGCTCCTGCCCCAGGTAGTAGGGGCAGACACCATGCTCGAGGGCCACCTCGCGCAGCGCCTCGCGGTCCAGCCAGCCACGCGCCACGGCAGCCTGGCGCGCCGCCGGCAGCCGGTCGTAGAAGCCCGCCGCCAGCGGACAGGCCTCGCCATGGCAGGCCCGGTCGGGATACTCGCAGGCCTTGTCCCGGGCGGTGAGCTCCAGCACTCGCAGCGGCCGGGGCGTGGCCTCCGGGCTTCCGGCGTCCGGACTCCCGGCGGCCCCCGCCCCGGCGCCGAGGGTGGCCAGGGCATCCAGCGCCAGCCGGCGTCCCGGCGTCTTCATGGTCAGGAAGGCCACGCGGTCGAGCTCTCGGCGAGGCATGGCCTTGAGCAGCGGAAAGAGGGTGCCGAGGGTCTTGCCGATGCCGGTGGGGGCCTGGACCAGCAGGCAGCGGCCGGTGCTGGCGGCCTTGTAGACGCTCTCCGCCAGGTCGCGCTGGCCGGGACGGAAGCGGTCATGGGGAAAGGTCAGCTCGCCAAGCGCCTCGTCACGACGCTCACGATGCCGGGCCTCCTGTGCCGCCCAGGCCAGGAAGCGGCGGCACTGGGCCGCGAAGAAGGCCTGCAGTTCGGTGGCGCTCGCCTCGCGGATCAGCACGGTCTCCCGACCGGTGGTGATGTCCAGGTAGACCAGCGCCAGGGTCAGCGAGGCAAGGCCGCGCTCGGCACACAGCAGCGCGCCGTAGACACTGACCTGGGCCCAGTGCAGGGCCCGCTGGTTGTCGGCCATGCGTTCCAGGCGCCCGCGATGGGTCTTGACCTCTTCCAGGCGGTTGGCCGCCGGGTCGAAGCCATCGGCGCGGCCGCTCACCCGAAGCCCCTCGAAGATCGCGGAGAGCGGCAACTCGGCCTCGTATCCTTCGCCCCTCCGCCGTGATACCAGGGCATGGCCCTCGATACCCTGCCGGGCCGTGGGGGCCGGGGTGAAGCGATGGTCCAGGTCCCCTTCCCGAGCGGTGAAGTCGCACAGCGTGCGCACCGCCACGCGATAGCCCGCGCCCCCGCTCATTCGCTGTTCACCGCCCAGCGGACATGGCAGACCACGGCGGGCATGCCCCGGGCCTGGAAGAAACCCAGCCAGCGCCGCTGGTTGTCCTGCAGCCGGTCGCCGGGCCCCTTCACCTCGATCAGCCGATAGCGCGGCTCGTCCTGCGGGGCCTCGGGGAGGAACTGGACCAGGTCCGGCAGGCCGGCCCGGTTGGCCTTGAGGTCGCCGAGCAGTCGTTCGAAGCAGGCGCGCAGGTGGTCGGCCGGCAGGCCGGCCAGCGCCCGCTCGAGCAGCCCCTCGTCGAGCGCCCCCCACTGCACGAAGGGATTGGCCAGCCCGTGTTTCTCTCGCCAGGCAGCACGGATCGCCTCGCGATACTCGCCGGTCTCGAGACGCACCAGGCAGGCATTGAAACGGTCACGGCGGCGGGCCACGAAGTCCTCCCGGTAGAGGTCGGCCGGGCCGTGGTGAAAGGGGTGGAAGAAGGCGCCGGGCAGCGGCGCGAAGAGCGCCTCCCAGCAGAGCAGGCCGAAGAGTCCGGTGAGCAGGCTGTTCTCCACGTAGTGCACCGGTGCCGCGTCATCGTGCAGGTGGTCGCGCACCGCGGCCTCCACCGGGCCGGGCGGCAGGGTCAGGGTCCACTGCCGGGGCGCCGGCTCGCGCGGAAGGGTCCGCGGGGCAAGCCCCAGCCGGCGGCGCAACCGCGTCACCAGACGTCCCAGCGCCTGGGCCTCCTCTTCGCTGGCCGGAGCCGCCACCAGGGGCTCGGCCAGGGCCAGGGCCGCGGCGGGCTCCCCGCGGCGCTCCTGCAGACGCAGGTGGCGGATGCGCGCCTCGACGCTGCCCACCTGGCCTGCATCCGGCCAGCCAGCCTGGGCATAGAGGGCGAGGGCCGATTCGCCCTGCCCTTCCCGCTCCGCCTGGCGCCCCAGCGCCACGCAGAGTCGCCGATGCCGCGACGCCAGCCAGGCGTTGTCGGCCAGTGGCGCGGGCAGCTCCGCCTGCAATACCGATACCGGCTCCCCGGCCTCGAGGCGTTCGCGCAGGCGGTGCAGCGCCAGGTAGGCATCCACCTCCGTGCGGTGCCGGAAGGCCCGGGAGTCCGGGGTGAGCGCCACCCGCTCGAAGCGCTGCAGCCCGAGTGCAGTGAGCACGAACTCGGCCCAGTCCTGGCGCAGGTTGCCGAAGAACATCAGCCGCAGCCGGTCGCAGATCGTCATCACGGCGAGGCGCACGACCCGGTCCGGCGCTTCGGGCCACCAGTCGACGAGCGGGCGAGGCTCGGTAAGCCGCGGCGCCAGTGCCTCGAACAGCACGGCCTTGCCGGTGGCGGCGGGCAACCCCGCGGCGGCGATCTCGCCGGCCAGGGCACGGCGCAGCTCGGCAAGGCGCAGCTGGCGGAAGAGCTCCGACAGGTCGAGCGCGGGGGCGGCCTCGACCAGGCCCGCCTCGACCAGGGAGGCGAGAGCCGCCTCGGTGTCGCCGATCTCGGGGTAGCGAAGACGCGAGGTGCGAAAGTGCTCACCCTTGCGCATCACCATGCGCACCAGCAGCGCCTGAGAGGCTTCGGGCAGGGCGGCAAAATCCGCCAGGAAGGCGTGCTCGGCCGCATCCAGCAGGTCGCCGTGGCGCTCGGCCACCCACGCCAGCACGAAGCGGAAATTCGCCAGGTAGTAGCGCGGGTCGTCCAGGGACGCGGGGACCGGGGCGGCGGCAGGAATACTGTTCATGCATCCATGCTATCAGCCCTTACCGGCCAACTCACTGTTCCCCGGAGCCCCGAATCATGTTTGGTCAATTACGCCTCGACGGAGGTCGGCGATCACCTCGGCGGCGGGGACCTCGCGGCAACGGCTGGCATTCTGCCCGGCCCACAGCGGGGAGAAATCGCCCCGTCCTTGCGCCTCGGCGGCGGCCCGCAGCGGGGCGATGGCCGCGGTGGCCAGCGGGAAGGCCGGGGCCACCTCGCTGATCGGCCCCAGCTCGCGCATCAGCCGGGTGACGATGCCCCGGGCCGGGCGGCCGCTGTAGAGGTTGGTCAGGGCCGTGTGCCGGGCCGCCTCGCTCATCAGTGACTGGCGATGGATGGCCGACACGCGGGATTCCGGACAGCAAAGGAAGGCGGTACCCACCTGAACGGCATCGGCGCCCAGCGCCAGTGCCGCCGTCACGCCCCGGGCATCGGCGATGCCGCCGGCGGCGATCACCGGCACCTCCACTGCCTGCCGGACCTGGGGCAGCAGCGCCAGGGTCCCCATCTGGGTGGTCAGGTCCGCGGTCAGGAAGAGCCCCCGATGGCCGCCGGCCTCGAGCCCCTGGGCGATCACCGCATCGGCGCCGTGGGCCTCGAGCCAGCACGCCTCCGCCACCGTGGTGGCCGTGGAGAGCACCGTCGCGCCCCAGGCCTTGACCCGGGCCAGCAGATCAGGTGCCGGCAGGCCGAAGTGGAAGCTCACCACCTCCGGACGAAAGGGCTCGAGGGCGTCGCAGGCCGCGTGGTCGAAGGGACGCCGCCCTGGACCGGCCGGCACCGCCGCGATGTCAAGGCCAAACTCGGCATACCAGGGCGCCAGGGCCGCATGCCAGCGCGCCAGCCGTTCGGGGTCGGGGGCAGGCGCCTTATGGCAGAAGAAATTGACGTTGACCGGTCCCGAGGCCGCTGTGCGAAAGGTCTCGAGTTCCTCCGACATGGCCTCGGGCGAGAGCATCGCACAGGGCAGCGCCCCGAGGCCGCCGGCACGGGAAACGGCGATCGCCAGCTCGCTGTCCTGGGCGCCCGCCATGGGGGCCTGGAGGAGAGGCAGGTCGAGTGGAACACCTTGCAGACGCATCATGGGGTCGGGACCTCGGAGTCGGCGGAGGGAGATCGGCCCATTTGCACATTGATCAAAGCGCCAAGCAAGACGACGAAGGCCGACAGCCAGAACCACAGCATCAGCACCACCACCGCGCCGAGGGAGCCGTAGAGCTGGCCGAGGTTGGCGACATGACGCGCATAGAGCGACAGTCCGCCGGAGCCCAGCAGCCACAGCAGGGTCGCGCCCAGGGTGCCCACACGAATCCACTCCCAGCGCGGGGTCTGCCGGTAGGGCCCGTAGCGGTAGAAAACGGCGATGACCGCCATCATCGCCAACAGCAGTACCGGCCAGCGCAGCAGGCCGATCAGGGTGAAGAGCGGCCCCTCCAGCCCCATCATCTCGATGGCCAGGGGGAAAAGCGCGACGAAGGCGATCGCCACCTGGGTAGTAACGACCAGTCCCAGGGTCAGGGCCAGGATCATCAGGCTGCGCTGCCAGAGCGCGCGACGCTCGGTCTCGCCATGCACCACCGCCAGGCCGACCAGCAGTCCGCGCACCCCCTTGGAAGCGACGAACATGGCCACCGTCAGGCCACCCAGGGCCGTGGTACTGAGCCCGGCCTGGGTATGGTCACCGATCTCGCGGGCCTGGTCCTGTACCAGTCGCGCTGCGCCGGGGGGCATCAGGCGGCTCACCTCGCCGATCTGGCGGGCCATGTCCTGGGGGTCGAGCACCAGCGCCCAGAGGGAAATGATGGCGGCAATCGCCGGAAAGAGCGCCAGCATCGCATAGAAGGCCACCCCGGCCGCCAGCATGGTGACCCGATAGGCGACAAGGGCACGCTTCACCCGCCACGCCAGAAGCAGCCACCCGGAGAGGACCGGGGGCAGGCGTCGCAGAATCGTGCGAACCGCCATGGCCAACTCAGGGACGCTCCGCCGGGCGCAGCACCATGCGCGAATCACGGATCTCGATGTCGAAGCGACCGAGGAAACTCATGCCCAACAGGGCCGCATCGCCGGTCAGGCCCGGACTGATGGAGCCGCGCACCTCCCGGACGGAAAAGCCACCGAGGCTCACCTCGTCGAGCAGCGTCAACCCGCCACGGACCCGCCCGTTGGCAGTATTGAACCAGGCGCTGCCGGTACTCTCGAGCCCCAGCCGTTCGGCCATCTCGCCCGGGACCGCGACATAGGTGGCACCGGTATCGAGCAGAAACTCCACCGGCTGGTCGTTGATGCGTCCGGTGGCCACGAAGTGGCCGGCGCGATTGCGCTCGAGCACCACCGGCTCGCCCTCTCCCACCGCGACATCGGCAAGGTGGGCATTGGGATTGCGCTGCGTCTCCAGATAGCCGTGGAACCACCAGGCCCCGCCGCCCAGAAAGAGCATCCAGAACAGCAGCATCATGCCCAGGCCGGCACGCCGTATGGGGTCTCTGTCGCTCATCCGCTGTCCTCCCTCGCTCTGCCCGGCGACGGCATTGACACCGCTTTCCGGGGTGTCTGTACTGAAGGCCGCCTGCCTGACAACAAGGATAACCCCATGCACGCACGTCATGCTGCTTCGATCTCTTTCGGCCCCGAACATTCCTCGCTCGGCGCCCGTGGTGCCCCTCACCGGCTGGCCACCGCGCTGATCGCCGGCGCAGCGACGCTTCTGTCCGGGCCGGCTCTCGCCGGGGATGGCCTGGTGGAGAAACGGGTCTTCGAGATGGACGAGTACACCACCCAGGGGGGTGAAACCATTGCCCCGGTAACGGTCGGCTGGGAGGCCTACGGCACCCTCAACGAGGCGAAGGACAACGCCATTCTGATCACCCATTTCTTCTCGGGCACCAGCCATGCCGCCGGACGCTATACCGAGGAAGGGGCCGCCGGCTACTGGGACAGCATCATCGGTCCGGGCAAGCCGCTGGATACCGACGAGTACTACATCATCGCCTCGGATACCCTGGTCAACCTCAACGTCCATGACCCGAACGTTACCACCACCGGCCCGGCCTCGACCGACCCCGAGACCGGCGAGCCCTGGGGGCTGGATTTCCCGGTAGTGACCATCCGTGACTTCGTCAACGTCCAGAAGGCGCTCCTGGAGAGCCAGGGCATCGAGCAGCTGCACGCGGTGATGGGTGCCTCGATGGGCGCTCTGCAGGCCTACGAGTGGGCCAGCGCCTATCCCGACCGGGTCGATCGGCTGATCCCCGTGATCGGTAGCGGCGCGGCCGACCCCTGGCTGCTCGCCACCCTGAGTGCCTGGGCGGCCCCCATCCGCCTCGACGCCAACTGGAACGATGGCGACTACTATGACGGCGAGCCGCCCCTGGACGGCCTGCGCGAGGCACTCAAGCTGGTGACGCTGAACGCCAGCCACTGGCAGTGGGCCAACGCGACCTTCGATCGCAGCTGGGCCGACGAGACGGCCGATCCGGCTCGCGACCTCCAGGCCCGCTATGCCATCGAGCAGACCCTCGATGACATCGCCACGGCGCGCGCCGAACAGAGCGACGCCAATCACCTGCTCTACTTGGTCAGGGCCAACCAGGCCTTCCTCACCGGTCATGGCGAAAGCCTGGAGGCAGGACTCGCCGCCATCGATGCCCCGACCCTGATGCTCTACAGCGAGAACGACCTGGTGTTCGCCCCCGAAGGCGTTCGCAACACCGCCGAGCAGATCGAGGCCGACGGCACCCCGGTGGAACTCATCCCGCTGGAAGGCAATCGCGGCCATCTCGATGGCGTGGTCGCCATCGACCAGGCCGGCGAACAGCTGCGCGACTTCCTCGCCGAATGACCCCTGACGTCAACGGCCGCCCTCCGGGTCGAGGCCATTGCGTACTTCCCAGTCATGCGCGGCCCGCTGCCCGCGGGCCTGGTCGACGAACAGGCAGACCAGGATGGCGACGACGAACAGCCCGGCACAGAGCAGGATCGAGGCCTGCAGGCCGACCACCGACTGCAGCAGCCCCAGGGCGATGATACCGAAGACACCGGCCAGCTTGTTGGCCAGCCCCCAGAAGCCGAAGAACTCGGCGGCCTTGCGACTCGGCGAGAAGAGCCCCACCAGGGCACGGCTGGCTGACTGGCTGGACCCCAGGGAGAGCCCCGCCAGGCACCCCACCACCAGAAAGAGATGCTGGGCCTCCCAGCCGAGATCCAGTTGCGCATTGAGGAAGGCGGTGACCTCGGGCGTCGCCCAGATGGCCAGTATCGCCGCGACCCAGAGCCCCAGGGTGAAGAGGTAGGTGACCCGGGTGCCGATGCGGTCCTGGATGAAGCCGAAGCCAAGGGCGCCTGCCGCCGCGGTGATCTGCACGATGATGAACATGATGTTGCGCACCGACTCGTCCCAGCCGATCACCTGGGCGCCGTAGATGAAGGCGAAGGCGATGATGATGTAGACGCCAGCCATGGAGAAGAGCAGGGAGACCAGGAAGATCCCCAGGTCACGGAAGCGCCTGAGCTCGTGAAGGGTCGTCGAGACGCGCTCCAGGGCGATACGGTGGTAGGGCTTGCCGGGTGGCTGGGGCATCCCCCGCTCCCTGACCCACAGGAAAGTGGGGATGGCGGTGACCAGGAAGAAGCCCGCCGCGAAGGGCCCCACCCAGCGAATTCGCTCGAAGTTCTCCGCCGTGGCCTCGCCCAGCACCAACAGGGTAAACCCCGCGGCGAAGAGTCCGCCGACGTAGCCCAGTGCCCAGCCGAAACCGGAGATCTTGCCCAGGTCCTGCGGTGGCCCCAGGTCAGGCAGGAAGGCGGCGATGAAGGATTCGCCCAGGGAGTAGGCGTAGTTGGAGACCACGATCAGCACGAGCCCCAGCACCACGTAGCCGGGCGCCACGAAGTAGAGCATGGCGGTGGTGGCCACGGTGACCAGGTAACTGGCGAACAGGAAGCGCTTCTTGGCGGCATGGTAGTCCATCACCGCGCCACACAGGGGGCCGGTGATCACCACCAGCAGATAGCTCACCGCCAGGGCCAGGCTCCACAGGAAGTTGGCCAGGCGATAGCCGTCGCCGCGCTCGCCGACGATCACCGTGGTGAAGAGCTCGCCGAACACGACGGTGATGATCAGCAGGGTGTAGGCCTGGTTGGCGAAGTCGAACATCGCCCAGCCGAGGATCTCCTTGCGCGAGGCGCGGGGGGTCGTCGGCAAGGCGGCGGGGATCGGATTCATGCAGGACGTCCCGGTGGCATCAGGACGTCACCATAGCAGCCCCTCCCGCGCTAGACGAGATCGCGGGGAATGGTCTCGTCCCAGGTGCGCGCATAGATCCGCGTCTCCCCTTCCCAGGCGTCCAGGGTAGCGCGGATGCGGAAGTTGTCGGCATCAGACGTCAGCAGGGTGCGGGTCAGGGTGCTGACCTCCCAGTCGCCGCGCCTGAAGCTGCGCTGCCACTCCGTCCAGCCGCTGACGCTGTCGTAGCTGCCGTAGGCGTAGGCGTAGCGCTCGGTGACCCGAGCAGCGATCTCCAGGTCGATGTCGTCGATCCGGTAGCGCCCCTCGTCGTTGATCACCTCCAGGGTGGTCCTGTCGTTGGCCAGGTCGCGGATCACCTGCCAGGTCTCCCGGGTCGGCTGCAGCAGGGTCTTGGCCAGGGGCGGCGCCCCCTCCGGCTCGGCGAAGGCGGGCAGAGCGGCCTCCTCTGCGGGACGTGGCTCGCGCCGCGGCAGCAGCAGCCGGCTGGCACCGGGCCAGAGGGTGATCCGCGCCGGCTGCGGCGCCGGCCAGGCCAGTGGCCAGTAGCTGGTGGAGAGGGCCAGGCGGATGGCGTGGCCTGCGGCGAACTGCTGGGCGATGTGCTTGAGCGGGATCCTGACCCGGTAGCGTCGTCCCGGCTCCAGCGGCTCCGGGTGCTCGTCGCTGTCGCGGTGGGTCAGGTTGAGGAGCCCATAGGAAACCCGGGTGGCCTTGTCGTCCTCGGCGATGTCGGAGAGACGCAGGGCCACCATGGCCACCGGCTGGTCGGCGGAGAGCTCGAGCTCGACCAGCGGCGACCCGCAGATCTCCAGCGGCGCCTCGAGGCGCGCCGTCTGGAAGATCAGCGAGCCACCATCCTCGTCGCGCTGGTCGTGAGGGAGGTCCGGCGGCGCATTGTAGGAGCACCACTTGCCGGCATAGAGCCCCACCGAGAGGGGCGAGCGGATGTCCAGAACCGCCTCGTCGTCCTCGCCGGCCTCGCCTTCCGGCACCAGGTCGTGTCCCTCGGTGAGTCGGAAGGTCTCGACCTGGATGTTCGGTGATGGCCAGTCGGGCTCGGCGACCCAGCGGCCAGGGCGCTCGTCGTAGCGTGCCGAGGGCGGCACCGACTCCTGCATCCAAACGCGCAGCATCGGCTCATCCATGATCCCGGTATCGATGCCCTTGAGCCACTGGTCCCACCAGCGCCGCGACTCCTGCAGGAAACCGATGGCCGGCCCCGGCACACCCAGGTGCGGGTACTTGTGGGCCCAGGGGCCGACCAGCCCCTTGCGCGGTACCTCGAGTCCCTCCAGCACCCGGAAGACGGCGTTGCAGTAGCCGTCGGCCCAGCCGCTGACGGCATAGACCGGGCACTGGATGGCCGAGTAGTCCTCGCATACCGAGCCATGCTTCCAGTAAGCGTCGCGGCGCTGATGCTTTAGCCACTGGGCGAGCCACAGGCCGCTGCCGTCCAGGCGATCGAGCCACATCTCCCGCCAGCGCTCACCCACCAGCTCGGGGTCGGGGGGGCAGGCATTGCCGTCGAACATGGTCGATGCCCAGGAGAGGTTGTCGGCAAGCAGGCAGCCGCCCATATGGTGGATATCGTCGGCGTAGCGGTCGTCGGTGAAGCAGAGGGTGATCACCGCCTGGAGCTGAGGCGGTTGCAGAGCGGCGATCTGCAGGCCATTGAAGCCGCCCCAGGAGATGCCGATCATGCCGACGTCGCCGGTGCACCAGGGCTGGGCCTCCAGCCACTCGAGAATCACCAGGCCATCCTCGAGCTCGCTGGGCAGGTACTCGTCGGTGAGCACGCCGTCGGACTCGCCGGTGCCGCGGATGTCGACCCGCACCCCGGCATAGCCATGGCCCGCCCAGTAGGGATGGCTCTGGACGTCGCGCTCGGCGGTGAGATCACGCTTGCGGTAAGGCAGGTACTCGAGGATCGCCGGCACGGGGTGGAGCTCGGCATCCACCGGCCGCCAGATGCGCGCCGCCAGCCGGCTGCCGTCGGGCAGCGGGATCCAGGTCTCCTCCTCCATGACGCGGCGGGGAAAGTCGTTGACGATACGCATGGTGCTGCTCTCCTTGGTCCCTTGAGTAAGCCCCTTGAGCTAGCCCCTTGAACGAGTCCGTTGAAGCCTGTTCCGGGCCGGCCATGCTCAGCCCTGGATATTGTCGAACTCGAACACCAGGCGCGCCGCCAGGCGGTCGTAGTCGGCGAGCAGCTGCTCGGCCGATGATGCCCCCATCCAGACGTATGCCAGGGCATAGCTGTAGCTGTCCTGTTCGGGCAGTGCGGAGAGCCACTGCCCCTCCTCTACCTGTACCGCGATCATGGCCCCCGGAGAGTCGGCCTCGAGCGCGGCGAGCTCGTCCGGCGTGGGTACCCGGGTCACCCGGGCATCGGAGAAGAACACCCGGTAGAAGAACTTGGCGGCGATGGGGAAGGCCCCTTCACGATGCGGCATGTCGGGGCGATGGCCCAGCCCCAGGTCGATGGTGACCTGCTGGTGGCTGATGCCGTCGACCTTCTCGAAGAGGTCGCAGTGCGACTGGGAGATGCGCGTGTTGATCTCCAGCAGCCAGATGCGTCCCTGCACCTCGTCCCAGAAGTACTCGACGTTGAAGGCGGCGTTGTCGTAGCCGATATGGGTCATGACGGTGCGGGTCAGCTCGACCATGGTGGCCTGGATATCCTCGGGCAGGCCCGACGGATAACGGTAGTGAAAGAAGCTCAGCACCTGGGGGTAGCGCAGCGAATCGACGATACCGTAGCTGACCACCTCGCCCTCGAAGACGTAGCCCTCTACCGTGCACTGCCAACCGCCGATGATCTCCTCGGCCATGCAGAAGTGCCCGTCCACCGCGGCCACCTCCGGTGGCAGCTGCGCCTGTTCGAGCACCGTATTGAAGGGGTCGGCGATCAGGCCGATGGCGTCACGCAGCTGCTCGATGGCATGGTAGAAGTCCTCGGGGGTATCGATGCGAAACCCCAGCCGTGACCCCGAGGACTTGATCGGCTTGACGAAGAAGGGAAAGTACATCCCCGCCTCGCTGATCCGTGTCATGGCCTCATCGTCGAAGGGGTCGAAGGCGACGAAGGCCGGGATGTGGGCGGGAATCACCTCGCGCTGCACCAGGCGGCTCCAGTACTTGTGCTCGCACTTGAGCAGGCTCGTAAGCGACGTGGTGCCGGTACCGAAGCGTTCGCAGAGGAGCGGCAGCATGGTCGAGACGGGAAAGTCCATGTAGCCGACGATGGCGTCGATGGATCCCTCGAAGGCCTCGAGCTGCGCCGTGGCCTCGGCCAGCATGGCGGCGATGTCGAACGTCTCGGTGTCGTAGACCGCCTCCGGGGCGATCACCCCGTGGAAGTGCCACTGCCCGGCACCGCGCAGCGTCTCGAGACGCTGGCGGTTGAAGTCGTTGAGCCCCACCACGAAGATGTTTCTTTCTGCCGCCATCGCCCTGCCCTCCTGTAGCGCGCCGGACTCGGCGTCTTCGAGCAGCATAGCCCAAGGCGCGCAACAGGGGAGTCAGTCCTGCCGGTCGGGACCGCTGGCGTCCTCTCCCTGCCTGCCGCGCTGCAGGCGGTCGATGGCCTCGCCGCCCCGACCGGCCAGGGCCGCCAGCCGTTCGATCTGATCGTCCAGCCGCGGCAGGGCCTCGCGGCGATAGCGGGACAGGTCGTCGATGGCGCCCATCACGTCACCGAAGGCCTCTTCCAGGGCCTGCATGTCGAGCATCGCCGACGAGGCCCGCTGCTGGATGTCCACGCCCTGCTGGCGCAGCGCCCGTGCGGTGCCGCCGATCATCTCCGAGGTCGTGGCGTTGAGCGCCTCGACACGATCCAGCACCAGCCGCTGGTTGGCGATGGCCAGGGCGACCGTCACTGCCACGGTGAGTGCCGAGACAGTGACGTTGATGGCGCGATCGACGCCGCGGATCAGTTCGCGGTTGTTGCGGATGATCACCTCCAGCGCCAGCACGCCCTGCTGGCTCACTGCCTGCTGCTGCTGCAGGTCGACGATGCGTTGACGCAGCGGGAACAGCAGCTCCTCCTCGAGGAAGCGCCGCTGGGCATCCTCCTCGTCGCGACGGGCGATGGCGGCCTGCAGCCGCTCGTCGATCAGCCGCCCCAGGGCGATCTGACGCTCCAGCTGAACGAGGCTCTCGCGCAGGGACTGCTGGTCGTCGCTCAGCGTGAGGTTATCGCGATGCAGCATGTCCCGCCCCCCTTCCAGGTCGGCGATGATCGCGTCCAGCGCCTGCTGAGCCGTCTCGAACTTGCGGAAGTAGCGCTGCAGGCGGCTACCCGCCCCCGGGAGCAGCCCCAGCACACGGTCCAGCGGACCCGGCGACAGGCGGTGCCGAGCGGGATCCAGTGCCTGCATCCGGCCGCGCAGGTCGACCAGGGCCTTGGCCACGGGCCCTCCCTCATCACCATGGTGGGCCAGCTGTCGCAAGGGCGTCTGCAGCATGGCACTCTGGTGGGCGGCCTGCTGCTGCAGTTCAAGCCCCAGCTCATCAATGGCGCGCCGCTGACGCGCCATGGTCTCGGCATCGCCGCCGGCGACCAGCTCGTCGACGAAGGCATCGGCCTGGGCCGCGAGCGACGGGTCGCATGCCCCAGCGTCCGATGCGTTCTCGTCCAGCTGATGGGCGATCTCCTCCACCGGTGGCAGCGCCAGGCGGGCGTCGCGTTCGGGTTGCTGCGTCATGGTCACCTCTCGATGCATCGGATCAGGGCGAATGAAGGACCGCCATCACGGCTTGCCACGGCCGTAGCGGTCGGCGCGGGAAACGAAGCGGCGCAGCTCTTCCAGCGCCTGCTCGGTGGTGACTGACGCCTGGGGGCGCCCGGTCTGGATGCGTGCCAGAGAGACGGCCGTGTCATCGAGGACGGTCAGTGCCGACTCGTTGCGCGCGGCCAGCTCACGCAGCCCCTTCTCGGTCTCCTCGAGCAGCTCCAGTCGCCGTACCAGGGCGGCCCGCTCTTCGCTCCCCAGCTGCCGGCCCTCGCGACTCAGGCGACGCCGCACGAAGTCGCCGTCCACGTTCGCCACGCCACGGGCCCGGGAGGCCATGGCATCGAGGGTATCCACCACGCCGGAGCAGACCTCGACCACCAGCCCACGGGCA
Source organism: Pseudomonadota bacterium (assembly GCA_051749325.1). Taxonomy (GTDB): domain Bacteria; phylum Pseudomonadota; class Gammaproteobacteria; order Pseudomonadales; family Halomonadaceae; genus Halomonas. The sequence goes on along the minus strand of JBNJIL010000015.1, from coordinate 34,542 downwards.
CGGGCGAAGGCCAGCTCACCGCTGTCGAAGCGGCTTTCCAGGACGCCCAGCACATGGCGGTAACGACTGTAGACGCGGTCGGCCTGGACCGCCAGGTCGGGGCGACGCGCGTCGATCAACCCCTGCTTGGCCCGGCACAGCGCCAGCACCAGGTCGTCGGCATCCACCGGCGGCCGTGCCGGGTCGAGCTCCGCCAGGTGAGCTTCGTGGGCATCACGCTGCTGCTGCGCCCGGCGTCGCGCGGCCTCGGCCGCCAGCCCTGCCTGTCGACGCTGCTCCCGCCGCCGTGCGAGCCAGCCGCGCAGGCGACGCTCCAGCGGCAGCGCCACCGGTATTGCCACCAGTCCGGCAAGCCAGCCCGTCAGCGTCGGTCCGAAGCCACCCCACAGCGAGGTCAGCCACAGCAACATGCTGATGAAGGGCACCACCAGGACGTAGCGCAGGATGACCTGCAGCCGGCCGGGTGGCTCGACCGGCACCGCCAGACGCGGATTGACCAGGCCGACCAGCAGCCAGGGCAGGCAGGTCAGGAAGAGGCCATAGGAAAGGCCCTGGAGGAATCCCAGCATGGGGCTGACCATCCTTTATCCGTCAGTAGGGGCACACGGCACTAGCGCAGCAGGGTGACAAGCAGGGCCACGACGCCCACCAGCAGGGCGATGCTGACCGCCGCCACGACCACCCGGTCGAGCCAGCGATCGAAGCCGGCCCAGTCGAGCCGACGGCGCTGGCGACGGCGGGTAGCACCGCGACGCGACGCGCCGCTGCCGGAATGGATGAGGGGCATGGTCGAAGTCCGTTTTCACCACTGTTCCCAGAGCTTACGGCCTGTCGCGTCGGCTGACCACCGCCATCGACCGCGATCGCGCCGTTTCAGCGCTTGGCACGTCGCTTGATACTGCCGGGCGCCGCCAGTCGCAGACTCTCCTCCTGACCCAGGGACTCGGCTTCGAAGGCATCCGCCCCCACCGGCGTTTCGCCATGGCGGCGATAGAGCTGGGTCAGCAGCGCGCGGTGGTCGCGCTGAAGGGCGCGAATCAATGCCGCCACCATGCCATAGAGCACCAGGGAGAACGGCAGCGCCGAGAGGACCGAGGCCGACTGCAGCCCGGTCAGGCCACCGGCGGTGATCAGCGTCAGGCAGATGGCGGCGATCAGCACGCCCCAGGTCACCCGCTTGAACAGCGGCGGGTTGATGGAACCGGCATCGGTCATCTGCGCCACGATGTAGGAAGCGGAGTCGGCGGAGGTCACCAGGAAGATGAAGATCAGCAGGATCGCCACCAACGACAGCGCCCCGGAGAACGGCATCAGCTCGAACATCTCGAACAGGGCCACGGTAATGTTGTCCTGGGTGACCGCGGCCAGGCCCACGTCGGCACCGAGCTCCATGTTGATGGCCGCACCGCCGAACACGCCGATCCACAGGCAGGCCAGCAGTGGCGGTACCAGCAGCACCCCCACCACATACTCCTTGATGGTACGTCCGCGCGAGACCCGCGCCACGAAGGTGCCGACGAAGGGCGACCAGGCGATGGCCCATGCCCAGTAGAAGAGCGTCCACTCCTGCGCCCAGCCATCGTCGCTGTAGGGGGTAGTGCGCAGGCTCATGCCGATGAAGTTCTGCAGGTAATCACCGAACCCCAGAAGGATGGTCTCCAGGATCGCCACCGTCGGGCCCGTCACCAGCACATAGAGCATCAGGCTGATGCAGAGCATCATGTTGAGATTGGACAGACGCCGAATCCCCCGGTCCAGGCCGGCCCAGGTCGAGGCCATGTAGGCCAGGAACAGGGCGAACAGGATGATGAACTGCCACAGGGTATTTTCGGGCACGCCGAAGACGGCATTGAGCCCGCCATTCATCTGCAGCACGCCCAGCCCCAGGGAGGTAGCCACGCCCATCACCGTGGCCACCACGGCGAAGACGTCCAGCCAGCCGATGCTGGAGCGAAACCGGGCCTCTCGGGGAAGGGCCGAGGACAGCACCGATGAGACCAGGCCGGCCTGTCCCTTGCGAAACTGGAAGTAGGCGATGATCAGCCCCACCACCGCGAAGGCCGCCCACTGGTGGATGCCCCAGTTGAAGTAGCTGTACTGGATCGCATGGCGCGCCGACGCGATGCTCTCGGCGGGCACATCGCCGTAGGGCGGATCGATATAGTGGGTCATGGGCTCGGCCATGCCATAGAACACCAGCCCCACGCCGAAGCCGGCGGCCAGCAGCATGCTGATCCAGGAAAAGAAGCCGTAATCGGGCCGGCTGTCCTGAGGCCCCAGACGAATCTTGCCGTAGCGGCTCAGGGCCAGCCACCCCAGCAGGACCACCCCACTGAACAGGGAGAACAGGTAGAACCAGCCGAACAAGCGCGTCGTGTCATCGAGGGCGGCCTCTGCGAAATCACCGATCGACTCCGGGAAGGCCGCCCCCCCAAAAACGACGGCAAGGATGATGCCCAGAGAAACGTAAAAGACGCGCTGTCCGCCATGACTGGCCATCGGTGACTCCTTGCTCGGTATGCTCGATAGGCGACCATGCTAGCAGAGCCGCGCTGGCCGCTGACATTGACGCCCCCGCGAAGCAGGCGTAGAAACTCAGCAGGCTAACTTTTTCCGGAGTCCTTCACGACATGTCCCGACTCGCCGACACGCCGCTTTCCGTGCTCGACCTGGCACCGATCCGCGAGGGTGGCAACGCCGCCGACACCTTTCATGAGAGCGTCGCGCTGGCCCGTCTTACCGAGCGGCTCGGCTTCACGCGCTACTGGCTCGCCGAGCACCACAGCATCGAGGGTATCGCCAGCGCCGCCACCGCCGTGCTGATCGGGCATATCGCCGGGGCCACCGAGCGCATCCGCGTGGGCAGCGGCGGCATCATGCTGCCCAATCACCCGCCACTGGTGGTGGCCGAGCAGTTCGGCACCCTGGAGACCCTCTATCCCGGGCGCATCGACCTGGGCCTGGGACGCGCCCCCGGCTCCGATGGCCCCACCATGGCTGCCATGTGCCGCGACCCCCATGCCGGCATCGATGACTTCCCCCGGCGGCTGGCCGAGCTCAGGGGTTACCTCGATGACGAGCGGCCGGGCCAGCGGGTACGAGCGGTACCCGGCCAGGGCACCAAGGTGCCGCTGTGGCTGCTCGGCTCCAGCGACTTCAGTGCCCACCTGGCGGCGCGGGAGGGGCTGCCCTTCGCCTTCGCCGCCCAGTTCGCCCCGGCCCAGCTGTTCGAGGCGCTCAAGCTCTATCGCGACAACTTCCGGCCCTCGGCGGTCCTCGAGACCCCCCACGCCATGGTCGGCCTGCCGGTGATCGCCGCCGAGAACGACCTCCGGGCGGACTATCTGGCCTCCACGGCCCGCCGCAAGTTCCTGGGCATGATCCGCGGCCAGCGCACCAAGGCCCTGCCGCCGGTGGAGGCACTGGACTGGTCGCCCCGGGAGCAGGCCCAGGTGGAGCAGTTCCTGGGCGCTGCGGTGATCGGCGGTCCCGAGACCGTGCGCGAGGGGCTGGAGCGCTTCCTGGAGCTGACCGGCGCCGACGAGCTGATGCTCAACACCGATGTCTATGCGGCCGAGGACCGGCTGAGAAGCTACGAGATCGTCGCCGAGGTGTGGCGACCATGACACGACCCGACAACACCCCCACCTCACTGGGCCATCTCGTCGCCGGTTTCCGGCGGATGGCACCGCTGTCGCTGTTCGTGATCGTCTTCGGGCTGGCCTTTGGGGTGGCAGCCCTGCAGCAGGGACTCTCCGCGGCCGAGACCCTGCTGATGAGCGGCCTGGTGTTCGCGGGAGCGGCCCAGTTCGCCACCCTGGAGCTGTGGGGCGACAGCATCCCGCTGGTGCCGCTGGTAGCCATCACCCTGGCGATCAATGCCCGACACCTGCTGATGGGGGCGGCCTTCTATCCTCACCTGCGCGACCTGCCCAGCGGGCGTCGCTACGCCAGCCTGCTGCTGCTCAGCGACGCCAACTGGGCCATGGCCATGACGGGGGGAACCACCGCGGCCCGGCTGGGCATCCTGGTCGGTGGCGGCCTGGCGCTGTGGTCCACCTGGATGATCGGTACCGGCATCGGGGTGGCGTTCGGCAGCGGCATCGGCGACCCCGAGCGCTTCGGGCTGGATGCCATCATGGGCTGTTTCCTGCTGGCCATGCTGGTGGGCGACAAGCGCGACCTCGGCGTGCTGCTGCCCTGGGGCGCCGCGGCCCTGGCGGCCCTGGCGGCGATGGCCTGGCTGCCGCCCCATGCCCACGTGATCGTGGGCGCGCTGGCGGGTGGCCTGGTGGGCCTGCTGCTCCCCCCAGCCCGCAAGGAGAGAACACCATGACGGTAACGGCCGCGAACGGCGGTATGCTGCTGGCCATCGTGATCATGGCGCTGGCAACCTACCTGACCCGCGCCGGCGGCGTCTTCGTGATGGCCCGGGTGCCCATCGGCCCGCGGGTCGAGCGCTTCATCAACGCCATGGCCGGCTCGGTGCTGGTGGCGGTGATCACTCCCATGGCCGTGAACGGCGACGGTGGGGCGCGGATGGCCCTGGTCGCCACGGCGGGCGTCATGCTGGTGCTGCGCAAGCCGCTACCGGCGATCGCCGCCGGGATCCTGACAGCCGCGCTGTGGCGCCTGATCGCCGCCTGACCTCACCTCGGAACGAAGCGGCCCGCGCGCTTTCCAAGGGGCAGCCATTCACGGGGACCGGCCGGGCCGGCCCCCTCAGAGACACCGGAGTCCTGCATGCCCGATCCCCATGACCCACGCCGCGGTTCACAGCGCAATGCCGCCTGGCGCGCCGCCCGAGAGTGGCAGACCCGCGCCCGCCAGACCCGCCCCTACGGCCCCCTGGGCAGCCTGAAGCTGCTGCTCACCTGGCTGCTGTTCGGCGCCATGATGATCGTTGCCATGGTGCTGGGGCTGTTCTTCCTGCTCATCGGCTGGGCGATGATGCCCTTCCTGCGCCACCGCATGAAGAAGCGGATGGAGGCAATGCGCGCCGACCGGGCCGAGGACGTGGACGGCGGCAGCGTCCACTACCGCGAGACCCGCTATCGCGAGGGGCGCGACGCCGGTGGCCGCTACCGCGAACAGCAGGTGCTGGAGGGCGACTATGACGTCAAGGACGAGGACATGAGGGACGAGTCGCGCAGGGGCCCCGGCCGTCCCTGACCGTGAAGGCTCTTCGGCCCTCGCGAGCCTTGAGGGCGACATCCGGGCCATCGGGCCCGGGTCTCGAGGAGATGCTGGCGAGCGGTCGCGCTACTCGAGGGACTCGTAGGGCAGCCCCACGTAGTTCTCGGCGATGGTGGTCAGCCCGGCCTCGGAGCTGGTCACGTAGTCCAGTTCGGCCTGCTGCATGCGGGTATTGAAGTCCTCCTCCTCGGAGAACTTGTGCAGCATGGAGGTCATCCACCAGGAGAATCGCTCCGCCTTCCAGATGCGCTTGAGGCAGGTCTCGGAGTAGTGGGGGATCAGGTCGGTGCGTCCCTCCTGATAGACCTTCACCATCAGCCGGTAGAGGGTGTTGACGTCGCTGGCCGCCAGGTTGAGCCCCTTGGCGCCGGTGGGCGGCACGATATGCGCGGCATCGCCCACCAGGAAGAGACGCCCGTACTGCATGGGCTCGACCACGAAGCTGCGCAGCGGCGCGATGCTCTTCTCGATGGAGGGCCCGGTCACCAGCTGCTCGGCCACCTCATCGGGGATACGCCGCTTGAGCTCCTCCCAGAAGCGCTCGTCGGACCAGTCTTCCACCTTCTCGTCCAGTCCCACCTGGACATAGTAGCGGCTGCGGGTCGGTGAACGCATGCTGCACAGGGCGAAGCCACGCTCGTGACGGGCATAGATGAGCTCCTCGGCCACCGGCGGGGTGTCGGCAAGCAGGCCCAGCCAGCCGAAGGGGTAGACCTTCTCGAACGTCTTGATGCGATCCGCCGGGATCGACTGGCGCGAGATGCCGTGGAACCCGTCGCAGCCGGCCACGTAGTCGCAGTCGAGGCGATGGGTCTCGCCATCCTTCTCGAAGGTGACATAGGGGCGGTCGGTCTCGAGGTCATGGGGCTGGACATTGTCCGCCTCGTAGAGGGTCGTTCCCCCGGTGGCCTCGCGAGCCTCCATCAGGTCGCGGGTCACCTCGGTCTGGCCGTAGACCATCACCGTCTTGCCGCCGGTCAACCCGGCGAGGTCGACCCGCACGCGGCGGTTGTCCAGGGCCAGCTCGACGCCATCGTGTACCTCACCTTCTTGGTCCATGCGCCTGTCGACACCGGCCTCGCGCAGCAGGTCGACCATGCCCTGCTCCAGCACGCCGGCGCGGATCCGGCTGAGCACATACTCGCCGCTCTTGCGCTCGAGGATGACGTTATCGATACCCTGACGCGCCAGCAGCTGGCCGAGCAGCAGGCCCGAGGGGCCGGCGCCGATGATCGCGACCTGTGTCTTCATGAAGAACTCCGTCGTTGCCCGTTTGTGAACAAGTGTTCGCTATGTGCATTGTATTTTTCACTGAATCCTCTCCCCGCATAAGGCAAAATTGACGGCGTTAATTGGACAATCCCCATATCAATCTGAGACTTTGGTCGCACCCGCACGGAGGCCCCATGCCCACCGCTGCCGTTCCCGTCTTCAAGCTGTATGGCGAGACGCGCCACTGGCCCACGCCGGACCTGCTGCACTGCGAGTCGATCCCCGAACGCAGCCGGCTCCACGACTGGCGCATTCGCCCCCATCGCCATGCCGACCTGGTGCACCTCCTGCACCTCTCCGCGGGCAAGGTGGAACTCGAGCTGGAGGGCAGCACCCGTACCCACCAGGCGCCGCTGCTGATCACGGTACCGGCCATGAGCATCCACGGTTTCCACTTCTCGCCGGAGACCCAGGGCCACATCATTACCTTGGCCAGCCCGCTTGCCGACCGCCTCAAGGAGCGGCTGGGGGGGCTGGCCGACATCCTGGCGCGGGCTGCTGCCTACCCGCTGCAGGAGCCGCGACCGGCGCAGCACCTGGCAACCCTGGTCAACCAGGTCGATGATGAATATCGTCATCCCGCCGTGGGTCGCGAGCGCCAGCTGGAAGCCTTCGCCGAAGCCCTGCTCGTCGAGATAGCGCGTCTGGCCGAGCATCGGCGTGCGACCCGGACGCAGACAACACCGCCACACCGCGACCGGGCACTGACGCACCTGCAGCATTACCAGGCGCTGATCGAGGCACAGTTCCGCCAGCAGCCCAGTGTCGAGCAGTTCGCCGAGCAGCTGGGCCTGAGCGCTGCCCACCTCAACCTGGTCTGTCGGCGCCTGGCGAGCCGGAGCGCCCTGCAGCTCCTGCACGAGCGCCTGCTGCTCGAGGCCAAGCGCCAGCTGACCTACACCAACATGACCATCGGCGAAGTGGCGGATAGCCTGGGCTTTTCCGAGCCGGCCTACTTCACCCGCTTCTTCAAGCGGCTGACCGGGTTCTCGCCCCGGGATTTCCGTCGGCGCCAGTCCGAGACATGACACCATGTCGCCGGCAGGTGCGACACGATGGCGCGCCGATTGAACGATCACCGGGTGACTAATGCTGGACTAATGCCCGTTCGGCAGGCTGGGCGACCCTACGCTGAACGGAGCCCACCTCGATGCCAACGCATACCGCCATAGGCCGCTACCCACGGCGACTCCGTGGTGTGACGCCTGCCCTCTCCTGGACAGCACTGGCCATTCTCCTGCTACTGACCTGGGCTGCGCCTGCCAGCGCCCAGGGACTCTTCTCCTCGGACGAGGCGTTCCTGCCGGCCGACGAGGCCTTCCAGCTTTCCGCCACCGAGCACGACGGCCAGGTGCAGCTGCGCTGGGAGATCGCCCCCGGCTACTACCTGTACCGCAAGCGCCTGAGCGTCGAGCGCCCCGAAGGTGACGTCCCCCTGGACCTTCCCGAAGGCGAGACCATCACCGATGAGTACTTCGGTGAATCCGAGGTCTATTACGACGTGCTCGACGTCACCGCCAGGCCGGGCGAGGCCGAGTCTCTCTCGCTGACCTGGCAGGGCTGTGCCGAGGACGGCCTGTGCTATGCGCCACAGCGGGCCGACCTTCGCCTCGCCGACATGACGGTGCTCCCCCCTGGCAGCAGCGATGCCAATAGCGATGCCGACACCGGGGCCCGGAGCGACCCTGATACCGACGCCGACCCGACGGGCTCTCGTCAGGCCGGTGCTCAGCCTCCCGCCCTGGGCGAGGATCAGGCCCTGGCCACCCGACTCGGCGAAGCCGCCGCCGGCTGGACGCTGGCCGCCTTCTTCGGCATGGGGCTGCTGCTGGTCTTCACGCCCTGCGTGCTCCCCATGGTCCCGATCCTCTCGAGCCTAGTGGTGGGCAGCAATGCCGGGGCGCGACGCGGGCTGCTGCTGTCGCTGGTCTTCGTGGTGCCCATGGCGCTGACCTATGCCCTGCTCGGCGTGGCAGCGGCGCTGGCCGGCGCCAACCTGCAGGCCATGCTGCAGACTCCCTGGGTTCTCGGCACCTTCGCGGCGCTGTTCGTGATATTCGCCCTGGCCATGTTCGGCCTCTTCGAGCTGCAGCTGCCCAGCGGCCTGCGCCAGCGCCTGGACAACCTGCAGCAGAAGCAGCGCGGCGGCACCCTGGGCGGCGCCGCCGTCATGGGCGTGCTCTCGGCACTGCTGGTCGGCCCCTGCATGACCGCACCGCTGGCCGGCGCCTTGCTCTATATCGGCGAGAGCGGTGATGCACTGCTGGGCGGCACCGCCCTGCTGGCGCTGGGCCTCGGCATGGGCACGCCGCTGCTGCTGGTCGGCGCACTCGGCGCCAGGCTGCTGCCGCGCCCCGGCCCATGGATGGATCGCGTCAAGGCCGTGTTCGGTTTCATTCTGCTGGGCATGGCGATCTATTTCCTGGACCGCGTACTCGACGATACCCTCACCCTGGGCCTGTGGGGCGCCTGGCTGCTCGGTGCAGCACTGGCGCTGCATCAGGCCTCTCGATCAGCGTCACCTAGCCCGGGCCAGCTGATGGCGCGCAGTGGCGGGCTGATCCTGGGACTGTGGGGGGTACTGCTGATCGTTGGCAGTGCCGGCGGCGCAGCCGACCCGCTGCGTCCGCTGAACTTCCTGAAGGCCGACGTCAACGGATCGGCACCGCGGGAAGACTTCATGGCACGCTTCTCGCAGCCCGACGACCTGGCCGAGCTGGAGCAGCGGGTCGCCAGTGCCGGCAGGGCCGGACGTTGGACGCTGGTCGATGTCTATGCCGACTGGTGCGTGTCGTGCAAGGTCATCGAAGAGGAGGTCTTCGGCGATGACCGCGTGCAGGACGCCCTGGCCGAGGTCCAGCTACTGCGGCCGGATGTGACCGACAATGACGCCGACGACCAGGCATTGATGGGCGAGTTCGACATCATCGGTCCGCCCACCCTGCTGCTGATCGGCCCCGACGGCGAGGAGCGCCGCGCACAGCGCGTCGTCGGCGAGATCGGTGCCGACGCCTTCCTCGAGCGACTGCAGCGGGCCCAGCGCCCGGGAGGCAGCACATGAACCTGCTGGATCAGAGCCTGGCCATCGGTCCCATCGGCTTGAGCGTAGGACGCTGGCTGATCGTGCTCGCTGCGCTGGCCGCCCTGCTGGTGGGAGCGCTGGCCGGCGCACGCCGGCGCGTGGCGGTGGGCGATACCTTGATCACGGCCCTGTTGATTGGCGTTGTCGGGGCGCGACTGCTGTTCCTGGCCCGTTACCACGACAGCGACGCGGGCCTCGTGGCGATGCTGGACATCCGCGATGGCGGCTTCGCTCCGCTGGGCGGGATAATGGCCGCCGCGCTGTATCTGCTGTGGCGCCTATGGCGGGACCCCGCCAGACGCATGCCACTGGCCAGTGCGGTGCTGGCCGGTGCGCTTGTCTGGGGCGGGTTGACCGGTAGTCTGATGATGATGGATTCCACCAGCCGTCCGCTCCCCGACGTGCAGATGACCACGCTGGCAGGCGACCCCGCCTCGCTGCCCGCCCTGCTCGAGAACCGGAATCGCCCCCTGGTGGTCAACCTGTGGGCGAGCTGGTGTCCACCGTGTCGGCGCGAGATGCCGGTGCTGCAGCAGGCCCAGCAGCAGCATGACGACATCAGCCTGGTCTTCGTCAACCAGGGCGAGAGCCAGCCACAGGTGCAGCGCTTCCTGGAGGAGGAAGACCTGCGCGATCTGCGCAACGTCTGGCTGGATGACACCCTGGCGCTCGGTGAGACCACCGGCGCCCAGGCAATGCCCACCACCCTGTTCTACGATGCCCGGGGGCAGCTGGTCGACACCCACTTCGGCGAGCTTTCCCGCGCCTCCTTGCGGCCATATCTGGAGCGGCTGACCGGGACCACGCCCTGAACGAAGAGGCGCCAGCGGCGGTCCACGACGTCTGCTCGCAGGCACGGGCGTGGGAGCAGTGGGCTGCCGACGAGGGCGTGATACGCCCGCGGGACGCCGGGTTACCCGGCGCATCACGCGAGCGCACGGGCACTCAGACCAGGAACAGGGTCGTCAGCACCGGGAAGGCAATCAGCAGCGCCAGGCGCAGCAGGTCGGAGACCACGAAGGGCGCCACCCCGCGGAAGATCTCCCCCAGCCCCACGTGGGGGGCCATGGCCTTGATCACGAAGACGTTCATGCCCACCGGCGGCGTCATGAGCCCCAGCTCCACGGTCAGCACGGTGATGATGCCGAACCATACCGGATCGATACCCAGTGACTGGATGATCGGGAACACCACCGGCACCGTGATCACCAGCATGGCGATGGAGTCCATGAACATGCCCAGCACGAAGTAGAGCAGCAGGATGCACAGCACCACCACGATCGGTGCCAGCTCCATGCCATAGAGGATGTCGGTGATCGAGAAGGAGATCCGCGACACCGAGATGAAGTAGCCCAGGGTCTCGGCCCCCACCAGCATGAAGAACACCACGGCGGACAGCGCCAGGGTCTCCTGCACGCTGCGCCACAGCTCGGCCCCGCGCATGCCCTTGGCCAGGGCGTAGAGCAGGGTGGCAAAGGCGCCGACGCTGGCCCCTTCCGTCGGCGTGAAGGCACCGAAGTAGATGCCCAGGATCATCACCAGGAAGACCGCAAGGAACGGGATCAGGCCGGAAAGGGAGGCCAGCTTCTGCTTCCATGACGTCGGCTCGCCGGCCACCGCCAGGGATGGCTTGAGGCGCATCATCACGGTGACGGTCAGGGCATACATCACCAGCCCCATCACCCCGGGCACCAGGCCCGCCATGAACATGTCGCCCACCGACTGCTCGGTGAGGATGGCGTAGATCAGCAGCGCAATGGAGGGCGGGATCATGATCCCCAGGGTGCCACCGGCGGCCAGGGCGCCGGTGGACAGGCCGCGATGGTAGCCGTAGCGCTCCATCTCCGGCAGGGCGACCCGGGTCATGGTGCTGGCAGTGGCCAGCGACGAGCCGGAGATCGCCGAGAAGACCCCACAGGACCCCACCGCGGCGATGGCAAGTCCCCCTTTCCAGCCGCCGCAGATCATCCGGGCCGAGTGGAACAGCTTGCCGGCCATGCCGGAGTGCGCCGCCAGCACCCCCATCAGGATGAACATGGGCACGGCGCTGAAGCTGTAGTTGGAGAGCACCTCCACGGGCACGGTTTTGAGCTGGGAGATGGCCGCACTCCAGCTGATCACCTGGGCGAAGCCCACCACGCCGACGATCAGCATGGTCAACGCCACCGGCACGCGCAGCACCATCAGCAGAAGCAGCAGGCCGAGACCGATGGCACCGATCATTTCACTCCCCATGGGACACCTCCCCCTCGGCACCGAAGACGGCACTCAGCACGGCATGCACCAGGCTGCGCAACCCCAGCAGCAGGCTGAGCACGGCGGCCGCGTAGTAGATGGGCCCCATGGGGATCCGCAGGTCCTGGGTCACCTCGCCGTGCCGGGTCGCTGCCGCGGCGGAGTCCACCAGGCCGATGAACAGCACCAGGCCGAGTGCCGCGAAGCCCAGCAGGTAGACACCGTGCAGGCGATTCTTGATGCCGGGCGAGAGACCGTGAGAGAAGGCTTCCACAACGACCTGGCTCTTCTCCACGTTGGCCGCCATGGCGGCAAGCAGTGAGCAGAGCATCAGGTAGCTGACCAGCTCCACGCTGCCGGAGACACGCAGGGCGATGACCCCCTCGGTGACCCGGGACAGGTAGCGGGTGCCGACGTCGGCGATGGTGACGCCCAGCAGCGCCACCAGGGCGATGCCCGCGACGAGCTTGCACAGCAGGGCCAGCCAGTGGCTGGCCCTTTCAAGGGTAGACTGCATCCCCTCTTACTCCTGATCGGCGGCGCAGGACTCGCTGGCAGCGAGTGCCGCCTCGTAGACCTCACGTCCCGGCAGACCGCGCTCCTCGAGTTCGGCCAGGTAGCTGTCGATGCCGTCCTGGAGCGGCTTCTGCCAGTCCGGATGCTCCAGAGGATCGTCGATCTCGCGGATGGTGTGCCCGGCGTCTCTGGCTTCCTGCTTGCCTTCCACGTCCAGGCGGTCGAATACCTCGCCGGCCTTGTCGGCCCACTTCATGCCGGCGTTGGCATCGATCACTGCCTGCTGCTCGGGACTCAGGTTGTCGTAGGTCCGCTGATTCATGGTGGCCACGAAGATCAGGGTGTAGAACGGCACCTCGGTGTGGTACTCGACCAGCTCATTGATGCGGAAGCCCTTAAGCCCCTCCCAGGGGAAGCTCAGGCCATCGATCACGCCGCGCTGCATGGAGGTGTAGATATCCGGCGCTGGCATGCCCACCGGCTCCGCCCCCATGTTCTCGAGCATCTGGCCGGCGACCGCCGTGGGGCGACGCATGCGCAGCCCCTCGAGGTCGGACGGCACCTGGACATCCGTATCGATCGTGTGGATACCACCCGGCCCGGTGGTAAAGAAGAACAGCGGTCGGGTGTCCTCGTACTCGCTATCCAGATGCCCCTCCTCATAGAGGCTCTGCAGCACACAGGCGCCCTGGGTCGCCGTGGTCGCCACCCCGGGCAGTTCGACGATCTGTGACAGCGGGAAGCGCCCGGCGGTATAGCCCTGGGCGGTGGCACCGACATCGGCGATGCCATTGGCCGCCGCCTCGTAGAGAGAGTCGGGCTTGGCCAGGGTTCCGGAGGGGAACATCTCAACCCTGAGCTCACCGTCGGACTCTTCCTCGAGGCTGTCCGCCCACGCCTCGAAGATCTCCTGGTTGACGCCCGAGGCGCCCGGCCAGAAGTGGGCCATGCGCAGGGTGGTGGCCGAGTGAGCGGAAGCGGCGCCCAGGCCGGCGATGGACGCGGCCAGCAGGCAGGCAGTGAACTTGGCCTTCATGGTGATCCTCCGGGCTCATTGTTATGGGGATGAAAAAGTTCGATATACGAATATAAGTTCGTATAAAGAAACAAGCTACCCGAGACGACCGCACATGGATAATCGACATTAGTCTAAAGCCGCATCCTCATGGAAAGACGCCTGAGCTGCGCCCTCAGCGCCCCGAGACTGGACAAACCGGAGAAGAATCTGGACTTTTCGAACCCTCCTGCCCAAAAAAGTGGCACCGCCTGGGGCAGGTGCCACCTGTTTTCACGCCCCGAGGTCTAGCCGGCGATCTTGAGCACCGGCTTGACGGTGGTGCCGTTCTTCGAGTCCTCGAAGGCCTGGTGGATCTGCTCGGGAGGGTAGAACTTCACCAGCCGGTCGAAAGGGAAGCGCCCCGCCTTGTGGTAGGCCACCAGCTGCGGGATGAAGACCCGCGGCACGGAGTCACCCTCGATCACCCCGATCATCGACTTGCCCTCGGCCATCAGGTCCTGGTGCACGTCCAGGGTCACCTCGGGGGTGACGCCGACGATGGCCGAGACACCCAGCGGACGCAGCGCCTGCAGCGACTGGCGCACCACCGCCGGCACCCCGGTGGTCTCCACCGCAAACTCGCTGCCGCCGCCGGTGATCTCGCGCACCCGCTCGACGGCATCCTCCTGCTGGCCGTTGATCGTGTGGGTCGCCCCCAGCTCGAGGGCCAGTTCGAGGCGACTGTCATGGACATCCACGGCGATGATCTGCCGGCAGCCGGCGATGCTGGCCGCCATGATGGCGGAGAGCCCCACCGCACCGCAGCCATAGGCCACCAGGCTGGTGCCGAAGTCGGGCTTGAGCCGGTTGAGCACGGTCCCCGCACCGGTCTGGATGCCGCAGCCCAGCGGGCCGAGCAGCGCCAGGTCCACCTCGGGGTCCACCTTCACCGCATTGCGGGCACTGACCACGGCATGGGTGGCGAACGACGACTGGCCGAAGAAGGTCGCCAGCGCCTCGCCGTCACGCGCCAGGCGGTGGCCGCCGTCATCCATGGCGCCGCCGAAGTTGAGCGCATTGAAGGTGTCGCACACGGTGGGATGGCCGGTCAGACAGTGGCCACAGTTGCCGCAGTGGGCAAAGGACAGCACCACATGGTCGCCCACCGCGAGCTCCGTCACGCCCTCGCCGAGGGCCTCCACCACCCCGGCGCCCTCGTGGCCGAGCACGATGGGAAAGGGCGCGATACCCAGGTCCCGGGCCACGGCGTCGGTATGGCAGACACCCGTCGCCACGACACGAACGCGGATCTCGCCCAGGGCGGGCTCGGTCAGCTCCACCGCCTGCCATTCGAAATCATCCCCCTGCGCCGGGGTCACGGCCGCTTGAATCTGCATGGTGTCTCTCCTCGATCGAAGACCCCGCCCGGCCGCCGGCCGGGCGGGGAATTAGAGGCTCCGATGATCGCGAGCGATCACAGGAACTTGGTGAACTGCAGGCGGACAGTATCGCCCTCGCTTTCCAGGCCCTTGAGGCCACCCGCCTCGGCATCGTACTCGTGGTAGACGGCCCCCTTGAGCAGGACACCGGCCGAGGGCCAGAGATAGCCCGCCTCGGCACCGATGGCGTGACGCTCTGCCTTGGCGCCGGTCGACGCGCCGTCATCGGCCTCGAGCTGCCAGGCATCGTAGCCCACCAGACCCAGTTCCAGGCCGCTCTCCAGGCGATGACCGATGCCCCATTCCACGAGCCAGCTGTCGCCCGGCGTGATGCCGGTATCGTCCTGTTCGGTCTTGATCTCGTAGCGCGACAGCGCCGAGAGGTTCCAGCGCCGCTCGGCATCGAGGTGCCAGACACCGCCCAGCGTCAGCATGGTGGTGCCAAAGCCCTTGCCCACCGAGGCCGGGTTGTCGGCCTCGAAATCGGCGGTGTCGAACCAGTGCCCGGCGGCGAAGGTGGCGTCCCACTGCTCACCGTGCCAGCCCAGGATCACCGGGCCGACGAAGACGTCGCCGAGGCCATCGTCGTCGAAACGCTGGCCGCTGGCGACGTCGAGGTCGAACGCGATATCGAGCATCGGCACGATGGCCTCTGCCCCGTAGTCGGCCCCCAGGAACTGCTGGCCGCTCATCCAGATGACGCGATGCGCCAGCGCGGTGACCGAGCCACTGTTGTTGCCCGGCACCGCCTCTCCCCTCGCGTCGCTGAAGGTATCGACGTCGTAGTGCGTCAGGTAGCCCCGGTAGTAGAGGCCCTCGGGCGGGGCAGCAGCGGCACTCAGCCCTTCGATACCGGGGGGATAGTGGCCATTGACGGCCAGCACAGGAGTGGCGGCGAGACTGGCGCCCAGGGCGGCCAGCCAGACGGTTGTCGGAGTCTTCATCGTTTGTTGTCTCTCTTGTTGGCTTGCCCACCATCCGCCAGGGCGGATGGTGGGCCACGGTCAGGAGGCGATCAGAAGGGATAGGCGCGCGGCGTCTGCTGGACGCTGATCCACTGGTCGGTGGTGAACTCCTCGATCGCCCAGTCGCCGTTGAAGCGGCCCAGGCCGGAGTTCTTCTCGCCGCCGAAGGGCACGTGGGCCTCGTCGTTGACCGGCATGTCGTTCACATGGGTCATGCCCGCCTTGATGCCCTGGGCGAAGCGCAGGCCGCGCTCGAGGTCACCGCTGAACACGGCGCTGGAGAGGCCATACTCGGTGCCGTTGGCCAGTTCCAGGGCGTGGGCCTCGTCGCGGGCCTTCTGGATCCCCACCAGCGGGCCGAAGATCTCCTCGCGACTGATCTCCATCTCCGGCGTCACATCGCCGAAGACATGCGGCGGCACCAGCTGGCCGTCGACCTCGCCCTCCAGCAGCACGGTTGCGCCTTCCTGCCTGGCCGTGGCGATCTTGGCCTCCAGGCCCTCGCGCTGCCCGGCGTTGATGATCGGCCCGACCACCGTTTCCATGTCGTTCGGGTCGCCGACCCGCAGCCCCTTGACCTTCTCCACGAAGCGCGCGACGAAGGCGTCATAGCAGCGCTCGTCAACGATGATGCGGTTGATGGCCATGCAGATCTGGCCCTGATGCAGGAACTTGCCCATCACCGCCGCGCTCACGGCCTGGTCGATATCGGCGTCATCCAGCACCACGAAGGGGCTGTTGCCGCCGAGCTCGAGGGCCACCTTCTTGATGTGCTCGCCACCGCTGCAGATCCCGCCGATGCGACGCCCCACCGGGGTCGAGCCGGTAAAGGAGATCAGCCGCGGCACGCGGTGTGCGACGAAGGCATCGCCGATCTCGCTGCCGGCCCCCACCACCACGCTGAGCAGCCCCGCGGGCAGGCCGGCCTCCTCGAAGACCCTGGCCAGCAGCAGGCCACCGGTCACCGGCGTGTCGCTGGCCGGCTTGACCACCACGGCATTGCCCAGCGCCAGTGCCGGGGCGATGGAGCGCTGGGAGAGGTGCAACGGGAAGTTCCAGGGGCTGATCACCCCCACCACGCCCAGCGGCTTGCGATAGACGCGGTTCTCCTTGCCCGGCACGTTGGAGGCCAGGGTCATGCCGTGGACGCGTCCCGGCATGCTGGCGGCTTCCTGGGTGATGCCGCGGGCCGCGCCCCACTCGACGTTGGCCTTGAGGCGGGTACTGCCCGACTCGCGGATCAGCCAGTCAATGATCTCCTCCTTGCGGGCGTCGAAGATCGCCACCACCCGCTGCAGCAGGGCGCTGCGCTCGGCCGGCGGCGTTGCCGCCCACTCGGCCTGGGCCTTCTCGGCCGCCAGGAAGGCGGCATCCAGGTCACGGCGATCCGCCAGGCGGATATCGAGCAGCACACTGCCGTCATAGGGATTGGTCACCCGGGTGCTGCGCTCGCTGCCGCCCTCGCGCCACGCGCCGGCGATGGGCTGGAGATGAAAGTCGCGATATGCCGTACTCATGCCGTTATGTCCTGTTCAATTGACGTTACTGGCGAATGCCGGATTTGCCCGGCGACAGGATGCCATTGGGATCCAGGGCATTCTTCAGGGTCTTGTGCACCTCGCGCAGCGGCTCGCCGAAGGTGCCGGCCACCTGCTCCATGAACTCGATGTTGGTGCGATAGAGCCCGTAGCCGCGTTTGGCAAACGCGTCGATCAGTTCGGCGAAGCAGTCGTGGGCACGCTGTGTTTCTTCCGGATCCTCGCGGTTGTAGAGCAGGTCGATGACGTGGTGCATGTCGCGCCAGCCGACGATGTACTCGGCGACGTAGTCGAAGCCGTACTTGCCGAGGATCTGCTGGGCCAGCTCGGTCTGGTCCCGGGTCTCGCTGCCCTTGGCCTGGGAAACCGGGGCGAACCACATGGAACCGCCACCCCCGCGCCAGTTGTAGAGGCCGAACTCCTGAAGGTTCATGTCGCCCTTCATCAGCGCCGAGCGATACTCGAAGCCGCCACCGCGCTGCTCGGCCTCCTCGCCGTACATGATCTTGGCCTTGCCGCTGGCGCCGAAGGCCTGCTCGACGATCTTCCAGTTGACCTCGATCTGCTCCGGGGTGCCGTAGAGTGCGGCGTAGACGTTCCACTCGCCGATGCCCTCATCGGCCTTGATGCGCTCGATGGCTTCCCGCGGAATGGCGTCGGTCCCCTCGTAGTACTCCTTGCGCACCACGTGGGTGCCCGCATCCCACAGGGTGTGCACGATCACCACGGCGTTGGGGATGATCTGGGCGATGCGCAGCGGGCGCAGCACATCGACGATCTCCTCGATGTCCTCGGGGTCCTGGTACTGGATGATGAAGGGGCGATAGGCCGGTGGCTCGGGCATCAGCCACAGCCCCATCTTGGTGACGATGCCGTAGTTGGACTGGGTGAAGAGGCCGTCGATATAGGGCCCATAGCCCCACTTGAAGACCTGCCAGGAGCTGGAGTTCTCGATGCCGCCCATGCCGGTGCGCACCACCTCGCCGTTGGCCAGCACCACCTCCATGCCACACTGGAACATGAAGTGCTCGCCATAGGGGGTATAGCCCACGCCGCGGTCCAGGGTGTTGCCCACCGGCCCGGCGATCGCCGAGGGCGCCGGCGGGTCGAGCCACAGCTTGTAACCCTTCTCCTTGATGTGGTCATAGAGCTGCTGATAGGTGACGCCGGGTTCGAGCAGCGCCGTGCAGACATCGGGGTCGACATCGAGAATCTGGTTCATGCGGTGCATGTCGAGTATCACCTGGCCGGTCTCCCCCGGGGCGGCGGAACCGTAGCCCAGGTTCTTGCCGGTGGAGATGGTCCAGATCGGCACCTTGTACTCATTGCAGGTGCGCACGATTGCCTGCACCTGCTCGGTGCTGGTGGGCAGCAGGGCCGCGGACGGGATGTAGTCCGCAGCATCTCCGGCCATCATGATCTTGCTGTAGGGCGCCAGCTGGTCGCTCTCGGTCAGGACGCTGTCGGCGCCCAGAACCTCGCGGAAACGGGCCAGGGCGGCATCGAAGTCTGCCTCGGACACGCCCCTGGGAAGAATGCGCTGTGTGCTCATGGAAGTCTCTCTCGCTTGTTGTGATGAAGGGCCTACGAGCGAACCAGGAAGCTCAGCTCACTGGCGTGCGCTGTGCCATCGCCGGAGTGGCGGAACTGTTCGGCGTGACGCCCAGTGCCACCCGTCAGGGCCAGGCGGGCATATTCCCGCCCCAACATGGCCTGCCAGCTGCTCTCCCCCTCCGCAGGCGGCACCGTCAGCGGCCCCCGGTGACTCAGCAGCTGGTGATGCCCTGCCGCATGGCGGCCCAGGGCCAGGATGCGGCCGCGGCCCGCCAGAAGGCTGGTCAGCAGCACCAGGCCCGCCTCGTCGGTGAAGCCGGTGGCCAGGGTGCCGGCGGGCAGCGCGCTCAGGGCCAGTGGGTCGAGGCGACCAGCGTAGCGGGGCTCCCACCCCTGATGGCGCAGCCCGCGGCCAAGCTCGGTGGTCGAGCGATCGGCCCCGTAGAGGTGGATCGCCCCCTGTACCGGCCCAGCCGCCTGCCCACCCCAGGCAGCCCCCAGGGAGAGCGGTGCGGAGGCGCCCAGCAGCAGGCCATTCTTCAGCAGCTGTCGACGTGTCAGTTTCATGGCATCACTCCTCGCCGCCCAGGGCGGGCGCATCGTCCAGATCGCCGCTGACCAGCGCCTGGATCAGGCCTTCGAGCTCGGCATCGCTGATCTTGGCCTGGCGCAGGGACGGCATGGCGGCGCGGCCGTGGCGCACCGTGTTGCGGATATAGTTGCCGCGTGCTTCCCGGGCCGCCTCGGGGAAGGCGATGGTGATCTCGGGCCCGACCGCCTTGTCGGGCGCATGGCAGTGGGCACAGACCTGCCGGTAGGCCTCGGCAGGTTCACGCATCTCCGCCTGGCCGCCAGGTGATGCCGAGGCGGTCAGCGGCAGCATCAGCGCCCCGAGCAGGGCAAGCGTCTTGAGCCTGAGCGAGGGGAGGCGCCGAAAGGGCACCGTTGTTGTGTTCTGCATGTCAGTGTCACCCGTCTGTTCGTCAAGGGCATATCGCCGTCGAAGCCTGTCGACGCCAGGGCCTTATACTTTGGTATAAATCAAGGAGTTGGCGTCACGCTTCACGTCACTTTCATGTCAAGAACCGTGCCGATATCGGAAAAATGCCCGCCATCAGGGCACTAGACGAACCTTTTACGGACACTTGTACGCAAAGCGGACATGTGTTCGATAATATGGGCGACGCATTTGCTTACCCCTTGATCAAATGATGAAGCCCCCTCCCCTGCCGCACAGCCCGACCCACGGCCAGGGAGTGGTATCCTCCCATCTCGATCCGCGACAGCTGGAGTCCGTCATGTCCGCCTCACCTCCCGACTACCCCAGCGCCCGCGACCTGATGGATGCCCTGCGCTTCCTGCCGGAGGAGGGACAGATATGGCTCGGCGAGCAGCGCATGCTGCTGATGCCGCTGGCGGCCTCATCCTTCTTTCGCAACGAGCTGGTGGCCACGCTGGGCATGGAGCGCGCCCGTGGGCTCTTCATGCGGCTGGGCTACCATTCGGGCCTGATGGATGCCGAGCTGGGCAGATCCCTCAGGGGGCATGACGAGAAACTGGAAGAGAGCTACCTGGCCGGTCCCCAGCTGCATGCGCTGCAGGGCCATGTCCAGGCCGTGCCGGTACACCTGGAGATGGACCTGGAGAACGACCGGTTCTACAGCGAGTTCATCTGGAAGGGTTCCTTCGAGGTCGACGTCTGGCGACCGCGGGGCCTGCAGGCCGAGCCTGTCTGCTGGACCCTGCTGGGCTACGCCTGCGCCTATGCCAGCCACCTGCTGGGCCGCGAGGTGCAGTTTCGCGAGGTCAGCTGCCGCGGCTGCGGGGATACCGAGTGTCGCATCGTCGGCAAGCTCGCCGAGGAGTGGCCCGACCATGAGGCCTTCGCCGAGCACTTCCGCGAGGAGCCGCTGATCGATGAGCTCTACGAGCTGCAGGCACGCATCGCTACCCTGGAGGGCGACCTCGCCCGCACCCGCGGCCAGGAGGACTGGGCGCCCATCGGCTCGACGCCGGCCTTCCAGGAGATGCTCGCCATGCTCGACAGCGCGGCCCCCTCCGAGGTCCCCGTGCTGCTGCTGGGCGAGACCGGCACCGGCAAGGAGATCCTGGCCCGGCGCCTGCACGACCAGAGCCAGCGTGCCGCAGGCCCCTTTACCGCCGTCAACTGTGCGGCCATCCCGCCGGAGCTGATCGAGTCGGAGCTGTTCGGGGTCGAGAAGGGGGCCTACACGGGGGCGGTGCAGTCGCGGCAGGGACGCTTCGAGCGCGCCGATGGCGGTACGCTGTTCCTGGACGAGCTCGCCGAGCTCTCGCCGCGTGCCCAGGCCGCCCTGCTGCGGGTGCTGCAGGAGCAGCAGATCGAGCGGGTCGGCGCCCAGGCGGTGCTGGACGTGGACGTGCGCATCGTCGCCGCCACCCATACCGACCTGCTGCAACGCATCGAGGAGGGCAGCTTCCGTCAGGATCTCTTCTATCGCCTCAACGCCTTCACCCTGACCGTGCCCCCCCTTCGCGAACGTCGCGAGGACATCGCCGCCCTGGCGGAGCATTTCCTGTCACGCTTCGAGCAGCACTACCGGCGTCGCACCCTGGGCTTCTCCGACCAGGCCCGCTCGGCCATGGCCCAGTACCACTGGCCGGGCAACATCCGCGAACTCAAGAACAGCGTCGAACGGGGTGTCATCCTTACCGCCGACCACAAGCGCATTACCGAGAAGGCGCTGTTCGGTGACTATCGCGTCCCCACCCTGGAGCGCGAGAAAGGCCAGAGCCTGGATGCCTCGGGCATGCTTTCGGCCTCACCGGGCGAGGCATCACCGCAGGAGCGGGTCCGCGCCCTCATCGAGGCCGGCATGACCCTGGAGGAGGTCGAGCGCACCATGCTGGAAGCCGCCCAGGCCGACAGTGACGGCAACATCACCGCCGCCGCCCGCCGGCTGGGCATGACCCGCGCCGCCTATGCCTACCGCCTGAAGAAGCATGGCATGCACTGACGGCCGCCCGGCTGAACCGATGAGACCGGCCGGCATATCAGACACGCTTTCGGCGTCGCCTGAGCACTCCTGACCTGCGCAACTCGAGGCACCCCGACTTACAGCAGAGCCAGAGTCAGCCAAGGCTGCCAGGCCAGCAGCACCAGGGCAGTCAGGCTCATCAGCAGGAAGGGCAGCAGGGCCCGGAAGATATGCAGGGGCGGCACCCCTGTCATGGAGGAGCTGATAAAGAGCCCCGCACCCACCGGCGGCGTCAGTAGTCCCAGCACTAAGGTCAGGCAGACCACCACCCCGAACTGGTAGGGAGTGATGTCGAACTGTCCCTGAGCGATGGGCAGCAGGATCGGCACCACCAGGATCAGGGCGGCGATGCCATCCACGATCATGCCCACCAGCAGGAGGATGCCGATCACCAGCAGCAGGAAAACGAAGGGATCGGTGGTCAGGGAGGCGATCCAGGCGGCAGCCATCTGTGGCAGCTGCTCGTATACGATCACCCAGCCGAAGACCCCGGCGGCGGCAATCAGCATGATAACCAGGCCGGCGTTGATAGCGGTGCGCTCGAGAAGCTTTGGCAAGCTCGCCAGACTCAGGTCGCGGTAGATATAGCGACCGATCAGCAGCGCCGCCAGGGAGGCAAGCGCAGCCGATTCGGTGGGCGTGGCTAAGCCCGAGAGGATACCGCCTATGATGATCAGCGGAATCGACATCGCAGGCAGACCCATCAGCAGGTAGCGCCTGGCCTGAGGACGACTCGGCCAGTTGCCCCCGGGATACTGCTGCACCAGGCCCACGGCAGTAATGGCCAGGAAGAATAGCCCTCCCATCAGCAGACCCGGCAGGATACCGGCGATAAACATCTCGGCGATCGGCACTTGGGCGATCACGCCGAACAGCACGAAGAGCATCGACGGTGGAATGATCGGTGACATGAGGCCTCCGGCCGCCGTGACGGCCGCCGCGAAGGGCTTGCCGTAGCCATCCTGTTCCATGGCTGGGACCATAGCCCGGGACATGATGGCGATCTGTGACGCCGCTGAGCCAACGATCGCTGCCATCATCATATTGGCCACCAGGTTGATATACACCAAGCCGCCGCGGAATCCACCCACCAGAATACGCGCCAGATCGATCAGTCGCCGGGTCAGACCGCCTTCGTTCATCAATTCGCCAGCGAGCATAAACAGCGGAATCGCCAGCAAGCCGTAATTTTCGATCGCCCCGAACAGTTGCTGCGGATAAGAGGCGAACAGCAGAGTATTGCCGGAATCGACGATATACCAGGCCGCCGAGAGGGCCAGTACCAGAGCGATGGGCACTGCGCCCAGCAGCAAGAGGGTGAAGATGGCGAGGGTCATGCCAGCCTCCTTTGCCGGACTGAGAGGCCCCTGAGGCTATCGATCAGGTTGACCAGGCCGTGCAATCCCAGGGACGCCGAGAAGAACGGCAGGCAGAGCCAGGACCAGAACTTGGGCAGCCCCAGGGTGCTGGTGCGTTCGGAATAGATGAAGTTGAAGGTCTCGCTCTGGAAGGCACCAATATCGAAGCCCGCTGCCCACAGCGCCATAGGGTCATACCAGCGCCAGCAGAGCCATAGCAGCAGGCCGGCGAAACCGAGGATGACGGTATCCACCAGTGCCCGGACGATGGCCTGCGGGCAGTCCGGCAGGGTATCCAGCAGCAGGGTCACGGCGACGCCCTCGCGACGCTTGAGCACCACCGAGGTGGTCAGGAAGGTCATCCATACCATGGCGTGGATGGCCAGCTCGTTGACCCAGTAGAGCGGCGCGCCCAGGGCTCGGGTCAGGATATTGAGCAGGATCAGGCCGGTGATCAGCGCCGCCAGCAGCGCGGCGACGACGCTCTCGATCCGAGCCAGCCCCTGGGAGAGTTGCTTCAGCATAGGGAGCCCCAACCCCGGGCAAGCCCGGGGCATTGAATAGTTAATCACTCAGCCTCGAGTACCGCCGCCGCCTCACTCAGAGTGGCCAGCACCGTCGTACGCTCGTTCCAATCCTCCTCCCAGCGCTCGATGGCAGCCTGGAAGAAGCTCTCATCAGCCTCGGTAACTGTAATATCCAAATCGCGCAGATTGGCCTCCTGAGCCGGCTCACGCTCCAGGACGCTCTCGATAACTCCATTCAGCTGCTCGTTCATGGAGGTGGTGATCAGCTCACGATCTTCAGCGGAGAGCTTGCGCCAGACCCGCCCCGAGACCACCCCCACCATGGGGAACATCATATGGTTGGAGATCAGCAGGTGTTCAGCCTGGTCGTAGAACTTGAGCGCCTCGATCGCTTCGAAGTCCATGTCGATGGCGTCTACCTGGCCGTTGGCCAGGGCATCGTAAACATCCGGCAGCGGCAGCGGGGTGGGAGCGGTGTCGGCAGCTAAATAGAAGTCGCGAATCGGCTCGAAGGGGGTGATACGCATACGCTTGCCTTCCAGGTCTTCAGGCGAGGCAACCGGGTCACGGCTAAGGATCTGACGCATGCCGGACATGCCATAGCCGACGCCTACCATGCCGATCTCGGCCGGCATCAGCTCGAGCAGCTCGCCAGCCACGTCCGAGCGCAACAGGCGGGCGGCATGTTCCACGTCATCCACCAGGTAGGGCGCATAGAGTGCACCGAAATCGGGAATATGGTTGGAGATCTCAGCGATGGTCAGGAAGGCCATGTCCAGGGAGCCGGCCTGAAGCTGCTGCACCATCTGCGCCTCGTTGCCCAGCTGCTGAGAGGGAAAGACGCTGACGCTATGCTCACCAGCGCTGGCCTCGGCGAGCTCCTCGCCGAATCCCTCGGCGGCCTGACTCCATAGATGGGAGGGTGGGGTGATAAGACCCAGCCGGAAATCCCGGGCCTGAGCGTTCCAGGATGCCACGGCCAGGCCGATGGCGAGTGTTGTTGATGCAATTTTCTTGAAGTTGTTCATAAGTACCTCAAACCCATGGAATGGAAGAAACATGACGGCGACCGCACTTCGCGCTTGCCCGGTGCTTCCTAACACCCCGCCGGCTGAACGGCGGAGTAACCTTCTGGAATTTAAGCCAACACAGGTATAATGGATAAATAAAAAATACGGATTCAAGTATTCTTGGATAAGATACCCTAGAACAAGCCGTCATTGGGCCTTGTCGTCAGGGTCGCAGGCGTACCCCATCCGCCTAAGCCTTGTCGAGATCCATGCTGGCGATGCCGTAGGCGAGGTGGAGAGTTCCCGGGCCAACCGGCAGGCTAGCGCCGAGGCGCCCCAGGGTCAGCAGTTTACGCTTGTTGTACTTATCCATTCCCAGATGCTTACGGTTTTTTTCGTTAGCCTCCCCGTCCCTGGGTCACGGCCTGGGCTGGGGGCATCACAGGCCGAAGAAGTCGCAAGCGTTGCCGGCGAGGATTCGCGACTTGTCATCGGCGCTCAGGGTTGGGTGTTCGCCGACGCCGGCACCGATGGACTGCTCGCCTAGCGGGAAGGGGGCATCGGAACCGAGCATCACCCGGTCGCTGCCCATCACGTCCACCAACAGACGCAGGGCACCGTCGTCGAAGACAGCCGAGTCCACGAAGAAGCGCTTGACGTAGCTGGAGGGTAAGTTCGGGCAGTCCTGGCGGACGATGTCCCGATGGCGCCAGGCATTGTCGGCGCGCCCTAGCAGGTAGGGGAAGCTGCCGCCACCATGGGCGAAGCACAGCTTCAGCGACTCGGGGATGCGCTCGAAGGCTCCGGAGAGGATCAGCGAGAGGATGCCGAGCTGGGTCTCCGCAGGCATGGCCACCAGCCAGGGCAGCATCCATTTCTTCATGCGTCCGTCGGTCATCATGTCCCAGGGGTGCACCAGCAGCGGGATCTCCTCGGCGGCGCAGTGCTGCAGGAAGGTGACCAGCCCCTCCTCGTCCAGGTCCTTGGGCCCCACATGGTTGCCGATCTGCACGCCCAGATGGCCGGCGGCCCTGGCGCGACTCGCCTCGCGGCAGGCGGCATCGATGTCCTGCAGGGGCACCTGGGCCAGCACCTTGAGGCGCTGCGGGGCGTAGTCGGCCATCTCCAGGGCCTTGTCATTCATCAGTTGGGCCCAGGGCAGGGCCCGCTCCACCGGCTGGTCGTAGCCGAACATCACCGGGGTGGCACACATGATCTGGACGTCGAGCCCCTGCTCGTCCAAGTAATCCACGCGCCGCGCCGGGTCCCAGAGCAGGTCATTGACCGGCCGGAAGGGCGTGTCGCCGACCATGATCTGACCGCCGCGTCCCTCGGTCTTCAGCCAGGGCGCCCGCATCGGGTCGAGGCGCGCAGCCTCGGCCTGGCTGATGGGTGGCATGAAGTGAGAGTGGATATCGATCTTCATTGGCCATGCACCTCATGCAGCATACGGTGCCAGGTCTCCCAGTCGCGCCCCGGGTGAACCTCGCCACACTCGCTGCAGCGACGCTCCTCCTCGGAGGTGGCGTAGAAACGCTCATACACCGGTGGCAGGTCGGTGACGATGCTATCCAGTTGCATCTCGTAGCGCTTGATGACATTGCCGCAGCGGGCACAGGACCACTGCAGGGCATCATGCAACCCTTCGGGGCGGGTCTTCTCGATCACCAGGCAGAGGCTGCCGGGCTCCGGGCGCTGGGGCGAGTGGATCACATGGGGCGCCATCAGGTAGATATCGCCTTCCCGGAGTTCGACCCGCTCATAGCGGCCGCGGTCCCAGATATTCAGGTAGGCATTGCCCTTGAACTGGTAGAAGAACTCCTCCACCGGGTCGTCGTGGAAATCGGTGCGCTGGTTGGGCCCGCCCACCACGGTGACCATGTAGTCGCTGTCGGCCCAGATCTGCCGGTTGCCCACCGGGGGCTCGAGCAGATGGGCATGCTCCTCGAGCCAACGATGGAAGTTGAACGGCGGGCTGTAGTGATGCTTGTCCATTATTCGTTCTCCTTGCGGGGCGAATAGGCGATGGCCTTGATCTCGATGCGCAGGTGGGGATGCGGCAGCTGATGCACCGCCACCGTGGTGCGGGTCGGGCCGGTCTCGTCGAAGAACTCGGCATAGACGGCGTTATAACCGCCGAAGTCGTTCATATCGACCAGGTAGCTGCTGATCTCCACCACATCGGTGAGGCTCGCCCCTTCGCTGGCCAGGATGTCGCGAATGTTCTCGATCACCGCCCGGGTCTGGGCACGGATATCGAGCTGGGTGGTGCCCATCTCGTCCACCTCGACGCCCTCGAAGCTATTGTCGGGGCGGCGCGAACTGGTGCCGGAGACGAACAGGAAGTCGCCGGCGCGCTTGATATGGGGGAAGGCGCCCCGCGGCTTGGCCTTGCCCTCGACCAGGGTGGCACGATTGTGGCTCATGACAGGCTCCTTGTTATTGGGTAGTTAGACGCAGGTGAAGGCGGTCTCGCCGAAGCCAGCCACTTCCACGCTGACGAGGACACCGGGGCGCAGCGCCTCGGCGGCGGTGGCGGCGCCGGCCATGATCAGGCTGCCGGCGGGCAGGCTGAGCCCCGCCTCGCTGACCAGCTTGGCGGCCTCGACCAGGCTACGCAGCGGGTTGCCGAGAATCGCCGCGGTGGAGCCGGCCTGTACCAGCTGGCCGTCCAGGCGCATCAGCACCCCGGCGTTGTCGAGGCCCGCGAGGTCTCGGGACCAGGGCCCCACCACCAGGCCGGAGGAGGAGCAGTTGTCGGCCACCACGTCCTCGAGGCTGAACTTGAAGGCCTCGTAGCGGGAGTCGATGATCTCGATGGCCGGGGCCACCGCCTCGATATGGTCGGCCGCCTCCAGCAGGGTCAGTGGACGGTCGATGGTCCGCCCCACCAGGAAGCACACCTCCGGCTCGGCGCGGGGGTGGATATAGCGCGACAGCACCACCTCGCCGCCGTCCGCCTCCAGCATGGCGCCGGTGAGCCAGCCCCAGATCAGGCTGTCGACGCCCATCTGCTGCATCTTGGCGCGGCTGGTGAAACCCAGCTTGATGCCGATGCTGCGCTCGCCGTCGTCATAGCGGCGCTGCATGGAGGCGCGCTGGATCGCGTAGGCCTCGGCCAGGCTGAAGGGCGTGCGGGTACTGAACTGGGCCAGGGGCTCGGCACGGCGGGCCGCCTGGTCCAGCGCCTCGGCGATGGAAGAAATCTCGATGCTCATGCGCTTGCTCCTTGCTGGGCCAGCAGGTCCAGGGCCACGTCGACGATCATGTCCTCCTGGCCGCCGACCATCTTGCGGCGGCCCAGCTCTACCAGGATGTCCACGGTCTTGAGGCCATAACGCTCGGCGGCGGCCTCGGCGTGACGCAGGAAGCTGGAGTAGACGCCGGCATAGCCCAGCGCCAGGGTCTCCCGATCGACCCGCACCGGGCGATCCTGCAGCGGCCGCACGATATCGTCGGCGGCATCCATCAGGGTGTAGAGGTCGGTGCCGTGATCCCAGCCCAGGCGCTCGGCGGCGGCGATGAACACCTCCAGGGGAGCATTGCCGGCGCCGGCCCCCATGCCGGCCAGGCTGGCATCGACCCGGTCACAGCCCTCCTCCACCGCGACGATGGAGTTGGCCACGCCGAGGCTCAGGTTGTGATGGGCGTGGATGCCCAGTTGGGTAGCCGGGTCGAGGACGTCCTTCATGGCCCGGAAGCGCTCGCGCACCCCGTCCATGGTCAGGGCGCCGCCGGAGTCCACCACATAGATGGTCTGGGCGCCGTAGGACTCCATCAGCTTGCCCTGCTCGGCCAGGCCCCGGGGCGTCTGCATATGGCTCATCATCAAAAAGCCCACGGTGTCCATGCCGAGCTTGCGGGCATGCTCGATATGCTGGCGGGAGACATCGGCCTCGGTGCAGTGGGTGGCGATGCGCGCCCCTCGGGCGCCGGCAGCAAAAGCGGCGTCCAGGTCGTGCACGGTACCGATGCCCGGCAACAGCAGGGTGGTGATCATGGCGTGCTCCACCACCTCGGCCACCGCGGCGATCCACTCCAGGTCGCTGTGGGCGCCGAAGCCGTAGTTGAAGCTCGAGCCCTGCAGGCCATCGCCGTGGGCCACCTCGATGGAGTCGACCCGGGCGGCGTCGAGGGCCCGAGCGATGCGCCGGACATCCTCCAGGCCGTACTGATGACGCACCGCATGGCTGCCATCGCGCAGGGTCACGTCGGAGATATAGAGCTTCTTGGTCATGATGAGTCTCCTCAGGCGGTGGCGGCCAGCAGGCGGGTTTCGGCGAGGCGCTCGGCGCAGGCCTTGGCGGCGGAGGTCATGATGTCCAGGTTGCCGGCATAGGCGGGCAGGTAGTGGGCGGCGCCCTCCAC
Organism: Pseudomonadota bacterium; assembly: GCA_051749325.1. Taxonomy (GTDB): domain Bacteria; phylum Pseudomonadota; class Gammaproteobacteria; order Pseudomonadales; family Halomonadaceae; genus Halomonas. Next base: position 5,468 of record JBNJIL010000015.1, on the reverse strand, counting down.
CTCGAGGAAGATGGAGACCTTGAGGCCATGGGTCGGGCCCAGGCCCGGCAGGTTGACCGGGCGCTCGGCCGGAATCGACTCGAACTGCACCCGCTGCTTGAGGCGATAGCCCGGCACATAGGCGTGCACCGCCTCGACCATGGCGCCGATGGAGGCCTCGATGGCATCCCGGTCGGCCTCCTCGGCGAGCACGAAGACGCTGTCGCGCATGATCAGCGGCGGCTCGGCGGGGTTGAGGACGATGATCGCCTTGCCCTTGGTGGCCCCGCCGCAGGTCTCGATGGCCTGGGAGGTGGTCTCGGTGAACTCGTCGATATTGGCCCGGGTGCCGGGACCGGCGGAGCGGCTGGAAATCGACGCCACGATCTCGCCGTAGTGCACCCTGGTGACCCGGGAGACCGCCGCCACCATGGGGATGGTGGCCTGGCCGCCGCAGGTGACCATATTGATATTGGCGGCGTCCAGGTGCTCGTCCAGATTGATGGGCGGAATCACATAGGGGCCGATGGCCGCCGGGGTCAGGTCGACCACCTTGATGCCGCGAGCCTGGAGCAGCGCATTGTGGCGCTGGTGGGCCCCGGCGGAGGTGGCGTCGAAGGCGATCTTGATCTCGTCGATATGGTCCATCGCCAGCAGGCCGTCGATGCCCTCGGCGGTGGTCGGCACGCCGAGCTTGGCGGCACGGGCCAGGCCATCGGAGGCCGGGTCGATGCCCACCATGGCGCCCATCTCCAGGGACTCGCCGTGACGCAGGATCTTGATCATCAGGTCGGTGCCGATATTGCCGGAACCGATGATGGCCACTTTTACCTTCTTGCTCATGGTCGTTCCCCTCACTGTGACTGGGCGAAGGCGGCGGTGACGCTGCCCAGCCCCTGGATTTCGGCGTGGAAGACATCCCCCGGTGCGGCGGCCACCATGGGCCCCAGGGCACCGGTCAGCAGGACATCGCCGGCACGCAGCGGCTCGCCGAAGCGGGCCATGGTGTCGGCCAGCCAGACGGCGGCATTGAGGGGGTTGTCGAGACAGGCGGCCCCGGCACCCACCGAGACCGGCTCGCCGCGGCGGGTCATCTTCATGCCACAGCGCACCAGGTCGAGGGCCTCGAGCCTGACCGGGCGACTGCCCAGCACGAAGGCCCCGGAGGAGGCGTTGTCGGCGATGGTATCGGCGAGGCGTATATCCCAGTCGGCGATGCGGCTGCCCACCACCTCGATGGCCGGCAAGGCGAAGTCGGTGGCGCGGATCAGGTCGGCCAGGGTGTGGCGCTCGTGGTCGAGGTCGCGGCCCAGCACCAGGGCGATCTCCGCCTCCACCTTGGGCTGCAGCACGGCCTCCGCGACGATCGGCTGGCCATCGCCCTCCGCCATGTCAGCGAAGAGCACGCCGAAATCGGGCTGCTCGACCCCCAGCTGCTGCTGCACCGCACGGGAGGTGAGGCCGACCTTGAAGCCGACCCGACGGCGTCCCTGCTCGTGGGCCAGGCGGGTGTTGTGCTGCTGGACGGCGTAGGCCAGGGCTACCGGATCGACACCGGCCTCATCGGCCTGGGCGGCGGCGATCAGCTCGCGCACCGGGGCGCAGGGCCGGCCCGTGGCCTGGGCCTGGCGGAGGCGCTCGGCGGCCTCGATCAGGGCGGTATGCATGGGAATCTCCTCGCTCAGGGATTGACGCAGATGGTGGTCAGTTCGGAATAGAAATCGAGGGAGTGACGGCCCCCCTCCCGGCCCAGGCCGGAGAGACGGGCGCCGCCGAAGGGGGTGCGAAGGTCGCGCAGGAACCAGGTGTTGACCCACACCATGCCCACATGGAACCGGCGGGAGAGGCGATGGGCGCGGCCCAGGTCGCAGGTCCACAGCGCCGTGGCCAGGCCGTAGGCGGTACCATTGACCCGCTCGACCACCTCTTCCTCACGATCGAAGGGGGCGATATGGCAGACCGGGCCGAACACCTCCTCCTGCACGCAGCGGGCATCGTCGGGCAGGCCGGTCCAGATGGTGGGACGCACATAGGCGCCCTGGTCGCGGGCATCGCCGAACTCGGGCACCTCGCCACCGGTCACCAGGGTGGCGCCCTCCTCGAGGGCCAGGTCGAAGTAGCCGAGCACCTTGTCGCGGTGCTGCCGAGAGATCATCGAGCCCATGTCGACGCCGGGCTCGTCCGGGTAACCGATCTTCAGGCCCTCGGCCTTCGCCTTGAGGGCGGCCACGAAGCGCTCGAAGATCGGACGCTCCACATAGACCCGCTCCGAGCAGAGGCAAACCTGGCCCGAGTTGGTGAAACTGGAGCGAGCCACGCCGGCCACCGCCGCCTCGAAGTCGCAGTCGGCGAAGACCACGGCGGCGTTCTTGCCGCCCAGCTCGAAGGAGACGTCCCGCACCCCCTCGGCGGCTACCTTCATGATCTCGCTGCCGGTGCGCGACTCGCCGGTGAAGGTGATGGCGTCCACGTCGGGATGGGTGGTGAGGAACTCGCCGGCGGAGCCCGGGCCGAAGCCGTGAATCAGGTTGAAAACGCCTTCGGGCAGGCCCGCCGCGTGGATCACCTCGGCCAGCAGGCTAGCGGTGGAGGGGGACTCCTCGGAGGGCTTGACCACCACCGAGTTACCGCAGGCCAGTGCCGGCGCCACCTTCCAGGTCAGCAGCAGCATCGGCAGGTTCCAGGGCGAGATGATCGCCACCACCCCATGGGGCTTGCGCACCGTGTAGCTGAAGACATCGCTACCGTCGGGCGCGCGCATCTCGAAGTAGTCGCCGCCGGACTGGCGAATCAGCTCGGCGAAGGTGCGGAAGTTGTGCACCCCACGGGCAATATCCAGGCGCCGGGCCTGCGCCACCGGGCGACCGGTATCGGCCACCTCAGCGGCCACGAACTCCTCGAAACGGCCTTCGATGCCATCGGCGATGCGCATCAGCAGATCGGCCCGCTCGCTGGCGCTGGTGCGACTCCAGGGGCCCGACTGGGCGGCCCTGGCGGCGGCCACGGCACGCCCTACCAGGGCCTCGTCGGCCTCGCAGACCCGGCTCAACAGGCGGCCATCGATGGGCGAGACATTGGGGAAGGTCTGGTCGGTGGCGAGAAACTCACCGCCGACATAATTGAGGAGCTGGGGGGCTGGGGTCGACACGGTCTTCTCCGAAACGGCGTGATGGCTTGTTTCGGATCGAGTCTAGCCAGACAGGGGTATTAACCGATAATAAAACTAGAGGCTTTAGATATTCACAATTTAAATACCAGGAAGCAACGACTCGCCATTGGCCTCACTCACCCGCTCCAGGCATTCGCGAACTAGCCGCGCCGCCGGCCCCAGCTCCCGCCCCGAGGCGAAGAAGCAGCCGATATCGCCGAAGATCAGCGACTCGCCCAGGTCGAATTCCTTGAGCAGCCCCGCTTCGGTAAAGGGGCGCGCCGCCTCCTGGGGCATCAGGGCGATGGTCTGCTGATCCTGCATCAACGCCAGGTTGGTGAGGATGGAGAGGGACTCCACCACATTCTGCGGCATGCTTAGCCCCGCCCCGGCGAAGAGCCGGTCGGCGGTGCGCCGGAGCAGCGACTCCCGGGTCGGCAGCACCCAGGGGTAGCCCTGCAGGTCCGCCAGGCGCAGCGCCGACTCGCCATGCAACGGGTGCTCGGCCCCCGCGACCACGCTGAGCCCCTCGTTGTAGAGCGATGCCACCGTCAACTCGCCGGCCTCGTCCCGCCACTGCCAGTCATCGGGGATGCGCCCCACCACCAGGTCCAGGTCCCCCACCGCCAGGGCCGGGAAGAGCTGATCCATCTGTCCCACCCGCAGCGACACCATCACCCCCGGGGCCCGCTGCTTGAGCAGACGGATCGCCTTGGGCAGCAGCGACACCGATGCCGAGATCAGGGTGCCCACCACCACCTGGCCGCTGGTGCCTTCCTGGAAGGCATTGACCTCATCGGTGAGGCTGCGCAGCTCGGCGAGCAGTCCCTTGGCGCGCTTGAGCACCAGCTCGCCCAGCTCGGTGGGCCTGACCCCCCGATTGCCTCGCACCAACAGGGGCGCATCAAAGTAGGATTCCAGATCGTGGATCACCTTGGTAACCGCCGGCTGGGTGAGGCTGAGAGCCTGGGCGGCGCGCAGCATGGAGCCACACTGTACCACCTGTTCGAGCACCATCAGCTGATGGAACTTGAGCTTGCGTGCGATGGAAATGTTGGTGTATTTCACGGCCAGAGAGTCTTCCTCGTCTGCGAACAGCATCAGGGATCGGTTCAATACCCTACAGCCTCGTAGCAGATCACAGCTAGCTGTGACCTCTCGGTAGGCTGTTCATCCGAAGCCTACCCGGAAGATTGGGGATGCAAACCAACCACTCCAGGAGGCCCGGGTGAACATTGACAAGAATGCCCGCCGACCTCTTTTCGTGGAAGGCCTCCTCGAGCTTTTCCAGACCACCCTGCCCTCCCTACATGGCGCTGTACTGTTCGCGCGACCTCGTCATGATCGTGCGCTTGGCCGTTATCATCGGGTTCCATCTCCTGCTGGCGTGAGGGATGAAAAACGCGAAGCGCCGTCTTCAGGGCTGAAGGCGGCGCTCCGGCATGTCGGAAAGGGCCTCAGACGGACCTCAGGCCGAGAATCTCGCGAGCCTGCTACCAGGTGGCCACCAGGCGCTCGTGCGTCTCACACAGCGCCACGGCACGCACGACCAGCGACGCATTGGAGGGCGCCAGGGTATTGCGGTCGAGGCGCACGTTGTCCTCGAGGCCGGTACGGATATGGCCGCCTGCGGCGATGGACCACTCGTTTAGCATCAGCTGGTTGGGGCCGACACCGGCACCGCACCACTAGGCGTCCAGCGCCAGGCACTTCAGGGTCTCGATGTAGAAATCAAAGGTCGGCACGACGTTCTTCACGCCCATCACGAACTGGATGTAGGGCGGTGCCTTGAGTTTGCCCTGCTTCGACAGGTTGACCGCCTGATGGATGTGCGACAGGTCAAAGGCCTCGATCTCGGGATTGACATCGTACTTGAGCACCTTCTCGGCCAGCCAGTCTACCAGCTGGAGGAAGTACTCGTAGACGTGGGTGGGGAAGTTGTTGGAGCCCATCGACAGGCTCGCCATGCCTGGCTTAAGCGGCAGCATGCCGCCACGCTGCTCGCCAGCGCCGTAGTGCCCCCGTTGGAGAGCTGGATGATCATGCCCGGGCAGTGTTTCTTCAGGCCCTCCATCAGGCGAGCAAACTTCTCGGGATCCGATGGTTGTCGTTGCGCACATGGTAGTGGGCGATGGTCGCGCCGGCCTCGAAGGCCGCCAGGGTACTCTCGACCTGCTCATGGCGCCGAGCTCGCGGATATCGAACAGGGCCTCCACCTGACGCTGTAACAACCCATCTCACCACTTCGTCTCAAGGACCTGCAGCTTGAAAGCCGCGCTGTGGTGTGTGTATTGCTTGCACAGGCCCGCCACGCCATGCTGCCCGTATCTATCCCGCCATG
>JBNJIL010000014.1:0-90688 GCA_051749325.1 Pseudomonadota bacterium | reverse complement strand
CCCGGCGCAGCCGGGCTCTTCCAGCTTCCAGGAGCGAAGCGACGCTCTTCCAGCGTCTAGCTTAATTCGTCCAGATAGCGCTCGGCGTCCAGCGCGGCCATGCAGCCGCTGCCGGCGGAGGTCACGGCCTGGCGGTAGACATGATCCATCACGTCGCCGGCGGCGAACACGCCCGGCACGCTGGTCGCGGTGGCATTGCCGTCGAGACCCGACTTGACCTTGATGTAGCCACCGGCCATATCGAGCTGGCCCTCGAAGATGCCGGTATTGGGGCTGTGGCCGATAGCGATGAAGAGCCCGGGTGCCTGAATCTCCCTGGTCTCCCCGGTCTCGGTGGACCTGAGGCGCACCCCGGTCACACCGCTGCTGTCGCCCAGCACCTCGTCCAGGGTCTGGTTCCACTCCAGCACCACATTGCCGTTCTCGGCCTTCTCGAACAGCTTGTCCTGAAGGATCTTCTCGGCACGCAGGCTGTCGCGACGGTGCACCAAGGTGACCTTCGAGGCGATATTGGAGAGATAGAGCGCCTCCTCCACGGCGGTATTGCCGCCGCCCACCACGACCACCTCCTGATTGCGGTAGAAGAAACCATCGCAGGTGGCGCAGGCCGAGACACCCTGCCCCATGAACTTCTGCTCCGACTCGAGGCCCAGGTAGCGAGCACTGGCACCGGTGGCGATGATCAGGGCGTCACAGGTGTAGGTGCCGCTGTCCCCCTTCAGCGTGAAGGGACGCTCGCGCAGCTCCACCTCGTGGACATGGTCGAACAGTACCTCGGTATCGAAGCGCTCGGCATGGCGCTTCATGCGCTCCATCAGCTCGGGCCCCTGGACGCCCGCCTCGTCCCCGGGCCAGTTGTCCACGTCGGTGGTGGTGGTCAGCTGGCCACCGGCCTGGATGCCGGTGATCAGCAATGGCTCGAGGTTGGCGCGGGCGGCATAGACGGCCGCGGTGTAACCGGCAGGGCCGGAGCCAAGGATGATCAGACGTTGGTGACGCGCGTCTTTCATGAGATGCCCTCGTGGAGTCGGGAATGGCGCTATGAACTGGGCGATGCCGACGCAGGCCGGCATGACGCAGCCCACAGCGAGGCGTCAGGGACGCAATGACCTGTCACAGCGAACACTACCCAGGCCGTGCTCGAGCGAGTCGAACCGGGCTAGAGCACATCGTCATCACGGCCCAGGTCCAGCGCGATCAACTCACCGCTGGCCGGCGACACCTCGATGCGCAGCTGGATCGGCGCGCAGCACTGCGGACAGTCCTCCCAGGTCTCATGACTCCCCTGGGAGAGGTCGACCAGCAGATCGAATGAAGTATCGCAGTAGGGGCAATCCACCGTGCGCGCTTCCAGCTGTTCCTCGTGCATCCGGTCTCCACCCCCTCTGCCATGTCGTGGCAATATGGGGGGATGGCAGCGCCATTTCAAGGGAGTGCGGCGCTGGAACGCGGGCGGCGCTTGAAAAGGCCAACTATCATGACCATGTCACTCTCAGGGTGCCAGGATGGGCGCCTCAACTCCCCGCGATGCGACAGGAGGACAGACAGCATGAGCAACGAGTCCACACCGGATACCCTGCAGACGCTGGACGCCGGCGGCACGACCTATCACTACCACAGCCTGGCGAAGGCCGCCGAGGCCCTGGGCAACATCGACCGGCTGCCCAAGACGCTGAAGATCCTGCTGGAGAACCAGCTGCGCTTCGCCGATGACGAGAGCGTCTCCCGCGAGGACATGCAGGCGCTCGTCGACTGGCAGCAGTACGGGCACTCCGACCGTGAGATCGGCTATCGCCCGGCACGGGTGCTGATGCAGGACTTCACCGGCGTGCCCGGGGTCGTCGACCTGGCCTCCATGCGCGCCGCGGTGGAATCCCTCGGCGAGGACCCGGCCCGCATCAACCCGCTGTCGCCGGTGGACCTGGTCATCGACCACTCGGTGATGGTCGACAAGTACGGCAATCCCACGGCGTTCAAGGACAACGTGGCCATCGAGATGGAGCGCAACCACGAGCGCTACGAGTTCCTGCGCTGGGGTCAGCAGGCCTTCGACAACTTCCGCGTGGTCCCTCCCGGCACCGGCATCTGCCACCAGGTCAACCTCGAGTACCTGGGCAAGGCCGTGTGGACCAAGGAGGTGGACGGCAAGAGCGTTGCCTACCCCGACACCCTGGTCGGCACCGACTCCCACACCACCATGATCAACGGCCTGGGCGTGCTCGGCTGGGGCGTCGGCGGCATCGAGGCCGAGGCGGCCATGCTCGGCCAGCCGGTCTCGATGCTGATCCCCGAGGTGGTGGGCTTCAAGCTCACCGGCAAGCTGCGCGAGGGCATCACCGCCACCGACCTGGTGCTGACGGTCACCGAGATGCTGCGCAACAAGGGCGTGGTGGGCAAGTTCGTCGAGTTCTACGGCGACGGCCTCAAGGACCTGCCGCTGGCCGACCGCGCCACCATCGCCAACATGGCCCCGGAGTACGGCGCCACCTGCGGCTTCTTCCCGGTGGACGACGAGACGCTGACCTACATGCGCCTGACCGGCCGCGACGACGCCCAGCTGGCGCTGGTCGAGGCCTACAGCAAGGCCCAGGGGCTGTGGCGCGAGCCCGGCGACGAACCGGTCTTCAGCGACACCCTGGCGCTCGACATGACCGAGGTGGAGGCCAGCCTGGCCGGCCCCAAGCGGCCCCAGGACCGGGTGGCACTCAAGGACATGACGACGGCCTTCACCAAGGTGATGGAGGACGACGGCAAGCCGCTCTCCACCACCGAGAAGGGCAAGCTGATGTCCGAGGGCGGCCAGACCGCCGTGGGGGTCGAGGAGAGCTACGAGCACCACGACAGTCAGGACGTGGACCTCGACGGCGAGGCCTTCCGGTTGAACCCGGGTGCCGTGGTGATCGCCGCCATCACCTCCTGCACCAACACCTCCAACCCCAGCGTGATGATGGCCGCCGGCCTGCTGGCCCGCAAGGCCCGCGAGAAGGGGCTTTCCACCAAGCCCTGGGTGAAGACCTCTCTGGCACCGGGCTCCAAGGTGGTCACCGACTACCTGATCGCCGGCGGCGTTCAGGAGGACCTGAACGCCCTGGGCTTCAACCTGGTCGGCTATGGCTGCACGACCTGCATCGGCAACTCCGGCCCCCTGGCAGGCCCCATCGAGGAAGCCATCGAGGCGGGCGACCTCACCGTGGCCTCAGTGCTCTCCGGCAACCGCAACTTCGAGGGCCGGGTGCACCCGCTGGTCAAGACCAACTGGCTGGCCTCGCCGCCGCTGGTGGTGGCCTATGCCCTGGCCGGCAATGTCCAGCTCGACCTCACCCGTGACCCCCTGGGCACCGACCACCACGGCAATCCGGTCACCCTCAAGGACATCTGGCCAAGCCAGGCGGAGATCGCCGAGGCCGTGGAGCAGGTCAACACCGAGATGTTCCGCAAGGAGTACGCCGAGGTGTTCGACGGCGACGCGACCTGGAAGGCCATCGAGGTGCCCCAGAGCAAGGTCTACCAGTGGTCGACGGACTCCACCTACATCCAGCATCCGCCCTTCTTCGAGGGCATGGGGCGCACGCCGCCCGCCATCGAGGACGTCAAGGACGCCCGGGTACTGGCCATGCTGGGCGACTCCGTGACCACCGACCACATCTCCCCGGCCGGCGCCATCAAGCCCGACAGCCCCGCCGGGCGTTACCTGCAGGAGCGCGGCGTGAAGCCGGTGGACTTCAACTCCTACGGCTCGCGGCGCGGCAACCACGAGGTGATGATGCGCGGCACCTTCGCCAACGTGCGCATCAAGAACGAGATGCTCGATGGCGTGGTCGGCGGCGAGACCCGCCACGTGCCCTCCGGCGAGCAGATGGCGATCTACGACGCCGCCATGCGCTACCAGCAGGAAGGCACGCCGCTGGTGGTGATCGCCGGCAAGGAGTACGGCACCGGCTCCAGCCGCGACTGGGCCGCCAAGGGCACCCGCCTGCTCGGCGTGCGGGCGGTGCTGGCCGAGTCCTACGAGCGCATCCACCGCTCCAACCTGATCGGCATGGGCGTGGTCCCGCTGCAGTTCCCGGAAGGCGAGAGCCGCAAGACGCTGGGGCTGACCGGTGACGAGCAGGTCTCCATCGAGGGGCTCAGTGAGCTCACCCCGGGCGGCAAGGTCAAGGTGACCATCGCCTCCGACAAGGGCGAGAAGACGCTCGAGGCGCTGTGCCGCATCGATACCGCCAACGAACTGGAGTACTACCGCCACGGCGGCATCCTCCACTACGTGCTGCGCAAGATGATCGGGGCGGCCTAGGATCGCCGATAACACCTTGAGCCGCGGCTATGTAAACCCGAAAGGCCCTGCCGGGAGTCCCGGCAGGGCCTTTGTCGTTCCAGGCGACGCCTCAGAACGAGCGGCGGCGATAGCGCCGGTATTCCGGCGTCCAGCTGCTGCGTTCGATGGCCTCCCGGAGCTTGATGCCGTTGGTCTTCAGCGCCACGCCCTCGCCCTGGGCCTGGGCGGCGACGTCGAAAGCTATCGCCTTGGAGAGTTCGCGGATCTTGGCGAGCGGCGGCAGCAGGGCCCCCTCCCCCTGCTTGACCAGCGGCGCCTCGCGGGCCAGCGCCCGGGACGCGGCCATCAGCATGGCATCGGTGACGCGGCGTGCCTCGGCGGCCACCACGCCCAGGCCGATCCCCGGGAAGATGTAGGCGTTGTTGCACTGGGCGATGGGGATGCGGCGACCACCGTACTCGACCGGCGGGAAGGGGCTCCCGGTGGCCACCAGCGCCTGGCCATCGGTCCAGCGGATCACGTCCTCCGGCACCGCCTCGGCGCGGGAGGTGGGATTGGAGAGCGGCATGATCAGCGGCATCTCGCACCCGGCATGCATGGCGCGCACCACCTCCTCGGTGAAGATGCCCGGCATGCCGCAGACCCCGATCAGTACCGTGGGCTCGATGCGTCGCACCACCTCGAGCAGCGACTGGCCGTCCCAGCCGGCCACCATCCCGGGGTCGTGGGCCAGCCGGCCCTGGAAGTCGCGCAGCCAGGCCTGCTCGGAGGTGACCAGCCCCTCGCGGTCGACCATGTAGATGCGCGAGCGCGCCTCGCGCTCGGTCAGGCCCTCGGCCTGCATGGCCACTACCACCTGCTCGGCGATGCCGCAGCCGGCGGAGCCCGCACCGACGAACACCACCTTCTGCTGGCCGATGCCCTCGTCGCGAGCCTGGCAGGCCGCCATCAGGGTGCCCACCACCACCGAGGCAGTCCCCTGGACGTCGTCGTTGAAGCAGCAGAGCTCGTCACGATAGCGGTCGAGCAGCGGCAGGGCATTGGCCTGGGCGAAGTCCTCGAACTGCAGCAGCACCCCCGGCCAGCGGCGCTTCACCGCCGCGATGAACTCCGCCATGAAGGCATCGTACTCCTCCTGGGAGACACGCCGGTGGCGCCAGCCCATGTACATGGGATCATCGAGCAGCGCCTGGTTGTTGGTGCCCACGTCGAGCATGATCGGCTGGGTGTAGGCCGGGCTGATCCCGCCGCATGCCGTGTAGAGCGCCAGCTTGCCGATGGGGATGCCCATGCCGCCGATGCCCTGGTCGCCGAGGCCCAGGATGCGTTCGCCGTCGGTGACCACGATCACCTTGACCTTGTCCTTGGTGGAGCTGCGCAGGATGTCGTCCATGCGGTCGCGGTCCGGGTAGGCGATGAACAGCCCCCGATGGTTGCGATAGATGTTGGAGAACTCCTCGCACGCCTTGCCGACCGTGGGGGTGTAGATGATCGGCAGCATCTCCTCGAGGTGCTCCGAGACCAGCCGATAGTAGAGGGTCTCGTTGTCGTCCTGGATGGCACGCAGGTAGATGTGCTTGTCCAGATCATTCCGGCACTGCCGATACTGCCGATAGGCCCGTTCCGCCTGCTCCTCGATGGTCTCCACGTTCTGCGGCAACAGGCCGATCAGGTTGAACTCCAGGCGCTCCTCGCGGGTGAAGGCACTGCCCTTGTTGAGCAGCGGCATTTCGAGCAGCGGCGGGCCGGCATAGGGGATGTAGAGGGGACGCTTGTGGTCGATGGTCATCTCTCGCCTCGATACGGTGACTGGAACGGGCCGTTGGCGCTCTATCGGCACCTTGCCGCCAACTCTAGCATGCCGAAAACGACGGCGCCCCGGCCCGGGGCCGGGGCGCCGTGAGGCGACGCGGATGGCATCGCGGCTCAGCAGCCCTTCGCCGCGGGCTGTCGGCCTGCCTCGCCCGCGAAGAAGAGGGGCCTCAGCCTGACACCGAGCATGTTGCCGGCGAAGGCGGCCACCAGCCACACCCAGCCATGCAGGCTGCCGGAGGCGATGCCGCTGAAGTAGGCGCCGATGTTGCAGCCGAAGGCCAGCCGCGCCCCGTAGCCGAGCAACAGGCCGCCGATCACCGCCGCCAGCACGGAGCGTGCCGGGATGCGGAAATTGGGCGCGAACTTGCCCGCCAGCGACGCCGCCACCAGCGCCCCGAGCAGGATGCCGATGTTCATCACGCTGGTGATGTCGCGCCAGAGGGTCGCCTCCAGGGCGGCCGCATTCCACGATGACTGCCAGTAGCCCCACTGGCTGACGTCGCCGCCGAGCGCCTCGAAGCCCTTGGCGCCCCACAGCGCGAACGCCGAGGTGATCCCCCAGGGGCGACCGGCCAGCGCCAGGGTGGCGAAGTTGAGCAGGGCGAGGGCCACGGCCCCGGCGAGCAGCGGCCAGGGGCCGGTGAGCCAGCGGCGATTGCCGACATCGACCGTCGGGGCCTGTTCCAGCTGGCCATGACGGCGCCGCTCCATCACCACGGTAACGACCGCGATGGCGGCGAACAGCGCCAGGCTGATGGCGATCCCGCCGCCGGTACCGGCCGTCTTGACCAGCGACACCGGCTGAAAGGCGGGCAGGCCCTGCCACCAGGTGAAGTGGGCGGTGCCGATCAGCGAGCCGACCACGAAGAACAGCAGGGTGATCAGCATCCGGGCATTGCCGCCCCCGGCGGTGAACAGGGTGCCGGAGGCGCAGCCGCCGCCGAGCTGCATGCCGATGCCGAACAGGAAGGCACCGACCACCACCGAGATGCCGATGGGGGCCACGAAGCCATGGACCGACTGGCCGAAGAGGCTGCCTGCCCCCAGCGCCGGGAAGAACAGCAGCACGGCGAGGGTGAGCATCACCATCTGGGCGCGCAGGCCACGGCCGCGCCGTTCGGTGATGAAGACCCGCCAGGCAGCGGTAAAGCCGAAGGCGGCATGATAGAGCACCATGCCCAGCAGGCCCCCCACCCCCATCAGCACACCGAGGCGCGCGCCGAAGGCCGCACCCACGGCCAGGGCGCTCAGCAGCAGGACACCGGCCGCCACGGCGGAGATGGAGAGTCGGGGTTGACGGGTCAGGGCGAGCTCACTCATGGCGGACTCTCTTGGTTATCGGGGACGGTGCGATCAGCAAGCATGATAACGATCTTCCAGAAGCACACAAAAGCATTTAAATACAGTTTTATATGCCTTAAAGGAATAGACCGCGACGGCTCCCTGATACGCCTTTCGTCGCCCGCAAGCGAGCCCGCTTACAGCGGCTGCCTCAGATGAAGCGCCCGAGCCCCGCCGCCTGGCGCAGGCGATCCATCATGGGTGCCGCCTCGGCACGCGCCCGCTCGGCGCCCTTGAGCAGCACCTGCTCGATATGCCCGGGGTCCTCCATCAGCGCCTGGTAGCGGCTGCGCGGTTCGCGCAGCTGCTCGTTGAGCAGTTCGAAGACGCGATTCTTGGCCTCGCCCCAGCCGATGCCGTTGGCATACTCGGTGCGCATCGCCTCGGTCTCGTCGGTCGTGGCGAAGGCGGAATAGATCTGGAACAGCGTGCAGGTCGAGGGGTCCTTGGGCTCGCCTGGCTCCAGGGAGTTGGTCTTGATCTTGCGAACCAGTTTCAGCAGCTTCTTCTCGGAGACGAACAGCGGGATGGTGTTGTTGTAGCTCTTGGACATCTTGCGGCCATCCAGCCCGCCCAGGACTTCCACGCGTTCGTCCACCACGGCATCGGGCAGGGTGAAGTAGTGTCCCTTGTAGAGATGGTTGAAGCGCCCGGCGATATCGCGGGCCATCTCGATGTGCTGGATCTGGTCGCGGCCCACCGGCACCTTGCCGGCATTGAACATCAGGATATCGGCGGCCATCAGTACCGGGTAGCCGAACAGCCCCATGGTGATGCCCTTGTCCGGGTCCTGGCTGCCGGCGGCCTCGTTCTCGGCCACCGCCGCCTTGTAGGCATGGGCGCGGTTCATCAGGCCCTTGGCGCAGACGCAGGAGAGCATCCAGGTCAGCTCGGGGATCTCGGGAATGTCCGACTGGCGATAGAAGATGGCGTTGTCGGTATCCAGGCCCAGCGCCAGCCAGGTGGCCGCGATCTCCAGGCGCGACTCCTGCACCCGACGCGGGTCCTGACACTTGATCAGCGCATGCAGGTCGGCGAGAAAGTAGTAGGACTGCACGCTCGGGTCCTGGCTCGCGGCGATGGCGGGCTTGATCGCCCCGACATAGTTGCCCAGATGGGGGGTGCCGGTGGTGGTGATACCGGTGAGAACGCGGGTCTTCTCGGAAGCTGCACTCATGGGAATAGCGGACTCTGCTGTTCGGAAATGGCCGCTATGGTAACGCGGGGCCCCGATCAAGGCGACCGGGGCCCGCTCAAGAGCGATCGCAGCCAGCTCGGCTGCGATAGCGAAAGGCGCCGGGGACAGGCCGAAGGGGGGGGCCTACTACCCCAGCAGATCGGCCGGTTCGACGTACTCGAGGCCGAAGGCCTCGGCCACCGCCTGGTAGGTCACCTGGCCGGCGTGGACGTTGAGGCCGGCGGCAAAGTGGGCATCGTCGGCCAGCGCCTGCTGCCAGCCCTTGTCGGCCAGGGCGGTCACGAACGGCAGGGTGGCGTTGGTCAGCGCCTGGGTGGAGGTGCGTGCCACCGCGCCGGGCATGTTGGCCACGCAGTAGTGCACGACGCCATCCACCACATAGGTCGGCTCGGCGTGAGTGGTCGCGCGGCTGGTCTCGAAGCAGCCCCCCTGGTCAATGGCCACGTCCACCAGCACGCTGCCGGGCTTCATCTCGGCAAGCATCTCGCGAGTGATCAGCTTGGGCGCTGCCGCCCCCGGGATCAGCACGGCGCCGACGATCAGGTCGCATTCGCGCACCGCCTCGTCGAGGGCATCGGCCGTTGAGAAGACGGTCTTCATGCGCCCCTGATAGCGGTCGTCCAGGGTCTCCAGGCGCGGGATCGAGGTATCGAGTACCGTGACCTCGGCGCCGAGCCCCAGTGCCATGCGGGCCGCGTTCTCGCCCACCACGCCGCCGCCGATGACCGCGACCCTGGCCGGCGCCACCCCGGGCACGCCGGGCAGCAGCACGCCAGAGCCGCCCTGGGCCTTCTCCAGGCTGTGGGCGCCGGCCTGGACCGCCATGCGCCCCGCCACGGTGCTCATCGGCGCCAGCAGCGGCAGTCCGCCCTGACGGTCGGTGATGGTCTCGTAGGCGATACAGGTGGCACCGCTGGCCATCAGGCCGCGAGTCAGCGACGCCTCGGCGGCCAGGTGCAGGTAGGTGAAGAGGGTCTGGCCGGCCCCGAGACGCGCGACCTCCTCGGGCTGGGGCTCCTTGACCTTGAGGATCAGCTCGGCAGCGTCCCAGAGCCTGGCGACATCGCCTTCGAGTCGCGCCCCGGCCGCCTCGTAGGCAGCGTCCGCGAACCCCGCCCCCTCACCGGCGCCGACCTGCACCGTGACCGTGTGGCCGCGGCCCACCAGCTCCCGTGCACCGGTGGGGGTCAGGGCGACACGGTACTCATGGTTCTTGATCTCCTTGGGAACAGCAACCTGCATGGACGTCTCCTGGATCATGTCGATGGATGGCTTTCCGCCCCATTACAGCACAGAAAGCGCATTCACGAAGGTTCCACGCAGAAAAACAGGAAAAAGCTCCACGCAATACCTTATACACCAAGATTTCCTTTGCGAGACAACAGCATGACGAGAAATTCAGGAAGATTCCTTTACCGCAACCTCGCCATAGCGCCGACGGTACTCCTCGGGCAGACGCCGCGGGCGACCGCTGGAGAGCTCGATACAGGCGAAACGGGTGCGGGCCCGCAGCAGAGTAAGGCCGTCGGCAGGACGCAGCAGCTGGAAGCGACGCGTCAGGGTCAGGCGACCGTCACCGTCGATGATCCAGGTGGCCAGCCGCAGCCGATCCCCTTCGCAGGCCGGCGCCAGGTAATCCAGCTCGTGGCGATGGACCGCCATCCCACGGTCGAGTTCGCGATAGCGCGACAGGGAAAGCCCCAGCGACTCGGAGTGGGCCCAGCTCACCTGCTCGACCCAGCGCAGGTACTCGGCATTGTTGACGTGGTCATAGTCGTCGATGGACGAGGCATCGACGACGATCTCGATGGTAAAGGGGTCAGGCAGGTCCCATTGCATATCACGGTGCCTCATCGCCGGGGGGACGCAGCGTTGCGCAATTCCAGCAGGTATCGAACACGCCGTCGAGGCACTCCCCGCACCCCGGACAGCGCCATGCCGGGCGGTCAGTCGTGCCTTCCAGGGTCTGGCGGATCAGGCGCTCGGCCTGCGCGAGGTTGTGGGGCGCCACCCACACCTCCGGCTCGCACTCCCCCAGCGGCAGCTCACCGGCGCCACCGCCCAGGGTCAGATTGCACAGCTCCGCGGGGATACCGGCTGCCGTCAGCACATTGTGCACATGACTGACCAGCAGCGCATTGGAGTGAGCGAAGGCGCGGACATAGCCGGAGAACACCCTGCACTAGTCCCGGAAGACGCGGACGCCCAGTGCCTTGAGATAGGCCGTCTCGGGAATCGCCGGATGCACCGGATGGTCCGGCCCCTGGTGCCCCTGGAAGAGGATCTGCCCCTGGCGGTCCTGGTGACGCACCGCCCCGCGCACCACGTCGACCAGGCGCTCCGGCGCCAGGTGCATGGAACAGGACGCGGAAAGCAGCAGGCCGTCGCGCCCCAGCAGGCGCATCGCCTCGCGGTTGAGCTTGCCATAGGCGCGCTCGCCGCCGGGGATGTCCTTGCGCTTGCGGATGAAGGCGGGCGGGTCGAGGATCACGACATCGAACGCCTCACCCTCGGCCCTGAGGGCGGCGAGCACCTCGAAGGCGTCACCCTGGCCCACCGCGACCTGCTCGTGCAGACCGTTGAGGGCGGCGTTCTCGGCCACTCCCTCGAGCGCCGCGGTCGAGGCGTCCACGCAGAGCACCTCACTGGCGCCGTGGGCCGCCGCCTGGACACCCCAGCCGCCCACATAGCTGAACAGGTCCAGCACCCGCTTGCCCGCCACCAGGCCGTTGAGCCAGGCACGATTGGCCCGGTGATCGAAGAACCAGCCGGTCTTCTGCCCGTCGAGGACCGGGGCAACGAACTGCACGCCGTTCTCCTCCAGCAGCACCTGCTCGGGCAGCTCGCCCCTGACCACCTCGACGCCGGCCTCGAGCCCCTCCAGACGACGACCGCCGGTATCGTTGCGCAGTACCACTGCCGTCGGCGAGAGCACCTTGTCCAGGGCGTCGAGAAGGTCGGGCAGCACCGCCTGCATGCCGGCGGTATTGAGCTGCACGACCAGCACATCACCGAAGCGGTCGATCACCAGCCCCGGCAGCAGGTCGCCCTCGCCATGCACCAACCGGTAGAAGGGCGTGCCGAAGAGGCGCTGGCGCAGCGCCAGTGCCTGGTTGAGGCGGTGTACCAGCAGCGAGCGGTCGAGCCCCTGGGCCGAATCGCGGGAGACCATCCGCGCACAGATCAACGAGTGCGGATTGACGTAGGCCACGCCCATGGCCTTGCCGTTGGCGGCCTCGATCACCACCTGCGCGCCGGCCTCGATGTCCTTGAGCGGCGTGGCCCCGGTGTCGATCTCGTTGGAGTAGAGCCACAGGTGGCCGGCCTTGAGGCGACGATCGGCGTTCTTCTTCAGGCGCAGTGAGCGGAGTGCGGTCATGGAGCGGTCTCGTGAAAGGAGTGGAGGGACATGGCGGGTCACGCCGCCATCAGGTCTGGCAGTGCCCGCAGAACACGCTGGCTCGCTGGCCCAGGGTCACCAGGCGCAGTTCGGCGCCACAGCGGCGGCACGGCTGGCCGTCACGCCCGTAGACATTGAGGCGCTGCTTGAAGTACCCCGGCTCGCCGGTGCCGCCGACGAAATCGCGCAGGGTGGTGCCGCCCTGGGTAATGGCCGCGGTCAGCACCTCGCGCACCGCCGCCGCGAGCCGCGCGTAGCGCTCCCGGGAAATGCGCCCCGCGGCGCGGCGCGGATCGATGCCGGCCAGGAAGAGGGCCTCGGCGGCATAGATGTTGCCCACCCCCACCACCACGCTGTTGTCCATGAGGAACGGCTTTACCGCCAGGCGCCGCCCGCGGGAGCAGGCGTAGAGGTGTCCCCCGTCGAAGCGCTCGCCGAGCGGCTCCGGCCCCAGCCGCGTCAGGCGCGGGTCCTGCTCCATGCTGCCGGCCAGCCAGTCGACGAAGCCGAAGCGGCGCGGATCGTGATAGCGGAGGATGGCGCCGTCGTCGAGCACCAGGTCGAGATGGTCGTGCTTCCTGGGCAATTCGCCCAGGCGGGCGAGCCGCAAGCTGCCGGACATGCCCAGGTGCCAGAGCAGCGTCCCGGATGCCCTGTCCTGTTCCGGCAGGGAGAGCGGCACCAGCAGATACTTGGCGCGCCGGGCGAGCTCGCCGATGCGCGCCCCGACCAGCCGCTCGACGAGGTCGGCCGGCACCGGCACGCGCAGGCGTGACTGGCGCACGATCACCTCAGTGATCTCGCGGCCTTCCACATGAGGGGCGATGCCACGGCGGGTGGTCTCGACTTCAGGCAGCTCGGGCATGCAGGATCCGGAAGGAGCGGTGATACGCAAGAACCCGACCAGGGGGCCGGGTTCAGGCTGACAGGCTTGTGCCTGCGGCGAAGGCGACCAAGGCTTACTTGATCTTGCCTTCCTTGTACATCACGTGCTGGCGGACGACCGGATCGAACATCTTCTTCTCGAGCTTGTCCGGCGTGTTCCGCTTGTTCTTGTCGGTGGTGTAGAAGTGGCCGGTACCGGCACTGGAAATCATTCTGATCTTGTCACGCATGACGCCTATCTCCCCTGATGAATCGCTTAGACGGCTTCGCCGCGCTTGCGGAGGTCGCCGAGCACCGCCTCGATGCCCTTCTTGTCGATGATGCGCATGCCCTTGGAGGAGACGCGCAGCTTGACGAAGCGCTTCTCGGACTCCACCCAGAAACGGTGGGAATGCAGGTTCGGCACGAAACGACGACGCGTCTTGCGCTGGGAGTGTGAAACGTTGTTACCAGTCACCGGGCGCTTGCCGGTAACCTGACATACTTTGGACATGAGAGCCTCCAACCGCTTGGCCAGGTGGTTAGACCTGAGTGTTCAAAACCTGTCGGGCAAACCGGGACGACCCCGCTGTCATTTGACCCAAGGGAATTCAAAGACCGCATTTTATACCAGAGACCAGCGCATTCGGCAAGCGACATGGCGCATTATAGCCACCCCCGCTCCGCGAAGGAGGCCACCTCGCCGTCGCCCACCACGAAGTGGTCCAGCACGCGCACCTCGAACAGCGCGAGCGCCTCGCGCAGCCGCTCGGTGATGCGCCGGTCGGCGTCACTGGGCTCGGCCACGCCGGAGGGGTGGTTATGCGCGAAGATGATGGCGCCCGCGCCCAGCTCCAGGGCTCGGCGGGCCACCTCCCGCGGGTAGACCGAAGCGCTGTCGAGGGTGCCGCGGAACAGCGACTCGTAGCGGATCACCCGGTGCTGGCTGTCGAGGAAGAGCGCGGCAAACTCCTCGTGGCCGAGGTGGCGCAGCCGGGCCGCCAGATAGGCACGCACCAGCGACGGCGAGGTCAGCGCATCCCCCCGGCTCAGCTGGCTGGCGAGGTGCCGCCGTGACAGCTCCAGGGTGGCCTGGAGCTGGACATACTTGGCCATGCCCATGCCGCGCTGGGCACAGAAGCGCGCCCTGTCGGCCTCCAGCAGCTGCCGCAGGCCGCCGAAGGCCGACAGCAGGTCCCGCGCCAGGTCCACCGCCGAGCGCCCCTCCACGCCGACGCGCAGGAAGATCGCCAGCAGCTCGGCATCGGAGAGCGCCTCCACCCCCAGCGCCAGCATCTTCTCCCGGGGACGCTCCCCCTCCGGCCAGTCTCGAATCGACACCCCTGCCTCCCTGCCCGACACTCGTGACTCTCAGTGTAGTCGGCCCGGCGGCTACGCAAGGTCGGGTACCGGTGGTAAGGTAGGTGACCCGATTCACGCTCGGATACCGCCATGTCGACACGACCCCGCCGGCGCGTCCTGCTCGGCATCAGCGCCGGCATCGCCGCCTACAAGAGCGCCCAGCTGGCCCGCCTGCTCGTGCAGGCCGGCTGCACGGTGCGCGTGGTGATGACCGAGGGCGCCCAGGCCTTCATCACGCCCCTGACGCTGCAGGCCCTGACGGGCGAAGCCGTTCGCACCTCGCTGCTCGACCCCGAGGCCGAGGCCGGCATGGGGCATATCGAGCTGGCCCGCTGGGCCGATACCATCCTCATCGCGCCCGCCACCGCCGACCTGATGGCGCGCCTCGCCCAGGGCCTGGCGGACGACCTGCTGACCACCCTGTGCCTGGCCAGCGAGGCCGAGAAGGTGATGGCCCCGGCCATGAACCAGGCCATGTGGCGCCATCCGGCCACCCGGCGCAATGCGCATCAGCTGGCCGAGGATGGCTGGCAGCTGCTGGGCCCGGACAGCGGCGACCAGGCCTGCGGCGACGTGGGACCGGGACGCATGCTGGACCCCGAGGCGATCGCCGCGGCGCTGCTCTCCATGGCGCCCGATGCCGCGCCGACCATGGCGCCCGATGCCACGCCGGCCCTGGCGCCAGATACCGCGCCCTCCGGGGCCTCTCACGATACGCAGCCCAGCCCGACAGCACCGGGGGAGGCCGACGGCCTGACCGTCACCATCACCGCGGGACCGACCCGCGAGCCGCTGGACCCGGTGCGTTACCTCTCCAACCACAGCTCCGGCAAGATGGGCTTCGCCCTGGCCGCCGCCGCCGCCGCGCTGGGCGCCCGTGTCCGGCTGATCAGCGGCCCGGTCGGCCTGCCGACACCCGCCGGCGTCGAGCGCACCGACGTGGAGACCGCCCGGGAGATGCACGAGGCTGCCCAGCGGCTGGCCGCCGAGAGCGATATCTTCATCGGCTGCGCCGCCGTGGCCGACTACCGCGCCGAAACGGCCGCAGACCACAAGATCAAGAAGGTCGAGGGCGAGGAAGGCCTCACCCTGCGACTGGTCAAGAACCCCGATATCATCGCCGCCGTTGCCGCCCTGCCCGAGGCGCAGCGCCCGCTGGTGGTGGGCTTCGCCGCCGAGACCCGCGAGCTGGAGGCCTACGCCCGGGACAAGCTGACCCGCAAGGGGCTCGACATGATCGTCGCCAACGACGTCGCCCGGGCCGGGCTCGGCTTCGGCAGCGATGACAACGCCGCCCTGCTGCTGTGGCGGGAAGGCGCCGGCGAGGGCAGCGAGAGCCTGGCTTGCCAGCCCAAGTCGCAGCTCGCCCTGGCCGTGGTACGCCGCGCCCTGGCCTGCCTGTCGTCCCGCCGCACGCCCTGACACCGACGCCCCGAGGATTTCCGATGCCCGCCCTTCCCGACCGCCCGCGCCTCGCCGTCAAGCTGCTCGACGAGCGCCTGCGAGATCACCTGCCCCGCTATGCCACCGAAGGCGCCGCCGGCATGGACCTGCGCGCCCTGCTCGACGCCCCCCTGACCCTGGCGCCCGGGCAGTGCGAGCTGGTGCGCACCGGGCTTGCCATCCACATCGCCGACCCGACGCTGGCCGGCATGATCCTGCCCCGCTCGGGGCTGGGCCACAAGCACGGCATCGTGCTCGGCAACCTGGTCGGGCTGATCGATTCCGACTACCAGGGCGAGCTGATGATCTCCACATGGAACCGTGGCGACGCCCCCTTCACCATCGCCCCCTTCGAGAGGCTGGCACAGTACGTGCTCGTTCCCGTGGTACAAGCCGAGCTCGAGGTCGTCGAAGACTTCGACGACAGCCACCGGGGTGACGGCCAGCGCGGCGCCGGCGGATTCGGCAGCTCCGGACGCCACTGATGACCGGCGGCATTTCGCCATTCGACCCGACACACAGGACGGACCCCATGACCCAAGCAGCGAGCCAGGCAGTCCCCGCCTCCATCTTCCGCGCCTACGATATCCGCGGCATCGTCGACGACACCCTGACCGAGGCCGGTGTCGAGCAGGTCGGCCGCGCCATCGGCAGCGAGGCCCGCTCGCGCGGCGAATCCACCGTGGTCGTCGCCCGCGACGGACGCCTCTCCGGCCCGCGCCTGCTGGCGGCCCTGACCCGCGGCCTGACGTCTTCGGGGTGCGACGTCGTCGATATCGGCATGGTCCCCACCCCGGTGCTCTACTTCGCCACCCACGTGCTCGAGGGCACCGCATCCGGCGTGATGGTCACCGGCAGCCACAACCCCCCGGACTACAACGGCTTCAAGATCGTGCTGGGTGGCGAGACGCTCTCGGGTGCTGCCATCACCGCGCTGCACACCCGCCTGACGAACGGCGACCTCGACGAAGGCCAGGGCCATGTGCGACAGGAGGACGTGCGCGACGCCTACCTCGCACGCATCCTCGGCGACGTCGCGCTCACCCGGCCGGTCAAGGCGGTGGTGGACTGCGGCAACGGCGTGGCCGGCGAGCTGGGTCCGGCACTGGTCGAGCGCCTCGGCGCCGAGACGCTCCCGCTGTTCGCCGAGATCGACGGCACCTTTCCCAACCATCACCCCGACCCGGGCAAGCCCGAGAACCTCCAGGACCTGATTCGCACCGTACAGGAGACCGGCGCCGACATCGGCCTGGCCTTCGACGGCGACGGCGACCGCCTCGGCGTGATCACGCCGAGCGGCAAGCTGATCTATCCTGATCATCTGCTGATGGCCTTCGCCGAGGACATGCTGTCGCGCAACCAGGGCGCCCGCGTGATCTTCGACGTCAAGTGCACCGGCAACCTGACCCGGGTCATCGAGGAAGCCGGCGGGACACCGGAGATGTGGCGCACCGGCCACTCGCTGATCAAGGCACGCATGAAGGAGACCGGCGCCCTGCTGGCCGGCGAGATGAGCGGCCACATCTTCTTCCAGGAGCGCTGGTACGGCTTCGACGACGGCCTCTACGCCGCCGCCCGCCTGCTGGAGATCCTGTCGAAGCAGGACGACGATGCCGACACCTTCTTTGCCCGCTACCCCCAGGACGTCGGCACCCCGGAGATCAACATCACGGTCACCGACGAGACCAAGTTCGCGCTGGTGGACCGCCTGGCCCGGGAGGGCGACTTCGGCGAGGACGGCATCAAGACGACGCTGGACGGCATCCGCGTCGACTATCCGGACGGCTGGGGCCTGTGCCGCGCCTCCAATACCACCCCGGTGCTGGTGCTGCGCTTCGAGGGCAAGGATGACGCCGCCCTGGCGCGCATTCGTGACCGTTTCGCCGACGCCCTCCGCCAGGTGTCGCCCGACCTCGAACTGCCGCTCTGAGGGGCGGCCACACCGTTTCGCCACAGCATGGACAGGGAACCCGACCGATGACCGAACAGACCCGCGACCCGCGCCTGGTAGTGGAGGTACTCTCAGAGGCACTCCCCTACATCCAGCGCTTCTCCGGCAAGACCGTGGTGGTCAAGTACGGCGGCAACGCCATGACCGAGGACACCCTGATCGACTCCTTCGCCCGTGACATGGTGCTGATGAAGGAGGTCGGCATCAATCCGGTGGTGGTGCACGGCGGGGGGCCACAGATCGGCGAGCTGCTGGAGAAACTCAGCATCGAGTCGCGCTTCGTCAACGGCATGCGGGTGACCGACGCCGAGACCATGGACGTGGTGGAGATGGTGCTGGGCGGCCTGGTCAACAAGGGCATCGTCAACCTGATCAACCAGAGCGGCGGCAAGGCCATCGGCCTGACCGGCAAGGACGGCGCGCAGATCCGTGCCCGCCAGCTCCAGGTGGAGCATCAGAGCCCGGAGATGACCGCACCGGAGATCATCGACATCGGCCACGTGGGCGAGGTGGAGCATATCTCCACCGACCTCATCGAGATGCTCGCCGCCCGCGACTTCATCCCCGTGATCGCCCCCATCGGCGTGGATGCCCAGGGTCGCAGCTACAACATCAATGCCGACCTGGTGGCCGGCAAGGTGGCCGAGGCCCTGGATGCCGAGAAGCTGATGCTGCTGACCAATGTCGCCGGCCTGATGAATGCCGAGGGCGAGGTGCTCACCGGCCTGACCACCGGCCAGGTCGATGCCCTGATCGCCGACGGCACCATTCATGGCGGCATGCTGCCGAAGATTCGCTGCGCCCTGGACGCCGTGAAGGGCGGCGTCGCGAGTGCTCACATCATCGACGGACGCGTGCCCCATGCCACCCTGCTGGAGATCTTTACCAACGCCGGGGTGGGCACCCTGATCTCCGACATGCCCCAGGACCCCAGCGCCGGCTGAGCCCTCGGCCCGATCCATCCATCGACAAGAACACGACGACATGACGCAGGAAACACCACCCCCCCATCGCCGCGAACAGATCCTGCAGGGCCTGGCGCTGATGCTGGAGGAGGACAGCGGCAAGCGCATCACCGTGGCCGCCCTGGCTCGCCAGGTCGGCGTCTCGGAGGCGGCCCTCTATCGCCACTTTCCCAGCAAGGCGCGCATGTTCGAAGGGCTCATCGCCTTCATCGAGGCCTCCCTCTTCGAACGCATCGGCCGCATTCTCGAGGAAGTGCCGGACGCCGTGCCGCGCTGCGGCCAGATCCTCACCCTGGTGCTGGCCTTCGCCGAGAAGAACCCCGGCCTGTCACGCCTGCTGGGCGGTGACGCCCTGACCGGCGAGACGGCACGGCTACGCCTTCGCATCCACCAGCTCTTCGAGCGCCTCGAGACCCAGCTCAAGCAGGTGCTGCGCGAAGCGGAACTGCGCGAGGGGCGTCGCCCCTCGCTGCCGGTCTCGGCGACCGCCAACCTGCTGCTGGCCCATCTCGAGGGGCAGATCTCGCGCTACGTGCGCAGCGACTTTCGCCATCGCCCCACCGAGCACTGGGACGACCAGTGGACGCTGCTCTCGGCGCAGCTGCTGCAGGAGAATCCGCAGACGGCGTAGCGGAAGGGTGAGGAGTGAGGAGTGAGGAGTGAGGGGTGAGGCGTAACCCCTTACTCCTCACAAGCCAAGCGCTCACCCCTCACACGCGAAGCACTTGGCCGCCTGGCTGCTTGGCCGCCTGGCTGCTTGGCCGCCTGGCCGCTTGGCCGCTTGGCGCTATCACGCCACCATGGCATCGCCGATCTGCTGGCGAATCTTCTTCATGGCGTTCTTCTCGAGCTGGCGGATGCGCTCGGCGGAAACCCCGTAGACGTCGGCCAGTTCGTGCAGGGTCGCCTTGTCATTGCCCAGCCAGCGGCGCTGCAGGATGTCACGAGAGCGCTCGTCGAGCGCTTCCAGGGCCTGCTGGAGGCGATGGGTGGCATCCTCCTCCCAGTCGCTATCCTCGAGCTGGGTGGCCGGATCGGCACTGCTGTCATCGAGGAAGTGCACCGGTGCCTGGTAAGCAGACTCGTCGTCCTCGCCCGGCGAGGCATCGAAGCCGGCATCGTGAGCCGACAGGCGCCCTTCCATCTCGCGCACCACCTCGGGCTTGACGTCGAGGTCCTTGGCGATGGCCTCGACCTCGTCGCTGTTGAGCCAGGCCAGGCGCTTCTTGGCACCCCGCAGGTTGAAGAACAGCTTGCGCTGGGCCTTGGTGGTGGCAATCTTGACGATGCGCCAGTTACGCAGCACGAACTCATGGATCTCGGCCTTGATCCAGTGCACCGCGAAGGACACCAGCCGCACGCCCTGGTGGGGGTCGAAGCGCTTGACGGCCTTCATCAGGCCGACATTGCCTTCCTGGATGAGGTCGGCCTGGGGGAGACCGTAGCCGGAATAGCTGCGGGCAATGTAGACGACGAAGCGCAGATGCGAGAGCACTAGGCGGCGTGCCGCCTCGAGGTCGCCCTCGTCGTGCAGACGGAAGGCCAGTTCGCGCTCCTCGTCGACGGTCAGCATGGGGATGGCGTTGACCGCCTGGATGTAACCGTTGAGGTCATGCCCCGGAGAGAGTTGACCCACCGGCAGAAGACTGGTGCTCATGTGCAGATTGTCTCCTTCGAAACCCATTGTCCTGTGCATACAGTACTGTACGTGGTTGCCGCCTGAGACGGTAAAGACGGACGAAAGTTCCGACTGATGCCCGATATCCCGTGGATTCGACCGACGCCCGCCTCAGCGTGGCCGGATCTCCGCCAGGTGTCGATTCACGGCGATCCAGGCACCCAGCAAGCCAAGTAGTGTACTACAGGCAAGCAATATTGTAGACCCCTCGGGACCCAGCCGCGGCAGGTGGAAACTGGCCCCGTAGCTCGCCGCCAGGGCGGACACCGGCGCCGAGAGCCAGTCGCTGCCCAGCGTCAGCAGCCCCCAGGCCAACAGGCCGCCGCCCAGGCCGTACCAGGCCCCGCTGTAGAGGAAGGGACGACGCACGAAGGCGTGAGTGGCGCCGATCAGGGTCACCACCTCGATCTCCTGGCGGCGATTCTCCACGGCGAGCCGGATGGTATTGCCCACGACCAGCAGCACCCCCAGCCCGAACAGCACCCCCAGCGCCAGGGTGACCCGCTGGCCCAGCTCGGCGAGGTGGCGCAGCCGCTCGATCCAGGCGAGGTCCAGGCGCACTTCGTCGACCCCGGGAACGCCCTCGACCACCTCGGCGAGCCGACGCATCGCCTCCGGCCCGGGATCGGCGGGACGCAGCACCACGCTCGCCGGCAGGGGATTATCCTCGAGACTCGCCAGCGCATCGCGCAGCCCCAGCGCCTGCTGAAACTCGGCCATGCCCTCGGCGGCGGTAATCAGCCGGGTGCCGGCCACCCCCGCCTGGGCGGCCAGCGCTTCCTCGATTCGCCCGGCCTCGCCTTCTCCAATCGCGGGCTCCAGGTAGGCGGTAAGCGTCGCACTCTCCTCCAGCTGGGCGTCGAGCAGGCGCGCGCTGTCCAGGGTCAGCCAGAGTCCCGCGGGCAGCACCAGGGCAATGGCGATGGCCAGCATGGTCAGCAGGCTGCCCAGCGGCCGATGCAGCAGGCGTCGGGCGCTGTCCAGCGCCATGGCGCGATGGTGACGCGCCCAGGCGCGCCAGCGGATGCCGCCGGACGTCCGTTGCGTACGCGCGCCACGGGGCGCGGAGGGGGCATCGCGCCTCATGCGACCTCCTCGTCGGCCACCAGACGCCCCTCGTGGAGCCGCAGGGTGCGGTGACGCAGCCGGGCGATCAGGGCCAGGTCATGGCTGGCCACCATCACGGTGGTGCCGATGCGATTGAAATCCTCGAACAGGGCCATGATATCGGCGGAAAGCTGGGGGTCGAGGTTGCCGGTAGGCTCGTCGGCGAGCAGCAGCGCCGGCTTGTTGACCACCGCCCGGGCAATGCCGACCCGTTGCTGCTCGCCACCGGAGAGCTCGATGGGCAGCGCGGCCTCGCGGTGCAGCAGTCCCACCTTGTCCAGCGCCGCCCGCACCCGCCGCGCCGCCTCGCGGTACTCGACGCCCTGGATCTCCAGCGGCAGGGCCACGTTATGATAGATCGAGCGATCGAAGAGCAGCTGGTGGTCCTGGAAGACCACGCCGATCTGGCGTCGATAGAAGGGGATCTGGCTGTGGTGCAGGCGATCGATGTCATGACCCGCCACCCGCACCCTGCCACGGCTGGGGCGCTCCAGACGCATGATCAGGCGCAGCAGCGAACTCTTGCCCGCCCCGGAGTGGCCGGTGAGAAAGACCATCTCACCGCGCTGCACCCGGAAGTCGATATTGGCGAGCGCTTCGAAGCGCCCTCCGTAGCGCTTGCCGACGTGCTCGAAGGCGATCATGAGTCCGACGAGGCCCCGTCACGGTCGAACAGGGCATCAATGAACTCGCGCGCCGCGAAGGGCCGCAGGTCATCCAGCGACTCGCCGACACCGATGAAGCGGATCGGCGTGCCGAGCTGACGGGCCAGGGCGAAGATGATGCCGCCCTTGGCCGTGCCGTCGAGCTTGGTCAGGGTGATGCCGGTGACCGGCACTGCCTCGTTGAAGGTCGAGGCCTGGGACAGGGCGTTCTGCCCCGTCCCGGCATCGAGCACCAGCATCACCTCGTGGGGGGCACTGGCGTCGACCTTGCCCATCACCCGACGGACCTTCTTGAGCTCCTCCATCAGGTGGGCCTTGTTGTGCAGGCGCCCCGCGGTGTCGGCGATCAGCACGTCGACACCCCGCGCCCTGGCGGCCGACACGGCATCGAAGATCACCGAGGCACTGTCGGCGCCGGTGTGCTGGGCGATCACCGGGACGTCGTTGCGCTCGCCCCACACCTTGAGCTGCTCCACCGCCGCCGCCCGGAAGGTGTCGCCGGCGGCCAGCATCACGCTGCGCCCCTCGCGCTGGAAGCGCTGGGTCAGCTTGCCGATGGTGGTGGTCTTGCCCACGCCGTTGACCCCCACCACCAGGATCACGAAGGGGCCTTCGCCCTTCGGCGGCAGCGTCAGCGGCCGGGTGACCGGCTCGAGCATCGCCGCGAGCTCCTCCTGCAGGGCTTGGTAGAGCGCCTGGGGCTCCTTGAGCTCCTTGCGCGAGACCCGGTCGGTGAGCCGGTCGATGATCTCGGTGGTGGCCTCGATGCCCACGTCCGCCATCAGCAGCTGGGTCTCGAGCTCCTCCATGAGATCATCGTCGATCTGCTTGCGGCCCATGAAGAGATCGGCCAGGCCATCGGTGAGGTTGGCCCGCGTCTTGCCGAGCCCGGCGCGGATACGGGCGAACCAGCCCTTCTTCTCGGCGCTTGGCTTCTCCTGCAGGGCCGCCCTGGGCTGAGCCGGCGCAGGCTCGGGGTCGGGCGCGAGCTCCGCCTTGGGTTCGGGTGCGGACCTGGCTTCGAACTCCGGCTCGGGGTCGGGCTCAGCCTGGGGAGCGGCGGGCTCGGGTTGCGACTCGGGCGCCTTTGCCGGCTGGCCACCGGACAGCGCTTCGTCGGCGGCCTCTTCCTCCGGCGACGCAGTCTCGACAAGGTCATCTGCGGCCTGCTCGTCCGGCGACGCGGTCTCGGTGACGTCGTCTGCGGCCTGCTCGTCCGACCGGCGCTCGGCCTCCTGATCCGGTGTCGTCTGCTGCCCTTCCTGCTTCTTCTTGCGCTTGAAAATACCGAACATGGGGGGAACACGCCTCACGGATGAACGAATGACGTCATCCTACCATCGCGCACCATGACTGTGGACAAGGCGGAGGGGTACAATCCCCCCATGACACGACGCCACGCCTCCCCTCGCAAGCCCCGACGGCCCGCCAGGACCCGGGGCCCCGCCGGCCGGCTGCGCCTGATCGGCGGCGAGTATCGACGCCGCCAGCTGCCGGTACTCGACCGCCCCGGGCTGCGCCCCACTCCCGACCGGGTGCGCGAGACACTGTTCAACTGGCTCGCCGGCGTCACGCCCGGGGCCCGGGCCCTCGACCTCTTTGCCGGCACCGGAGCACTCGGCCTGGAGGCCCTCTCGCGTGGCGCACGCAATACGCTATTCGTCGAGCGTGACCCGACGGTGGCCGCCCAGCTGGCCGACAACCTCGCCGCTCTGGGGGCGGGCGAACGCGCCAGCCTGGTTACCGCCGATGCCCGCGACTTCCTCGCCGGCCCCCCCACGCCCTTCTCCCTGGTATTCCTCGACCCGCCCTTCCATCAGGGGCTGGCCGGCGCCTGCTGTCACGCCCTGGAGGCCGGCTGGCTCGCCGAGGATGCCCTCGTCTACGTGGAAACCGAGTCGGCGCTCGTCCCCGAGGTGCCGGCCAGCTGGCGACTCCACCGCGAGGTGCGTGCCGGCGACAGCACCGGGCGGCTCTACCACCGGCACCCGCCTCGCTCCCCCCACGGCGATGCTTGCTGAGCCCCGAGCGCGGCGTTACGCTGCGCGCTGAAGGAACCCAACGGGCACGCCCCACCCGCAGGATGTCGTCAGGAGAACAGGATGAGTAGCGAACTCTTCAACCAGCTCGAACAGAAGGTCTCCAGTGCCGTCGAGGCCCTGGAGTTGATGAGAATGGAAGCCGAGGAGCTGCGCGAGGAAAACGCCCGGCTGAAGCAGGAGCGCGAGGAGTGGGAGCGCCGCCTCTCCGCACTGCTGGGCAAGTTCGACGAGGTCGAGACGACCACCAGCAGCTGAGGCGGTCTCAGGCCAGCGGGAGCGACATCAGCAGCGCATCCTCTCGCTGGCCGGAGCCGCTGTCCGGATAGTAGCCGCGTCGACGGCCATCCGTGGCGAACCCCGCCCCCCGATAGAGCCCCAGGGCCGCGTGATTGCCCGCCCTGACCTCCAGCAGCAGCCGCTCACTGTGCCAGCCCCGCGCCTGCTCGATCACTGCCGACAGCAGACGTCGCGCCACCCCCTGGCGCCGCATCTCGGGCGTCGACAGGATCGCCTGCAGTTCCGCATCGAAGGGCAGCCGCACCACCACCGCCTGGCCGATCAGCTCACCCTCGTGCTCGATGCCGAACACCCGGGTGTCGGGGTCGACCAGCGCCGCCTGCAGCTGGCCTGGCGTCCAGGGGGCGAGGCTGGCGGCCTGCTCCAGCGCCACCAGCGCCGCCAGGTCGGCGGGCCCCAGCCGCCGCAGCGCCTCAGCCGGCCTCACGGCCCACCTGCCAGGCATCGCGCCAGCCGGCCATCCGCGGCCAGAGAGCCCGCTTGGCCTCGGCACTGCCGGCCAGCTCGCCAAGCGCAGGCCCCTGCCAGGCCGGCAGCGCCAGCAGCGTGCAGTGGCCCTCGGCCAGGGTCAGGATCTCGGCGAGGGTCTCGTCCTCCCCGAACACCAGCAGCCGCTCCGGCGCCCAGCCGCGCCGACGCCGACCGGCCAGGAAGGCCTGGAGGCCCTCGCGGGCTTCCTCCAGCGGCGCCTCCACCGGCAGCCCTTCCACCTGGGGCCAGCGGAAGGCCTCGAAGGCCGGCATCTGCTCGGGCACCACGCCGGCGGCCTGCAGCAGGTGGCGCAGGAGGCGCAGCTCCACAGCGCCGGGCGGTACCTCCCCGGGCAGCAGCACCAGCCAGCGGCCATCCAGGCACGCCACCTGCAGCGTGAAACGCAGCGCCTCTCCGCTGTGGCGCACGGGACGAGGATCCCCCGCCTCGGGCGTGGCGTCCTGCGCGCCGCTGGGCACCAGGTCGCCGAGCAGCGCCCGGGCCTTGCCGGCCGTGGGGCGGTGGCGCGGTTCCGGCTCGGCAGGCGCCGGCCGCGGCGTGGTGACCCGGGCCTGGGCCGCCTCGTCGAGCAGCGCATGCAACCGCGCGCCCGGCGCACCCGGCGCGTCGGCCACCGGCTCGCTGGCTTGCCACTCGCAGGCCGGTGTGGGCAGGGCATTGGGCAGGCGGTAGCGGGCCACCCAGGCCGTCAGGCCCATGGCCTCCAGGTACTGCAGGCGCTGCGCCTCCGGGGTCACGACTGACCGCCGCCCCGACAGTCGGGAGAGTCGGGACGGGAGTGGCCGCTGGCCTCCCACTCCCGGGGCGTGAAGAGGTGGAGAGCCAGGGCATGGACGGGGCCGGCAAGCTCATCGGCGAGCAGCGCATAGACCTGCTGATGGCGCTTGACCGGCATCAACCCCTCGAAGCGCGAGGCGACCAGGGTGACCTTGAAGTGGGTCTCCGAGTTCGGCGGCACGTTGTGCCGATGGCTCTCGTTCTCCACCGCCAGGAAGGCGGGCTCGAGGGCCCTGAGCTTGTCTTCGATGGTGGCCTGGGTGCTCATGTCGAGGTTCCGATAACGAGTGAGTGATGGCCCCATTGTACGCCTTCACTCCGGGTCCGACGACGCCCGCGGCGGTAGGTTGCGATGCGCCTCACGCTGAGCGCGCCCGGCCAGCGGCACCCGCCCCAGGCTCGCCGCGAGGGACAGCACGCAGGCAGCCGCCCCGGCCCAGAGGGTTGCCTGCACGGGCGCCCCCGCGGCCAGGAAGGCCCCCACCAGGGCGACGCCCAGCGACTGCCCCACCGTGCGGGTGGTGCTCATCACCCCGGAGGCCCGGGCACTGCGTTCGCGGGGCACGCTGGCCATCATCTCGCGGTTGTTGGGCGGCTGGAAGAGCCCGAAGCCCACCCCGCAGAGCGCCGTGCGCCACAGGCTGTCCCCCACGCCGGCCGCGGCATCCAGCCCGGCCAGCGCCGCCAGGCCCAGCAGCAGCAGCACCAGGCCGGCGCTGGAGAGCAGGCTGGGGTTGACCCGGTCGGCCAGCCGCCCGGC
Organism: Pseudomonadota bacterium; assembly: GCA_051749325.1. Classification (GTDB taxonomy): domain Bacteria; phylum Pseudomonadota; class Gammaproteobacteria; order Pseudomonadales; family Halomonadaceae; genus Halomonas. Next base: position 64,255 of record JBNJIL010000014.1, on the reverse strand, counting down.
CAGGGGACCCACCACCATGATCGCCAGCGGCCAGGGCGTGAACATCCAGGCGGTCTCCAGCGGCGTGAAGCCCATCTCCTGCTGGTAGAGAAAGGAGAGCGCCACGAAGGCCAGGCCCTGGCCGACGAAGGCCAGCCCCGACGCCGAGACGGCCAGCGTGAAGCGCCGCTCGGCAAACAGCGAGAGCGGCAGCAGCGGGTGGCGAGCCCGGCGCTGGCGCTGCAGGAAGAGCACGGCGCTGACCAGGCTCAGCACCAGCCAGGCAAGCACCTGCCAGGCGGGGGCGCCGTGGCCGACGCCGTCCAGGCCGAGAAAGAGCCCGGCCAGCATGGCCACCGAACACAGCGCGCCGCGTCCATCGAAGCCGTCGCGCCGGCCCGCCTCGCGGGGCAGTGCCCGCCAGGCCAGCCAGGAGGCGCAGACCCCCAGCGGCACGTGCAGGGCGAACAGCCAGGGCCAGCCGGCCACGGACAGCACCAGCCCGCCGAGCGTCGGTCCGGCGGCATAGCCACCCGCCACCACCAGGGCGGAGAGCCCCAGGGCGCTGCCGAGCAGCCGCGAGGGAAAGATCGAGCGATACAGCGAGGGGCCGATGGACAGCGTCGCCGCTGCCCCGAGGCCCTGCAGGGCGCGAAAGAGCAGCAGGGTTTCCAGGTTCGGCGCCAGGGCGCTGCCCAGGGCCGCCAGGGTGAACAGCGCCACCCCGGCCGCATACAGCCGCCGCCGGCTGACCAGTTCACTGAGGGCGGCAAAGACCAGCAGGAAGGCGGCGCAGACGACCTGGAAGAGGTTGGTGACCCACACCACCCGAGCGGCGGAGACCTCGAGGTCGGCCGCCATGGAGGGCAGCGCGATATTGACCATGGTGGTGTCCACCACCGCCATCAGGGTGCCCAGGACCAGCGCCAGCACCGCCAGGCGCCGCTCGGGCCCCGGCAGGCCGTCATCGCCGGGGCGGGTCGCGAAGAGTCGACTCATCCTGCTGTCATCACTATCCCGTCCACAAACAAGAAACCGGCCGAAGCCGGTTTCCCTCGATCACCGCCGGACAGCCAGGTCAGTCCTGGTCCGTCTCCAGCAGCAGGGCATCGTCCACCTCGGAGATCTCCAGGGCCGCCTCGTTGTCGAGGTCGATGGCCAGATAGCTGTGCTCGACCTGCAGGAAGCGCTGGAAGAGCGCCCAGTCCAGGGTCTCCGGCCACTGGCGCTCGTCCTCCTCCCAGGCCCGCAGCTCGGTCTCGAGGATCTCGAGGTAGCGCTCGCGCACGAAGGCCTCCAGGGCCTCGGGCGCGTCCATCTCCGGAATCAGGTAGACGGTGCTTTCGCGGTCGACGTCGGCCAGGGTCAGGTCGTCACCCTCCAGCGTGGGTTCGAGCGCATTGATCCAGTCCACGAAGTGCCGGGTCGGCCTGACGCTCAGGGCGGAGCGGTTGAGCAGTTTCATCACGGTCTCCTCGACGTCGAAACGACAGCCATTATGGGTGCTCGTCGCCCCGGTTACCAATACTTCCCCTTTCTCAAACCAACAATGCAGGCATTGTCCAGGGCCAAGGGCGCCGGGGGCAGGCCGGCATTCCAACCTAGAGACCTGTCATTCCACCTCTGGGCGCATGGCCGGAAAGAGCAGCACGTCGCGGATGGAGGCGCTGTCGGTGAGCAGCATCACCAGCCGGTCGATGCCGATGCCCTCGCCGGCGGTAGGCGGCAGGCCGACCTCCAGCGCCCGCACATAGTCGGCGTCGTAATACATCGCCTCGTCGTCGCCGGCCTCCTTCTCCTCGGCCTGGGCGCGGAAGCGCTCGGCCTGGTCCTCGGCATCGTTGAGCTCCGAGAAGCCGTTGGCGATCTCGCGACCGCCGACGAAGAACTCGAAACGCTCGGTGACGAAGGGATTCGCGTCCTTGCGCCGCGCCAGCGGGCTCACCTCGGTGGGGTACTCGGTGATGAAGGTGGGCTGCTGGAGGCGGTGCTCCACGGTCTTCTCGAAGATCTCGATCTGGATCTTGCCCAGGCCCCAGCCATCCTTGACGTCGATGTCCAGGCGCTCGGCAATCTGGCGCGCGGCAGTCTCGTCGGCCAGCGCCTCGGCGTGGATGTCCGGGTTGAACTCGAGGATGGCGTCGAACACCGTGATCCGCCGCAGCGGCTGGCCGAAATCGTACTCGAAGGTCTCCAGTACCTCGCCCTCGCTGTTGCGTACGGTATTCACCACCGTGGTGGTGCCCAGCACCCTGTGGGTCACGCTGCGCAGCATCGCCTCGGTCAGGTCCATCAGATCGTTGTGGTCCGCATGGGCCTGATAGAACTCGATCATGGTGAATTCGGGGTTGTGCCGCGTGGACAGCCCCTCGTTGCGGAAGTTGCGGTTGATCTCGAAGACCCGCTCGAAGCCGCCCACCACCAGGCGCTTGAGATAGAGCTCGGGCGCGATGCGCAGGTACATGTCGATGTCCAGCGCATTGTGGTGAGTGACGAAGGGGCGTGCCGTGGCGCCGCCGGGAATCGGCTGCAGCATGGGGGTTTCCACCTCCATGAAACCGCGATCCTCGAAGAAGCGCCGCATGGCGCTGATCACCCCCGCGCGGGTCTCGAACACCTGGCGCGAGTCGGGATTCATGATCAGGTCGACATAGCGCTGGCGGTAGCGCGCCTCCATGTCGGTGAGCCCGTGGAACTTGTCGGGCAGCGGCCGCAGGCTCTTGGTCAGCAGCCTGGCTTCCACCATCATCACGTAGAGGTCGCCCTTGCCCGACTTGTGTACCGGACCGCGGGCCGCCACGATGTCGCCGATATCCCAGCTCTTGACGTCCTCGAGCACCTCGGGCGGCAGCCCCTTCTTGTCGACGTAGAGCTGGATCGTGCCGGAGGGGTCCTGGATGACGATGAAGGGGCCGCGCTTGCGCATGATGCGCCCGGACACCGCCGCGCGGCGATCCAGGGCTTCCAGCTCGGCCTTGTCGCGGTCACCGAGCTCGTCGCTCAGACCGGCCGCCAGGCTGTCGCGGCGAAAGTCGTTGGGGAAGGCGCTCTCGCCGGTCTCGTCGGCTCGCTGGCGGCGCGCCGCCAGCTTGGCACGACGCTCGGCGATCAGGCGGTTGTCGTCGTTCTGCGAGGGGCTCTCGTTGGCCATTTTGCTACCTGTAAAGAGTGGGCGAGGGGCGTCGGGCTGCGAGCTACAGACCCTGCTTGAGGCTGGCGACGATGAAGGCGTTCAGGTCGCCGTCCAGCACCTTGTCACAGTTGCTCGACTGCACGCCGGTGCGCAGGTCCTTGATGCGCTGGTCATCCAGCACATAGGAGCGGATCTGGCTGCCCCAGCCGATATCGGCCTTGGAATCCTCGGCCTCCTGCTTGGCCGCGTTGCGCTTCTGCATCTCCAGCTCCCACAGCTTCGCCTTGAGTTGCTTCATGGCGAAGTCGCGGTTGGCGTGCTGGCTGCGCTGGCTCTGGCAGGCCACCACGATGCCGGTAGGCTCGTGGGTGATGCGCACGGCCGAGTCGGTGGTGTTGACGTGCTGGCCACCGGCGCCACTGGAGCGGTAGGTGTCGGTGCGCAGGTCCGAGGGATTGATCTCGACCTCGAAGCTATCGTCGATCTCGGGCGACAGGAACACCGAGGCGAACGAGGTGTGTCGGCGGCCGCCGGAGTCGAAGGGGCTCTTGCGCACCAGGCGATGCACACCGGTCTCGGTGCGCAACCAGCCGAAGGCGTACTCCCCCTGGATATGCACGGTGGCCGACTTGATGCCCGCCACATCACCGGCCGACACCTCGATGATCTCGGCCTTGAAGCCATGGTGCTCGGCCCAGCGCAGGTACATGCGCAGCAGCATGTTGGCCCAGTCCTGGGCCTCGGTGCCGCCGGAGCCGGCCTGGATGTCGAGATAGGCGTTGTTCTCGTCCATCTCGCCGGAGAACATGCGCCGAAACTCGAGCTTCTCCAGGCTGGCCTGCAGTCCCTCCAGCTCCTTCTGGACTTCGGCAACGGTGCCCTCGTCCTCTTCCATCTCGGCGAGCTCGAGCAGGTCGCGGCTGTCGCCGAGCCCCTGGTCCAGCTCGTCGATGGTGGCCACGATCCCCTCCAGCGTCGCCCGCTCCTTGCCGAGCTTCTGGGCGTGGTCCGGGTCACTCCAGACGTCCGGGTCCTCGAGCTCGCGGGTGACTTCCTCTAGCCGATCCTTCTTTTCGGCGTAGTCAAAGATACCCCCTCAGGACGTCTGTCCGTTCAGACAGGTCCTTGATGAGGTGGTGAATCGGGTTGGTTTCCAACATGGGGCTCATCCGAGTCGGTGATGGAACGATGGCCGTCGCGGCCCTGGCTCGCCGCCGGGGTCGCGACGGCACGGAAAGGGCGCTTATTGTAGCGAAAGTGCCGCCGCGTCGCATCCATTCCCCCCGCCAACGGCAGAGCAATCGCCGTGGATCATCGCGTTTTGTCGTGAAGGAGGCGAAGCCAGCTGTGGGGGCGCACGGTCCGGCATTCCGGATTTCTGCGCGAATGGCGCCGACAGGCGCCCCGGGCTGGAAACCTGCCCGAGCCCTGGGTGGCCTTATCCTTCGCGAACTGAAGCCGGGGCGCCGGACCGTCGCTCCCACAAGCTATAACGACAAGACCCGGCCGCAGCCGGGTCTCGAGTCGGGCGGGCGAGCGATGCTCAGAAGCGGTAGTCCACCGAGAGGGCGAAGACATCCGCCGAGACCTCGTAGGTCCCCGCGAGGTTGCCCTTGCTCGCATTCTCGTTGGTCGGCGTGGCACGCTGGTCGATATCGCCATCATCGGCAAAGACGTGCATATAGCCGGCGGTGATGCCGAGTTCAGGCCTGGGCATCCAGGTGGCGCCCAGGGTCGCCCACTGACGGTCGGCATCCGGCACCCGCGGCGTGCGAAACTCGGCGCTCGGCACCGGGCTCTCATCCACACCCAGGCCGGCACGCACCAGCCACTGGGGCGTCAGCGCATAGTTCGCACCCACCGAGAAGGCCCAGGTGTCATCCCAGTTCTCCTCGGTTCGGCTCGGATCGCGGCCATCATCGAACTCGACAACCAGCTCGTCGAAGCTGCTCCACTCGGTCCATTCGGCGTTGGCCATCAGCGCCAGCCGATCGGTCAGCTGATGGTAGATCCCCAGGTTCAGGTTGGCCGGGGTGGTCAACTCGGCCTTGCCGCCGGTTCCACTAACCTGCCCGGCGTCAATGGCGCCATCCGAGACGGGGTCGGTCCCGCTGACGTCGAGCTCGCCGTCGAGGGTCAGATCGATTTCCGAGCGGTAGCCGATTCCCAGGCGAGTCCGGTCGTCGACCTGAAAGAGGGCGCCGAGGATATAGCCATAGCCCCAGTCATCGCCCGTCACCTCCCCGATGACGTCATTCTGGCCCGGGGTGGCGACAGGGCTGCCCATCCCGGCTGCCCGACTCCCGAAGTCGATGGCATTCGAGAGAGTCGCGTCCGCATACTGGGCCCGAAGCCCCACCGCCAGGTTCAGGCGCTCGGTCGCGCGGTAGTTGAGCGTCGGCTGGAAGTCGATGGTGGTGAGCTCGGTCTCGATGGCGTGATAGCGGCCGATCCAGTCCTCGTCATACTGGGTCGAGAGACCGTAGGGCGCATGGATCGCCAGGCCCAGGTCAAAGCGCTCATTGAGCTGAGTCTTGGCGGCAAGGCCTGGCACCACCGCCGACTCCCCCCCCTGCCGGGAACCGCCGCGGTCGTAGTCGACCACACCACCGAGGCTGCTGGCCTCGGCATCGTTGAGCTCGAATCCGGCGTCGATGTAGGCCACCCCGCCGGTGATCTGGTTACCGTCGATATGGCCGATGGCCGCCGGATTGTAGGCCATGAAGCTGGCGTCCTCGGCCCCCGCCGCGGCACTGGAGAGGGCGTTGGCCAGCGTCTTGGCACTCTGCTCGCGTACCTGGAAGCCGGAAGCGGACGCCTGGCTGGCGATCAGCGCCGTGGAGGCAAGAGCCACGGCAAGGGAGAGCTTATTGAACTTGTTATGCATGGGCTCGACATCCTTTCGTTGGTGCTGCGTGCGACTTATCGGTGATCTCTCTGTGGTACTTGCAGTGTTCGCGAATCTCCTGCCCGGAATCAAGTACAAACGGCCGTTTGAAACCAAAAAACGCTAATACTTTGGTCGGGTGCACGGGCCATTTCTCGAACTTTCATCCACTTAGCCAACACAGGCGCAGTCCGGAAGGCACTGCCTCATCGCCGCTTGACCTATGGGTTACCCAAAGGTTTTACACTCGTCCCACGACAAACCGAGAGAGCCCGCCATGAAGGTCAGTGAACTGGCACGCCTCGCCGGCGTCACCGCCGAGACCGTGCGTCATTACACCCGTGAGGGGCTGCTGCATCCCGAGCGCCACCCCGACAACGGCTACCAGTTGTATGGCCAGGGCGACCTGAACCGGCTGCGCTTCATCCAGCGGGCCCGCACCCTGGGGTTCGGCGTGGCCGAAGTGCGTGACATTCTCGACCATGCCGACCATGGCGATTCGCCCTGCCCCATGGTGCGCGACCTGCTGGCCAGCCACCTGCCTCAGGTCCGTGAACGGATCCGCGAACTGCAGTCCCTGGCATCGCGCATGGAGCAGGCCCTGGCCGCCTGGGAGGAGATGCCCGACGGCACCCCCGACGGTCACAGCCTCTGCCGCCTGATCGAGAGCTTTCCCGAACCCCTCAATGCCGACGACACGACCGGCAAGGAGACCCGATGAACGCCAGACAGTCCCTGGAACGCGAGGTGCCCGGCATGAACTGCCAGGGCTGCGTGGCTACCATGCGCCAGGCCATCCAGGCCCGGGACGCCCAAGCCGAAGTCACCGGTACCCCGTCGGAGAAACGCCTGGAGGTCACCACCAGCCTGGCCGATGACGATCTGGACAAGGTGCTCGCCGAGGCCGGCTACCCGGCCGCTCGAGCCTGGGAGGCTTCCGAGCCAGCCCCCTCACAAGAGCCCGGGCGTCCCTCCGCCGAGGAAGCGCCCGAGCAGGAGAGGAGGCCAGCGGCGGAAGAGAACGACACGCGCGCCACCACCCGTCGGCTGTCGATCAGCGGCATGACCTGCGCCAGCTGCGTGAAGAGCGTCCAGCAGGCCCTCGAGCGCACGCCCGGCGTGGTCGGCGCGGAGGTCAACTTCGGTACCCATACCGCCCAGGTACGCGGCCGCGCCGACCCGGATGCCCTGGTCCGTGCCGTGGAAGACGTGGGCTACGGTGCCGAGCCCATCGTCGACATGCGCGAGGCCGAGCAGGCCCGCGCCGAGCGCGACGAGCGCGACTATCGCCGCCGCCTCAAGGGCAGCGCCTGGTCGCTGGCCCTGGCCGTGCCGCTGATGGCCAGCATGTTCGTCTTCCACCCCCACCCCGTGGGGGCCGGGCGGCTTTACTGGCTGGTGATCGGGGCGCTGACGCTGGCGGTGATGGTGTTCCCGGGCCGCCACTTCTTCATCAATGCCTGGAAGAACTTCCGCCACCACCAGGCCAACATGGATACCCTGATCGCCATGGGCACCGGCACCGCCTGGCTCTACTCCATGGCGGTGGTCGCCTTTGCCCCCTGGCTGCCCGAGGTGGCCCGCGGCATCTACTTCGAGGCCTCGGCAATGATCATCGGCCTGGTGCTGCTGGGCAATGCCCTGGAGCTGCGCGCACGGGGCCGGACCAGCGATGCCCTCAAGCGGCTGCTCGACCTGCAGAGCCGTACCGCGCGGGTGATCCGCGACGGCGAGGAGCGCGAGATCGAGATCGACGCGGTGCGCGAGGGCGACCACATCCGCGTGCGCCCCGGCGAGCGCCTGCCGGTGGACGGCGAGGTGACCGAGGGGCAGAGCCATATCGACGAGTCCATGCTCACCGGCGAACCCCTGCCGGTGGGCAAGGGCGAGGGCGACGAGGTGAGTGCCGGCACGGTCAACGGCAAGGGCTCGCTGATTTATCTTGCAACGCGCGTCGGTGCCGACACCCGCCTGGGCCAGATCACCGAGCAGGTGGCCAGCGCCCAGAACTCCCGCCCGCCCATCGGCCAGCTGGCCGACAAGGTGTCCAGCATCTTCGTGCCCGCGGTGATGATCATCGCCGTGATCACCGCACTGGTCTGGTTCAATGTCGGTGCCGAGCCGCGGGTGATCCACATGCTGGTCACCGCCACCACGGTGCTGATCATCGCCTGCCCCTGCGCCCTGGGCCTGGCCACGCCGATCTCGACCATGATCGGCGTGGGCAAGGCGGCCGAGCATGGCGTGCTGGTGAGAAGCGGCGATGCCCTGCAGACCGCCAGCAAGCTCACCACCCTGGTGGTGGACAAGACCGGCACCCTGACCGAGGGCAAGCCGGAGGTCACGGAAGCGGAGGTGCTCGAGGGCAACGAGCGGGACGTGCTGGGCCTGGTGGCGGCCCTGGAGCGCGGCTCCGAGCACCCGCTGGCGGCCGCCCTGCTGACCCTCGCGGAAGAGCGGCAGGCCGAGCCCGGCGAGATTCGTGACTTCGACACCGTCACCGGCGGCGGGGTCAGGGCGACCACCGCCGACGGCAGGGCGCTGCTGCTGGGCAATGCCCGCCTGCTGGAGGAGGCCGGCATCGACCTGTCCGGCGGCCGCGACATTGCCGGCGGCCTGGAGGAGAAGGCACGCACCGTGGTCTACCTGGCGGTGGACGGCCGGCTGGCCGCGCTGTTCGGCATCAGCGACCCCTTGCGCCATGACACCGTCGCTGCCGTGAAGCGCCTGCAGGCCGACGGCCTCAAGGTGGTGATGCTCACCGGCGACAACGCCCACACCGCCGCCGCCATCGCCCGGGAAGTCGGCATCGACGACTTCCGCGCCGGCCTGCTGCCCGAGGACAAGCACGCCGAGATCGAGCGCCTTCAGGCCGAGGGCGAGGTCGTGGGCATGGTGGGCGACGGCATCAACGACGCCCCGGCCCTGGCCCGCGCCGACGTGGGCTTCGCCATCGGCCAGGGCACCGACGTGGCCATCGAGAGCGCCGGCATCACCCTGGTGCGCGGCTCGCTGCACGGCGTGGCCGCCGCCATCGAGATCAGCCGCGCCACCCTGCGCAACATCAAGCAGAACCTGGTGGGCGCCTTCGGCTACAACACCCTGGGCATCCCCATCGCCGCCGGGGTGCTCTACCCCGTCACCGGCACCCTGCTCTCGCCGATGATCGCCGGCGCCGCCATGTCGCTCTCCTCGATCACCGTGGTCAGCAACGCCAACCGGCTGCGCCTGTTCCGCCCTTCCAGCGAAACCGTCGGTGACGGCCCGGGGCACCACCAGAAAAAGGAGGACGCATCATGAGCTGGATCGTCAATCTCGCCGGGCTGGCACTGATCGCCTTGATCGTCTGGTGGTTCTGGCTGGCGGACGCTAGCTGACACCCATGTAGCGGCCTGGCTTGTGGTTCAGGGCGATGATCAGGTTGAGCGCCACCGCCCCCAGCACCGAGAGCCCCACCCGCTCCAGCGGCAGCACCAGCAGGGCGACCAGCATGATGAGGGCATCGATGCCCAGCTGGACATAGCCCGCCCGCCAGCCGTAGCGGTCCTGCAGGAAGAGCGCCAGGATATTGATGCCGCCGAGGCTGGTGCGGTGGCGGAACAGCACCAGCATGCCGATGCCGATCAGGCTACCGCCCATCAGGGCCGCGTAGAGTGGCTGCAGCCAGTCGATGCGAATCCAGTCGGCGGTGAGCTCCGAGAACAGCGAGACCAGGCCGATGGCCACGAAGGTGCGCAGCGTGAAGCTCCACCCCATCCGACGCACGGCCAGCCAGTAGAACGGCAGGTTGATCAGGAAGAACCCGACCCCGAAGCGCCAGCCGGTGGCGTACTGCAGCAGGAAGGCCAGGCCGGCGGTGCTGCCGGTGAGCAGCATCGCCTGGGTATAGAAGCTGACGCCAAGGGCGACGAAGAGCGTGCCGACCAGCATCGCCATCATGTCCTCATGGACGCGATGGGGGTCGGTGGGCAGTTCCTGGGGATCCATCTTTCTTTCCTTATAGTGGCTCGGCGTGCTCGACCATCAGCTGGAGGCTCTCGCGCCCCCGCCAGCGGTTGCGGTTCAGCTTGAAGGCACAGCGCAGGCGATCGCCGACGCCGAAGGCCGGCATCTCGCCGGGTGTCAGGGCACGGAACCAGATCGCCTTCAGGCTCGCGGCTCCGGCGGAGAGCTCCAGCATCAGATGGCTGCCGTCGGCCCCGACCGGGCGCAGCGCCTCGACCAGGAACTCGCCCTGGAACAGCGGAGCATCGAACTCGCGGCCGAAGGGCCCCAGCCGCTCGAGCTCGTCCAGGGTGGCGAGGCCGAGCTGATGGGGTGCCAGTTCGCCGTCGGTGAAGATCCGCGGGCAGAGCTCGACCTCCCCCAGCTGCTCGCCGACCGCCTGCAGGAAAGCCGCACGGAAGGCGGATAACTGCTCGCGCGGCACCCCCACCCCGGCGGCGCCGCGGTGACCGCCGAAGCGCGGCAGCGCCTCGGGCGCCAGCTCATGGGCCCGCTGCAGGGCGTCGCGCAGGTGCAGCCCGTCGATGGAACGTCCCGAGCCGGTGAGCATGCCGGGGGCCGCCGCCGGCGTCAGCACCAGCGCCGGTCGGCCGAAGGCCTGCACCAGCCGCGACGCGACGATGCCCTGCACGCCCGGATGGCCCTCCTCCAGGAAGACGACGATGGCCGGCTCGTCCGCCGTCAAGGCCGGCAGCGCCAGCGCCCTGGCCGCCTCGGCCATGTCCGCCTCGATCGCCTTGCGCGACTGGTTGTCCTGGTCCAGCACCTCGAGATAGCGGCTCGCCACATGATCCTGCTCGGCCAGCATGAAGTGCAGTGCCGCATAGGGATCGTCGAGGCGCGAACGGGCGTTGATCCGCGGCCCCATCTGGAAGGCCAGAGTCTCGGCATCGAAGGGTACGCTGTCGGCCCCCAGCCGCGCCGCCATGGCGCGCCAGCAGGCGGCCTCCATGCGGTTGATCAGCGTCAGGCCATGGGTCACCACCGCGCGGTTGACCGCACTGTCGCCCAGGGAGACGCAGTCGGCCACCGTGCCCAGTGCCACGTAGGAGAGCCAGGGCGAGAGCTTGGGCGTGGCCGCCGCCAGCACCCCCCAGTCGATCAGCACCCCGCGTGTCAGCGACATCATCAGCCAGGCCACCATGCAGCCGGCGATGGTCGGGTCGGGATAGCCGCAGTCGTCGCGGGTGGGATTGACCACCGCATAGGCCGAGGCCGGCGGCCCCTCCTGCGGCAGGGCGTGGTGGTCGCTGACCACCACCTCGATGCCGGCATCCTTGAGGCGGGCGATGCGCGGCTCGTCGGAGCTGCCACAGTCGGCGGTGATCACCAGGCTCGGCCGCGGCGAGAGTCCCAGGGTGCGCTCCACCAGCGGCAGGCTGATGCCGTAGCCGTCATGGATGCGGTGGCCGATCAGGCTGTGCAGGCGCGCCTCGGGCACCCCGAACAGCTCGACCAGGGTCCGCCGGATCACCACATGGGAGGTGATACCGTCCACGTCGTAGTCGGTGAGGATGCCGATATGCTCGCCGTCGACCACCGCCTGGGCGATGCGCTCGGCCGCACGCCGCGCGTCGGCGAGCTTCTCGGGGTGGGCCAGGTGACGCAGGCTGGGCGAGACCAGCGGCGCCAGTTCCCCCTGGTAGCCTGTTAAGCGCCCGGCCAGCACCCGCGCCTGAAGCTCGGTCAGGCCCTCTTCGCGGGCGCGGGCGTAGAGCGCCTCATCGCGTGGCCTGGGCTGGATGCGGGGCTTCAGGCGCTGGTGAAGATCAATCGCGTCGCTAACAGCGTCCAAGCCTGACTCCTGTAAGTAATGCTGGCAGTTGAGAACGCAGAGGTAGTAGACCGCTCGGGGCTGATCCGGCGACAGGCCTGCGAGGAGGCGCTGTGAACCCCTCCCTGGGCGCTACCGACGCCATCCATGGCGTAGGACCTCCTCTTCGGCCTGTCCCCGGCGCCCCTCGCTGCTCCCACTTCCAGCTTACGGCTTACGGCTTATAGCTTTCAGCTTCCAGCTCTAGCGCCGGTTCTCGGCCACGAACTGCTGCACGGCGGCAAGTTCCGCCGGCAGCACGGTATAGCGCTCCTCGCGCTCCAGCAGGTCGTCCATGTGCGGCGGCAGCGGCACCCCCGGGAAGCCGGCCTTGACCACCGCCTCGGCGAACTTGGCCGGGTGGGCGGTGGCCAGGGTGATCACCGGCGTCACGGCATCCGCACGCGCCTGCTCGGCGGCACGGTAGCCGGTGGCGGTGTGCGGGTCGAGGATCTCCTGGGTACGCTGGTGCGCCTCGCGGATCACCTCCAGGATGGTGGCATCACTCACGCTGTGGCTGGCGAAGGACTCGCGCAGTCGGGCCAGCGGTGCCTCCGCCAGGGCCGTCGGCTCGGCCTGGAAGCGCTCGAGCAGGGCCTTGACCGAGGCGCCGTCGCGCTCGTAGGCCTCGAACAGCAGCCGCTCGAAGTTGGAGGACACCACGATATCCATCGACGGCGCCAGCGTGGCCACCAGCTCCTGCCGGGAGAAGTCGTTGTCCGCCAGGGTACGGTGCAGGATGTCATTGGCGTTGGTGGCGATGATGAACTGCTTCACCGGCAGTCCCATGCGCTTGGCCATGTAGCCGGCGAAGACATTGCCGAAGTTGGCCGAGGGCACGCAGAAGCTCACCGCCCGGTGGGGCGCTCCCAGCGCCACGGCCGAGGCGACGTAGTAGACGATCTGGGCCATGATGCGCGCCCAGTTGATGGAGTTCACCGCCACCAGCCGGGTACCGCCGAGAAAGCCCTGGTCGGCGAAACTCGCCTTGACCATGGCCTGGGCGTCATCGAAGTTGCCCTCGATGGCGACGTTGAAGACGTTGTCGGCCAGCACCGTGGTCATCTGGCGGCGCTGCACCTCCGAGACTCGCTGGTAGGGATGGAGGATGAAGATGTCCAGGTTGTCGCAGTGGCGGCAACCCTCGATGGCCGCCGAGCCGGTATCACCGGAGGTCGCCCCCATGATCACGGCGCGCTCGCCGCGCTTCTTCAGGAAGTGGTCGAGAATACGGCCGAGCAGCTGCAGGGCCACGTCCTTGAAGGCCAGCGTCGGGCCATGGAACAGCTCCAGCAGGAAGTGGTTGGCATCCAGCTGGTTGAGCGGCACCACGGCGTCGTGGCTGAAGGTGGCATAGGCGTCGTGAACGATATCCCGGAAGGTCGCGTCGTCGATCTCGCCGTTGACGTAGGGCTTCATGACCCGGAAGGCGATCTCGGCGTACGACAACCCGGCCATGGCCGCCAGGTCGTCATGGGAGAGCGCCGGCACCTCTTCCGGCACGTAGAGCCCGCCGTCACTCGCCATGCCGGTGAGCACGACCTCCTCGAAAGAGAGCGCGGGCGCCTCCCCGCGGGTACTGATATAGCGCATTGTTCGGTTCCTTTGCCGGCATGGCCCTGGCCAGGCACGGACTCAATCTAGCGAAGGCTCGAAGCTCGAAGCTCGAAGCTCGAAGCTCGAAGCCAGCCTGGAACTAGCCTGGCGCACGGTCCAGGGTGTTCTTCCAGCTTCCAGGCGCGAAGCGCCGCTCTTCAAGCTTCCAGCTCCGGGCAAAGCCCGGGTCTTATAGCTCCGGGCGAAGCCCGGCTTAGTCCTGCTCGTCGAGGCTCTCTACCCGGATACGGTTGACGGGACCGGCGACGTCGGCCAGCGACTCGATCAGGCGAATCGCCTCGTTCATCTGCTTCTCCCGCGTGCGATGTGTCAGCAGGATGATCGGCACCAGCTCGCCCTCGGTGGCCTCCTTCTGGATCAGCGCCTCGATGGAGATGCCCTGCTCGGAGAGGATCGTCGCGATCCGGGCCAGCACGCCGGGGCGGTCCACCGCCAGCAGGCGCAGATAGTAGGCGGTGATGATGTCTTCCATGGGCATGATCGGCAGGTCGCTCTCCTGCTCGCCGATGCCGCTGAAGGCCAGGTAGGGAACCCGGTAGTGATGATCGGTGGCAATATCACGCGCCACGTCCAGCAGGTCGGCAACCACCGCGGAGGCGGTGGGCTCGGCGCCGGCACCGGCGCCGTAGTAGAGGGTCGGCCCGACGGCGTCGCCCATCACGGCGATGGCGTTCTTGACGCCGTGAACGCTGGCCAGCAGCCGCTCCTTGGGGATCAGGGTCGGGTGCACGCGAAGCTCGAGGCCCGCCTCGGTGCGCTTGGAGAGGCCCAGGTGCTTGATGATGTAGCCCAGGTTGTCGGCCTGCTCCACGTCCTCGGCGGTGATGCGCGAGATGCCCTCGGTGTAGGCCTTGTCGAACTGCAGCGGCACGCCGTAGGCGATGGAGGCCAGTATCGTCAGCTTGTGAGCGGCGTCGATGCCCTCGACGTCGAAGGTCGGGTCCGCTTCGGCATAGCCCAGCGCCTGGGCCTCGGCCAGCACGTCCTCGAAGGCACGCCCCTCGTCACGCATGTGGGTCAGGATGTAGTTGCCGGTGCCGTTGATGATGCCGGCCACCCACTCGATGCGGTTGGCGCCGAGGCCTTCGCGCAGCGACTTGATCACCGGAATGCCGCCGGCCACCGCCGCCTCGAAGGCCACGATCACGCCCTTGTCGTGGGCGGCGCGAAAGATCTCGTTGCCGTGCACGGCAATCAGCGCCTTGTTGGCGGTGACCACGTGCTTGCCATGATCGATGGCGGTCAGCACCAGTTCGCGGGCGACGTCATAGCCGCCGATGAGCTCTACCAGCACGTCGATGTCGGGGTTGGTGGCCACCTCGAAGACGTCGGAGGTGGTCCGGATGCCGGTGGTGTCACACTCGGGATTGGGGCTGCGGAACGCGACCTGCTCGATGACGATCGGACGGCCCGCCCGCCGGGCGATGTCGTCGGCGTTGCGCGTCAGCACGTTGAAGGTCCCGCCACCGACGGTTCCCAGGCCACAGATTCCCACTCTCACCGGTTTCAATGTCATTCCCCTCGTTCTGGCGTGTATCTCAGCGTTGATCGGACCCATCCGGGTCCGCCGTGCCGACGCTCATCGGCGTCGGTCATCACTCGTTCAGGCCGAGCATGTCGGCCAGGCGCTCCGCCGGCACATAGCCGGGCACCAGGCGGCCGTCGGGCAGCACGATCGCCGGTGTCCCCTGGACCCCGAGCTCCATGCCCAGATGATACTGTTCCTCGACCGGATTGTCGCAGTCGGCGGCACCTTCAAGCGCTTCTTCGCGCTTGGCGGCGGACATCGCCTCGGCCGGGTTGTCGGCGCACCACACCTGCTGCAGCTCGCGCGCCCCGGGCGAATCCAGGCCGCTGCGCGGGAAGGCCAGGTAGTGCACCTCGATGCCCAGCTCATTGAGGCGCGGCACCTCCTCGTGGAGCTGGCGGCAGTACGGACAGGTGGTGTCGGTGAAGACCATCAGCGTGGCGCGACGCTCGCCGGTGCCGCGGAAGACCACCCGCTCGCTCTCCGGCACCGCCGCAAGACGCGTGCTGCGCTCGCCATTGCGCCCCTGCTCGGTGAGGTTGACCAGGCCCTCCTCGCCGTTCTCGTAAAGATCGCCGACGAGAAAGTGGCTCCCCTCGGCGTTGCTGTAGAAGGTCTCGCCGCTCTCCAGCCTGACCTCGAAGAAGCCGTCCAGCGGTGTCTCGCGCACCCGCTCCACCGGCATGGCCTGGCCATTGACGGTAAGGGTCTCGGCCAGCTGCTCGGCCGGGTCGGCCTGGGCGACGGGCAGCAGGGCCAGGGAGGCGGCGAGCAGGCCGCCGCCGAGGGTAAGGGTCGATCGTTGCATGGTTCAGCCTCGTGGATGGTGGTCGGCGTGCAGGGCTTCCAGTCGCACCTGCGCCACGTGGGTATAGATCTGCGTGGTCGAGAGGTCGCTATGACCGAGCAGCAGCTGTACGACACGCAGGTTGGCCCCATGATTCAACAGATGGGTAGCGAAGGCGTGGCGCAGGGTGTGCGGCGACAGCGGACGGTCGATCCCGGCGACACGTGCATGGGCCTTGACGCGATGCCAGAAGGCCTGGCGCGTCAGGCAGCGATCGCCGCGCCCGGGGAACAGCGCCGGGCGGGCAATATCGGCCATCAGCGCACCCCGGGCACTGCGCAGGTAGCGCGACAGCCACGCCACGGCCTCCTCGCCCAGTGGCACCAGGCGATCCTTGTCACCCTTGCCCCGCACCCGGACCACGCCCTGGCGCAGGTTGACCGCATCGGTGGTCAGCCCGACCAGCTCGCTGACCCGCAGTCCGGCCCCGTAGAGCACCTCGAGCATCGCCCGGTCACGCAGCCCCAGGGCGGTGGCAAGGTCCGGGGCGGCGAGCAGGCGCTCCACCTCGCTCTCCTCCAGGGTGTCGGGCAGCGAGGGCCGCACCCGCGGAAGCCGCACCGCCGCCAGCGGGTCGTGGTCGACCAGGCCTTCGGCCAGAGCCCAGCGATAGAAGCCGCGCAGGCTCGAGAGCAGCCGGGCATTGCTGCGCAGGCTGTAGCCGGCCTCGCGACGCGCCTCGAGCCAGGTCGACAGTGCCGTGCCGGTGGGTGCCAGCAGCGACTGCCCGACGCGCTCGAGACACGCCTGCCAGGCACTCAGGTCATGGCGATAGGCGGCCAGGGTATTGTCGCTCGCCCCCCGCTCCAGCCACAGGCCGTCGAGAAAGGCATCGACCAGCGTGCATGCATCCATGATGGTGTCCCTGTGGTGCCCGGCACTCCCCAGCAGCATGAAACCCCGCCCCGCGGCAGCGGTGACGGGGTTTCGCGCGAGGCGCGAGGGTCACGGCCCCCGCCACCACCTGCCGGCAGCAACGCTGCCTCAGCTGAGCTTTTCCTTGATGCGAGCAGACTTGCCGCTGCGCTCGCGGAGGTAGTACAGCTTGGCCTGGCGAACGTCACCGCGACGCTTGACCTCGATGGAGTCGACCAGCGGGCTGTAGGTCTGGAAGGTCCGCTCGACGCCGACACCGTGGGAGATCTTGCGCACGGTGAAGGCGGAGTTCAGGCCGCGGTTGCGCTTGCCGATGACCACGCCCTCGAAGGCCTGGAGGCGCTCGCGCGAGCCCTCCTTGACCTTGACCTGGACGACCACGGTATCGCCGGGGGCGAAGGCCGGGACTTCCTTGCTCATCTGCTCGTTCTCGAGCGCCTGGATCACCTTGTTCTTGCTACTCATGACATTGACTCCTTGATAACCTGATTCGCCGGTCGGCTTGGGTCGCCGGCGAATCGTGATCCCGGCGCCCGAGTCGAACTCGAGAGCGCGGGAATGCCGTTGGTGACACAGGTCCGCCTGGCCCGCCATGCGGCCGTGGCGTCCTGCACCTCCGCCCTGACCTACCGCGTGGCCAGTGCGTAATCCTCGATGAACTCCTCGAGCAGCCTGCGCTGCTCGTCGCTCAACGTCCTGCCGTCCAGCAGGTCGGGGCGCCTGAGCCAGGTCCGCCCCAGGGACTGCTTGAGCCGCCAGCGCCGGATGGCGCCATGGTGGCCGCTGAGCAGGACCTCCGGCACACGACGCCCGTCGACCTCCTCCGGGCGCGTGTAATGCGGACAGTCCAGCAGTCCGTCGTTGAAGGAGTCCTCGACCGCGGAATCCTGATGGCCCAGCACCCCGGGCATCAGCCTTGCCGCGGCATCGATCAGCACCATGGCCGGCAGCTCGCCGCCGCTGAGCACATAGTCGCCGATCGACCACTCCTCATCGATGTCGGCTTCCACCACCCGCTCATCGATGCCTTCGTAGCGCCCGGCCACCACCACCAGGGGGGGACCCGACGCCAGTTCCTGCACGCCCTGCTGATCCAGGCGACGCCCCTGGGGCGACAGGTAGACGACCTTCGGCCGCGCCCCGGTCGCCGCTTCGGCCCGCTCGCGAGCGGCGTGGATGGCCGCGCGCAGGGTGTCGACCTTCATCAGCATGCCCGGGCCACCGCCATAGGGGCGATCATCCACCGTGCGATGTCGGTCGGTGGCGTAGTCCCGGGGGTTCCAGAACTCGAGCGCAATGCGCCCCTTCTCCACCGCGCGGCCCGTGACGCCATGGCGGGTGATCGCCTCGAACATCTCGGGAAACAGCGACACCACCCCGATCCACATCGAGGCCGGCTGGTCGGCTCCCTCGACCATCAGAAGTCGGGATCCCAGTCGACCGTCATCACGCCGCCCTCGAGATCCACCTCGACAATGACCTCCTCGGGCAGGAACGGCAGCAGGCGCTCACGATCATCGATGGCGTCGGCGGCGAGCCCGCCCTTCACGACCAGGACATCGTTGGCACCGGTCTCGAACAGGTAGTCGATCCGGCCAAGCACGCTGCCATCACGGGTTACCACCCGCAGCCCTTCCAGCTCGTGCCAGTAGAAGTCGTCGCCGCTCAGCTCGGGCAGTTCGGCCTTGGGCAGCAGGATCTCGGCGCCGGCCAGGGCCTCGGCCGCCTCGCGACTGTCGATGCCCTCAAGCCGCGCCACCAGGCCCTTGCCGTGACGGCGCCCCTGGGCCACCTCCACGCGGGTCAGCGTCGCCCCGCGGCGCAGCACCCAGGACGCGTAGTCGAGGATGCCCTCCATGGGGCTGGTGTGCGAATAGACCTTCAGCCACCCCTTCACGCCGTAGGGGCTGGTCAGCTTGCCCAGCACCACATGATCGTCGGCGGGCTGCACATGGGCATGTTCGCTCATCGACGCCCCCTGGATCCTTGCAGCAGGCAAGTCAGACCCTTCAGGCCTGCTTGCGGGCTTCCTTGACCAGCTCGGCGACACGCGCGGAGAGCTGTGCCCCCTGGCCCTGCCAGTGGCTGATGCGCTCCAGATCGATGCGCAGGCGCTCTTCCTGGCCGCGCGCCACGGGGTTGAAGAAGCCCAGACGCTCGATGAAGCGACCATCACGGGGCTTGCGAGAATCGGTCACTGCGAGGTGGTAGAAGGGACGCTTCTTGGCGCCACCACGTGCCAGACGAATGGTAACCATGCGTTGACTATCCTTCGGTTGAAGTTTCGGATGTTTCGGCCGAGGTGCCGATACCCGGCTGGCCCTCGGCAATCTGCTACGGGAAGCGGGCCGACGGCCCGGCTTCGGGTCATTCGGTCACGACGATGACCGCGTCGCTCGCGGTCCTGCCAGTGAAGACGCGATATTCTACGGAAAACAGCCCCGCTTGGGAACCTTCTTTCGCGGCTATCGTAGAGTTACCGCAGTTGGAAGTCACGGCTAACGTCGATGGCCCGGGGACTTGTCGGCCCGGTTCAGCTGACACCTGAGCAGCGCGAAGTGCCCTCACTCACCGCCGGGGCAGGCCACCGGGGCCCCCCATGCCGCCCATGCCGCCGGGGCCACCCGGCCCCCCCGGGCCGCCGCCGCCCATCATGCCGGACATGCCGCGCATCATCTTCTGCATGCCGCCCTTCTTGCCCGCCTTCTTCATCATCTTCTGCATCTGCTTGTGCTGCTTGAGCAGGCGGTTCAGGTCGGGCACCTGCAGGCCGGCGCCGGCGGCGATGCGCCGCTTGCGCGAGCCATTGATGATCTCGGGCTTGCGCCGCTCCTGGGGGGTCATGGAGTTGATCAGCGCCTCGAGCTTGCCCATCTCCTTCTCGGGGCCGGGCCCCTGGGCCATCTCGGCCATCTGGCCCATGCCCGGCAGCTTGCCCATCAGGCCGCCCATGCCGCCCATCTTCTTGAGCTGCTGGAGCTGGTCACGGAAGTCCTCGAGGTCGAAGCCCTGCCCCTTCTTGACCTTCCGGGACAGCGCCTCGGCCTTCTTCTTGTCGACGGTGCGCTCGGCCTCCTCGATCAGCGACAGCACGTCGCCCATGCCGAGGATGCGCGAGGCCACGCGATCCGGATGGAAGGGCTCGAGGGCATCGACCTTCTCGCCCACCCCCATGAACTTGATCGGCTTGCCGGTAATGTGGCGCACCGAGAGGGCCGCACCACCGCGGGCGTCACCGTCGGCCTTGGTGAGGATCACCCCGGTCAACGGCAGCGCCTCGTGGAAGGCCTTGGCGGTATTGGCGGCATCCTGGCCGGTCATGGCGTCGACGACGAACAGCGTCTCGTCGGGCACCACGGCCTTATGCAGCGCCTGGATCTCGGCCATCATCGCCTCGTCGATGGCCAGGCGGCCGGCGGTGTCGACGATCACCACGTCATGGAACTGGATCCGGGCATGCTTGATCGCGGCCTCGGCGATCGCCACGGGCTGCTGGTCGGAGCGCGACGGGAAGAAGTCGACCTCGACCTCGCCGGCCAGGGTCTCGAGCTGGTCGATGGCCGCCGGACGATAGACGTCGGCGGAGACCACCAGCACCTTCTTCTTCTCGCGCTCGCGCAGGTAGCGCGCCAGCTTGGCCACCGAGGTGGTCTTGCCCGCGCCCTGCAGGCCGGCCATCAGCACCACGGCCGGGCTGCCCTTGAGGGTCAGGCCCTCGTTGGCCTCGCCCATGATCGCCTCGAGCTCCTGCTGGACGATCTTGACGAACTGCTGCCCCGGAGAGAGGCTCTGGGACACCTCCTGCCCCACGGCGCGGTCGCGGACGCGGTCGATGAACGCCTTGACCACCGGCAGGGCCACGTCGGCCTCGAGCAGCGCCCGGCGTACCTCGCGCAGGGTGTCCTTGACGTTGTCTTCGGTCAGGCGCGCCTGACCCTTGATGGACTTGAGCGTCTGCGACAGACGCTCGCTGAGATTCTGGAACATGGGCCTCTCCACTGACGATGGCCGGAGAGCCGACCCGGCACCGACCGGCGACTCCCTGCAATGGTCGAAAATTATACGCCCTGTGGCCGCCAGTCTCCATGCATGGCAGGTATTCCCGCCCCGACGCGACACGCCGCCACGCTGTGCGCGGCCGGGCAGATTGGGTATAGTAGCGTTCCAATTTCCCACCACCAGGCGCTGGCGAAGGCGCACGGACAGCGATCGATGCAGCCGCTATCACTTGCCGTCATGGCCTTCATCTTCTATATCGGAGCCGCCTCCTGGCAGGGGCTGACCCTGACCCGGCGGGTGCCGCAGCGTGCCCTGCTGGTACGCAGCCTGGGCCTGCTCGGTCTGCTCTGCCACCTGCCCCTGGCGGCGACCCTGCTGGCCCGCGGCGACTCCCTGCTCCCCGGGCTCTCCACCAGCGCGGTGCTCGCCAGTGGTCTGGCCGTCCTGGTGCTGCTGGTCGTCAGCCTCCTCAAGCCGGTCCTCAATGTCGCCATCGGGCTGCTGCCCCTGGCCGGCGTGACCCTGCTGCTGGCCGTCGGCCTGCCGAGCCCCGAGCGCGGCGCCGGCATGACCCCGGGAATCGCCCTGCACGCCCTGAGCAGCGCGCTGGCCTTCGCCGTGCTGGCCATCGCCGCCATCCAGGCCGTGCTGCTCGGCATCCAGAACCAGGCACTGCGCCACCACCACATCCGCGGCGTGGTCCAGTCGCTGCCGCCACTGACCACCATGGAGCGGATCCTCTTCGAGCTGATCTGGGCCGGCATGCTGCTGCTCACCCTGTCGATCATCAGCGGCTTCCTGTTTCTCGACAACATGTTCGCCCAGCACCTGGCCCACAAGACGGTCCTGTCACTGACCGCCTGGGTCATCTTCGCCACCCTGCTGTTCAGCCATCACCGGCTGGGCTGGCGAGGCATGCGGGCGGTCCGCTGGACCCTGGGGGGCTGCCTGGTGCTGGTAATGGCCTATTTCGGCAGCAAGTTCGTGCTCGAGATCCTGCTCAGCCGCGGCTGACACCGAGCGCGCCTTGACAGCGGTTGACCGACCCCCTACAACTCGAGCCTGATACGCCTTTGAGGACCCTTCGACTTGAGTGACGACTTCCCGCTGGAACTGCTGTTCGGCCTGCTGTTCCTGCTCGTCTGTCTATCCGCCTTTTTCTCCAGCTCCGAGACCGGGATGATGTCGATCAACCGCTATCGCCTGAGCCATCAGGCGAACAGCGGTGAGCGCGCCGCCCAGCGGGTGCTGCGCCTGCTGGCCCGCCCCGACCGGCTGATCGGCGTGATCCTCATCGGCAACAACCTGGTCAACAACCTGGCCGCGGCGATCGCCACCGTGGTCGCCATCCACTTCTTCGGCGAAGTCACCGGGCCCGCCGTGGCCCCGCTGATCCTCACCATCGTGATCCTGATCTTCGCCGAGGTGAGCCCCAAGACCTATGCGGCGATCAAGCCCGAACGCATCGCCTACCCGGCCTCGCTGGTACTCGAGCCGCTGCTCAAGCTGCTCTACCCGCTGGTCTGGCTGGTGAACGCGATTTCCAATGGCCTGCTGCGCCTGCTCGGGGTCAGGAACATCGACGGGGGAGCCGACAATCTCACCCGTGACGAGCTGCGCACCGTGGTGCACGAGGCCGGCACCCTGATCCCGCGCCGTCACCAGGCCATGCTGCTGTCGATCCTGGATCTCGAGAACGTCACCGTGAACGACATCATGGTGCCGCGCCACGAGGTGACGGGCCTCGACCTCGATGACGGCCTGGAGGAGATCCTCGCCCACATTCGCACCAGCCAGCACACCCGGCTGCCGGTCTACAAGGGCGATATCAACAACATCATCGGCATGCTGCATCTGCGCAATGCGGCACGTTTCCTGTCGCGCGGCGAGGTGACCAAGGCCGCCATCGTCCAGGAGGCCCGCGAACCCTACTTCATCCCCGAGTCCACCCCGCTGCACACCCAGCTGCTCAACTTCCAGAACCAGAAGCGACGCATCGGCATCGTGGTGGACGAGTACGGCGACGTGGAGGGGCTGGTGACCCTGGAGGACATCCTCGAGGAGATCGTCGGCGAGTTCACCACCGATGTCGCGGGCCTGAACCAGGAAATCCATCAGCAGGATGACGGCAGCCACGTGATCGACGGCACCGCCAACATTCGCGACATCAACAAGGCCCTGGGGTGGCAGCTGCCCACGGACGGCCCCAAGACCCTCAACGGTGTCATCCTCGAGCATCTGGAGTCCTTCCCCGACGGACCCGCCTGCCTGCAGATCCACAACGTGCGCATCGAGATCCTCGAGGTCCGCGACAACCTGATCACCTCCGCCCGCTGCTGGCAGCCGGTTCGGCGTCACCTGCGCCGCGACTGACCCACTATCGCCGAGGGTCGATGCAGTTGTCGGCCTCGGCCTTGAGCGCGCGAACCCGGGCCTCGACGTTGCGCCGACTCGCCTCGCCCGCCGGCAGGGGCTCGCCGAAGAACAGCGCCACCCGCGCCCGGAAGCGTCGCGGCGGCCGGCTCAGCGCCTTGCCGCCATGGTGCGAGGTCCAGGAGCCCCAGAGGCCGGCCAGGCCGGCGGGCACCACCGGCACCGCATCCCGGGCCAGGATCAGCTCGAGCCCGCGGCGGAAGGGGTGCACCTCCCCATCCGGGGTCAGGCGCCCCTCGGGAAACACCATCACCACCTCGCCCTGGCGCAGGGCACGACTGACCTCGACCAGCGCATGGCGCACGCTGCCCGGATCGCGATGCTCGGACGCCACCGGGATGGCCCCGACCAGGCGAAACAGCCAGTTGAGCCAGGGGGATTCGAAGATCGGCTTGTCCATCAGGAAGCGCAGCGGGCGGGGGCTGGCCGCGCCCATCACCAGGGCATCCATGAAGCTGATGTGATTGCAGACGATGATGGCCGGGCCATGCCGCGGGATGTGGTGTCGGCCGCGAAAGCGCAGCCGATAGAGCAGATGGACCAGCAGGAGAATCAGCCAGCGCAGGCAGTACCGCGGCGCACGGGCCACTCGCCCGCTCCTCCCCGCCACGGCCAGGCTCGCCCCCCCGCGCCGCCAGAGGGACATCACGTCACGTCAGGCATGTGCCTGAGGCCGGCCAGCATGGTCTCGAGGAGCTGGTCGAGCAGCTCGCCCACCGCCAGCGGCTCGCCCTGCCAGTGCCCGAGGCGCTCATTGAGCCCCAGCTGCACCAGGCCATGGACGCTGCCCCAGAGCGTGCGACTCAGTCGCTGCGACTCCAGGTCTCCCAGTGCCGGCTGGTACTCCCTGAGTGTCGCCTCCACGCGCAGGAAGAGGCCCTCGATCATCTCGTTCTGGCGCTGGTCCAGCTCCCCCTCCTGGGCCAGGGGGTAGTCGAACAGCAGCTGCCAGCGGTAGGCATCCTCGCGAGCGAACTGCCAATAGGCCCTCGCCAGCGCCTTGAGTCGCTGTTCGGGGGCAATGTCCTCGAGCAGCGGCTCGATGGCGGCCCGCAGGCGAGCCAGCGTCTCGATGTTGACGTGCTGCAGCAGGTTGCCGAAGCTGCCATACAGCTTGAGCAGGGTGCTCGGGGCACAGCCGACCTCCCGGGCAAGCGCGCGCAGCGACAGCGTGTGGGCCGGATGCTCCTGCAGCCAGGCATCGCACGCGGCCATGACCTGGCCATGGAGTGCCTCGGGGGCATGCTGTCTGGGACGAGCCATCGGGTTCCTCGCAGGAGAGAGTGGCGGACATCGCGGGCCGGGTGACAAGGATACTCTCATCGAACACTGTTTTCGACAGGATATCCCACACGGCCCGTGCGGCAAGCCGGCGCGAGGATCGCCGCCCGTTCGCCGCTTTTATCGCCAGGGCGAGTTGGTTACCCTGATGCACCACCACCCCGGAGACACCATGGCCGGTCGCCTCTACATCGCCCCCCTCGAGCTCGAACGCCTGCTGCCCGACCTGGTCGCCGAGGCCCCCCTGATCACCGGCGTCAACCTGGCCCCGCGTCGGCCTGTCTCGATCCTGCGCCTGGAGGCCGGCCGGCCTCGCCGGGTCAACGCCTTCTGGGGCCTCACGCCACCCTGGCTGAAGGTGCTGGACCATGCCCCCCACTGCGCCCGGGCCGAAGCGCTGACGTCGCGCCCCATGTTCCGCGAGGCCATCGGCGCGCGCCGCTGCCTGGTGCCGGTCAGCGGCATCTATGTCTGGAAACCGCAGCCGCGCTTCAAGCAGCCCTTCCTGGTGACCCGCGTCGACCGCGGCCCGCTGCTGCTGGCCGGCCTGTGGTGCCGCTTCCACACCACCCTGACCGAGTACAATGACTCCATGGCGCTGATCACGGTGCCCACGGCGGGGCTGCTCGCCCCGCTCACCGACCGGCTGCCGGCGGTGATCGACCCCGGCAATGCGCAGCGCTGGCTCGACCCATGGACCCCGCTGGCCGAGGCGCAGGCGCTGCTCGCGCCCGCTCCCGGGGAACTCCTGGGCGCCTTTCCGGTATCAAGACGAGTGAACGATCCTGCCAACCAGGATCCGGCCTGTGCCCACCCCACCGGGCCCATGCTACGCCACCCTCTCCCACAGGAGCCATGATGACCCAGTCCCTGCTTGCCCCCTTTCCCGCATCGGCCCGCCTGCTCGCCTGGCTGACCGTGACGGCGGCCCTGGTGACGGGCCTGACTGCCCGGGCCGAGACGCCGGAACCGAGTGCCGCCGTGGACGAGGTCGTCTCACCGCAGGTCAGCCCCCACGATGACCGCGACTACCGGGCGCTGACCCTCGACAACGGCCTGAGCGTGCTGCTGGTCAGTGCGCCCGAGGCCGACCGTGCCGCCGCCTCGCTCAACGTCGGCGTGGGCAGCGCCCAGAACCCGGACGACCTGGCCGGCCTGGCCCACTTTCTCGAGCACATGCTGTTCCTGGGCACCGACGCCTACCCCGAGTCGGATGCCTACCAGGCCTACCTGTCGCGCCACGGGGGGAGCCACAACGCCTTCACTGCGCCCCATGACACCAACTACTTCTTCGACATCGAGCCCGATGCCCTGCCCGGCGCCCTGGACCGGTTCAGCCGCTTCTTCATCGCCCCGCTGTTCAACGCCGACCGCCTGGAGAGCGAACGCAACGTGGTGCACTCCGAGTACAAGGCCCGCCTGCGCGATGAGGGTCGCCGTGCCAAGGACGTGCTCGACCAGCTGCTCAACCCCGACCATCCGACCACCGGCTTCTCGGTGGGCAACCGCGAGACCCTGGCCGACCGCCCCGAGGGCGAGCCGAGCCTGCGCGAACGCGTGATCGACTTCTACGAAACGCACTACGGGGCCAACGTGATGCACCTGGCCGTGGTCGCCCCCCAGCCCCTCGATGCACTGGAGGCCATGGTCACCGAGCGGTTTGCCGAGGTAGCGGATCGCGGCCTCACTCGCCCGGTCATCGAGACGCCGCTGGTGACGGAACAGACCCTGCCTCGCGCCGCCGAGATGCAGTCGGTGCGCGACAGCCAGCGGGTCAGCTTCCTCTTCCCGGTGCCCGACCCCCAGCAGGCCTACCGCCACAAGCCGGCCGACTACCTGGCCAACCTGCTCGGTCACGAGGGCAAGGGCAGCCTGCTCGCGACGCTGCGCGAGGCGGGCTGGGCCGACGGCCTCTCCGCAGGGGTGACCCGCGGCGACGGCCGGCACGCGCTGTTCGCCGTGGACATCAGCCTGACCCGGGACGGCGCCGAACAGCTCGACCGCATCCAGGCCAGCCTGATGGCCACCATCGAACGGATCCGCGAAGCGGGCCTGGACGCCTGGCGCTACGAGGAGCAGGCGCGCCTGGCCGAGCAGCAGTTCCGCTTCCAGCAGCACGGCGCGCCCCAGAACGATGCCATGCGGCTGGCCATGAACCTGTCCCGCTATCCGCTGGAGGACGTCAACATCGCGCCCTACCGCATGGACGGCTTCGACCGCGAACAGATCACGCGCTGGCTCGACGGCCTCCGGCCCGAGACGCTGCTGCGGCTCTACAGCGGCCCGGACGTCGAAAGCGAGACGGTCTCGCCCTGGTTCGACACCCCCTGGCGCGAGGTCGAGGTCACAGGCGAGGCCGAGCCGCTGTCGGGCCTCGCCCTGCCCGAGCCCAACCCCTACATCGCCGAGGACCTGGCACTGCTCGATGTCCAGGACGAGGTCCCGCAACAGCGCCTCGAGGCGCCGGGGTTCGCCTTCTGGCACCAGGCGGATGCCAGCTTCGACACCCCCAAGGTGGAGTGGCGCTTCAGCCTGCAGCACCCCGCCGCCAGCCAGGACGCCCGTGAGGCGGTACTCTCCCGGCTGCTCGCCGGCTGGCTCGGCGATAGCCTCAACGAGAGCCTCTACCCGGCCCGCCTGGCCGGCCATGACGTCGAGGCCTATGCCCACGCCCGGGGCATCACCCTGTCGTTCTCCGGCTGGCGGGACCGCCAGGACCGCCTGATCGACCGGGTCCTCGCCCAGCTGCAGGAGGGCGAGATCGAGTCGGGGAGCTTCGAGCGGGTGCGCTACCGCCTGCAGCGCGAATGGCGCAACGCCCCCCAGGATGCCCTTTACCGGCAGGCCCACCGCACCCTCGCCGAGGCCCTGGTGCGCCCCCAGTGGCCCACCGATACCCTGCTGGAGGCGAGCCGCGAGCTCGACGTGGCGGACCTGCGCGAGTTCCGCGAACGCTTCCTGGACGAGCTGCGCCTGGAGGCCATGGCCGTGGGCAACCTTGAGGCCGGCCCCGCCGAGGCGCAGGTGCAACGGGTCGCCGAGACACTCTCTCCGACCCTCACGGAGGAGGCGATACCGGACCTCGTGCCCCTGCAGGCAGAGGACCTGCCCGCGCTGACGCCGACCACCAGCCGGAAGGAGTCGCTGGTGCTGCGCTATCTGCAGGGCCCCGACCGCTCGATCGACAGTCAGGCGCGCCTGGCGGTGCTGGGCCAGCTGCTGGAGACCCCCTTCTACCAGCGCCTGCGCACCGAGGAACAGCTCGGCTACGTGGTCAATGCTCGCTACTCGCCGATGCTCGACGCCCCCGGCATCAGCCTGCTGGTGCAATCCCCCGAGACACGGAGCGAGGCGATCCAGGCGCGCATCGACGCCTTCCTGGACGACTTCGCCGAGCGGCTCGAGACGCTCGATGACGACGCCCTGGCCCCCTATCGCCAGGCCGTCCACGACCAGCTGATGCAGCGGGACAACAGCCTCTCGGAACGCACCAACCGCCTGTGGCGCGCCCTCGCCTACGGGGATACCGCCTTCGACCGCCGGCGCCGCCTCGCCGACCAGGCGCTGAGCGTGACGGCCGAGTCACTGCGCGAGGTCTGGCCGGCACTGCGCGAGGACGCCGTGGCGCGGGTCAGCTTCGACCCGGGTGACGAGCCCAGCGACGTGCTCAGCCTGAGCCATCAGCTGGAGCCGCTGCCGGAGGAGTGAGCCCCGGCTGCGCTGGAAGCTGGAAGCTGGAAGCTGGAAGCTGGAAGCTGGAAGCTGGAAGCTGGAAGCTGGAAGGCAGCATGAGACCCCCACCGCCTGGGTCAAGCTTTTTCTTCAAGCTTCCAGCTTATGGCTTCAAGCTCCCGGCGCAGCCGGGCTCTTCAAGCTTAAGGCTTACCGCTTCGGGCGCAGCCCGGTTGGTTTTTCTTCCAGCTTCCAGCCGCGAAGCGGCGCTCTTCCAGCTTCAGGCTTCGAGCCCCGCAGGGCTCGCGATCCGCTAGTCGAAGGCCTGGGGCGGCATGATCGCCTCCACGTGCATCACCAGCTCCTCGAGGAGCTGGCGGTCACGGTCGGAGAGCGCAACGCCGTTGAGCCGCTCGATCTCCCGCGCGAACCCCTTGAGGGTCAGGCCGGCAACGGCCGGGTCGTTCATGCGCTCCCAGCGGAAGGCTTCCCAGCGCGCCTGCTCCTCGCTCTCCAGGGTTTCCGGATAGCTGCGGGCCCGATAGCGGAACAGCATCTCCTCGAGGCGCGGGTCCTGGAAGGCGAAGCTCGCCCCCACCAGGTCCCAGGGGTCGGTCTCGCGAACCCGCTGCATCTGCTGACGATCCGCCGGCGAGAAGAAGCCACCGGCATAGAGCATCAGGTCCGGGTCGTGCGGCGGTTCGGGAGGCGGCGCCGCGAACACCTCGGCGACCCGGGCAGCCACCTCCGGGCGGTCGGCGAGCTGCTTCCAGTGGGCGCGGCAGGCCGCCAGGTCCAGTCCCAGGCGCTCGACGATGGCCCCATACTCGCCCCGGTGCGGCCCCTCCACGTCCTTGAGGGCGCTGGCCGGGAACAGGACCGGACACTTGTTGACATGGATCACCTTCAGCGGGATGCGCTCGGCCCCCTCCGCCAGGTCATCGTTGCTGACGAAGACCCGCTCGCGAATCTGCTCGGGCGTGAGTGACAGCAGCGGGGCCGGATCCATGGAGAGGTCGAAGACGATCACCCCGTTGGGGTTGGTCGGATGCTCGGCCAGCGGCATCACCAGGGCGCTGCAGCCGCGGCTGGCCGGATAGCGCCGCGAGACATGCAGCACCGGCTTGCGCCCGGGCAGGTCCAGCTGGCGGGCGACGGCACGCTTGCCGCGCAGCCCCAGCAGGTAGTCGAAGAGCTTGCCGTTGCGCTCGCGCAGCAGCTTGGCCAGGGCGATGGTGGCGCGCACGTCGGCCAGGGCATCGTGGGCCCCCGCATGGGCGATGCCGTTGGCGGCTGTCAGGTCCTCCAGCTTGAAGCTCGGGGCCCCGTCGTCGCGCGTCGGCCACGCGATCCCCTCGGGGCGCAGGGCATGAAAGGCCCGCACCACATCGATCAGGTCCCAGCGCGAGTTGCCGTTCTGCCACTCCCGCGCGTAGGGATCGAGCAGGTTGCGATAGAAGAGGTGACGACTCACCTCGTCGTCGAAGCGCAGGCTGTTGTAGCCCAGGGCACAGGTGCCCGGCTCGCTCATGGCCGCCTCGATCCGGCCGGCGAACTCCGCCTCGGGCAGGCCGCGACGACGCGCCTGCTGGGGCGTGATGCCGGTGATCAGGCAGGCCTGGGGATGGGGCAGGAAGTCATCGGACGGCTTGCAGAAGAGCTCGAAGGGCTCACCGATCTCGTTGAGGTCGGCATCGGTGCGAATGGCCGCGAACTGGGAGGGGCGGTCGCGACGCGGGTCGGCGCCGAAGGTCTCGTAGTCGTGCCACAGGAAGGACTGCGGGGCGGCGGTGGGCTGCGCCATGGGCGGGAGCTCTCCGAAGGGCGTGGATTCACGGCCCCAGCCTAGCACAGCGCCACGCACGACTCAGCTGCCCGGCTTCGCCCGGAGCTTGAAGCTGGAAATCCCGGGCTTCGCCCGGAGCTTGAAGCTGGAAGAGCGGCGCTTCGCGCCTGGAAGCTGGAAGAATGCCGCTGCGCGGCATAACCCCCAAGCCTTGGGGCATGGGGGTTTCTTCCAGCTTCCAGCTTCCAGCTTCCAGCTCCCGGCGCAGCCGGGGCTTACATCCCCTCAGGACTTGGGCAGGGTCACGTTCAGCTCGAGTACCGAGCAGTTGTCCTCGCTGTCGAGCGTGATGTTGACCGCGTCGTCGTCGATCTGCACGTAGCGGCGGATCACCTCCAGCAGCTCCTTCTCCAGCAGCGGCATGTAGTCCGGCTGCCCCCGCTGGGTGCGCTGATGGGCCACGATGATCTGCAGTCGCTCCTTGGCGACCGACGCGGACTTCTTGCGCTCTCGCTTCAGGAAATCGAGCAACTTCACCGGCGGGTTCCTCCAAACATGCGACTCAACAGGCTCTTCTTCTGGTACTCGTGGAAGCGCAGCGGCACCTCCTCGCCCAGCAGTCGGGCCACGGTGTCGGCGTAGGCCTGGCCGGCATCGCTGCTGTCATCGTGAGTGACCGGCACCCCCTGGTTGGAGGCGCGCAGCACCGCCTCCGACTCCGGGATCAGGCCGAGCAGGTCGATGGCCAGGATCTCGCGGATATCCTCCAGGTTCAGCATGTCCCCCGTGTCGACCCGTCCCGGATTGTAGCGGGTGATCAGCAGGTGCTCCTCGATCGGCTCCTCGCCGCGCTCGGCGCGTCGGGTCTTGGACGCCAGCAGGCCGAGAATGCGGTCGGAGTCGCGCACCGAGGAGACCTCGGGATTGGTCACCACGATCGCCGCATCGGCAAAGTACATGGCCAGCTGGGCGCCGCGCTCGATGCCGGCCGGGGAGTCGCAGATGATGAAGTCGAAATCCTTGTTGAGGGTATCGAGCACCTTCTCGACGCCCTCCTGGGTCAGGGCCTCCTTGTCGCGGGTCTGCGAGGCCGGCAGGATGTGCAGGTTGTCGACTCGCTTGTCGCGGATCAGCGCCTGGTTCAGGCCTGCCTCGCCCTGAATCACGTTGACCAGGTCGTAGACCACGCGGCGCTCGCAGCCCATGATCAGGTCGAGATTGCGCAGCCCCACGTCGAAGTCGATGACCACGGTCTTCTTGCCACGCAGCGCCAGACCTGTGGCGATGGCGGCTGCGCTGGTTGTCTTGCCGACCCCCCCCTTGCCGGAGGTCACTACGATGATCTTGGCCAAGTGTCACATCCTGTCTTGTGATGATATGAGAGAAAGCCGCGCCACGCGCCGCCGTCACGCGAGTCGCCGGATCAGGCCAGCGACGTGATGCCCAGCTGGTCGTCGCTCAGCCGGACCTGCACGGGCGTGCCCAGCAGGCGCGGATCGATATCCTCGAGGCGCTTGTAGTTACCGGCGACCGAGAGCAGCTCGGCGTGCAGTTCACGGCAGAAGATACCGGCCTGGGGATCCCCATGGATCCCGGCGAGGGCACGCCCGCGCAGCGCACCATAGACATGCACGCTGCCGGCGGCGAGCACCTCGGCGCCGGCATTGACCGACCCTACCACCACCAGGTCCCCCTCCGGGGCGGTCACCTGCTGGCCGGAGCGCACCGTGCCGCGGAAGATACGCCCACCCGCCGTGGTACCGGGCAGCGCATCGGGCGTCACGGGCTCACGGATCGCGTCGGGCGGCTCCACCGCCTCCGGGTCGCCGTCAGGCACCACGCTCTCCAGGGAGCGCGGACGCGAGACCTCCTGGGGCGGAAACCAGCCCAGCCCCAGCGCCCAGGCCGACTGCTTGACCGGATCGGGGCCGCCGCGCACCGCCACCGGCAACAGCTTGTGGGCCCGGCAGACCGCACAGATGCGCTCCAGGGCCAGGTGCGGCTCATCGAGCTTCTCGACGTTGAGGACGACCGGGGTATGCTGGAAGAAGGCCGGCGACTGACTGAGCTTGCCCGCCAGCTGCTCGCGGATGCGCTCGGGATCGGCACTCGTCAGCTCCATGACCGTCATCGGCAGCATCCCCCCCTTGAAGGTGAATGCCATGCTGTCCCTGTCCACTTTGAGACTCATTGCCGAGCTCCACGTCGGGTGATGATCGGGGTACAGTCTCAAAGCTAAGCGAGTGACTGCGCCCCTGCAACCGATCATACGACCATGTGGGGGCCCTTGTCAGTGTCTCCTCACGACCACATCCCCCGGCTGACTGGACTTTTCTGCCGGCTCGGCACGTGCTTAGATGACTTCGACCCAGGCCCCGTGCCGTTGTCGCCAACCATGATGACGCCAGCCTGCGCCCTCTCGGCGCGTGTTTTTTTCAGGATGCCCCATGCCAGGACTCCTTCGACGCCTCTTCGCCCCACGCTGGAAGCACCCGGACCCCGATGTCCGCCGCCAGGCCGTGGCGCGTCTCGATGCCGCCCGCGATGACCAGCGCAGCGTGCTGGAACAGCTCGCCCTCGACACCGACCCCGGGGTTCGCGAGGCGGCCCTTGGCCAGCTGGAGGATCCCGAGCGGGTCGTGACGCTGTACCAGCAGGACAGCGCCTCTCCGGAGCTGCGGCGCCACCTGGTCGCCCTGCTCGCCGGTCGCCGCGGCCAGCATGACCTGCCGGGACGCATCGCCCTGGTGGAGCGCGTCGGGGACACCGCGCTGCTCAATGAACTGGCCCTGCAGGGCGACAACCAGCAGCTGCGTCTCGCCGCCCTGGCTCGCCTCGAGGACGAGGAGGACCTGATTCGCCAGGCCTGCGACAACGGCATTGCCGCCGTGCGGCACGCCGCGGCCGCGCGAGTCGAGAGCCAGGCGGGCCTCTCGCGGCTGGCCCACCAGGCCCGCCGCGACCGCCAGGTCGCGCGCAACGCACGCGAACGCCTCAACCGGCTGCGGGCCGACGCCGCCTCCCTGGCCGCCGCGCGCGAACGCCGCGACGCCCTGCTCGAGCGCCTCGAGCAGCATGCCGGCCAGCCGTGGGAGCCGCTCTACGCCGGCCGCTTCCGCCACCTGATGCGCGAATGGGACAAGCTCGAGGACCTGCCGGACGCCCATCAGGAGCGTCGCTACCAGGACGCCTGCCTGCGCTGCCGCAAGGTCATCGGCGACCATGAGGCCCAGGCACATGCCCGGGATGCCGACGAGCGCCAGCGCGAGAGCGCCGACCAGACCCGCGAGGCCCTGGTCGAGGCCCTGGAGGAGAGCCTTGACGGCCTGCACCAGGGCGATCGCCTCACCGCCCAGGACATCGCCAGCCTGCGCGCCCAGAAGCGCCTGCTGGCCACTCGCTGGCAGGCGCTGTCCGACCAGCACCTGGCCGACGAGTCACTGCGTGAGCGCTATGACCGGGCGCTGGCCGGCTACGAGCAGATTGCCCGGGCATGGGTACGCCTGGACGAACGCGCCGAGGCGATCGAACGGGCGCTGGCGGACGGTGACGACGACCGCCTCGCCGCCCTGGTCGAGGCCTGCGGCTGGCCGCAGGCGCTGGCACCGGCCCCGCTGCTGGCCCAGGCTCGACAGCACCTCGACGCCGAGCGCGCCCGCGAAGACGGCGACCTGGACAGCCGAGTGTCGCGCATCGTCGAGGAGCTCGACCAGCTCGAACGCCTGCTGGAGAGCGGCGCCTTCAAGGGGGCCAGCCGGCTCCACCAGCGCCTGCGCGATCAGGCCGAGCAGCTGCCGCCGGCGCGTCTACAGCCCCACCAGGCACGGCTCAAGCAGCTGGCAGCACGGCTTGCCGAGCTGCGCGACTGGCGGGGTTTCGTCGCCGGTCCCAAGCGCGACCAGCTGTGCCTGGCCATCGAGGCGCTGGCCGACGACACCACCGCGACGGACGTCGCGCTCGACCGTCGTCATCGCCAGCTGGTCAAGGAGTGGAAGTCCCTGGGCGACGCCGCCGCCAACCGTGAGCAGTCCGCCCGTTTCCGCGCCGCCTCCGAGCGCATACACGAGCGCCTGGCCCCCTGGCGAGAACGCCAGCAGGCCGAGCGCCAGCGCAACCTGGCGGCCCGCGAAGCGCTGTGCGAGCAGCTCGAGACGCTACTCGAACAGCCGGCCCACGAGGCCGACCCCGATGCGTTGCGCGAGATCCGCGACCGCTCCCGGGAGCAGTGGCGCCGCTTCGCCCCCGTGCCGCGCGACCAGGCCGAGCGCATCGGCCGACGCTTCGGACGCATCCGCCATGACCTCCAGGCCCTGATCGACCGGCGCGCGCGGGAAATCGCCGCGGCCAAGCGCGACCTGATCGAGCAGACCCGCGAGCTGCTGGCCAGCGACATGCCCGAGCGCAAGCGAGCCGACCAGGCCAAGGCGCTGCAGCAGCGCTGGCGTGCGCTGGGCCGGGCCCCCAAGGGCGAGGAGCAGGCCCTGTGGCGCGAATTTCGTTCCCTGTGTGACGACATCTTCGCGCGCCGGGAGGCGCACCGCGACGACCAGGCCCAGCGCAACCGGGCGCGCCTGGACACCATGCAGGCCCTGATCGACCGGCTCGACGGCTGGCAGCCCACGCACAGCCGCGAGGCCAGCGTGCTGGACGAGGCGGTGCGCGAGGCCACGGCTCTCGAGCCCATGCCCTCGGGGCGTCGCAGCGAGGGCATGCGGCGGCGCTGGACCGGCATCGTGCGAGCCCGCCGCGAACGCCTGTCGCGCCTGGCACTGGCCGAGGAGGCCGAGCGCTGGCAGGCCATCAAGCCGCTGCTCAACGCCCATCTCGAGGCGGACGCCCGATACCTGGCCGGTGGCCCCGCCGAGCCGGTTCCGCTGCCGGGCGGGTTGAGCCTCACGCAGGCACTGCGCGACGCCCATGAGCGCCGCAATGCCGCTCGCCACTCCGCCAGGGGCTCGGCCGCTGCGGCGGGATCCGAGGGCAAGGCGTCCAAGGACGACGCACCCGCCGAACAGGCGCAGGTGGAACAGCAGCTGGCGCGCCTGCGGGCCCATCTGTCGCTGCTGGCCGGGGGACACGTCAATCAGCGCGACGACCCGTTGCGCCTGGCGATCCAGGTCGAACGCCTCAACGACAACATGGGCCAGCAGATCTCCCGGGCCGAGGAGCTCCACCGCATCCTGGCCGACCTCCTGGCCAGCGGCCCGATGCCCACGGAACTCTGGGCGCGCGAGGCCGGCGAGCTCGACCGCATGCTCGAGAGCCTGACCGAACGGCCACCGTCCTGAGCCGCTGCCCCGGGCCGGGGCATGCCCCGAACGCGACAGCGCGAGGCAGGAGCCTCGCGCTGTCGTCTCTGCCGCCGGGCATCACCGGCGGCAGGGGGGAGTGCAATGAACAGGCGATCAGCCCATGAACTGACCACCGTTGATGTCGATGTTGGCACCGGTGATGAAGCCTGACTCCTTGTCGGCCAGGAAGGTCACCAGCCGACCGATCTCCTCGGGCGTCCCGTAGCGCTTGACCGGGATGGTCTCGCGAATGGCCTCGCGCACCTTCTCGGGGATGTTCATGATCATGTCGGTGGCGATATAGCCCGGCGACACCGTGTTCACGGTGATGCCCTTGGTGGCGGTCTCCTGGGCCAGCGACATGGTCAGGCCGTGCATGCCCGCCTTGGCCGCGGCATAGTTGACCTGACCGAACTGTCCCTTGCGGCCGTTGATGGACGAGATGTTGATGATCCGACCATAGCCATGCTCGAGCATGCTCTCGATCACGCTGCGGCAGGTATTGAAGACACTGTTGAGGTTGGTGTCGACGACCTCGTGCCACTGCTCCGACGTCATCTTCTTCAGGGTGCCGTCGCGGGTAATCCCGGCGCAGTTGACCAGCACGCTGACGGGACCGTGCTTCTCCTCGATCTCCTTGACCCCTTTCATGCAGGCATCGAAGTCGACCAGGTCGATCCCGGCAATATCGATGTTGTCGAAACCCTCGGCCTTCTGGGTTTCCAGCCAGGCCTTGGCCTTGTCCGGGTTGTGATATCCCGCAACCACCGTGTAGCCCTGCGCGGCGAGCGAACGGCAGATGGCACTACCGATGCCGCCGGTACCACCGGTGACCCATGCGACGGGTGCTTGAGTTGTCATTGACTACCTCCCTGATATACATGACATCTTGTCTGGCGAGGCGCCAGGCATGCCATCAACAGTCTTGTTCATTGATCTGTCACCTTGATGACAGCACAGGAAGTATGGACCAGAGTACGCCCTCGGGACGAGCGTTTGAAAACGCCCCTTGACCAAAGGCGTAGAAGCTGTAGAATACGCCACACGTTGATGCGGGGTGGAGCAGTCTGGTAGCTCGTCGGGCTCATAACCCGAAGGTCATCGGTTCAAATCCGGTCCCCGCTACCAATATTTCGAGAGGCAGGTCAGTCACTTACTGACCTGCCTCTTTTTCGTTGCCGGCAAGAGATCACGCCTAGAGGTCGCATGACAAGCGCTAGCCGTACGGGACTCCCGTTTGCTGCCTGTGCCTCCCGTGGCATCACCAGGGTCGCCATCCTCTCCGCCTGCCTCGACGAGTATCGAGGGTTTGCCCTGCTGACGCCATGGCGGCGCCCCGATGCCACCCTGGGCTGGGGGCTCAAGCCCACCAGCCAGAAGGCCAGGCGACTGGCCGAGCAGCGCGGTATTGCGCATGTCTCGCTGGAAGATGGCTTCCTGCGCTCCTGGGGCCTGGGCGTCAACGGCTACCAGCCACACAGCCTGATCGTGGATACCACGGGCATCTACTACGACGCCACGCGGCCCTCCGATCTCGAGACCCTGATCCGGGACGCCCCCTTCGGGGACGCCGAACTGCAGCGTGCCCGGCACTGCATGGCGCTGCTCCGTGATGCCCAGCTGTCCAAGTACAACCATGCCCCCGACCGCCCCTTGCCGACCTGCCACAGGCCGCGGGTGCTGGTCGTCGACCAGACCGCCGGGGACGCCTCGATCCACTACGGGCTGGCCAGCGGCGAACGCTTCGGCGCGATGCTCGAGGCGGCACTGGAGGAGAACCCCGAGGCCGAGATCCTGGTCAAGGTTCACCCGGACGTGGTGGCCGGCCGCAAGCAGGGTCACCTGCTGCAGGCCGCCCGGCAGCACCCGCGCTGCCGGCTGCTCGCCGAGGACCTCAACCCCTGGAGCCTGTTCGACGGCGTCGAGGCCGTGCACGTGGTCACCAGCCAGCTCGGCTTCGAGGCCCTGCTCGCGGGCAAGCGCGTGACCTGCCACGGCATGCCCTTCTATGCCGGCTGGGGCCTCACCGACGACCGGATCCACTGCCCGCGTCGTGGCCAGCCCAGGCAGCTCGCGCAGCTGTTTGCGGCCGCCTACCTGCGCTATGCGCGCTATGCCAACCCCTACACCGGCCGGCCGTCCAGCCTCGAGGCGACCATCGACCTGATCGCCGACCAGCGCCGCCGACACGCCCAGCTGGCCGGACGCTGGCTGGGCGTCGGCTTCTCGTCCTGGAAGCGCGGCTTCGTGGGCGACTTCCTGGGCGAGAAGGCCACGCTGCGGCATGTCGCGCGCGCGGCCCATGCCCGGCCCGCCGAGGGCGAAAGGCTGCTGCTCTGGTCCAGTCAGCAAGCGACCTGTGACGCGCTGCCGGCGGCGGTCCGCGCGGCCCCGCTGTGGCGCATGGAGGATGGCTTCATCCGCTCCATCGGGCTCGGGGTCGACCTGGTCAAGCCACTGTCCCTGGCGCTGGACAGCCGCGGCATCCACTATGACCCGCGCCAGCCCAGCGACCTGGAACACCTCCTGGCCACGCAAACCTTCTCGCCCCGCCTGCTGGAACGGGCCCGCAGGCTGCGCGAGCGCCTGGTCGAGAGCGGGCTCTCGAAGTACAACGTCGGCACCGCGCAGGCCCTTCCCCTCGAGCGGCCCGACGGCCGCCGCTGCCTGCTCGTGGTCGGCCAGGTCGAGAGCGACGCCTCGGTCCGCTTCGGCTCCCCGCAGGTCACCACCAACAGCGAGCTGCTGCGCCGGGTTCGCGCCGCCGCGCCGGAGGCCTGGGTGATCTACAAGCCCCACCCGGACGTCGCCAGCGGTGCCCGGCGGGGACGCCTCGAAGCCGGCACCGAACAGCTGTATGATAGGCTCATTACCGATGCCAGCATCACCGACCTGCTCGCCCGGGTAGACGAGCTGCATACCATGAGCTCGCTGGCCGGTTTCGAGGCCCTGCTGCGCGGCTGCAGGGTGGTCACCTACGGCCAGCCCTTCTATGCCGGCTGGGGACTCACCGAGGAGCGGGCGCCAGCCTGCCCGAGGCGGCAGCGCCAGCTCAGCCTGGACGAACTGGTTGCCGGCTGCCTGATCTGCTACCCCCTCTACGTGGATCCCGACTCCCGGCAGCTGGTCAACGCGGAAACGGTGGTGGAGGCCCTGGAGCAGCGACGCGACAACCACGCCCGCCTGCCCCTCGTGCGGCGACTCTATCGCTGGTATCGCAACACATTCATCGGCAGGCACTAGATGCACCGGCAAGGACGATCCTTTCTTCTGCTGCAGGGCCCCTGCACGCCTTTCTTCAGGCGGCTCGCCCGGCGCCTGGTCGACCACGGACACCGCGTTACCCTGGTCGACTTCAACGGCGGGGATCGTGCCTATCGCCGCGGCCTGCGCGCCTACGCCTTCCGCGGCCGGCTCGACGAGCTGCCGGCGTTTCTCGAGACGCTCTGGGCGCGCCACGCCATCACCGACCAGCTGATGTTCGGTGACCGGCGCCCGGTCCACCGGCCCGCCATCGAGGGCGCCGCCCGCCGCGGCATCCGCAACCACATCTTCGAGGAGGGCTACCTGCGCCCCTTCTGGATCACCCTGGAGCGCGAGGGCGTCAACGGCCACTCCCTGCTGCCCCGGGATCCCGACTGGTTCCTGGAGGCGGCCGCCCGCCTGGGTCCGCCGCCAGCCGCGGTGCGCTTCCGCTCCTCCTTCAAGGTCCGGGCAACCCATGACGTGGCCTACCACCTCGCCGGCCTGGCCAACCCGATCGGGTTTCCCGGCTACCGCAACCATGCGCCCGTCACCGCGCCGGTGGAGTATGCCGGCTACCTCAAGCGCTTCCTGCAGCTGCGCCTGCAACGCCGCCACGCCCGGGATGCACGCTGCATCGAGCGCCTGGCGGGCGGCAGCACGCCCTATTATGTGCTCCCGCTTCAGCTCGACAGTGATGCCCAGATCCGCGACCACTCGCCGTTTGCCGGCATGCGGGAGGTCATCGCGCACGTCATGGGCTCGTTCTCCCGGCACGCGCCCGCCAGCGCCCGCCTGGTGATCAAGAACCACCCCCTGGACATGGGGCTGACCCCCTATGACGCGGAGATCACCCGGCTGGCGGCGCATTTCGGCATCGACGGCCGCGTCGACTACCTGGAAACCGGCGACCTCAACCAGCTGCTGCCGCGTGCCACCGGGCTGGTCACCGTCAACAGCACGGCGGGGCTGGTCGCCCTGGAGCACGACTGCCCCACGCTGGCCCTGTGCAGCCCCATCTATGCCATGCCCGGCCTGACCTTCCAGGGCACGCTGGACGACTTCTGGCAGGCCGGCACGCCACCGCACCCTCCGCTGGTCCAGGCCTTCCGCACGACCCTGCTGCACACCGTCCAGCTCAACGGCGGGTTCTACTGTGCCACCGGCACCGAGCTCGCCGTGGACAACACCCTGCAGCGCCTGGAAGCCGACCACTCGCCGCTCGAGGAGCTGATGACATGCCAGCCCGTCACCACCGGATCCTGATCACCGGAGCCAGCGGCGCCATCGGCGGGGCCCTGGCGTGCGCCTATGCCGCGCCCGGCGTGGAGCTGCTGCTGCATGGCCGAAACGCCACCGCGCTCCAGGCCGTGGCCGACCGCTGCCGCGCGCGTGGCGCCCATGCCGAGCTGACGCAGCTGGAGCTGACCGACGAGGGCCAGCTGGACCAGTGGCTCGAGCCGCTGCGCGATGACCGCCTGCCCGACCTGGTCATCGCCTGCGCCGGCATGAACATCGATATCGGCCCGGATGGCGCCGGGGAGTCGCGGGCGCAATCGTCGCAGCTGCTGGCGCTCAACCTGCACGCGCCCATGGCCATGGCCCATGTCCTGGCTCCGCGCATGAAGGCACGCGGCAGCGGTCAGCTGGTGTTCATCAGCTCGCTGGCCGCCTGGCATGGCCTGCCCATCACCCCCAGCTACAGCGCCAGCAAGGCCGGCATCAAGGCCTATGGCGAAGCCCTGCGCGGCTGGCTCGCGCCCCACGGGGTCGGCGTCAGCGTGGTCATGCCCGGCTATGTCACCTCCCCCATGGCCGCGGCCATGCCCGGCCCCAAGCCCTGGCAGTGGCCCCCGGAGAAGGCCGCCCGGGTGATCAAGGCGGGCATCGCGCGCAACCGTGCCCGCATTACCTTTCCCTTCCCCCTGAACCTCGGCAGCTGGTGGCTGGCGGTGCTGCCCGCCGCCCTCTCCCAGCGCCTGGTCAGGCTGGTCGGCTACGGGCGCCCTTCATGATCGAGGCCCTCTGGCCCGCACTGCTTCTCGGCCTGCCGCTGACCCTGGGAGTGGAGGCGCTACTGCGGCCGGCGCCGGCGCCCTTCTGGCGGCGCGCGCCTGCCACCCTGGCGGTGCACCTGGGCAGCTGGCTGCTGCTCTTCGCCCTGGGCGTGCTGCTGCTCCAGCGCCCCTGGTTCGCCCTAGCGGTCATCGTCTCGCTGCAGCTGGTGGTGGTGCAGACCAGCAACACCAAGTCGCGGACGCTCGACGAGCCCTTCATCTGCCAGGACTTCGACTACTTCCTCGATGCCATCCTGCACCCGCGCCTCTATGTGCCCTTCTTCGGCATCGGCCTGGCCATCGCCGCCAGCGTCGCCGGCGCCCTGGCCATCGGCGCCTTTCTCTGGCTCGAGCCATCGCTGGTCACCCGCCACGGCGCGCCGGCCCTCCTGCAGGCCGGACTGCTGCTGCCCCCGGCCCTGGCGCTGCTGTGGGCCGGGGGCCGGCGCCTGCCCGCCTGCCGGCTGGAGCCCCAGCAGGACCTGAACCGCCTCGGTCTCTTCGCGGCCCTGTGGGCCTACGGGGTCCGCGCCGTGCAACCGCTGGACACCGCCCGTCTCCCGACCCCGTTCCGGCCCCCGGCCGACGCACCCGCGCCCTCCCCGGCACGGCTGCCGCACGTGGTGGCGGTGCAGAGCGAATCCTTCTTCGACCCGCGCGAGTGGCTGCCCGCCACGCCGCCCGGCCTGCTCGACGCCTGGGACCGGCTGACGCGCGAGGCCGTGGCCAGCGGCCCGCTGGACGTGCCGGCCTGGGGCGCCAACACGGTACGCACCGAGTGCGCCTTCCTCACCGGCCTGCCCCCTCAGGCCTTCGGCATCCATCGCTTCAGCCCCTATCGCCAGCTGGCCCGTCGGCCTCTGCCCACCCTGGCGAGCCGGCTCAGGGCCCTGGGCTATCGCACGCTCTGCGTCCACCCCTACCCGGCCAGCTTCTACCAGCGCGACAAGGTGATGCCGCGGATGGGGTTCGATGCGTTCCTGGACATCACCGCCTTTTCCGAAGTCGAACGCGACGGACAGTACATCAGCGATGCCACCGTGGCCGACAAGGTTGGCACCCTGCTCGATGCCAGCGATAATAGGCCGCTGTTCATCTTCGTGATCACGATGGAGAATCACGGACCGCTGCCGCTCGAGCGCCCCGTACCGCCCGACGCCCCGTGCCTGGCCGCGCCCCGAGGCGCCGCCTCACCCGCCGCTGACAGCGATGACCTCCGGGTCTACCTGCGCCACCTGCGCAACGCCGATCGCATGCTGGAGCGCCTGAAGCGGCGGCTGACTCCGGATACGCCACGCTCCCGGCATGGCGTGCTGTGCTGGTATGGTGATCATGTACCGATCATGGATGAGCTGTACCGGGTGACAGGCGCGCCTAGCGGTGACACCCACTACGCGCTCTGGTCGAGCATGTGCCCGGGGGCGACGCCTCCCCCCGCTGAGCGCATCGACGTGGCCACGCTGAGCCAGCGGCTGCTGGCCCGGCTGCTGGCGGATGCCGGCCGTGCCCCGAACGACCCTGTCGAGCAGACCCAGAGCCATCAGGAGCAAGAATGACTAGACGCGTTGCCATCATCGGCGCCGCCCACCGTTTCCCCGGTACCACACCTGAAACGTTCTGGCAGGATCTGCAAGCCGAAAAGGACCTGGTGACCCGCGTCGCCGAGGACCGCTGGAGCCAGGAGGCCTACCAGCACCCCGAGCGCCGCCATCCCGGGACCAGCGTGAGCTTTGCCGCCGGCAGCCTGGGCGACGTCAGCGGCTTCGATGCCGGCTTCTTCGGCATCTCGCCGCGCGAAGCCAGCAGCATGGACCCGCAGCAGCGCATGCTGCTGGAACTGGCCTGGGAAGCCATGGAGAGTGCCGGCGTGGTCCCCGCCTCGCTGCGCGGCAGCCGCTGCGGCGTCTTCGTCGGCGTGGCCAGCCTGGACTACTCCTACCGCATCGCCGACGACATGGCGGCGATCGACGCCTCCACCGCCACCGGCAACACCTCGAGCATCGCCTCCAACCGGCTCTCCTACGTGTTCGACCTGCACGGCCCGAGCATGTCGCTGGACACCGCCTGCTCCTCCTCGCTGGTGGCCTTCCACCAGGCCTGCCAGGCGATTCGCGCCGGCGAGACCGACATGGCGCTGGCCGGCGGCATCAGCCTGCACCTGCACCCCTACGGCTTCATCATCTTCTCCAAGGCGAGCATGCTCTCGGCCACCGGCCGCTGCCAGGTCTTCGATGCCAACGGCGACGGCTACGTGCGCTCCGAGGGCGCCGGCCTCTTCCTGCTCAAGGAATTCGACCGGGCGGTGGCCGACGGCGACCCGATCCTCGCCGTGGTGGCGGGCTCCGCGGTCAATACCGACGGCCACAAGACGGGCCTTACCGTGCCCAACCCCGTCGCCCAGGTGGCGCTGATGCGCCACGCCTACGAGCAGGCCGGCATCGCGCCCGACGAGATCGACTACCTGGAGGCCCACGGTACCGGCACCGCGGTGGGCGACCCCATCGAGACCCGCGCCATCGGCGAGGCCCTGGCGACGCGCCGCGCCACACCGCTGCCCATCGGCTCAGTGAAGAGCAATGTCGGCCACCTGGAGACCGCCTCCGGGGTGGCCGGGCTGGCCAAGGCGCTCTACAGCCTTCGCCATCGCGAAGTGCCCGCCACCATCGGCATCCGCCGGCTCAACCCCAACATCAAGTTCGATGAGTGGAACCTCGAGGTCGTGACCCGGGCGCACCCCCTCAAGCCCCGGGGGCGCCTGGTCATCGGCGTCAACTCCTTCGGCTTCGGCGGCGCCAACGCCCACGTCATCCTCGAGAGCCCCTCGGAGACGGCGCCGACGCTGCCGACCCCGGCCGCCGGCAGCCTGCCGCTGCGCCTCACCGCCCGTGGCGAACCCGCGCTGCGCGCCATGGCCGGCGACCTGGCCGCGTGGCTCGAGCACAGCGATGCCAGCCTCTACGACATCGCCTACACCCTGTTCCACCATCGCGAGCACCATCGCGACGGTGCCCTGCTGTTCGCCGACGACAGGATCCAGGCCGCGCGCCTGCTGGCCGCCTTCGCCGACCCCGAACAGGAGGACCCCACCGCGGTGGCCCGCGGCCAGCACCTGGAGGGGGCCGGCGCGCCCGCCTTCGTCTATACCGGCAACGGCTGCCAGTGGGAGCGCATGGGGGCCGACCTGCTGGCCGCTTCCCCGGTCTTTGCCGCCGCGGTGGACGAGGTCGACAGCCTCTTTCAGCAGTACGCCGACATCTCGCTGCGTGCCGAGCTGGCGGGGCCGGA
Organism: Pseudomonadota bacterium; assembly: GCA_051749325.1. GTDB lineage: Bacteria > Pseudomonadota > Gammaproteobacteria > Pseudomonadales > Halomonadaceae > Halomonas. Next base: position 20,523 of record JBNJIL010000014.1, on the reverse strand, counting down.
TCCCGAGGGTCACGGCGCCCCCCCGCCCGACGCCACCAGCCGCCTGGCGCTGACCGAGATCGCCCAGCCGACACTGTTCGCCGTGCAGGTCGGCCTCACCCGGTTGCTGCAGCATCACGCCATCGAACCCGCCGCGGTGACCGGCCACAGCGTCGGCGAGGTCGCCGCGGCCTGGGCCAGCGGCGCACTGAGCCTGGAGGACGCGGTCCGCGTCATCTACTACCGCAGCCACTACCAGGGCAAGACCCGCGGCCAGGGCGAGATGACGGCCGTGGCGCTGGGCGAGGCCGAGATCCGCGACTGGCTCGATGGCGGCGACTACGCCGGCGTCCACCTGGCCGGCATCAACAGCGCCCGGGGCGTGACCCTGGCCGGCGACCCCGAGGCCCTTGCCCGCCTCGAGCAGGCACTGGCCGAGGCCGGCACCCTCGCCAAGCGCCTGCCGCTCGACTACGCCTTCCACAGTCCGGCCATGGACCCCATCGAGGAGGGCGTGATCGGATCGCTGACGGCCATTGCCCCGCACCCCGCGCGGCTGCCCTATGTCTCCACGGTCACCGGTGCGCACCTGGCCGGCAGCGAGCTGGGCGCCGACTACTGGTGGCACAACATCCGTCAGCCGGTGCGCTTCGACGCGGCCATCAAGACGCTGATCGACGACGGCAACCGGCGGTTCATCGAGATCGGCGCCCACCCCATCCTGCGCCGCTATCTCGGCGACGCCCTGCGCGACCGCGAGTGCGAGGGCCAGGTGCTCGGCACCCTCGAGCGCGAGCGACCCGCCGCGGACTGCATGGACCAGACCATCGGCCAGGCACTGCTCAGCGGCATGCCGCTGGACGCCGAACGCTGGTTCCCGGTGGCGGGACGCCGGGTCGCGCTGCCGCGCTACCCCTGGCAGCGCGAGCGCTACTGGATGCACGGCACCGCCGACGGCCAGGGCCTGCTCGAGCGCTACTACGACCACCCGCTGCTCGGCTATCGGCTGGCCCAGCAGGCCAACACCTGGGAGAGCCAGCTCGACACCGGCCGCCTGCCCTGGCTGGGCGACCATGTGGTCGGCGAGGGTGCCGTCTTCCCCGGCGCCGGCTTCGTCGAGCTCGCCCTGGCGGCCGCCCGTCACCGTCATGATGCCCCCCTGGTGGACATCGAGGAGCTCGAGATCCGCGCCCCGCTGCTGCTCGATGGCCAGCACGGTCGGCGCATGCGCCTGCATTTCGCCCCCGAGGATGGCCGCCTCGAGATGCGCTCCCGCGAGCCCCTGGCCGCGGGCGAGTGGCAGCTCAACGCCGTGGGCCGGGTCATGGAGCAGAGCCGCGGCTTCCTGCTGCAGCGCCCGGCACCGGCGCTGCCGACCCGGGCCCCCGACATCACCCTGGCCGACCATCTCGCCGAGGCCGAACGGCTCGGCCTGCACTATGGCCCCGCCTTCCAGGCGATTCCCCGGGCCTGGATCGAGGGCGACAGCATCCTCGGCAGCATCGAGCCGCCCGAGGCCATCACCGCCACCCTGGCCACCCAGCACCTGCACCCCGGCATCCTCGACAGCGCCTTCCAGCTGTTCATTCCGCTGCTCGCCCGCCAGGCCCGCGAGCAGGGCCACGAGGGCAGCGGCATGGCCTTCGTGCCGGTGCGGGTGGGGCGCATCCAGTACCTCGCCGACGGCGGCGTGCCGACACGGGTCCAGGCGCGCCTGCGCAAGCGCTCGCCGCACTCCTTCACCGCCGATTTCGCGCTCTTCGACGCCCGGGGCCGTGCCGTGGCGGTGCTCAGCGAGACCCGCTTCAAGGCGATTCGTCTCAAGCGCCAGCACCACCAGCGTCTCAGCTACCTGGATGTCGCCCTGACACCGGCACCGCGCCGCGCCGCGCCCCTCGACCTCGGTGCCCTGCATGCCGCCATGCCCGGCCTGCTGGAGGCCTTCACGCGGCTCACCGGGGAACGCTACGCCAACGAGGTCGACCCGCTGCTGGACAGCCTGGCCGACGCCTTCGCCGCCGAGACGCTGCACCACCTGGCCGGCGGCGACACCCTGACCCGGGCCCGCTATGCGGAGCTGACACGCGCGCACCTCGATGTGCGGCGGCTGCTCGACCAGCTGCTCGCCCAGCTGCAGGCCGCCGGCCGCCTGGCAGCCGACGCGCAGGGCTGGACCCTGCGCGACGACGACGCGGGCAATACGGTCGCCCCCGCGGCCATCTGGCAGCTGCTGGTGCGCGACTACCCGGACTACTTCGCCCCGGTGCAGCGCCTCGGCCGCGTCGGCCGGCACCTCGGCGCGCTGCTCGAGGGCCGGGAAGACGCCGACGCCCTGGGACTCGACGCCGATGCCCTGGCCAACCTCACCCGGCAGCTCCCCGGCGCCGGCGGCTGGCAGGCCATCGCCGGCGCCCTGCGCGATGCCCTGCCCGCGGTGCTCGACGCCCTGCCCTCCGGCCAGCGCCTGCGCCTGCTCGAGGCCGGCGCCGCCTCGCCCGCCCTGGGGGAACGCCTCGGCGACCTGCTCGACCCCGACCGCTGCGACTACACCGCCCTGACGGTGGGCGAGCACGCCTGGCACCAGGCCCAGCAGCTTCAGGAACGCTTCCCGCTGATCGACATCGAGCGGCTGGGCGAGACCAGCGAACCACGCCCCCCGGCCCAGCTGGCACTGGTCAGCCTCGAGCCCGGCCACCACGAGCGCAACCGTCGCCTGCTCCAGGCCCTGGCGGCGCGCCTGGCGCCCGATGCCCGCCTGCTGGTGCTGGGCATCCAGCCCAGCGCCTGGCTCGACACCCTGCTCGCCACCCCCGGCCTCGAGGACGAGGGCGGCCTGCTGCTGGCCAGCGAGCGCGATGCCGTCATCGCCGAGCTCGAAGCCCTGGGTGCCGGCGAGATCGCGCCGATTGCCCTGGAGGGCGACGAGCGCGGCGCCTACCTGATCCACGCCCGCTGGCAACAGGCGCGATCGCCGGACGCCCAGGCACCGGCGCCTGCCGGCACCTTCCAGCTGATCGCCGACGCGGCGACGCGACCGCTGGCCGAGCAACTGGCCACCGGCCTGACCCAGCGTGGCCACCCGGCCCGCGTCGTCGACACCCCCGACAATCGGGGACAGACCCCGATTCTTGTCGACCTGCGCCAGGGCGACGCCCGCTGCGAGCAGGCCATCGACTGGGCCCGGACCCTGGAACCGCTGGGCGAGGCGGCCAGCCTGTGGCTCGTCACCCGCGGCGTCTCCGCCATGTGGACAGACGCCGCTCCTGAGGGAGCCCCCGCGTCCGAGGGAACTGCCTCTTCTGTGGAAGATGCCTCTTCTGTGGGAGCGCACGGTCCGGCGTTCCGGCTCCGCTGCCGGTTCGACGCCTCGACGAATGGCGCCGACAGGCGTCCCACAGCGCCTGACGAGACAGCGCCCCTCGACGCCGCCCTCTGGGGCTTCGGCCGCTCCCTGGCCAACGAGTCCACCGGCTATGCCGTGCGCCTGCTCGACCTGCCCGCGGGAGAGCTCGACGCCCCGGCCCTCGAGGCGCTGCTCGACGAACTGACGACCCCGGACGCCGAGACCGAGATCGTGCTCGATGCCCGGGGACGGCGCTTCGCCACCCGGCTGCGCCCCGTGCCGCCGCCCACTCACCAGGCGACGGTCACGGCACCGGGCGGCCGTCAGGCCATGTCGCTGGGCTTCGAGCTGCCCGGCCAGCTGCGCCAGCTGCGCTGGACGCCCCGGCCGCTGCCTGCCCCGGGGCCCGGCGAGGTCGAGATCCGCGTCGAGGCCACCGGCCTCAACTTCCGCGACGTCATGTACACCCTGGGGCTGCTCTCCGACGAGGCGATCGAGAACGGCTTCGCCGGCCCCACCCTGGGGCTGGAGTTCTCCGGCGTGGTCGCCGCCGTGGGCGACGGCGTCACTGACCTCGCCGTGGGCGAGGCCGTGGTGGGCTTCGGCCCGGCCAGCTTCAGCGACCGGCTGATCGCCAGCCGCCAGGCCGTGGCGCCGATTCCCGAGGGCGTGAGCTTCGCCGCGGCGGCCACCATCCCCACCACCTTCTTCACCGTCTACTATGCGCTCAAGCACCTGGCGCACCTGGCCCCCGGCGAGCACGTGCTGATCCATGGCGCCGCCGGCGGCGTCGGCATTGCCGCCCTCCAGGTGGCCCAGTGGCTGGGCGCCGAGATCCACGCCACCGTCGGCAGCGACGAGAAGCGCGACTTCCTGCGCCTGATGGGCATCGACCGCATCCACGACTCGCGCTCGCTGACCTTCGCCGAGGAGATCCTCGAGGCCACCGACGGCCGTGGCGTCGACGTGGTGCTCAACTCCCTGGCCGGCGAGGCGATCAACCAGAACCTGCGGGCCCTGAGGCCGTTCGGGCGCTTCCTGGAGCTCGGCAAGCGCGACTTCTACGAGAACACCCCCATCGGGCTGCGCCCCTTCCGCAACAACCTCAGCTACTTCGGCATCGACTCCGACCAGCTGATGAAGGAGCGCCCCGACCTCACCGGCACGCTGTTCCGCGAGATGATGGCGCTGTTCCAGGACGGCACCCTCACGGCGCTGCCCTACGTCGCCTTCTCCCGCCAGCAGGTGGTCGAGGCCTTCCGCTACATGCAGCAGGCGCGCCAGATCGGCAAGGTGGTGGTCACCCACGACCAGGGCCAGGAGCTCCCGGCCGCCGCCCCCGCACGCCAGCCCGAGACGCGCCTGGCGCTGCCCGATGCGGCCAGCTACCTGGTCACCGGCGGGCTGGGCGGCTTCGGCCTGAGAACCGCGCAGTGGCTGGCCCGGCGGGGCGCGCGCCACCTGATCCTGGTGGGGCGCAGCGGCGCGGCCAGCGACGAGGCCCGGGAAGGGGTCGCCGCGCTCGAGGCCCGGGGCGTGAACGTGGTGGCCGCCGCCTGCGACATCACCGACCGCGCGGCCCTGGCGCGGCTGCTCGACCGGTGCCGCGAGACCCTGCCGCCGCTGCGCGGCGTGGTGCATGCCGCCACGGTGATCGACGACGGCCTGATCCGCAATCTCGATGCCGAGCGGCTGCGCCGGGTACTGGCGCCCAAGATCGAGGGCGCGCGCCACCTGGACGCGCTGACGCGCGACGCGCCGCTCGACTTCTTCGTGATGTACTCCTCGGCCACCACCCTGTTCGGCAACCCGGGCCAGGCCGGTTACGTGGCCGCCAACCACTGGCTGGAGGCACTGGCGGCCAGCCGCCGCGCCCGGGGGCTGCCGGCCAGCTGCCTGCGCTGGGGAGCGATCGAGGACGTCGGCTTCCTGGCGCGCAACACCCGCACCCGCGACGCCCTGCAGGAGCGCCTGGGCGGTTCGGCGCTGCGCGCCGACGAGGCCCTCGCCGTGATGGAGCCGCTGCTGCAGGGCCCCGCCGAGCGGCGAGGCGGCCCCAGCCTCGGCGTGCTGGAGCTCGACTGGGGCGCCCTGGCCCGCTTCCTGCCCACGGCCGCGAGCCCGCGCTTCAACGAGCTCGCCCGCCGGGCCGACGACGACGGCCGCAGCGACGACGACGCCGAGGACCTGGCCGAACGCTTCGCCACCCTGTCACCGGAGGCGCTGCACGACGCGGTGACCGAACTGCTGCGCAGCGAACTCGCCGCCATCCTGCTCATCGAGGAGGAGAAGATCGACGTGCACCGCTCGGTCTACGACATGGGCTTCGACTCGCTGATGGGCGTGGAGCTGATGACCGCCATCGAATCGCGCCTGGGCGTCAATGTCCCGGTCATGGTGCTCAGCGAGGCCTCCACCATCGACAAGCTGGCCGGCGTGCTGATCCGCCGGCTCGGCGGTGACGACGACGAGCCCGCCGAGGACGACCGCCTCGCCTCCCTGGCCAGCCAGCACGGTGCCGAATCGCTGCCCGAGCGACCGGACGGCACCGGGGAGACAGCCTCATGAGCGGCCACCGCGACGACCTCAAACGCCAGCTGCTCGCCCGGGCGCGCCAGCGGCCGAGGAGCAGCGCCGCGACACCGCCGCCCGGCAGCGCGACGCCGCCGGGCGGCAGCGCCGCGGGCCGCCGCGTGCCGGAGCGCTTCACCCGCTTCGACGCCCAGCCCGGCTACCAGCAGATCGCCATGATGCGCGAGGGCGCCCGCCGCCTCGGCCTGACCGACCCCTTCTTCAAGGTGCACGAGGGCAACGCCGGGGCGACCTCGCACATCGATGGCCACGAATGCCTCAACTTCGCCAGCTACAACTACCTGAACCTCTCCGGCGACCCGCGCGTCAACCGTGCCGCCCAGGAGGCCGTGGCGCGCTACGGCACCTCGGTCTCGGCCAGCCGCGTGGTCTCCGGCGAGCGCCCCATCCACCGCGAGCTGGAAGACGCCCTCGCCGCCGCCTACCAGGCCGAGGACGCCGTGACCTTCGTCAGCGGTCATGCCACCAACGTCTCCACCCTGGGCTACCTGCTCGGGCAGCGCGACCTGGTGATCCACGACGAATACATCCACAACAGCTCACTGGTCGGCGCCCAGCTCTCCGGTGCCCGGCGCCTCGCCTTCCCCCACAACGACGCCGCGGCGCTGGACGCCATGCTCGGCCGGCACCGTGACCAGTTCGAGCGCGTGCTGGTGGTCATCGAAGGCCTCTACAGCATGGACGGCGATGTGCCGGACCTGCCGCGCTTCACCGAGATCAAGCAGCGCCACCAGGCCTGGCTGATGGTCGATGAGGCCCACTCCTTCGGCGTGCTGGGCGAGCACGGCCTGGGCCTGCGCGAGCACTTCGGCGTCCCCTCGACGGACGTCGACATCTGGATGGGCACCCTGAGCAAGAGCCTGGCCGGCTGCGGCGGCTACATCGCCGGCTGCAATGCCCTGGTCGAGACGCTGCGCTACCTCGCCCCCGGCTTTCTCTACAGCGTGGGCATGCCCGCCCAGGTCGCCGCCCCGGCGCGCGAGGCGCTGACGCTGATGCACGAGGAGCCCGAGCGCGTACAGCAGCTGCATGCCATCTCACGCTACTTCCTGGAACGGGCCAGGGCCATGGGGCTCGACACCGGCTCCAGCATCGGCGCCGCCGTGGTGCCGGTGATCGTCGGCAGCTCACCGCTCGCCGCCCGGCTCTCCCACCAGCTGTTCGAACGCGGCATCAACGTCCAGCCGATCCTCCACCCCGCGGTGCCGGAGAAGAGCGCGCGGCTGCGCTTCTTCCTCTCCTGCGAGCACACCCGGGCACAGGTCGACGCCACCCTGGCCGCCCTCGACGAGCTGCTGGATGCCGAGTGATCCCCCGGCCGTCGCGGGCACGGGCAGCGCGGTGCGGCACCGCGCCGCCCGCTTCGGCCTCAGGCGCCGCGGTGGTCGGCCCCCAGGCTGACCTCGACCGCGTGCCCCGCCTCCCTGGCCCACTGCGCGAGGCGCGCCTGGAAGGCAAGCTGGGCGTCACGTTCGCCATGCACCAGGCGGACATGGCGTGGCGGGTGGCGCATGCGGCGGATGAAGGCCAGCAGGTCGTGCTGGTCGGCGTGGGCGGAGTAGCCGCTGACGGTCTCGACCCGGGCCCGGATGTCGATGCGCTCGCCGTCGAGCGCCACCCAGCCGCCGCGCGGGCCATGGCGCTGGATGGCGCGCCCGGGCGTACCGCGCCCCTGGTAGCCGATGAACACCACGGCGTGGCGTGGGTCGCCCAGCATGCGCTTGAGATAGTTGACCACCCGCCCGCCGGTGACCATGCCACTGGCGGCGATCACCACCGCCGGGCGATGGGTACGGGCCAGGTAGTCCACCGTCTGCAGGTGCGCGTCGTGGTCCGCCACGGTATACAGGTTGGCGAAATCCAGCGGGTGGCGGCCACGCCGCAGCCGGCGGTGGGCCTCGGCATCCCACCAGGGCTTGAGCTCGCGATAGACCCGCGTGAAGCGCGCGGCCAGCGGCGAGTCGACGATGATCTCGAGCTCGCGCCAGCGCGGCTCCGTGGCGCCGTGGATCAGCCCCTCGAGCTCGTAGAGCAGCTCCTGGGTGCGGCCGATGCTGAAGGCCGGGATCACCACGCTGCCGGCATCCGCCAGGGCCCGGTCGATGGCGCCCTTGAGCCGGGCCCGGCGGCGGGTGCGATCCTCATGGCGGCGGTCGCCGTAGGTGGTCTCGAGCACCAGGGTATCGGCGCGATACGGCGGCCGGGGGGCCGGCAGCAGCGGCGCATAAGGCGCGCCCAGGTCGCCGGAGAAGAGCGTGCGCCGTGACGTCCCCGTGGCACGCTCGCAGGTATCGACCTCCACGTAGGCCGAGCCGAGGATATGCCCGGCGCGCTGCAGCTTGATGCGCAGCCGGTGGCGGGCATCGTCGATCACGGTATGCCACTGGCGGTAGTCCAGCGCCACCAGCCGCCCTTCCACCTCGGCCAGGAAGCGCTCGATCAGCGCCCGGTCGCGGGTGAAGCCGATCTTCAGCGCATCCTCGATCACCAGCGGCAGCAGCCGTGCGGAAGGCACCGAACAGAGGATCGGCCCGCGATAGCCGGCGGCCAGCAGGTAGGGCAGCCGGCCGATATGGTCGATGTGCACATGGGTAACCACCAGCGCCAGCACGTCGTCCACCGGGAAGCGCACCCGGTGCTGTTCGAGGCTGTCGAGGTGGTCGGCATCCTGGCCCTGGAAGAGCCCGCAGTCCACCAGCAGCGCGCGATCCTCGCTCAGCTGCAGGCGATGGCAGCTGCCGGTCACGCCGTCGGCGGCGCCGTGATGAACAATCCGCGGAAAGGACATCCGCATGGCCTCCCTGCCGAGGGTCCTGCAACCAGTGTAGCCCACGGACGACCGCCACCAGGACCGCACAGCCACCCAACCCCAGGTGTGGGGTGTGAGGGGTGAGGGGTGTGGGGTGTGGGGTGTGGGGTGTGGGGTGTGAGGGGTGAGGGGTGAGGGGTGAGGGGTGAGGGGTGAGGGGTGAGGGGTGAGGGGTGAGGGGTGAGGGGTGAGTTGGAAAGGTGGAAGGTAGGAGGTAACAGACCACCTCCCACAACAGACCCTCTTCCCTCCAACCTTCCAGGTGCTGGGGTTTCTTCCAGCTTCCAGCTTCCGGCTCCCGGCGCAGCCGGGCAGTGGGAGCGCAGATTTCTGCGCGAATGGCGCCGCCAGGCGCCCCGGGCTGGGTACCTGTCCGAGCTTTGGGTGGCCTCAGCCTTCGTGATCTAAAGCCGGGGCGCCGGACCGTCGCTCCCACAACAGACCCTCTTCCCTCCAACCGTCCAGGTGCTGGGGTTTCTTCCAGCTTCCAGCTTCCAGCTTCCAGCTTCCAGCTTCCGGCTTCCAGCTTCCAGCTTCGAGCTTCCCGCTTGGAGCGGCTTACCCCTCGCCACCGTCCCGCGTCTCGCGCTGCTCGGGCGCGAGCGTGGCGTCCTTCAGCCAGTACCAGTGCGTCGGACACGCCCGCACCCAGTGCTCCAGCCGGGCATCGATGGCATCGGCCAGCTGCCGCGCCCGGGCCTCGCCTTCCAGCGAGGCATCCACCTCGAGCGGCTCGGCGATCTCCAGCACGAAGCGCACGCCCGGCTCACGCCGAATGACCACGGGCACCACCGTGGCACCATGCGCCACCGCCAGCCGCGCCGCCATCCAGCGATGGCCGGCATAGTCGAGCGTGCGCCCCAGCGCCGGCCCTCGCGAGACACCATGGTGCATTTCGTCGCAGAACAGCAGCGCATGATGGCCCCGCGCCAGGGCCTGCTTGACCCGCCGCATGGCCAGGGGGGACTCCGTGGCCACCCACACCACCCGGCCGGCGGCCACGGTCTCGCGCACCCGCCGGGCGATGCGCATGCGCAGCGCGCTCTCGCGCGGCTCGAAGAGGTCGACCAGCGGCGCCTCGAGCAGCCGCAGCACGCCGGCCATCAGCTCCCAGTTGGCCAGGTGCGGCGCCACCAGGATCAGCGGCCCACGGCACTCGCGCAGATGCTGCGCCCCCGCCACGCGCAGACGCGAATCGAGCAGGCGTGGCAGCACGGTGAGCTCGCTGTAGACGCGCCCCACCTGGTCGCCATAGGCCAGCAGCCGGCGCTCACGCTCCGCCGCGTCGGCCTCGCCCTGCAGGTAGTCGAGATTGGCCAGCAGCCGCGTCACCCAGCGGCGCTGCAGACGCCTGGCCCGGCGCACGTGACGGCGCCCCAGATAGCCGCCCAGCGCCGAGACCCAGGTCACCGGCAGCAGCGGCATCAAGCGTGCCATGCCATACTCCAGCCACTCTCCCGCCGAGGGGCGAGGCGTGGCGGCCGGCCGCCTGGCCATGGTCAGCGCCGCACCAGGCGCATCGGCAGGCCCCCGGTCGGGCGCAGCGTCAGGCGACACTCGATGCCGACCTCGTGTCCCGGCACCCGGCGCGGCCGGAAGTGCTGGGCCAGGGTCGCCAGGCACAGGATGCCCTCGGTCAGCCCGAAGCGCTTGCCCAGGCACACCCGGGGCCCCACGCTGAACGGCAGGTAGGCGCACTTGTCCGGCCGCGGCCGGTCGGGCATGAAGCGCTCGGGCATGAAGTGATCGGGCGCCTCCCACAGCCGCCGGTGCCGGTGCAGCAGCCACGGCAGCACCATGATCACCGTACCCGGATGGATCTCGCGATTGAGCACCTGATCCGCCTCCCGCGCCTGGCGGCTGAGCAGCGGCACCGGCGGATAGAGCCGCATCGCCTCCTCGAAGACCGCCCGCGTGAACGGCAGGCGCTCCACGTCCTCGAAGGTCGGGTCGCGTCCCTGCAGCACCTCGTCCAGCTCCTGGTGGAGGCGCGCCATGCTGGCCGGGTCGTGATCGAGCAGGTACCAGGTCCAGGTCAGCGCATTGGCGGTGGTTTCATGACCCGCCATGAACATCACCACCGCCTCGTTGCGAATCGCCTCGCGGCCGAAGGGGCACCCCGCGTCCTGTGCCTCGCCACGCTGCAGGAAGTGGTCGATCAGGCTGAAGCGGTCGGAGGCGCCGCGGTCGCGACGCCGCTCGATGATGCGGTCGATGATGTCATGCACCTGCCGGGCGGAGTAGCGCGTGCGCTGGCGGCGCCGCGGGTTGCCCAGCAGGTTGAGGAACGGCAGGCCCAGGGTGCTGCCCAGGTTGAGCTGCTCGGCATGGCGCTGATACGCCGTGAAGCCGGCCACCACCTGACTGGCCTCCTCCTCGCGGGTATCGTCGCCGAACACGGTGCGACCGATGATACGCGCCGTCAGCCGCGCCATCTCGCCCAGCATGTCCACGGGCCGGTCGTCCGGCAGCTGCCGCCAGTGGCGCGCCGTCTCCTGGGCCGAGGCGATCATCACCTCGGCGAAACCGGGCAGCAGCTGGTGGCTCAGCGCCGGCGCGCAGGCCCGGCGCCGCTGACGCCACAGCTCGCCGTCGCTGACGAAGAGCCCATCGCCCAGCAGCGGCTCCAGCGCCTCGCGCATCTGCGGGCTCTTGCGGTCATAGTTGGCATGCTCGCGCAGGAACACCTGGCGCACGCTGTCGGGGCTGTTGCAGACCACATAGTCCTGGTTGAGCATCCGGAAGCGAATGCTCCGGGCCCGATAATCCCGCTCCTGCCACACGGAAAGCAGGTTGTGCTGAGCCATGCGCATGCGCGTGACCAGGCTGGTATCCGCCGCCGGCATCGGCACCCCGACCGGCGCCGGCGTAGCCTCCGTGGCCTCTTGCATCGTCTGGCTCACAGGCCCCCCTGACAGAGAAAACCCCCATGTTACCCGGGCTTCGCCCGGAGCTGAAAGCTTGAAGCTTGAAGCTGGAAGTCCCGGGCTTCGCCCGGAGCTGGAAGCTGGAAGAGCGGCGCTTCGCGCCTGGAAGCTGGAAGAATGCCGCTTCGCGGCATAACCTCCAGAACCTCAGGGTGTGGGGTTTCTTCCAGCTTCCAGCTTCTAGCTTCCAGCTCCAGCTCCAGCTCCCGGCTACGCCGGGCTACCCCAGACCACGAAATGCGGGTTCAGGTGCTCATCCGGGGTGGCATAGGAGAGCCGCTCGCCCGCCAGGGTTTCCACCCGGCCGCCGGCCTGCTCCACCACCGCCTGGGCGGCACCGGTATCCCACAGGCAGGTGGGGCCGAGGCGCGGGTAGACATCGGCCTCCCCCTCGGCGACCAGGCACAGCTTCAGCGAACTGCCCATGGGCACCATGTCGTGTGCCCCCAGTCGCTCCAGCCACGCTGCCAGGTCGGGGCTGGGGTGAGAACGGCTGCCCACCACGCGCCAGGTGGCACCCTCGCCAGGCCGCCCCGCCACCCGCAGCGGCCGGCGCTCGCCGCCCTGGCCTTCGCCCCAGGCGACCTTGAAGGCCCCCACGCCCTCGGCGGCCAGATAGGAGACCTCCAGCACCGGTGCCACCACCACGCCCAGCACCGGCCGGCCCTGTTCGATCAGCGCAATGTTCACGGTGAACTCGCCGTTGCGCTTGATGAACTCCTTGGTGCCATCCAGCGGGTCGACCAGCCAGTAGCGGCCCTGGGCGTCGGGGCCGGCAAAGGCCTCGGTGCCCTCCTCGGACAGCACCGGAATGCCCTCCGGCAGCGCCTCGAGCCGGGCCACGATCAGGTCATGAGCCGCCTTGTCCGCCTCGGTCAGCGGGCTCTGGTCCGCCTTGTCCTCGACGGAGAAGTCCCGCGCATAGACGGCCATGATGGCATCGCCGGCATCTCGAGCGATGGTGTGTGTCGCGTCCAGCAGATCTGCAAGATCCATATTACGTTCCTTATCAGGTTCCTAAGCTGGAAGCTGGAAGAGCGGCGCTTCGCGCCTGGAAGCTGGAAGAAACCCCACACCCTGAGGTTCTGGAGGTTATGCCGCGAAGCGGCATTCTTCCAGCTTCAAGCTTACGGCTTACAGCTCCGGGCGAAGCCCGGGTCTTACAGCTTCCAGCTCCGGGCGAAGCCCGGGACTTCCAGCTTCTAGCTTACAATCTGGCGTTCGCGCAGCAGCTCGATGATGGCGTCGGCGGCTTCGTCGCTGCTCATTGCCTGCGTCTTGAGGTGCAGGTCCGGGTTCTCCGGCGGCTCGTAGGCGGAGTCGATGCCGGTGAAGTTCTTCAGCTCGCCGCGCCGGGCCTTCCGGTAGAGCCCCTTGGGATCGCGCTCCTCGGCCACATCCAGCGGCGTATCGATGAAGATCTCGATGAACTCGTCCTCCTCCAGCAGGTCGCTGGCCAGCTGGCGCTCGCTGCGGAAGGGCGAGATGAACGCCGTCAGCACGATCAGGCCGGCATCCACCATCAGCTTGGCCACCTCGCCCACGCGGCGGATGTTCTCCACCCGGTCGGCATCGGTGAAGCCCAGGTCGCGGTTGAGGCCGTGGCGCACGTTGTCGCCATCCAGCAGATAGGTGTGCTGGCCGGCGGCGTGCAGCTTCTTCTCCACCAGGTTGGCGATGGTCGACTTGCCGGCGCCGGAGAGACCGGTGAACCACAGCACCGCGGGACGCTGGGCCTTGGAGAGGGCGCGCGCCTGCTTGTCGATATCCACGTGCTGGCGATGGATGTTCTGGCTGCGCCGCAGGGCGAAGTGCAGCATGCCGGCGCCGACCGTATTGTGGGTCATGCGGTCGATGAGGATGAAGCCGCCGGTATCCTGGCTCGCCGTGTAGGGGTCGAAGGCCACCGCCCGGTTGAGGCTCAGGGTGCAGATACCGATGCCGTTGAGGTCCAGCTGCTTGGCCGCCGTGTGCTCCAGGGTATTCACGTTCACCTGGTACTTGATGTCGGTGACGGTGGCCGAGACGTTCTGGGTCCCCAGCTTCATCAGGTAGGGGCGGCCGGGCAGCAGTGGCTGGTCGTGCATCCACACCAGGGTGGTCTCGAACTGGTCGGCGGTCTGGCTCGGCTCCTCGACACCGGAGATGATGTCGCCGCGCGAGATATCGATCTCGTCCTCGAGCAGCAGGGTGATGGACTGGCCGGCGATGGCCTCGTCCAGGTCGCCATCGAAGGTGTAGACCCGCTTGACGGTGCTGGTCTTGCCGGAGGGCTGCACGCGAATGGCATCCCCGGGCCTGACCGAGCCGCTGGTCACCATGCCGGAAAAGCCGCGGAAGTCCAGGTCGGGGCGGTTGACCCACTGCACCGGCAGACGGAACGGCTGATGCTGCAGGCGCGCCTCGTCGACCTCCACGGTCTCCAGGTAGGCCATCAGGGTGGGGCCGTGGTACCAGGGCATGTGGTGGCCATGCTCGATGACGTTGTCGCCCTTGAGCGCCGACATCGGGATGAAGGTGATCTCCTCGAGGCCCAGCTCCCTGGCAAAGGCGCGGTACTCCTCGACGATCTCGTCGAAGCGCGCCCTGGAGTAGTCCACCAGATCCATCTTGTTGATGGCCACCACCACCTTGCGCATGCCGATCAGCGACATCAGGAAGCTGTGGCGACGCGTCTGGGTGAGGATACCGTGGCGGGCATCGACCATCAGGATGGCCGCATCGGCATTGGAGGCCCCGGTCACCATGTTGCGGGTGTACTGCTCGTGCCCCGGCGTATCGGCGACGATGAACTTGCGCTTGTCGGTGGAGAAGAAGCGGTAGGCCACATCGATGGTGATGCCCTGCTCGCGCTCCGCGGCCAGGCCATCGACCAGCAGCGCGAAATCCATCTCGGTGCCCTGGGTACCGTACTTCTTCGAGTCGGCCTCGATGGCGGCCAGCTGATCCTCGAACAGCAGCTTGGACTCGAAAAGCAACCGCCCGATCAGCGTACTCTTGCCGTCATCCACGCTGCCGCAAGTGATGAAGCGCAACAGGCCTTTTTGCTCGTGGGACTTGAGGTAGCCCTCGATGTCGCCGGCGATCATGTCGGATGAGTGAGCCATGACAAACCCTTTAGCTGGAAGCTGGAAGCTTGAAGCTGGAAGACCCCCCAACCCCGTGACTTCACAGCCGATTCATTCATTGATGAGCTTGCCGATCAGCCCGGAGAGCATCGCGGCAACCTCTCTCGTTTCCTGTATCCATCGGTTACCGCTGGCCTTGTCGATATAGCCAATATCGATACCGATGTAGATCTGTGTTCTCAGTTCGGCGCATGACCCCTTGGCGATCAGCAGGAAGTGCCGCTTATCCTTGACTGTTCCACGTGTCATGCCCTCGGCGATATTGCTGGGAACCGAAAGCCCGGCACGCGTGATCTGATCCCTGAACCCGAAATCACGCAGATCCCGCATCGTCTTGTAGAGCTCGGCAGATAGCCTTGCGGAACGCTTCCATACCTGCAGCTTCTCGAAATCCATGTTGCCCCCCCCTGTGTTAGGTCATGCCTACAAGATAGGCCAGGCACAGCATGGTTTTTTCTTCCAGCTTCCAGGCGCGAAGCGCCGCTCTTCCAGCTTCCCGCTTTCCAACGCGCCGGAGGCGCGTTAGTTAGAAGTACCCCTCGGCCTTCTTCTTCTCCATCGAGGCGGCGCTGTCGTGGTCGATCACCCGTCCCTGTCGCTCGGAGGTGTTGGTCAGCAGCATCTCCTGGATGATGGCGGGGAGGGTGTCGGCCTCGGACTCGATGGCGCCGGTCAGCGGATAGCAGCCCAGGGTACGGAAGCGCACCTTGCGCATCATCGGCACCTCGCCGGGCTCCAGCGGCATGCGCTCGTCATCGACCATGATCAGTGCGCCATCGCGCTCCACCACCGGACGTTCGGCGGCGTAATAGAGCGGGACGATGGGGATGTTCTGCAGGTAGATGTACTGCCAGATATCCAGCTCGGTCCAGTTGGAGAGCGGGAAGACCCGGATCGACTCGCCCTTGTGCTTGCGGGTGTTGTAGAGCTTCCACAGCTCCGGGCGCTGATTCTTGGGGTCCCAGCGGTGCTGCGCGGTACGGAAGGAGAACACCCGCTCCTTGGCGCGCGACTTCTCCTCGTCGCGCCGCGCCCCGCCGAAGGCCGCGTCGAAGCCGTAGGTGTCCAGCGCCTGCTTGAGGCCCTCGGTCTTCATCACATCGGTGTGAATGGCCGAGCCGTGGGTGAAGGGATTGATGTCCTTCTCGACCCCCTCGGGGTTGATATGCACGATCAGATCCATGCCGGTCTCTTCCGCCATCCTGTCGCGGAATTCGTACATGGCGCGGAACTTCCAGCGCGTATCCACGTGCAGCAGCGGAAACGGCGGCGGCCCCGGCGCGAACGCCTTGCGTGCCAGATGCAGCATCACCGCGCTGTCCTTGCCCACGGAGTAGAGCATCACCGGATTCTCGGTCTCCGCGACCACCTCGCGCATGATCTGGATGCTCTCCGCCTCCAGTTTCTGAAGGTGTGTCAGTGTCGTCATGTTTCTAAATCCTTGGTTGTTTACCCGGCTTCGCCGGGAGCTAGAAGCTTGAAGCTGGAAGACACGGGCTTCGCCCGGAGCTTGAAGCTGGAAGAGCGGCGCTTCGCGCCTGGAAGCTGGAAGAATGCCGCTTCGCGGCATACCCCCCAAGCTTGAAGCGCTGGGGTTTTCTTCAAGCTTCAAGCTTCCAGCTAGCGCGCTAGCGCGCCGGCGGCACCATCACGAGACGCATGGCCGGATGCGTCTCGAGCCATCGATGGATGGCGGGTACCGCCCGGAAATACGCGCCGTGGAAGACCAGCGCCAGCGGCTTGCCATCGGCCTGCTCGAGCAGCCGCTCGAACAGCGCCAGGTAGTCATCGGCCCGCGGCGGCGTGGCCAGCACCCGGGTGTAGAGCGCGCCGCGCTTGCCGTGCAGATAGAGCTGGTAGCGGGGGGCGGCGTCCCGGGCCGGGCGCGCCACGCGAACCCCGCCCTGCCACACCGCGCCACCGGCCTGGCGGACCCCCTCGCCGACCGGCTGCACCTGCTGGCGGAACCAGCGGCCCGCGGTGGAACGCTCGCGCGCCAGATCGTCCAGGGCCAGCGGCGCCGGCTTGAGCCCCTGCGCCGCCAGCCAGTGCTCGATGGCCCGCGGCGATACCCGGTGCCCTTCCTGGGCCAGCGCCTCCGCCAGGGCGCGGCTGCTCCAGCCCGGGTCGGGCGTGGCGGGAAGCGTCGCCAGCAGCGCCACCAGGGCCGCTTGCGCCGCCTCGTCCAGGCGCTCGGCCTGCCCCGCCCTGCGCCCGCGCTGGCGCACCGGCACGGCCTCCCAGCCCCCTTCACGGAACGCCTTCCAGGCCGCCGACACGGTCGGAGCACTCAGCCCCGTGCGAGCGGCCGTCTCGGCCACGGTGACCCCGTCCAGGCGCAGGCGAACGGCCTCCAGGCGACGTTCGGTGATGCTTTCAGGCGATAAATGTTTAGTGCTCAAGAAAACACCAACTCATTGAATATAAAGAAATAAATACAAGCTACCCGAGGTCTTTCCGACCGCCATTCGACATCATCATAAAAGCTCCCGTAGAATCTCACAAGCCTATCGAATCTTCTCGAGGACGTGCGTGATGACCACCTGGGCGGTACTGCTCTCCCTCGTCGGCCTGCTGGCCGCGCTGATCTCCGGACGGGTCCGCCCCGCCATCGCCTTCGTCGGCCTGGCCGGGGCCTACCTGCTGGCCGGGCTGGTCGACACCACGACCCTGCTGGCGCAGTACACCAACCCGGCGCTGGCCACCCTGCTGCTGCTGCTGCTGGTCTCGCTGGCCCTGGAGCGTACGCCGCTGCTCGACTGGCTCTCCCAGCGCCTGCTGCGCGGCCGCGAGACCACCGCCACGGCCCGCCTGATGGGGGCCAGCGCGGTGCTCTCGGCCTTTCTCAACAACACCGCCGTGGTGGCCGCCTTCCTGGGGGCCATCTCGCGACAGCAGCGCATCGCCCCCTCGCGGCTGCTGATCCCGCTCTCCTACGCCTCGATCCTGGGCGGCATGACCACCCTGGTGGGCACCTCCACCAACCTGGTGGTCAACTCCTTCGCCCTGAGCAGTGCCGGCATCGAACTGGGCATGTTCCAGTTCGCCCTGGTGGGCGTGCCGGTGGCGCTGCTCACCTTCGGCGTGCTGCTGTGGCGGGCGCGCGCCCTGCCGTACCACCGCCCCGAGGCCACCGCCGACAAGCTCGCCTACTTCCTGGCCGCCGACCTGCAGGCCGACTCCTCCATGGTGGGCAAGAGCATCGAAGCCAACGACCTGCGCAACCTGGAGGGGCTCTACCTGCTGGAGATCGAGCGCAACGGCCGGCTGATCAGCCCCGTGGGGCCCGAGGAGATCCTGCAGCCCGCCGACACCCTGGTGTTCACCGGCGAGGTCAGCAAGGTCCAGGCCCTGCAGCGCTTCCCGGGGCTCGAGCTGTTCGGCCACCAGGCCGATGACCTGCTGGCCACCAACCTGGTGGAGGTCGTGCTCTCCCATGAATCCGAGCTGGCCGGCAGCACCCTGCAGGAGGTGGACTTTCGCAGCATGTTCAATGCCGGCGTGGTGGGGATTCGCCGCGGGGGCAAGCGCCTGGAGGGGCAGCTGGGGCAGATCCCGCTGCGCACCGGCGACTGCCTGCTGCTGGCCGTGGGCACGGACTTCCGCCAGCACCGCAATATCGACCGCAACTTCCATCTGCTCAGCGGCAGCTTCAAGCGCCCCCAGCTCAACCGGCTGGAGAGCGGGTTCACCCTGGGCGGCTTTGCGGCGGTGATCGGCCTGGCGGCCCTGGAGTGGCTGCCGCTGTTCCAGGGCCTGCTGCTGCTGATCGGCGGGCTGCTGATGGGCCGGGTGCTCAGCCCCGCCGAACTGCGCCGGCGCTTCCCGTTCGAGCTGTGGATGATCATCGGCTCGGCCCTGGCCATCGCCCAGGGGCTGGAAAACTCCGGCGCCGCGGCGCTGCTCGCCCAGGGCATGCAGCAACTGTTCGCCGGCTTCGGAGTCTATGCCGCCTTCGCCGGCTGCTACCTGCTGACGCTGCTATTGACCGAAACCGTCACCAACAACGCCGCCGCCGCGCTCGCCTTCCCGGTGGCCTGGACCACCGCCCAGGCCATGGGGGCCGATCCCATGCCCTTCATCATGGCCGTGGCCTACGGCGCCAGCGCCTGCTTCCTGATCCCCTTCGGCTACCAGACCCACCTGATGGTCTACTCCCCCGGCCACTACCGGATCAGCGACTTCCTCAAGACGGGCCTGCCGGTCAGCCTGGTCTACTCCGCCGGCGTGCTGGGGCTCACGCCGCTGGTGTTCCCTTTCTAAGCTGGAAGCTGGAAGCTGGAAGCTGGAAGTGCCGGGCTCCGCCCGGAGCTGGAAGAACGCCCGCTTCGCGGGCTTAAGCTGGAAGCTGGAAGAAACCCCACGAAATCTCGGTTTTGGGTTTTCTTCCAGCTTCCAGCTTCAAGCTTCCAGCTTTAAAGGTGCAACCCGCACTCCCGCTGCAGGCCGAAGAAGCGCGTCTCCTCCTCCTGCATGCCGGGCTGGAGGGGCTGGCTGGTATGCCAGTCGCCCACCGAGGCGTAGCCCTGCTCCCACAGCGGATGGTAGGGCAGATCATGGTCGACGAGATAACGGTGCACGTCGCGGTTGTGCCAGTCGATCAACGGGTAGACCTTGTAGCGGCCATCGTCCCGAGACTCCACCACCGGCCGCTGCTCCCGGGAGCTGGACTGCTGCCGACGCAGCCCGGCAAACCAGGTGCCCACGCGCAGCTCATCCAGCATCCGCTCCATCGGCTCGACCTTCATCAGCTGGTTGTAGCGCGTCAGGCCCTCCGGGCCCTGCTCCCACAGCTTGCCGTGGCGCATCTCCAGGTGCCCCGGCGACAGCGCCGGCCGCGCCACCTTGAGGTTCAGGTTAAGCCGCTCGGTCAGCTCATCGACGAAGCGATAGGTCTCGGGAAACAGATAGCCGGTATCCACCAGCAGCACCGGCAGGTCCGGCACGACACGCGTTGCCAGATGCAGCAGCACCGCCGACTGAATGCCGAAGCTGGAGCTGAGCACGAAGCTGCCGGGCAGGTTCTCCAGCGCCCACTCGACCCGCGCCTCCGCCGGCAACGGCTCCAGCAGCGCACTCGCCCGAGCAGCGTCGATCTCACGTGGCAAGGCCGATAACGCCATGAGGGATTCCTTCCTGATACGGGGATATGGACCTAGGGTAGCGCCGCCACAAAATACCTAAAAGAAATAAATATTTATTTTTTAATTCTATTAGGGTATATAAGTGCCGCCATGCCGGCCTCGGTAGCCATCCAATCCATGGCGGAAGCAAAGCCGAGCCGCGCAGCTTGCTGCGCGAATGGCGGTGTTGCCCAAGCCTTGGGTTGCCCCATCATTCGCGAACTGAAGCCGGACAGTGGGAGCGCAGATTTTCTGCGCGAATGGCGCCGCCAGGCGCCCCGGGATGGGCATCTGTTCGGACCTTGGGTGGCTCCACCCTTCGCGAACTAAAGTTCGCTCCCACTATCTCAGTGGCTCCCACTGGCTCAGTGGCTGCACTGGCTTGGATGGCCCCACCCGTGGGAGCGCAGATTTTCTGCGCGAATGGCGCCGACAGGCGCCCCGGGATGGGTACCTGCCCGGGCCTTGGGTGGCCTCAGCCTTCGCGAACTAAAGCCGGGTCGCCGGACCGTCGCTCCCACAGAGGGCTGTCCAGACCTTGGTGGCTCCGCCTTCGCGAACTGAAGCCGGACAGTGGGAGCGCACGGTCCGGCGTTCCGGATTTCTGCGCGAATGGCGCCGT
>JBNJIL010000013.1:0-91590 GCA_051749325.1 Pseudomonadota bacterium | reverse complement strand
CTGGCAGGCGCTGCCCGACCCCTTCCCCCCTTGGGAGTGAGCCATGCCCACGGCAGATCTCATTCCGGTCACGGTGCTGACCGGCTTTCTCGGCAGCGGCAAGACCACGCTGCTCAACCAGCTGGTGCGCCAGCCTGCCATGCGCGATGCGCTGGTGGTGATCAACGAGTTCGGGGATATCGGGCTCGACCACCGGCTGGTCGCCGAAGGCGACGAGCACAGCGTGGTGGAGATGAGCAGCGGCTGCCTGTGCTGCACCATCCGCGGGGACCTGAGCCGAAGCGTCCAGCAGGCCTGCGAGATGCTCGATCATGAGGGGGGGCGGTCGGTTTCGCGGATGATCATCGAGACCACCGGCCTGGCCGACCCGGCGCCGATCCTCCAGACGCTGATGACCGATCACTGGCTGGCCCACCGCTTCCGGCTGGATGGCGTGGTGTGCCTGGTGGATGCCGCCAACGGTGTCTCGACCCTCAACGCCCATCGGGAGTCTCAACGCCAGGCCGCCATCGCCGACTGCCTGCTGATCACCAAGGCCGACCTGGTCGACGAAGCCAGCCTGGCTCGGCTCGCCGAGCGGCTGACCGAGATCAATCCGGCGGCCGAGCAGCTGGATGTACAGCACGGTGCGGTCGATGCCGCGCGGCTGACCGCCAAGCGTCTGCCTGTCTCGGACAATGCGGACCGGCAGGTGGAAGGCTGGCTCGGGGCCGGCGCCTATCCGCAGGTGTCATCCATTTCGAGTCTCACGCCCTCTGTCGGCGACGCTCCCGCGCCGCTGCTGGCGTCTGACGGCGATGCCCCTTTGAGTCGACATGGCGAGCAGATCCGCTCCTTCTGCTTTCGCGTGGAGATGCCCATTGCCCCCGAGGTGCTGGAAGACTGGTTGGACCTGCTGATGAGCCTGCTCGGCGACAGGATGCTGCGGATCAAGGCGATCGTGAACGTCGCGGGTCAGGCACAGCCGCTGGCCCTGCATGGCGTGCAGCATATCTTCCATCCGCCGGTGACCCTGCCGTCGAAGGCGTGCCCCGATGGGGTCTCCCGCTTCGTCTTCATTACCAGCGGCGTGGCGCCTGACGCCGTCACGCGGTTGTTCGACTACTTCGACCGCTAGTCGTCATTCACAAGCGAGCCCTACATGGAACAGCACTCTCTGGAAGATATCGCCGCCGCGCCCGCCGAACGTCTGGGCACGCTGAGCTGGGTCGGCATGGAAGGCATTGCGCTGCCGCTCAAGGTGGCCGGTCAGAGCATTGCCGGTCGCGCCTCGGCGGGCGTGAGCCTCGATGACCCCACCGCCCGGGGCATTCACATGTCGCGCCTCTACCTGGCGCTGGCCGAGCTGGAAGCGCAAGAGCTCTCGCTGCCCCGGGTGGCCGCGGTACTCGACGTCTTCCTGGAGAGCCTCGAGGGGCTCGCCAAGCGGGCCTTTCTCGACCTGGAGGGGGAAGCGCTGCTGCGCCGCCCGGCGCTGATCAGCCCGCTGTCGGGATGGAAGACCTACCCCTTCGCCCTGCATTGCCGGCGCGATGCTCAGGGCCTGCACGTCATCCTCGAGCTGAGCGTGGGCTACTCCTCCACCTGCCCATGCTCAGCGGCCCTGGCCCGCCAGCTGATCCAGCAGGCCTTTAACGAGGACTTCACCGACGTGCCGGTCACCCGCGAGGCGGTACACGCCTGGCTGGGCAGCGACCAGGGTGTGCTGGCGACGCCCCACAGCCAGCGCAGCCAGGCCCACCTGTCGGTGCGTTTGGCGGCAGGCCTCGATGAGCTGCCGCTGGAGGCGTTGGTGGAGCGTGTCGAGAAGGCCCTCGGCACGGCCCTGCAAACGGCGGTCAAACGCGTCGACGAGCAGGCCTTCGCCCTGGCCAATGGTCAGAATCTGATGTTCTGCGAGGATGCCGCTCGGCGCCTGCATCACGCCCTGAGCGACCAGCCCGGCATCGAGGGGTTCTCCCTGCGGGTGGTGCATGCCGAGAGCCTGCACGCCCACGACGCCGTGGCCCGCAGTCAGTGGAACTGGCAGGAGGCCTGATGGATATCTGGATGCAGCTGGAGAGCGCCGAGCGCGGCGAGCGCCGGCCGCTCGGGGCAGTGCTCGCGGCCATTCCCTGGAACGCCGACGGCCTGGTCACCGCCATCGCCCAGCAGCACGACAGCGGCGAGGTGCTGATGCTGGCCTGGATGAACCGCGAGGCGCTGCTCGAGACCCTGGCCACCGGGCGCGTCTGCTACTGGTCGCGCTCGCGGCAGGCCCTGTGGCGCAAGGGCGAGAGCTCCGGGCACCGTCAGCGACTGATCGAGGCCCGGCTGGACTGCGACGGCGATGCCGTACTGCTGCTCGTCGACCAGCAGGGGCCGGCCTGTCACACGGGTCGGCCCAACTGTTTCTACAACGCCATCCGTGACGGCTCGGTGGAGGTCATCACCGCACCACTGAGCCCCTGACATACCTGCCGCCTGAACCCAACGCCAGGGAGCACGATGCAACTCTTCAATACCCTGACCCGTCGCCGCGAGACGCTGCGCACTGAACGGCCGGACCGGGTGACGCTCTATGTCTGCGGCCCCACGGTCTACAACTATGCGCATATCGGCAATGCCCGTCCGGCGGTGGTCTTCGATCTGCTGTCCCGAGTGCTGCGTCATGACGTTGCGGAGGTGGTCTATGCGCGCAACTTCACCGATGTGGACGACAAGATCAATGCCGCCGCGGCCACGGCCGGGGTGCCCATCGGCACGATCACCGCGCGCTATATCGATGCCTACCACGAGGACATGCAGGCGCTCGGCGTGCTGCCGCCGGACCTCGAACCCCGGGTCACAGAGCATCTCCCCGAGATCATCGCGCTGATCGAGACCCTGATTGCACGCGGCCACGCCTACGAGACCGAAGGGCACGTGCTTTTCCAGGTCGGCTCTTTCGCCGAGTATGGCCAGCTTTCTGGGCGCCGCCCCGAAGAGATGCTGGCCGGGGCCCGGGTGGAGGTGGCGCCCTACAAGCGCGACCCGCTGGACTTCGTGCTATGGAAACCCTCATCTCCCGAGCAGCCGGGCTGGGAAAGCCCCTGGGGGCGCGGACGCCCCGGCTGGCACGTGGAGTGCACCGCCATGATCGGCGAACATTTGGGCTATACGCTGGATATTCACGGTGGCGGCCAGGACCTGATCTTTCCCCACCACGAGAACGAGATCGCTCAGGGCACCTGCGCCCACGGCGCTCGCTACTGCCACACCTGGGTGCACAACAGCTTCGTCACCGTGGACGGTCAGAAGATGTCGAAGTCGCTGGGCAACGTGCTGCTGGTGCGCGACCTGCTCGACCAAGCCCCGGGGGAGGCGGTGCGCCTGGCGCTGCTCGGCACTCACTACCGCCGCCCCCTGGACTGGAACGCCGAGCGCCTGATGCGTGCGCGCCGCACCCTGCTCCGCCACTACCGGGCCCTGGCCGAGGTCGAGGCTCTTGAGGCCATCGACACACCCCCGGACGCCGAGCTGCTGGCGGCGCTGCGTCGCGACCTCAACGTCGCCGAGGCGCTCGGCCACCTACAGCGGCTGGTGGACGACCTGACGGCCGCTTCAGGGGACGCCGAGCGCGCCCGCGCCAAGGGGAGGGTGCTGGCCTCGGCCAGGCTGCTCGGCCTGCTCCAGCAGTCCCCCGCCGAGGCCCTGGCCGCGCTGGCCCCCGAACGCTACGACCTGCCGGTGGCGTGCATCGAGGCGCTGGTCGCCGAGCGCGAACAGGCCCGGCAGCAGCACGACTTCGCCCGCGCCGATGCCCTGCGCGAGGCCCTGGCCGAGCTGGGCGCCGAGGTGCGCGATACGCCCGAAGGCCCTCGCTGGCAGCCGACGCTTGCCTAGAACGCGTCCCTGACCCGCCATCCGATTTCGCCTACTGCCAACGAGAACCGCCCCATGACCGAGACGCCCCCTCCCGCCGCCGGCGACACCCTCACCATCACCCTGCCGGACGGACGCGAGCTGACGCTGACCGCTCCCACCTGCGTATCGGAGATCGCCGCCGCCATCGGCCCCGGCCTGGCGCGGCAGGCGCTGGCCGGCCGCGTGGACGGCCAGCTGGTGGATGCCGGCGACCCCATCACGCACCACGCCCGGGTGCAGGTGATCACGCCCCGCGATCCCGAGGGGCTGGAGATCATTCGCCACTCCTGTGCCCACCTGGTGGGGCACGCCGTCAAGCAGCTCTATCCCGATGCCGAGATGGTGATCGGCCCGGTCATCGACGACGGCTTCTACTACGACATCGCCTTCGAGCGCCCCTTCACGCCGGAGGACCAGGCAGCCATCGAGGCGCGCATGGCGGAGCTGATCGCCCAGGCGTACGACGTCGTCAAGCGGCGCGTGCCGCGAGAGGAGGCGATCCGGATCTTCCGCGAGCGCGGCGAGGGCTACAAGTTGCGCCTGATCGAGGAGATGCCCGCAGAGGCCGCCCTCGGGCTCTACTTTCATCAGGAGTACGTGGACATGTGCCGCGGCCCCCACGTGCCCAACACCCGTTTTCTCAAGCACTTCCGGCTGACCAAGCTCTCCGGTGCCTACTGGCGGGGCGACGCCCGCAACGCCCAGCTGCAGCGGATCTATGGCACCGCCTGGGCCGACCGCAAGGCGCTCAAGGCCTACCTGACGCGCCTGGAAGAGGCCGAGAAGCGCGACCACCGACGCCTGGGGCGTCAGCTGGGGCTGTTTCACTTCCAGGAGGAGGCCCCCGGCGCGGTGTTCTGGCACCCCGGCGGCTGGACGGTGCTGCAGACCCTGATCGCCTACATGCGTCGCCGTCAGGGCGCCGGCGGCTACGTGGAGGTGAACACGCCGGACATCATGGATCGCGCCCTGTGGGAGACCTCCGGCCACTGGCAGAACTATCAGGAACACATGTTCACCACGCGCACGGAGGATGGCCGCGACCTGGCGCTCAAGCCGATGAACTGCCCGGGTAGCGTGCTGCTCTATCGCCACGGTCTGAAGAGCTACCGCGACCTGCCGATCCGCATGGGCGAGTTCGGCAAGGTGCACCGCTACGAGCCCTCCGGCGCCCTGCATGGCCTGCTGCGAGTGCGCCACTTCACCCAGGACGATGCCCATATCTACTGCACGCCCGAGCAGATGAACGCGGAGTGTCGCCGCGTGGTGGCGCTGGTGCTCGACATCTATCGGGAGTTCGGCTTCGAGGAGGTGCGCCTCAAGCTCTCCACCCGGCCGGAGCACCGCATGGGCAGCGAGGCCGTCTGGGACCGTCTGGAGGGCGCCCTGACCACGGCCTTGGAGGCGATGGCGCTGGCCTACGAGCTCAACCCCGGCGAAGGCGCCTTCTACGGGCCCAAGCTGGAGTTCGTGCTGCGCGACGCCATCGGCCGCGACTGGCAGTGCGGCACCCTGCAGGTGGACATGAACCTGCCCGAGCGCTTCGGGCTCGACTACGTCGACGAAGTGGGCCAGCGCCAGCGTCCGGTGCTGCTGCACCGCGCGCTGTTCGGCTCCCTGGAGCGCTTCCTCGGCATCCTGATCGAGCATCACGCCGGCAAGCTGCCGGCCTGGCTGGCGCCCCAGCAGGCGGTGGTGATGTCGATCACCGAGGCCCAGGCCGACTATGCCCGGGCGCTCGCCGAGGCGCTTTGCGACGCCGGGCTACGCGCCGAGGCCGACGTGCGCAACGAGAAGATCGGCTACAAGATCCGCGAGCAGACCCTGCAGCGCACGCCCTATCTGCTGGTCGTCGGCGGCCGGGAGGCGGCCGAGGGCAGGGTCACCCTGCGCCACCGGGACGGCACCGACCTCGGTACGCTCGGCGTGGAGGACGCCATCGCCCTGCTCGAGAGAGAGTGCCAGGCCCCCGACCGGGACGCCCAGCGACGCGCCCAGGCGGCCCGTCTGCAGCGCCTGCTCGCCCCGACGAGCGCCGAGGAGGCCTCCGCATGACCCCGCCCGACGACCACGACGCGCGCCTGGCCCGCCGCCCCAAGGGGCAGCCCATGGCCTTTCTGGAGGCAGCGCGACATGAAAGCCCCTGCGTGATTATCGGCCACCTCGATGACGTGCTCATCCACGTGAGTAAGCGAACCTCAAGGGGGCGCGGCGGAAGGCGACGCGGCACGTGACATCCGGCGCATGACGTGCCCGGCCAGGCTCGACAGGGCAAACAGGGTGGCGGCGAGGCTGACGATGGTCGGGCCGGTGGGGGTGTCGAGCCAGTAGGCCGCCTGCAAGCCACCGGTGGTCGAGGTGGCCCCGATCGCCGCGGCGAGCAGTGCCATGGCCTCCGGGGTGCGGCAGAAGGGCCTGGCTGCGGCGGCGGGAATGATCAGCAGGGCGGCGATCAGCAGTACTCCCACCACCTTCAAGGCCACGGCGACAACCACCGCCAGGGAGAGCGTCAGCACCAGCTGCTCGCGCCTGGGGTCGACGCCGCTGGCTCGGGCGAGGTCTTCATCCAGGGTGGCGGTGAGCAGCGCCGACCAGCGCCATCCCACCATGCCGACGACCAGCAGCGCGCCGGCACCGATGATGGCCAGGTCACCCTTGCCGACGGCCAGGATGTCGCCGAACAGGTAGGCCATGAGATCGATACGCACGCCGGAGAGGAACGACACCGCCACCAGACCGAAGGCGAGTGCCGAGTGCGCCATGACGCCGAGCAGGGTATCCATGGCGTAGCCGCGGCCGCTGAGCAGCGAGACCAGGGTGGCCATCAGCAGCGACACCACCAGTACGCCGGCGAAGATGGAGGTGGAGAGCAGCAGCGACAGCGCCACGCCGAGGATGGCGGCGTGGGCGGTGGCATCGCCGAAATAGGCCATGCGCCGCCACACCACGAAGCAGCCCAGCGGGGCGGCGGCGAGCGCCACGCCAATGCCGGCCACGGCGGCGCGAACCAGGAAATCGTCGAGCATCAGGGGGTGGCCTCCAGGGAACTGGCGCCGGCCGCCGGTGGCGCGGGTGTGCCGGAAGCATGGTCGTGATGGGCGTGATCATGGGCATGGCGATAGAACGCCAGGGCATCGCCGGTATCGGGGCCGAACAGCGCCTGATAGGCCGGCGACGCCAGGACCCGCTCGGGCGTGCCCTGGCAGCAGATATGGCGGTTCAGGCAGACCACGCGATCCGAGGCGCGCATCACCACGTGCAGGTCGTGGCTGACCATCAGCACCGTGCAGCCCAGCTCGCGACGCACGTTTGCGATCTGGCGATAGAACGCCGCCATACCGCGGTGGTCGAGGCCCTGGGTGGCTTCATCGAGCAGCAGCAGATCAGGCTTCTTCAGCAGCGCCCGCGCCAGCAGGGTGCGCTGGAACTGCCCGCCCGAGAGGTTCGTCACCTGTTGGCGATCCAGGTTGGGGACACCGGCCTGTTCCAGGGCCTGGCGTACCGCCTGCTTCGGGTGGCGGTGCGGCAGGTTCAAAAAGCGGTTCACCGTCATCGGCAGGGTGGCATCGATGGCCAGTCGTTGCGGCACGTAGCCGATGCGCAGGCCTGACTGGCGCACGAGCTGGCCGCACGTGGGGTGCACGGCGCCGATGATGGCGCGCAGCAGGGTCGACTTGCCCGAGCCGTTGGGGCCGACCAGGGTGACGATCTCGCCACGGTCGAGGTGAAGATCGATGCCCTCGAGGACGGTTCGCCCGCCGAGGGCGATGTGCAGATCGTCGATCGACAGCAGATGCATGGCGTCCTCCGCTGTTGTCACCAGCATGTCGCTATTCGACGCGGGACATGGTGCAAGTTTGACATAAATAGGTATGTTATATCATAACATTAAGTGTCACAATCGTACGCCACCCTGCGATGCAAACCTGGAGAGATCGATGAACAAGCTGCTACGTCCGCTTTGCCTGCCCTGGCTATTGGTACCCGCCGTCGCGATTGCCGAGGTGCCCGCCGTGGCCGTGGACATCCCGCCGGTCCACTCGCTGGTCGACCGGGTGATGGGCGAGCTGGGCACCCCCGACCTGGTGATCCAGCCGGGCGCCTCGCCGCATGGTTATTCCATGCGGCCTTCGGAAGCCGAGGCGCTGGCGAGTGCCGACGCCGTCTTCTGGGTCAGCGACGAGCTGACGCCGTGGCTGGCCCGGGCCCGGCAGTCGTTGTCCGACGATGCGCTGGAAGTGGAGCTGATGGAGATTCCCGGCACGCGGCGGCTCGACTATCGCCAGGGGGCGACGTTCGAGGCCCATGACCATGGGCACGACGACCACGGGCATGACGATCATCCCCACGACCACGACCACGACCACGACCACGACCACGACCACGACCACGACCACGACCATCAGCATGAGACCGGTCACGACCATGATCACGGTCATGCCCATGAGGGGGTGGATCCTCACGGCTGGCTCGATCCGGTGAATGCCCAGGCCTGGCTCGAGGCCATTGCCGAGTCACTGTCGGACCTCGACCCCGAGCATGCCGAGGTCTATCGCCGGAACGCGGCGGAAGGACGGGCCGAGCTGGATAGCCTGATCGACGAGCTGGAGACCCGCCTGGCGGATGCTCGCGATGCGCGTTTCATCGTCTTTCACGACGCCTATCAGTACTTCGAGAGCCGCTTCGACGTACCGGCAGCGGGGGCGATCTCTCTGGCCGATGCTTCGGACCCGAGCCCGGCGCGCATCCGTGAGGTCCAGGGCCGTGTTGCCGAGCTCGGCATTCAGTGCGTGTTCCGCGAACCGCAGTTCAACCCGGCGCTGGTGGAGAGCGTGTTCGAGGGCAGTGGCGTCGAGACATCGATCGTCATCGACCCCCTGGGCGTGGACATTCCGCTCGGCTCCGACCTTTATCCGCAACTGCTGCGTCAACTGGCCAACGGCGTGACGCGCTGCGCCGCGGACGACTGAATCACGGAAGGAAGCGGCGTGCCGCTGTTTCGGGGTCAGGCTGGCCACAGATCGCCGAGATCACCGCCAGGCCACCGGCGCCGGCGTCGCGGACAGCGGCGGCGTGTTCCGCCTTGAGGCCGCCGATGGCCACGCTGGGCAGGGGACTGGCGGCCACCAGGCTCGCCAGCCCCTCGAAACCCAGCGGTGTGGCATGGTCATGCTTGCTGGGCGTGGCGAATACCGGGCCCAGGCCCAGGTAGTCGAGATGCGCGTCGTCCAGGCGGCTCATCTGCTCCAGGGTCTGCACCGAGAGGCCGAGTATCGCCGCCTCGCCCAGCGCGTCTCGCGCCTGCGCCACCTCGCCATCGTCCTGGCCGATATGCAGGCCGTCGGCGCCGCTCTCCACGGCCACTGCCAGGCGGTCGTTGATGATCAGCGGCACGCCGCTGCCGGCCAGCGCCTTCTTGAGGCGGCGCGCCTGGTCAATCATTTCGCCATCCGGCGCATGCTTGTCGCGTAGCTGGACCACCGTCACGCCGCCACGCACTGCCGCGACCACGGTCTCCGCCAGGCCGTGGTGCGCACAGAGTCCGGCATCGGTGACGAGATAGAGCGAGAGATCAAGACGCATCGTGTACCTCCAGTCGGGTCCGTTCGGCTATGGCCTCGCCGTCCAGATGAAAGAGGGCGTCGAGGAAGGCGACGAAGAAGCTGCCGGGGCCTTGCGCGACCTCGCCGGCCAGTTCGCCGGCCACGGCGTAGCTGGCCAGTGCCGCCACCGTCGCCTCGAAGGGGTCATCGGCGCCGGCCAGGAAGGCCGCCACCACACCGGTCAGCGCGCAGCCCAGGGTGGTGACCCGGGGCATCAGGGGATGGCCGCCCGCGAGGCGGGCGATCCGCCGGCCATCGGTGACCAGGTCCACCTCGCCGGTCACCGCCACCACGCCATCCGCCTGTCGGGCCAGGCGTCGGGCGGCCTCGAGGGCCGCGTCGGCGGGGTCGGTGCTGTCCACGCCACGTCCACCGCCGGCCTGTCCCGCCAGGGCGATGATCTCCGAGGCGTTGCCGCGGATCACGTCCGGTGACAGCGCGAGCAGTCGGGCACCGGTCTCGCGGCGGTAGCGCGTGGCGC
The DNA here is from genome assembly GCA_051749325.1 of Pseudomonadota bacterium. GTDB lineage: Bacteria > Pseudomonadota > Gammaproteobacteria > Pseudomonadales > Halomonadaceae > Halomonas. Next base: position 81,621 of record JBNJIL010000013.1, on the reverse strand, counting down.
CCACGGCCACCGGGTCCAGTACCCAGGGACGCCCCGTCTCGCCGGCCGCCAGGGCGGCAGCCTCCATGGCCTCGACCCAGTGCGGGGAGAGAGTGCCGATATTGAGCGTCAGCGCGCCGGCCAGGGCGGTGAACTCGGCGACTTCCTCGCGGGCATGGACCATGGCCGGCGAGGCGCCGATGGCCAGCAGCACGTTGGCCATGCTGTTCATGGCGACATGGTTGGTGATGTTGTGGACCAGCGGGCGGGTCTCGCGCACTCGGGCAAGGTGCGCGGCGGGGTCGATGGAATGCATGGCGCCTCCCCGGCGAGGGAGGTGCAGCGCGGCGCCGGGGCTGCACGACTCCCTACGCCGGTATTATCCGGGTCAGGTTCCGAGGGTGCCTCTCAGCCCTGGCATGGTTGCCACGGCGCCCCTGTCGTCGGCCCCACTATCCCTGCCTGTTGCCCCGCTGTAAAGACCGGGCTCAGGCCATGAGATGGAAGCCGGACAGGGTGACCAGGCTGGCCAGGGTCAGGCTGTAGAGGGCGTCCCAGGTGTCCGACGGCAGGGCTCGGCCTGGCCGCAGCAGGGCCAGGGCCGCGGTGCCCAGGCCGATCAGTCCCAGCGGCAGCTCCATCGGTGACCAGACGGCGAGCAGCACGCCGGTCGCCATCATCAGCCAGCCTGCCACCACCATCAGCCCGGTCAGGCGAACGCTCGCCAGCTGATCTGCGCCGGGCGTCCTGCGCGTGACGCTATCCATGTTGTTGTCTCCTCGTGTGCCATGCGGCGGGAGGTAGTTCCCGGACAGCAGACACTAGGGGAGATGTCTTAAGGATCGCTTAAGGCGTGATGACCGTTTCGTGTCGCTGTCGCCGTGGGTCGTCAGTCGGCCCGATCCAGCCAGCGCAGGGCAAGGTGTCGAGCCTGCCCCAGCTCCCGGCACCAGGCCATTCGGCCGGCCGTCCGGCGGATACCGGCGCGGCGCAGCTTGACGAGGATCCTCGTCGGCAGGCCGACCAGCACCAGGGCAATGTCCTTACGCTGCATCTCGTCGACCAGGGCCTTGAGAGCGACGATGGCGGTGCCATCCATGCTGGGGACGTCATGCATGTCGAGGATCACGACCCGAATCCTGGGGTCCACGTGCTGCAGCGAGGTGAGCGCCTTCTCGGCGGCGCCGAAGAACAGCGGGCCGTTGATGTCGTAGAGGGCGACCTCACCGGGCAGCGCGTCGATGCGGGCATGGGAGCCGGTGTCGACGCGCTGGGTTTCGGTCAGCAGCGACATGCGCCGGATGAACAGCGCCGCGGCAAGTCCCATGCCCACGGCCACCGCCAGCACCATGTCGAAGAGCACCGTCAGCGTGAAACAGGTCATCAGGATGGTGACGTCGCCTGGCGGAGCCGAGCGCAGGGTGTGCAGGAAGTGGCGGGCCTCGCTCATGTTCCAGGCGACGATGAACAGCAGCGCCGCCAGCGCCGCCATCGGGACCAGCCCCAGCAGGCCGGCCAGCGCGACCACCGCCAGCAGCACCACCAGGGCATGCACCACCGCCGCGATCGGCGAGCGGGCGCCGCTGCGGATGTTGGTGGCGGTGCGGGCGATGGCCGCCGTGGCAGTGATGCCGCCGAACAGCGGCGCGACGATGTTGCCCAGCCCCTGGCCGATCAGTTCGGCGTTGGGGTCATGGCGGGTCCGGGTCAGGCCATCGGACACCACCGCGCAGAGCAGCGACTCGATCGCCCCCAGCATGGCGATGGCGAAGGCGGGGCCGAGCAGGGCGCGAAACAGGGCGAAATCCACCACCAGTGGTTCGCCATCGGCGCCGGGCAGTCGCCAGGGCGCCGTGAAGCTCGGCGCGATTGGCGGGATACCGCTGCCCGTCGCGCCCTGGGCCTCCCAGGTGAATCGCGAGGCGATGGTCTCCACCAGGTTCCCGGTGCTCGGGTCGCCGACGCCATGGTTGATGGCATAGGCGGCCAGCGCGCCGACCACCAGCCCGACCAGGGGCGCGGGAATCGGCACGTGCAGGCGCGGCCAGAGCAGCATGACGCCCAGGGAGAAGGCCCCGACCCCCAGCTCCAGCGGACGCAGGCTTGGCAGCGAGGTGGCGATGCGCCCCAGGTTCTCGACGAAGTGCTCGCCCAGCTGTCCGACCTCCAGCCCCAGGAAATCGGGCACCTGGAGTACCGCGATCACCACCGCAATCCCCGCCGTGAAGCCCAGCACGACCGGATAGGGCACGTACTGGATGAGACGCCCCATACCGCTGACGCCCAGCGCCACCAGGATCAGTCCCGCCATCATCGTGGCGATCAGCAGGCCGCCCAGGCCGTACTGCTGGACGATGGGAAAGAGGATGACGACGAAGGCCGCCGTCGGCCCCGAGACATTGAAGCGTGAGCCACCGGTCAGCGCGATGATGGCGCCGGCGACGATCGCCGTGTAGAGGCCATGCTGGGGCGGGACGCCGGTGGCGATGGCCAGGGCCATGGAGAGCGGGACCGCGACGGTACCGATGGTCAGCCCGGCCAGCACGTCGCGGCGCAGGTCATCCAGTCCATAGCCATCCCGCCAGGCCGCGCGCAGGCCAGTGGCGATGCCGGGAAGTCTGGGGGACGGTCGGTGGCGTGCCATGCGCGGGCTCCTCGTCGTGGGGTCACCCGCTTCCCTGGATGGACGGGTGGCCGCACCCGGGGCAGGAGGTGATCCGGTTTGTGATGTGCATGACATTAACATGTTGTTAGTATTGTCGACAAATGCCCTCGGCATTGCCTTGGAGGGCGTAGGAAATTAACATTTGATGATAATGTTTTCGGAGACTCGCGATGGAAAAGAAGACGGCACGCCTGACCCTACTGATCGACCCGCACAAGAAGCGGGCCTTCGAGCAGCTGTGTGCGGCCCAGGACCTGACCCCCTCGCAGGTGGTGCGGCAACTGATCCGTGACTATCTGCGCGACCATGGCGTGGAGTACGAGACCCGTCCCGACCTGGCGGCCAGGGAGATGCCGGAACGAGAGTGACCCGAATATGCCGCCAGCCCCGACCGTCTAGCGAAAATACGCGTAAACCCTTGCCCATTCGAGGCTATCGCGAAAGGGCGGGGAGCAGTCATTGTGCGCAATGCGGCGCACCTGCGCCGATGAACGCTGCATGAATGAGGCATTAAGGCTGGTGTAAGGCAACGTGCGCTACAACGGTCGTCGTCCATTGACCAAACAGAAGGAGGACGACATGAACTGGCTGGATTCTGACCAGCGTTACGGTGCCGTATCACGGGCGATTCACTGGAGCATGGCCACGTTGCTGATCCTGATGCTCGGCACGGAGTGGCTGGCGGACCTCGCCGGGGTGAGCGAACGCGAGGCGATGATGCTGCACAAGAGCATTGGACTGCTGCTGCTGGGGCTGCTGGTGTTCCGGCTGCTGTGGCGTCGGGTCAACCACGGAAGGCTTGAGGACCATGCGCACTGGAAGTGGGCAGCTCGACTCGGCCACCTGGCGCTCTATGCCGCGATGCTGCTGATTCCCCTGAGCGGGCTGCTCACCGCCGCGGGTAGCGGACACGGTGTGGACTTCTTCGGCTTGCCGCTGATCGCTCCCGGTGCCGAGATCGAGTGGCTGGAGGAGGCCGCCGAGGAGACTCACGAGGTGCTGGCCAACCTGCTGTGGCTGCTGATCGGCGGCCACGTGGCGGCAAGCCTGGCGCACCAGTTCTGGCTGCGCGACCACACCCTCAAGCGCATGGCGTGAGCCAGGCCGTGGCGCCACCCGGCGAGCCTCTCGGCCGGATGGCGCCGCGGCGTCGGCGTCAGAACAGGGCGCGATTGATCAGCAGGTGGGTAGCCACGCTCGCTGCGTAGCCCAGGGCAATGGCCGGGGCCCAGCGCAGGTGCCCGGCGAAGGTGTAGATCCCGCGGGCCTGCCCCATCAGCGCCACGCCGGCGGCGGAGCCCATGGCCAGCAGGCTGCCGCCGACCCCGGCGGTCAGCGTGATCAGCAGCCAGTTGCCGCTGGACATGTCCGGCGCCATGGAGAGCACCGCGAACATCACCGGGATGTTATCGACCACCGCCGAGACGAGCCCCAGCATGACGTTGGCCCAGACAGGGTCCCAGCTGCCGTAGAGGCTCTCCGAGAGCAGGGCCAGATAGCCCATGAAGCCGAGGCCTCCCACGCACATCACCACGCCATAGAAGAACAGCAGGGTGTCCCACTCGGCGCGGGCGATGCGGCTGAAGATATCGAAGGGCACCACACCGCCCAGCTGTTCGAGCTTCTTCCAGTCGCCCCGCTGGGCGTAGCGGGTGTGCTTGCGGGCCAGCGAGCGCGGCAGGCTACGGCGCAGGAAATAGCCGAAGAACTGCAGCAGACCCAGGCCGAACATCATGCCCATGGCCGGGGGCAGGCCAAGCACCGAGTGGCATAGCACCGAGAGGGCCACGGTGAGCAGGAATAACAGGATGATGCGTCGGGCGCCACGCTTGAGCCAGACCTCCTCGGTGAGATTCGGCGGCTTTCGATTGCGGATGAACAGGTTCATCAACAGGGCCGGCACCAGGAAGTTCACCAGCGAGGGGGCCAGCAGCTGGAAGAAGGCGCCGAAGGGTAGCTGGCCGGCCTGCCATACCATCAGCGTGGTGATATCACCGAAGGGGCTGAAGGCGCCTCCCGCATTGGCGGCCACCACCGTGTTGATGCAGCACAACCGGATGAAGCGGTCGTCGCCCTCGGCGACCTTGAGCACCACCGCGCACATCAGCATGGCGGTGGTCATGTTGTTGGCAATCGCCGAGATCCCGAAAGCCAGGAAACCGGTAATCCAGAACAGGGTGCGGTAGCTGAAGCCCTTGCGCACCAGCCAGGCGCGCAGGGCGTCGAAGACACGGCGCTCCTCCAGCGCGTTGATGTAGGTCATCGCGACCAGCAGGAAGAGCAGCAGTTCGCTGTACTCCAGCAGCGTCTCGCGGAAGGCCGTCTCGGCCTGCTCGGGCATGCCGGCGCCGGTATAGGCCCAGGCCGCCAGCGCCCAGATCAGGCCGGCGGCGACCAGCACTGGCTTCGACTTGCGCATGTGCAGCAGCTCTTCGGACATCACCAGGGCATAGGCGAGCACGAAGAGGGCGACCGACAGCGTGCCGGTTCCGCTGCCTGTGAGGTCGAGGGGGCCGGCGCCAGCCAGGGCGAGCTGCGGAAAGGCGAGCCAGCAGGCACCCAGCAGCATGGCGCCGCCGAGGCGATGACGCGACGTGGCAGGAGGGGCGAAGGAAGCGTTCATGATGGGAAGGTTTCGTCGGGGAAAGGAGGGGGCAGGATAGCGACCCGAGTCTTAAGACTGTCTTCAGAGAGCTCTGGAAGCGTGGAGGTGAGAGGTGCCGTTGACGACCCGCAATTCTGATAAGGAGCACGACATGAACATGCTGGATCTTTCCCAGAAGCCACTTCGGCAGCTCGAGAGCCCGCCGTTGCTGGTTACCCCGCCTCGCCCCCGGCTCACCTCCGCGAGTCCCGCCCTGGAGGTGCTCACCGACTTCTCGCGGCTTTCACCGCGCACCATCCACGCCGATGTCGGCGTCAACGAGGCGCACCTGATGATGCGTTACGGTGGCGTTCGCCTTTTGCTGGTCATCGACGATCGCCAGCGCTGTATCGGCGTGCTGGCAGCCCGTGAGGTCATCGGCGGCCGGCGCACTACCCTCGCCATGCAACAGCAAGGCCTGGCGAGTGACGAGGTGACGGTGGGCATGATCATGACGCCCTGGCACAGGCTCGCAGCCATGCCGCTGGAGCAGCTCGCCTCGCTGACCGTCGAGAACCTGCTGCTGTCGCTGGAGTCGATGACCGATCAGCACCTGCTGGTGACCGAGCGCGACACCCAGCAATGCCTGCGGATTCGTGGCCTGGTCTCGGCGGCCGACATCCAGCGGGCGGTTGGCCAGATCGAGGGGACCGTCCCCGGCGTGCCGCCGGCGCCCAGTTTCGCCGATATCTGTCGGGTGGTGACCGGCCACGAGCTGTAAGCCCGGCGTCCTGATCACCCTCCCGATCACCCGGCCGAGGATCGCGCCCCGGGGGCTTGTGCCCCCGGGGCGCGGCAGTTTGCCGTCAGGTCCAGGGCGTCCTTGCGAACCTCGCTTTCCACGCCAAGTAGCCCGAGCAGAGAGTGGAACAGGTGGGCATGGCTCAGTGAGTCGTCGCGCTGGGCAGTGAGGCAGTCGCTCGTCAGTCGTTGGCTGCCCAGGAAATCATCGGATGCCCACCACACCATGGGCACGCGGGTCTGCTCCCGGGGAGCGATGGCGTAGGGCAGGCCGTGCAGGTAGATCCCCTTCTCGCCCAGCGACTCCCCGTGGTCGGAGACATACAGCATGGCCGTGGCCAGGGACTGGCTCTCCTCCAGCACGTCGATGATTCCGTCCAGCACGCTGTCGGTATAGAGGATGGCGTTGTCGTAGCTGTTCACGATCGCCTCCCGGTCACACTGGGCCAGGTCGGCCGTGTCGCAGGTGGGGGTGAAGACCCGGAAGTCTTCCGGGTAGCGCTGGAAGTAGCTGGGACCATGATTGCCCAGCATATGCAGCACGACCACCGTATCGCCGCTGATCGACGCAACCTGACCTTTCAACGCCTCGATCAGCACGCCATCGAGACAACCCTCCTCTCCGCACAGTTCGGGGTAGGCGTGCGGCGATAGTGAGACCCGCTCCACGCCATCGCAGACTCCCTTGCAGCCCGACTGGTTGTCGATCCATACCACGCGGTAGCCGGCACGCTGCACTACGTCGAGTAGTGTCTCGTGGCTGCGGGTGAAGCGTTCGTCGTAGTCGCTGTGCCCTTGCGGGGAAAACATGCAGGGTAGCGAGACGGCAGTGCTGGTGCCGCAGCTGGCCACGTCACGGAAGTTGATAACGTCACGCTCGGCCAGCCGAGGAGTCGTCTGCCGTGCGTAGCCGGACAGTCCCCAGTCGGCAGCGCGTACCGTCTCGCCGACCACCAGCACCAGCAACCGTGGGGTGCCGTCGGTGCTCGCCAGACGTCGTGCATCCTCGCCAATGGGCAGGCGTTCCTCGGGCAGCGGTGGCGGCGCCGCCATCACCTGCCCGGTGGAGACGATGGCATTGCCCGGCGTCACCAGGTAGCGCAGCTCGTGATGGTTGCGCATCAGCGAGGAGAGGCTCTGGAAGGAGAACAGTAGCGCCACGGCGAGTGTCGCCACGCTGCCCAGCCACCAGAGGGCGCCGGCTCCTAGGCCGCGCCGCCAGCTGCGGCGGCGCAGCGGCCAGCGCCACAGCAGCGCGCTCGGTAACCCGGCAAACAGCAGCAGATAGAGCGCCAGTCCCGGGGTAAGCAGCTCGCCGGCCTCGCGGGTATCGGTCTGCAGCACGTTATCGATCATGTGGGTATCGAAGTAGGTGCCGTAGTGGCCGGTGAAGTAGCTGACCGAGGCGGCGATCAGCACCAGACCTGTCAGCAATGGTTTGGCGGTGGTCCGGTTGACGAAAGGCAGGAAGACCACCAAGTGCAGGCCGGTCACCAGCACGCCGTAGCCGAGCAACTGGCCCCAGCCGGCCAGCCCGGTAGTCGGCATGGCCTCGATCACCGACGCCCAGAAGCGCTGGTTGTAGAAGAGCGTGAAGCTCAGGCAGGCCAGCAGGGTCAGGGCCTGGGGGGAGAGGGCCGGCAGCCGCCAGTGGAATCGACGGCGAGCATCGACACGTGAGGTGGTGGTGTCAGGCATTGGGAACGTTCTCGGTGACATGGGGGGTGACCGTGATGTCGGGCGTCGATGTCTGCAGCAGACGGCTCGCCAGCACGGCGCTGATGGTCCAGCAGAGCATCAGCGTCCATAGATCGTGGGAGAGGAAGTGGGCGCCGCGCAGTTGCTGGGTGGCGCCGAAGAGCACGCCCAACCCCAGGCCGACGGCCAGGCCCAGCCAGCGCAGCCGAGGCCGTACCTGGCGCAGGCAGAAGTAGAGGGCGATCCAGGCATAGCCGGCGCTGGCGTGGCCGGCGGGGAAGCAGGCGGTATCCGGCATCCCGGCGGGGCGCCGCGTGAGCAGGCCGACGAAGGACCAGTCGCCGCCATAGCGGGCCAGGTCCCAGGGACACTCCATGGGGACCAGGTGCTTCACGCTCGAGACCGCAAGCGTCGAGCCGGCCACCGCCAGGAACAGATACAGCAGGGGACGGCGCCAGTGGTGCAGCGGCTGGGCGACCAAGCTGACCAGCAGCAGCAGTACCACGCCGCCGCCCATCCATTGGCTGAAGTTGCGCCCGCCGCGATGCAGCCAGGTCTCGAGTAGCACATGCTGCTTCAGCGTCCAGCCGTCGCCCTGAAGGTGATAGAGAGCACCGGCGAGGCGGAAGTCGAGCCCCAGTCGGTCGATCGCCAGCATCAGCAGCAGGAAGCCGGCCCAGGCCAGCGCCAGGCGGCGCAGTGGCCGTGATGCGGTCGACGGGACGGCATCACGGGAGCTTGAGAGGGCGTGGGTGGTGGGTGGCATGGGCAGCGTCCTGAATGGCAACGCCGCCATGCTGAGGGCTATGTCTTAACGAACCCTTATGCCCAGTCCGGCGACATGCGTCAGCTCTGCAAGGCCAGGATGGCCCGTGGCAGCGCCGCCACGGCGCGCAGGCCGCCGCCGGGCGCCTCCTCCAGGCGGAGCGTGCCGCCGTGGCGGGCCAGCAGGCGCTCGACGATGGAGAGCCCCAGGCCGGCGCCGGCCCCGGGGCCGGCGCGATGGAAACGCTCGGTAACGCGCTCGCGCTCCGCGGCGGGAATCCCCGGGCCCTGGTCGTCCACCCGCAGCGTCAGTCGGGTCGCCTCGGCCGCCAGGCTCACCGTCACCCGGCCGCCGTCCGGGGTGTAGCGCAGGGCGTTGCCGACCAGATTCTGCACCAGGGTGGCGATGGCACCGGGTTCGGTTGCCAACCGCCAGTCACTCTCCTCGTTCGCGGCGAGTTCCAGCGCCTGGCCGCGCTCGACCGCCAACGGCGAGAGCTCGGCCAGGGCCTCGCGAACCTCGACCAGCAGGTCGCTGGCGAGCCGGGCGCTCGCCTCCTGCTCCTCCTCCTCGGGCTCCAGACGCGCCAGCGTCAGCAGCTGGGTGACCAGTCGGGTGGCCCGGGCCACGCCGCGGCGCAGCTCCTCCAGCGCCTCGCGACGGTCGGCGGGGTCCTCGGTGGCCAGGGCGTTCTGGGCGTGCAGGTCGAGCACTGCCAGGGGGGTGCGCAGCTCGTGGGCGGCGTCGGCGATAAAGCGCTTCTCGCGCACCCGCAGCCGACGAATGCGCTCCAGCAGCCGATTCAGGGCACCGACGATGGTGTCCAGCTCCCGGGGCAGGGGGCGCATCACCAGTGGCTGCAGGTTGTGGGGGTCGCGCTGGCGGATCGCCGCGGCCAGCCGCGACAGCGGCCGCAATCCCCAGCCGGTGGCCCACCACAGCAGCAGCGCCAGCAGCGGCAGGCCGACCAGGTCCGGCAGCAGGGTGCGCAGGGCCACGGCGCGAGTCAGCTCGCCGCGCACGTCGTCGCGCTCGGCGACCATCACCCGCTGCGACTCGGGCAGGTCGAGGACATAGACCCGCCAGTCGTGGCCGGCCACCCGACTGCTGGCATAGCCGGGCGGCGCCTCGGTGAAGGGCTCGGGCGGGGCGCTGGCCGAGCGCAGCACCAGGCGACCCTGCTCCCACAGCTGGAAGGCCAGCTTGCTCTCGTAGCGATGGCCGGCCAGGCGCTTGTCCGACTGCTCAGCGCGCAGCAGGGCACTCTCCAGGCTGGCCAGCAGCGCCTCGCGCTGGTCATCCGGCAGCGGCGCCTGGATCAGTCCCTCCAGCAGGCGAGCATTCTGGGCCAGGCTGGCGTCGTAGAGCTCCTCGATCTCGTGGGCGGCGTAGCGGTAGCTGACCAGGCCGATGGCCAGCATGCTGAGGCCGAACACCAGCAGCACAAGTCCCAGGGTTCGGCGACGAATGGAGGTCACGCCTCGGCCTCCTGAGGCGCGCGGTCCAGCACATAGCCGATGCCGCGCACGGTGCGGATCAGGCCGGGAAAGAGCTTGCGACGCAGGTGGTGGACATGCACCTCGATGGCATTGCTCTCCACGTCTTCCTCCCAGCCGTAGACCAGCCGGGTCAGGGTGTCGCGGGTGAAGACGCGGCCCGGGTGGCCCATGAACTCCTGGAGCAGGGTGAACTCGCGGCGCGACAGCGGGATCGCCTCGCCGCGGTAGTGCACCTCTCGACTGGCGGAGTCCAGGCGGATGCCGCGGCATTCCAGCAACGGGCTGGCCTGGCCCTGGCTGCGCCGCAGCAGGGCCCTCAGCCGGGCCTTGAGTTCGGCGACCTCAAAGGGCTTGACCAGGTAGTCGTCGGCGCCGGCATCCAGGCCGGCGATGCGCTCGTCGATGCCGTCGCGGGCGGTCAGCACCAGCACCGGCACGCGGTTGCCGCGGCGACGCGTCGCCTCCAGTACTCGCATCCCGTCGAGCCCGGGGAGGCCGAGGTCGAGGATCACGGCATCGAAGGGCTCGTTGCCCTTGAGGGCACCGAGGGCCTGCCGGCCATCGGCCAGCAGGTCCACGGTGTAGTGCTCGGGCTTGAGGGCCAGGCGGATGCCCGCCGCCAGGCTGGGGTCGTCCTCTACCAGCAGGATGCGCATGGGCTGCGGGTCACTCCTTCAGTTGGGCCAATAGGCGGCGCACCTCCTCGCGGCGCCCGGCATCGGCGAGCTCGCGGCCGGGTCGCGGCGGTGCCTGCAGCGCTTTCTCGAGGGCCCGGCGCGCCTCGCCGTCGCGGCCCTGCTCGTGCAGATAGTCGCCCCAGAAGTAGAGGCTGTCGAGTCCGTCGGGGTTGATCGAGAGGGCGCGCTTGAGGTGCCACTCCGCCTTGTCGTCGTCGCCGAAGGCCACCGGCCAGCCGGGAACCTGGTAGTAGAGGGCGCCGAGGCTGGTGTAGGCCGAGCCGTCCAGTGTCAGGGGGTCGAGCGCCAGGGCGGTCTCCAGTTCGGCGCGGGCCTGCTTGACCAGCTTCAGGGCACCCAGGCCCCCGCTGGCGCCGGCCTGGGTGGAGCGCACGATGCCGGCCCAGACGTGCAGCTCGGCCGCGTCGGGGTGGGTCTCGATCAGGCGGTCTGCCTCGGCGGCCAGGGCGGCATAAGCGTCCGCCTGCTGTTTCTCGGGCAGTTCGTAGCGGATCTCGGCCCAGCGACTCTGCAGCCGGGCGAGCGGCTCGGTGATCTCGGCCTCCATGGCCAGCAGTCCGGTGGTCGGCTGCCAGGCCAGGATGGTGGTCAGCAGGGCCGCGACCAGGCGGCCTCTCATGGCCGGCTTCTTGCTGTCGTGTCGTGTCATGGCGGGAATCCTCTTGCCGGGAAACGTCAGGGTGTGTCGCGGGAGGCGGTCTCGCCGGACGCGGCGACGAAGCGGCGAATGACCGGCAGCTGGCGCGCCAGGGCCCGGTCGACAAGGCTCGGCAGCAGGCTGTTGAGCCGTGTGAAGAACCGCTCGGGGCGGCCCAGCTGGGTCTCCTCGCGGCCTCGCTCGATGGCGCGGCGCACCGCCGAGGCGACCCGGGCGGGGGTGTCCATGGCGTTGCCGAGGGCCTGGTTCATCGCCTCGACCTCAGGGGCATTCATGGCGGTACGGGTGGCCCGGGGGGCGACGTGCAGCACCCGCACGCGGGTATCGGCGAGTTCCCGGCGCAGGGCCTGGCTGAAGCCGCGCAGGGCGAACTTGGTCGCGCAGTAGCCGACCTGGCCGGGGTAGCCGATGGTGCCGAAGGTCGAGCCCAGGTTGACCACCCAGCCATGCCGCGCCGCCAGCAGCATCGGCATCAGCGCCCGGGTCAGCTGCAGGGTGGCGGTGAGGTTGAGGGTGACCAGGCCCTCGAGCTCCTCGTCGCTGCAGGACTCGAACAGCCCCACCCGGTTCACTCCGGCGGCGTTGACCAGCATATTGCAGCCTGCCGAGACGGCGGCCTCGGTCAGCACGGTCCGGTCCCCGGGGCGGGTCAGGTCGGCGGCCAGGGCCGTCACCTGGCCCGGGTGGCGGGTGACGAGAGCCTCGAGGGCCTCGCCTCGGCGCCCCGTGACCAGCAGCGTCGCGCCAGCGGCGGCGAACTCGTCCACCAGGGCCTGGCCGATGCCGCCGCTGGCACCGGTGATCAGGACCCGCTGGGCGGGCCAGCCCCCCTCCGGCAGGGCAGGGCCGCGAAACCCTCTGTCAGGCCAGCGCATCGGAGAGCTCCAGGGTGGCGCTGCCACCGGCACAGCGGGCCTCGACGCCGCGGAACATGGCGCCGTAGAGGCGATAGACCGTCTTCGCGGTGTCGATCACCGCCGCCAGGTCGTCGGCCTCGAGGCGGTTGACCAGTCCCTCGAAGAAGGCCAGGTGGCCGATGTCCAGGCTGCCGTGGGAGGTCAGGTAGCGCACCGCGTCGTCGGGCAGGCCGAGGCTCGCCTGAAGTCGCTCGGCGGCCTGGGTGGCCAGTGCCGTGCTGGTACCCTCGAGCACCTGGACCATGCCGAAGAAGGCCACCGGGTTGCCGTGGGTGATCTCGTCGCGTACGGCGGCGACCATCAGCCGGGTGGCGGGATCCGCTGAGCGTGCGGCGGCCGCCTCGGGGTCGCCGCCGGCGGCGCGGATGTCGTCGAGGATCCACTGCTCGTGGCCATGCTCCTCGTCGATGTACTCCACCAGGGCGTCGCGCAGCCAGCCCAGCCGGTCCGGCAGGCGGGCGCCGCAGGCCATCATCAGCGGGACCGTGAAGCGCACGTGGTGATAGGCCTGGCCGAGGAAGGCCAGGTACTCGCGACGGTCCACCTCGCCGGCCAGTGCGCGGGTCAGCAGCGGCGTGGAAAGCAGCCAGTCCCGCTCGGCGCGGGTGGCGGCCTGGAGGTGCTGGTAGGGGGTCATGGGGTTACTCCTTGGGCGATGTGGGGCCGGCTGGCGAGGAGCCAGTCGCGGTAGCGGCCATGGATGGCGTCGCGTCGCAGGCGGCCGTTGGCCGTCAGCTGGTGATTCTCCGAGGTGAAGGGCGTGCAGCGGCGCCATTCGTGGACACGGGCATAGTCGGGCAGGCCGGCATTGGCCTCGGCGACCGCGGCGGCAAGCGCGGCGTCGTCGACCTCGGGCGAGGTGGGCACCAGCAGTGCGCGGTTGGCGGACAGCGCCTCACCATGAACCAGCGCCTGGGCGATGGCCGGCCGGGCGCAGAGCTCGCCCTCCACCCACTGGGGGTCGACGTTGCGGCCATAGGCGGTGATGAACACCTCCCGGCGACGGCCGTCGAGAGCCAGGGCCTCGCCGGCCCAGTGGCCCAGGTCGCCGCTGGGGTGCCAGTTGCCGGCGGCCGGCTCGCCGAGGTAGCCGAGCATGGTGGCCCCGCGGACCTGCACCTCACCGTCGGCGGCCAGGCGGACCCGGGCATGGGGCAGCGGTCGGCCCACGCCACGGGCGGGCTCGCCTGGCCGGTTGAGGCAGACTACCGAGGCGGACTCCGAGAGCCCATAGCCCTCGAAGACCGGCCAGCCGCCGGCCTGCGCCCTCTCGAGCAGTGTGGCCGCCACCCGGGCGCCCCCCACGGCGACGAAGCGCAGGCCCTCCGGGGCCTCGGGGCTCACCGCTACCAGAGCCTGGAGCAGCTGGGGCACCAGGATCAGGCTGTGGGGGCGGAAGGTCTCGATGGCCGCCAGGGCCCGGTGGGGATCGAAGCCGCTCGCCCCTTGCCAGCCCAGCTCGGCGACCGCGGGCAGGCAGGCGGTGGCGCCCAGCCATAGCGGGACATAGAGGCCCCCGATGTTCTCGAGCAGGGTCGCCAGCGGCAGCATCGCCAGGTGACGCTCGAGACCGAGCGGTTCGACCACCGTGGCGAGGCTCTCGGCCACCGTCAGCGGGGCGAGGCCGTCGAGGCAGACGCCCTTGGGCGAGCCGCTGGTCCCGGACGTGAAGGTGATGCGGGTGGTGCCGGCATGCAGGTCCGGGGGCGAGGTCACCCGCCGGGTTGCGATGGCCGGGTCGCGCGTGGCGGAGAAGCCGAGCGTCTCGGCGCGGGGGCCGATCCAGGCGTCCAGGCCGGCGCTCGCCACCAGGTGACGACGCTGGGCGTCGCTGAAGAAGGCGGGCACCGGTACCGCGACCCGTCCGTCCCTCAGCAGGGCCAGGTCCCACAGCGCCCACTCCAGGCCGTTGTCCAGCGCCAGCGCCACCCGACGAGCGTCGCTCCGGGCGAGGCGTCGCCGGCGATCCTCCAGGACAGTGGCGAGCTCGCCGTAGCCAAGCCGCCGGTGGCCGTCGTCCAGGGCCGGCCGGTCCGGGTGCTCGGCGGCGTGGCGTACCAGCCGTGCGAGAAAGGCCTCAGGCCAGCCAGGCATCGGTCACCTCCGCGGGGGTTGCCAGGGGCAGCAGGCCTCGGTCGACGAGCGCCCGGTGGGCTCGGCGCAGGTCGCCGGCCATCACCCAGGGGTGGCAGTCGTAGTAGCGCCCCCAATCGGCCCGGCCGGCCCCCAGGCGGGCCGGGTCGGCGGGCATCAGCGAGTGGAGGTCGAGGCCCAGCCGGCGGATGCCGTTATGGACCTCGGGTGTGGCGGTGAACACCAGCCAGGCGATGCCCTCCGCCGCCAGCTGCCCCACCAGGTGGAGGTAGAGGGGGCGCTGCAGGCCCGGTCGCTGGCTAGCCAGGTTGCCGATCTCGGCGATCTCGTCGCGGGGTATCGCCTGGCCGAGGCGGCGCGAGAGGAAGGTCTCGGCGCTGTCGTCCAGGTAGTGCTCCTGGAACAGCGGCCCGCTGGCGGCAGCGCGCATGCCCACCGCCGCCAGCGGACTGTCGGCCTGCCAGAGCCCGAACAGGCGCGGCAGGAAGTGGTCGATGCGGGCACCGTGCTCGGCGGCGAAGCGGTGTCGCACGAGCTGTTCCAGGCGGCGTCGCTCGCGCCAGTGGTGGGCCTCGAGCCAGTCCAGTGGCGGCGGCTGCCGGTACGGCACGGGGGAGGGCAGGGAATCGGGGCGTCGCATCGGGGCGTCTCCATGACGGTTCCCCGATACTCTGGCCCCGGCAACTTAACGCCCGCTTAAGGGAACGGCAGAAAGCCCGGTCTCGACGGTTCAGGCGCGGATAGCGGTCCGGGTCTCGGCCATGACGTCAGGGCGCAGGGGCGGCGGCGCCCAGGAAGCGCTCCTGCCAGTAGTCCAGCGCCAGCGTGGTGGTGGTGACATGGCGGCCACGCCCGGGCGCATGGATCATCTCGCCATCGCCCAGGTAGATGCCCACGTGGCTCGGCTTGTCGCCGCCGGCGGTGGCGAAGAAGAGCAGGTCGCCGGGGCGTGCCGCGTCGACCCGCGGCAGGGCCCTGAACTGTTCTCGGGACGTGCGCGGTACGCGGATGCCGGCCCGCGAGTAGGCGTGCTGCACCAGCCCCGAACAGTCCATGCCGCGTTCGGTGGTGCCGCCCAGCCGGTAGGGGGTGCCCAGGGCGCGCCTGGCCTCGGCAAGGATCAGCGCCCGGTCGATGGAAAGGTCGCCGGACGCCTCGCGGGTGACCGGCGCGTTGCTTGCGCAGCCGGTGAGCAGCACGGCCAGCAGGATCAGGGTGAGCAGGTGACGGCTGGCCGGTGGAGCATGGGGGGGCAGGCGAGGGGCCTGGCCGGGTGTCTCGGTCATCGTCGGGGCTCTCATGGGCGATCAGCGAAAGGCGATCCGCGTGCCGCTGGCCAGCATCTCGTCCGGCGACAGGGCATGGCCCGGCACGCCGATCATCTCGTCGCCGCACTGGTCGCCCCAGGTCAGCACGCCGTGGGTCAGGCCGATGCCGCCAAGCAGGTCGCGGATCTCGCCGGTACCCAGAAAGGTCCGTGTCCTGCCCTGATTGTCGGAGAGCTCCGTGACGTCGTTGGCATGGTGGAAGCGTACCGTGTAGATACCGTCCATCGATTCGACCTCGACGATCGGTGACAGGCCATTTTCGATGGCATGGGCGATTTCCTTGAGGGTGACATGATCCCCCAGCTGGTAGGACGGAATGGACATGGGGCGGCCTCGTGACGATTGCTGGATGTACAATTATTGTAGAAGGCTGGGCTGTCCGTTCAAGTCCTGTTTTGGCATCCCCCCATTGGCACGGGGAAGGGATTTCAGTCGTGTATATGGCTTATAAAGGACGTAACGGCCGTCGTGCGCGAGGTGCCATCCGGCTTGCGGGGTAGAAAACCGCGCCGCCTGCCCGCATCTTGTCGGTATATCGACCTCAGCAATCAAGGAGTGCCCATGAGCTTCCAGGGAGAACAGTATCCCGGCGTCCAGGCCCCCACTGCCGACAGCGACGGCTTTCGCCTCAATCACACCATGCTGCGGATCAAGGATCCGGAGAAGGCGCTGGCCTTCTATACACGGGTCTTCGGCATGCAGGTGCTGCGTCGGCTCGACTTCGAGGAGATGCAGTTCTCGCTCTACTTCCTGGCCCGGCCGGACGCCAGTGAGCGCGTCCCGGAAGAGACCGCCGAACGTACCGTATGGACCTTCCGTCAGCGCGGCGTGCTCGAGCTGACGCACAACTGGGGTACCGAGGCGCAGCAGGACTTCGCCTACCATGACGGCAATGCCGACCCCCAGGGCTTCGGCCATATCTGCTTCAGCGTGCCCGACCTCGAGGCCGCCCAGGCCTGGTTCGACGCCAACGGCGTGACCTTCGTCAAGCGCGGCGACCAGGGCAGGATGAAGGACGTGGTCTTCGTCAAGGATGTCGATGGCTACTGGATCGAGGTCGTGCAGGCCGATCGCCTCGGCCAGATGGGCGACTGAGCCGGCGGGGCGGGCTTTGCCTTCAACGGCCTGGAGCGATAAGGTCTCGTCCATGTTCGTTCATGGCATGACCTGCCAAGGAGACCCGATGAAAGTGCTCAACCGCCCCGTTCCCCTTGCCCTGGCCGGTGCCCTGCTGGCGGCGCCGCTGGCCTGGAGTTCCGCTGCCCTGGCCGAAGAGCCTGGCGAGGTGCGCTTCTCTGTCCCCGCCTGGCCCGGCGTGACCGTCAAGACCGCCCTGGCCGCTGAGCTGCTGGACGCTCTGGGCTACCAGACCCGCCAGCAGGAGCTCGGCTCCACCATCACCTACGAGGCCCTCACCCAGGGCGAACTGGATGCCTTCCTGGCGGCCTGGCTGCCCGCTCAGCAGTCGATGTTCGATACCACCATGGACAAGGGCCTGATCGTCGACCTCGGCAACAATGTCGACGGCGCGCGACTGGGCTTCGCGGTGCCGACCTATGTCCATGAGGCCGGTGTCACCTCCGCCGAGGATCTGGCGGACGAGGAGATCGCCGAGAAGCTCGGCCGTACCGTCTACTCCATCGAGGTCGGCTCCGGCATGAGCGACACCCTCAACGAGGCCGTGGAGGACGACACCTATGGCCTGGGCGACTGGAACCTCTCCGAGACCTCCACGCCGGGCATGCTCAGCGCCGTCGAAGCGGCCATCGATCGCGAAGAGTGGATCGTCTTCGCCGGCTGGACGCCGCACTGGATGAACATCGAGTACGACGTCGAGTACCTGACCGACACCCAGGACATGTGGGGCCCGGATGGCGGTCGCAGTGACGTGCGGACCCTGGTGACCAGCGACTTTGCCGAGGCCGCGCCCAACGCCACCCGGCTGCTCGACCAGCTCAGCTTCACGGCCGAGGATCAGAGCGAGATGATCCGCGGCTTCAGCTATGAGGAGCGCGAGCCCGAGGTGGTGGCGCTGGACTGGATTCGCGCCAACCCCGGCAAGGTACAGGCCTTCCTCGAGGGCGTGACCACCCGCGACGGCGAGGCGGGCTGGCCGGCGGTGCAGCAGGCGCTGGAGATCCCCGACGCCTGATGATGCCATGACGGCATGCTCGCGAGGCCGCCCCCCGGGGCGGCCTCGTTGTGTCAGTGGGCGCGATCTTCAGTCCGCGCCCATCAATACCCCGTCATCTCCAGGTAGCCTTCTCCCAGGGGCTCGTCGCTTCGGCGATCACGGGCGATCACCTCGCCCTCCCAGTAGCTCACCGTGGTGGCCATCCAGCGATCGGCGTGGGGTGCCTCGACGATCAGGTCGAGGTCCTGGTCCGGGAGCTGCAGCCGCCAGCGAGTGGGCAGCTCACGGCCGGCCACGGCCGAGGTGGCCAGAGGCTCGAGGACGAGGCTGTCATCCTCGAGGGGCGTGGTCTCGCCTGCGGGGGTGATCCAGCTGCCCGAGAGGTAGTCATCGCCGCCCACGCCGCCGCCGCGCAGGCGGAAGGCCATCAGCCGGTGGCCATCGGCCAGATGCAGCGAAAACCAGTCCCAGCCCGCCTGGTCGGGGCCGAGCAGCTGGCTGCTCCATTCGCGGTCGAGCCAGGCGCGACCTGTCACCTGATGCGAGGCACCCTCCAGGATGACCTCGCCGCTGACCCGGTAGAAGGGCTGGCTGACATAGATCGAACCCTGGCCGTCGGCCGACTTCTGGCTGAAGCCGTTCTCGCCGTGAACGACCAGGGGTCCCTCGGCCTCCAGGTCCAGCCGGTAGCCGAAGCGTGCCCCGTCCGTTCCGGCGTGAGCGGAGAGGGCGAGGCGGTCGAGGGCATCGCCTTCTGGCTCGTCGCCTCGGCTGACCAGCGTCCAGTCGTCGAGCCAGGCCCGGAAGGGGGACGCGGTGACGCCGGCCTGGTCGTCGTCGGGGTCGCTTTCCCGCGAGCTGCTGCGGGCGAAGCGTTCGGCCACCCGGTGGGTTTCGCCTCGGGAGACGGCCAGATGGGCCATCCACAGCTGGTCGGCGGCCCAGGGGCCCGCCGTGTCAGGGCGCTCTTCCGGCGGCTGCTGGGCCTGACGGAACAGGGTCCACTGCGCGCCCAGCGACTCACCGTTCGCGTCTTCGAGGTTGGCGGTGAGGTACCACCATTCGATACGAAAGTCGGGGTGAGGGCCATGGTCCTCGGGAAAGCGCAGGCGAGTCCCCGGTGTGGCTTCCCGGAAGCCGTCAGCGTCGGCCCCCAGCCCGGCGAAGCCCTGGGAAGGCGCAGGGGACATCTCCCCCTCGCAGCCCGCCAGCAGGCTGACCAGCAGTGCCACCGGCAGCCAGGTCAACCAGCGCGTCATGGCGTTTCCTCCTCGGCCAGCAGGGTGCGAGGCGGCGTACGCCACAGTGTCAGGGCCGGCAGGCCGGTCGCCAGCAGCGCCACGCCCAGGGCGGTCGCCAGGGTCAGGGCGATCTGGTCGGGAAAGACATGCAGCGGCAGGCGCCAGCCAAAGGCGGCGACGTTGATCACCGCTACCAGGCAGGCGGTGATGGCAATGCCCAGTGGCACGGCCGCCAGCCCCGTGACCAGCGAGGCTCCGCCCAGCTGGACCAGCTGGATGCCCGCCAGGCGTCCACGGGTCACGCCCAGTGCCCACAGTGGCGCCAGCCGGCGGCGGCGCTCTCGCGCCTGGGCGAGCAGACTGGCGAGCAGGGCCAGGGCCGCCACGGCCAGGGTCAGGGCGTTGAGCGCCCGGGTGATGGCGAAGGTGCGCTCGAAGATCTCGGTGGAGAGCGACTTGACCTGGCGCTGGTCGATCAACGCCTGCGAATCCAGCGAGAAGCGCTCGGTGAGTGCCCGCGAGAGCGTCTCGCGGCTAGCCGCATCGGCGAGCACGATGCCCAGCGAACTCGGTGCGCCGGCAAAGCGCTCCCGCAGGGCCGTCGCCGTCAGCAGCACCTCGCCGCGGGGGTTGCCGTAGTCGGGGTAGGTGGCTGCCACCGTGACCTGCTGTCGTCCGTTCGGTGCACGGAGTACCAGTCGGTCTCCCGGGGTGATGCCCTGGCCGAGGGCCAGCTGCTCGTTGATGAAGGCGTCGCCGTCCTCCAGCGCCGCCCAGGCGGCCTCCCGCCCGGCGCGCGTCTCGAGCAGCGGCCAGGTCGGGGTGAGCCGCCGGCCCGGCGTGATACCGAACAGCGATACCGGGACGTCGAGGCGCCGTGCGTCGGCCCCGGCCTGCACCTGGCGCAGGGTCGAGTCGGCGTCGGCGGTGGGCAGCAGCTCGGCCACCTCGTCGCGGGTGTCGAGCCAGGCGCGTACCGCATCGAACCGTTCGGCCGGTGGCCGCAGGTAGAGGTCGGCGGTCAGCCGCTGGTCGAGCCAGTCGAGGAAGGTCAGGCGAAAGCCGCCGACCATGCTGCCCACGCCCAGGTTGGCGGAAAGCGCGATCAGCAGTGCCATCATGGCCAGCGAGAGGCGCGGCAGCTGGAGCTGGAGATCGGCCAGGGCCCACTGGGTCAGGGGGCGGTGCCGGGCGAGCCTGCCCAGGCCGGCAAGCCCGGCCGCCAGCAGCGGCGACAGCCAGAGGGCAGAGGCCAGCATCACCGCTGCGACCAGCACGAAGCCGGCGAGGAGCCCCTCGCCGGCCGGCTGCGTGGCCAGCCAGGCCCACACCGCCAGGGCCAGCAGGGCCGCCAGGAGGCCGGCAATGGCCTGGCCCCGCAGCTGGCGCTGGAAGCCGGCGCGCCAGGCCTGGGCCTGGCCGAGCCCCAGCACGCCGAGGCGCGCGGCTCGCCACAGCATGCCGCTGCCGGCAATGAAGAGCCCGCCCAGGGTCACGCCGACCCCACCCAGCCAGTAGTGCCAGGGCAGGCGCAGCTGCGAGCTCACCGTGGCACCGTAGAGGCTGCCCAGCGTGGCGGCCACGTCCGGCAGCAGGGCATGGGCCAGCCAGACACCGCTGGCGATGCCTGCCAGGGCACCGATGCTGCCCAGCAGCAGCAGTTCGAGCGCCAGCAGGGCAACCAGGGTGCGCCCGGATACGCCCAGGGCGCGCAGGGTACGCAGCAGCCCCAGTCGCTGCTCCAGCGCCAGGCCCAGCGCCGCCTGGACGATGAAGAGCCCGACGATCAGCGCCAGCAGCGCCATGGCCGTGAGGTTGAGGTGGAAGCTGGCGGTGAGCTCGCCCGGGTCGACCAGGGTCTCGGCGCGGCTGAGTCGGTAGCCCGCGGGTGCCGACTCAAGCGCCCCGGGGGCGCTCACCAGCCGGCTGAACATGGCGCCCCGTTCCAGCAGCCGCGCCGCAGCGGCGATGTCCATCACCAGGGTATCTGGGGGCAGCGATGGCGCGAGCGCCAGCGGCGGCAGCCGGTGGCCATCGGCCAGCACCGGTTCGGCGCCGGGGGCCGCCTGCCGCTCGAGGCCCAGCCGCGGGGCGGTGTCCGGGGCCAGCCGGGTCTGCCAGGGCGGCGTGAAGAAGGCCGTCAGCTCACCGCCACTCCCTGCCGTGGCGAAGGCGCTGTCGCCGGGCAGGGTCAGCGGGTCGATGCCAATCACCGTCAGCCGCTCCCCCTGTGCCGTGACCACCCGGCCTTCCAGCAGCGGTGAGACGGGCAGGCCGGCACGGCGCAGGGTCACGAAGTCCTCGCGGTCGAGAGGCTCGCCGTCGCGGCGTTCCAGGCGGTCCAGGCCGGTGGTGAAGAGCGCCTCGGCCCGGTCGTAGCTGTCGCGGGCCGAGGCATTGATGGCCTGCACCCCACTCCACAGCGCCCCGGCCACCCAGAGGCCCAGCAGCAGCATGGCCAGCTGGCCGGGGTGGCGGCGGTAGTGGGACAGCAGGGTCAGCAGGGCGGTCAGTATCAGGCGCATGGGGCCTGCCCCATCGCGGGCGCCGTCAGCCGGCCATGGGAAAGCTGCAGACGCCGATCCAGCGGCGCGGCCACCCGAGGGCTGTGGGTGACCATCAGCAGCGCGCAGCCGGTGTCACGCACCAGGGCCAGCAGCAGCGCCAGGACATCGTCGGCAGTGCTCTCGTCGAGGTTGCCGGTGGGCTCGTCGGCGAGCAGCAGGGCCGGGCGCGGCGCCAGGGCGCGGCCGATGGCCAGGCGCTGCTGCTGGCCACCGGAGAGCTGCTCCGGATAGCGCCCCTCCCGTCCGGCAAGGCCCAGCCGCTCGACCAGCTCGGCCGTCCAGGCGCTGTCCTCGCGACCGGCGAGGCGCGCCTGCAGGCGCAGGTTGTCGAGTACCGACAGGCTCGGCACCAGGTGGAACTGCTGGAACACCAGGCCCAGGGTCTCGCGACGCAGGCGTGCCCGGCCCGCCTCGTCGAGGGACGAGATGGCGCGGCCGCCCACCCGGACCTCGCCGCGGTCGGGCAGGTCGAGCCCGGCGGCCAGGTGCAGCAGGGTGGACTTGCCGCTGCCCGACTCGCCCATCAGCGCCAGGCTCTCGCCGACGGCCAGGGTCAGGTCGACGCCCGCCAGCACCGCCAGTGGGCCCTGGGGGGTGACATAGGCCTTGTGGACCTGATGCAGCTCGAGCATGGCGGCCTCCCTGGTGGTAGAGGCATCTATGTTCCCACAAAGTCGGTGTCCAGATAAAAACAGCGCCACCCGAAGGTGGCGCTGGTCGCGTCATGAGCCTGTCGCTCAGTGACTGTGCCCGTGGTAATCGTCATGCTCGTGGTCGTCATTGCCATGGTCATCATGGCCCGGCTCGGCCAGGGCGTCGTGCAGGGTGTGAGCGTTGTGGCGCATCATGCCCAGGTAGGTGCTGGCCTCGCCCTCCGCGGCCAGGGCGTCGGCATAGAGGGTGCCGGCCACCGGCAGGCCGGCCTCCTCGGCCAGCTGGTTGATCATCGCCGGGCTGGTCATGTTCTCGTGGAACAGCGCCTTGACGTTCTCCTCGCGGATCACGTCGACCAGCCGGGCCATGTTGGCGGCGCTGGGCTCACTCTCCGTGGAGAGCCCCTGGGGGGAGAGAAACTGCAGGCCGTAGGCGCGGGCGAAGTGGCCGAAGGAGTCGTGGCCGGTGATCACGCTGGTGTCGGCGGGAATCTCGCCGAGCAGCTCACGCAGTTCGATATCGGTGGCGGCAATCTCCTCCAGATAGCGCTCGGCGTTGGCGTTGTAGGCCTCGCTGTTGTCCGGGTCGGCCTCGGTCAGGCCCGCCAGGATGTTCTCCACGTAGACGCGGCCCATGCCCAGGTCCTGCCAGCCGTGGGGATCATCGTCGCCGTGGTCGTGGCCTTCATGGCCATGATCATCGTGCTGGTCGTGTTCGTGGTCGTGGCCTTCATGGCCCTGCTCCTCGGCGGTGGCCGTCAATTCACCCATGCCGTCGGTGGCCACCACCAGGGCGCCGGCATAGTCGCTGGCGTCGACCAGGCGCTCCATCCAGCCCTCGAACTGCAGGCCGTTGAAGACCACCAGGTCGGCCTCGGCCAGGGCACGGGCGTCGGTGGGGCGCGGGGAGTAGACGTGAGCGTCGCTGTCGGGGCCGACCAGGGAGGTCACCGCCACATGCTCACCGCCGACATTCTCGACCATGTCGGCGAGGATGCTGAAGCTGGTGACCACCTGAAGGCGTTCGCTGGCCAGGGCGGTGGGCAGGGTCAGCAGAGTGGCAAGGCCGGCAAGCAGGGCGGAGGTTCGGGAAAGATGCATGGCAGACTTCCTTGGCGGTTGTGTCAGTGGGTGAGAGACGAGTGACGGTGGTGGTGCCGTCAATCCTGCTCGGCAGCGCCCAGTGGCTCGGCATGGCGGCGCCAGCGGGCGGTCAGGCTGTGATGGCGGCCGAACAGCGCGGAGACCACATAGCCACTGCCGGCCAGCAGGATGATGGCCGGGCCCGACGGCAGGCTCAGGTGATAGGAGAGCAGCAGGCCACCGGTGCTGGATACCAGGGCGATGGCGATGGCGATGGCGATCAGCCCCTCCAGGCGCTGGCTCCAGAAGCGTGCCGTGGTGGCCGGCAGCATCATCAGGCCAACGGCCATCAGGGTGCCCAGGGTCTGGAAGCCGGCGGTGAGGTTGAGCACGACCAGCCCCAGGAAGATGCCGTGCACCAGTCCGCCGCGCACCCCCTGGCCACGCAGGAACAGCGGGTCCAGGCACTCGACGACCAGGGCGCGGAAGATCACCGCCAGGATGACCACGATCAGGCTGGTGATGCCGGCGATCAGGAGCAGGGCGGTGGAGTCCACGGCCAGTATCGAGCCGAACAGCACATGGGTGAGGTCCACGCTGCTGCCCCCCAGCGACACCAGCATGACGCCGGCGGCCAGCGAGATCAGGAAGAAGCTGGCCATGGCCGAATCCTCCCGATGTCCGGTCATCTGCGACACGCTGCCGGCCAGCACCGCGATCAGCAGACCCGAGAGGATGCCGCCCAGGCTCATGATCGGCAGCGAGAACCCGGCAGCCAGGAAGCCCAGCGCCACGCCGGGCAGGATGGCATGGGCCATGGCGTCGCCGATCAGGCTCATGCCGCGCAGCATCAGGAAGACACCCAGCGCCGGCGCGGCCAGCGACAACGCCAGGCCGGCCACCAGGGCGCGCCGCATGAAACCGTACTCGAGGGGTGCCATCAGCCAGGCGTCAAGCAGTGCCAGCATGGGAAGTATCCGGAAAGGTCAGGGGCAGGCGCGGCGCCCGGGGCGCCAGGCCGTGATGGTGGTCGAGCAGGACGTCGGGGCTGACCCAGCGGCCATGCCCGCCGGTGAGCAGCAGGACGTCGTCGGCCAGGCGACCGAGCTGCTCCATGTCATGGATCACCACGATGATGGTGGTGCCGCGCCGGGCCATGTCGCGCAGCACCTCCATCAGCACGTCCACGGTCTCGATATCGACGTTGGCGAAGGGCTCGTCGAGCAGCAGCAGTTCGGCTTCCTGCATCAGGGTACGGCCCAGCAGGGCCCGCTGGCGCTGGCCGCCGGAGAGCTCGCCCAGCGGCCGGTGGGCCAGGTGCGAGATGCCCAGCCGCGCCATGATCTCGCGGCCGCGGCGGTAGTGGGCCGCGCAGTACCCCTTCAAGGCGCCGTGGCTGGGCCAGGTGCCGGTCATGATCAGCTCTTCCACGCTCATCGGGAAGGTGAGATCCAGCGCGAGCTGCTGGGGCAGCCAGGCACAGCGCTCCCGGGGCACCCGGCACTCCACGCTACCGGCCACCGGGGCCAGCATGCCCATGATGGCGGCGATCAGGGTGCTCTTGCCGGCGCCGTTGGCGCCGATCAGGGCGGTGATGGCGCCATCCATGAAGCGGCCATCCAGGTGCTCGAGCACCGTCTGGCCACCGCGGGCCAGCTGCAGGTCGTGCAGTTGCAGGCGCGCCATCAGCGCCACCCCCCTACCGCCCAGAAGACCGCGAGCCACAGGGCGATCAGCGGTGCGGCGACCAGCAGCAGGCGTCGGGTTGCGGAGAGTGACATCAACGAGAAATGGCAGGGCCCTTCCGGGCGATGCCGGTGTCGGCGGTGCGCCATGATGGGAAGCCTCCGATAAAACAAGGGGAGGTTATAACATTGCGCTGCGGGCCTTGACCACTGTGAAATGCGCTGCCGGGTGCGATTCCCGTCACCCCGCCGTGCCGCGCTACCTCAGCGGCGCAGGCCCCCTCGGGAAGACGCGTTCACACGAATCGCGGCCCCGGGGCGCCATGCCGCAGCCTGGGCCGCCGGAGGAGTGTGGTAACCTCGACGAACGCCCGACTGGCAAGGATGTCGCGCATGACCCCGACCCGCTCCCTGATGATACTCCTCGGCTGGCTTGTGCTGGTGACGCTGACCGCGCTGAGCGGCATTGCCACGCCGCCCGGCGAATGGTACGCCGGCCTGGTCAAGGCGCCGCTCACCCCGCCCGCCCTCGTCTTCCCCATCGCCTGGACGCTGCTCTACCTGCTGATGGCGCTCGCCGCCTGGCGGGCCAGCCTGGCCGCCACCCCCGCAGCCCGCTGGCACACGCTCTGGCCCTTCGTTGCTCAACTCGCCGCCAACGCCCTCTGGTCGATCCTGTTCTTCGGCCTGCACTGGATGGGCCTGGCGCTGCTCGACCTGCTGCTGCTGTGGGGACTGATCGTGCTGACCATCCGCCGCTTCGCCGAGGTCTCGCGCTTCGCCGCCTGGCTGCTCGTGCCCTACCTGGCCTGGGTGAGTTTCGCCGCCTACCTCAACGCCGCCACCTGGTGGCTCAATGGCGGCGTCTAGGCGATGACGGGCGTATCACCATGGCTGGGGTGGGGACTGCTGCCGGCGGGCCTGGCACTGCTGCTGCATCTTTTCCATCGGCGGCTGCGCATCAGCCTGGCGGCCCCGCGGGTGCCGGTTCAGCATCGGCTGGACGCGCATGGCGTGACGGGCGAGACAGTGACCCTTGCCACCCGGCGCGGGCGGTCGCTGACGGGCTGGTGGCTGCCCGGCGAAGGGCGGGGCACGGTGGTGATTACCCACGGCTGGGGCGCCAATCGCGAGCTGATGCTGCCGCTGGCAATGCCGCTGCAGGCGGCCGGCTGGAACGTACTGCTGTTCGATGCCCGCAACCACGGCGACAGCGACGCCGACAGCTTCTCCTCCATGCCGCGCTTCGCCGAGGACACCGAAGCGGCACTGGCCTGGCTGCGCGCCCGCCCGGGACTGGCCGATGCCCCGGTGGCGCTGCTCGGGCACTCGGTGGGGGCCGCGGCGGTGCTGCTGGCCGCTTCGCGGCGCGACGACATTGCCGCCGTGATCAGCCTCTCGGCCTTCGCTCACCCCGATGGCATGATGCGCCGCTGGCTGGCGGAGAAGGGGCTGCCGTTCTTTCCCGTGGGCTGGTACGTGATGCGCTACGTGGAGCGGGTGATCGGCCACCGCTTCGCGGCCATCGCGCCGGTGACGACCCTGCCGCAGATACGCTGCCCGGTGTTGCTGGTCCACGGGCGTGATGACCGGGTGATTCCGCCCAGCGATGCCGAACGCCTCTACGCCAGCCGCGGCGATACCCCGGCCGAGCTGCGCCTGCTGCCCGGCGACCATGACCTCAGCCAGCACATCGAGGGCGAACTGCCCGAGCTGCTGGCCTTCCTCGAGGCCGCCCTGGCCGAGACGACGCCTTGGCCACGGCCGGCCGCGGGGCTTCAAGCGAAGACCGGGTAGCGGCGGCAGGCCCCAGCGCGACGCCAGCCGCCCTGGCGCTCACAGCCCCAGGGCGTGACGCATCACCTGGCGCTTGGCGCCGGCCAGGCGCTCGGCCACCGCCAGGCCGGCGCCGCCGGCCTGACGCAGCGGTGCCGGGCCGGTGAAGACATGGTGGAAGGTCTCCATGGCGGTGAGCATGGCCAGGGTCTGAGGGCGCCGGGTACGCGCATAGCCGGCCAGCGGGCCGCGTCCGCCCGGCTCCTGGCCCGCCTGGAAGGCCGACACCACCCGGTCGCTCAGCGCGGCGGCGTCCTGCAGCCCGAGGTTGAGGCCCTGGCCGGCCAGCGGGTGGATGACATGGGCGGCGTCACCCACCAGCGCCAGGCGTGGCCGCACGTAGCGTTCGGCATGGCGGCGGCGGATGGGGAAGCTGGCGCGGCCGAGGACCGCCTCGATGCCGCCCAGCCGGGTGGGAAAGGCCGCCTCGATGGCCTGGCGCAGCGCCTCGTCATCCAGCGCCTCGCGAGCGCGCGTCGCCGCGTCGCTGTCGTACCACACCAGCGAGGCGTGAGGGCCGGGCAGGGGCAGCAGCGCCTGGGGGCCATCGCGCGTGAAGCGCTGCCAGCTCACGTCCTGCTGGGGCAGGCGGGTGCGCACGTTGATGATCAGGGCGCGCTGGGCGTAGTCCTCGTCGCGGGTGGCAATGCCGGCCAGCTCGCGAATGCGTGAGCCGGCGCCGTCGGCGCCCACCACCAGCCGGGCGGCCAGCAACCGGCCGTCATCGAGCTCGACCAGCGCCTGCTGCCCGCCGCTGACCAGCGCGACCGGGCTGGCATGGCAGAGGGTCGTGACGCTGGGCAGCTCGGCCAGGCGCTGCCAGAGGGCATGGCGAATCACCCGGTTCTCGACGAAGTGGCCCAGGTCGGGGAGCTCGAGGTCGGCGGCGCTGAAATGGACATGGCGCGCCTCGCTCTCGTCGCTGGCCTCGATATGGCGGAAGGGGCAGCGGCGTGCCTCGGGGATGAACGACCAGGCACCCACCCGCTCCAGCAATCGCTGCGAGGCCAGGTTGAGCGACGATACGCGCAGGTCGAAGGGCGCATCCGCGGCGATCGCCTCGGGCGGCCCGCCACCCTCGATCAGCGTGACGGCCAGGCCGGCCTGGCCGAGTGCCGCCGCCACGGCCGCGCCGACCATGCCGCCGCCCACGATGATCGCCTCCAGGGTCTCGTCCATGTCTCTCTCCAAGCGGGAGCGCTGCCAAAGGGGGAATCCGTCCGCTCAGGATACCGGATCTTGCGCGCCGAGGCGTGGTCATCGCTGCGCTTCGCGCCGTCGCGGGCCTCACGCCAGGTGCTGCCAGCCGGCCCGCGTGTACAGTGCCAGTCCCGTCTCGGTGCGCCGGCACAGCCACAGCCAGCGGTGCTCAACCAGCCGGGCGACATCGGGCTGGCGTGCCAGTATGCCCTCGATCCGCTCGCACGGTGCGTCGATCACGACCGTCAGGCGCAGCGGCTCGTGACGCCACGCCATGCCGTCGTGCAGCGACTGCAGCGGCAGGCCGATGCGCAGCTGCGGCGAGTTGCCCTCGATCACGCCGACATGGCCGCCGACCACCGAGTGCAGCAGCTTGTTGCCGGCGCCGTAGAGGGAGGGCACCGCCACCGAGGCGTAGTACTGCAGGTTGATCCAGCTGGCCACCAGCATCGGGGCCGTCATGAGCGCCTCCAGGGTGTTGCCGTCGAGGTCGCGCTCGGGGTCATAGTCGTGCAGGAAGACCCGCCCCTCGAGGTCGAGGCCACGGCTGGCACTGCGGGGAGCCAGCAGCAGGGCCGCGTTGTTGGCCAGCCCCCACTCGGGGCGTGGCTGGGACCAGTCGTTGCCGCGCCGCTGCAGTGCCGACAGGCGCGCTGCCGCGTCACCGGTCGCCACGCCCAGCGCCGTGGCGCGCTCTTCGCGCGTCGCCGCGCCGGCCCGTGCCAGGGCCTGTTCAAACGATGGCAGCCGGGACATCAGTGCCGCGGGGACGGCCTCGGTATCCAGCAGCGTGACCTCATCGGTGAGGGTGCAGTGGCTGGCGGCCAGCACATGCGTGGTGGCCGGCAGCGACATGCCGCGGGCCTCGAGCTCCCGTCGTACCGCCGGGTCGTTGAGCAACCGGGCGGCCAGCCTTGCATTCACGCCACCGCCGTGGCCGCCGCAGGCGCCGCAGGCGAGTCCGGCGTGATGCGGATTGTTGTTGCTCGCCGAGTCGTGGCCGATCAGCACCAGAAGCGGTGCCACTTCGTCCCCCAGTGCCAGGGCGTCGAGCAGTCCATGGGCAAGGTCGACGCGCGTCTCCAGTGGCAGCGGCGTGTCGCCCTCGGCATCAAAGGGGCCCGCGAGAGGCGTCGGCACTGCCGAGGGAGCGGGGCGATGGACACTGTCCCTCAACAGGTTCCACGCCCAGGCCAGCCCGGTCGTCTCGATCAGGGTGAAGGTCGACAGCGCATGGTACTTGGCATGGCGAAGGCCCTCGCGCCGGGCTTCCTGCCGATAGCGCCGGTGGTGCAGCGCGGCGCGGGGCGGCACCTCCTCGGTGCGGTAGCGGGGCGAGAGCAGACCGGGCACCCGTGGCAGGGCGCGTGTCGGCCCCGCGCTGGCGTGGGTGATCGGCATGCCGAAGAAGCCCGCCACGCCCCGGGTATCGATCGCGGGCGAGGCGGCCTCGAGATGGCGCCGAAACCGTTCGGAACGCACGTCGATGCAGAAGGCGGCCTGCACGGCGGCCGGCTGCTGCCGTGGGGCGGCGGGGGGTGCCGCCAGCATCGCGGACAGCTGCCGCTGATAGCCCAGCTCGTAGGCACACTGCCAGCACCACAGCGCCCGGTGGTCGGGGGCTGGCTTAGCGGGTGACGGCGTCCACTGTGCCCGCCAGTAAGCACGGCGGCGCTTTGCCAGTTCGGCCAGCCCCAGCCACTCCCAGCCCAGCAGGACCACCAGCAGCTCATCGATGCCGGCGTGACGCGCAGCGGCTGGCGTGTGCCAGGCCAGCCCCTGGCACCATGAGGCCCAGCCATTGACCCGCAGCAGCAGGGTATGGGCCAGTGCCTCCAGGGCGTCGGGGGCGAGCGCCAGGTCATCGAGCAGCGTGTCGCGGGCGGCCGCCGCATCAGCCGGCAGCCTCTCGATGCGCCTGCGCTGGGCGGCGCTCAGGCGCCGGTCATGGCGGCTCTGGCTGCGCCACCAGCCGTAGAGGGTGTCATCCGGCGCCGCTTCCCAGCGCTGCTGGTGGTGGTCGAAATAACCGGCGCAGAGCTCGGCCACCGCGGCGAAGGGGTCATGGGGTGTCGCGGCGGTATCTTCAGCGGACAGTTCCCAGGCACTCGCCGGGGGCCGCCGCCTGGCCTCGGGACGATCCAGCCGGGCCAGCAGGGCTGCCTCGTCGAGCGATGCGTCACACAGGGCGATGGCACCGCGCAGGTCCTCGGGCTGGATGCGTCCTGCTGCCCACGCCTGACGATAGAAGGTGGCCGGCAGGGTCAAGGTGACCCCGGCGTGCCGGGCAAGGCGTGCCTCCGCTTCCTCGATGGGCAGGTCGCGCATGCCCCACCACGGGTTAACGGCGATCCAGCGATCCAGCGGCCAGGTGGGGGCGACCCGCTCGGTGGCGCAGGCCAGGGCCTGCAGGGATGTCTCGTTGGCGCTCATGATCCATCTCCTTGAAGGGGGACAGTGGCGTGGGGCGCCCGGGTGGGGAGCGGGCGATGGCGGGGCGTCAGGCGGACGATGGCGCGCTCCAGCGGTAGATGGACATAGAGGCCCTGGCGGAAGTGGGTCCGCCAGCGTGCCACCCTGGGGTGGCGCGGCTGCAGGATGACCAGCAGGGCCAGGCTGGCCAGCACGACCAGCACCGCCGCGCCGAGCAGGCCGGTGGCCAGGGTCAGTGGGTCGGCGGCCCGCGGCAGTAGCGGCGACACCAGGGCATGCAGCAGCGCATGGAGCGGCACCAGCGACAGTGCCATGGCGGCCAGGGCGAGGCGTCGAGGCAGGGCCAGCCCCGCCGGCATGCCCAGCAGGGCCCCGCCCACGGACAGCATCAGCAGCGCGCCGAGGAGCGGGTTGTGGCTGACCAGCATGGGCCATGTCAGAAGCATCGCCCCTGCCGCTATCGCGGTCACGCCGGCCAGCGTCAGGCGTTCCCGCAGCGGCGCTGGCGCCAGCCGCGAACAGTGGGCCGCACGCACCGTGCGTCCGCTGGCGAGGAAGGCGTGGGCCTTGTAGAGCGAGTGGGCGAGCAGGTGGACCAGGGCCAGGGTATAGGCCCCCAGGCCGATCTCGAACAGCATGAAGCCCATCTGGGCGCAGGTGGACCAGGCCAGGGCGTGCTTGACGGAGGCCTGGGTCAGCATGGTCAGCACGGCCACGATGGCAGTGGTGCCGCCAATGGCGACCAGCATCAGGTGCCCCGGCGTGACACCGTCGAACAGCGGATAGAGACGCAGCCAGAGATAGCCGCCGAGGTTGATCACGCCGGCATGCAGCAGTGCCGAGACCGGGGTCGGCGCCTCCATCACCTTCACCAGCCAGCCATGCAGCGGCAGCTGCGCGCACTTGCACAGCGCGGCCAGTGCCAGGGTCATGGAGGCGGCCGGCAGGGCCCAGCCCTCGCCGGTGGTGCTCGCCGCCTCGGCCAGCAGCACCGGCAGCTCGAAGCTGCCGTAATGGAGGTAGAGCAGTCCCACTGTGGCCAGCAGGGCGAGGTCGCCGAGGCGGCTGACGATGAACTTGTGCCAGGCGGCACGGCGCGCCTCGAGGCGCTCGGGGTAGAGGGTCAGCAGCTGGTGCAGCGCCAGGCTGACGCCGACCCAGGCGGTGAGCATGACCAGCAGATGGTGAGTGGATACCAGCAGCAGGACGCTGGCCAGCACCACCAGGCACCAGGGCAGGAAGCGGGTGCGTCCCCGATCCCCCTGCAGGTAGCCATCGGCAAAGCGCAGCAGCACGGCCCCGAGGAAGCTGATCAATAGCGCCATCGCGACCGCCAGGCCATCTGGATACAGGCCCAGGGGGGCGGCCGCGTTAGGCAGCCCGGTACTCACGCCGGCGGCATCGGTCATCAGCAGCCCACCGATCAGCGCACTGGCGACAAGGCTGGCGAGCATCAGCCCCTGGCCGATACGCCAGCAGTGCTGCTGGCGTTCGGGCGTGGTCAGGCGGGCACACACGCCGGCGAGGATCAGCAGGGCGACCGGCAGGGCCAGCCAGAGTGTCAGCGACGCATGGAGCGCCGCGTCGAGCAGGTTCGTCATGCCAGGGCTCCTGTGGAGAACGCACCGGGCTACTATGACGTCCTGGGCCTGTTGCAAAAAATGCTTTATCGAGAAGCTATCGTTCGTTTAAAAAGAACAGTAGCCCTCTCGCCGGGGAGCGACCATGAAGCTCAACTATCACCATCTCTATCACTTCTGGCAGGTCGCCCGGTCGGGGCATCTGACACAGACGGCCGACGCGTTGCACATCTCGCCGTCGGCGCTTTCCCACCAGATCCGGCAACTCGAGGAGCGCCTGGGGCAGAAGCTCTTCATTCGCGAAGGGCGCACGCTGCGCCTCTCCGAGGCGGGCCAGCTCGCCTTCGATTATGCCGACACCATCTTTCGCCACGGGGAGGAGCTGACCGCGCTGTTCACCGAGGGTGGCCCGGCGCACCGCGAGATCGTCCGGGTGGGCGCCGTGGCCACGCTCTCCCGCAACTTCCAGGAGGAGTTCCTGCGCCCGCTGCTCGGCCGCGAGGACATGAATCTCAGCCTGCAGAGCGGCGGCCTGGACGACCTGCTGCGCCGCCTCTCCGCCCACCGGCTGGATGTCGTGCTGGCCAACCAGGCCGTGCACGGTGACGACCAGCACCCCTGGCGCTCGCAGCGACTGGCGCGCCAGCCCGTCAGCATCATCGGCGCGTCGAGCCTCGCGCCGCCGCCGGCGTTTCCCGACGGGCTGCGTGGCCGCAGCCTGATCGTGCCTGGCCCCGACAGCACCGTGCGCCAGGCGTTCGAACAGCTCTGCGAGTACCACCGCCTGACGCCCACGATCGTTGCCGAGGTGGATGACATGGCGATGATGCGCCTGCTGGCGCGCGATACATCCCATCTGGCCGTAATGCCCCGGGTGGTGGTACGCGACGAGCTGCACGCCGGTACGCTGACGGATTTCGGCAGCCTGCCGGGGGTCTTCGAGGAGTTCTACGCCATCACCATTCGCCGGCGCTTCGCATCGGCGCTGCTCGAGTGCCTGTTGAGCCAGTCGAGCGACGCCCTGCTGCCGGCGGCAAAGCAGTGACGCCCCCCTTCAGGCATCTCCCGGCCGCCGTCAGCGGCGCTTGCGGGCGATGAACTGGACCACGGCACCCAGGCCGGTATGGCCGCGGCCCTCGATCACCTGGCGCTCCAGCTCGCGGCTGGCGAGGATCTCGAAGTCGGCGAAGGCCGCCTCCAGCTCCACGGCCGTGGGGGTGCGGTCCGACGTGGGCGGCCCGCCGGTGTCCCGCGGCGCCTGGTCCGGGGTATAGGCCTCGAGGATGAGGATGCCGCCGGGTCTGAGGGCACGCGCCACCTGGCGATGCAGGTGCGGGCGCCCCGCCTCGGGCACATGACAGAAGATCGAGACCACCGCATCGAAGGCCTCGGCAGCGAAGGCATGCTCGGTGAGGTCGGCAACCCGGGTCTCGAGCGCGACGCCCTTCTGCTCGGCCAGCTTGGCCGCCTTGCGCAGGCCCACGGCCGAGGCGTCCACGGAGAGGACCCGGTGGCCGAGCCCGGCCAGGTAGACGCCGTTGCGCCCCTCGCCATCGGCCAGGCACAGCACCTCGCGCGGCGGTGCACCGATCAGCCCCGCCTGCTCGCGCAGGAAGTCGTTGGGCTCGGTGCCGTAGACGTAGTCATCGGTGGCGTAGCGTTCGTCCCACATGGCGGCTCCCTTTCATACGGATTATCGATATAGCCGCCGAGAATACCAAGGCGAGGGAGCGGTGTCTGCGCAGGGGAGTGCCCCGCGCATGCGCGGACCGAGTGGCCGAGGGGCTCCCCACGGCTGTCGTGAGCCCCTTGTGGTGGATGGGACACCATTTTCTGGCAGAGCCACAGTCACATCAGCACGGAAGAACGCTGTGGCGCGTTAAATCACGCGCCGCCGGATCGTCGAAGAAAGCTGCTCAAAGCCCACAACCACGACCAGAATCACCAGTATGATGCTCAACGCCTCGTTGTAGTTGAACAAGCGCATGGCCGCGGCCAGTTCGACCCCGATACCCCCCGCACCCACCAGGCCCAGCGTTACGGCAGAACGCAGCGATTTCTCCACGCTGTAAAGGCTGGTCGCGGTCATCGATGCCAGGGTTTCCGGCAAGATGGCAGCCCCTATCACGGAAAGACGGCCGGCGCCGGTGGCACTCAATGCCTCGGAGGGGCCAGGGTGAACTTCCTCGATTCGCTCCGAGAAGAAGCGGGCGGCGAAACCGATGGTATCCATCACGATGGCCAGGACACCCGCCATGGGGCCCAGGCCCACAGCCACCACGAAGATCAGCGCCCATATCAAGTCGGGGATGGTGCGCATGGTGGTAATGATCAGCCGCGTAAAGACGCGTACCCAGGCAGCGGGAGCGGTGTTGCGAGCCGCCAACAGGGCGAGGGGCAGGCTCAGTACCACACCGATGACGACACCCACGATGGCGATGTTCAGGGTCTCGAGCATTGCCCCGGCGATAACGCCCAGATCGTTGCCGTCAGGGGGGAAGGCTCTGCCCAGGAAGTGCACGAGGTTTACCGCGCCCTTGAGCAGGCGCTCGGGGGTGATCTCGGTGGCCATCATGCCCTGGATGAACAGGACAAGGAAGAGTAACGCGATACCCCAGGCGAAGGGCGATGGAGTGCGAAAACGTGGCGGCAAGGCGCCGGACTCAGCACGTCGGGACATGGTTACCTCTAAGCGGATGGGGAGGGGGAGAGGGGCCTTTCGGTCGCGGCGGGAGGGTGACTGTCGACGCGCACGGCACCGTGGTAGAGCCCCTGCATCGCGGCCGCATCCACCCCGTCACGAGGCGTATCGAGCTCCACCCTGCCTGCCTTCATGCCGAGAATCCGGTCACCGTATTGTTGGGCAAGCTCGAGCTGATGGAGCGAACACAGCACTGTCAGGCCACGTTCATTCACCACATCGATCAGAAGGTCCATGATTTCCCTGCCGGCGCGCGGATCGAGGCTGGCCACCGGCTCGTCGGCGATGAGGATCTCGGCGTCCTGCATCAGGGTGCGGGCGATGGCCACCCTCTGCTGCTGGCCCCCTGAGAGCTGGCGACATTGAAAGCCCGCCTTGTCGGCCAGGCCGACTCGGGTCAGACACGCCATGGCCTGCTCCCTGAGCGATTCCGAGGCCAACCCGGAGAGGGTTTGCCAGAGACCGAATCGCTGACGCCCCAGGGCGCCATACAGCACGTTCTGGAAAACGCTGACATTCTGAATGAGATTGAACTGCTGGAAGACCACGCCCACGCGTCGGCGCAACCGTCGCAGCGCCGATTGCCCGAGCCCGGATAGCGGCTGGTCGAGGATGGTCACCTCGCCATCATCGGGAGAGGCCAGGCCGTTCAGACAGCGGATCAAGGTTGACTTGCCGCAGCCGTTGGCACCCAGCAGGATCACGCACTCCCCGTTGGCGATCTCGATGTCGATGCCACGGAGCACATGCAACTCGCCGTAGCGCTTGTGAAGGCCGCGGGTCGCGATAGCACTCAAGACAATGCCTCCCGCCGGTACGTCGGGAGGCCATGGGCCGAAGACGTCATGGAAGGTACCTCAACTCGGAAAACGGCACGTCCTTGTGCCCAAAAGAAACGTCGCAATGAAAGGAGAGCTTACAGCTCGATTCCGGCGGCCTCGTAGGCACGACGAATCACGTCGTAGTCCTCGGCGGTGCGATCAAACCCCATCGAGGAGTCCCGGTTGAGAAACTTGTCCTCGTTGCGCTCTGTCGCAATCAGCGCTTCCCAGAGTTCATCGGCATTGGCCTCGAGGGTGTCCCGCAGGGCCGTCTTGCACTGCGAATCCAGCGAGCCACGCATGACGATGGGGTCACCAGGCAGCACATCACTCTTGGCGATGACGCGATACTCGCCATCCGGGTCCGACGCCTCGATCTCCTCGATGTCCCGGTTGCCGCCTCCCATGGCGTCCACATCGCCGTTGACCAGGGCCGCGATGCGCGCGTCTCCAGCCATCACGACCTCCAGGTCGCGATCCAGGTCGAGGCCGGCCTCGACCAGCATCTGGCTGGGAATGATGTGGCCGCTGGTGGATCCGGTGTCCTTGAGCGCGATCTTGTGACCCTCGAGGTCCTCGAGGGACTCGATGTCACTGTCGGCCGGCACGAAGAAGCTGCTGCCATAGTGGGGACGCTCAATGGCGAACAGGATCTCGATGTCGCTTTCGCGCTGGAAGAGCACGAATTCGGATGGCCCGGCAAAGACCAGGTCGACATCGTCATACTGGAGGGCGTTGCCCGCTGCCGTACGGTTGCTCAGGCTGAACATTTCGAGTTCCAGACCGGTGGTCTCCTCGAATGTCTCGGCGAAAGGACCGAACGCTTCCTCGAGCGGCCCCATGCCTTCGATCCCGGTATCGGCCATGCGAATGGGGTTGGGGCAAACGTCGCTCAGGTTGTCGCTGGCCATCACCGAGGTGGCGCTCAGCGCGGTGGTGCCGGCCACCGCAAGGGCGATCAGTGTCTTGCGCATGTCACTTCTCCTTCAGGTAGTGAGGCTGCTCAGAACTCGTAGATGGCACCGACTTCGAACTGGGTATCGATGTCGCCCACGGCGTCGTCTGCCGGGTCGTAGCTGCCGTATTCGGAATAAACCGTGAGGTTTTCGACCACGCCGTAGTTGATGCCAGCGGCGAACTCGGTACGGCTATCACCCTCGTCGGGCTCAACCCGCTGGACGGCGCCATAGGCGCTGCCGGGACCGTAGTCGTAGGTCAGCGCAGTGCCGTAGAAGGTGGTGTCGTCACCATCGGCGGAGCCCTCGAGGTTCTCCTGGACGCTAACCCGAGCACCGAGATCCATCCGGTCGGTCAGGTTAACCACCCCACCGAGGCCGTAGACCGGATCCTCGGTCGTCCACTCGCCAGTTACCGGGTCCTGCACCTCCTCGGCACCGCGGTCATCGATACCGGCATGCACTGCCCAGCGATCGGCGGTGTACTTGGCCACCCCGGCCACGCCGGTCTCGTCGCTTCCCGAGTCAGTCTCGCGATCACCGCGCACACGCGCCTGTAGCTCGAAGGTGAAGCCGTTGAAGTCCGGGCTGTAATAGGCAATCAGGTTGTCTTCTTCCAGCACGCCTTCTTCACCGAGGCTGGCGGTTTCGAAGGGGTCGATAAGGTCGTAGAAGGCATTGGTGTAGATGCTGTCGAAACGCCCGGCACGAACCTCACCGAAAGTGCCGATGAGACCGGCGAAGGCCTTGTCGGTCAGCACTTCGGCACCGGACTCGTTGGCGTCATGTTCGAACTCGATCTCGATATAGCCCTCCATGCCGTTGTTAAAGGCATGCACGGCACCGAAGCCGATGCTGGAACCGTT
The DNA here is from genome assembly GCA_051749325.1 of Pseudomonadota bacterium. GTDB lineage: Bacteria > Pseudomonadota > Gammaproteobacteria > Pseudomonadales > Halomonadaceae > Halomonas. The sequence continues at coordinate 44,178 of JBNJIL010000013.1, read as the reverse complement.
ATCCTCGTAGCCCGATGTGCTCTCAGTGGACCCGTCAGTGTCACTGATCTCATCGGCAATGTTGTATTTCAACTCGATGGCGCCGAATAACGACAGCGTGGTTTTGTCGCTTACCTCAAACTCTTCGGCTTGGGCCGTGGACGCCACTGAAATGGCTGTCACAATTGCCAGCTTGGAAATGACGCTTTTCATGAGTTCCCCAGAATGCTGTAGCGAAAGACTGACTGCCGCCAAGGTCATGGGCAGCAGGAATCTCTTGGATTCCGGGGGTATGCTGTCAGCCGGTAATTACATCGATATGTCCCGTGTGTGATGGTTGTCTAACAGGCAGGTTGCACTTTTTTTCAAGCAATATGGCAGCATCCCGCCTCATTCATCGGGGGCCGAATATGCCTTCCGGGGGCTGCACTCGTGGCCTGCTGGCGGCCTCGCGCCTAGGCGGGGCTGGCTGGCGGCTCGGCGAACTCCTCGGTATCGACTTCCGCCTGCTGGGCCTGGCCGTAGCGCGCGCCTGCCACCTGGTCCGGCGTCATCATGGCGTTCAGCTGCGTCATTGTTTCCGGAGACAGCGAGAGGGACGCCGCCGCCAGGTTCTCGCGCATGTGATCGAGGGATCGCGAGCCGGGAATCGGGAGGATGTCGTCGCCCCTGGCGCGCAGCCAGGCCAGGGCCAGCTGGCCTCGGGTCACGCCCAGCTCGTCCGCCAATGCCGTGAAGGCCTCGAGCAGGCGCAGGTTGTGGGCATGGTTCTCGGTGCTGAAGCGCGGCATGCCACGGCGCATGTCGCTCTCCTCGAGGCGCGCGGGGTCGTTGACGGCGCCGGCCAGGAAGCCGCGCCCCAGGGGGCTGAAGGCCACCAGCGCCGTGTCGGCTTCGCGGCAGGCCTCGATCAGGCCGATCTCGGGGTTGCGGGTCCACAGCGAGTACTCGGACTGCACCGCGGCGATGGGCTGCTCCTGGCGGGCCCGGCGCAGGGTCGCCGCGGAGACCTCGGAGAGCCCGATGGCGCCTATCTTGCCTTCCTCCACCAGCCGGCCCAGCGCCCCCACGCTCTCCTCGACGGGGACGTCCTTGTCCCAGCGATGCAGGTAGTAGAGGTCCAGGTGATCGGTGTCCAGCCGCGCGAGGCTCGCCTCGCACTGGCGACGCAGTGTCTCGGGGCGCCCGTCGATCACCTTGCGGCCGAGTGCCGGGTCCATGGCCATGCCGCACTTGCTGGCCAGCAGGATCTCGTGGCGCCTGCCCGCCAGGGCCTTGCCCACCAGCCGTTCGTTGGCCGTGGCCCCGTAGAGGGTGGCGGTATCGAAGTGGCGATAGCCCATCTCGAAGGCGGCCTGCAGGGCATGCAGCGCCTCCGCTTCGGGCAGCGGGCTGCCATAGCCGTGGGAGAGGTTCATGCAGCCCAGGCCGATGGATGGCGAGGCAACGGCGTGAAGGCAAGAGGTCAAGGCGGACACAAAGGCTCCTTTTCGGCATGCGTGGGCAATCAGCGGCAGCGGCGCACCGCCCCTTTGGTCGCACGCGACCGGCACGGGCGCGTGCGACCAAAGGGGCGCGTGCGTGCGCTATGATAGCCGACCGTAAACATGACAGGGACCCAGGGAGCGCCAGGCATGGCCAGATCCGCTTTTCTCTCCCCGCGCTACCGCGTGCTGCTGGCCGGGGTGTTCAGTCAGATCCTGTGTATCGGCGTAGCGCGTTTTGCCTACACGCCGCTGTTGCCGGTGATGCAGCAGCAGACCTGGCTGAGTGACGCCCAGGGTGGCTGGCTGGCCGCCCTCAACTACGCCGGCTACATGCTGGGCGCGCTGGTGGCCGCCTCGATTCACAGCATCCGGCTCAAGGACACCCTCTATCGCCTCACCCTGCTGCTGGCAGTGCTCTCCACGGCCGGCATGGCGCTGGCCGAGAGCTTCTGGCTGTGGGCCAGCATGCGCTTCGTGGCCGGGTTTTCCAGCAGCGGCGCGATGCTGCTCGCCTCGGGGCTGATCCTGCACTGGCTGATTCAGCACCGGCAGCGCGGCGAACTGGGCATTCACTTCGCCGGCCTGGGGCTGGGCATCCTGGTGGCCGCTCTGGCGGTGGAGCTGATGCGCCAGCTCGCTTTCGAGTGGCAGGCCCAGTGGTGGGGCTTCACCCTTCTGGCCATGGCGCTGCTGGTGCCCGCCTGGCGCTGGCTGCCGCGACCCGCGAAACCGGTGGAAGGTAGCGGTGGCAGCCGACATCAGCAGGCTTCCCCGCCGACGCGCACCTTCATGCGGCTGATGCTCGCCGCCTACTTCTGCGCCGGCTACGGCTACGTGATCAGCGCCACCTTCCTCGTCGCCATCGTCGAGCGCGAGCCGCTGCTTTCCGGCGCCGGCAACTGGACCTTCGCCCTGGTGGGGCTGGCCGCCGCTCCCGCCGTGATGGTGTGGGACCTGGTCGCCCGGCGCATCGGCTACCTGGGCGCGCTGATCAGCGCCATGGCCCTGCAGGTGGTGGGCATCGTGCTGCCGGCGCTGACCGACAGCCTGGCCGGCGTGCTGGCGAGCGCCGTGCTCTACGGCGGTACCTTCCTGGGCTGCGTAAGCCTGGTACTGACCATGGCCGGCCGCCTCTACCCGCAGAGCCCGGCACGGCTCATGGGCCGCATGACGCTTTCCTATGGCGCGGCGCAGATCATCGCTCCGGCGCTTACCGGCATGCTTGCCGAAGTGAGCGGTCACTACGACACCGGGCTGTGGCTGGCCGGCGGCTTCGTCGCCCTGGGCGCGGTGCTGCTGGTCTGGCTGCGCCTGGTGGACCGCACCGCGCAACGGCTGGATGACGAGGCGAGGGCGTTGCCAACGGCACGAGGAAGTTGACGCCCCTCATATCGGCATTGAGATCAGGCTCTCAGGTCATCGCTAGAATCTGACCAGGGAAACGTATGAGGGTAACCCTATGGCAGGAGCTGGTGGCGAGCATGAGGGGAGTTCCCAGCGGCCATGAGAGCAATACCTGCCTGATGAGAGCTAGGCTGGAGGTGAGGGTCCTCACTCGATTGTATGAGTTGTGGGTGGCAAAGTTGGATTAGGGATGCTTAGCTTGGGAGTAGGCACCAATAAAGGCAGGGAAGCATGTTTTACGCACACTCTACCTCGACACTAGAAAAGTCTGACTGGCAAACGCTTGAAGACCACCTGAAGACAGTTGGCCGTCTTGCCGCGGAGCGTGCAGAGCGCTTCGGTGCTTCCCATTGGGGCGAAGCCGCAGGGTTACTCCACGATATTGGCAAGTACACCTTCTCTTTCCAAAGGCGTCTGGAGGGATCGCCGGAACGAGTCGATCACTCCACGGCCGGGGCTCATATCGCTGTCGAGAAGTATCCCCAGATTGGGTATCTTTTGGCCTATTTGATTGCAGGTCACCATGCGGGGTTAGCCAATGGTCGCGACACAGGTGAGCGTACTCCATTGAAGAACCGCCTTGAGGCAGACCTGCCTACGCTCGACTCGGCATGGCAACAGGAGTTAGTTCTGCCTGACCGGCTGCCGCCACCATCATATTTCCAGTCGCGTGCCGACAGAGCCTTCTTTCAATATGCATTCCTGGTCCGGATGCTGTTTTCGTGTCTGGTAGATGCCGACTTTGTTGATACCGAGACCTTCTATACCGTGCACGAAAAGGGAGCACCGAATACACGTGGTGGTGGGCCTAGGTTGGAAACACTGCGGGAAGCTCTGAACAAGCATCTCGCTACCTTTCAAGCAGATAGCGACGTCAATCGCTTGCGCGGTGAGATTCTCGCCCATGTACGTAAGCAGGCGGGTCTACTACCCGGTATGTTTACACTAACAGTGCCGACCGGTGGCGGAAAGTCATTGGCCTCGCTGTCCTTCGGACTCGACCATGCCATCGCCCATGGCATGGACAGGGTGATCTATGTGATTCCGTTCACCAGCATCGTGGAACAGAACGCCGCGGTGTTTCGCGATGCCCTGGGGGAGTATGGCGAGGCGGCGGTGCTGGAGCACCATAGCGCCTTCGATTCCGGCGCTCAGCGCGACCGCGATAGTATCGACAAGCTGCGTCGTGACAGCGAGAACTGGGATGCGCCGATCATCGTTACCACAGCGGTTCAGTTCTTTGAGAGTTTGTTTGCGGCCAAGACCTCACGTTGTCGAAAGTTGCACAACATCGCCAATAGTGTGGTGATCCTCGACGAGGCCCAGACCATACCCTTGCCATTGCTGCGTCCCAGTGTGGCGGCGCTGGACGAATTGGCCCTGAATTATCGCACCAGCCTCGTGCTATGTACGGCAACCCAGCCCGCCCTGGCCGAAACCGACGACCCCGAGCGTAACTTCTCTGGTGGCTTGCGTGACATGAGGGAACTGGTACCGGAGCCTGAGCGCCTGTACCGCCAGCTAGAACGGGTCACCGTGCGCCATATCGGCACTCTGGACGATGAATCGCTACGCGACGAACTGCTCGTGACCGAGCAGGCGCTCTGTATCGTCAACAACCGTCGTCATGCCCGCGCGTTGTTTGAGTCGATAGAAGATCGGCCCGGCGCCTACCACCTCACCACCTCAATGTGCGCCGTACATCGGCGGCAAGTACTGGGAGAGATACGCAAGGCACTCGAAGCTGGCCAGCCCTGCCGGGTAGTCTCGACGTCTCTAATAGAAGCTGGGGTCGATGTCGACTTCCCACGCGTGCTGCGCGCCGAGACTGGGCTCGATTCCATCGCCCAGGCGGCCGGGCGCTGCAACCGTGAGGGAAGGCGCAGTGCGGCGGACAGCGACGTGGCGATTTTCGCCACCACCAACGAAGATTGGGCGCCGCCCCCGGAACTCAAGCAGTTCTCCCAGGCCACCGTCGAAGTTCTCAGGCAGCACGGAGATGATCCCCTGTCGTTGACGGCGATAGACGCCTACTTCCGGCTGCTTTATTGGCAGCAGGGCCAACAAAGGCTGGATCAGCATGGTCTGCTGAAGTTGGTCGAGGATGGTCGCCTCGAAGGCTTGCCCTTCGAAACCCTCGAACAGAAGTTTCGCATGATCGAGAACAACCAGCGCGCGGTGATCATTCCCTTCGATGATGTGGCTCGCGGCGCGTTGAGGAATCTGGCATATGCCGAGCGCGTGGGCGGCATCGCCCGGAAGCTGCAGCCCTATACGGTGCAGGTGCCGCAGCAGGGCTTTGCTGCATTAGATCGCGCTGGTGTAATAGCTTCCATTGAGCCTGATAAATTTGGTGAGCAATTTGTTTATTTGGTCGATGAGGAGCCAGGAAAATTAAATAAAAATCTCTATGGTTCAAAGCTAGGGCTGAATTGGAGCGATCCGACATTTCGGTCCGGTGAATCCAATATCTGGTGAAGCGCATGGCCATTCATGCCAAGACATAAGGAGCAGCGAATGACATTCGGGGTTCGCCTGCATATCTGGGGGGATCGGGCCTGTTTCACACGGCCCGAGATGAAGGTCGAACGGGTTTCCTACGATGTGATCACGCCTTCCGCGGCGCGCGGCATCCTGGAGGCGATCCACTGGAAACCGGCGATTCGCTGGTGCGTAGACCGCATCCATGTGCTGAAACCGATCCGCTTCGAGTCGCTGCGCCGTAACGAAGTCGCTGGCAAGTTGCCTGCATCTACTGTCTCCAAGGCGATGAAGGCGGGGCGCGTCGACGATGTGGCATATTTCGTCGATCAGAACCGCCAGCAGCGCGCTGCTACGATCTTGCGTGATGTGGGCTATGTGATCGAAGCGCACTTCGAATTCACCTCACGGTCGGATGATAGCGATACACCTGGCAAGCACCTAGATATCTTCAACCGTCGTGCCCGGCAAGGGCAGTGCTTCCATATGCCATGCTTGGGAACGCGGGAGTTTCCCGCTGCCTTTGAACTCATCGAAACTGCAGACGACCTGCCACTGGTCGATAGCCACCTACGCGGTGAGCGTGACCTGGGTTATATGCTGCACGATATCGACTTCGCCAATGGCAAGGCGCCGCGTTTCTTTCGCGCCAGGATGATGGATGGCGTGATTCAGGTGCCGCCCTTTGAGAAGGCTCTGGCATGATCCTCTCGGCCCTCAACGATTACTATCAGCGACTGGCAGATCAAGACAAGGTGCCGGTGCCAGGCTTCAGCAGTGAGAAGGTCAGCTTCTGTCTGGTGTTTTCCCGGGATGGGAAGCCGCTACAGATTGTCGATCTGCGCGACACCACCGGTAAAAAGCCTCGACCGAGCCCTTGTCAGGTACCCGTCGATAAGCGCCGTACCTCGGGCATTCATGCCTATCCTCTGTGGGACAAGACAGCTTATGCTTTAGGCGTTACCGCGGGCGAGGGAAAGCGCTTGGCCGATGAGCATGTGGCGTTCAAGGTGCGCCAGTTTACGCTTTTCGGTGAGAGCGAAGATCCAGACCTGAATGCCTTCCTGAAGCTGCTCAATCAATGGCAGCCGGAGCAACTTTCTGAGCTACCTGGCTACAGCGAAGAGATGTTGGATACCAACGTTATATTCCGACTCGATGGGCAACGGCAATACCTCCATGAGACTCCTGAGGCTCGCCGGATATGGAGCGATGCCAGCGAGAGTGTTGAAGGAGAGAAGGGGCAGTGCCTGATCACTGGTGAGATTGCCGCTTTAGGCACTGACCACCCCGCAATTCGGGGCGTCAGGGACGCTCAGTCGTCGGGTGCTTCGCTCGTTTCATTCAACAGCGATGCCTATAACTCCTATGGCAACAAGGGGCAGGACAACGCTTCGATCTCAAAGAGGGCCATCTTCGGTTATTCGACGGCGCTAAATCACTTGCTGCGAGGCGATGCCGATAACAGCCAGCGTCTGCAGGTTGGCGATGCCACTACAGTGTTCTGGGCCAAGGCCAGGAATAGTGAGCATGCCGAGGCCGCCGAGGGCTTTTTCGCCATGCTCAACGAGCCTCCCACCGATGAGCAGGAGGCCGCCAAGCTGGCTACCTTGCTGACGCAGGTCGCTCAAGGGCGCCCTCTGGCTGAGTTGGATCCCATGCTGGAAGCGGATACCCAGTTTTATGTACTGGGGCTGGCGCCCAACGCGGCTCGACTGTCTGTGCGCTTCTGGTATGTCGATACCCTAGAACGCTTGGCGCAGCACTATGCCCAGCATTATCACGACCTTTGGTTGGAGCCTGTGCCCTGGAAAGGGGCAGCTCCGGCCATGTGGCGGCTGTTGTATGCCACTGCTCCGAGTCGTGACGGCAAGACCAAGGCCGAGGATATTCCGCCGCAACTTGCCGGTGAGTTGACCCGCGCCATTCTGGCCGGGGGTCGATATCCGCACTCCTTGCTGGCCAACGTGATCATGCGCATGCGAAATGATGGCGATATCAGTGGTATACGTGTCGCACTCTGCAAGGCAGTTCTGGCCCGACAGGAACGCCTGTCAGCACAGCCGAATGCAATCACCCAGGAGGTCCCCGTGAGTCTCGACCCTCATTCTACCCATGCAGGTTACTTGCTGGGCAGGCTATTCGCCGAGTTGGAGAATGCTCAGCGCGGCGCGCTTGGTAGTGAAGTCAACGCTACCATCCGTGATCGCTATTATGGGGCCGCCTCGGCGACACCGGCCAGCGTCTTCCCCATGTTGCTGCGCAATGTTCAGCACCACCTGTCGAATATGCGCAAGAAAGACAAGGGAGGTCTGGCGCATAAGATTGAAGCCGAGATAGGCGCTATCATCGATGGGTTGGGCGATAGTTTCCCGAGAAGCCTACGTATCGAAGACCAAGGGCGCTTCGCGATTGGTTACTACCACCAGTCACAAGCTCGCTTTGCCAAGAAAGATAGCGCTGCTAAAAACGTAGAAATCGAGAAGGGAGAGACAGAATGAGTGCCATTGCCAATCGCTATGAGTTCGTGCTGTTGTTCGATGTCACCAATGGCAACCCCAATGGTGATCCGGATGCCGGCAACCTGCCGAGGCTCGACCCAGAGACCAACCAAGGCTTGGTGACCGATGTCTGCCTCAAGCGCAAGATCCGCAACTATGTCGCTCTAGAAAAAGAGGAAGACGCCGGCTACGCCATCTACATGCAGGAAAAGTCGGTACTCAACAACCAGCATAAGAAGGCCTATGAAGCGCTCGATATCAAGCCCGAGCCGAAGAAACTACCCAAAGAGGTGGAGAAGGCGCGTGCTTTGACCGAGTGGATGTGCCAGAACTTCTTCGACGTGCGTACCTTCGGCGCTGTGATGACCACTGAGGTCAACTCCGGGCAGGTACGCGGGCCGGTGCAGATGGCCTTTGCTAATTCCATCGACCCTGTGGTGCCGATGGAAGTTTCAATCACTCGCATGGCGGTCACCAACGAGCGCGACCTCGAGAAGGAGCGTACTATGGGTCGCAAGCATATCATTCCCTACGGCCTCTACCGCGCGCATGGCTATATCTCGGCGAAACTCTCCGAAAGGACTGGTTTCTCGGAAGACGATCTCGAGCTGTTGTGGCGCTCGCTGATCAATATGTTCGAGCATGACCGCTCCGCCGCACGGGGTGAGATGTCGGCACGCAAGCTGATCGTCTTCAAGCATGACCACCCCATGGGCAACGCCCCGGCGCACAGGTTGTTCGACAGCGTGAGTGTGATGCGTGTCGAAGGGGAGGAGGATACGCCGGCTCGTCACTACAGCGATTATCGGGTCTCCATCGATTCTGAGGCGCTGCCATCCGGGGTCAGCGTTGAAGAGAAGCTGTAGGAGAATGGGATGGAGGATGATGTTAGTCTGATTCCGCTCTCGGCACTGCAGCACATGCTGTTTTGTCCACGCCAGTGTGCGCTGATCCACCTCGAGCAGCAGTGGGCGGAAAACCGTTATACGGCGGAGGGGCGCATCCTCCATGAACGTGCCGACCATCTGGGGCATGAGCGTCGGCGGGGCATTCATACCGCCATGGCGCTGCCATTGGCCAGTGAAGCATTGGGGCTGACCGGGGTTGCCGATGTGGTCGAGTTCGATGAATCCCGGCAGCCTGCCGTGGTCCGGCCTATCGAGTACAAGCGGGGTCGGCCCAAGGCGCATCATGCCGACGAGGTACAGCTCTGTGTCCAGGCGCTGTGCCTTGAAGAGATGCTGGGTGTCAGCATCGAGCAGGGGGCGCTTTACTATGGCAAGACGCGGCGGCGAAAGGTCGTTGCGTTCGACGATGAGTTGCGGGCACTGACCCTGCACATTGTCGCCGACACTCGCGCGCTCTTCGATGGCAACCGTACGCCACCCGCCATCTATGAACCCAAGCGCTGTGATCGCTGCTCGCTGATTGATGTTTGTCAACCGCAAGTGATGGGCAAGCAGCGTTCGGCGAGCCGCTGGCTGGCTCGACAACTGCAATCCCTGGACGAGTGAATCGCATGCGCCGTCAGCTTAATTCGCTCTATATCACCACTGAGGGTGCCTGGCTCAAGAAGGATGGAGCCAATGTGGTCATGAATGTCGCGGGCAAGGAGAGAGCGCGGTTGCCCATCCATATGCTCGAATCACTGGTGTGCTTCGGCAGGGTGTTGGTATCGCCACCGTTGATGGGCTTCTGTGCCGAACAAGGGGTCACCATTACCCACTTATCGTCCAACGGAAAGTTTCTCGCGCGAATTGAAGGGCCGGTCTCCGGCAACGTGCTGCTGAGACGCACCCAGTACCGCCGCAGTGACGATGATAACGGTTGTGCCGCCATCGTTCGTGGCGTTTTGATCGGCAAGGTGCATAATCAGCGCGCGGTAATTGCCAGGGGGGTACGCGACTATGGCAACAAGCTCGCGGATCTCGAACGAGAAGGATTGGAAAGGGCGCGAACCCGTCTGGGCAGGATCGCCCGCGATCTGCTGCGTGAGCCCACCACGGATGGGCTTAGAGGTTTGGAGGGGGAAGCCGCACAGGTCTATTTCGGCGTCTTCGATAGCCTGGTGCGTCATGATGGGGAAGCCTTCCGCTTCACCGGCCGTAACCGTCGACCACCGCGTGATCGCATCAATGCACTGTTGTCGTTCTTTTATACCCTCCTGACCCATGATTGCCGCTCGGCACTGGAAAGCGTGGGACTGGACCCCTCAGTGGGATTTCTGCATCGGGATCGCCCGGGGAGGCCTAGTCTGGCTCTAGACCTTGCCGAGGAATTCCGGCCACTGCTGGGAGACCGCCTAGCGTTGTCGTTGGTCAATCGACGCCAGTTAAGGGAGAAGGACTTCACGGTTGCTGAGAGTGGCGGCGTGGAACTGACAGACGAAGCACGCAAGACGGTGCTGACTGCCTATCAGGAACGTAAGCGCAAGGAGCTAAACCATGCCTTCATCGGCGAGAAAGCTCCGGTCGGCATGCTACCGATCCTCCAGGCGCAATTGCTTGCGCGCCATCTACGCGGCGATCTGGATGCCTATCCGCCGTATCTTTGGAAATGACCCATCGATGAGGAGTGGGCCGCTATGATGGTCCTGGTCAGCTACGATGTCAGCACCTCTTCGGAAGGGGGCGAAGGTCGGCTGCGCCGTGTCGCGAAAGCCTGCCGCGATGTTGGGCAGCGAGTGCAATTCTCGGTGTTCGAGGTCGAGATCGACCCTGATCAGTGGGTGCGCCTGCGGCAGCGGTTGATTGATCTGATCGATGATGAGGTCGACAGCTTGCGCTTCTATTTCCTGGGCAGGAACTGGAAGAATCGCATCGAGCATATCGGCGCCAAACCGTCACTCGATATGAACGGCCCTCTTGTATTCTGATTTTCCGGCTGCCTTGCGAACCACAAGCGTCCTGTCGTTTCCCGGGATGTTCGCGGCTCTTTAACATTCTGTTTTTATTAGCATTATTGGGCGGTATATCAAAGAGTAGTGGAAAGATACCTCTAGGAAGACCTGCATCGCTAAGCTTTGGCTATTTTACTTGTTTCATCAAAGAGTTATAAAGGAACAGTCGCGCCCCGCCCGGGGCGCGCGGATAGAAACTCGATCAACATGCAGTGATCCTTGCCGATCTCGAACGTCGCGCCCCGCCCGGGGCGCGCGGATAGAAACACCGGCATCATCGCGGCGCTGGTGGCCATCGTGGCGTCGCGCCCCGCCCGGGGCGCGCGGATAGAAACGCATCTTCTAGGCACGCAGGAGGCAGGCATGGACAGTCGCGCCCCGCCCGGGGCGCGCGGATAGAAACCTTGGTAGGAGGTGGGCATGAACACAACGACAAGTCGCGCCCCGCCCGGGGCGCGCGGATAGAAACCATCGCCGCGTTTGGTGAGTCGCTTACCGTTGCGGTCGCGCCCCGCCCGGGGCGCGCGGATAGAAACGGTTGAGTGCATTTTCTCTCGTCTCCCGCTGTGTCGCGCCCCGCCCGGGGCGCGCGGATAGAAACTCCGTCGTCATACAGCGAGCCGTCCAGCCAGTCAGTCGCGCCCCGCCCGGGGCGCGCGGATAGAAACATGACCGAGTACGTCACCGCAAGCGATGTCGAGTCGTCGCGCCCCGCCCGGGGCGCGCGGATAGAAACATGTCGCGTCCTCGTGGCGTAAAAAAGGCCGCTCGAGTCGCGCCCCGCCCGGGGCGCGCGGATAGAAACACCGAGATCAGCGTGACCATCTCCGGTGGGTTCCAGGTCGCGCCCCGCCCGGGGCGCGCGGATAGAAACATATCAGGAGGTCGCCATGCAGCCCATCACCACGTCGCGCCCCGCCCGGGGCGCGCGGATAGAAACGCGATGAGGTTCGCAGCAAAGGTTCGCACGAGCAGGTCGCGCCCCGCCCGGGGCGCGCGGATAGAAACGCTGCTGCCGCCGTGTCGGCGTGCCCCACGCGCTGTCGCGCCCCGCCCGGGGCGCGCGGATAGAAACAGGGCCGCCCGCAGGGAGCGCAGCCCCTGGTCGGTCGCGCCCCGCCCGGGGCGCGCGGATAGAAACATCAGCCCCCGGAGTGAGGCGGAATCCGTGGATCTGTCGCGCCCCGCCCGGGGCGCGCGGATAGAAACGGGATCGACATAAATCAGCGTGCCCCTGGGGAACGGTCGCGCCCCGCCCGGGGCGCGCGGATAGAAACACTCGAGTAGTGGCGCAGGGTCGCGCGCATCCCGCGTCGCGCCCCGCCCGGGGCGCGCGGATAGAAACATGCCCATAGGAGGGCCCATGCAGGAACTGATGACGTCGCGCCCCGCCCGGGGCGCGCGGATAGAAACCGTCAGAGTGAGTGAGTACGTGTTGTAGTCACTCGTCGCGCCCCGCCCGGGGCGCGCGGATAGAAACTTCCTTGGTGATCTTGAACTTCAGCATGTCAACGAAGTCGCGCCCCGCCCGGGGCGCGCGGATAGAAACGGCTTCGGGATAGTCCACCAACACGCCGTGGCGGGTCGCGCCCCGCCCGGGGCGCGCGGATAGAAACAAGCCGCTTACAGAATGGCTGTTCGAGCTTAGCGGTCGCGCCCCGCCCGGGGCGCGCGGATAGAAACACTACCGAGATCCCAGGCGAGCCGCTGACGATCCACGTCGCGCCCCGCCCGGGGCGCGCGGATAGAAACAAGACGATCAGCCGTGCCGAACGTGAGCGTCGTCGTCGCGCCCCGCCCGGGGCGCGCGGATAGAAACTGAAGCGCTGGGAGGAGCGGCCCGGCCCGCTGGATGTCGCGCCCCGCCCGGGGCGCGCGGATAGAAACTATCACGCCGACGAGCAGCTGCTGATCGTCAATGGTCGCGCCCCGCCCGGGGCGCGCGGATAGAAACAGCACCAAGGAGCGCGACACGATGAAGTCCAGGTCGCGCCCCGCCCGGGGCGCGCGGATAGAAACTGATTCAATCGCCCACCACCTCCCTCGCCCGCCAGTCGCGCCCCGCCCGGGGCGCGCGGATAGAAACCTCTCAGGAGCGCGCCCAGCGCGAAGTCCTGCCCGTCGCGCCCCGCCCGGGGCGCGCGGATAGAAACGGCGGCGGTCTTGGCGCCCTGGGCTTTGGCGGCAGTCGCGCCCCGCCCGGGGCGCGCGGATAGAAACCACGCCGGGAATGACGTGATGCCGGAATCGGCGGCGTCGCGCCCCGCCCGGGGCGCGCGGATAGAAACGCCGCCCAGCCCGGGCGCACCGCCACCCCTGCCGAGTCGCGCCCCGCCCGGGGCGCGCGGATAGAAACGCTGCCGAGGGTGGCATCACCGCCGAGATCGTGGGTCGCGCCCCGCCCGGGGCGCGCGGATAGAAACTCCCAGTAGGGCGCCGGTGAGGACGGCGGGCCACGTCGCGCCCCGCCCGGGGCGCGCGGATAGAAACACTGAATGGCAGCTGGATGCCTCAAAGCATACCCCGTCGCGCCCCGCCCGGGGCGCGCGGATAGAAACTAAGTTCATTCTTGCAAAAATGGGAATGTGTAGTCGCGTCGCGCCCCGCCCGGGGCGCGCGGATAGAAACACCAGCATCGCCCAGAGCCTGACCGAGCGCCGCCGTCGCGCCCCGCCCGGGGCGCGCGGATAGAAACTTCAGCAGGTTGTAGCGTTGCACGCCGCCAGCGGCGTCGCGCCCCGCCCGGGGCGCGCGGATAGAAACTGCCAGGTGCTCTCCGGGTCGGCCTTGCGCGAGCGTCGCGCCCCGCCCGGGGCGCGCGGATAGAAACATCTTGCGCGAGAGCCACCAGGGCAGGGTGACACGTCGCGCCCCGCCCGGGGCGCGCGGATAGAAACACCGGCATCATCGCGGCGCTGGTGGCCATTATGGGTCGCGCCCCGCCCGGGGCGCGCGGATAGAAACACGAGTCGCCGGTTCCGTGGTCAAGCGCCACAGTCGTCGCGCCCCGCCCGGGGCGCGCGGATAGAAACACGTCCTGCCCGCTTATGCTGCCGACCTCCCGCGTCGCGCCCCGCCCGGGGCGCGCGGATAGAAACCATTGCTGTGGCTGGCCTGGAAGCCGATGCAAAGAGTCGCGCCCCGCCCGGGGCGCGCGGATAGAAACGATGGCCACGCCGCCCAGCGGGCCAACTCAGAGCTGTCGCGCCCCGCCCGGGGCGCGCGGATAGAAACCGCACCGTTTCGGCGGACGATGGCCAGTCCGGCGTCGCGCCCCGCCCGGGGCGCGCGGATAGAAACACCCTGGTGGATCCGCTTGATGTGCAGGTGGGCGAGTCGCGCCCCGCCCGGGGCGCGCGGATAGAAACTAAAACCTGGCGATGATGCCCGGCTGGCAGCGTTGGTCGCGCCCCGCCCGGGGCGCGCGGATAGAAACATCAACGCCACGAGCGAAGCCATGGAGGTCATCCAGGTCGCGCCCCGCCCGGGGGGCGCGGATAGAAACCCGATCCGCGGCGGCAACCGCAACAACGCGGGCAACGTCGCGCCCCGCCCGGGGCGCGCGGATAGAAACAGTTCAAGCTATGCGGCCTGTCGATCAAGAAAGGGTGTCGCGCCCCGCCCGGGGCGCGCGGATAGAAACTACTATAGGCCGCGAGAGCACGAGCGCGCCGCGTTGTCGCGCCCCGCCCGGGGCGCGCGGATAGAAACTCGTACAGCCCCTGCAGGTCGAACTGGATGTAGGGCAGGTCGCGCCCCGCCCGGGGCGCGCGGATAGAAACACCATCGGCAAGTATAACCGCCGCGCCGGAAAGAAGGTCGCGCCCCGCCCGGGGCGCGCGGATAGAAACAGGCCCCACTCCAGGGCCTTGGTCTGGTTGATGGGTCGCGCCCCGCCCGGGGCGCGCGGATAGAAACTGCGTAATCGATGATCCCATCCGTATTGAGGTCAAGTCGCGCCCCGCCCGGGGCGCGCGGATAGAAACAACGCCAAGTCAGTCACCGATCAGATCGCCCTGGAGCGTCGCGCCCCGCCCGGGGCGCGCGGATAGAAACATTCGATCTCGCCTCCCTGCTCGATGCGCTTGGCGTCGCGCCCCGCCCGGGGCGCGCGGATAGAAACGCTGCGGTCCGTCCGCGTGGCATTCCTCGCCTCAGGCCGTGCCCCGTTACCCCGCAAACCAGGGGCTGCCATTATCCCGTTGTGCTGGTGCTGACTGCGCCTACGGCGTCTCCGTCGATGCGCCATTTTTCCAAGATATGGCGTGACGCCAGTCCGCCAAGGATTCTTGATATTGGCCAGCGTTCTTCGCAGCCTCCCAGGCAGTTCACCGCCTTCCGGGCGGCATTACCACCCATTCCGGTTCCTCGAACTCGCCGATCACGCGGATCTCGCAGAAGGGCGCGGCACTCTTGATGATCTCCTTGACCGCCGGGGCGGGCCTGGCCTCCATGGCGTCGCGGCTGGCCTTGCTGTCCCAGTGGGCGATGGCGATCAGGGTGGTCGGGTCGTCGATCTTGCGGTGCAGCTCGGTACCTCGCGCGCCCGGTGCCTGCTGGATGAGCTCGCTGGCGCGCACCCAGGCATCGGCATAGTCCTCGGCGGTATAGCCCTCGCGGATATGTACCTCGAAGATGTACTTCATGCGGCCTCCTTCCATGCCTGTCGAACCGGTCTACCTTGAGGGTATCCGATGCGGCAATGTTTTCCCGGGGCGGTGTGCGTCGGATGAACAGGGGGTGTCCATGTCTGATCCTTCACAACGCCTGATCCTGCTGTTCGACGGGACCTGGAACGATCCCCAGGATCGCACCAATGTCTACCACCTGGCACGGCACCTTGAGGACCACGATGAGCACGGCGTTCGCCAGCGCTTCTTCTATGAGCCGGGCGTGGGGACGCGGCGCTGGGAGCGCCTGCTCGGCGGGGCCTTCGGCTGGCGGTTGAGCCGCAACCTGCGCAATGGCTATGACTGGCTGGCACGCCACTACACGGCGGAGACGGAGCTCTTCATCTTCGGTTTCAGCCGTGGGGCCTACACGGCGCGCAGTCTGGTGGGCATGCTGCGCAAGTGCGGGCTGCTGCGCATTGCCACGCCGGCGCTGATCAAGCAGGCGGAGTCGCTCTACCGTGACAAGACGCTGGCCCCCGGCGATGCGGTGTGCCAGCGGTTTCGTGAGCGCTACAGCCGCGAGGTGACGGTGGATTTCATCGGGGTATGGGATACCGTCGGGGCGCTGGGGATTCCCGGCACCAACTTCTCCAAGCACGGGCACTTCGCCTGGCACGATACCGAGCTCTGCTCCATCGTGCGTCGGGCCTATCAGGCGATGGCGCTGGATGAGCATCGCCGGGCCTATGACGTGACGCTCTGGACGCATCCCGAGGGCGCGCGCAAGCCTTCCCAGTGGGAGGTGGAGCAGCGCTGGTTCATCGGGGCCCATGCCAATGTGGGCGGTGGCTACACGATGCCGGGCGATGAGCGCGATCCGCTGGCCGGCCTGGCCTATGCGTGGCTGGCTGATCGGGCGAGGGCGGCGGGGCTGGCGCTGCGCGTGTCGTCAGTGCCTGGCGAGGCGTATCGCGCCGATCCGCGTGATTCCTACGCCGAGTTCATGAAGGGGCTCTATCGCTGGTATCACGCCTTGCGCGAGCGTGGCGGCAGTGGCCGGCACCATCGCCGTTATGATCGCGACCCCGAGGGGCGTTCGGCCGTGGGCGTCAGCGTGGATCCTTCGGTATGGCGGCGTTGGCGGACGGATGAGGGCTACCGGCCGCCGACGCTGGTGCGCGCCGAGTGCTTGCCGCCGCCCACGGAAGGAGGAGCCTGAACGGCGCAGCGCAGGCCCGAGAGGCCCCTGCTCGACCTCACCCTGCGCTGAAGTTGCCGCCTTCCCCTTGATAAGACATTGATCAATCGAGCCTGTGCCGCCAGGATGGCAGCCTTTTGCGCGGAGGAAGGATGCCCCGTATCAGGCTCGCCGGTCTGCTGGCTCTGGTTCCCCTTTTCGTCCAGGCCGATGTGCTCGTCGGCAGCTGGAACATCAAGCACCTGGGCTGGAACAACGACAAGGCCATGCCGCAGGTGGCCCATGTGGCCAACCATTTCGATCTGCTGGCCGTGCAGGAGCTCATGGACCCGGCGGCCCTGGCGTGGCTCGAGGCGCGCCTGGAGGAGGTGTCGGGAGAGCCCTGGTCCTCCATGGCCAGCCACGCCCTGGGGCGCAGCTCCTACGAGGAGCATTACGGCTTTCTGTGGCGAGAGCGCGAGGTGGCTTATGAGGATGGCGCCGTGGTGTTCATCGACCGTGACGATGTCTTCGCCCGTGAGCCCTACTCGGCGCGCTTTCGCGACGTGGAAGCCGGCGACCTGTTCACCCTGGCGACGGTTCATGTGGTCTACGGCGACAGCGTGAGCAATCGTCTGCCGGAGGTCGAGGCACTGGCCGACTACTGGCAGTGGCTGGGTGAGACGTACCCGGAAACGCCGCGGCTGCTGGCGGGCGACTTCAACCTGGCGCCCGAGCACGATGCATGGGCACCGCTGCGTGCGGCGGGCGCGGTGCCGGCGGTGACCGAGGGTGCCTCCACGCTGGCCACCACGGCGGGCGAGTATGCCAACCTCTACGATAACCTCTGGTACGACGCCGGCCGGCTGGCCCCCGACGAGCAGGGCATCCTGCGCTTTTCCGAGCTGCTGCCCCTGGCGCACCAGGCGGCTCGCGACCGGGTCTCGGACCATGCGCCGGTGTACCTGGCGCTCAACGGCGCGGCGCTGGTGGCGAGCCCTGCCACCGGCGGTACCCTGCTGGCGAGTCAACCACGCACGCGCTGCATCGATCTCAACGACAGCAGTGCGCGCCGGCTGGCGGAGCTGCCCCATGTGGGGCCGGCGCGCGCCGCTGATATCATCGCCGGGCGGCCGTGGCGGGAGCCCGGCGAGCTCACGCGGATCTCGGGTATCGGTGACGGGCGACTGACCGATATCCGCGGCAGCGGCCTGCTGTGCGGCGGCTAGGCACAGGGCAAGGAGAGCGCTGTTGCGTTACGCGGCCAAGGGGCCGGGCAGGTTATGCTGTAGGCAGGCGATGAATGTTCAGGCCGAAAGACGCCACCGATAGAGGAGGGTCCCATGCCCCCTTGCGAGACTTCCCCCTTCCACGATGCGCTGGCAGCCCTGGATGCACTGCACGCGGAAGACCCTCGCCACGTGGACGTGGATGGCGAGCGGGTCCCCCGGGAGCTGTGGCATGCCGGGCGCATGAGTGCCTGGCTGGAAAGGCTCCATGACGCGCCCGACGAGCTGGTGCGCCTGGCGGTGCGCGGTCAGCACCTGCAGCGCTGGAAGGTGCCGCGCAGCGACTATCCCGAGGGCCGGGTGGGGTATCTCACCTGGCGGCGCGATCAGGGCAAGCGTGCCGGTGACACCACGGCGCGGCTGATGCAGGCGGCGGGCTATTCCGCCGACGCGGCCGAGGCCGTGGCACGCATGATCCGCAAGCAGGGGCTGGGACGCGACCCGGGCACCCAGGCGGTGGAGGACTGCGCCTGCCTGGTCTTCCTGGAGAACTACTTCGGCGATTTCGCCAGGCAGATCGACCACGACCACCTGATCCGCATCGTGCAGATGACCTGGAAGAAGATGTCACCGCAGGCTCATGCACTGGCGCTGAGCCTGCCCATGACGGCCGAGTCGCGCGCGCTGGTGGAGGAGGCGCTGGCGGGGTAGGGCCAGGGCGTCAGGCGAGGGTGGGCATGCGTCGCCTGGTCGGGCGCCGTTGCTCCGGGTCAGGCCTGACCGCTCTCCCGGGCGCTGTACCAGGCGATCATGCGCTCCTCGTCGGTGGGAATGACCCAGGCCCCGACACGGCTGTCGGCGGTGCTGATGCGGCGGGCATCCTGGCGGTTGGCGTCGGCGTCGAGCGTGAGGCCCAGCCAGGCGCAGCCGCGGCAGATGGCCTCGCGCACCGGGCTGGCGCGCTCGCCGATGCCGGCGGTGAAGACCAGCTGGTCGAGGCCGCCGAGGGCGGCAGCCAGGCTGCCGATCTCCCTCACGGCGCGGTAGGCATAGAGCGCCACCGCGTCGCGGGCCTCGGGCGCGGGGCTTGAGAGCAGCTCGCGCATGTCGCCGCTGATGCCGGACACCCCGAGCAGGCCGGAGCGCTTGTAGAGCAGATCGCTGACCTCGTCGACCGCCATGCCCTCCTGCTGGATCAGGTGCAGCACCAGCCCCGGGTCGAGGCTGCCGCTGCGGGTGCCCATGGGCATGCCCTCCATGGCAGTGAAGCCCATGGTCGAGGCGATGCTGGTGCCCTGGTGGATGGCGCACAGGCTGGAGCCGTTGCCCAGGTGAGCCACGATCACCCGTTCGTGGCGTGCCTCGCCCAGGTAACGGGGCAGCACCTGGTTGATGTAGTCGTAGGAGAGGCCGTGGAAGCCGTAGCGAATCAGGCCGCGCTCGGTCATCTCGCGAGGCAGGGCGAACTGGCGGGCCACCTTGGGCTGGTCGGCGTGGAAGGCGGTGTCGAAGCAGGCCACCTGGGGCAGGTCGGGGTAGCGCTCGGCGAGCGGCGCCACGGGCGCCAGGCAGAAGGGCTGGTGCAGTGGCGCCAGGGCGTCGAGTGCCTGCAGTTCTGCGCTGATCTCGGCTGTCAGCACCACGGGGTGGTGGTAGTGGCGGCCGCCATGCACCACGCGGTGTCCCACCACGGCGAGCGAGAGACCGGGCAGGTTGTCGAGCCAGTGCAGCAGCCGCGCCGTGGCGCCGGGCAGGTCGAGCCGTTCGGGCAGCTCACCCATGTCGACCTGCGCGGGTTTGCCCTCTCCATCCTTCAGCGTAAAACGGGGCGTGCCGCCGTTCAGCCCGGCAAACTTGCCGCGATAGCGGGGCGTCAGGGTGTCGAGCGATGCGGCCCCTTCCAGCGGATAGAGGGCAAACTTGAGGCTGGACGAGCCGCTGTTGAGGGTCAGGATATGGCGCATCGTGGGCTCCTTCGTCTCAGTTGTCCTGGCCGGGCAGGCCCAGTTGCCTGCGGTGGTCGGTCGCGAGCAGGGCCAGGGCGCAGGAGGCCATGCGGGTGATGGCTTCGTCGGCGCGGCTGGTCAGGATGATGGGAACCCGGGCGCCCAGCACCAGGCCGGCGCCGGTGGCATCGGCCAGGTAGGTGAGCTGCTTCATCAGCATGTTGGCGGCTTCCAGGTCCGGTGCGACCAGGATATCCGCCCGGCCGGCGACCGGAGACTCGATCCCCTTGGTGCGCGCCGCGCTCTCGGAGATGGCGTTGTCGAAGGCCAGGGGGCCGTCCAGGGTGCCACCCTGGATCTGGCCGCGGTCGGCCATCTTGCACAGGGCGGCGGCATCCAGGGTCGAAGGGATCCGCGGGTTGATGGTTTCCACCGCGGAGAGAATGGCGACCTTGGGGTTGCGATTGCCCAGGGCGTGGGCCAGCTCCATGGCGTTACAGATGATGTCGCGCTTCTGATCGAGATCCGGCGTGATATTGATGGCGGCGTCGGTAATGAACAGCGGCCGCGGATAGGTCGGCACGTCGAAGGCCATCACGTGGCTGATGCTGCGCTCGGTACGCAGGCCGCCGTCGCGCTTGAGGACCTCGTGCATCAGTTCGTCGGTATGCAGGGCGCCCTTCATGAGGGCCTCGGCGCGCCCTTCCCGCACCAGCGCCACGGCGCGTTCCGCGGCGGCATGGCTGTGCGGCGTGTCGATCAGCTCGAACTCGCTGATGTCGACCTCGGCGGCATCGGCCGCGGCGCGGATCCTGGCCGCCGGACCCACCAGCAGGGGGATGATCAGGCCATGGTGGGCGGCGGCCACGGCGCCGGTCAGCGAGACATCGTCCACCGGGTGCACCACGGCCACGGGGATGGCGGGGGGATGGTCGGCGGCGGAGAGGATCTCGTGCAGACGGCCGCGCTCGGCCAGGCGCACCGTGGGCAGCACGGTGCGGGGGCGGCGGATCTTCTCCCTGGGCGCGAGTACCCTGGCCTCGCCCTCGATGACTACCTTGCCCTTCTGGTTCTCGCAGCGGCAGTCGAGGATCAGCTGGGTGCGTTCCTCGTCCTTGGTCTTGACGCGCACGCTCACCTTGAGCACGTCGCCCAGGGCGACCGGCGCGCGAAAGCTCAGCGTCTGTCCCAGATAGAGGGTGCCGGGACCGGGCAGCTGGGTGCCCAGCACCGTGGAGATCAGCGCGCCACCCCACATGCCGTGGGCGATGACCTCCTGGAAGCGGGAGCTGCGCGCGAAATCGTCGTCCACATGGGCGGGATTGACGTCCCCGGACATGATGGCAAACAGCTTGATGTCATCCAGGGTGAGGCGCTTCTCGAGGTGTGCCTCGTCGCCCACCTGGATCTCGTCGAAGGTGCGGTTCTCGATATAGCGGTCGTCGTTTGGCGCATCCATGTCGGCAGCTCCGATGGTGATTTTTGCGTTGCAGCAAATCGTGTTACCCATCATAGCCTGTCGCCGGTGACATTTCGTAGACCGGGATGACGCCATAGCGAGTGTCCGGGGGCGGAACGGCGTGCGAGCGGGCCCTGTCGACAGGGCCCGCTCGCATCGTGTCGGCGACAGGTTCGCCCGGCAGGGTATCAGGGCACCAGCGTCTGGGCGGCCTCGAGGTAGGTCGCGCCGTTGCTGCGCACGCGCTCGTGATCAACGCTCTCGGAGCCCAGATGTACCTCTTCCAGGTCCACGGCCATGGTGTCGACCGCTTCATCGATCTTCGCCAGGGCGTTTTCCAGGGTATAGCTGAGCTCGTGGATGGTGCCGAGGTCGGCGTTGCTCAGGTCGTCCCGGGCGAGCAGGTCGGCGAGCTCTCGGTTGGTGTCGGAGAACTGGGTCACGGCCTCGGCGAGGGTGTCGACGCTCTCGCCCTCGAAGTGGTCGGGGCGCTCATCGGCCTGGGCGGTGCCGGCCAGCAGGCCGGTGCAGAGAGTGGCAAGCAGCACGGATTTCATGGTGAGGGTCATGGACAGTGTCTCCTGATTGCTAATGACAATTATTCGCAAAAGAGAATCTAGTCGTTTTCCGCGCCGGTGGCAAGGGGGCTCACTGGCCTGTCTGCTGCTCCGGGTCATGTGGCTTGCCCCTGCGATGTGGCTTGGCTCTGCGATGGAGTTGACAGCTCCTGGGGGGCGCTCTAGCCTTTGCCATGCAAATGATAATTGTTATCACTAAATGGCTGATCCAGGGAGGTTACCTCATGCCGTACTGCATCAACACCGCCCTCAAGGGGACCAATCCCGTGCTGCAGATCTGCGATGCCACGACGGGTTCGGTACGCATGGCGTGGGAGTATCCCCGGACGCCGGACGGCCAGGGTGAGGAGGCGCGGGAGCTGCTGGCCATCGAGCGCGAGGAGGCGATTCATGACCTCTTTCGGCGCCTGTTCCTGCTGACCACCGAGCAGTACCTGAAGGGCGAGCTGGATGGCATGCCGCGGCTGGGCGCCTGGCGGCGCCAGCGCTCGGAGTGATGGGCGACGCCCGGGTGATCACTCGGTACTGAACTGCACCGTCAGGCTCTCGTCACTCTCGCAGGGCTTGCCGTGGCGCAGGGTCAGGCGCCGCTGGGTGAGATTCATGACCACCCCGAACAGGGTTTCCATGCGCTCCTCGGCGGGCTGGTCGGGATTGAAGTGGCGACAGATGGAGAGTGGCGCATTGTCATGGTCGCTGAGGATGGCGAACAGCTCACGTTCGCCGATTTCGCCGTCGGCGGGCAGCCGCTTGCGCAGCAGGCTATCCAGCCGTGCCAGGCGCGGACGCGAGTCCTGGCGCGGAAAGTCCTCGACCTGGCCGGTGGTGTCGCGGGCATAGAGGTGGTTGGTGTGGGTGACCATGCCCTCTTGCGGTGCCAGCCGGCCAGGCTCGCCGGGATGCACTTCCAGGCCGGCGGCCTGGCCGTCGGCACTGGCGATCAGGAAATGCGCGGGCGAGCAGACCCTGTCGCGGCTGGCGACCGCTACGGCACTTTCCATGTCGGGGCTCTCGAGGATCTTGCGCAGGGCGACGTGGATGGGCAGCCCCTCGCTACAGGTCCGCGAGCGGATGGCGTTGAGGCAGACCCCGATGCCGTGCGCATTCATGCCGATCTTGGCCACCATGCCGGCCTCGCCGATGCTGATCAGGGCGGGCGCGTCGAGCCCGTTGATCTCCAGCGCCACCACGTTGTGCAGCTGGTCGGTGCGCCAGTCCCAGTTCTGGGCCAGCCACTGGGTGCCGTCGCGGTTCAGGGCGAAGGCGGAGCAGCCGCCGCTGGCCTGGGTCAGCGATATCTCGCTGCGGCAGTTGAGGGTGAGGATGTCCTCGACGTCGAGCCCGGCCCCGCGGGCGATGCCCTCCATCTCCTCGAGGATCGCCGGGAAGCCGCGCTCGATCATCGGCAGGAAGCGCTCGGCCGCCCGGCGCGCCTCGGCCCAGTCCAGGCCCACGAAGTCCCGGAACAGCCGGTCGTAGACCTCGAGGCTGTGACAGATCAGCCCGGCATGGGCGCGGCCATGGGCTTTGCCGATCTCGACGCGGCTGCCGGTGAGAGCCGTGATATGCATGGTCACAGCACCTCGTCGAGCAGCCCAAGGAGGGCCTCCCAGGACTTCTCGTCGGCGCGCTGCTGGTAGCGATCGCTGCCGAAGACGGTGAAGGCGTGGGGGGCGCCGGAGTAGACCTGGATCTCGTAGGTCACGCCGGCGGCCTCGAGCTCCTTGCCGAGGGTGGCAACGTCGTCCAGCGGGATCGACTGGTCGGCACCGCCGTGAGCGACCAGGATTGGGGCGGTAGCGTCGTTGTAGGACTGGCCCTCGGGGGTCGTCAGGCCACCATGGAAGGTGGCATAGCCGGCCACGTCCTGCGCCTCGCCGGCGCGGGCGAGCTCCAGCACCACGGCGCCGCCGAAGCAGTAGCCCATCATCACGGTGGGTCGGGCGGCGCCCTGATCGCGGGCCTCGGCCAGGCCGGCAAGCGTCAGGGTACGCATGCGTTCGCGGTCCTCGTAGAGGCGGGCGGTTTCGGCCTTTCTGGCGTCGATTTCCGCCGGGCGATTGCCCTGGCCGTAGAGGTCGACGGCGAAGGCGTCATAGCCCTGTTCGGCGAGCATGTCGGCGCGCTGGCGTTCGTAGTCGTCGAGGCCGTCCCAGTCGTGGATGACCAGCACGCTGCCGCGGGCCTCGCCCTCGGCGGTGGCGAGATAGCCCTCGAAGGTCTCGTCGCCGACCTTGTAGGGGATGTCCTGGCCGGCGGGCTCGAAGGCGCTGGCGCTGGCACTGGCAAGGCCCAGGGCAGCGGCGAGGGTCAGGGTGATGTGGCGCGAAGGGGTCATGGTCTGCCTCCAGGAGTCGATGGGCGCCTGTCAGTATAGGCGCCACGTCGCTGAACGTTGGCGGGCCGGGCTTGTGTTCTGCGATGAAGACTTCCAGATTGAGGAGGTGCGTTACCCGAGCAACCTGAGCGAGACGAACAATCATGAAAAAGCACGTACTGGCGATGGCAGTCGCCGCGTCCACGGTGGCCCTTTCCGGGATCGCCCAGGCCGAGGTCAAGATCGGTTTCCTGGGCGGCTTTACCGGCGGGATCGAGAGCCTGACACCCCCGATCTTCGATGGTGCCCAGCTGGCGGTCAATCAGATCAACGAGCAGGGGGGGCTCCTCGGCGGTCAGATGATCGAGATGCCCACCGGTGACACCACCTGTTCCGATGCCTCGGCGGCCTCCAACGCGGCCGATCGCATGGTCAACACCGAAGAGGTCACGGCCATCGTCGGGGCCCTGTGCACCGGTGCCACCATCGCCGCGGCCAACAACGCCGCCATTCCCGGCGGGGTGACCATGGTCTCGCCGGCGTCCACGGCGCCGGCGGTCAGCGAGCTGGACGACAATGATCTGGTGTTCCGCACCGTGCCCTCGGACGCCTTCCAGGGGGAAATGCTGGCCAGGTTGCTGATCGAGAAGGGCATTGACGAGGTGGCGGTCACCTACGTCAACAACGATTACGGCCAGGGCCTGTCCGATGCCTTCACCGCGACCTTCGAAGCCGAGGGCGGGACGGTCGCCGAGAACCTGGCCCACGAGGACAACCGTGCCGACTACCGCTCCGAGCTCGGCACCCTCTCGTCCAGCGGCGTGCCGACCCTGGTGGTGCTGGCCTATGCCGACACTTCAGGTCAGACGGTGCTGCGCCAGGCCCACGAGAGCGGCATGTTCACCCAGTACGTGGGGGCCGACGGCATGGTCGGCAACAGCCTGGTGGATGCCGTGGGCGCGGATGTCCTCGAGGGCATGATCGCCACCCGGCCGGGTAGCCCGGATCTGCCGGGCACCGACATCTTCAGCGAGGCCGCCGAGGAAGCCGGGATTGACCCGGATGCGGTGTTCGCGGCCCAGGCCTACGACGCGGCCTTCCTGCTGGCGCTGGCCATCGAGCAGAATGGCAGTGCCGAGCGCGAGGGGCTCTCCGAGGCGCTGCGCAGCGTCGCCATGGAGCCCGGCGAGGTGATCCTGCCCGGCGAATGGGAGAAGGCGGTGGAGTTGATCGCGGCGGGCACCGAGATCAACTACGAGGGCGCCTCCGGCACGCACGAGTTCGACGAGAATGGCGACGTTCCCGGCATCGTGGTCGAGATGACCGTCGAGGACGGTGAATTCGTGAAAGTCACCGAGCTCGAGGCCGACGACCTCTAGGGCGCCGAAACCGACAGCACGAGGCCCCGGCGGGTAAAAAACCGCCGGGGCCTACTTGTGTTGTGTTTTCGCAGCCCAACAGGCAACCAGTGATCTTCGTGGGAGCGCTGCTTTGCAGCGCGAACCGCCGCGCAGCGGTGGCGGATTGCGTGCCGCTGGCAGCATGTGTCCCTTCAGGCGTAGGCCCGGTAAGCGCCAGCGCACCGGGCGTGATCCGCCGGATGCGCCTCCGGCTTATCCGGCCTACGCGCTGGCCTTGCGGCTGGTAGCTCTTGTGTGGGAGCGATCTTCAGATCGCGAAAGAAGGCCGGAGGCCTTCCCGACAATAAGCACTCAGCCCCGGGGCGCCTGGCGGCGCCAATCGCTCAGTAAACTGAGCCCCCACAGTTGACGTTCCGCCTTGCTTACCCATGGTGGCGAACCTTCTCCGGCAGCAACCCCTTGGGCGCGTAGCGCAGTACCAGGGTGATCAGCAGGCCGATCACGAACACCCGCGCCTGCAGGGCTCGGCTGTCCAGGTTGGTGGGCGCCTCCCAGCCGAAGGCGCCCTCGCCGAAGCTGACGGCCAGCTCCATCAGGAACAGCGCCAGCGGCTCGGACATGATCCAGATGATGTAGACCGCCACGGCACCGAAGATGGTGCCCAGGTTGTTGCCGGGGCCGCCCAGGATGACCATCACCAGCACCAGGAAGGTGTGGTTGAGAGGCAGGTAGCCCTGGGGGTCGAACATGCTGTTGAAGCTGGCCAGAACCGCCCCGCCGATGCCCATCAGGATGCAGCCCAGCACGAAGATCTCCAGGCGGCGCTTGTTGATGTCCTTGCCCATGGCGGCCGCGGAAATCTCGTTGTCGCGGATGGCGCGGATCATGCGTCCCCAGGGGGCATGGTAGGCGCGGTTCAGCAGAAAGAAGATCACGGCGATCAGCACTGCCGTCACGGAGAGGTAAAACGCTCGTGCCAGGGTGAAGCCGACCTCGGCCGGGCCCGGCACCGGCCAGGGCAGGGGCGAGACGGTGGCGGTGCCGCGGGTCAGCCAGTCGGAGTTCTTGAGGAAGGCCTTTATGATCTCGGCGATGCCCAGGGTGGCGATGGCCAGATAGTCGCTGCGCAGTCCCAGGCAGACCCGGCCGATGAAGTAGCCCACCCCGCCGGCCAGCGCCCCGCCGACGATCCAGCCGACGCCGACCGGCAGGCCGAGGCCGCCGATGAAGCCGGCCCGGGATTCAATCTGGCTGGCCACGTCGCGGAAGGCACTGATCACCACCAGGTAGAGCACCACCGCGAGCATCACGGCGATCACGGTGCGCAGCTTCTTCGGCACGCCGAACCGGTCGAGGCGGGTGGCGCCGAAGACCACCAGCACGGCGGCGATCATGGCGAGCAGCACCAGGCCCAGTTCACCGGGCAGCTCGCTCCCCCAGAAGGCCTCGTTGACCGGGATGCTGAAGAACATGGCACAGAAGCCCCCCAGGGCCACGAACCCCATCACGCCAGCGTTGAACTGGCCGGCATAGCCCCACTGGATGGTCAGGCCCAGGGCCAGGATGGCGTAGCAGGAGGCCTCCACCAGCATGCGGGTGCTGTAGGCCGGCCCCATGGCCATATAGACGCCCAGTATGACCACCAGCACGGCGGCGAAGAGAAGCAGTTCGCGCAGCGGGAGGCGGCTCGGTTCGGCGACGGTATCGGCACGTTTGGTATCCATCAGATCACCTTGCCCTTGAAGATGCCGGTGGGGCGCCACACCAGGATGACGACCAGGATGAAGAAGGGCACCACGATCTTGTACTCGGTGCCGACGAAGGCCAGGTTGCCGGCCTGGGTCAGCCACTCCGGCAGGGTGTCTCGGAAGGGGCGCAGCAGCACGCTCCAGTTGAAGACCGCGAGGGCCTCGGCGAAGCCGACCACGAAGCCGCCGGCGACCGCCCCATAGGGGTGGCCCACTCCGCCGACGATGGCGGCGGCGAAGATCGGCAGCAGCAGGAAGAAGCTGAGGTCGGGCTTGAAGGTCACGTCCAGCGACAGCAGGGTGCCGGCGATGGCCGCGAGCCCGCCGGCGATCACCCAGGTCACGGCGACGATGGTGTTGGTGTTGATGCCCGAGGCCTGGGCCAGGTCGGGGTTGTCGGACATGGCGCGCATCGCCTTGCCCAGCCGCGAGCGGCTGAGGAAGAGGTGCAGGCCGACGACCGCGACGAGGGTGATCACGAAGAGGTAGAGCTGCGGCTCGGTGATCACCACCGGGGCCCGCACGCCCTCGAAGGGCAGGGCAAGGCGGAAGATCTCCTTGCGGTCATCGACATAGAGGCTCTGGCCGCTGGTGCCGGCGAACAGGCGAATCAGGCCCTGGAGCATCAGGGTCACCCCCAGCGAGCCGATCACCAGCACGATCGGCTTGACCCCGTGGGCACGCAGCGGCTTGTAGAAGGCCTTGTCGATGCCCACCGCGAGCAGCGCGGTAAGCGCCATGGCCAGCGGCAGCAGAACCAGCGCCGAGGGCACGCCGAAGGCGGCACCGGCCCCGGGGAAGGCGGTGGTCAGCAGTAGTACCATGAAGGCGCCGAAGGTCATCATGTCACCATGGGCAAAGTGGGCGAAGCGCATGATGCTGAAGATCAGCGTCACGCCCACCGCACCGATGGCGTAGATCGAGCCGGTCACGCTGCCGGCGATGACCACGTTGTTGATAAAGAAGACCAGTTCATTCACGTCGGTTCCCTCCCGTTCCCGGCTAGCCGCCCAGGAAGCTCTTGGCGACGTCCGGGTCGGCCAGCAGGGCGGCGCCGGAATCGGTGAAACGGTTCTGGCCGGCGGCCAGTACAAAGCCCCGGTCGGCGATGGCCAGGGCCTGCTTGGCATTCTGCTCGACCATCAGGATGCCCACGCCGGCCGAGTTGACCTGCTTGACCTGCTCGAAGATCTCGTTCATGTAGAGCGGCGAGAGGCCGGCGGTGGGCTCGTCGAGCAGCAGCAGGCTGGGTTCGGCCATCAGCGCCCGGCCCATGGCCACCATCTGGCGCTGGCCGCCGGAGAGCTCGCCGGCGGGCTGATGGCGCTTGTCATGGAGCGGCGGGAAGAACTCGTAGACCTGCCCCAGCATGCGCCGGACGTTGCCGGGCTTGAGGAAGGCGCCCATCTCCAGGTTCTCCTTCACCGTGAGGCTCGGGAAGACGTTCTTCTCCTGGGGGACGAAGCCCATGCCCTTCTGCACCAGCCGGTTGGGCGGCAGGTTGTGGATCGGCTCGCCACGCAGCAGGATCTCGCCCTGGCTGACGTGGAGCAGGCCGAAGATGGCCTTGAGCATGGTGGACTTGCCGGCGCCGTTGGGGCCGACGATCACGCCGATCTCGTCGGCCTCGATGGCCATGTCCACCCCGTTGAGGATGTTCATGCCGCCGTAGCCACCATGCACGTCGCGTGCGTCGAGTAATGGCATTGTCAGACGTTCTCTGCGTTCGTTCTCGTTGTTGGTAAGCGCTGGAATGCGCGGATCTGGCCCGCCTCACCGGGCGGGCATTCCGTCAGGACGCGGCGCCGAAGTAGGCCTCGATGACCTGGGGGTTGTTCTGGATCTCCTCGATGCTGCCCTCGACCATGACGCTGCCCTGGGCGAGCACGATCACCGGGTCACAGAGCCTGGCGATCATGTCCATGTCGTGCTCGATGACCAGAAAGGTGTAGCCCATCTCGCGGTTGAGCCGTTCGATGTTGCTCACCAGGTCGCCGAGCAGGGTGCGGTTGACCCCGGCCGCGATCTCGTCGAGCAGCACCACCCGGGCGTCGGTCATCATGGTGCGACCGAGCTCCAGGAGCTTCTTCTGGCCGCCGGAGAGGTTGCCGGCCAGTTCGTTGCGCACATGGTGCAGGCCGATGAAGTCGATCACCTCCAGGGCCCGCCGGCGCACCTCGGTTTCCTGCTTGCCGACCCGGGCGGGCTTGAACCAGGCACTGAAGAGGGATTCGCCGGCCTGGGCCGGTGGCACCATCATCAGGTTCTCCAGCGCCGTCATGTGGGAGAACTCGTGGGCGATCTGGAAGGTGCGCAACAGCCCCTTGTGGAACAGCGTGTTGGCGGGGCGGTTGGTGATCTCCTCGCCGTCGAGAAGGATCCGGCCGCTGTCCAGCGGCAGGGCCCCGGCGATGATGTTGAACAGCGTCGACTTGCCGGCACCGTTGGGGCCGATCAATCCGGTGATCGAGCCCTTCTCCACCTGGATCGAGCAGTCATTGATGACCCTGAGGCCACCGAAGGCCTTGTTGACGTGCTGGACGTCGATGATGGCTGCCATGTCGGGTTCCGTCGCTGGTTGTTCGTCAGGTTGTTCTTACCGTGTCTGGCTGTCGTCGGCCAGGAAGGTGCGGCCGGCGGCAAAGGCGCCGACGATCACCACGGCACCGATGGCCGGGATCAGGTAGCCCTCCACCTGTGGAATGCTGCGCAGGAAGACGAAGGCCACCGCGGCGGGCGCCACGAAGCGCACCAGAAAGCGCCAGAGGCGGAACCAGTGCTCATTGGTGCGCATCTCCTTCATCACCTCGGAGTGAGTCAGCGCCCAGCCGGCGAAGAGCGCAATCAACAGACCACCCAGCGGCATGAAGATGTTGGTCAGCAGTTCGATGACATCGAAGGCGCTGCGGCCGAAGAGGGCGTGGAAGAGAGAGCCCTCGGCCCAGAGGTTGAAGCTGAGTACGGTCAGCAGCCCCAGCGCCCAGCTGGCGATGACCATGACCGCCACGGCCTGGGGCCGGGTCAGGTCGAAGCGCTCAACCAGGAAGGCCGCCACCGGCTCGATCAGCGAGATCGAGGAGCTGATGGCCGCGCCCAGCACCAGGATGAAGAAGGCCCCGCCGATCAGCGCGCCGCCGGGCATCTCGGCGAAGGCCAGCGGCAGCGTGACGAACATCAGCCCCGGCCCTTCCCCGGGATCGAGCCCGGCCCCGAACACCAGCGAGAAGATCGCCAGGCCGGCCACCATGGCCACGGCGGTGTCGACCACGGCGATGGCGAAGGCGGTGCGGGTCAGCGAGGCCTCGCCGGACATGTAGGCGCCGTAGGCCATGATGGCGCCCATGCCCAGGCTCAGGGTAAAGAAGGACTGGCCCATGGCCTGCAGCCAGCCCTCCAGGCTGAGGTCGGCCAGGTTGAAGGTGAACAGAAAGCCGGCTGCCGCGCCAAGGTCGCCGATGATGGCACCGTACCCGAGCACCACCAGCAGGATCACGAACAGCGAGGGCATTAGCACGCGCAACCCTGCCTCGATGCCCCTGTGAATGCCGAGGCCCACGATCAGCGCCGAGGCGGCGATGAAGAGGGTGTGATAGAGCGTCAGCAACGTGGGAGAGGCGAGCAGAGCGTCGAAGCTCTGGCCCACGTCGTCGGCGTTCACGTCGACCATGGCGCCGGTGAACATCAGTCCCGTGTAGTGGATCGCCCAACCGGCGATCACCGAGTAGAAGCTCAGGATCAGGAAGGCCGAGGTGGCGCCCAGCCAGCCGATGGATTCCCAGGCGCGCGAGGTATTGTGGGTCCGGGTCAGGAAGCGCATGCCCATGATCGGGCTGCGGCGACTGTTGCGCCCCAGCATGATCT
Organism: Pseudomonadota bacterium; assembly: GCA_051749325.1. GTDB lineage: Bacteria > Pseudomonadota > Gammaproteobacteria > Pseudomonadales > Halomonadaceae > Halomonas. The sequence goes on along the minus strand of JBNJIL010000013.1, from coordinate 13,138 downwards.
CCGCGATCAGGATCGGTATGCCCACCGCGAAGATGGTCAGGGCGTAGACCAGTATGAAGGCACCGCCGCCGTTCTCGCCGGTGAGGTAGGGAAAGCGCCAGAGATTGCCGAGTCCGACGGCCGAGCCGACGGCCGCCAGCAGGAAGGTGCCCTTGTGGGTCCAGACGTTGTGCGTGCTCATGGGGGTCCCGGATTGCCGTGGTGGGCCTTGTGGGCCTTTCCCCTCACTTTGCGGCACAAGGCCCCTGCCTGGCTAGTCGCTCTGCGTTTAGGGGGCGTTGGCGACAGGGATGGTATCCGCGCGCGCTATCACTCCGGGGCCTTCTCGGAGGTTGAGGCGCTGGGTTCGGGCTCCAGGGCGCGGCAGGCATCGGGCAGACGCACGGTATCCCCCAGGTCGAGCTTGCCGTGGGACTTCATGCGCCGGCCGTTGTCGATGGCAATGATGGCGGCGACTTCACCGATGCTCGTGCCATCGAGCCAGGCCTCTACCTTCACCCGGACGATGGCGCCCTGGTAACGCGCCGAGAGGATGTCCCCGGGACGCGGCTCGGCGAGTTGCTCGGGATGGTGGGCGAAATGTGCCAGCACGCTGTCGCGGCCGGGAGCATCCCACTCTACGTGCTTGTGCATGTCGACTCTCCTCGGGGAGGTGGCGTCCAGCCTCCAGCATAGTCGCTGAGGCGGTGAACGACAGCCCGCCACGGGCTCGAATGCGGGGCAGACACGACAGAGCCCGCCGGATGGCGGGCTCTGGGGGCTTCAGCTGGCCGGGGGCTACTTCTTGCCGGCGCGCTTGCGCTCGTTCTCGGTCAGGTACTTCTTGCGCAGGCGAATGTGGTTCGGCGTGATCTCGACCAGCTCGTCGTCATCGAGGAACTCGATGGCCTGCTCGAGGGTGAACCTCACCGGCGGGGTCAGCACGAGATTCTCGTCGTTGCCCGACGCCCGCATGTTGTCGAGCTTCTTGGCCTTGGTGGGGTTGACCACCATGTCGTCGGCGCGGTTGTTGATGCCCACCAGCATGCCCTCGTAGACCTCGGTACCATGCTCGATGATCAGCTTGCCGCGATCCTGCAGGGCGAAGAGGGCATAGGCCAGGGCCTTGCCGGAGACCATGGAGATCAGTACGCCATTGCGCCGCTCGATGGAGGCATCGGGCTTCAGCGGACCGTAGTGGTCGAAGCGGCTGGTGAGGATGCCGGTGCCGGAGGTGAGGGTCAGGAACTGGCCACGGAAGCCGATCAGCCCGCGGGCGGGGATGATGAAGTCGAGGCGCACGCGGCCCTTGCCATCGGGGTTCATGTTGGAGAGCTCGCCCTTGCGATAGCCGAGCTCCTCCATGATGGCGCCCTGGTGCTGCTCCTCGCAGTCGATGATCACTTCCTCGTAGGGCTCCTGCTGCTCCCCGTCGATCTCGCGGATGATCACCTCGGGACGCCCCACCGCGAGCTCGAAGCCCTCGCGGCGCATGGTCTCGATCAGCACCGAGAGGTGCAGCTCGCCGCGGCCGGAGACCTTGAACTTCTCCGGGCTGTCGCCCTGCTCGACGCGCAGCGCCACGTTGTGGATCAGCTCCTGCTCGAGGCGGTCCTTGATGTTGCGGCTGGTGACGAACTTGCCGTCCCTGCCGGCGAAGGGGGAGTCGTTGACCTGGAAGGTCATCGAGACGGTGGGCTCGTCCACGGAGAGCGGCGGCAGCGCCTCGACGGTAGCCGGGTCGCACAGGGTGTCGGAGATCGCCAGGTTGTCGATGCCGGTGATGCAGATGATGTCGCCAGCGGTCGCCTTGTCGGTCTGCACGCGCTCCAGGCCCAGGTGGGTCATGACCTGGCCGATCTTGCCCTTGCGGGTGTTGCCTTCCTTGGTGATGACGGAGACCTGCTGACCCGGCTTCACGGCGCCACGCGTGATGCGGCCCAGGCCGATGACGCCGACATAGCTGTTGTAGTCCAGCGCGGAGATCTGCATCTGGAAGGGGCCGTCGCGCTCGACCTTGGGGGGCTCGACGATGTCGACGATCGACTGGAACATGGGGGTCATGTCCTCGGCCAGCTCATCGGGGTCCGGCCCGGCGATGCCGTTGAGGGCCGAACAGTAGATGATCGGGAAGTCGAGCTGGTCGTCGCTGGCGCCGAGGTTGTCGAACAGGTCGAAGATCTGGTCGATGACCCAGTCCGGACGCGCGCCGGGGCGGTCGATCTTGTTGACCACCACGATGGGCTTGAGGCCCTGGTCGAAGGCCTTCTGGGTGACGAAGCGGGTCTGCGGCATGGGGCCGTCGACGGCATCCACCAGCAGCAGCACCGAGTCGACCATGGACATGACGCGCTCGACCTCGCCGCCGAAGTCGGCGTGTCCGGGCGTGTCGACGATGTTGATGTGGTAGGCCTGACCTTCGGGGGCCTGCCAGCGGATTGCCGTGTTCTTGGCCAGGATGGTGATACCGCGTTCCTTTTCCTGGTCATTGGAGTCCATGATGCGCTCCTGCCCCTCGGCCTTGCGGTCGAGCGTGCCGGATTGGCTGAGCAGTTTGTCGACCAGGGTGGTCTTGCCATGGTCGACGTGAGCGATGATGGCGATGTTCCTGAGAGCATCTATATTTGAAGGACTTACGGTCGTGCTCATAGGGTGTAGCTCGCTAATATGTACGCACCTATGTACACGTTTTGGAAAGTACCCTAGGCGCGGGGTTGGGATGTAGGGCGCGCATTGTACAGACTACTGGCGCCTAGGAGTAGCAGAATGACGTCTGTCCGGCGGGATGGTGCTCTCGCCAGCCATTTTCCGGGCGTAAGCCCACCAACATGACGGTTGACTTCCTAAGGATAGGAAAGCTGAGAAAAGAGGAGTTTTTGTTAGCCTGTTAATTAGCGGTGCACTTAGATAGTTATGCGATTGGTAACGATACTGAATCATCGAGAAGACCGATAAAACGTCAAGTCAAGCTCTCTCTTCATTTTGTATTGATCAGGCGTGCATGGAGAAGCTGATCACGATAATTTTGAGCGGCGATAAAACGATGGTGAGCTCGCTTCCCACGGCTCACCATCAACGGTGAAGAGAAAATGTCGCTATACCAAGCGAGTTTAGAGGCGGTATGCTGTCTCACATCGCTTCTTTGGCAGACCGTTTTTCTAATTCTACATGGTATAAGGGAGCCAAGTGGACAGGAAAGGAATGGAGAAGAGAATCATGATCGTTACGGCCTCCATCAATATGAACCATGATGCGCCCGAGAACACATCCGTAAGCGATGTGTCCTCATCCAAGCCTGCGATGACATAGACGTTCAAGCCTATCGGCGGTGTGATCAAGCCGATTTCACACATCTTGATAGCAAGGATGCCGAACCAGATAGGGTCAAACCCAAGGCCAGTTACCACTGGGAATAGGATGGGTAGAGTGATGACCAGCATGGAAAATGCATCAAGAAACATGCCCATGGGGATATAAATGATCAGTATCAATGCGATGATCACGAGGGCTGGGAGAGGCAGGTCAATGACCAGCGAAGAAACCATTTGCGGGACTTGTATTAAGCTAAGAAAGAAGCTGTAGATACCGGCCCCGAGCATGGTCATCATTATCATCACAGTCGTATTGATGGCATCTCGTGACGAACCAGCAATGGCCTTTAATTTGCTGGAAAAGTTTTGCTTTGAGGTGAGCAGGAAAAGAACTGATGCCACAGCTCCTAACGAGGCTGCCTCAGTCGGTGTAGCCCAGCCTGTATAGATGCTCCCGAGCACCACGACGATAAGTGCTAACAGCTTCCAAGCATGTACAAGCGACCTCAGACGCTGGCCCCAATCAGATTTTTCTCCCTTAGGGCACATTGTTGGCTTGCGGGCAGAGATGAGAAGTACACCCAGCACAAAGACCAAAACAGAAAGGACGCCAGGTATTACCCCTGCAACCAGCATTCGGCCAGCAGATACCTCGGTGAGCGCAGCATAGAAGACCAGCAGCACGCTTGGCGGTATTAGTACTCCTAGAACACCGCCTGCTGCTACGCATCCGGCAGAAAGTCGTTTGTCATATCCTGCTTTCTTCATCTCAGGCAGGGAGATAGATCCTACCGTTGCAGCCGTAGCTACACTGGATCCAGAGGTGGCTGAGAAGCCCGCACAAGTAAGAATTGTTGATACCGCAAGGCCCCCAGGTAAATGTCCGCACCAGCGTTTAGCTACGTGAAACAGGGATTTCCCTACACCCGCATGTAACGCAAAATTGCCCATAATAATGAAAAGGGGTATGACAGTGAGGAGGTACGCAGCGGTCTCGTCAAATGCAAAGTTCTGAAGCACGTTGTAGACGTACGTCATGTCTTGAACAAACAAGATGCCTATCATTCCTGCTAGTCCAAGAGCTGCAAATACTGGGATGCCAAGCCCCATAAATATAAATATCAGAAGGACGGATAACAGTCCAAGCACCATGGGGTTAGTCATTGGCCTTTCCTAGTGCGGAATTGAAAGAGATGATGGCGTGCAAACACATCTGTAAACAAGCTAGCGACAGACCTATAGCCACTACTATTTTTACCCACCAAATTGGCATTTGGATAATGCCCCATCGAAATTCGCGGTCAAGAAAAGAGCTGTAAGCTCCTTCGATAGTGGGGATGCTTAGAAAAAATAGGAAGATTGCGGCAAAGGACCATGCTAGACCCTCCCATGCCAGGCGTATCCGTTTCTGCTTTCTGTCACTCACCAAAGATACCCGGATGTGCTTGTTGTCTCTTTGTGTCCAGAGGAGGCCAAGGTAAACAATAATGGCCATGGAAATCTCTGAAAACTCATAAACACCCGGCAGAGGGAAATTGAAGAGGCTTCGGGATGTAGCGTCCAGCGCGGTAGACAGCATCATGAAAATCATCGCTGAAACCGCTATGAAGCCTGCAGCATTGGATACCCAGACCTCGGTTTTTCTAAGATGATCTAACATATCTCACTCTCGGAAAATTGATAAGAGCAGGAAGGCGTATTGCCTTCCTGCCACAGAGGCCAGTTGAATTGGCGATATGCTAGGACATGTCTTGATAGATTTCGAAGGGCGTTTTCAGAGAGCCACTGCTATCGTGACGCTTAATTGCCTCGTCGACGATAGATTGCATTTCACTGCCATCGATTCCAGCTTGGCTTGCTACGTTCTCAATCCAGCTGTTGACTTGCTCGGGCTGAACCAAGTTGGCGGCTCGCTCAATTTCAGAGTCATCCCATTTGGAGAACTGTGCACCCTCATCCAGGGCTTTGCGCACACGGTCCTCGGCGATCCCTGCATAGATTTCGCGATACTTGCCTTGATAGATCTCGTCGGCTAGTTCATTTGCAACGCTCTTCACATCATCTGGCAGTGCATTCCAAGCATCGATGCCGATGACCGTGGCTGATGGAGCATGCGGGCCGGAGCCTATCTCAGTAATATAAGGTGCAGGCTCATGCAGGGCATAACTGATAGCCGTGATGAAGTCGAAACCGAAAGCACCATCTAGAACGCCGCGCTCGAGTGAAGAGTAGACCTCTGGAGCAGCCATGGGAATCGCACGACCACCAAGGCTCTCAACGACATCAGTGCCTACACCGTAGCCACGAATACGTTTCCCCTTGAGGTCTTCCATACTCTTGATCGGTTCACGGGTAATCAGCGGGCAGTAGTACCAGTTTGTCCAATACAGGACCTTAGCCTTGTGGCGTGATTCCCATTCCTGGCGCAGAGGTTCATAGTTATCGTAGACGTCACGACAAACCCTGAGCAGCGCATCGGCGCGGTCCATCTTGTAGTACCACTCAAGGCCTCGTGTAACGGGAAGGTCGCTCTGGTAATAGCCAGGAGAGATCAGAGAGATTTCAGAAATGTTGTTCTTGATTGCGTTAAGGTGGGCGCCCGCCTTGTTCAGGGATTGCGCCCAGTAGTATTCGATTTCAACGGCACCATCTGTGCGCTTAACCAACTCGTCTAAAAACCAGCGATCGAGTACTGAAGGAGATGCATGCTCAGTTACGTATGAGTCATACTTGAGTCGCTGCACAGACTGAGCAAATGCAAGGTTGGGCATCGTGGTTAGTGTCATGACACCGCCCACGGAAACCGCACTTAACTTGAGGAATTCTCTTCTCTTCATTGTCATCTTGTAATCTCCTGGCGCTATCGATAATTCTTGTTTTGCCCGCCATCAGGCTGGGGCACTTGTCGCATCAGGGCTAGATATCCGAAGCTTGACTCTGTGCCTCATAGCGGATGTCCAGCTCATGATTCATCCTAGCCACTTCACCTACCTGCCGGTATACGTAGTACTACGTATAAGGCTAAGGGAGCTAAGCTACGCGTCGAGCTGAATAATTTTTGAAACAAGCTCTGCCGTGTTCCGGCATCCTAGCTTCTTCATTATTTTGGCTCTATGTGCTTCAACAGTGCGGTGTGATATTCCCAATTGTTTTGCTACCTCCTTGCATGTATATCCGTTTGCAATATATCCAGATACTTCGCGCTCACGTATCGATAAATTTCTCGCTTTTTCTTGCCTGATGCTGATTTTGGTAAATGTCCAAACAGCAAGATCAAATGGGGAGTCAGGTGTTAGGGTGATTCCCTGTGTTTGGCACCAGAAGACTTCCCCTTGCTTGTTTTTCATGAACCGCTCATCGATGCAGCGATTTTCTTGAAGAAGTTCCTTGTAGCGAAGCTCGCCGATCGTTACATAGTCCTCATAGGAGGGGTACATCTTCAGCATCAGCTGTCCAAGGAGCTCAGCCCTTTCGTAGCCGAAGAGCTCGCAGAACGCCTTGTTGCACTCGATGACGTGCCTGTTTTTTGTGGCGACAATAGCACAGGGGGCATTCGCAAATGCTATGCCGACAAATTCATTAGGTACTGCCATCGAGCTCATTCGCCTCGCTCCAAGTGAGATAATAATCCTACTGGCAAGTCCACCCGCCATCGATAGGCATTGCTGTACCAGTGATGTTCTCTGCCATGTCACTAGCGAGGTAATCAACCAGCCCTGCGACTTGCCGTGGGGATACCAGTTTACCGGTCGGTTGCTTCTCTACTACAAGGTCGTATACAGCTTCTTCTCGCGACGAATTTAGCTTTTCCATCCTGCCTGTGATTTGTGGTTCAAGGATTGGGGTGTCAGTCCAGCCTGGGCAGATTGAATTAACGGTAATCCCCTGTCCCGCCGTCTCCAGGGATATCACCTTGGACAGCCCAACTACGCCATGTTTTGCTGCAACGTATGCAGCCTTATCCTTCGACCCCACCAAGCCATGAACGGATGAGATGTTCACAATACGGCCCCAGCCGCCCTTACGCATGCCGGGTATCGCACGCTGGATACTTCGGTAGACGGCTGTGAGGTTTGTTGCCAGGATGTCTGACCAGGTGTTGTAGTCAAAAGATTCAATCGGAGCCGTCTTCTGAATACCAGCATTATTGACCAGTATGTCAATACAGGTATTGTCTTCTATGATGTCGTCGAACATTGCATCTATTTCTTCGACGCAGCGTAAATCCGCCCGATAGTAGCTTGCTTTAGGTGCTCCGCGGTTTTCTAGCTCTTTCATGAAGCCCTGAGCTGGCTCAGATTCTGGCTGGTGGATATCATGTGCGACGATGGAGTGCCCTTGGTCAGCGAAGGACTCGCAGACCGCACGACCGATGCCGCCAAGGGCACCTGTAACTAGCACAGTACGATGTACAGGCTGTTTTGGCATGGTTCCATCACTCCTCATCGTCATGCATCATTCGTAAGGATGCTGGCATAGTTGGCAACTGCCAAGCCACCCATGTTGAATACAGCTCCCAGTTTTGCACCGGGAATCTGGCATCCACCTGCCTCCTCGAGAAGCTGCCTGGCCGCCATGACATGCATGGACACACCAGTGGCGCCGACCGGATGCCCCTTCGACTTGAGCCCGCCGGAGGGGTTGATGGGCAGACGCCCATCTTTCATGACCCAGCCTTCATTGATCGCACGGAAACCTTCTCCGTAGGGAGTTAATCCCATGCTCTCGTAGATCATCAACTCTGCAATGGTGAAGCAGTCGTGCACTTCAGCAAAAGAGAGGTCGTCAAGAGTAATAGCTGCGTCCCAGAGCACTTGATGCCAAGCCCGTGAAGCCCCCTCAAATACCAGAGGATCACGCTTACTCATGGGCATGAAGTCGGTCACCTGCGTCCGAGCCAGGAAGCGCACCTTCTTCGTAGCCGACGGGGTCGCCCGATCAGAGGTCAATACTAGTGCTGCTGCACCATCTGAGACTGGCGAGCAGTCGGTACGCTTTAACGGACCGGCCACCACAGGGTTCTTCTCTGAGGCTGCATGGCAGAACTCGACGCCAAGGTCCTTCTGCAACTGTGCCAAGGGATTATGTACACCGTTAGCATGGTTCTTGGCAGCAATGCGAGCCAACTCTAATGAGTTGTCTCCATAGGCGTCGAAGTACTTCTCTGCTACATCGGCAAATACACCCGCAAAGCCAGCCTTGAGGCCTAGGCTCTCGGGTTGGTAACTGGCTCCCAGTAGACCTTTCGCGATTCGAGGTGCATCGGCTTCTGTCATCTTTTCCACACCGATGACCAGTACCCTATCTGCTAACCCTCCCTCGATAAGGTTGATGCCCTGGTGTATAGCTGCTGAACCACTAGCGCAGGCATTCTCTACTCTGGTGGCGGGTTTGAATCGGAGTTCAGGGTGAGCGTTGAGAACTAGCGAAGCTGGAAACTCTTGGTCGCACATGCCGCTGTTGAAGTTGCCAACATATATGGCATCGATTTCCTTGGCAGAAATGCCAGACGATTTCAATGCTTCGGTCGCAGCTTCGGCAATCAGCTCCTCTACAGTCTGAGGAAGCTTGCCGAATTTGGTATGTCCGGTTCCAATAATATTGGTTTTCATCGTGCTACCTCTTGATTCGTGTTCTGTTAGAGCAATGTTCTCAGTTCTGTCTTGAGAATCTTGCCATAGGCATTTTTGGGAAGCTCTTCCATGAATCGGTACGACTTTGGTCGTTTGAAACGGGCCATGTTTTCCACGCAGAAGCTGTCGAGATCATCCTCAGTTGTCTCGGCAGAGGTAACGACAAAGGCAACCACTACCTCTCCCCAGTCAGCGTCTCGCTTTCCTACGACGGAAACTTCTCTTACGCCTGGGTACTTCAAGAGTATTTCTTCTACTTCCCTTGGGTAGATGTTGGTGCCCCCACTTATGATCACGTCTTTCAAGCGGTCGGTTAGGTATAGGAATCCTTTTGCATCCAGATGTCCCACATCTCCCGTTCTCAGCCAGCCGTCGACCAAGGTTTCGCGGGTCGCCTCTTGGTTTGCCCAGTACCCCTCCATGACAATGTCTCCGCGCACACACACCTCACCATCCTTCCCGTCAGGCAAGAAGGTGCCATCTTCAGCCCGGATTGCCAGTTCAAGCTGAGGATGTGGTTGGCCCACCGGGAGTATCTGAGTACCATCTGCCCCAACACCAGAAATGCTCTCTTTCAATGAACGGTGCTGGTTTCGATCAAGGTAGGTAATTGTCATCGGGCTCTCGCCTTGGCCGTAAACCTGTGCCAAGCAGTACCCAAAGACGTCGAGTGCGTCATTAAGGTCCTTGGCATACATGGGACCACCACCATAGGTTATGGTCGCAAGGTTCTCGACGGCCAATGGCTGGTTGCTGGTCACCAGATAATCCACTACTCGCCTTACCATGGTCGGAGCCAAGAACATCGAAAGTTTTTCGTGGGAATTAACCGTAGCTACAAAATTTTCGGGCGTGAATTTGGCAGGTTCAGGTATAAGGTTTGCTCCGCCCGCCATTAAGAATGGTAGGAGGTAGAGCCCCGAGCCATGAGACATTGGTGCGAAGTGGACTAACGTGTCCCCCTCTCCAATCGAGTCAATGCCGATAAGGTAGCTGCTGGACATAGCAGCTAAGTTCAGGTGGCTAAGTGTAGCGCCCTTAGGCTTGCCGGTCGTTCCGCTGGTATAAAAGATCCATGCGGGATCCCTTGATTCTCTAAAGCAATGTCGATCCAGGGTGGATCCTAGCTCTTCAACAGGTATTGTTGGCGGTAGAACTTCAGTACCTTCTTGCCCGTTTGCAATATCTTCTCGGTCGCTGAAGACTAGCTGAGCCTCGCTGTTGGTTAGGATGTAATGTACTTCGGGTGTCGTCAGCTTGTAGTTGATGGGCACCGCAACTAAGCCTGCGTACCAAATTCCGCATAGCAGTTCGATGTATTCAGGTGAATTTGGCAGGAATACTGCTACACGGTCGCCGGGCTGTAAGGCCATGCGCTCCTGTAAGAACGCCCCAATCTTCCTCGCCTTGTCATCCAAGCTGGCATAGGTGAGAGCCACCGTGGTGCCCACCAGGACGGCAGTTCTCTCGGGGAATTTCCTGGAGTTGACTTCCAGGTAGTTTGCCACATTCAAGGGAAGCTTCTCCTGAGGTGATTGTTATTACACCTCAGGTTAGGTGCGCTCACTACCTATCGATATACGTAGTACTACCAATCTGCCTAGGTAAAAGGTCTAATGCCCGGCTTGACAGCGTGCGCTCCCCAGCCGGGCATAGCGTGAGGGCTTAGGCGTTGCTCGGTAGATGGATTTTAGTCTCTCCGGCGCTGGGTGCTGCAGCCTACGTCGTTCCAGAGTGCCCCCCGGTATGGTTAGTTTCGTATACATGATGATCCATCTAGTAACTATAAGTTATAAGGCATCCCCGCCGGCTCCTCTCCACGCTTTTGTGAAACCAACGGCAGAGAAGGGCACGCTTCGATCACCAATCTTGACGTTGACGACGCTCGGAGCCCTCGAGAATGCCCCAACGACGTACTCTACCCCGGCATCGCTTTTCGGAGTGGCGTAGTAAACGGAAGAATTCTCATCGATTTCTTCGCAGAAAACGAACATCGAGACTGGCTGGTTATCAAAGTGCCAAAAACTTATGTCATTCCCGTTGTGTTGAGATGGTTCGCACACTCTTCCGTTGAACTTTCGTTCTTGAAGATAAAGGTTTTTCCCACCATTCACAGAGAATGCAATCTCGGCATCATAATATGTTTTAGTGAAATCAAGTTCGTTGTATGTCGTATGTGAACTGCTCTCGCCCCAGGTGCCCACATCGTATGTGCCAGCGGAAGATAGCTTGTTGGCCGCATCCTCGCTTCCAAGCTCAGCCGCTTTTTTAAAGTATGCTCTAGCCAATATGGGGTTCGCTTCGACGGGCACGCTGTTGGTTTTTTCGTCGTAGAAGCTGAAGAGGTTGATTAGTGGGTCGGCGTAAACCTCGCCAAGTCGAAAGTTGGCTTCAGAACTTTCATTGGAGGCTGACTGTTTCAGATAGCGTATGCTCTTTTTAAAACTACTAGGCACAGGATGTTCAAATCCGTAAAAGCTGACCTTCGAACGGCCGCCAAGATAGTGCATCCCCATCCTGTACTGACCGTCAGCTTCTCCCATTGCTGCCAAAGCCATGTCGTAAAGAATGCCGTTGTGTGAAAAAGAAGGTATAGAAGACGCTAACTCAATGAGCTCCGGTGAATATTTTTCGGTCATCACTCGTTTGAAGTCTTCTTGCGTTTTATTCTGCAGCGCGACGTTTTCGCCATTGCTTATTATATCGGAAAGAATGAACAGGGCGATGGCCGCATCTTTCCCTTCTCCTTGGGACGCCCTGATAAGCCAATCTGACCCTGCATCGTGGTCAATAGAGGCGAAGCCATTTCCTGAAATAGAGTAGGCACCATACAAGAAGAGCTGAGCGCTTTCGCTGCCCATCTCGGCTGCTTCCTTTATGAGATTGAACCCCTCTGTTTTGCTTTGCTTTATGAGTGTGTTGCCAATATGGAAGAGCGCTGGTGGGTAGTCAGCCTTGAACGCGTTTAGCAAGTATGTGTCGATCTGTTCGGACTTGCCTTCCCTGTCTTTGTTGTCATTGATCCATTTGATCGCTAGATGAAACTGCGCAGCCGTGTCACCTTCCTCAGCCATTGGTTGTAGTTCAATTTTGCTGAGCTGGAAGTATTTGATATCCGCTCCCGCGTGAGTGGCTACCGAGATCAGGCATGCTAAAAGAGAGGTGGCGATATTCTTGCAGAGCCTCATGACATAACTTCCCTGTTATAGAGCATGGATCAATGTGCTTATATGCATCGGCAGTCTGCCCTGCCGATGAACGATTTCCATCAACTGTTCTTAGATACTAACTGACAGCTTGTATATTTCTAGCACTATGTTGCTCAGCACGCAATGGCTCTGTAAGGAAAAAGCTGGCTTCTTGATTTTCTGGTGTATTCCTACGTTCTGTTAGTTTAATTGCCGTTGGCTGCTTTTTCTTAGCTTGCTAATATTTATGTCAAGTTGTCTTAGTGGAATTCAGATAAGGATAGCCTGAGTATATTCGAGATCTTACTTGGTAGACCTGAAGTCTTTATGGCTACAACAAGACGCGCTCCGCGCGTTCGGTGAGAAAGCTCCAAGATAGAATGGGAAGCACTGCAGTAGAAATCAGCCTCTTCTCTAGTAACTAGGATTTTTCATGGAAAGGCTCTAGAATGCGCCTTTCAGCGTAGGCTGGGTAACGTTAGCCCTCTTTTCGGTTATCGTAGGGAAGCATGATGACGGTCATGGAATCTGCTCTGGAAGGTATGATACCGCCCTCCAGAGACCCCTTCAGTATCACCTGGGATGTGAGTGATCATTACTCTGAGCACCTGGACCCACGGACAGGTGAGCTCCTCACGGAGCGCGGCTACCAGTCGTGGGCGTGGGAGCACTACCCGGAAGACGACAGCAGACCCTTCTTCGAAACCCTGACGAGCCTGAACCAGCGTGATCGGTTCATGCAGGGGCTCGATAAGCGCAAGCTGGTGCAATACACCGGCTATCGTCAGATATTCGATCGCGATCGTGGCAGTAGCGCGCTAGATGGCAGGCGCCCCCTGTTTACGAGGCCGGTCTATCGCACCATGGAGAAGCTGGTGAATCTGCTCGACTACCAGAACTATCTCTACGCCACCGCCGATGCCTTGGCTGAGAAGCTGGAGGCGCACCCTAAAAGCGTGACCCGACAGCTGCGCTCCCTGGGATCTTTGGTCAAGGTCAGAAGCCAGAGCGATGGCATGCGCAAGGG
>JBNJIL010000012.1:0-101055 GCA_051749325.1 Pseudomonadota bacterium | reverse complement strand
ATGTCCGTACCAGGGAATGGTCCAGGCCATGCTGGCGGGCTACCTCCCTCAAGCTGGTGTCATCGTGCAAACACTGCGGTACCACCCGCAGCTTGCCCCCCTCATCGTATCGATTGCTCATAGAAACACCCCGAAGGTTGGATTGGGTGTCCCACTTTCGGGGTGCAGTTCAGGACGGAGGGGCCTCACGCCGGGGTGAGCGCCGGTCGGACATCGAGCGTTCAGAAGTCGAAAAAGACCGTTTCCCCCTCACCCTGCAACGTGATGTCGAAGCGATAGCGCACCTTGCCGTCGCCCTCCTCCCGCCTGGCGATCAGGGTCTGGCGACGCGCCGGGGACTCGATGCGCGAGAGCACCGGGCACCGGGCGTTGGCGTCGGCCTCGTCCTCGAAATAGAGGCGCGTCTGCAGGTGGATATTGATGCCGCGGGCGAAGATCGTCAGGTTGATATGCGGCGCCATGGGCTGGCCGCTGGCATCGGCCACCGGCCCCGGCTTGACCGTCCTGAGGGTCCACTCGCTGCCGTGCTCGAAGGTCGTGGCCGTACGCCCGAAGCTGTTGAACGGCTTCTTCGGATCGTACGCGCACTGGTACTGGCCGCTGGCATCGGCCTGCCAGGCCTCGAGGAAGGCATCGCGTACCAGGTCGCCGTTGCCGTCGATCACGCTGCCGACCACTTCGATCTGTTCGCCCTCGGCCTCGGGCCGAGCCATCTCGTTCCAGATCTCCTCGTCGCGCGTCGGATTGCCGGCGGCGGCCAGGGCCAGGCCGATATGCACATAGGGCCCGGCGGTTTGGGAGGCAGTCTCGCGCAGCATCAGCTCGCTGGCAGGCTGGGAATTGGGCTGTTTCATGTCTGGTTACCCCGTACTCTCTCTGGTGCTCGAACCGCTCGGTGATGCTCGAGCCGATCACGGATTCTCGAAATAGGTCTGCAGCTCGCCACGCACCACCAGGTCGAAGCGGTAGGCCAGGCAGTCCATCGGCTTGCTGTGGGCCATGTCCAGACGACCGATCATGGTCTCGACGGCGTCGCGATCCTGGATCGTGTTGACGATGGGGCACAGCGGAATCAGCGGGTCGCCCTCGAAGTACATCTGGGTGATCAGACGGGTGGAGATCGCCGGGCCCATCACCGAGACGTGGATGTGGGAGGGGCGCCAGCTGTTGGGATCATTGGGCCAGGGATAGGGGCCGGGCTTGATGGTACGGAAACGGTACCAGCCCTGGTCATCGGTCAGACAGCGACCCACGCCGCCGAAGTTGGGGTCCAGCGGTGCCAGGTAGTGGTCGTTCTTGTGCCGATAGCGGCCGCCGGCATTCGCCTGCCACATCTCCACCAGGGTATGGGGCACCGGCTTGCCGAACTGGTCGACCACACGGCCGAACATGATGATACGTTCGCCTACCGGCAGGCCCTGGTTCTGCGCCTGGCGAAAGTTGAGCAGCAGGTCGTTGTCATGGGGCCCCATGCCCAGCTGCCGGAAGTCCGGACCGGAGAGCTCGGAGACACTGGGCTTCTGCATGCTGACCAGCGCCTGCTGCGGCGAGCGGGCCACGGACGTCTTGTAGCCGGGCGCATAGGCCGGCGGATGCCAGTTGCGGTCGCGCTCCACGAAGCGCTTGTTGACGTTCTGCATGTCGGTCATCTCCGGGGGTGTGATTCCCGGTCAGTGTGGCGGCGCGTCATGGCCCTGCCAATTGACGTCTCGACGGCTCGCCATAACCCAGGGGTTATACATCAGCCCTCGGTCACGGCCCTGTCGGCGGCCACCTGGCGCAGCGTCTCGCAGAACCCCTCCAGGGCCAGCGACGGCTCCAGGCTGGCGTTGGTGCAGAGCCCCACCGAGCCGCCCTGCTGCTCCAGCGGCAGCGCCAGCTCACTTAACCGTCGCCCGTCCAGGGCCTCGCGCACCGCCTCTTCCGGCGCCACCCAGATAGCGTCGCTCTCCAGGGTGTAGCGGTGACTCAACGGCAGTGACAGGGTCTCCAGCTGGCATCCGGGCAGGCGCAGCGAATGACGCACGCAGAAGCTGTCGACCTGCTGGCGCAGGGTGGTCCGGGGCGGTGGCAGCACCCAGGGGTAGTCCCCCAGCCGCTGCGGTTCGAGGGTCTCGATGCCGGCCAGCGGGTGCCCCGCCCGCACCACCAGGACAAGACGCTCGTAGTAGAGATGCTCGAAGGCGAGATCACGAATCTCGCGAGCCTCGGTCATGCGTCCCACCACCAGGTCCAGCTCGCCGCGGCGCAGCCGGGAGAGCAGGAAGGCACTGGACCCGGTCACCACGTTGACACCGGTCTCCCCATCCTCGGCCCGCTGCCAGCGGCGGATCGCCTCGGGCAGCAGGCAACTCTCCACCGTGGAGAGCGCCCCCACCCGCAGCCAGCGCACCGCGCCTTGCGCCTCGCTCAGCGCACCGACGCCCTCCTCCAGGGCTCGCATCGCCGGGCCGGCGTGGCGCAGCAGGGTCAGGCCGGCCTGGGTCAGCGCCACCCCCCGGGCGGTCCGCTCGAAGAGTGCGCTACCGAGGATCGCCTCGAGCTCCTTGATGGTCTTGGACATGCCCGGCTGGGTGATCGCCAGGCGCTCGGCGGCACGCGCGAAGCTGCGCTGGCGGGCCACCTCGAGGAACGCCTGGAGGTGGCGCAGCTTGATGCGGGCATTGAGCATTCAGGCCTCCCGCTCGCGGGACGCGAGCAGCCGGCGGGTGCTGGCCATGGCCACCAGGCTGATCGCCAGGGTCGGCAGGAAGGCCAGCGCCACGACGCCCGAGAGGTCATAGAGCCCGCCTCCCACCACGGTGATGACGAAGACCAGAAGATAGCCGAAGAAGAGCATGCCGCCCATGAGCCGCGGCAGCGCCTCGACGCGCACCAGCCAGGCAGGCAGCGCCAGGACGAAGATGAACAGGGCACTGGTGAAGAAGCCGAACAGGCCTGCGGCCCAGACCACATGGCGCCCCGGCAGCCAGAGCATCAGCGGCAGCGCCAGCAGGGCCAGGGCCGTGATGGCCAGCAGTGGTCGATGCCGGCCCATCAGCCGGTCGGCATAGAGGACCAGCAGCGTCGAGGAGAGCATCTGGGCGCCATTGAGGGCCGTCAGGCTCGAGGACAGCAGCGCCAGGCGCCCGCTCTCCTCGAGCAGCGGCGGCAGGAAGACATTGCCGGTGAAGTAGAGCGCTGCCGCGGCACCGAGCAGCGCCACCAGGCGCCACATGCGGGCATCACGGCGGTCCGGCAGCACCAGCTCGGCGCTGGAGGAGCCCCGCCCGGTGGCCGGCAACCGGCGACTGCCGGCGACCAGGGCCAGCATCAGCAGCGGCACCGGCGCCACCCAGAGGGCGAAGGCCCATTGCCACTGCTCGCCCAGCCAGGCGGCTACCAGAGGCGCAGTGGCCCCGGCGGCCAGCAGCTCGCCCACCAGCAGGCCATTGGTGTAGATCGCAGAGGCGCGACCCACGCGCCCGGGCGACCAGAGCTTGGCCAGCACCGGCATGGCCGCTTGCATGAAGGCGATGCCCACCCCCATGATCACGGTGGCCGCCATCATCGCCAGAAACCCCTCCGGCAGGCTGCGCAGCGCGCTGCCCCCCGCCATCACGGCCAGCCCCAGCAGCATGCCGGAGCGCACCCCGACCCGCGCCAGCAGCCAGCCGGCGGCCAGCCCGCCCAGCGCCAGGGTGACCAGCGGCAGGCTGGTGGCGATGGCCACCTCGCCGCTGGTGAAGCCCAGCACTGCCTTGAGCCGGGGAATCAGCGGCGGCACCACCAGCACCGTCAGGCGCAGGTAGAGCCCCAGGCA
This sequence comes from Pseudomonadota bacterium, assembly GCA_051749325.1. GTDB lineage: Bacteria > Pseudomonadota > Gammaproteobacteria > Pseudomonadales > Halomonadaceae > Halomonas. The sequence continues at coordinate 97,253 of JBNJIL010000012.1, read as the reverse complement.
CCACAGCAGGCCATAGGCCAGCAGGGCCTGCCGCCATTGGCCCGACTCGTCCATCGTCGCCGTCTCACCGCTCATCCTGCCTCTCCTTGCCTGCCCTGGATGGTGATGGCCCCTTCGGCCCGCCGAAAAAGGACGAAGCCGGCACTCGGGCCGGCTTCGTATCATGCCATATCGGGCATGCTGTTAGCGCCCTAACAAATAGTCGCGTGGCCGGTCAGTCCTTCTCCCCGCCCCAGCCCAGCTCCTTGGCCAGGGCGAAGGCATGGTTGGCCGCCGGCACGCCGCCATAGATGGCCACATGCATCAGCACCTGGCGCAGCTCCGCCTCCGAGAGGCCGATGCGCCTGGCCGTCTTGAGGTGCAGGGTCAGCTCCTCACGCCCCAGGGCGGCGAGGATGCCGGTGGTGATCATGCTGCGTTCGCGACGGGTCAGGTCGTCGTTGCTCCACAGCTCGCCCCAGGCCAGGCGGGTGATCATCTGCTGGAAGGGCGCTTCCAGGCGGGTGGCCTTCTCGGTGGAGCGCGCCACGTGCTCCGCACCCAGCACCTGCTTGCGGGTCTCGAGGCCGGTGGCGTAGTCCACGCCCCGGTTGGCCACGTCGCCCAGCTCCACCGCCATCACCGCCAGCAGCGTCTCGGCGAACAGGCCCGGCACCTCCACGGAGGGCACGTGCCCGACCCCCTCGAGGATCTCCAGGGGGGCACCGTCCAGCTCGGTGGCCAGGGCCTCCAGGGTCGGCGGCGGGGTCGCCATGTCCTCGCTGCCACCCAGCAGCCGCACCTTGACGCCCTTTCCGGCGAGCCTGCCGTCGAAGGTGTCGCGGCCCAGCATCTCGCACAGCCGCGCGTAGGATGCGTCGTCGCCGCGGCCCATCTGGATGCACCAGCCGGCCTTGAGGGCCGGCTCGGCCTCGCAGCGGGCGGGAGCGAACCAGCGCGGCACGATCTCCTCGGCCATCGCCGCCAGGCCCTCCTGGCGCACGCGGCCGGCGCGGGTGTTCCACAGCTCGGCATTGCCGATCACCGCCCCGGTGTTGGTCAGGGTCGCGCTGAGCAGGCGCTCGCCATGCTCGGCCACCAGCTGCTGCCCCACCACGCCGCCGATGGAGGTGCCGGCGAAGTGGAAGCGCTCGGCACCGGCGTGATCGACCAGCGTCAGGGCCTCGCGTGCCAGGTCGGCCGGGGTGATGGGGGCCTCGCCCCAGGCCTGGCTGGCGCCGTGGCCAGGCAGGTCCCAGGTCAGCACGCGATAGCGCGGCAGCAGCGCCGGCAGCACGTCGTCCCACACCGCCTGGCTCATGCCCAGCGGGTGGGCCAGCACCACCAGGGGGTTGGCCTCGGCGCCGAGCAGGCGGTAGGCCACGCTGCGACCGTCGATCGTCAGGAATGCCATGATCTCTCTCCTTATGCCCGCTCGATCAGGGTCGCGATGCCCTGCCCCACGCCCACGCACATGGTGCACAGGGCATAGCGCTTGCCGCTCTGCTGGAGCTCATGGGCGGCGGTCTGCAGCAGGCGAGCGCCGGACATGCCCAGCGGATGGCCCAGGGCGATGGCGCCGCCGTTGGGGTTGACCCGCGGGTCGTCGTCCTCGAGGCCGAGGTCGCGCAGGCAGGCCAGGGCCTGGGCGGCGAAGGCCTCGTTGAGCTCGATCACGTCGATCTCGTCGAGCGACACGCCGGTACGCGCGAGCAGCCTGTTCACCGCCGGCACCGGGCCAACGCCCATGATACGTGGCTCGACCCCGGCGGTGGCCATGCCGAGGATCTTCGCCATGGGCGTCAGGCCGTGCTGCGCCACCGCTTCTCGACTTGCCACCAGCATGGCGGCAGCGCCGTCATTGACGCCCGAGGCGTTGCCGGCGGTGACGCTGCCGCCCTCGCGGAAGGGCGTGGGCAGGCCGGCGAGCTTCTCCAGCGTCGTCTCGCGCAGGTGCTCGTCCTGGTCGAAGACCAGCGGTGCCTGCTTGCGGCGCGGGATCTCGACCGGCGTGATCTCCTCGGCAAAGCGTCCGGCCGCCTGCGCGGCGGCGGCCTTCTGCTGGGAGCGCAGGGCGAAGGCGTCCTGGTCCTCGCGGGCGACCCTGAACTGCTCGGCCACGTTCTCGGCGGTCTCCGGCATGGAGTCGACGCCGTAGGCCTTCTTCATCTGCGGGTTGATGAAGCGCCAGCCGATGGTGGTGTCCTCGATCGTCTGGCCGCGGGAGAAGGCGCTGTCGGCCTTGCCCATCACGTAGGGGGCACGGGACATGGACTCCACGCCGCCGGCCAGGGCCAGGTTTAGCTCGCCGGCCTTGATGGCGCGAAAGGCGGTACCCACCGCATCCATGCCGGAGCCGCACAGGCGGTTCAGGGTGGTGCCGGGCACGGAGGGCGGCAGGCCGGCGAGCAGCAGTGACATGCGCGCCACGCTGCGGTTGTCCTCGCCGGCCTGGTTGGCACAGCCCATAAAGACATCTTCAATCGCGGCGGGGTCCAGATCAGGCGCTTGAGCCAGCACCGCCCTGAAGATACTGGCGGCGAGGTCGTCGGGGCGCACGCTGGCAAGGGTGCCGCCGAAGCGGCCCACGGCACTGCGCCGCGGATGGCAGAGATAAACGTCGGTCATGTGGCTCTCCTGCTCGGCCTACTGGCCGCCATGGGCACGGGCGGTGCGATCCTTGAGATCGCGCAGAATCTCGAGCTCCTTCTCGCTCGGCTCCGGGGTGCTCTCCAGGGTCTCGGCGAAGCGGATCTCCCAGCCGGTGGCTTCCTGGACCTGCTCGGCGGTGACCCCCGGGTGCAGGGAGACCACGGTGAGTTCCCTGGTCTCGGGGTCGGGCTTCATCACGCACAGGTCGGTAATCACCCGGGTCGGGCCCTTGCCGATATTGGGCACGCCGTCGCGGCCCCTGCCGTCGCGGCCGAAGCCCAGGGTGGTGACGAAGTCGACCCGGTCGACGAAGGCCCGCGGGGAGTGCTTCAGGGTAATGAAGACCTCGCCGGCACTGGTGGCGATTTCCGGCGCCCCACCGCCGCCCGGCAGGCGCACCTTGGGCTCGCGATAGTCGCCGATCAGGGTAGTGTTGAGGTTGGCATAGCGGTCGATCTGGGCGGTACCCAGAAAGCCCACGTCGATCTTCCCACCCTGCAGCCAGTAGCGGAACATCTCCGGCACCGCCACGGTGGTCAGCGCCGTCTCGGCCAGCTCGCCGTCGCCGATGGAGAGCGGCAGCAGGTCGGGGCGGGTCTGCAGGGTGCCGGATTCGTAGATCAGCACCACGTCGGGGGCATGTGTCAGGCGCGCCAGATTGGCGGCCTCGGAGGGCAGCCCGATGCCGACGAAGCAGGTGGTGCCGTTGGCCAGGGCGCGGGCCGCGGTGACGGTCATCATCTCGGCGGAGGTGTATTCGAGGCTCATCAGGCGTTCCCCCCTGCATTCATCACGTTCTCTTCGATCCAAGCCGTGAAGGTGTCACGATCCCGGGCGATGGCGTCCCACTCCTTGTAGAAGGCGTTGTTGCGCGAATAGTAGCCGTGGGCATAGGAGGGCAAGGCACCCTTCTCGGCCACGGCGATCGCGTCGATGGCCCAGCCCGGGATAATGCAGGCGTTGGGGTGGTAGTCCGGCTCGGCGGTCAGGTCCTCGACGACCTCCTCGACGGTCACGATGCTCTGCCTGGCCGCCAGCACGGCCTCCTTCTGCACGCCGACGATCCCCTCTACCAGCACGTTACCGGCGCGGTCGGCCTTCTGGGCGTGGACGATGGAGACGTCCGGGCGCACCGAGGGCACCGCCGCCAGGCGCTCGCCGGTGAAGGGGCATTCGATGAACTTGATCTGGTCGTTGACACTGGGCAGCTCGCTGCCCACGTAACCGCGCAGCACCGCCAGCGGCAGGCCCGCCGCCCCGGCCTCGAAGGCGCAGGCCATGGCGGCATGGCTGTGCTCGAGAATCTCGAGCCTGCGCGGCCAGCCCTTCTCCACCGCATCGCGCAGGCGGTGCAGGGAACCCACGCCGGGGTTGCCGCCCCAGGAGAAGATCACCTTGCTCGCACAGCCCGCACCGATCAGCTGGTCGTAGATCAGGTCGGGTGTCATGCGGATCAGGGTCAGGTCGCGCTTCTTCTGGCGGATCACCTCGTGACCCGCGGCGAAGGGAATCAGGTGGGTAAAGCCTTCCATGGCCACGGTGGCGCCGTCCTCGACGTAGCGCGCCACCGCATCATGCAGGCTCAGGAACTCGGCCATGGGATCTCCTCCTGGCGGTGTCTCTCTCGATAAGTTCGAATAGCGAACTTTGATTTGTGATGCGAACAAATTACTCCCGTCACGGTCGGTCGTCAAATCCCGCCGTGCGCGCACGAAAAAGGGGAGGCCTGGCCTCCCCTCGCGATCACCCCGCGTAAATGTCGAACTTTCAGGCGATTACCGGCTGTCCAGCCAGGCGATGGCGCGCTGCACCTGGGCTCGGCTACTACCAAGGTATAAGGCCGGATCACTGGCCCGCTCGAGGTCGGCACGCTCGACGCGCCCCGCCACCTCCTCGTGCCCCGCCAGCAGCCGTTCGTGCAGTACTCGGGCATAGGGGCGCCCGGTCAGGCGCGCCGTCTCGGCGGCCTCGGCGCTGATCCGCTTGGCGGCGTCCTGGCCCACGACCGGGGCCAGCAGGCGCGAGACCGGCTCGGCCATGATGCCGCCGCCCGTCGCCGCCAGGTTGCGCCGCATCGCCTCGGGGTGCACCTCCAGGCCCTCGAGCAGCACCGCGGCCTGTTCCAGCGCGCCCTCCAGCAGCAGGGCACTGTCGAGCAGCGGCGCCCACTCGGCGTGCCACTCCCCCAGGCCTCGCTCCAGGGGCTGGGCCGCGGCGTTGAGGATCACCGTGGTGTGGCCGTGCACCTGGCGGGCGGCGCCGCGGATCAGCGCACAGCGCACCGGATTGCGCTTGTGCGGCATCGACGAGGACTCCCCCATGCCGGGGGCCGTCGGCTCGGCCACCTCGCCGAGCTCCGTCTGGGTCAGCAGCGACACGTCCAGGGCCAGCTTCTCGGCAGCGCCGGCGGCGGCATCCAGGGCCGTGCCCAGGGCATGGATCGGCTGGCGATCGGTGTGCCACGGCAGTACCGGCGCGGCCAGCCCCAGCCGCTCGGCCAGGCCGTCCATGACGTCGAGGCCCTGACCCTCCTCGCCCGCCCCGTCCAGGCCGGAGTGCACCCCCACGGCGCCGCCGAACTGCACCGGCAGCGCCAGCCCGGCGAGGCGACGACGGGCCTGCTCCAGGCCGATGGCCCAGTGGGCCACCTTGACGCCGAAGGTGATCGGCAACGCCTGCTGCATCAGGGTACGCCCCACCATCACGGTCTCGTCATGGGCCTGCATCAGGCGCAAGGCCGCGCTGCGACAGCGCACCAGCAGGGCATCGAGAGCGGCCAGCCGCGGTTTCAGCAGCAGCATCAGTGCCGTGTCGACCACGTCCTGGCTGGTCGCCCCCTGATGCCAACAGCGCTTGAGCGTCTCCGGCAGGGCGGCGCGCCCCTGCTTGACGAAGGGGATGGCCGCATTGCCGCCGCTGGCGATGCCGGCGGCGATGGCCTGCAGGTCGAAGTCATGGGCCTCGAGGGTGCGGCGCATCTCGCCACTCGCCCCCTCGGGCAGCAACCCGCGGGCCTCCTGGACGTCGGCCAGGGCCAGCTCGAAGGTCAGCATGGCGTCGACCATGGCCCGGGCATTGCACTCGGCCAGCGCCTGCTGGCTCATGAAGGGGTGCTGGATCAGGGCGGCAGGCATGGCGGTCTCTCCGGTGGTGATGTGGGGCATCGATCCGATGGGTTCCCCTGAGGTCGCACGTATGTTCGCATTTCGAACAAATATGCTAGATTATCCCCCGGTTCGCCGGCAACACGACCACGGATAACAAGGGATGGAAACGGCAATGCAGGATGAGACCCTGGGCCCCGATGATCGCGACTTCGTCACCGCCCTGGCCAGTGGCCTCGAGGTGATACTGGCCTTCGACGAGGCCCACCCGCGCATGACGCTCAGCGAGGTGGCGGCGCGCACCGGCATGAATCGCGCCCGGGCTCGCCGCTTCCTGCTGACCCTTCACGCCCTGGGCTATGTCCGCAAGCAGCAGCGCCACTTCGAACTGGCCCCCAAGGTGCTGAACCTCGGCTATGCGTTCCTCGCTGCCAACAACTACCGCAGCGTGATCCAGCAGATTCTCGAGGACATCACCACCGAATGCGGCGAATCCTCGTCGCTGGGCATGCTGGACGGCGACGACATCACCTATGTGGCGCGCTCCTCGTCACGCCACCGGCTGATGGCCATCACCCTGTCGGTGGGCACACGCCTGCCCGCGGCCCATACGTCCATGGGGCGGGTGCTGCTGGCCCAGCTGCCGGATGCCGAACTCGACGCCTTCCTGGCGCGGGTGACCCTCGAGCCGCATACCGACAAGAGCATCACCGACAAGGCCGAGCTCAAGCGCTGCATCCTCGAGGTGCGCCAGCAGGGCTACGCCATCGCCGACCAGGAACTCGATTCGGGGTTGCGCTCGGTCGCCGTGCCGGCCTTCGACGCCAACGGCCGGCTGCTCGGCGCGATCAACATCAGCACCAATGCCGCCCGGGTCGACTTCGACACCCTGATGCGCCAGCACCTGCCACTGCTGCAGGAGAAGGCCCGACAGATCCGCGCCAGCGTCAGCTGAGCCAGCGGCGACGCCCGGGAGCGCGGTGGTCAGGAGGCTGACGCCTCGCCGGCGGCCATCACCGCCTCCAGGGCGCTGATGTAGCCGCGGCTCCCGAGCCCCGCGATCACCCCGTCCGCCCGCAGCGACACATAGGAGTGGTGGCGGAAGCGCTCGCGCTTGTGCACGTTGGAGAGGTGCACCTCGATCACCCGGCCATCGAAGGCGTTGAGCGCATCGAGGATCGCCACGGAGGTATGGGTGTAGGCGGCCGGGTTGATGATGATCGCCGCGGTGCCATCCAGGCGTGCCGCCTGGATGAGATCGATCAGCGCACCCTCGTGGTTGCTCTGGCAGCAGGTGAGCGCCCAGCCCCCCCGCGCCGCCTGCTCGTGGAGGGCATTGTTGATGTCCTCCAGGGTTTCATGGCCGTAGATCTCGGGCTGCCGGGTGCCCAGCAGGTTGAGGTTGGGGCCGTGGAGTACCAGTACCTTGTTCATTGAATATCCTTGCGCTGTCAATCCTTGTTCCCGGCCCCGGACTGCGGCTCGAGCAGGCGCTGCCAGAGCGCCATCACGACATCGCGGTGCGCCCGGAAGTCCGCATTGCGTCCACGGGCCGGCTCACCGGTCAGCGCCGCGCGATGGGCCGCGCTGCGACAGGCGAGGTAGGCCTCGCGCAGCCGTCGGCAGGTCTCGGCCGGCAGGCGTCCGGTGGCCTCCAGGGTCTCGAGGATGCGCATGTTGTCGCTGTAGGCCAGCAGCTCCGGGGTCTCATGGCCCATGGCCAGCACGGCGTACTGGCAGAGGAACTCGATGTCGACCATCCCGCCGGGGTCGTGCTTGAGGTCGAACTCGCCCTCCCCGCTCTTGCCGCCCAGGTGGTCGCGCATCTTGTGGCGCATCTTGACCACCTCCGCGCGCAGCGCCTCGAGGTCGCGCTGGCGGCCGAGAATCTCGCCGCGTATCGCGTCGAAGCGCTCGGCCAGGCGCGGATGGCCGGCCACCACCCGGGCCCGCACCAGGGCCTGGTGCTCCCAGGTCCAGGCCTGTTCGCGCTGGTAGTCGGCGAAGGCCGCGAGCGTCGCGACCAGCAGCCCCGAGTTGCCCGAGGGGCGCAGGCGCATGTCGACCTCGTAGAGGCTGCCCGCCGGGGTCACCGCGGTAAGCAGGTGGATGATGCGCTGGCCCAGCCGGGTGAAGAAGACGGCGTTGTCGATGGGGCGCTTGCCGTCGGTACTCCCCTGGATCGCACCGTCGTGGAGGAACACCAGGTCCAGGTCGGAGCTGTAGCCGAGCTCGATGCCGCCGAGCTTGCCGTAACCGGCCACCAGGAACTCGGGTTCGCTGCCGCAGCGACCGCCATCGCGACGCTCCGGGAAGCCATGCTTGCGGGTCAGGTGTTTCCAGGCCATAGCCAGCACGGCCTCCAGGACCACCTCGGCGATGTAGGTCAAATAGTCGCTGACCTTCATCAGATGGCGGGTGCCGGCGATGTCGGAAGCCGCCACGTGCAGCACCTGGGCATGCTTGAAGACCCGCAGCGCCTCGAGCTGGGCCTCCTCGTCCTCCTCGGGAAGCCGCCCCAGGGCCTGGCGCAGCTCGTCGGCCAGGCGAGCCTTGTCGGCCGGCGTGTAGAGGGTCTCCGGGGTCAGCAGCTCGTCGAGCAGGATGGGATGGCGGGCGATCTGCTCGGCGATCCAGGGGCTGGCACTGCACAGCTTCATCAGGTGCCCCAGGGCGTCCGGGTTCTCGCGCAGCAGCGCCAGGTAGGCGGTACGTCGCAATACCGCCTCGACCAGCGGCAGCACCCGCTCCAGGGCGAGGTCCGGGGCGTCGCTGCCGGCCACGGCATCGAGCAGCAGCGGCAGCAGGGCCTCGAGCCGCTCGAAGCCGATGCGCTGCATGGCCTGCACCTGGCGGGACTGGCGCAGCGCCCGCAGCCGGCGCAGGGCGGTGTCCGGCTCCGCCAGGCCGGCCTCCTCCAGCCGCTCCCGGGCCTCGTCCTCCTCCAGCTCGCCGCGCCATAGCGCACGCCACTCCTCCAGGCCGACGACACCGGCGGGCTGGTCGCCCTCATCGTCCTCCTCGACCTCCTCCTCGGGCTCGGCGATCACCGCATCGAAGTGCCGGCGCACCCGCTCGCGAACCTCGTCGAGGCGGGCGATCACCGCCGGCCAGTCCGCCATGTCCAGCGCCAGGGCCACCCGCTCGCGGTCCACCTCCTCGCCGGGCAGGGTCTGGGTCTGGCGATCCTCCAGGGCCTGCAGCACATGCTCCAGGTCACGCAGGAAGGCGTAATCGGGCATCAGCTCGTCGACCACCTCCGGGGGCAGCAGGCCAAGCTCGGGCAGGCGCTCCAGGGCGGTCTTCAGCGAGGTGACCTGCAGCTCGGTGTCACGCCCGCCGCGGATCAGCTGGAAGGCCTGCACCACGAACTCCACCTCGCGAATGCCCCCGGGACCGAGCTTGATGTTGCCCTGCATGCCCTTGCGTCGGACCTCGCGATTGATCATCGACTTGAGCTCGCGCAGCGATTCGATGGCACCGAAATCCAGGTACTTGCGATAGACGAAGGGGCGCAGGCTGGAGAGCAGCTCGGCGCCCGCCTCCAGGTCGCCGGCCACCGGCCGCGCCTTGAGCATGGCGTAGCGCTCCCACTCGCGCCCCTGGTCCTGGTAGTAGCCGGTCAGCGAGGAGAAGCTGCCCACCAGGGGGCCTCCATCGCCCAGCGGGCGCAGGCGCATGTCGACGCGAAAGGCGAAGCCGTCGGCGGTCACCGCGTCCAGGGCGGTGATCAGCCGCTGGCCGAGCTTGGTGAAATACTCCTGGTGTTCCAGCGGCTTGCGCCCCCCCTCGGTCTCCCCCTTCTCGGGAAAGGCGAAGATCAGGTCGATGTCGGATGAGAGGTTGAGCTCGCCGGCGCCGAGCTTGCCCATGCCCAGCACCACCAGCCGCTGCTCGCTGCCGTCACGACGCGGTGCGGGGCGTCCCCAGCGCGGTGCGAAATGGACCTCGAGCCAGGCCAGGGCGCCCTCCAGGCAGGTCTCGGCGAGCCGCGACACGGCACCGCTGGTCTGCCACATGTCGATGCCCGGGGGGCGGGTCAGATCTCGCCAGACGATGCCCAGCATGCGGGCGCGACGAAAGCGGCGGATGGCGCCGTGCAGGGCCGCCTCGTCATCGGCGGCCTCCAGCCGCTCGTCGAGCCATTCACGCAGGGCCTGGGCGGAAGGGGTCGCATCCAGCTCGCCGCCGGCATCCAGGTGCAACAGCCACTCCGGATAGCGCACCAGGGTCTCGGCGGCGAAGGGCGAGATGGCCAGCACTCGGGCCAGCTGACGGCGCCGCGCCTCCGACAGCGCCAGCCAGTCCTCCAGCGGGGAGTCGCTGCCGTTCATGTCGGCCAGGTTGTCGGCCTGCTCCAGCGAGCTGGCCAGCCGGTCTCGCGCATGCGCCAGGGGCGCCCTCAGGGGCTCAGGAATCTCATCCAGCGGCAGGAAGTCATCGGGCAGGGCCATGGGCATCTCGCATCCGGTTCTCCAATGCCTTCAGCATAGCGAAGCCGGCTCCGCTCCATAACCCGGCCTAGCCGAGGAATTTCTGCCAGGCCAGCAGCCCCCAGGTCAGGCCGGCGACGAACAGCGTGAGCATCACTGCCGCCGAGCCGATGTCCTTGGCACGCCCCGAGAGCTCATGATGCTCGGTGCCGATGCGATCCACCACGTTCTCGATGGCGCTGTTGAGCAGTTCCACGATCAGCACCAGCAGGCAGCTGCCGGCCAGCAGGATCCACTCCACCGGCCCACGCCCGATCCACCAGGCCAGCGGCAGCAGGACCATGCAGATCACGAGCTCCTGGCGGAAGGCGGCCTCGTTGCGAAACGCGGCGCTGAGGCCCTTGAGGGAGTAGTGGGTGGAGTGCACCAGATGCTGCCAGCCGGTGTAACCTGGCTTCATGTCGCCTGCTCCGGGGGTTCAGTGGGCATCGATCATCTCCTCGAGGTCGGCGGCCAGCGGCTCGAGCACCTGCTGCCAGCTGAGCCATGGCGTGTTCGCCGTGCCGTTGACCAGGGCCGCGAACACGCCCCAGCGACCGCTGGCGGTGCGGAAGTAGCCGGCGGCGGTGCGCACCGCCACCGGCTGATTGAGCGTGCCGGTCTTGAGCATCACATGATGCTGGAAGGTATCGCCGCCACGCCGGATAAAGCGCATCACGCCGTTGGCCGGTGACTGCAGGGCCGCCACCAGGCTGGGGAAGAGGGCCGGCCGGTGGTACATGTGCTCCAGCAGGGTGGTAATGCCCGCGGCCGAGGTACGGCTTTCCGGCGTCAGGCCGCTGCCGCTTCGCAGCGTCGCGGGGCCATGGTCGGGAAGGCCGGCCACGAAGGCCTCCAGCACCCCGCCGGCCTGCTCCAGGCTGGCGCGGGGCGACTCCACCAGGTTCAGCGCCAGCTGGTCGGCCATGAAGTTGTTGGAATGGTTGAGGGTGCGCAGCAGCTGCTCCTGCAGCGGCTCGCTCTCCACCTCGGCCAGGGAGCGGGCCTCGGCCGGCGGCTCGGTGACCGCCACGCCAGTACCGTCGCGCACGCTGATCCCGGCCTGCTCCAGCATCGCCAGCAGCGTGGCCGCGCTCTGGCGGGCCGGGTCGGAACTGGCCCGATAGACGGACCTGGGCCGGGCATTGGTGGAGATCTGCCCGCTGACCACCATGACGTCGCCGCTGTCGCGCAGCACACGCTCGGCATTGAGCCGAGTACCGCTGTCGTCGGGCCGGGTCTCGACGCGGTTGTCGATCCCCACGATCGGCGCCTGGCTGTCGCAGCTGGTAATGCGGGCAGGCTCGCCGGGCACGTCGGCCGGCGCCACGCTGACGCACCAGCTGCCATGGTTCACCCCGACCGAGGAGAGCAGGGCACTGTAGGCATTGGCCACCCGGGAGTGGGCCTGGCAGCGGTCGGTGGTGAGGCACGCCACCGGGCCATGGCGCCACTGGCTGACCACCAGGCGACCTTCGACCCGGCGTACCCCGGCCTGGTAGAGCCGCTGCGTGAGTCGCCACAGGTCCTCGCTGGTCAGCATCGGGTCGCCCCCGCCATCGAGCACCAGGTCGCCGTGCAGTGTCCCCTGCGCATCGGGCTCGGCCAGGCTCACCAGCCGGGTGGAGAAGCGGTGCTGAGGCCCCCAGCGCTCCAGCGCCGCCGCCGCCAGGTAGACCTTGGAGACCGACGCGGGCGACAGCTGGCGTTCGGGCGCGATGGTGCCGAGCGTCTCGCCGCTGTCCAGCAGGCGCGCCTCGGCGCCGAGCAGGAAGCCCTTGTCGGCGAGCTCCGCCAGGCGGGTGAAGCCGCTCGCCTGGGCCAGCAGCGGCAGCAACGTCAGCAGGATGCAGAGCAGCGGGCGGCGAAGCATGGCACCTCCTGGGGGGATGAGAGGCCCACAGCTTAATGCGAGGCGATGGAAGAGAACACCTGGATCACCACCACGCCACCAACGATCATCGCCAGGCCCAGCAACGCCGGCAGGTCCGGTTTCTCGCCGTAGACCAGAATCCCCACCAGGGTGACCAGCACGATGCCGAGCCCCGCCCAGAAGGCATAGGCGATCCCCACCGGCATGGTGCGCAGCACCAGGGCCAACAGGTAGAAGGCCAGGCCATAGCCGATCACCACGGTGACGCTGGGCCACAGCCGCGTGAACCCTTCCGAGGCCTTGAGCGCGCTGGTGGCGACCACCTCGGCGACGATCGCCAGTGCCAGAAACAGGAAGGCCATCACCCCTCCCCTCCGGCACCCGGCAGCGCCCCTCTGGGCACCAGCCCGGGGGCATGGGGCAACTCGACCACCAGCCGCCACAGCGCCTGGCCGCTGGCATGGTACTTCTGCTCGAAGGGCGTGAGGCACTCGGGCTCCGGCGTGAAGGGCGCGGCCTCGGCCGCCATCCCGGTGACCTGGGTCACCGCCAGGGCGAACTCCTCGACGTAGAGCCGCCAGTTCGAGCGCAGCTCCAGCCGGCCGCCCAGCGCCAGGATCACCGGCAGTACCGGATGGCCCTGCCAGCGCATCTTGAGGTGGGCGGCCTTGGGGTAGGGGTTGGGATAGAGCACGTAGTGACGCGCCGGCCGCCAGCCCTCGGCCAGGGCCAGCCGCCAGAAATCCACCAGGTCGGCGCGCACCAGCAGGGCGTTCTCCGGCAGTCGGCCATGGTCGCGGGAGAGGCGGTCGGCGCTGCGATCGACGCCGATCACCGCGGCCGCCGGACAGCGCTCGGCCAGCCGACGCGTCGAGAGCCCCACGCCGCAGCCCGCATCCAGGATCAAGGGGCCCTCGCCACGCCCCTCGAGCCAGCGCCGGGCCCCGGCAAAGGCCTCGCGGGTGTGCTCGGCGAGGGGCTTGCGCAGGGGATGTGCCAGGGCCCGGCTCACGCGGCGGGCCAGGTCCTCATGGGGGGCGGTCTGGCGGCTGACGATGGATCGTGAACGGGCGGTCATGGCAAGGGACTCGGCGAAAGGGCGAAATGGACAAAGGTCATGCATTCTACCAGCCGCGGCCCCCCCGCGCAGGGCCCCGCATGACGCCGCCACGGGCCGAGTGCTATGATCCAAGGCCTGACAATGAAGAACAATGAAGCCCCGATATCAACCGCACAACGAGGAACCCGGCTTGCCACACTTACCGGTGATCGTCGGCATGGGCGGCGTGAATCCCGCCGGCCGAACCTCGGGCCACCAGGCATTTCGCCGTACCGTGCTCGATGCCCTGCCCGATGACGACCAGGCCCGCACCCTGCTAGGCCTGGCGGCGATGATGCGCCTGGCCGACTGCCAGGCCGATGGCACCTGGCATGACGCCGAGGGCCGCCCGCTGGACGCCGCCGAGATCGTCGAGCAGACCCGCCAGCAAGTGCTCGATCACACCCAGGTCCGACGCATCGAGGATCCCCGCTTCAACGAGGATGGCCTGCCGGCCAACCGCAAGGCGAGCCTCGCGCTGGAGACGCCGCTGACCTTTTGCATCCGCCGCCGTCAGTTGCCCGACGACCTGCCTGCCACCTGGCAGGTTCGGGAACTGGATCGCCAGAGCCTCGAAGTCACCGTTCCCGCCGGCAATATGGAGGTCATGCTGCCCGAGACACGCCCGGCCCAGGTGCGTGCCGCCGGGCAGCTGCCCTCGGGATTCGACCCCAGTCGCCTCTACCGCAGCGTCCACCATCCACGCGGGCTCGCCATGACGGTCTTCGCCGCCAGCGACTGCCTGGGAGACAGCGGCCTCGAGTGGGACCGCCTGCGCGACCGCCTGGACCCCGACGAGGTCGCCGTCTATGCCGGCAACTCCATCGGCCAGCTCGACGACGAAGGCTGGGGCGGCCTGCTCAAGAGCTTCGTCTCCGGCAAGCGGGCCACCTCCAAGCAGATGCCGCTGGGCTACGGCCAGATGCCCGCCGACTTCATCAATGCCTATGTGCTGGGCAGCGTGGGGGGCACCGGGGCCGCCCTGGGGGCCTGCGCCAGCTTCCTCTACAACCTGCGCCTGGGTGTGGACGACATTCGCGCCGGACGTCGCCGGGTCGTGCTGGTGGGTACGGCCGATGCACCGATCACGCCCGAGGTCGTCGAGGGGTTTCGGACCATGGGCGCACTGGCTGACGACGACGGCCTGAAGGCACTGGATGCCCTGGAGCTGCTCACCGATGCCGACTACCAGCGGGCCTGCCGGCCCTTTGCCCGCAACTGCGGCTTCACCATGGGCGAGTCCAGCCAGTTCATCATGCTGATGGACGACGCCCTGGCACTCGAGACCGGTGCCGAGGTCCTCGGCAGCGTGCCGGGCGTGTTCGTCAATGCCGATGGCTGGAAGCGCTCGATCTCCGCCCCCGGCATCGGCAACTACATCTCCCTGGCCAAGTCGGTCGCGCTGGTCCGCGACATGCTCGGCGAGACGGCCCTGCGCGAGCGCACCTTCCTCCACGCCCATGGCACCAGCACGCCCAAGAACCGCATCACCGAGTCCCATGTCTTCGACCAGGTGGCTCGCGCTCACGGCATCACCGAGTGGCCGGTGGTGGCGGTGAAGGCCTTCGTCGGTCACTCCCAGGGCAGCGCCGCCGGCGACCAGCTGACCAGTGCCCTGGGCAGTTTCGCTCACGGGCTGCTGCCGGGCATCTTCACCCTGGATGCCGTGGCCGATGACGTTCATGCCGAGCGCCTGAGGCTGTTCCGCGACCCGCTGCCCTTCACGGCGGATGCCGCCTTCATCAATGCCAAGGGTTTTGGCGGCAACAACGCCACCGGCGTGGTGCTCTCCCCCGCCGTAACCGAACGACTGATGGCACAGCGCCATGGCCAGACCGCCGTGGCCGCCTGGCAGACGCGTCGCGAGGCCACGCGGGAGGCCGCCGATGCCTACCACCGGGCCGCCGACCGGGCTCGTTTCACGGTGCGCTACCGCTTCGGCGAGGGGGTGCTGGAAGGGCCCGAGCTCGACGTCGGCCGTGACGCCATTCGCATTCCCGGCTACGCCAGGGACGTCTCGCTGGCCGTGGACAACCCCTTTGGACGCCTCGACGAGGGAGAAGCGTGATGATTACCGCTGTCTATCCCGGTACCTTCGATCCCATCACCAACGGCCACCTTGACCTGATCGAGCGCGCCTCGAGGCTGTTCGACAAGGTCGTGGTGGCCATCGCCACCAGCCCCGGCAAGGGGCCCGCCCTGGATCTCGATACCCGCATCGCCCTGACGCGGGAGGTGGTCGCCGGTCTCGACAACGTCGAGGTAGTCGGTTTCTCGGGGCTGATGACCGAGTTCATGAAGCAGCAGCAGGCGCGCGTGCTGCTGCGCGGCCTGAGGGCGGTGTCGGACTTCGAGTACGAGCTGCAGCTGGCCAACATGAACCGCGCCCAGATGCCGGACCTCGAGACCGTCTTCCTGACACCGGAAGTGGAGAACTCCTACATCTCCTCGACCCTGGTGCGCGAGATTGCCCGGCTCGGTGGCGATATCGCCAAGCACGTGCACCCCAGGGTCGCCGAGACGCTGAAGAGCCATTACAATACCTGACAGCAAGACTCGGGATTACCCTGTCCCGGGACCGCCTGCCGGCCAGCGACATCCGTGAGGTACCCCATGGCCCTGATGATCACCGACGAGTGCATCAACTGCGACGTCTGCGAACCCGAATGCCCCAACGGCGCCATCTCGCCGGGGGAAGAGATCTACGTGATCGACCCCGGCCTGTGCACCGAGTGCGTCGGCCATTACGACGAGCCCCAGTGCCAGCAGGTCTGCCCGGTGGACTGCATTCCGCTGGACCCGGGACACAAGGAGAGCCGTGACGAGCTGATGAAGAAGTACCACCTGATCACCGCCGCCTAGCCCTCATGCCGCGGCACCATCACTTCGGCGCCTCGCCGGGGGCCGTGCCCCCCCCCGTGATGGTCTCTACCGAATCACGCAGCGGCCGCCCCTTGAACAGCAGGCTGCCCCGCGCCAGGGCCAGAAACTCCTCCAGGGGCATGGGCCGCTCCAGCAGGAACCCCTGACCCGCCTCGCAGCCCATGCGCTGCAGCTGCTCCATCTCGCCATGCTGCTCGATGCCCTCGGCAATGCAGCGCATGCCCAGGGTATGGGCCATTTCCACCAGGCAGGCGACCAGGCGACGCGACTGCTGGTCATGGTCGATGCGGCTGACATAGCTGCGGTCCAGCTTGACCCGACTGAAGGGCAGGCTCTGCAGGAAGCGCAGCGAGGTATAGCCGGTGCCGAAGTCATCCAGCGCCAGCCCCATGCCGTGGGAGCGCACCAGCCCCATGCAACGGCCGACCCGCTCCAGGTCATCGCTGTAGGCGTGCTCGGTCACCTCCAGCTCCAGGCAGGTGATCGGCACCTCATGCGCGTCGCAGAGGGACTGGATATGGTGCACCAGCGAAACATCGCGGAAATGCTGGATGGACACGTTGATATCCATGCACATGGCCTGGAGCAGCGCCCGCGGCTCCTCGCCCAGGCGCTCGATCACGCTGGCCAGCACCCGGCGGTCGAGCTGGAGGATCTGGCCGGTCAGCTCCGCCACCGGGATGAACTCCCCGGGCGAGATCTGGCCAAGTTCATCGTGGTGCCAGCGGATCAGCACTTCCCCCCCCAGCAGGCGCCCATCCGCTAGGCGGAAGATGGGCTGGGCGTAGAGGTCGAAGAAGGGCTCATCGCTCGCCAGTGCCGTACTCAACGCCTCCCAGAGCTGCTGCTGACGCGGCGAGAACATGGGGAGCGCTTCCGCATCGGCATCATCGCCGTAGAAACCCGGACCGGGCTCGCCGCCCTCTCCCGGTTCCTCGACGATCCGCATGTCATCGCGCATGCGACGATGGCGCAGCAACAGCACCAGCAGCAGCGCCAGCAGCAACAACAGCATCAGCAGCGTGCCGCCAACCAGCCAGCCAAAGGGCGATGCTTCCACCATGCGGGACACCATGCCATCCATAGGCAGTCACCTTGTCGTTGTGTTCGTCGGAGCAGGCGCGACTGACGCCCTACAGACGAAGGGTCGATGTCGATGTCAGCTCTTGCAGGTCCGCGGAGGGAATCGAGATCCAGGGAAACGTCAATCGCGGCAGCGCCAGGGCCTCCCCGGGCCCCACGCCGATACGTACGCAGACCTCCAGCTCATCGCGTCCCGAACCGGACCCGGGCGAATAGTCGGTGAAAGCGCTCCACGCCTCGCAGGTACTGACCCAGCCGCCCAGCCAGGCGGCGTCGACCGCCTCCTGGACAGCCGCCTCGAACAGCGACTCGAGATCGTTCGTCGACAGCGCGGGGTCATCGCGAAACACGGCCATGGCAGAACGCGACGCCTCGGCGCTCAGCGAATGCAGCCCCTGCTGGGCCGCCAGGATGACCGAGTAGCTGACGATGGCGTAGAAGATCACCAGGAACAGCGGAAACAGCAGGACGAACTCGATCGCCACCGCCCCGTTCTGCCGACCGTGTCGCATGGCCTCGAACCTCATAGCACCAGCTCCGCACCGCCTGCCTCGACGTCGATGACCTCGACCTCCATGTCGGCCACACCGATGCCCAGCCCCTCGAGCAGCGGCTCCAGCAGCGGCCCCAGTACATCCGATGTCAGGCGGCCCAGCAGCGACCCCAGACTGTTGGTCAGTCCCGTCAGGTCATCGACCGCCACATCCAGCAGGTCATTCACCGTATCCAGCACGGGGGCGAGCAGATCGCTCACCCCTCCCACGAGGCAGCCCAGCAGCCCCGAACAGGACGCCTCCTCCTCGGCGTCCGGCCCCAGGCGAATATCGATATCCAGGCCCGACAGCAGGTTGTCGAGCAAGTCCGCCACACCGGCAACGCCTGAGGAGAGGGTGACACTCTGGGGCGCCTCGACATCGGCCCGCCAGGGTGGATCCAGGCGTTCGGTGACGTGTCCTCCGGCAACGGTCTCCGGCGGCGGGTCCGTGGTCGAGTCGACATCCAGCGTCAACAGCCCATCGAAAGCGGGCAACAGGGCCAGGTTGACGTCGGCATCCACGCTGGCCGCCGTGGTCACGCCCCCGACCTCCACGTCATACTCACCCGCGGCGAGCCGCTCCAGCCGCTCGACGCCTGCCACACCTTCGGCTCCCTCCACGTCCAGGCCGACATCGAGACTGGCCAGGCCGAGCAGTTCCAGTGACAGCCCCAGCTGCAGGTCTAGCTGGGCATTGTCGGCCTGCGTTGCCCAATAGCGTCCATCGCCATCCGAGCTCGAGCAGGGCGGGCCCTCATCCACGGCGCAGCCCGGAGGACCCACGGCAATCTCGGGGGGCTCAATCACATCCAGATCCAGCTCGACATTGACCAATCGGCCGACATCCAACTCAAGGTCGTTGATCGATACGGCACTTTCCCCCTGATTGGCCAGCAGTATGCCCGCATTGAGCAGGTCCCCTACGGACACCAGGGTTTCCAGTGCACGCTGGCGGCCGACGGCCGGCGCATTGACGGCCAGGATGTCGCCCAGCTGGATATCCTCCAGGTTCGCCTTTGCCAGCTCATCCAGCGCCTGCTGCGTCTCCAGCGCCAGGAGCTCGCCACCCTTCGAGCTCGTCTGCAGCGCCGTCAGGACCAAGCGGACCAGGCCATCGTCGCCGCCGATACCTAGCTCCAGATCAAGCAGCTCATCCAGGGTCCCCACGCCGGGCGCGACGTCGATCAGGTCCAGCAGGCTCACCCCCACGTCGGCCAGGCCGGTGAAGCTGACCGCCTCGATATCCACCTCGCTGCCCAGCAGCCCCTGCAGCACCGGTCCCAGCAGGGGGGAACCGCTCAGATCAGCGGTGAGCAGTGATGACCCGGCAGAAAAGGTCACGGCGCCTTTCTGCTGGGCCACGGCGTCGGCCTGCAGCCAGGTGTGTGACGAGAGATCGCTGTCCGGCATCAGTGCTGCCAGGTTCGCGACAAGACTGGTGGGCACGCGCTGGCGCGCCTCAACCCGAACGGCCGGACCACTGCCATCCGCCGCAGCCACGAACTGCTTGCGGTCCTCCGTGAACTCGATATCCCCCTGAGCCACGGCGACCTCACGCACGCCGGCCTCGGGGGAGAAACCGTTGAGCGCCGCACTCTCTCTGGCCAGGCCACCAATACCGGCCTTGGCTGTGCCATCCAGCAGCCCTGCGCCTGCCGCCGTATCCAGGGCGGCCAGGTCCGCCACGCGCTGCAGATTCTGTTTCTGCATGTACAGCCGCCCCGTATCCAGGGCCAGCACGATGCAGATCACCACCAGGAACAGCACGCCCACCGCCATGATCCCGATGGCGCCCTGCTGTCGATGCGGCCGCATGAATGTCCGGCACATGACTGCCTCCTCGCCACCCCGGGGTCGGGGCCGGCCGTCAGTCGCTGAACTCATCGTCGATGAAGCGCTCGGGGATCGCCTGGCCGAAGCTCTCCACGTAGCGGCGGTAGACCTCACGCTGCACGTCGCCGGAGAGCCACTGGTCGTGGTGCGAGGCGCGGGTGCCGGCGCGCTGCTGCTCCAGCAGCCGGCGGGTCTGCTCGCCGGGCGCCGACGCCGCCTGCCGGGGCGACAGCACGGCCTCCCCCCGGGGCTTGGCAGTCGCGTGGCCTGATTCGCTGGTCGACTGGGCCTGCAGCCCCGTCGCGCTCAACAGCCCGATCAGCAACAGCGCCGGGCGCAGTTCAGGACGTTTCATCTTCACTCTCCAGGGCTGGGTCCTCGGTGGCGGGAGCGGGAGATTCGCGCCGCTCCACCGCCGCCCGCATGGTGGTCAGGGTCTCCGGCTCGACCCCGTAGCGCCGCGCCGCGGCCTCGGCACGTCGAGACTGGCCGTCGCGCAGCAGCGCCAGTACCAGGTTGCTCGCGGCATTGCCCTGGCTGTCATCCAGCTCCAGGGCCGTCATGAACTCCTCGATGGCATCGCCATGGTGGCCGCGCAGCATCAGCAGGTAGCCGAGGTCATTGCGGATCTTCGGGTCGGCCGGACTGGCACGGCGTGCCAGGCGCATGTAGCGCAGGGCATCGTCGCGACGCTCCTGCTCGAAGGCGTTGCGCGACAGGCCGCGCAGGGCATCGGCGGCCAGACAGCTCTCCACCAGCCCGCGGTAGAGCAGGCTGCTGCCTTCCAGATGACCGATCTCGCGCAGCGCCTCGGCCTCGAGCAGGCGCGCTTCCGGGTAGTCGTAATCCAGTGCCTCCAGCTCGGCCAGGGCCGAGCGTGGCTGCTGCTCCTCGAGCTGCTGGCGAATCATCGACAGCTGCATCCCGGCCTGTTCGCCGTAGTCCTCGCCACAGGGCCCTGTTCGGCGGTTCTCGGCAAAGGGCTCCAGGCTGCCGCTCATGTCGCTGCCCAGGTTCTCGCGGGTGGTGGTACAGGCGCCCAGCATGGCCACCAGCAGCAGCGCCACCGCGCCCTGGCGGGCGCGGCCCCGCAGCGCATTATCTCGGCGCATCGTCAGTTTCCTCCGCTCAGGCTGTTGAGCATCTGCCCCAGGTTGACCATGGCGGGCCCCGCCACCACGATCAGCATGACCGGGAACAGGAACACCATCATGATCAATGACATCTTGCCGGACATCTTGGTGACCTTTTCCTGCAGGGTGGTCCGCCGCCGGTCGTCGAGCAGCTCGCTCAGTGCCTTGAGCGACTGACGCGCCCCCCCGCCGGCGACCGATACCTGGGCCAGCAGATTGAAGTAGGCCTCGGTGGCCTCGCTGGGCTGCAGGTCGGCCAGCGACTCCAGCAGCTCGCCCCGCTCCTGCCCGGACTCGATGCGCGCCAGCGCCACGCGCAGTTCCAGGCAGGTGGCGGGCAGCACCTCCTCCAGATTGAGGATCAGGCTGCGCAGTACGCCCTCCAGGGTCATGCCGGTCTCCCACAGCATGCGGGTCACCTGGATCAGCAGCTCCGCCTCGTCGTCCAGCTGCGCCTTGCGCGCCGCCACGCGCCGCTTGAGCCACAGCCAGCCCAGCAAGGCGCCGACCAGCAGCCCCATCGTGGCATAGGTCAGCTCCGTCATCGGATCGGCACCGCCGCGCAGCCCGTAGAGCGCCGCGGCCACGGCGACGCCCAGGACGGCCAGGGACACGGAGAGCAGCACCGAGACCTGGGCGCGCGTGCCGATATAGCCGGCCTGGCGCAGCCGCAGGGCCAGGTTGGCGGCCCGTTCGCGACGCTGGGTCTGGCGCCGCCACAGGCTATGGCCGGTCCGCATCAGGCGCGCCTCGGCCCGTCGCGCCTCGTCCAGGCGGCTGGCCGAGCGGGCGCGCATCAGCGACAGCTGCAGCATGCCCGCCGCCATGATCATCAAGCAGGCTGCCAGCCCATACAGCGTAGCGGGGCTCATCGTGCGCTCCTGTACATCACCACCTCCGGGCTAGACCGACTTGAGCATGCGCCACAGCGCCAGGGCGCCGAATACCTGCATGGCAACCGCCACGCCCAGGGCAAGCTGGCCGCCGCTGCTGTCCAGCATCGGCTGCATGAACTCGCGGTTGAACACGAACAGATAGCCCGCCATCAGCAGCGGCATCGCGCCCATCACGAGGGCCGTGACCCGGGTTTCCCCGGTCAGGGCCTTCAGCTCGCGGCGGCCGCGCTCCTGCTGCTGCAGCAGGTTGACGAAGCTGGCCAGCATGTCGCGCAGGCTGCCGCCGTGCACCTGGCTGATCTGCACCGAGGTGGCCAGCAGCTGCAGCTCGTAGAGCTTGAGCAGGCGCCCCTCCCGGGCCAGGCCCTCGTTGAGCTCCATGCCCAGGTCGCGGCGGGCGAGGATGCGCTGCAGGGCATCGCCCAGCGGCGCCGGCACGCGACGCACGGACTGACGAAAGGCCACCTCGAGGCTCTGGCCGGTGCCCAGGTCACGCATCACGCTCTCCATGAAGGGCGCCAGCTGATCGCGGGCCCTGGCGCGCAGGCGTGCGGCGCGCAGGCGCAGCAGGGCGTTGAGCACCACCAGCCCCCCCAGGACCAGCAGCGGCCCCCAGCGCAGGTCCATCAGCACCAGCACCAGCATCACCACGGCCACCAGCACGCTGCCCCACAGCATGATGCTGCGCGGGGTCACCGACACGCCGGCGGAGACCAGATAGTCGTACAGCCACTCGACCAGGGTCTCGCGCGGCGTCAGCGAGCCCCGTCGGCGCCGCGGCGCCAGCCGCGACCGGTCGCCGATGGCCTGCTCGCTCTGTTGGCGGGCACTGCGCATCAGCAAGCCGACCGCCAGGGCCAGCACCAGCAGGGTGCCGGACCAGAGATGCCATTCGCTCACGTGACGTCCTCCAGGGTCTTGGTCCAGTCCAGGGCATCGCCGGTGGCGGGCGTGTCGCCCCAGCGGTAGAGAGAGCGCAGCGTGACCGCGCCGCCGTTCAGCCCGGTCACCTGCAGCACCTCGCCCACGTGGCGATGGCCATGCACGTCGCGGTCGACCTGAATGATCATGTCCAGGGCCGTGGCGATGATCTGGTTGACCAGCGCATCGGTGCCCTGAAAGCGGGAGAGGCGGACCATCATCTGCAGACGCACCAGCGAGTCCCGCGCCGAGTTGGCGTGCACCGTGCTCATGGAGCCCATGTGGCCGGTGTTCATGGCCTGCAGCATGTCCAGCGCCTCGTCGCCACGGCTCTCGCCGAGGATGATGCGGTCCGGACGCATGCGCAGCGCATTCTTGACCAGCTGGCGGGCCGTGACCTCCCCCTCCCCCTCGGTGTTGGGGGCCCGGGTCTCAAGGCGCACCACATGGTGGCTCCCCAGCTGCAGCTCGGCGGAGTCCTCGATGGTGACCACTCGCTCCGCGGGGGGAATCACGCCGCTGAGCACGTTGAGCAGCGTGGTCTTGCCACTGCCGGTGCCGCCGCTGATCAGGATGTTGCGCCGCTCGACCACGGCCTGCTGCAGCAGCGTCATCAGCGCTTGCGGTACCGATCCCAGCCGGATCATCTCCTCGGCGGTCAGGGCATCGCGACGAAACTTGCGAATCGAGACACAGGGCCCGTTGAGCGCCAGCGGCGGAATGATGGCGTTGATGCGGGAGCCGTCGGGCAGGCGCGCATCCACCATGGGACTGGCCTCGTCGAGGCGCCGCCCCAGGGGCGCCAGCATGCGTCGCACCACGCGCAGCACATGGCCATCGTTGAGAAAGCGCACCTCGCTGGGCTCCAGCTTGCCGCGCCGCTCGACATAGATATCCCGCGGGCCATTGACCAGGATGTCGTTGATGCCGTCATCGGCCAGCAGCGGCTCCAGGGGGCCGTAGCCCTGCAGCTCGTTGATCACGTCGCCGGCCAGGCACTGCCGCTGGCGCTCGTCGGCGCTATAGCCGCGCAGGGCCAGATACTCCTCGATCATCGTCTCGACCCGCTGCCGCATCAGGGTGGGGTCATCACCCAGCAGCGCCTGATCATCCTCGAGACGGTCGATCAGCGCACGATGGAGCTCGGCGGTGAACTCCGGGTCGTCGGTGGGCGCCGGCCGCTCGGCCGGCGCGCTGTCACGCCGCCTGGGCCGAAAGGCCATACGCCGCCCCCTGGATCATCATCAGCGCGAGAATCCCACCTCGGTCATGCCCTCGATGCGCTCGGCGTCGCGCGGGTCCATCAGCAGCTCCAGATAGCTGGGCCGATAGCGGCGCAGCGCCTCGCCGGGTGCCTCCAGGTCGCTGCCGGCGGCCATGGGCCAGACCAGATAGGGCGTGACGATCATCACCAGCTCCTTCTCGTCGCGCTCCAGGCGGGTGGAGCGGAAGAAGGCCCCCAGCACCGGGATATCCCCCAGGCCGGGGATGCGGTCGACGTTCTGGATGACGTTGTGGCTGACCAGGCCGCTGATGATGAAGCTCTCGCCATGCCCCAGCTGAATGGTGGTGTCGGTGCGGCGCACGTTGAGCGCCGGCACCGAGACGCCGCCGGTCTCGACGCCCTGGCTGAAGTCCAGCTCGCTGACTTCCGGCGCCACCTTCATCATGATGCGCTGTTCGTCGAGCACCGTGGGGGTCAGGCGCAGGCGCACGCCGAACTCGCGGTAGTCGATGGAGATCTCGCCGTCGTTGCTGCTGGAGGGAAAGGGGAACTCGCCGCCGGCCAGGAAGGTGGCCGTCTGCCCGGAGAGGGTCACCAGGCTGGGCTCGGCCAGGGTGTAGGCAAAGCCGTTGCTGTTCAGCGCACTGAGCGCGGTCAGCACGCCGCTGGTGTTGGCGCGGATGATCGAGAAGCCTTCGCTCCCCGGCGCCACCGCCCCGTCCCCGCCGAGAAAGGAGAGCACGCTGCTGCGGTTGCCCACCCCGAAACCGGCCGAGGAGCCGCCGCCCTGGCGGCCGATGAAGAAGCCGGAGCTCTGCAGCTTGCGCCGATTGACCTCCACCACGCGGATGTCCGCCTGCACCTGCACGGCACCGACCTGGCGGGTGGCATCGACCACCTCATCGTCGAAGCGCTGCCGTGCCTGGGCGTGGCGCTCCAGGCTTTCCGTGTCGCCGGAAAAGCGCGGCTGCGCCGAGAGCTGGTCGTAGAGATACTCCCCTTCCAGGCCCACCGAGCCCTCGGGCAGCACGCGAACCCGCAGCGTCCGCGGGCGCTCGCGCCCCTCCAGCCAGACGCGCAGGGAGGTGGTACCGGTCGCCTCGGCGGTCACCAGCAGCGAGCGCTCATCCACCACCTGGACGCTGGCCACGTCGCCGCTGCCGATGGCGGTGCGCTCGACCCTGGCCGGCTGGGTCAGGAGCTCCTGGTCGCCGACCACGACCTCCAGGATTCCCTCGTCGCTGGCCGCGGCCCGATGCGCCAGCAGCATGAGCAGCAGCCCGACAACCAGCCAGACGCCGCGGGCGCCAGGCGCCCCGAACCGTACGTTTCCTCGTGTCATGAATTCCCCGCGCCTTCAGTGCGTTGCGTTGTAGCAGTTGTTGTCGGTCAAGCATGACCCGCCGCCTCATGTTACCGGCTCTCGGGCAGCTCGACCACGCGCACCTCACCGCCCACGTATTGCGTCACGCGATGCACCGGCGGTGCCTCCTCGTCATCCCGACCCGCCCTGCGGCGCGGGGCCCGCTCGTCACTCCCCGGGGTCTCGGTCGCCGCGCTCTCCTCCCGATGGGTCAGCTCCTCGAAGAGCACCGCCGGGCCGAGGCCCGCCAGGGCGGGGGGAAGCGCCTCCTCGTCATCCCTCCTGGGCTCCGCTTGCTCACCGGGCCGCGCCATGCGACCCGGCAGCCCGGCCATCACGGGCAGCAGGCCGGGCCCCGGCGCCGCGGGGTCGTCGGCCTCGCGCAGCCGCCGCTGTCGATGCTCCTCGGCGCCGATCACCGCCAGGCGCAGGCGTCCGGTGGTCTCGGCCAGCAGCAGGGTGGCGGCCTGCTCGCCCTTCACCGCCAGCACCGCGGAGCGCCCGCGGCGCTTGGGCCCGGCGGCCTCGTCGTCGGCCGGCTCGACCCCTTCCAGCGCCTCGCCGTAGCTGACCACCTGGACATCCTCGAACAGCCGCCGCGCCAGCTGGGGCTGGTCGCCCTCGTCGGCGCGGGCCTGGTAGAGCACATCGACGCGGTCACCGGGCGACAAAAAGCCGCCGCCACCGATCACCTCGTCCACCCCCACGGCCACGGCGCGCTTGCCCGGCGGTATCGCCTCGGCCATCACCCCACCGGCCGCGAAGTGCTCGGGCCTGAGCACGTCGCCCTCGGCCACCGGCCGGGTCAGGCGCCGCGCGCCCAGCTCGTCCAGGGAGGCAAAGCTGTCGGGCACCGGCACGGGGTAGTCCACCACGCGCAGCGCCTCCCCCTCGGGGTCCAGCGCCTGGCCCAGGGAGAGGTCGCGCGCCGCCACCACCACCGGGTGGGCCGGCGCCGCCGGTTCACGGGGCTCACCGGCTGGCGCCGACGCCTCGGGCGCCATTACCGAAGGCCGCGGCTCGGCCGGCTGCTGGCTGATACGCCAGCCCAGCACCGCCAGCACCACGGCGACGATCACCAGCAGGCCGACGAGCAGGCGTAATAGTTTGATGGACATGCTCTAAAGCCCCTGAAAATTGGGTTCTTCGCGAACTGGCGTGAAGGGTGTGAAATCCCGTGTGGCAGCACAATTTGTTACCGGCTCGACGCCTCGGCGAATGGCGCCGACAGGCGCCCGGAATAACCTCACCGTCGCTTCGCGCTGGATCGCGCAGCAAGCTGCGCTCCCACAGGGGGCTTCGCTTACTTAACTCCAACGTGCGCCGAATTAAAGAAATAGCATCACGCCAATTTGCCTAGACGCAAAAAAAACATAGGCCTATCTCTATCCTGGCGAAAATAATCCACTAGATCACTCGTCAGGCGCCTCATCTACTATCGTCGTTATCTCGCTGAAGAAGTCCGTAAATGCTGTGGCAAGTGCGCCGTCATTGGCACCGGCAGCCAAAAAGATCGCAAAGGCAATCACCGCCGCGATAATCACATACTCGATGGCACTGGCCCCGCGCTGACGGCGAGAAGCGACGGTATTGAGGGTGGCGCTGGCCTCGGCATGGCCGCGCTGGAGCTGCTGGGTCATACGCTGCATCAGGGACATGGTGACTCCTTCGCCTGTACTCGGACGTTGGTGGTCGCCGCCACCTCGGCGGCGGCGACAGGACATCGGCATGGGCCCGGTCCCTCCAGGGATGAGACCCGCCATATCGAAGGTATCAGGACTTTGCCGCCTTGACCATCAATAGTCTAGTGCTTTTATCAAGCTTTAGGTATTGGCGATAGGCTTACGCCCATGTAGGAAATATCTTACATGCGTGTATTTTAATGTGTATTACATGCACGCTAGTTACTTTCAGGCTACATAATTCCAATACAAATTCATTACATAAATAAAAATATGTAAAACTATTCACCCCATGAGTGCAGGATGCCTCTTGCTTTCCTGCGATGCTTGGGCGACGCCCCGCAAGCATGACGGCCCGCACCTGATAGGCCGTCACCCTGTCGCCATGGGGCGGGCAGGGTGGCGCCGGCTTGCATGGCGCCGGCCCTCCGGCCAGACTGAACGGCCCCTGTCGAGACGCGCTGCCCGTACCTTGTCACACCCCTCCTCTCCCCCGCGCCGCCGCCTCCTCGGCCTGGCCTGGCCGATCATCCTCTCCAACATCACCGTGCCGCTGCTGGGGCTGGTGGATACCGCCGTGGTCGGTCATCTACCGGACTCGCGCTACCTGGCCGCGGTGACCCTGGGCGCGACCCTGTTCAGCTTTCTCTACTGGGGCTTCGGCTTCCTGCGCATGGGCACCACCGGGCTGACCGCCCAGGCGGCGGGTCGCGAGAGCGACAGCGACGTGCGCAACCTGCTGGGCCAGGCACTGCTGCTGGCGGCGGGGATCGGCGCGGTGCTGATCCTGCTCTCGCGACCGTTGATCAGCCTGGGCCTGTGGCTGCTGGACGGCAGCGCCACGGCCAGTGCCCTGGCCGCCGAATATGCCGGCATTCGCATCCTCTCGGCACCCGCGGTGCTGGCCAACTACGCCATTCTCGGCTGGTTCCTGGGCCAGCAGAACGCCCGGGTGACCCTGGCGCTCCTGGTGCTGACCAATAGCGTGAATATCGTCCTGGACCTGCTGTTCGTGGTGGGGCTGGGCATGACCAGCGACGGTGTGGCCTGGGCCACGGTGCTCGCCGACTATTCGGCACTGGGCTTCGGCCTGTGGCTGGTGTCGCGCCAGCTCGGCAGGCTGTCAGGGCGCTTCCTGCGTGACCGCCTGCTGCGCCTGAGCGCCTATGGCGAGCTCTTCCGGGTCAACGCCAACCTCTTCGTGCGCACCCTGGGGCTGCTCTTCGCCATGGCCTTCTTTACCTCGCGGGGCGCGGCCCAGGGCGATACCGTGCTGGCCGCCAACGCCGTGCTGCTGCAGTTCATCATGCTGACCAGCTACGCCCTGGATGGCTTCGCCCACGCCGCCGAGGCGCTCACCGGGCGCTCGGCGGGGGCGCGACGCTGGGAGGAGCTTGCGCGGACGGTCCGCAGCGCCGCCGGGTTCTCGCTGGCCACCGCCGGCACGGCTACCCTGGCCTTCGCGCTGGGCGGGGAGGCACTGATCGCCCTGCTCACCGGCCTGCCCGAGGTCCGCGAAACCGCCGCCCGCTACCTGCCGTGGATGGTGGCGATGCCGCTGATCGCGGTGTGGAGCTACCTGCTCGACGGCGTCTTCATCGGTGCCACGGCGATCCGCGAAATGCGCAACAGCATCTTCATCGGCCTGGCGGCCTACCTGCCCGCCTGGTGGCTCGCCCAGGCGCTGCTGCCGGCACCGCTGACCAACCACGGCCTGTGGCTGGCCTTCACGCTGTTCACCCTGGTGCGCTCGGCCACCCTGATCGCCTACTACCGCCAGCGACGCCGCACCGAGTGGCGAGACAACGCTGGACCGCCGGCAGCCGAATAACGCAAGATGCTGACGCTGCGCTACTTCCTGTATCGAGCAGTGAAAAGAATCCACAACAGTAAGGGAATGCCATGCTCAAGGCCCTGTCACGACCGGCCGTCAAGCTGGTCGAACGCTACCTCCCCGACCCCTATATCTTCGTGTTGCTGCTGACAGTGATCGCCGCCGCGGCCGCCATCGCCGTGGAACGACAGACGCCGCTGGCCGTGATGCGCATGTGGGGTGACGGGTTCTGGAACCTGCTGACCTTCTCGATGCAGATGCTGCTGGTGCTGGTGACCGGCTTCATGCTGGCCAGCTCGCCCCCCGTCAAGCGTCTGCTGCAGCGTCTCGCCGCCCTGGCCAAGGGCCCCGGCGGCGCCATCCTGCTGGTCACCTACGTCTCCCTGGCCGCCAGCTGGATCAACTGGGGCTTCGGCCTGGTGGTGGGGGCGCTGTTTGCCAAGGAGCTGGCGCGCCTGGTGCGGGTGGACTACCGCCTGCTGGTGGCCAGCGCCTATTCCGGCTTCGTGGTATGGCACGGCGGCCTGGCCGGCTCGGTACCGCTGACCATCGCCACCGAGGACCACTTCAGCGTCGAGCAGATCGGCGTGATCGGCACCGGCTCCACCATCTTCGCCTTCTTCAACCTGGCCATCCTACTGATGCTGTTCATCGCCGTGCCGCTGGTCAACCGCCTGATGCTGCCCGACGAGAAGGAGAGCGTCTTCGTCGACCCCAAGCTGCTCGATGACGACGAACAGCCGCGCGTGCGCATCACGCGTCCCGCCGAGCGCCTGGAGAACAGCGTGGTGCTGGCCTGGCTGGTGGGCATCCCGGGCCTGATCTACCTGCTCGACCACTTCGTCCTGCAGGGCGGCGGGCTGAACCTCAACGTG
Source organism: Pseudomonadota bacterium (assembly GCA_051749325.1). Lineage (GTDB taxonomy): Bacteria > Pseudomonadota > Gammaproteobacteria > Pseudomonadales > Halomonadaceae > Halomonas. Next base: position 67,811 of record JBNJIL010000012.1, on the reverse strand, counting down.
GTCAACTTCCTGTTCCTGTTCCTGGCCATCGTGCTGCACCGCACGCCGCGCAGCCTGCTCACCAGCCTGCACGAGGCGATCAAGGGCGGTGCCGGCATCGTCATCCAGTTCCCCTTCTATGCCGGGATCATGGCCATCATGGTGCAGTCGGGCCTGGCGGCCAGCCTGTCCGAAGGGCTGGTCTCCTTTGCCACCGAGACCAGCCTGCCCTTCTGGACCTTCATCAGCGCCGGCATCGTCAACCTCTTCGTGCCCTCGGGCGGCGGCCAGTGGGCCGTCCAGGCGCCGGTGATGCTGCCCGCCGCGGAGGCGCTGGGCGTGGAAGTGCCGCGCATCGCCATGGCCGTGGCCTGGGGGGATGCCTGGACCAACCTGCTGCAGCCCTTCTGGGCCCTGCCGGTACTCGGCATCGCCGGCCTCAAGGCCAAGGACATCATGGGCTTCTGCCTGATCCAGCTGTTCATCACCGGGGCCCTGATCGCCATCGGCCTGACCTGGTTCTGACCCGCCCTGCCCCGGCCCGAGCGCCGGGGCGTGCTCATCCTGCCCCTCGATAACGGTGACGATCGGCGGCCTGCCCGCCATGGAGACTGACATGGAAACCACCGACCTGCCCGGCCAGCACGAGCTCTCCATGACCGTGCTGATGACCCCCGACATGGCCAACTTCAGCGGCAAGGTGCACGGCGGCGCCATTCTCAAGAAGCTCGACGAGGTGGCCTATGCCTGCGCCAGCCGCTACTCCGGCCATTACGTGGTGACCCTGTCGGTGGACCAGGTGCTGTTCAAGCAGCCGATCCACGTGGGGGAGCTGGTCACCTTCCTGGCCAGCGTCAACCACGTGGGGCGCTCCTCCATGGAGATCGGCATCAAGGTGGTGGCAGAGGATATCCGCCGCAAGCTGATTCGCCACACCAACAGCTGCTATCTCTCCATGGTGGCGGTCGATGATCAGGGGCAGCCGGCCCGGGTACCGCCCCTGGCGCTGGCCACACCGCTGCAGCGGCTGCGCTTCGAGAAGGCGGCCCTGCGCAAGAAGCTGCGCAAGCAGGCCGAAGAGGAAGAGCGCCGCACCCAGGCCGAGCACGGCGCCGAACCTCAGTAGAGCCGCGCCTTGATGATCGGCTTGAGCAGGTAGCTCAGCAGGCTGCGCTTGCCGCTCATGATGTCCACCTGGGCGACCATGCCGGTGCGGATCGGCAGCGTCTCGTCATCCCGCTCCAGGTAGGCCTGGTCGGTGCGGATGGTGACCAGGTAGAAGGCCTCCTTGCCGCGTGGCGTCTCCTCCTCGATGGTGTCCTGGCTGATCTGCTCCACCTCGCCGTCGAGGTCACCGTAGATGGTGTAGTCATAGGCGGTGATCTTGACGCTGGCCGGCATGCCCGGCGCGATGAAGGCCACGTCCCGCGGGCTGACCTTGGCCTCGATGAGCAGCTGGTCCTCGACCGGGCTGACTTCCATGATCGGCTCACCGGGCTTCACCACGCCGCCGCGCGTGGTCACCATGACGTTGTTGACGCGACCGTTGACCGGCGAGGTGATCTCGGTGCGGCGCAGCTGGTCGCGGTGCTGCAGCAGCGACTGCTCCAGGGACACCAGCTCGGCCTGCTTCTCGGAGAGCTCGGTGTAGGCTTCCTGGACATAGGTGTTGCGAATCTCGGCCAGACGCCCGGCCAGGGAGGCGATGCTCTGGCTCAGCTTGAGCTGCTCCATCTCGCTGACGGCACGCTCCTGTACCAGCGGCTCGACCAGGTCGAGCTGACGACGCGCCAGGCGCATCTCCTCGTTGATCGACTGTTCCGCCTCGCGCAGGCTGTTGCGACGCGCCTCGAACAGCTGGCGCTCCGACCGCGCCAGCTCGCTGTCGGGCTCGATGCTCTCGGGGAAGGTGACCTCGGACTTTTCCAGTACCTCGGCTTCCAGGCGGGCGATGGAGGCGCGCAGCACGCGTGCCTTGCTGTTGGCCTCCAGGAAGGCGCTGCGAAAGCGGGTATCGTCCAGGCGAACCAGCGGCTGGCCTGACTCGACGCGATCGCCCCGGTTGACCAGCAGTTCCTGGACGATGCCGCCCTCCAGGCTCTGGATGGTCTGCATGCGGCTGGCCGGCACCACCTTGCCCTCGCCGCGGGTGATATCGTCGACCTTGGCCCAGGCCGACCAGGCCACGAAGGTCGCGATGGTCAAGAGCGTGACCCACAGAATGGGGCGCGCCGCACGATGGCGCATGGTGTCTTCGGGACTCTGGAGCTGGCGGCGAATGCGCCACTCCCAGCTGCTGGTCTCAGCCATGACGGGCTTCTCCCTTGGCGGACGATGGCGACGTCTTGACCCGGTTGCCGCTGACGATGCTCTCACAGGGCCCATCCAGGGAGAGGCGGCCATCCTTGAGGACGATCGCCCGTTCGGTGAGGCTCAGGATCGCCTTCTTGTGGGTGGACACCAGCACGGTGCGGCCCTTGATCCACTGCTGAAGGAAGCGAATGACCCTGACCTCGTTGTTCTGGTCGAAGGCTGCCGTGGGCTCGTCCAGCAGCACGATGGCCGGGTCCTGGAGCAGGAGCCGGGCCAGGCCAATGGCCTGACGCTGCCCGCCGGACACGCTGCGACTGCTGGTCAGCTGCATGTCCAGGCCCTTGGCATGACGGCGCACGAAGCCCCCCAGCCCCACGGCTTCCAGCGCCTCGATCAGTTCGTCGTCGCTGTGCGCCTCCCCGTCCAGGGTCAGGTTGTCGCGCAGGGTACCGTAGAAGAGCGCGATATCCTGGGGCAGGTAGCCGATGTCGCGGCGCCGGTCGGCCGGGTCGACCTGAGCCAGGTTGATGTCATCCACCTCCAGGCTGCCGGCACTGGGCGCTGCCAGCCCGCTCATGATCCGCAGCAGGGTGGTCTTGCCGGCCCCGTTGCCGCCGAGCAGGGCGATATGCTCGCCGGCCTGTATCTCCAGGCCGGCGATGTCCAGCGAGGGGGGCGAGTCCTCGGAGTACTGCACCTTGACCTCGTGGAGGCGGTAGTGCCCCTTGAGCCGGGCGCAGCGCACATAACTGCGGCCCGGTTCGCGCTCCTGGGGCGCCTTCATCAGCTCGTCCAGGGCTTCCACGGCCACCTTGACGTGCTGCCAGCGTGCCAGCAGGCCGGCCACCTGCCCCATGGGCGAGATGGTACGCGAGGTCAGGATGGTCGAGGCGATCAGCGCGCCGATGCTCATGTTGCCGGCACTGATCTGGTAGACACCGACCGTGACCACCCCGACATAGGCGAGCTGCTGCACCAGCGTCGCACCGTTGGCCAGCATCGCCGAGATGGTGCGCGACTTGACGCCGTCCTCGGCGAGCTGCGCGGAGAGCCCTTCCCAGAGCTGCAGGTGGCGGCCCTCGGCACGGGTCGCCTTGACGGTCTCGAGGTTCTCGATGGTTTCCAGCAGCACGCCGTTGCGTACCGCTGCCTCGCGCAGGTTCTGGCGCGACAGGCGGGCAAGCGCCCCCTGCATCAGGATGCCGGGCAGCAGGATGAGCACGATGGCGGCGATGGGCACCCACACCACCGGCCCCCCCACGTAGGCGATGATCGCCAGGAACAGCACCACGAAGGGAATGTCGCTGATCGCTCCGGCGGTCGAGGAGGTGAAGAACTCGCGCACCGCATCGAATTCACGGATCTGGCTGCTGAAGGCGCCGGTGGAACCGGGGCGGGCGCCCAGCTTCATCTGGGCAACGCGGGAGAACAGCAGCGAGGAGAGCTGCAGGTCGAGGCGCTTGCCGGTCACGTCGAGCAGGTGCGCGCGCAGGCTGCGCAGCACATACTCCAGCAGTACCGCGATGAAGACACCGCTGGCCAGGATCCAGAGGGTATCGAAGGCCGCATTGGGCACCACGCGGTCATAGGTCTGCATGGCGAACAGCGCCACGGAGATGGCCAGCAGGTTGGCCATCATCGCCGCCAGCCCCACCTCGGCATAGCTGCGCCAGGCACGCTTGAGGGGGCCGGTCAGCCAGTGCGACTCTTGAGGGCGGGCAAACCCCTCGGCGCGCTCGTCCGTATGGTCGCGGTTGCTGGCCAGCACCAGGGTATGGTCACCCTCCTGCAGCGCTTCGACCTCCTCCAGCGACATCTCGCGATGTCCACCGGTCTCGGGCAGTTCGGCCATCACGCGCCCGCTCGCGTCGATCGCGGTCACGACCAGGCTGCCGCCATCCCGCAGCAGCACCAGCGCCGGCAGCAGACGGGCTGGCAGCTTTCGCAGCGGCCGCTGCACGACGCTTGCGGCTATCCGGGCGCGGCGCAGTGCCCGCGGCACCATCTCCAGCGGCAGGCGCCCCTCCTCGAGCGGAAGACCGTCACCCAGCTCGGCGACGCTGATAGGCTTGCCCAGGTGGCGACAGAGCGCCACCAGCCCCAGTCGCAGGGCATCGTCCGGCAGGCTTTGCTGTATTGTCATCGATCACGTCCCTTGCTGTGACTGGCCGTCAGGAATCCTGAGCTTCCAGGCGACGCTGCAGTCGCTCGCTCAACACGCCGGCCATGGAGGCCGCACGATAGTTCAACTTCTGGCGATCGAGGCGCAGGTCGATCAGCTGTCGCTGCGCCTCGTAATGCTCGGTCTCGATGGTCAGCAGGTCGGTGATATCGCGCTGCCCGACCTGAAACTGATCGCGGTAGAGCCGCGAGAGCTCTCGAGCCCGCTCGAGCTGGCCGGCGAGCGATTCGGCACGCCAGGCCAGCACCTCGTCCTGGTCGACCAGCGACAGGATATCCCGCTCCAGCTCGCGATGCCCCGAGCGCAGGCTCCATTGGGCTGCCTCCACGCGCTGACGCGACCCCTCGGCACGCTGAAAGCTGGAAAGCCCCTGAACGGCATCCATGCGCAGGCGCAGGCCGATGGTGGCATCCTCCTCGATATCACCGCCGATCTCGCGGCGCAGCAGTGACCCTTCCAGATTCAGCTGGGGCCACAGGGAGGCGCGGTTGCCGTCCAGCTCCGCTCTGGCAACCGCGACATCCTCGGTGAGCTTGAGGATCTCGGGCGACTCGCCGAGCAGCTCCGCTCGCTGCGCGTCCTCCCGCAACATGGCAATGATATCCAGGGAGGCCGGCTCCTCGAGGTCATGGGGCAGCCGCCCGACCACCTGCTGGTACTGAATGGCCACGTCGCGAAGCTTGCCCTGTTCGACGGCACGCTGCTCCTCGGCCCGCGCCCTCTCCAGGTCGGCGCGATCCGTATCCGCCCGGTCGGCAAAGCCGGTCGTGCTGCGATCCTGAGCCATCTTCTGGACCCTGCTGACCCGGCGCACATGCTCGCCCGCCGCCTTGACCCGCTGCCTGGCCGCCAGCGTCTCGAGGTAGAGCTCGGCAATGTCCAGCGCCGCCTCCTCACGCTCCAGCACCAGATCCTGCCGGCGCTGACGCTGTTCCGCGGTGGCCGAGTCGACATCGCTGCCGACTCGCCCCCAGTCATAGAGCACCTGAGAGGCACGCAACTCGTAGCCGATGTCCTCCACCAGGCCGCTTTCGGGACCCACGGACACCTGGAGATTGGGCAGGTAGCCACTGCGCGCCACCTTGACCTCCTGCTCCGCCCGAGCGATCTCCGACTCGGCAGAGCGCAGCGCCGGGTCGATGGACAGCCCTGCCACCACCGCCTCCTCCAGGGTGGTGGCTGCCAGCTTGCCGGAGACCAGCAGCGCCGCCAGGGCTCCCCAGGCCAAGCGACGCGCTCCGGAGCCATGGTTCATGCCATCACCTCCTGGCCGGCGACACTCGGATCGTCATCGGCGACAAAGGCGTCCTCCAGGCCGACCATCGCCGGCATAGCGCCGCTCTCCTCCGGCTGCGGCGGCATGGCCATGGCCTCCCGGGCAGCCTGCTCCTCGCTTTCCACGAGCAGCAGGTCCTCATCCTCCTGCAGCAGGAGCGCCTCCTCGTCTTCCACGGGCATGCCCTCGGCGGCCTCGGCCTCGGCATCGGCCACGTTCTCGCCTTCCCCCGGCGCGCTCTCGGCGGCCTCGGCATCGACCACGTTCTCGCCTTCTCCCGATGCGCTCTCGGCGGCCTCGGCTTCGTCCGGGGTAGCGTCCTCGCGATCACCGGACGAGGAGGAGCCGTGGGCGTGCTCGGCACGATAGGCACCCGCCGCCACGCCGAAGCCGATGAAGCCGAGCAGTCCCGGGTCGATGCCGCTCAGCCACTCCCCGCCAGCCGGGTCGGATGCCATCCCGGGGGCGTCTTCGGCGGTATCGACCCCTTCGTCGAGGAACACCTCGTCGATCTCGAACTCCGCGCCAGCCTGCCCCTGCGCGGCCGAGGAATCGCCTGCAAGTAACGCCTCGTCGCGGGGCGGCTCATCGTCCTGCTCCCACCAGCGGTCCGATGTCGTCGCGTCGTCGCGAGCTTCCTGCTCGGCATCGGCCATCATGGCGTCAGGGTCGAAGCGCATGGATTCATCGCTGGCCTCGACGAATTTCGTGCTCAAGCTGCCGCTGCCGGGGGCACTCGACATCGATGCCATCAGCAGCTTGCCCTCTTCGTCGGGCACGTAGAGCTCGCTCTGTCCCGAGCCGTTGGCAAAGAACCCCAGCACCTCCAGAGGCTCGCCACCCACTCGATCGACCACCAGGCTCGAACCTTCACGGGTCATGGCCACGACATCGCTGGGGGCGACGTCGACCAGCACCTTGCTAGGGGCCGTCAAGGCAATAAAGTCAGACACCTGCTGAGGCTCGGCGGCGGCCAGGTCCTCTCGCAGGCCAGCGACTTGCACGGTAATGGTCATGCTGTTATCCCTTGGTTCCATCGTTATAGTGTGGCGCTTCAACGGCGAAGACAGCTACCCCCTTCGCCACCGGACTGAGCCAGATGAGGTTCGCCACAGGCGTTATTCATTGCCGAAGCATTCTAGAGAGCCAGGCTGCCAGCGCCAAGCCAGCCTCGTCCACGCCCCCCGGCGACACCATCAACTGTCCCCCTGTCAGGAGCTTCCGATGCCCCTTTCCGACCTTCTGGTGCAGGCCCGGCAGCAGGCACAGGCACACGCCACGCCTCTCTCTGCTCCCTACCCAACCTACACGATCTTCCTGTCCATCAGTGACGGCGAACAGCGTGCCCGGGTAGTGCACGCCAGCCACACTACCTTCGAGTCCGCCTGGAAGACAGCCGCAGCACGCTGTCAGCGCCTGGTCCAGCGCCAGGGCCTGGAGGTCCGCTGGCTGCGGGTCGACTGGCCTACCAGCGCCAGCCGGAGAACCTGGAAGACACTCAAGGCGATACTGAAAAACACAAAAAGAAACTATTTCCGCTTCGGTCTGGCCCTCGACACCGAGCTGAAACACGCCTTTCTGGAACAGGAGCTCAACGCCAACGCCATGCTGTATGGCGGCAACCAGATCACCCACGCCGTGATCAACGAGAAGAACTTCCAGCGCTATGCCGGACAGCGATTCCACGGTCTTGATGTGGACTTCACCGACGACCGGGAAGTCATTCAGCTGTCCACCACCGGCCTGTTCTGCGCCGCAGGCGAGGCACCGCTGGCGCTGCACGGCGCCGGTCGCAACGCCGGCCGTCGCGTGATCTCGCGCCTGCAAGCCGACGACGTTCGCCGCCTTATCGATAACAGCAGCCGCTACCTGAGCCGCCAGGTTCAGCCTTCGGGCCGCTTTCACTACGGCTGGCACGCCTGTTTCGACCGCCCCATACGGGCCTACAACAGCCTGCGACATGCCAGCACCACCTATGCCATGATCGAGGCTTGGGAAGTGACCGGCGATCGCCAGCTCAAGGCCGCCATCGACCGCTCACTGCACTACCTGACGCATCAGCTGATTCATGACGTGACACTTCCCGATGGCCAGCAGGCGGCCTTCCTGGTGGATAGCGGGGACGAGATCAAGCTCGGCGGCAATGCCGTCTGCCTGCTCGCCCTGGTGCAGTACAGCCAGGCCACCGGCTCGCGTCACTATCTCTCCCTGCTGGAACGCCTGGCCCTGGGCATACACCACATGCAGGAGCCCGACAGCGGCCGCTTCGTCCATGTGCTGAACTATCCGGATCTCTCGCTCAAGGAGGCATTCCGGATCATCTACTATGATGGTGAGGCCGCTTTCGGCCTGATGCGCCTCCATGGCCTGACCGGTGATCCGCGCTGGCTCCAGATGGTGGAACATGCCTTCGAACACTTCATTGCCGCCGAGCACTGGAAGGCTCACGACCACTGGTTGAGCTACTGCGTCAACGAGCTGACGCACTATCGTGATGACGAGCGCTACTACCGCTTCGGCTTGCAGAACGTGACTGACTACCTGGGGTTCGTTGCCAGCCGCATCACCACCTTCCCTACCCTGCTCGAGCTGATGATGGCCGCGGACGCCATGGTTCGGCGACTGCAGGCCTCACCCGAACATGCCCACCTGCTCGAGAGCCTCGATCTGACGCGCTTCTACCAGGCGCTGGAGTTCCGCGCCCACTACCTGCTCAACGGTCACTTCTTTCCCGAAGTGGCGATGTATTTCCAGAATCCCCAGCGCATCCTGGGAAGCTTCCATATCCGCCATCACGCCTTTCGCGTGCGGATCGACGATGTCGAACACTATCTTTCCGGCTATGTGGCCTACCTGGGGTATCTGCAGCGCGGCGGCCAGCCAGGCGCTCTCCCGACCAGGCCTGACAGCATGCCTCATGTCGCGCCACCCGCCGACACGACCTATCGGCATGGCCCCAACTGGAGCCAGGAACGCCTCGAGGCGGCGACACCCGGCCGCTGGGAGATCGCCCCACCTGGTGAAGAGTGGCGGGCCACCGGCCTGGCCTTCACGCCGGAGACGCTACCACCCGGCGGCATTGCGGCACTACGGCCGCGAGGCGGCTCGCGGGGCATCCATCCCGACCGTATCCTCCAACTGCCCTTCACCCCCCAGGCACTCCTGGTTCAGGAGGGCGAACCGTCATCCGCCTTGCGCCTTCCGACCTACCGCGTGGCGGACTTTCGGCAGGCCATCCTCGACATGGGGACCTTCGCCCGTTCACGGATGCCCGGGCAGGTAATCGGCGTGACCGGCAGTGCCGGCAAGACCACCGTCATCGCCATGCTGACACACCTGCTGCGCCTCTGGGGGAGGGTCGGCAGCAGTGCCCATAACGCCAACCTGCCGATGGGCATTGCCTGGAACCTGGCCTCCATGCCCTGGTCGGCTGATTTCCAGGTGGTGGAGATGGCCATCGGCCAGATGGCGCACAACAGCCGCCTGGCTCGTCCCCATATAGCCCTGTTCCTCAACGTGGCACCCGCTCACCTGGCGCACCACCACACCATCGAGGAGATTGCCCGGCGCAAGAGCCGCATCTTCTTGCACATGAAGGCGGGGCAACCCGCCATCATCAACCGCGACTTGCGGGAGTGGCCCATCATCGCGGCAGCCGCGGAAGCGCAGAAACTCAGGATCATCAGCTTCGGGTGCCACCCTGACAGCAGCGTGCGTCTGCTCGAGGCTCGACACCAGCCACACGGCGTACAGGTAGAGGTCGCCTGCCAGGGCAAGCGGCTTGCCTGCTTCCTGCCGGTCGCGAACGACGCGCTGGTGGAGAACGCCCTGGCCTCTCTGGGCGTGCTGCTGGCCCTTGAACTACCGCTGGAACCGGCCCAGGGCCCGCTATCCACCTTTGCGTTACCGGCAGGAAGGGGCCGGTCGCTGCCGGTCCGGCATGCGGGAAAGCGCGTCACGCTGATCGACGATGCCTACAATGCCAACCCGCGCTCCATGCAGGCGTTCCTGCAGCGGCTGGTACATGAACGGGGAAGGCTGTTGCTGGTACTGGGTGACATGCTGGAACTGGGAGAGGCATCGCCCCGCCATCATGCGGAGCTGGTTCCCTGGATCACGGCGAGTGGTGCATCAAGCGTCTTCCTGCTGGGCGACGACATGGGACGTCTTGCCCCGCACCTGCTTGACGCCGGCATCGAGAGCCATGCCGCGAAGGACCCCCTGCGGCTATTTCGCCAGCTGAGTGACCGGCTGCAGGATGGTGACGTGGTGGCGGTCAAGGGCTCTCATGCGTCGGGGGCATTCAGGATCGTCGAGGGCCTCACCGCGGATTCACCGGCCTCACGACATGCCGCCCCAGGCTACAATTTTGAAACTTAAATAAACAACACTCCGATTATCGAAACAATTTAGAACATGATATTACTATCCGCCCGCGCCTGGAAAATAAAGTTCAATATCGGAAAAACATAACCCAAGCGAAAGAAACAAAAAAGAACAGCCAGCGCCACATAACTAGATAGACTCCAGAGTGAATCAAACCAAGTGACTTAACCGGTCCTGCAGAACCCCCGGCAGATAACGAACTTTACACTCAAGGGATTTTCTCTATGTCTATCATCGCCAAGATCAGCCCGGCCGCGGCGGGCGCACCTCAAGAAGGCCAACTCTACGAGCTGGGTGAAGCGGTCGCCTTGAGTGAACCCAGCCAGGTTCTACTAGACCTCTCCTTCCGCGAAGTGCACGTTATCGTGCGCGAGGGCAATGACCTTCTCATGGAAACCAGGGATGGCGACACCCTGCGCATCCTGAACTTCTATCAGGAAGGAAACGCCAGCGAGCTGTTCCTGGTCGATGATGATGGCGACATGGTTGCCGCCACCTTCCCACCGCCGATGAGTAACGGTCTCCAGCCAGTGGAATACACCTACCTCTATGAGCCGGCCGGCTTTGGTGACGACGCCGGCTCGGGCGGAGGGATGAGCGACGACGGCAGCATCCTGCCTGGGCTGCTGGCCGCCGGAGCAGGGGTTGGCGCCCTTGCAGCCCTGGCCAGCAGCAGTGACTCAGATTCCGACGATGGCGATGCCGACGCAGACGCCGATGCCGACGCAGACGCCGATGCCGACGCAGACGCCGATGCCGACGCGGACGCAGATGCGGACGCGGACGCGGACGCCGATGCGGATGCTGACGCGGATGCGGATGCCGATGCGGACGCCGACGCCGATGCGGATGCCGATGCCGATGCTGACGCGGATGCCGACGCCGATGCGGATGCCGATGCCGACGCGGACGCCGATGCGGATGCCGACGCGGATGCCGACGCGGACGCCGATGCGGATGCCGACGCGGATGCCGACGCGGACGCCGATGCGGACGCCGACGCCGATGCAGATGCGGATGCCGACGCCGATGCGGATGCGGACGCAGACGCCGATGCTGACGCGGACGCAGACGCCGATGCTGACGCGGACGCAGACGCCGATGCCGACGCGGACGCAGATGCGGACGCCGATGCTGACGCAGACGCCGATGCGGATGCCGACGCCGATGCGGATGCCGACGCCGATGCCGACGCGGATGCCGATGCTGACGCGGATGCCGATGCCGATGCCGATGCCGATGCCGATGCTGACGCGGATGCCGATGCGGATGCTGACGCCGATGCCGATGCTGACGCCGATGCCGATGCGGACGCGGATGCAGACGCCGATGCCGACGCGGATGCCGATGCTGACGCCGACGCTGACGCGGATGCCGACGCGGATGCCGATGCCGACGCGGATGCCGACGCGGACGCAGATGCCGATGCGGATGCTGACGCGGATGCCGATGCTGACGCAGACGCGGATGCCGATGCGGACGCAGATGCCGATGCGGATGCCGACGCGTCATTGCTTGGCGGCACAATCGAAGAGGGCACCCTCTCGGGCCTTACCGGCAGCGACGGCCTGCTGGGCGATATCACCGGCAGCGAAGGCCTGGTCGGCGACCTGACCACCAGTGACGGCTTGCTGGGCCCGATTACCGGTTCAGAAGGCTTGCTGGGTGACCTGACCGGCGGTCAGGGGCTGCTCGACGCCGAAGAGGGGGCCAATTCTGACCTGCTCTCCGTGGCTGGCGACGACAGCACCCTGGCTCCCATCACCGGCAACGATGGCCTGCTGGGTGATGTCACGGGCTCCGAAGGGCTTCTCGGCACCCTGTTGGGCAGTGAAGGGGCTCTGGGAGACCTGACGGGTGAAGGCGGCCTGATCAACGACCTGACCGGCGGTCAGAACCTGATCACGGGCGGTGGCGACAATGACGGCCTGCTAGACCCCTTGGTCGCCGATGGCGGCCTGCTGGGTGATCTCACTGGTAACAACGGACTGCTGGGCGATATCACGGGCTCGGAGGGCCTGCTGGGCCAGCTCGTCGGCAACGAGGGCACCCTATCCAGTATCACCGGTAGCGAAGGCCTGGTTGGCGACCTGCTGAACGGCAAGGGCCTGCTGAGCGATGGTAATGACAACAGCAGCGGTGGCCTGCTCGGCGGCCTGCTGGGCGGCGATGAGGGCCTGCTCGGTGGCGTCACCGGCGATGACGGCCTGCTCGGCGGCCTGCTGGGCGGCGACGAGGGCCTGCTCGGTGGCGTCACCGGCGATGACGGCCTGCTGGGCGGCCTGCTCGGCGGCGAGAATGGCCTGCTGGATGGCGTCACCGGTGATGACGGCCTGCTGGGCGGCCTGACGGGCGGCGACGAAGGCCTGCTGGATGGCGTCACCGGCGATGACGGCCTGCTGGGCGGCCTGCTCGGCGGCGAGAATGGCCTGCTCGGCGGCGTCACCGGCGATGACGGCCTGACGGGCGGCGACGAAGGCCTACTCGGTGGTGTGACCGGCGATGACGGCCTGCTGGGCGGTCTGCTCGGCGGCGATGAGGGCCTGCTCGGTGGCGTCACCGGCGATGACGGCCTGCTGGGCGGCCTGACGGGCGGCGACGAAGGCCTACTCGGTGGTGTGACCGGCGATGACGGCCTGCTGGGCGGCCTGCTCGGCGGCGAGAATGGCCTGCTGGATGGCGTCACCGGCGAGGACGGCCTGCTGGGCGGTCTGACGGGCGGCGAGAACGGCCTGCTGGATGGCGTCACCGGCGATGATGGCCTGCTCGGCGGCGTCACCGGCGATGACGGCCTGCTGGGCGGCCTGACGGGCGGCGACGAAGGCCTCCTCGGCAGCGTGACCGGCGATGACGGCCTGCTGGGCGGCCTGACGGGCGGCGACGAAGGCCTCCTCGGCAGCGTCACCGGTGATGACGGCCTGCTGGGCGGCCTGACGGGCGGCGACGAAGGCCTACTCGGTGGTGTGACCGGCGATGACGGCCTACTCGGCGATACCACCGGCGACGAGGGCCTGCTGGATCCGGTTGTTGCCGATGATGGCCTATTGGGTGACGTGACCGGCAATGAGGGCCTGTTGGGCGATGTCACCGGCAGCGATGGCGCGCTGGACGATGTCGTCGGCAACGACGGCCTGCTGAGTGACGTCACCGGCGACGAAGGATTAGTCGGAGACCTACTCGGTCAAGGCATTCTCGGCGATGGTGATAGCAGCGACGACAGCAGCGGTGGCCTCCTCGCCGGCGACGATGGCTTGCTGGGCGGTCTGCTCGGCGGAGACGAAGGCCTCCTCGGCAGCGTGACCGGTGATGACGGCGCGGATGACAGTATGCAACCGGACAGCGGCGAGGATGACGAGCTTCAGCTGCAGGATGAAACTGACATCCTCATCGCAGATAACGACAGTGACGGTGACGACACCATGTCGGCCCAGCCAAGCTCCGATGGTTCGGTTGGCGGGCTCCTCGGTAATGTCACCAGCACCGTGGACTCGCTGCTCGGTGGCGATACCAGTTCCGATGATGCTGCCGTCATCGGCTAGTCCCGGATAATCACCGGGAATACTGACAGAAGCCCCCGGCACCGCAAGGTGCCGGGGGCTTTCTGGTGGATCGCGAGACAGGCGGTCTCGGGCTAGCCGCAATCGATCTCGCTGATGCGGTCCTCGTCATCCAGGCGCACATTGAGGCGGTCGGCACGAAAGTCCAGGGTCACCGCCTCGCCGGGCCGGATGACACGCATGGCCGCCGCCTCGCTCTCGGTGCGGATCGACGCCTCCAGCGCCTCGCTGTATTGGCGCCCCAGGTACTCCTGCACTCGCTCGGCGCCGCATGCGTCCTCGGCCTCGATGCGAGGGGGTGGCGGGGCCCGGTCGGGAGCCGGTGCCGTTCCCGTGCCAGTACAGCCGGCGAGCAGCAGTCCCATCAGGGCAGGGGCAATAAGCGTCAAGGGCATGAATGCATCCTTCTTCGTCGCGAAAAGAGCGCCGGAGCGGCATGGCCGCTCCGGCGCGTGCTGTGGTGATAGCCGAGTCAGCTGCTTGAGCGCTGGATCGCCTCGCCACCCTCCTCGATATCCTCGCCGGCACCCCGGATGGTATTGCAGCCGCTGAGCAGGGCAAGGGTAAAGAGCGAGACCAGTACCAGCGCTAGTGTCCGTTTCATGATGGCGTCCTCGTTGCCGTTCCCGATGTAAAGCACAAGGGGGGTCTCCTTCAATCTAGCAGGTTAAGCGCGGTGTCACCCCAACAGCAGCCGCAGGATGATGGCGATGATCACCGCCACGGTGAGCCACTTGACGACGAAAGCGCCGCGCGGACTCATGTTGACCTTCACGGCCAGCCAGGCCCCCAGCATGCTGCCCCCCGCCAGCACCAGGCCATAGCTCCAGCGTACCTGGTCGTTGACCACGAAGATCGCCAGGGCCGGAAGGGTATAGACCAGCACGATCAGTACCTTGAAGACGTTCACCTGGGCCAGGTCGATCTTCAGCATGCGATAGAGCACCACGATGAAGAGGATGCCCACCCCGACCTGGATGAAGCCGCCGTAGAGGCCGATGGCGAACATCGCCAGATAGACGGCGGGGGTGAGGCGCTCCGGGGTCAGCGGGCGGGTATCCAGGCGTGGCTGAGGCAACAGCATCAGCACCGCCGAGCACGCCATCACCGCAATCAGGATCGCCTCGAACAGCGCATCACCGGTCTGCAGGGCCAGCCAGGCGCCAAGCAGCGAGCCGACAACCGCCGGCACCGCGAGACGCAGCGAAAGGCCCAGGTAGCGAGCACCGGCACGGAAGAAGCTGGTCACCGCGGAGATGCTCTGCAGCGCGATCGAGACACGATTGGTGCCGTTGGCCGCCTGGGGCGGCAGGCCCAGGAACATCAGCAGCGGCAGGGTCAGCATCGAGCCCCCGGCAGAGAGCACATTGATGAAGCCGGCCAGGGTTCCGATGGCCAGCAGGGCAAGCGCCTCGAGCAGCGTCATGACGGCGTCCGTTGTTTGCAGGGGCGGAATTGGTCGGCCGCCCAGCATACCGGGGCAGTGCTGCCGGGGGAATCCGCCTCGACCTCGAGGGGATATGCCATGATAGCGGGTGAAGAGACAGCCGACGCGACAGGAGAGCCGAGATGCCGGATTTCGAACCCGATGCCCGCCTGGTGGAAGACAGCTACCCGCTCACCGAGCTGCCCCTGTGCCAGCTGCGACTGATGGACGACGCCCGCTTTCCGTGGCTGCTCCTGATACCGCGCCGCACCGAGGTCAGCGAAGTCTTCGAGCTGGACGCGCCGACCCAGCAGCAGCTGTGGCGGGAAGCGACCCGGGTCGGCCGGGCCGTGCTTGATGCACTGGGGGGCGACAAGCTCAACATCGCCACCCTTGGCAATGTCGTCCCGCAGCTGCATGTGCATGTCATCGTGCGCCGCCGCCAGGACGCCGCCTGGCCGGCACCGGTCTGGGGTCACGGCCAGGCCGAGGCCTACGACCTGGACCGACTGGCCGACCTGCGTGCTCGCATTCTGGCCGAGGTAGAGGGGCTGGACCTCACGCCGCCCGGGGATTAGCTACCGAAAGGATGGGGCCGGGCCTCCGCACCGGACGTGGCACTGCGCGAAGGCGGCTCGCCCAGTAGCGGCGCGCTGGCTGGCTGGCCGACACCGGTCACGCTCAGCGACAGGCCCAGGACCACGATGGCCAGCCCACCTGACAGGGCGGCCCAGCCGCGGAGGCGTCGGGAGAGTCGAGTCTGCTGCCGACTGGCCAGACGCCGCTCTGCCCAGCCCCGGGCGACCACGCTGGCCAGCGCCAGGGCCGAGACGGTCAATGCGGTGCCCAGCGACATCACCAGTACTGCCGCCACCCCCACGGCGAACTGGCCAAGCAGGCTCGCGGCTCCCAGCAGCAGCACGCCCCCGCTGCAGGGGCGAATGCCGATGGCCACCACCGTGGCCAGGGCCGTGCGCCAGTCTCCGGCCTGCGCTGGCCCCACATGGTGGTGCCCCCCGCAGCAGGCGGTATCGTGGTCGTGTGAAGGGGGGTGGCCCGCCCCGACCGGCTCCGCCGCCACGGCCGCACTGCCCCGCAGCTGGCGGATGGCCCGCAGGCAGAGCCAGACGCCCAGCAGGGTCACCAGGATGAAGCTGGACTGCTCTACCCAGGCCACGCTTCCCATGGCCTGGCGCGTCAGCCAGCCCAGGCCATGCACCAGCCCCACCACCAGGCCGATGGCCACCAGCCCCTGCAGCAGGGAAGCCGCACAGGAGAGCCCCAGGGCACGACGATAGGCACCGCCGTGGGAAAGCAGATAGGTGGAGAGCACCGCCTTGCCATGGCCGGGACCGGCGGCATGGAAGACACCATAGCCGAAGCTGACACCGAGCAGGGTCATCCAGGTAGCGGGCGAGGGGGTTGCGGAAAGCTCGGTGATGGCCAGGGTGAGGGCACGATGGAAGTCGCGCTGCCAGGCCACCAGCTGCAGGCTGAGCCCCTGCAGGCCTCCCTGGGCGAGCAGCTGCCAGGCCAGGCCTGCGACCAGCAGACCACCGACGAGCCACGCCAGCCGACGGCGCGTCAGCGACATGTCACCTCCCCGGTCTCGGCGAAGTGGCGCCCCAGGCCAGCCTCGCCCTCGTCGGTCACGTCGAGCATTGCGGCCTCCTCGATCTTGTCGGGATCCGGGTCGGCGGGCAGGATCCGCGTCTTGCAGTCGAGCTGGCCGCCCACGGCCAGGGCATCACTGGCCGGGCCATCCCCCTCCGCTTCGTGTACCACCTCGAGATAGTAGGTGGGATCGAATACCTGGTAAGCCACGGTTGCTCCCCGAATGACACGCGACTCGGTCAGCGGCAGCAGGAAGACAAACTCGACCCGACCGTCGCGCTCCAGCACGGTGTAGTCATCGACCTCGGCGAGCTCGAGCCTGTCGCCATCCAGTTCGAGCTCGGTGAAGTAGCCTTGCGGCGACAGATTGTCGCGCATCTCGCTGCCCAGCTGGTCGAGGGCCGCATCAAGGCCATCCTTTCCATGCTCCCGTTCGAGCTCCTCGAGCACGACCAGGCTGTAGAAGGGATCCAGACGCCAGGACTGCTGGAGCGCTGCCAAGCGGTCTTTATCATCGAGTACCAGACTCATGCGCAGATCGATCCAGCCATGAGGGTGGGCCGCAGCCGGCAGCGACAGAAGCACGCCGATGACGAGACAGATCAGGCCAGGGAGACGCAGGGAGAGTGCAGGTGGCATGGGGCGACGTCTCATCCATGATGTGTCAGGGCAACAGCCCGAGCCGCGACTGCAGGTCGGTCAGCAGGGGGTCCAGTACCGTAGGCGGCAGGGGGCGTCCGCCGCGAGTCGCGCTGAAGCGGACCTGGCTGCCGCCCCCCTGGCCAGACACACGCAGCATGACACCATAGCCCGGCATCCGGCCCAGCACCGCCTCCAGGCGGCCCAGGTCGCCATCGGCATGGCGGATCACGTAACCGCGCTCCATCAGCAGGCCCATGGTCTCGCGCAGTGTGGCATCAGGCGTTGCCGCCAGGTGCAGCTCGCGCGGCTCGGGTGGCGTCGATGTGGCACAGCCGGCCAGCCAGGCGAGCAGGAGAATGACGACAGCTGTCCGCATCATGGGGCCTCCCCTCCCGGCACGGCCTCGATGGCGGCCCGCAGTTCGCGACAGAAGTCGGCATCGCTGGCACTGCGTGACTCGCGCAGCTCACCTCGCCAGTCGACGAGGCGGATGTCTCGGGAAACCTGCACCTGCTGGTCATCCACCACCAGCGAGACGCGCTCGATGCGGGTCGCCTCGCCGGTCGACGGACCGAAACCGCCACCGATGCCGACCATCACCCCGGAGGCCACATGGCCACCGCTGCCGCCCAGCACGAAGCCGCCGAAGCGGGGCAGGCGCTCGACGCCATGGTCGTGATAGAGGGTATTGCGGGCGCGTTCGGCGCTGACCAGCCCCAGCGACACATCGGTGTGGCGCACCAGGAAGCCCTGTGCTTCCAGGGCCGAGACAGCCCTGGCCAGGCTCTCGCCAGGCTCGGCAGCCCAACGGCACTCGCTGGCCGGCGCGGGCTCGGCCACCGGCAGGGTCGTCGGTGTCACCTGGCAACCGACCAGCACCGGCGGCAACAGCAACAGCAGCCACACGCGCATCGGATCATCTCCGCAACATGTCTTGAGCAGTCTACGCCGGAAGCCGTCAGGGATGAAGCACCTTGAAGAAGGCACCCGACACCCTCAGGTCATGGATATCGGCTATGGTAGCCATGGTGGCAGCTTGGCTTACTCGCCACCGGCAGACACATTATCCTGGCCCTATCGCGATCAAGGAGGCATTGCATGAGCGACACCAATACCATCGGCCTGCACGAGGCCAGCGCCAGCCAGCTCGCCGAGAAGCTCAACGAGCTGCTGGCCAACTACCAGATCTTCTACATGAACGTGCGCGGTTACCACTGGAACGTGAAGGGCCGCCAGTTCTTCCAGCTTCACGAGAAGTTCGAGGAGTTCTATACCGACCTGCTGACCAAGGTCGACGAGGTCGCCGAGCGCATCCTCACCCTGGGGCACCAGCCGGTGCATGCCTACAGCGACTACGTGAAAATCGCCAGGATCCAGGAGGACAAGAACGTCCATGACGGCGAGGCCTGCGTGCGCGGCATCCTCGAGGGCTATCAGACTCTGATCGAGCTGCAGCGCGAGCTCCTCTCCCTGGCGGCGGATGCCGATGACGAGGGCACCGCTGCCCAGGCTGGCGACTACATCCGCGAGCAGGAGAAGACCGTGTGGATGCTGGGCGCCTACCTCGGCTGATCGCCAGCCCCGCATCACTGCGGTGAACCGCGCCGCCCCGAGGGGCGGCGCGGTCATTGCCAGCCGTCGCCCGGGCTCAGCTCCCTCCGCTCACCCCGTCGTCTGCCTCGCCCTCGGCGGCGCGCACCAGTTCCGTCGGCAGGGGCTTCTTCATGCGCACTCCCAGACGCTGCAGCTCGGTGGCCTGGGCCACCAGGCTGCCCTGCCCGTTGGCGAGCCGCCCCATGGCGCGACGATGGCTGTCTCCCGCCCGCTCCAGGTGACGACCGACCTCGTCGAGGCTCTCGACGAAACCGGAGAACTTGGCCAGCAGCTTCTCGGCCCGGTCGCCGATCAGGCGCGCGTTCTCGTTCTGGCGCTCCAGACTCCACAGGCCGGCCACGGTGCGCAGGCTGGCCAGCAAGGTGGTCGGGGTGACGACCACGACCTGGCGGTCGAAGGCCTCCTGGAAGAGCGCGGGATCGCGTTCGAAGGCCGCCGCGAAGGCCGGTTCCACGGGCACGAAGAGAAACACGAAGTCCGGGGAATTGAGTCCCGGCAGCGCCGGATAGTCCTTGCCCGAGAGGCCCGCGACATGACCGCGCAACGACTGCAGGTGGTCCTTCATGGCCGCGTCGCGCTCGGTCTCGTCCTCGGCATTGACCACCCGGGTCCAGGCCACCAGCGACACCTTGGCATCGACGATCAGGTGGCGGTCGTCAGGCAGGTAGATCACCGCATCGGGGCGCTGGCGCCCCTGATCGCCCTGCAGCGAGACCTCGCGACGGTACTCGATGTCGCGGCGCAGGCCGCTGCGCTCCAGCACGGTCTCGAGCATCAGCTCGCCCCAGTGGCCCTGCGCCTTCTGGTCACCCTTGAGGGCCCGGGCGAGGCTCGCGGCCTCGTCACCGAGGCGGGCATTGAGCCCGGCGAGCTGTTCGAGCTGGGCCTTGAGGGAGCCACTGTCGCGGCTCTGCTGGCCGTGCAGCTCCTCGACGCGACGGCGAAACTGGTCGACCTGCTCGCGGAACGGCCGCAACAGGGCCTCGAGGCTGTCGCGACTCTGCGCCGAGAAGGCCTGCTGGCGCTCCTCGAAGATACGGCCGGCGAGCTGATGGAACTCCTCCTTGAGGCGCTCCCGGGCCTCCTCCAGCAGGGCCAGCTGCTCGCGGTGACGCAGCGCCATCTGCTCCTGCTCGACC
This sequence comes from Pseudomonadota bacterium, assembly GCA_051749325.1. Classification (GTDB taxonomy): domain Bacteria; phylum Pseudomonadota; class Gammaproteobacteria; order Pseudomonadales; family Halomonadaceae; genus Halomonas. The sequence continues at coordinate 47,683 of JBNJIL010000012.1, read as the reverse complement.
TCCAGTCTCGCGGCCCGCTCACGCCGCTCGGCCAGTCGGTCGCGCGCCCCGGAAAGCTCGGCCTCCAGGGCGGCCAGGCGCTCGCGGCTGCCATCCAGCTGGGCATCACTGTGCGCCAGCTCCTGCTCCAGCCGCCGCACGCTGGCCTCGCTCTCGGCGTACCGCTGCTCCTGGACGAACAATCGCGCATCGGCGGCCGCCAGGCGCCTGCGCCAGGTCAGCCCCGCCCAGGCCACGACCAGCAGCAGCCCGGCCAGCCCCAAGCCCACCCAGACCGGCATGGCCTCCTGCAGCAGTTCCTTCATCGCGGTCACTCCCGGCCATGCACCATGATGACCCTGTCCACTACTTCACTTCCCGGGACCCTACACCTAGCGCCTGGCCAGATCCTCGACGAAGGCGCGCAGCAATTCCCAGAACTCCACCACCGACGCCAGCTCCACCCGCTCATCCGGGGAGTGAGCGCCGCGAATCAACGGGCCGAAGGAGATCATGTCCAGCTGTGGGTACTTGGCGCCGAGGATGCCGCACTCGAGGCCGGCGTGAATGACCTTGACCTCGGGGTCACTGCCCAGGAGCTCGCGATGCAGGCGACAGAAACGCGCCAGCAGGGGATTGTCCGGATCGGGCGCCCAGCCCGGATAGGCGTTCTCGACCCGCGTGCGGGCCCCGATCAGCTCGAACAGCGCGCGGAAACGGTCGGCGAGGTCCGCCGTGGCACTATCGCGCAGCGAGCGCACCAGGGCACAGAGGTGGAAACGCCCATCTTCCAGGCGGATCACGCCCAGATTGTTGGAGGTCTCGACCACGCCCGGTACGGCAACGCTCATGCGCTCGACGCCACAGGGCGCCACATGCAGGGCACGCACCAGCAACTGGCTGGCCTGCTCGGTGAGCGCCTCGGCCACTGGGGTGTCGGTCGGTGCCAGTACCAGGGAAAGGCCCTCGTCGACGCCGGCCAGTTCGGCACGCAGCGCCTCCTGCAGCGCCACCACTCGCTCGCGGGCAGCCACCTGCTCGTCACCCGGCAGGGCCAGGGTGGCGAAGGCCTCCCGTGGCAGGGCATTGCGCAGGGTGCCGCCCTGGTAGGCGACCAGGCGAGCACCGAAGGGCTCGAGGGCACGCAGCACCCGCACCAGCAGCCGGTTGGCGTTGCCGCGCCCCTTGTGGATATCGATGCCGGAGTGCCCTCCCGTGAGCCCGGTCAGCGTCAGCTCCAGCGCCTGTTCTCCCTCCGTCAGCGGCGCAACGGGCAGCTGCGCCTCGACGATGACGTCGGCGCCGCCGGCGCAGCCAATATAGGCCTGACCGCGATCCTCGGAGTCCAGGTTGAGCAGCAGGCGCCCCTCGAGCCAGTTCTCGGCCAGATTGAGCGCCCCGCCCATGGAGGACTCCTCTTCCAGGGTGAAGAGCGCCTCCAGCGGACCATGCATCAGGGTGTCATCCTCGAGGATCGCCAGTGCCGCCGCCACCCCCAGGCCGTTGTCCGCCCCCAAGGTGGTATCGCGGGCGTAAAGCCAGCCATCGTCCCCCACCCGTGTCTCGATGGCATCCCGGGTGAAGTCGTGGGGATGGTCAGCATTGGCCTGAGCCACCATGTCCAGATGGCCCTGCAGGATCACCCCCGGCGCCGACTCGAAGCCCGGCGTGGCGGGCTTGCGGAGGCGCAGATTGCCGAAGGCATCGCGGTCGTGGGCCAGCCCCAGGTCATCGGCCCAGCGCTCGAGGATCGCCACCAGCGCGGCTTCATGGCCGGAAGGACGCGGCGTGTTGCACAGGGTGCGAAAGTGGCGCCACAGGGGCCGGGGGGAGAGCTGCTCAAGATGTGCATTCATGACGGTTCTGTCTCGCGATTGACCCGGGAACTCTACCGGCCGGCCTCGCCGGGGGAAAGCCCGCGACCTGCGCCGAGACGCTCTGCCACGATCTCGCGCAGCCGGGCCAGCACACCGCGCTTGCCCGCGACCCCGAAACGCGCTGCCAGCCAGGCCGCCTCACGCCCCTGAAAGGCCCAGGCGGCGAGCAGCGCCAGCGCCTCGTCCTGGCGACCTGCAAGGTTCGCCGCATGCCACTTCACCAGCGCCTGGATCGCCGGACGGACCAGGGCCGGCTCGCGATGACCGAAGGCCACGTCAGCGAGGTCGCGGCGATCCGCGTCATCCAGTGAAATCGCCGGCCCCTCGGCGAGCAGGGCCACCACCACGGCCGGCGCCAGCTCGGCCAGCTCGAAGGCCAGCAGCCCTGGCAGCTGGCGGTGAAAGCGCGCCTGGAGGCGCTCGACGAGAGGCTCCCCCGCCGGGCTCGTGGGCCGCACCACCATCAGCGCATGCTCGCCGGTGGCCGTCTCCCGGGTCAGCCCCAGTCGAACCGCCCGGAAGCCCGCCGCCTGCCAGAAGGCCTGCAGTCCCGCCTCGGCGCCGAAGCTCGCTCCCAGCAGGTCGATGCCATCACGACGGGACCGCGCGACCTCGGCCTCGAGCAGTCGGCGCCCCGTCCCGTGGCGGCGCCGCTCGGCCGGCACGGCGATGCGCAACACCCGCCGCAGGCGGCCGATCAGCGCCTCGCGTTCGCCGGCATGAGCGGCCAGCGACTGGGCCAGCAGGTGGCCCCGCGGACGCCGCTCTCCCTGCGCCACCTGCTCGGCAAGGTCGGGCGGAAAGCCTCCCTCGTCGCCGCTTACCACGACGCCCTCAAGGCCCTCATCGACCTCGAGGGCGGTAAGGGCAACCCCCGGGCCATCGAGCAACCGACGCAGATCGGCAGGCGTGGTGCGATAGTGGGCCTGGACCAGCAGGCCGAAGAGCGCGCGCAGCCGCGGCTCGTCGCGAGACAGGAGGTCACGATCCAGACGCCGAAGGGTCGGCTCGCCATCGGCGTCCGGGCACGCCCCGGGGTCGGCATCCAGCAGCAACAGGCGAGACGTCAGCGCCTCCAGCGGATCGTCCTCGGCCCAGCGGACCGGCGCCGCCAGATGGTACGCTCGCCAGTCGGGTGTCTGGTGCATGAGCCGCTGGCGGAAGCGCAGCGCGAAGCCCCGTCCCGACCCCTCATAGCCGTGGATCGTGGTGGCAAAGGCGATGCGCGGGAACGCCTCGAGCCACTGCCCCAGCAGCGGCGCGGGAATCGCCGCCGCCTCGTCGACCAGCAGCAGTCGCCCGGGCCCGCCGAGCTCGCCCTGTTCGGCCCGCTGGGCCAGCGCATCGGGTGGCAGGAAGACAGCGCGCCCCCGCCCCGCCTCGAAGACATTGCCGCGACGCTGCCCGGCGGGGCAGAGAACCGCCAGGCGTTCGAACAGCTCGGCTACGGCGGCCGGACGCGGTGCGGTGACCAGCACCTCGGCCTCCCCGGCCGCCAGCAGCCGCGCACAGGCGATGCCCAGTGCCGCCGTCTTGCCGCGTCCGCGGTCGGCGGTCAGCACCAGCGGCCGACGGCGGCGCAACCGGGTCAACCGTGCCACCGCCTCGGCCTGGTCGCGGGTCAGGCAGTCGGCGTCACGAACCGGGGATGAGGCTACCACCGGCGGCGCCTCGAGCAGTCCCAGACCCTGCGGCACCTCCCCCGCCTTCCAGCGGATCACCCGCGCATCGGCATGCAGCAGCCGGGCAAGCCGAGCCAGGTAGCGAGCGCTGAGCTGCTCGACCCGCCAGGGGTAGTCGGCCAGGCGGCGGTAGTCGGCATCAGGACGCGCTCCCCAGTCGGGGGGTGTCATCAGCACCAGCAGGCCGCCGGCTTTCAGGGTGCCGGACAGGGCGCCGAAGGCGTCGGGGTCGAACCCGCATGCGGCCGAGACGGCGTCGAGGACCACCAGGTCCTGCTCCCCGCCCAGCCGCGTGCGGGCCTTCGATGCCGGCAGCCAGCGCGATGCCGCGATGCCGTCGACAGGCTCGGCAGCGACCCACAGTGGCGCCTCCCAGTCACGCTGCTGCCACAGGGACAGGGCTTCATGGCGGCAGGCAGCGGCCGTACCGGTCAGCCAGATCAGTCCCCGCCAGCGACGCTGGCCCAATCCCCGGCGAGCCTCCTCCAGGGGAACAAGACGGTCACGGGTCATCCGAAGCTCCTTCGGCATCTCAACTTTGGTCTAAGAAGGCGCCACCATTCAACGCAATCAGGCATTTCGGCAGTGCAACAAAAATGTCATACAAACGTTTCAACCAACTGATTTATCGGGATTTACATCGCAACCGGCGCGAGAGGCCGACGCCTGCCGGGAGCCTCGCGAGTGCCGAATCCCCGGTCGAACACCTCCATCGTCCCATGCTAGCTTGTTTCCTGTTGCCGAGTTGCCCGGACGGTCAGACATGCCTGCGTCGCAGGCAGCCCCTTCACCGGGCCCCTGGCCACCTTCCCGGGACTTCTCGACAAGTAGAACAACCCACAAGGGAGCACCTCTACAATGAAGAAGATGACCAAGTTCGCCCTTACCGGGCTGGCAGCGGGGGTCGCCCTCGCCACCATGAGCTCCACCGCCCAGGCCCAGGAAGAGTGGACCATGACCACCACCTGGCCGGACAACCTGGACCTGATCCAGATCGACCGCCACTGGGCGGAGCTGGTCAACAAGCTGGCCGGCGACGAGGTGCAGATCGAATTCCGCGCCGGCGGCACCCTGATGCCCGGCACGGAAGTCTTCGATGCCACCGAGACCGGCAGCATCGAGGCCGCCGGTGACTGGCCCGGTTACTGGGCCGGCCGCAGCCCGGCCTTCTCGCCGCTGGCGACCACCACCAGCCTGTTCAACGGCGTCGACTATCTGAACTGGATTCAGCAGTGGGGCGGCTTCGAGCTGTACCAGGAAGTCTACGGCGACTACAACATGGTCTACCTGCCCTACGGCATCACCAACAACGAGTCCGGCTTCCGTGGCGGCACGCCCATCGAGAGCATTGCCGACCTGGACGGCAAGCGGGTACGCCTCTCCGGCCGCGACCAGGGCCGCGTGCTCGAGGAACTGGGTGGCTCCCAGGTGACCCTGGCCGGTGGCGAGATCTACCAGGCCATCGAGCGTGGTGTGGTCGACGGTGCCGAGTTCTCCACGCCGGGCGTGGACTACAAGGCCGGCTTCTCCGAAGTCGCCGACTACTGGTCCGTGCCGGGCTGGCACCAGTCCGCCAGCGTGTTCGGCGTGATGATCAACAAGGATGCCTGGGATGCCCTCTCCGAAGAGACCCAGGAGAAGCTGAAGATCGCCGCCGACGCCACCATGGCCTGGTCCCTGGCCTGGTCCGAGCGCGAGTCCACCGAGGGCACGGTGAAATTCCTCGAGGACGGCACCGAGATCAACCAGCTCTCCGAGGAGGACCTGGCCGAGATCCAGGCGATTACCAATGACGTGATCGTGCAGGGGGCCTGCGAGGACCCGATGCACGCCAAGGTCTACCACTCCATGATCAGTTACCTGGAGCACTACGCCAACTGGCGGGATATTTCCGTCCCCTACAACATGAGCCGCGTCACCGACGACCTGCCCTCCCTGGAGGAGATCGAGGCCTGCATGTAAGGCTTCGCCAGGGCCCTCCTGCCGGAGGGCCTGCCGGCCGGCCAGCGGCTGATCGTCGCCGGCCGGCCTGACGTCGTGTCCCCACTGATTCACGAGATCCCCGCTCATGAACGCCATTGCCAGGGCCATCGATGCCCTCAACGAGGCCTTCGGTCGCCTGATCGCCCCGCTGATCGCCGTGATCACGCTGATCGTGATCTACGACATCGCCATGCGCTTCTTCATCGGTCGCCCCAGTGACTGGGCCTTCGATGTCACCAAGATGCTGTTCGGCGTCCACTTCATGCTGATGGCCGCCTACGGACTGCGCCACCACGCCCATGTGGAGGTCGACGTCCTCAAGCGGCTGCTGTCGCGCCGCAAGCAGGCTGCTCTCGAGATCCTCGGCTACCTGGTCTTCTTCGTCCCCTTCATCTGGATGCTGCTGACCCTGGGCTGGGACTTCTTCCAGCGCTCCTTCAGCCGCGGCGAGACCACCTACGGCATGGTCGCCATCCCCGTCTACCCGGTAAAGGCGGTGATCGTCATCGCCGCTCTCCTGATCCTGCTGCAGGCCGTCGCCATCGTGATCCGCGCCATCCAGCAACTGCGCGAGGAGGAGGCCGCATGAGTCCCGAAATGCTCACCCTGTTCATGTTCGGCGGCCTGCTGGTCGGCCTGTTCATGGGCCACCCGCTGGCCTTCGTGCTGGGCGGCATCGCCGTGCTCGGCGCCTGGCTCGGCCCCGGCGCCAAGATCCTCGGCACCCTGATCAACAACATCTACGGCAACGCCATGGACAACTACGTCCTGGTGGCCATCCCGCTGTTCATCCTGATGGCGCGCTTCCTCAACGACTCGGGCGTCACCGAAAAGATGTTCGAGGCGATGCGCCTGCTGCTGGGCAACCTGCGCGGCGGCCTGGCGCTCACCGTGGTCATCGTCTCGGTACTGCTCGCCGCCACCACCGGCATCGTCGGTGCCTCCATCGCGGTGATGGGGATGATCGCCCTGGTGCCGATGCTCAAGTACGGCTACAACAAGGAGCTCAGCACCGGGGTGATCATGGCCAGCGGCTGCCTGGGCATCCTGATCCCGCCGAGCATCATGCTGATCCTGATGGCCAGCTACTCGCCGGTCTCGGTGGGCGCGCTGTTCGCCGGCGCCCTGGTACCGGGCCTGCTGCTCGGCGTGATGTATGCCCTGTACGTGCTGATCATCTGTCACGTCAAGCCCTCCTACGGCCCGCTGGTGCCGGCGACGGAGCGCGCCGAGACCAGCACCCGCGAGCTGCTGGTCATGCTCGCCAAGTACGTGCTGCCGCCCATGTCGCTGATCCTCGGCGTGCTGGGCGCGCTGTTCACCGGCATCGCCACCGCCACCGAGGCCTCGGCGATCGGCGTGACCATCGCCTTCGTGCTGTTCCTGATCTTCGGCGACCGCAAGGTCTCGACCTGCTATCGCACCCTGATCGATGCCAGCAAGACCACCACCATGGTGATGCTGGTGCTGGTGGGCGCCACCGCCTTCACCGGGGTCTTCTCCCGCGGCGGCGGCATGGAGGTGATCCATGAGCTGGTGATGGCGATGCCGGGCGGCACCACCGGGGCGCTGATCCTGATGCTCTTCCTGGTGTTCATCCTGGGCATGTTCCTGGACTGGACCGGCATCGTGCTGCTGAGCTTCCCGATCATGCTGCCGATCGTCGAGAGCATGGGCATCGACGTGCTGTGGTTCGTGGTGATGGTCGCCGTGGTGCTGCAGACCTCCTTCCTCACGCCGCCCTTCGGCTATGCACTCTTCTACTTGAAGGGGGTGGCGCCCAAGGGCGTCGAGATCGTCGATCTCTACAAGGCGGTGATCCCCTTCTGCGCCCTGATCGTGCTGGCCTGCGTGCTGATGGCCTTCTTCCCGGCCCTGGTCACCGGGCTGCCCTCCATGCTGGTCGGCTACTAGGCCTTTCCTCTCCCCCCCCTGGCGCCTGCCGCTCGTCGAGCGGCAGGCGCTTGTCCTGGCCGGGGCAGCCGTAATGGCTGCAGCCGCGGGGCGCAGCTGATATAGTTCTCACGCGTAAATTCTTCGCATCCACACTTCGCTGGAAGGAGACCTCGTTGACCAGACCGGCCAGTTCCCGCGCCCGAGCCCCTCTCCCTGCCCGCCTCTCGCTGCCATTCAATGTCTGGAACGCCCTGACGATCGGCATCGCCCTGATCGTGGCACTGCCGGTCATCGTGGTGCTGGCGCACCTGTTCATGCCCGCCGAAGGGATCTGGCAGCACCTGGCTGGCACGGTGCTGCCCAGGTACCTCGGCAACACCCTCTTTCTGGTGGTGACGGTGGGCCTGGGCACCTTCGTGATCGGCACGGGCACCGCCTGGCTGGTGGTGATGTGCCGATTTCCGGGAAAGCGCGTCTTCGAGTGGGCGCTGCTGCTGCCACTGGCGGTGCCGACCTACGTGATCGCCTATGCCTACACGGATTTCCTGCAGTTCTCTGGGCCCATCCAGACCTGGCTACGCGAGACCTTCGGCTGGTCGGCCGGTGACTATGTCTTTCCCGACATCCGCTCACTGGGTGGGGCAGCCAGCCTGATCACCCTGGTGCTCTACCCCTATGTCTACATGCTGACGCGGGCGGCCTTTCTCGAGCAGTCAGTCTGCGTGCTGGACGTGGGGCGGACCCTGGGACGCGGGCCCTGGCGGCTGTTCACCAGCGTGGCCCTGCCGCTGGCACGGCCGGCCATTGTCGGCGGCGTATCGCTGGCGCTGATGGAGACCCTCAACGAGTTCGGCGCCGTGCAGTACTTCGGGGTCGACACCTTCACCACCGGGATCTATCGCACCTGGTTCGGGATGGGCGAGCAGGTCGCCGCAGCCCAGCTGGCCGCCTGCCTGCTGGCCTTCGTCATCGCCCTGGTGCTGCTCGAGCGCGCCTCGCGCGGCAAGCGCCGCTACTTCCATACCACCGGCCGCTATCAGCACCTGCCGGAATTCGCGCTCCACGGCTGGCGGGCATGGGCTGCCACCCTGGCCTGTCTGACGCCGGTGATGCTCGGCTTCCTGATCCCCAGCGGACTGCTGGGCTACCTCTCGATTCAGGGCGGGGATGCACTGTTCGGCTCAGCCTTCCTGGGCTTTGCCGGCAACAGCCTGCTGCTGGCGACCCTCGCCGCGGTCATCGCTGTCAGTCTGGCCCTGATGCTCAGCTACGGTGCCCGGCTGCATCCCGGCAGGGTCACGCAGGTCGCCACCCGCGTGGCGGCCATGGGCTATGCGGTGCCAGGCTCGGTCGTGGCAGTGGGCATCCTGATCCCCTTCGTGTGGATGGACCATCAGATCAACGACTTCATGAAGGGGCAGTTCGGGGTCGTGGTGGGGCTGCTGCTCAGCGGCTCGGCCTTCATTCTGGTCTATGCCTACCTGGTGCGCTTCCTCGCCGTCTCCTTCAACGCCGTCGAGGCAAGCCTCGGCAAGGTCACGCCCAGCATGGATGCGGCCTCTCGGACCCTGGGTCAGACGGCGGGCGGCACCCTGCGCAAGGTCCATACCCCCATCATGCGTGGCAGCCTGATCGCCGCCGGCATCCTGGTCTTCGTGGACGTGATGAAGGAGCTGCCCGCCACGGTGATCCTGCGCCCCTTCGACTTCGATACGCTGGCGATTCGCGCCCACAACCTCGCCGCCGACGAACGCCTGGCCGAAGCTTCGACCTCGTCACTGGCCATCGTGGCAGTAGGCATCCTGCCGGTGATCCTGCTCAGCATCGCCATGCGCCGCTCCCGCCCCGGCAGCTGACGCCCCGAGGGGGAAGACGAAGACCTGGGAGGCATCCAGACCGATCATGATCGGCTGGCCCTCCCGGGGCAGGAAGACCCCCGGGGACCGGGCATGCAGGTGCGACTCCCGGCCGTCGGGGGTGTGGGCGCAGATGTGCACCAGGCTGGTGCGCCCCAGCAGCTTGGCCATGATGACATGGCTGTGGTGGTGCTCGGGCGGCTCGTCCAGCGGCACCACCCGCAAGGCCTCGGGTCGGATCATCACCTGCACCCGGCTACCGTCAGGCAGTCCCCTGCCCGAAACATCGCCCACCGGCGTCGTCACCTTGCCGTCCACCACGCGCCCCTCGAGCTCGTTCACCTCGCCGAAGAAGTTGACGACGAAGGGATCGGTGGGCGCGCAGTAGAGATCCAGAGGCGTCCCCGCCTGCACGACCCGCCCCTCGCGCATCAGCACGATGCGATCGGCCATGAACATGGCTTCCTCGGGGTCGTGGGTCACCAGCAGCACCCCCGCGCCCACCTTCTTGAGCACGTGGAGGGTATCGTCGCGGATGCGGTCGCGCAGGCGGGCATCGAGGCTGGAGAAAGGCTCATCGAGCAGCATCAGCTGCGGCGCCGGCGCCAGTGCCCGGGCCAGGGCGATGCGCTGCTGCTGCCCGCCCGAGAGCATGTGAGGGAAAACCCGAGCATAGCGTTCCATGCCCAGCAGCTCGAGAAGCTCAAAGGCGCGGCGACGACGCTGCTGGGCGGGCTGCGACTCGAGGCCGAAGGCCACATTGTCGAGCACCGACAGATGCGGGAACAGGGCCGAATCCTGAAAGGCCAGGCCGACGTTGCGTTTCTCCGGCGGCACATGGGAGCGCCCGTCGCATCCCATCGACTCGCCCCCCAGGGCCACGCGCCCCTGCTGGACCACCTCGAGGCCTGCCGCGATCCGCAGCAGGGTGGACTTGCCACAGCCGGAGGGCCCCAGCAGGCAGACGATCTCCCCGGGGTTGACCTCCAGGGAGACGTCCTCCACGGCCGGCTGCTGCTGGTAGGCATGGCGGATCTGGTGCATGGCGAGGACGGGCGCCACGGCAGCGTTCTCGTCGATCGGAAGCGTCGGTTGGCTAGTCATGAGATCTGAGTGGCCATTGAGAGAGTATATTCCGCATGGTAACGCGAAAACTTGCTGAATGCGTTGTACTATCGCTCGCATTTCGCTGCACGGGCTGTCAAGGCAGAAAGATCCCTGACCTGCATCAGGCCGCCTGCCGGCAGGACTTGACGGCGGAGACGGGAGGCGCTTCAATAGCTGAAGTGTAATGCAAAGCATTATCATTCGAAAACGCAATCCCACTACACGAGGTGTCTCCATGCTGCTGAAACGTCGTCTTGCCATGCCTCTCGCCGCGCTGGTGGCGGGCTCTGCCATGGCCTCCCAGGCTGCTGCCGCCGAGGAGCTCAATGTGTACTCGGCTCGCCATTACGACTCCGACGAGGCGCTCTATGACGCCTTCACCGAACAGACCGGCATCGAGATCAACCTGCTCGAGGGCGATTCCGACCAGCTGCTCCAGCGCCTCAAGCTGGAGGGCGAGGCCGGCCCCGCCGACGTGATGATCACCGTGGACGCCGGCCGCCTGTGGCGCGGCGAGCAGGAGGACATCTTCGCCAGTGTGGAGTCGGACGTGCTCAACGAGCGTCTGCCCGACTACATGCGCCATCCGGAGGGCAAGTGGTTCGGCTTCAGCCAGCGTGTCCGGGCGATCTTCATCGACCCCACCGAGGTCGATGCCGACGAGATCACACGCTACGAGGACCTGGCGGATCCGGCGTTCGAGGGTCAGGTCTGTATCCGCTCCTCGAACAACATCTACAACCAGTCCCTGCTGGCCTCGCTGATCGCCCACCATGGCGAGGAGGAAGCGGAAGCCTGGGCAGAGGGCGTGGTCAGCAACTTCGCGCGTGATCCCGAAGGTGGCGACACTGACCAGATCCGCGGCGTCGCCAGCGGCGAGTGCAACATCGCGCTGGCCAATCACTACTACTACGTGCGCCTGGTCAATTCCGACAACGAGGCCGACCGCGAGGTCGCCGAGAACGTCGAGATCGTCTTCCCCAACCAGGATGGTCGCGGTGCACACGTCAACGTGGGCGGTGCCGGCGTGGTGAAGGGCGCGCCCAACGAGGAGAACGCCGTGCGCTTCCTCGAGTTCCTCGCCTCCGACGAGGCCCAGGCCCTCTTCGCCACCGGCAACTACGAGTTCCCCGCCGTGGAGTCCGCGGAGATCGATGGCGTCATCGCCTCCTGGGGCGACTTCAAGAAGGACGACCTGAACGTCAGCGAGCTGGGCGAGAACAACCCCGAGGCCGTGCGGATCTTCGATCGCGCCGGCTGGCGCTGATCCAGCGCTCGGAGCTGATCCGGCGGTAGGCCCCGGAACGCCGGACCGTCGAGGAGGCGCTGTGAACCCGTCCCTGGGCGCTACCGACGCCCTGCTTCGCTCTCGCATCCTGCTCCGCTTGCAGGACCGGTGCTGGCCATCCATGGCCAGCCCGTTCGGAGCAGTGCTCCTCACCCCTGGCGTAGGACCTCCTCTACGGCCTACCCCCGGCGCTCCTCGCTGACACATCAAGTTAAACAGCAAGGCCCGCGGCATCCGTCGTGGGCCTTGCTGTTTTGGTCGGCAGTCGCGTCAGTGGGCCTCGTCCCAATTGCCCCCACTCTCGGCCTCGACGGTCAGTGCCACCTCGAGCTTCGCGGCGCCTTCCATGCGCGCCTTCACCTCCTCGATGAAGGTCTCGACCTGCCCTTCGGCCACTTCGAAGACCAGCTCATCGTGGACCTGCATCACCATCACCGCATCGAAGGTCTTGTCCGAGAGCCAGGCATCGACGTCGATCATCGCCCGCTTGATGATATCGGCCGCCGTGCCCTGCATGGGCGCATTGATGGCGGTTCGCTCGGCACCCTGGCGGCGGGCACGGTTCTGGGCGTGAATCTCCGGCAGGTGCAGACGCCGGCCGAACACCGTCTCCACGTAGCCGTCCTCGGCCGCCTGGGCGCGAATCCGTTCCATGTAGCGGGCCACGCCAGGGTAGCGGTCGAAATAGCGGTCGATGTAGGTCTGCGCCTGATGGCGCTCGATATGCAGCTGGCGCCCCAGCCCCCAGGCACTCATGCCGTAGATCAGCCCGAAGTTGATCGCCTTGGCGCTGCGCCGCTGGTCGGCCGAGACCCTTTCAAGCGGCACGCCGAATACCTCGGCAGCGGTGGCGGCGTGGATGTCACGGCCCTCGGCGAAGGCCTCGAGCAGCCCCCTGTCGCCGGAGAGGTGGGCCATGATGCGCAACTCGATCTGCGAGTAGTCGGCGGCAACGATCCGGTAGCCTGGCCGGGCGATAAAGGCCTGCCTGATTTTTCTTCCTTCTTCGGTCCTGATGGGGATGTTCTGCAGGTTGGGATCCGATGACGATAGCCGACCGGTGGCGGTGACCGCCTGGTGGTAACTGGTATGCAGCCGCCCGGTGGCCTTGTTGATCAGGCGTGGCAGCTTGTCGGTGTAGGTGGACTTCAGCTTGGCCAGCCCGCGGTGCTCAATGATGACCTTGGGCAGCGGGTAGTCCAGCGCCAGCTCCTCGAGCACCGCCTCCGCGGTGGAGGGGGCCCCCTTGGGGGTCTTCTTGATCACCGGGATCTTCTGCTCCTCGAACAGGATCTGGCCTAGCTGCTTGGGGGAGCCGAGGTTGAACTCGCGACCGGCGAGCTCGAAGGCCCTGGCCTCCAGCTCGCTGATGCGCGCCTCGAGCTCGCGGCTCTGGGCATGCAGGCGCTCGGGGTCCAGCGCCACCCCGCTGCGCTCCATGCGTGAGAGCACCGGGATCAGCGGCAGCTCGATCTCCTCCAGCACCTCGGCCAGCCGCCCCTCCGCCTCGACGCGGGGACGCAGTGCCCGATGCAGGCGCAGGGTAATGTCGACATCCTCGCAGGCATAGGGTGCGGCCTGCTCCAGGGCCACCTGGTTGAAGGTAAGCTGCTTGGCCCCCTTGCCGGCAATCTCCTCGAAGGAGACGGTCTTCTCGCCCAGATACTTGAGCGCCAGGGAATCCATGTCGTGGCGGGTGGCGGTGGAGTCGAGCACATAGGACTCCAGCATGGTGTCCTCGAGGGGCCCGGCCACCTCGATGCCCTGGTTGGCCAGCACCGAGATGTCGTACTTGAGGTTCTGACCGATCTTGATTTGGCCGTTCCCCTCCCACAGCGGACGAAGGGCCTCGAGCACGGCATTGCGGTCGAGCTGCTCGGGAGCATCGAGGTAGTCATGGGCCAGCGGTATGTAGGCCGCCTCGCCCGCTTCCAGCGACAGCCCCACGCCGACCACCTGCGCCTCCATGTAGTTCAGGCTGGTGGTTTCCAGGTCAAAGCAGAAGGCCTCGGACTGGTGCAACCGCTCCAGCCAGGCATCGAGGTCGGCCTGGGCAAGGATGACCTGGTCCGCGCGGGTGGCACGGCCCTCCCCCACGCCTGCGTCCTCGTTCTCGGCCGGTACCGGCGTGCCGCCCGACGCATCGTCGACACCTTCGTCCCTGCCCTCGAGCAGCTCGGCGAGCCAGGCCCGAAACTCCAGCCGGCGATAGAGCTCGAACAGTGCCTCACGGTCGGGATGGGCAATGTCCAGGTCGGCAAGCCCCACTGGCAGCTCGCAGTCGGTCTTGATGGTGGCGAGCTGGTAGGAGAGGAAGGCCTGGTCACGATGCGCCTCGAGCTTCTTCGGCAGCGTCTTGGCACCGCGAAAACCCAGTTCCTTGACCTTCTCCAGGTCGTCGTAGATGGTCTCGAGCCCGCCTTCCATGCCCTGCAGCAGACCGAGCGCGGTCTTCTCGCCAACCCCCGGCACGCCGGGAATGTTGTCGACCTTGTCGCCCATCAGCGCCAGGAAGTCGATGATCAGCGCCGGCGGCAGACCGAACTTCTCCTTGACGCCGTCGACGTCCAGCGCCTCGTCCTTCATGGTATTGACCAACGTGATGTGCTCGTTGACCAGCTGGGCCATGTCCTTGTCACCGGTCGAGATCACCGCATCTCGGCCCGCCTCGGTGGCCTGGCGAGCCAGGGTCCCGATGACGTCGTCGGCCTCCACTCCCTCGATGTACAGCAGCGGCAGGCCCAGCGCCCTCACGCAGTCGTGCAGCGGCTGGACCTGGGAGCGCAGGTCATCGGGCATCGGCGGCCGGTGGGACTTGTACTGCTCGAAGAGTTCATCGCGGAAGGTCTTGCCCGGAGCGTCGAAGACCACCGCCATGGGGCTGTCGGGATAGTCCTTGATCAGCCGCTTGAGCATGTTGAGCACCCCCTTGATCGCCCCGGTGGGCTGGCCGTCGGAGGTGGTCAGCGGTGGCAGGGCGTGGAAGGCGCGGTACAGATAGGAAGAACCGTCGACGAGAACGATGGGCGTATCGACCATGTAGGGCATCCATTGAAGCGTGGCGTGAGGGGATCCTGATCGGTCATGATACGCATTGCCGCCGCCTTTTGCCGCGGGTGGTAGGCCGGATGACCGCAACCCCCTACACTGGGGATAATCCCGCTCCCCCGCCCTCGCGCGGTCCTGGAGGTCATCATGAAGAAGATGCCGAGACGCCCGATCACTGCCCTACTGCTGACGCTCGCCCTTGCTCTGGTGAGCACTGCCGGCGTCCTGGCGCAGTCCTCTGCCGACCTCGAACCGGACATCACCGTCCGCCAGGAGGAGGAGCGCACCATCCGCGAGTACCGCATCAACGGCGAGCTCTACGCCATCGAGATCCGCCCCGCCTCCGGCCCTTCCTACTTCCTGGTCGATCACGACGGCGACGGCGATTTCGAGCGCCGGGAGGGCGACCGCATCGCCGTTCCCCAGTGGGTGCTGCAGACCTTCTGACCCCCCTGGCACCCCGATTCCGGCTCCCGGTCCTGGCTGGGCAGCCACCGCGGCCGGGGCACGTGCATCAGTGTGCCAAGTCGCTACAATAGGCGGCTTGGCATTTCCCGGGCGAGAGACACATGGCTGTATTCACACCGCTTTCCGAACCGCAGGTCGTCGAGTTCCTCAGCCGCTTCGATGCCGGCTCGCTGGTCTCCCTCGAGGGCGTGCCCGCCGGCACCGAGAACACCACCTTCTTCGTCACCACCGACCGACGCGAGCTGGTGCTGACCCTGTTCGAACAGGGCGAACACGAGGAACTGCCGTTCTTCGTCGAGCTTCTCGACTACCTTGACGAGCACCGTCTGCCGGTGCCGGGTCCGCTGCACGACCGCGACGGCGTCGCCCTGCACAGCCTGGCCGACAAGCCGGCACTGCTGTTCCCGAAACTGCCCGGGCGGCACCCGGAGGCCCCCAACCTGGCCCAGTGCCGCGAGCTCGGCGACACGCTCGGTCGCATGCACGTGGTCTCCCGGCACTTCCCGGGCCACCGCCCCAACCCGCGGGACCTGCACTGGCTGCTGCCCATGCACCACAAGGTGCTGGTCTACCTCTCGCCGCAGGACCAGGCGCTGATGAAGGACGAAGTGGAGATCTACCAGGGGTTCTTCGGCGACGCCCCGGAACTGCCCCAGGGCGCGCTGCACGGCGACCTCTTCCGCGACAACACGCTCTTCGACGGTGACCGCCTGGGCGGACTGATCGACTTCTACAACGGCTGTACCGGCGACCTGCTGTTCGACCTGGCCATCGTCATCAACGACTGGGCCACCGCTCCCGACGGTCGCCTGGATGCCGAACGTCACGATGCCATCCTCGCCGCCTACCAGGCACGCCGACGGCTGACGACCGCGGAGCGCGAGGCCTGGCCGATGATGTTGCGCCTGACCGCCCTGCGCTACTGGCTGTCGCGACTGCTGGTGGTCTACGTGGATCCACCGGCCCATGACCTCACGCCTCACGATCCCGACCAGTTCCGTACCATCCTCAAGGCGCGCCTCGAACATGGCGCCCTGCCGCTACCCGAGGTGAGCGAATGAGCCTGTCCAAGAGCAGTGCCGCCGGTCCGGCACAGCGCGCGCGACGCACCTGGAACATCGATCAGTGGGGCAGCGGCTACTTCGACGTCGACGATACCGGCCACGCCCTGGTGCGCCCCCTGGGCAGCGAGGCCGAGGGGCCGGCCCTGCCACTGGATGACCTGGTGGCGGAGCTCCGCCAGGCCGGGCTGCGCCTGCCAGTGCTGGTGCGCTTCACCGACATCCTCCACGACCGGGTCGAGCAGCTCTGCACCGCCTTCGACACGGCCATGC
The DNA here is from genome assembly GCA_051749325.1 of Pseudomonadota bacterium. Lineage (GTDB taxonomy): Bacteria > Pseudomonadota > Gammaproteobacteria > Pseudomonadales > Halomonadaceae > Halomonas. The sequence goes on along the minus strand of JBNJIL010000012.1, from coordinate 31,165 downwards.
AGGAGGAGGCCTTCAGCGGCGGCTACACCGCCGTCTACCCGATCAAGGTGAACCAGCAGCGACGGGTAGTGGAGGAGATCCTCGGTACTCAGGAGCGTGGCCATGGCCGGGTGGGGCTGGAGGCCGGTAGCAAGCCGGAGCTGCTCGCCGTGCTGGCGCTCTCCGGTGACGGCCCCTCGCTGATCGTCTGCAATGGCTACAAGGATCGCGAGTACGTGCGCCTGGCGCTGATGGGCGAGAAGCTCGGTCATCGGGTCTACCTGGTGGTGGAAAAGCTCTCGGAACTCCCGCTGATCCTCGAGGAGGCCGAGCGCATCGGCGTCATGCCGCGCATCGGTCTGCGCGCCCGCCTGGCGACCGTGGGACGCGGCCGCTGGCAGAACACCGGTGGCGAGAAATCCAAGTTCGGCCTCACCGCCAGCCAGGTGCTGGCCGTGGTGGAACAGCTGCGCCAGGCCGATGCCCTGGCCAGCCTGCAGCTGGTGCACTTCCACCTGGGCTCGCAGATCGCCAACATCCGCGACATCCAGCGCGGCCTGCGCGAGTGCGCACGTTTCTACCAGAGCCTTGTCGAGCAGGGCGCGCCGGTGGACACCGTGGACGTGGGCGGCGGGCTCGGCGTTGACTACGAGGGGACCCGCTCGCGAAGCTTCTGCTCTGCCAACTACTCCATGCTGGAGTACGCCCGGAACGTGGTCTATGTCTTCCGCCAGGCCTGCCAGGAATTCAACCTGCCCCAGCCCCACCTGATCAGCGAGTCTGGCCGGGCACTGACGGCCCATCACGCGGTGCTGATCACCAACGTGATCGGCGAGGAGCGCATCGGCGACGAGGCCCCCCCGCGCCGGGTCGCCGGCGACCCCCAGGTGGATGAGCTGTGGCGCGTCCATGATCTGCTGCATGGGCAGTCCGAGCCACGCGGCCTGGTGGAGGCCTGGCACGACCTGGTGCAGGCCATGGGCGAGCTCCACGAGCGCTTCGTGATGGGCCTCACCGATATCACCGCCCGCGCCGAAGGCGAGGGGGTCTACTTCGCCGCCTGCGCCCGGCTGCGCGCGCGGCTGGACACCCGCAACCGCGCCCATCGCGAGATCGACGACGAGCTGGCCGAGAAGCTCGCCGACAAGCTGTTCGTCAACTTCTCGCTGTTCCAGTCGGTGCCCGACGTATGGGGCATCCAGCAGATCTTCCCGGTGCTGCCGCTCACCGGCCTCGACCAGAGGCCGGTGCGTCGCGGCGTGATCCAGGACATCACCTGTGACAGCGACGGGCGCATCGATGGCTACGTGGATGGTCAGGGCGTTGAGACCACCCTGCCACTGCCGGAGTGGCAGGATGGCGACGAGAGGCTGCTGGGCTTCTTCATGGTCGGTGCCTACCAGGAAATCCTCGGCGACCTGCACAACCTGTTCGGTGACACGGACTCGGCGGATGCCGCCCTGGACAGCAACGGACGCTGGTCGATCAGCCAGATCCAGCAGGGAGACCGCGTGGCCGATGTCCTCGGCTACGTCAACTTCGATGTTACGGCCCTGCGCGAGCGACTGGCCGAACAGCTGGCACGCAGCGGCCTGGAACGGTCCGAACAGCAAGCCTTCCTCGACGACCTCTCGGATGGCCTGGAGGGTTACACCTACCTAGAGTGAGGCCCGCTAACACACGGACGCCCCGCCGCTCTGAGCGGCGGGGCGTGGATGGCTCAAGCGTCGTGGTCCCCTACTCTTCCACGCGCGTCGTGACCTCCAGGCCACCGGTTAGCGTAAAGTGCAGCGTCACGCCACGCTCCAGGGGACCCACGCCGGCTGGCGTGCCGGTCAGTACCACATCACCGGGCTGAAGGGTGAAGTGGCGACTCATCTCCGCCACCAGGGTCGCCACCGGAAAGAGCATGTCTGCCCCTTCACCGTGCTGACGTAGCTCGCCATCCACCTCCAGGGTGAAGGTGAGCCCGCTCCAGTTGGGCACCTGCGACAGCGGCAGGAAGGACGAGAGCGGGCAGGCACCATCGAAGGCCTTGGCGACCTCCCAGGGATGCCCCTTCTCCTTGAGGCGCGACTGGACATCACGCAGGGTCAGGTCCAGGGCCAGCCCGATGCCGACGACCCCCCGCTCGGCCTCGTCCGCCGTGACGCCGGACAGCTCCTCACCGATCAGCAGCGCCAGTTCCGCCTCGTAGTGCACCTCGCCACGGGCGAAAGGCGCATCGACCGGCTGCTCCAGCGGGACGGCGGCGGTCGCGGGCTTGATGAACAGCAGCGGCTCGCTGGGCACCGGATTGTCCAGCTCCCGGGCATGATCGGCGTAGTTACGGCCGACACAGACGATCTTGCCCAGCGCATGAGGAAACGCCTGGCCATCGGTGAAACGTGGAACAAAGCGCATGGCGGGTCTTCTCCTTCTCGTTATACGTGCCACTTCTCAGCGAAAGGCACGACAGTCTAGCGCACCAGGCGCCTTGTACCACACCCGGGCCGAACGGATTGCCTCACTCCTCGGGTGACCAGGCCTCGCCGGGCTCGTGGGCCAGGAAGCGCGGGCGACGCTGCTTCGCCCCGAAGGGCGCCACGCAACGATTATCGCGACGGTTGTAGACAAAGAAGGCATTACTGCGCGGGTCCGGCGACATGTTGGCATTGGAGCCGTGCAGCACGTTGCAATCGAACAGCAGCAGGCCCCCCGCGGCGCCTGTCGGTGCCTCGATGCCGTGGCGGTCGACCAGGGCACGCAGCGCCTCGCGGCTCGGGACCCCGACCTGCTGCTTCTTGAGCGACTGGCGATGGTTCTCGTCCGGGGTTTCCCCGAGGCAGGGCACGAAGACCTTGTGGGAGCCCGGTACCAGCATCAAGGGGCCATTGAAGTGGTGATTGTCGGTGAGCACGATGGAAGCGCTTACCGCATGCATGGCCGGCATGCCATCTTCGGCGTGCCAGGTCTCGAAGTCCGAGTGCCAGTTGAAGCCCTTGCCCTCGAAGCCCGGCTTGTAGTTGATCCGCGACTGGTGGACGTAGGGCTCCCCGCCCAGGATCTGGCGGGCACGGCCCACCAGGCGGTCATCATGCGCCAGCCGCGAGAAGCGCCGTGAAAGAAAGTGCACGGCAAACAGCGAGCGGATCTCGTTGCCCTGGGGCTCCGTGATGCTGAAGTCGCGGCCGCGGAAGTCGTCGTTGTCGAGCAGGGCCTTGAGTTCCCGGCGCAGCTCGGCGAGCTCGTCGCCACTGATGAAGTCGGGCTCGAAAAGGAACCCCTGACGCTCGAACGCATCGAGCTGCGCCTGGCTCAGCGGCCCCTCCTCGGCACACCCCTTGACCACTGCCTCCCGGCGATTGAGCCACGGCATGTCAAGCGGCTCGGCCAGCCGGGTGGGATAGGGATCCTCTCCGGGTCGAGGCGCGCTCTTCACATGACTCTGCGGGTCGGGGGAGTCAACGACGGTGCGCAGGTCAGCCTGTTCCAGCGTGCGGTAGTACGATGTCTGCACTGACATCCAATCACCTCCTGTGTATCCATGATCAGTCTCAGTTCGAACGTGTTCCGACGGCAGGACAGCCGTGAGTGGCCCCAGTGAAGAAGCCGCAGGTGGACATATGGTGGCGCTCGAGGACGTTTCAAGGGGCGCACGACGCGGCCGCAAGGGTTCGCCCCTTATCTCACCCGCTGCTCGAGCTCCTCGAGATAGCTTTCCAGGACCAGATTGGGCGGCGCTCCCTTGCGGGTAATGGCGCTGTAGTGGGTGAGATAGTGCCAGCGAGCTGGCGCCAGGGCGCGCATCCGCCCCTCGCGGACCCAGCGCTCGGCATAATGCGTGGGCAGGTAGCCGAGATAGCGGCCGGAGAGGATCAGGAAGGCAATCCCCTCCCGGTCGGTCGCCGAAGCAGCGGCCCGCAGTGGCTCATGGACGACCTTGATCTCCGGGGTCTGGGCATAGGCGGGCACCACGGCATCATGGCGCGTCAGGGTAGCCTCGCTGATCTCCGTGGCGTCGAACAGCGGATGCCCGGTGGCGCAGTAAAGCTGTGAGACCTCCTCGTAGAGGGGCCGGTACGCTAGCCCGGGCAGCGTCCTGAGATCGGGTATCACGCCGGTATGCAGGCGCCCATCGAGCACCGCCAGCTCGATGTCGCTGGGCGGGATCATGCGAATGTTGATGTGCACGTCGGGGCCCCGCTCCTTGAGCGCGCTGAGGGCATCGGTGATGTGCATCTCGGGCATGGTCACCAGGTTGTCGGTGATACCGATGTTGAGCTCGCCCTTGAGGCGGGCATGCAGGCCATTGACCCGTGTGCGGAAGCCTTCCACCGCCGCCAGCAGCTGCAGGGTTGATTCGTAGACCTCGGCGCCCTCGTCGGTCAGGGCAAACCCGCTCCGGCCTCGCTGACAGAGGCGCAGGCCGAGGCGGGTTTCCAGGTCGTTCATCGCCATGCTGATGGCCGCACGGCTGATGCCCAGCTCCACTTCCGCGGCCGAGAAGCCGCCACACTCCACCACCTTGCGGTAGATCCTCAGAAGCCGCAGATCGGCGTCGCCGGGCTGGCCCATTGGCGTGGTACTGCGCTGCGCCATCTTTTGCCTCCATGACCTAAGCTCCGGCGATCGCGAATGACCCTGAAAGTTAAGCATTCGATTGCATGAAATTAAACACCTTGTGATTTAACTGATGAAAGGCAAGGGCTAGCTTGACCCCTGACCTTCTCGTCGATGGCCAGAACAACAGGAGGCCAGTGCCATGACCGCCCAGGAATTTCCCTACGCCGCCGGCCTGAGCGCCGAGCAGCTCGACGCTTACTGGATGCCTTACACCGGTAACCGCCAGTTCAAGCAGGACCCGCGCATCATCGTGGAGGCCCGGGGCAGCTACCTGACCGATGCCCAGGGGCGACGCGTCTTCGATGGCCTCTCGGGCCTGTGGACCTGCGGCGCCGGCCACTCGCGCCCGGAGATCGCCGACGCCGTCAGTCGGCAGCTGCGCGAACTGGACTATGCGCCGGCCTTTCAGTTCGGTCATCCCAAGGCCTTCGAGCTGGCGCACCGTTTGCGTGAGCTGACGCCCGCCGGGCTCGACTACACCTTCTTCACCGGCTCCGGCTCCGAGAGCGCCGACACCTCCCTGAAGATCGCCCGTGCCTACTGGCGCAAGAAGGGCAAGCCGACCAAGACCAAGCTGATCGGTCGTGCCAAGGGGTATCACGGCGTCAACTTCGGCGGCATCAGCCTGGGCGGCATCGGCGCCAACCGTGCGCTCTTCGGGCAGGGAGTCGATGCCGATCACCTGCCGCATACCCTGATCCCGGAGAATGCCTTCTCGCGGGGCATGCCCGAACAGGGTGTCGAGAAGGCCGATGAGCTGCTCGAGCTGATCGCCCTTCACGACGCCTCCAATATCGCCGCGGTGATCGTCGAGCCCATGGCAGGCTCCGCCGGCGTGATTCCGCCACCCAAGGGGTATCTACAGCGGCTGCGCGAGATCTGTGACCAGCACGATATCCTGCTGATCTTCGATGAGGTGATTACTGCCTTCGGCCGCATGGGATCGACGACCGGCGCAGCAGAGTTTGGCGTTACTCCCGATATCATGAACTTCGCCAAGCAGTTGACCAATGGTGCAGTCCCCATGGGCGGCGTGACCGTCAAGCGCGATATCTACCACACCTTCATGGAGCAGGGCGGGCCTGACTACATGCTCGAGCTGCCCCACGGCTATACCTATTCGGGCCACCCGGTGGCCTGCGCCGCGGCGCTCGCCACCCTGGACGTGCTGGAGGAAGAGCGCCTGATCGACCGCGTGCGGGACATGAGCCCGGCCTTCGAGGAGGCCCTGCACGGCCTCAAGGGTACCCGTTACATCAGCGATATTCGTAACTACGGGCTGGCCGGTGCCCTGCAGATCGAACCCTATCCGGGCGAACCGGCCCGCCGGCCCTTCGAGATCGCCATGAAGTGCTGGGAGAAGGGCTTCTATGTGCGCTACGGCGGCGACACCATCCAGCTCGGCCTGCCCTTCATCGTCGAGCATGACGAAATCGACCGGGTCGTCAGCGCGCTCGGCGATGCCATCAGTGAACTGGACTGAATAATCCCCCTGACAACACCATCGAGAGGCAACCCATGACAACACTCGGCCACTTGATCAACGGCACGCGCGTCGAGCGCGAAGGACGCACCCAGGATATCTACAATCCCTCCATCGGCGAGGTAGCGGGACAGGTGAGCCTGGCCAGCAAGGCGACCGTCGAGGAGGCCATCGCCGCCGCCGAGGCCGCCTACCCAGCCTGGCGCGACACGCCCCCCGCCAAGCGCGCCCGGGTGATGTTCCGCTTCAAGCAGCTGCTCGAGGAGCGAGCCGACGAGATCGTCCGTCTGGTCGGCCTGGAGCACGGCAAGATCGTCCATGATGCCCAGGGCGAGCTGGCGCGTGGTATCGAAAACGTGGAATACGCCTGTGGTGCACCGGAACTGCTCAAGGGCGAGCACAGCAAGAACACCGGGCCCGGCATCGACGCCTGGAGCGAGTTCCAGCCGCTGGGCGTGGTCGCCGGCATCACGCCGTTCAACTTTCCCGCCATGGTCCCGCTATGGATGTACCCGATGGCCATCGCCTGCGGCAATACCTTCGTGCTCAAGCCCTCCGAGCGGGACCCTTCATCGGCGTTGCTCATCGCCGAACTGGCGCTTGAGGCGGGGCTTCCCGCCGGCGTACTGAATGTGGTCAACGGCGACAAGGAGGCCGTCGACACCCTGCTCGATGATGCTCGCGTGCAAGCCGTCAGCTTCGTGGGCTCCACCCCGATCGCCGAATACATCTACAGCCGCGCCAGCGCCAACGGCAAGCGCTGCCAGGCTCTGGGCGGGGCCAAGAACCATGCCATCGTCATGCCCGATGCCGACATGGATAACGTGGTGAGCTCCCTGAACGGTGCGGCCTTCGGCTCCTCGGGCGAGCGCTGCATGGCGCTATCCGTGGCGGTGGCCGTGGGGGATGACGCCGCCGATTCGCTGATCGCCAAGATGCAGGAGCAGATGCAGTCCCTCAAGGTCGGCCCCTTCTCCGACAAGCGCAATGACTTCGGTCCGGTGATCACCAGGCCCCACCTGGAGAAGGTCTGCGGCTATATCGACAGTGCCGAGCAGCAGGGCGCCGAGATCGTGGTCGACGGCCGTGGCGTGCAGGTGCCGGGCCACGAGGACGGCTTCTACGTGGGCGGCACCCTGATCGACCACGTGACGCCGGAGATGACCTGTTATCAGGAGGAGATCTTCGGGCCAGTGCTGCTGGTCGTGCGTGTCGGCTCTATGGAAGAGGCGATGACGCTGATCGACGATCACGAGTATGGCAACGGCACCTGCATCTATACCCGCGACGGTGAGGCGGCACGCTTCTTCAGTGATCGCATCCAGGTGGGCATGGTAGGCATCAACGTGCCGCTGCCGGTGCCGGTCTCCTACCACAGCTTCGGCGGCTGGAAGCGCTCCCTGTTCGGCGACCTCTCCGCCTATGGCCCGGATGCCGTGCGCTTCTATACCCGGCGCAAGACCATCACCCAGCGCTGGCCGTCAAGCGGGATTCGGGAAGGAGCGCAGTTCTCGTTCCCCTCATGAAGGGAAAGCCCGGCAGGGTGCTGTCACCCTGTCTTTTCGAGTCTTCGCCAACAACATGACAAACAAGGAGAAGCGCGATGTTTGGATTGCCCACTGCCACTACCTGGCTCGTGATCGGCGTCCCCGTCTTCTGGGTGCTCTACACACTTGGTTTTCTCTGGGTGACCCGAGACTGGCCGGGCCTCAAGCGTGACGAGCCCAACAGCCGCGGATAAGGTGCGTCGTTTCTGATCTGACAATGACAAGACAAGGAGACAACTCATGGATCCCACAGTGCTGCTGTTTCTGGGCCTGTACTTTCTGGCCATGATCGCGGTGGGAGTGGTCGCCATGCGCCGTGGAGGGGCCAGCTCCATGGAGGGCTACTACCTGAGTGGTCGCAACGTAGGGCCTCTAGTCACGGCCATGACCATGCAGTCCACATCGATGAGTGGCTACATGTTTCTGGGGGCCGGCTCTCTCGGCTACACCCAGGGCTATTACGGCTTCTGGTATGCCGCTGGCGATATCGGCGGCGGGGTGGTCAACCTCTCCGTGCTCGGTCGCCGCATGCGGAAGCTTTCCCAGATCATGGGCGCGCTGACCTCGATCGAGTATCTGGAAAAACGCTATCCCAGCAAGTGGATTCGAATGTTCTCGGCCATTCTCTCCGTGGTGTTGCTGGGCGCTTACGTGCTGGCCCAGTTCATCGCCGGCGGCAAGGGCCTCGAGCTCGTCACGGGATTGCCCTACGAAGTCGCGCTGACCATCGCGGTGCTGGTTATCCTCGCCTACACCCTTATGGGGGGCTATGGAGCAGTCGCTTACACTGACCTGGTGCAGAGTTTCGTGATGCTGGTAGGGATCGTCTGGATCCTGGCCGCCACACTCGAACACGTGGGAGGGTTCACCGCAGCCAACGAGGCCATCGGCAACCTGGATCCGACGATGCTCTCCGTCTGGGGCAAGGATCTGGCCTACGAGGGACAATGGGGCATCGTCATCGGGGCGGTGCTGATCTTCTCCATCGGTTACATGGGCTGGCCTCACGTGGTGACCCGCCACATGGCGATGCGTAACCCTTTCCATGCCCGGCGGGCTGGCGTCTACTCGACATTGTGGAACCTGGTCTTCGTCAGCGCTCCCTATATCCTGGGTGTGCTGGCCATCCTGGTGCTGCCCGACCTGAACGACCCGGAGCAGGCGATCTTTGCGCTGGCCCAGAACCTCCTGCCTTCCGCGATTGTCGGCATCGTCATGGCCGCTATCATGGCAGCCATCATGTCCACGGCGGACTCCATCCTCTTGCAGACCGGCAGCATCGCGGCCCGTGACCTCTATGAACGGTTCATCAATCCGGACATGGAGGAAAAGCAGATGGTGCGGGTATCACAGATCATCGTGCTCGCTGTGGGCCTGGTCTGTGGCTTCATCGCGCTCTTTGAGCCGCCTGCGGTATTCGCGGTGGTGGTGTTCACGACGTCCGTGCTGGGTAGCGCATTCCTGCCGGCTTATGTGGCAGCGGTATGGTGGAAGAAGGCCAATACGCCCGGGGCGCTGTCGTCCATTATCGTGGGCAGCAGCGTGGCCTTCGTCTGGCAGTACTTCGGTCTCGATGGCGTGACCGAGATCCACCCCATGCTGGCAGGAGTGGTGCTGTCCTCTCTAACCATGATCGTGGCCAGCCTGGCGACCCAGGCGACTCACCCCGTGCCTGCGCACATCCTTCAGGCCATCGACGAAACGACAGAACTTCGGCCGCTACCCAACCGGATGAAATCCCAGCAGGACTTCTCGCTGTCCCACGAGGCATACAGTCTCAAACTGGCATCCAACAGGGGAGCGTAATGCCAGGAAATGACCAGATCACTGTCATGACCGAGGAGAAGGAAGCCTGGCTGGACGCCAGGCTTCCCCTTGAGCGGCTTGCAGAACGAATCCAGCAGATCGACAAGGGCTTTTCCATCCAGGACGCCACCCCCATCGGGTTTCCCTATCTGCTATGTTCTTTCGGCTGGGAGTACCGCAAGTTCCTGCAACAGCGCCGTGAGGTCATGCACTGCTGCGTTGACCGCTGCCAGGGCGTGAGCACGACCATCGAGGCGGTCATGCTGGGAGAAGCTCTGGAAGGGGCATATCTGCCAGCACCGATGCTGGATGACGCGTCACTGGAGCGCCTCGCCAAGCGTCATATCATGCAGTCGCGTCGCCACCAGCTAAAACGACGTGACTCAGCCGAGGTCGTCATCGAAAAGATCATGCACCTGCGCAAACCACTATGGAAGGTCCGTGCCGACCACCCGCAGCTCGGGGAGCATTCATTGCTTCTGGATGCCGTCACCGGTGGCCACCTTTTCCTGAACCATTGAAATACCTTACGTGGTCCAAGTGATCGGTAACCGGCCGATGAACACACCGTCCGAGGAAGGCCTTGGGCGGCGACATAAGGTGCCCACCTATTTGTAAGTGGGCACCTATTCATGACGTCCCCAAGCACCGAGCGTGAGATCCAATTCCGCCGTCGCTACGCCCCACCGCAGTGCGAAGTGCGGCCATTTACAGTCGAGCAGCGACGTGGCCGCGAGGCGTCCTGCTGGACGGGGGCGCGCGGGCTCAGGCCTTGGCGACCTTCACCGCCGTGCCGGTGGCTACCAGGAAGAGCATCGACTTGCCGCCACCGGAAATTTCGCTGTAGTCGAGGTCGATGCCGATCACCGCATTGGCGCCCATCTCCCCCGCTTCCCGCCGCAGCTCGTCCAGACAGGCCACCCGCGCGTCTCGCAAGGCATCCTGGGAGGACTTGTTGCGGCCACCGAAGAAGTCCCGGAAGCCGGCGAACATGTCCTTGAGGATGTTCATGCCGAATACGCACTCCGCCGAGACGATATCGATGTGTTCGGTGACACGGTAGCCCTCGAGGTGCGAGGAAGTGGTGAGGATCACGCGATCCGACATGGCGGGGTCTCCTTCTGGTGTTGTATCGACATGCCGCTGTGGCTCGCAGCCATGACCGGCAGCTCCTCCTCAGCATGGCAACTCCGCATTCAAGTGCAATGCTTCAGGACAAGGGCGACGTTGACAGAACGCAACGACCGTGAGTATTCTTGAGCCGGCGCCGATTTGACCCACCAGCTTGCGGGCGCTCTACAAATGCCGCTAAAGCGACGCCAAGAGGCCCGCTTTAGCACATGCTGAGCGGGTTTTTTGTTGTCTGGCCGTCGGGCCACCGCCGATTTAAGCACCAACTTGCGGGCGGGATAGAAATGCAGCTAAAGCGGCGTACGACTCCACTCCCCTGGGTCGGCGCTTGCCGAACCACGCTTTCCAGAGCACCACAGGGGAAAAGGAGACGATCATGACACTTCGCACCACCGAATCTCACGACCAAGCCGCGCCTGCCAGCGCCGGCGCCTCTCCCGCGTCAATTCGCCAAACACTGGCCGCCTTGCTCGCCCAGGACGACATCGTGCGCCCGGAGCTGCGCAATGCCGCCATCCTCGGTGCGCGACCTGCTTCAGAGGTCACGCGCCGCGATGCCAGGAAGCACCACACGCTGGCGAGGAGGTCGTAACCATGAACCTGAATCAGGAACTGCTGCTCAGGACCCAGCACCTGTCAGATGCCGACGTGCTTCGCGGCATGGGCTACACAACGACCGACGAGGCGGCGGTGGCCCACTTGCAGGCTATACGGATGAGCCCGTATCTCGGCCTGGAAAAGACGTACCGAGACAAACGCTTCGGTGAGAGAGGGTTCCTCGAGGCACTGTGCCGATGCGCAGCACTCGACGAGGCCGACGTCCTGGCCGCCATCGAGGGCCTGACCGAGCGATTGACCGAGGATCGGGCTGCCTTTCGTCACTGGCTATTCGCCGATACCGACTATGTGCGAGGCCCTGGAACGCCGATCTTCGCCATGGCCTTCACCGAGCACTTCCGTCGGCTCACGTTCCCGCTCGGTTTCTGGCGCCTGCCCTGGGAGGAGAGACTGGCGGCCGCCTGCCAGAAGGCCCGCGATCACATGCAGGAGAGCGGCGGCAAACTGGTCACCTGGGGTGAGATAAAGCGCTACCACTACGGCTTTGCCGAGAAGCGCAGCATCGTCATCTCGACAACGGGCGAGGTGATCGGCGAACAGGCGCACTTCGACCCACCACGCGCCACCTTCGGGCTGAGAGGCAGCAACGAGAACCTCCCTGACCAGTTCGTGAAGGATGACGAATAGTCAGGCTTTGGAAGCCACCAGGCAGGCAGAACCGGGATACTGAACGGTTTTTCATTGCCTGGTTGGCTGGTCAACAGGCCACCGCCGATTTAAGCACCAACTTGCGGGCGGGATAGAAATGCAGCTAAAGCGGCGCCGTGACTCCCTTCCCCCGAGTCGGCGCTTGCCGACCGTTCCAGGGGGAGAAGGAGTTCACATGCCTGCCATCGATTTCCATCCTGCCAGCCTCGAGCTGGATGTCTGGTTCAAGCGGCCCGAGAACCGGGTCAGTGTGCCGGACGACGCCGAGTTCGCCTGCCTGCAGGAGATCAACCTGGGCGCGGTGGATGTCATTCCCGAGGCGCTGTTCTTCCGCCGCCATGGCGGCCGGGACGAGCTGTGGTCTGCCGGCCTGACCCACGACGCTCCCGGCAAGTCGCGTGAGGAGCAACTGGCCACTGCCTACCGGCAGGGCCGCGTGGCCTGGTCGGATAGCCAGGGCACGTCCGCGGAGAGCGCCGAAGTGCTGTTCCGAGCCCTCACCGCCGCCCGACACGGCCACGTATGGCCCGACGACTATCGCGAAGGACCACTGATCACGGCGGCTGCCCATCGGCGCATCGTGGGAGACCTCGAGGCCGAGATCGACCGCAACACCCGGGAGGCCGAGGCCCAGGCTGAAGCGCCAATCATCGTGCTGGCCCGCCAGCTGGGCCTAAGGCCCGAACCCGCCGGTCAATCGCCGTCCGCCTGGTACGCCGACTGCCCCGGGAAATCCCACCGGCTGATGGTCAGCAGCAACGCCAACGAGTTCGGTTGCGGCTACTGCCGCGTGAGGGGCGGCACCCGCGACCTGGAGAGACTGGCCATGCAGCGTAGGGAGGCCCGCTCATGACCCGTCGCTACCCGTTCACTTCGGAGTCGGTCTCCGACGGGCATCCCGACAAGCTGGCCGACCGCGCTTCGGATGCCGTGCTGGACCGTTGCCTCGCCCTCGGCTTATTGGCTCGGGTGGCCTGCGAGACCTTGCTGACTCGCGAACTGGTGGTGGTCGCCGGCGAGCACGGCCTCTCCTCCACCGCTCTGCACCGCCAGGTGCTCGATGAGGAGGAAGGCACCGTGCGCAAGATACGGCGCGATTTCCTGCTCCGTCACCCTTCTGACGTACAGGCCTTCACACCAGCTTGAACGGCTCGATATCGCGGAAGATGCCGGTCTTGGTCATGTCGCGACGCAGGGTGAAGGCCTCCATGGCGGCCACGGGGTCCACCTGATCCAGCCTGTCAAAGTGAATCTTGCCCCACTGCTCACGGGTGACCTTCACGCTGAACAGGTACTGATCGCGCTCGCCGCCGGTGGTTGGATCGGTGACCTGACGATAGCCTGAAATCCGCGCCTCCTCCACGGCGGGCAGCCGGGCGAACACCGCGCCGAGCACGCGGAAGGCAATACCGTGGACATGGTCGCGGTAGAGCATGCGCTGTCGGGTGTCACTGAGCCTGCGCGGGGTGAGCTTCACCTGCTTGGCGGGCATGCTCCAGTAACGGCCGGGCATCTCCTCCTCGCGGGGGAGGTCGATATCCACGGCAATGGTACTGACGTCGCTGCCTAGGTCGAAGTCGATGGCGGTTTCACGGGGCCAATCGATCTCCTCCAGCCGCTCCCGCAGGGTCTGCTCCATGGCATCCGGATCATGCAGCACGCCTTCCCCTTCTCGACGGTGGCGTGCGAACTCGGCTTCATCATGCCTTGCCTTACGCCACTCCCAGTCGCGATAGACCTGATCAAAGGCGGACTGCCGACGCTGGTTCTCCTTCTCGAGGCGTTGCCTGATAGGCGGCCACAGCTTATGCCACCAGCCAGGCTGACGCAGCGTAGGCGGTGATGGCGGTGCCTCATTGAACTCCCGAGTGTCGTAGCCCGTAACGTGCGGGTGGGGCGTCTCCTCATGCAGCCGGCCCAGCCGGTCCAGATCGGCATTGAGCTGCTCGCAGTGCCTTGCCAGCTGCTCGCGCAGGGGCTTCCTGGCATGCCGCCGCAGCGCCCGGGCTTCGTCATCGCTCATGGGCGTGCCGTCACCGTAGGCGTAGTGGATGCCACCCTCGGCATCGATGTCGAGCTGCACCGGGAGTGACTCCCCCTGCGACAGCCGTGCCTCCAGGGCAGCCGCGGGACTGGAGCGCGCACTGCCACCGCTGGAACCGGACGCCAGCCGGTCCCGGGTATTGAGCTTCTGCCGATAGGTCAGCCCGGTGCCGGGAATACCGGCATGGCCATGTACGCCGCTCGGCCCCACGCTGAGGCTGGCTCCCCTGGGGCCTACCGAGAACCCGAGGCCACGCTTGCTCAGATTGAGCCGGACGCCCGGGGCCAGGGTGATGCGACGCTGGAAACGAAAGCCCACGGCGACCTCCTTGTCGGTAGATGTAGACAGCCCCTCATTCTGCATCGTCAGGTAAGCCTTGCTGAAGAGAGTTCGGAAAAAGCTCCTGCAGAAACCAGCGAATCAACAAGTTAGCAGGACCTTCTTGCTGCAGGAACATGTTTTCCTTTCTGCACGAAGGCCGCGACCTTGGGGCGGGTACTGGGGCGCAGGGTATCCTTCAGGCCGTTGCCGAGCGCCTCGAGAGCGAGAAGATCGCCCTGGAGGACGGCACCTTGATACAGCGCCTTGTGCGTGAAGTGGCGAGGACGATACGCAGCTTGAAGTCAGGAGGAGGCGGCGAATAAGAATCGCCCCACCCCCGGAATTTTACGCACACACAAAAAAACCGCCTCATTGGGCGGTCTTCAAACACTGCAACTCGTTGAAATCCCGGAAATCCTGATGGTGCCGGCAGCAGGAGTCGAACCCGCGACCTACTGATTACAAGTCAGTTGCTCTACCAACTGAGCTATGCCGGCTCGGGAACCGACTCGAGTTACAGAATCGGAAACAGGGTTGGCGTGGCTGGGGTACCAGGATTCGAACCTGGGAATGCCGATACCAAAAACCGGTGCCTTACCACTTGGCTATACCCCAGCAGATTGGTGGCCAGAGACGGAATCGAACCGCCGACACGGGGATTTTCAATCCCCTGCTCTACCGACTGAGCTATCTGGCCGCTGCCAACGGTGCGTATTAAACCCCAACGGGCCGTTTCCGTCAAGCCCTTTCGTTTCAGAAAGATGGCCGAGGGGCGATGGCGAGTCAGAACGACTCGTCACGGGGGACATAGCCCTCGGCCTGGTCGGTCTCGCGGTTGTCGAGGAAACGCTCCATCTGTTCCATCAGATACTCCCGCGATGCGGCATCCAGCATGTTGAGGTGCTTTTCATTGATCAGGCGGGTCTGCAGCGCCTGCCACTCTTCCCAGGCCTGCCGGGAGACGCTGGCCTGGATCTCCTGGCCCTTCTTGCCGGGCAGCGGCGGGAACGGCAGGGCCTCCATTTCCTTCTGGTACTTGCGGCAGAATACGGTCTGACTCATCGGGGATCTCTCCTCGTAGGGGGTTCAGGGCCCGGCGGTGGTGGTCAGCGCGAAGGGCGCCAGTGACGCCAGCATCGCCTTGACCGGTGCCGCCAGGCCGATGGTGCCGGGCTCTGAAGGATCGTACCAGCAGTGCGCCTCGCCCACCGAGTCCAGCCGGTCAATGCGCGCCGGCTGAGGGGTGATCTCGAGGCGAAAGTGGCTGAAGGCATGGGTGAAGGGCCTCCAGGCGGGCTCGAGCTCGCTGCCCGGTGCCCGGGTGTCCAGCCAGGCCTGAAGCGCCTCCCCGCCGTCGAACTGGGGCAGGCTCCAGAGCCCGCCCCAGAGTCCGCTGGAGGGGCGCCGCTCGAGCAGCACGCGCCCCTCCCGATCCTGCAGCAGCAGCATGACGGTGGTGCGCGTTGGCAGGGCCTTTCTCGGCTTGGACTCGGGGAAACGTTTCTCCGCGCCGCGGGCGTGGGCCACGCAGACGTCGGCGAAGGGACAACGGCCACAGTCGGGCGCGCCGCGTCGGCACAGCGTCGCGCCCAGGTCCATCATCGCCTGGGTGAAGTCGACCAGGCGCTCATCGGGCGTGTAGTGCTCGGCCAGGGCCCAGAGCCGGCGCTCCACCGCCGGCCGTCCCGGCCAGCCCTCCACGGCGTGCAGACGCGTGAGGACTCGCTTGACGTTACCGTCGAGGATCACCGCGCGCCGCCCGGTGCTCTGGGCGATGATCGCCCCGGCCGTTGAGCGGCCGATGCCGGGAAGGGCCGCCATCTCCTCGAGCGAGTGGACGGGAAGCTGCCCCCCATGCTGGTCGACTACCGCCCGGGCCGCCTTGTGGAGGTTGCGGCCTCGAGCGTAGTAGCCAAGCCCGGTCCACAGATGCAGCACCTCATCCTGCTCGGCTGCCGCCAACGATGCCACGTCGGGAAAGCGCGCCATGAAGCGCTCGAAGTAGGGGACCACCGTGGCTACTTGCGTCTGCTGCAGCATGATCTCCGAGACCCACACCCGGTAGGGGGTGCGCTCATGCTGCCAGGGCAGGTCATGGCGGCCATGCTCGTCAAACCAGGCGAGCAGGCGCCGCTGAAAGCGCTCGGGCGGCAGGATGGCAGGCGGCATGTCGGTCATTGAACTCCCACTGCGCGCAAAAAAGCGCCGACTGGGAAGTCGGCGCAGTGACTGGTCTTACATGTTGCTCAATCGAATAGACCCTTCAATGCATCGCGAAGTTCCTTGCCGGCCTCTTCGCCGATGCGCTGGTCGATCCCGTCCGCCGCGCCCTCGAGGCGCTTCTCGACCTCCTCCCCGGCTCGCTGCGCGGCTTCATCGCGCAGCAGCTCACCCAGGGTCCCCTGGAAGGCCTGGCGGTCCAAACGGCACCACTCGGCGCTGCTGCCGCCCAGCTGCCCTTCGCAACGCACCGGCAGCGGCACCCGTTCCAGACGCCGGTTGACCTCGCAGGGCGCATTGTCGGCATTGACCAGGCGCAGCGCGGCGCGCAGGTCGAACTGCTCGCTGACCAGGTCCAGCTCACCCTTGCCGCCCATCTCCATGCCAGGCAGCGTGACCAGCAGGTCATCGCTCCTGGCAGTGCCCTCGTCCAGGGTCAGGGTGGCCCGCATGCGCTCGAAGCGGGTTTCATCGCGCCACTCTCGGTCGAGCTGCTCGCCCTGCAGGGCAGCGGCCGTGGTGCACAGCTCTCGGGAGATGTTGACACCCGGGATCGCGCCCTCCTCGATACGCGTGTCGAGGTTGCCGCTCAGGTGGCGCCTGAGCTCCATCAGGGTGTTACCGCGGGTGGCGAGCTCGCCCTCACCGCTGAAGCGCCCGCTCAGGGGGGCCGGCTCATGGCCGAGGGCCTCGAGCAGCGACGCCAGACGCACCCGCTCGACCCTCGGCGCCAGCTGCCAGCGGGGCGGCGTCTCGCGCAGGTCTAGGGCCCCATCGGCGGCCAGGCGGCCATCGTGGAAGCGCGATTCGAAGGTGACCAGGCGATGGCGACCGTCGCGCCCCTCGAGGGCCAGGTCGACATCCTGGAAGTCCAGCCCTGCAATGCGCAGCTCACCCAGGGCCAGATGGGCATCGAGACTGAGTGCAGCCAGCCACTCCGTCGGCACCACTCCCTCCGACTCGGCGGCATGAGCTCGACGAAAGCCCGGCAGCCGCCACAGCGAGGCTCCGTCGTCCTCCACCCCCGGCGGTGGCAGGTAGTCGTCCAGATCGAGCCGGTCACCCTGCAGGTCAGTGGCGAGGCGCCCGCCGTCATATTGCCCCGCCAGCCGTCCGGTGAAGGTACTGCCATCCAGCACCAGGGTCAGGCCGGCAAGCTCGAAGCGCTCGAGGTCACCGCTGATCGGGCTGGTCAGTGCCACATCGGAGAGCGCCTCGCCATCAGCCATGGTCGGCATCATGTCGAGCCGGGCCAGCCAGGGCCGCAGCGACAGCGGCGCCAGGCTCAGCTGGCCGGTATAGGCCGGCGCCTCGGCGAGCTGGCTGAGGTTGAGGCTGCCGCTGAGCTTCAGGGCATCGGGGCCGGTGAGTGACATATCGCGAAGGTGGGCACTCTGCTCGTCGAGATCGGCATCCAGGGTGAAGGCCAGCGACAGGGGCACCGCCTTCTCGCCCAGGCGCGGATGCTTGAGGTTGGCGTCTAGCTGCCCCTCCTCCAGCTGCAGGCTCCCTTCAGCGGGGGTCACGACCAGCGGCCCCCCCTCGAGAGTGACTTTCTGTTCCCCCTCGAGCCCGGCGAGGCGATTGACTGTCTCCAGGCTTAGCCGCTCGAGCTCGTGACGCCCCTCCGCCAGGCCCAGGGCCACGCTGCCCTCCAGGGAAGCCTCGCTGATCAGCCGCGCTTCACGCTCCTGCTGCCGCCCCTCGAGACCTTCGTAGGCCGTCAGCCGGAAGGACGACGCGACCGGGAAGGCCCGTCCGGGATTGACGTTGCTGCCGCTGACCTGGACGTTCTCGAAGACCCATTCACGCTCAGCCATGGCATCGCGGAAGCGCACTTCTCCGTCTAGAACCTGCACGCTGGCAATGTTGAGTGCGACCGAGAGGCCTGTATCGATATCGGGGTCGGGCCCGGCACTCGAAGGTGCCAGGACGGCCTCGGCCTCTTGACTGCTCTCGCTGAGCCGCTGCAGCAAGGCCTCCCAGTTGCCCTTCCCTTGCTCATCGCGCAGCAAGTCGAGATAGAGGCCCTCCAGGGTAAGGCCATCGATGGCAATCTCGCCGCGCAGCAGCGGCGCGAAGGCGAGGCTGACCTCGGCGTGTGAGAAGGCGGCGAAGGGAGTCGAGTCATCCTCCTGGCCTGGCAGGCGGGCTTCGGCCTTCTCTACCCCCACGCCCAGACGGGGATAGAAGGACCAGGAGAGAGCGCCATCCAGGCTCAGTTCCAACCCGCTGTGTTCGCGCACCACCTCGACCAGCCGCGGCTTGAGGTCATTGGGATCGAAGAAGGTCGTCACGTAGACCACGGCACCGACCATGACCAGGCCGAGCACGCCGATGGCGGCAAGCAGTGTCCGCAACAGACGCTTCATTGCTGGCCTCCCTGCGGCGACAGGTCGAGCTCGAAGTAGTCGCCATCCTGGGTCAGACGATAGCCGAGCCGGGCGAGCAGCATCTGGTCGGCCACCGGCAGCTGGGACGACGCGGCGTAGAGGCGACACCCTTCGGCATGGGCAAGCTCGCTGACCAGCGCCAGCAACCGTGAGCCGACACCGCGCCGCCGCGTGGTCCTGCGCACACAGAGGTGTGATAGCCACCAGGTCTGCTGATCGGGCTTCACCGCCACCGCACCCAGCAGCCGGTCGTTGAAGCGGGCACAGCTGAACAGATGACCATGTGCGAGATGGTCACGGATAAAGTCGTCAACGGGCAGGGGAAGGCGCTCGGCAGGAGCGTCTGTATAGATGCGCGCGAGGTCGAGGCGTACCTGGGCATCCGCTTCCCAGGCGGCCTGATCGACCTGTTGAAGGGTCACCGGCATGCGTGGGTCTCCTTGAGCCGGGGCGGCGGGAGCGCCACCACTGTAATGGCCCGCATTGTAGCGGATGGGGCCGCCGATTCACTATAATGGCAGGCTCGCGACGTCAGGCACAGCACCTGGCGCCTTTCCGCCTTGACGGCCGGTGCTCACCACCGCCCGCTCTCGACACGCCCCCCGGCGCTGGAGACCCGACATGTCCGAGCGTATCGCCACGGTCACCCGGAACACCCGGGAAACCCAGATCACGGTGACCCTCAACCTCGATGGTGGAGGGCACCTGGCCTGCGAGACCGGCGTCCCCTTCCTCGATCACATGCTCGACCAGGTAGCCCGCCATGGCTTGATCGATCTTGACATCGAGGCGGTAGGCGACCTGCATATCGATGACCATCATACCGTCGAGGATCTCGGCATTACTCTGGGCCAGGCCTTCCACCAGGCGGTCGGCGACAAGCGCGGCATCTACCGCTACGGGCATGCCTACGTCCCCCTGGACGAAGCCCTGTCGCGAGTCGTGGTAGACTTTTCCGGGCGCCCGGGACTGTTCATGGACGTCGAGTTCACCCGCGCCAGCATCGGCCGCCTGGATACCCAGCTGTTCTGGGAATTCTTCCAGGGCTTCGTCAACCATGCCCGGGTGACCCTGCACGTCGACAACCTGAAGGGCTTCAACGCCCATCATCAGGCGGAGACCATCTTCAAGGCCTTCGGCCGTGCGCTGCGCATGGCCGTGGCGCCGGACCCGCGCATGGCCGGCCAGATGCCGTCCACCAAGGGCAGCCTCTGAGGCCGCCGAACGATCACACGAGGAGCGCTCCATGACCATTGCCGTCATCGACTACGGAATGGGCAACCTGCATTCCGTCGCCAAGGCACTGGAACACGTCACCCACGAGAACGTGATCGTGACGCGGGATGCCCGTCGCATCCGCGGCGCCACCCGCCTGGTGCTGCCCGGCCAGGGCGCCATCCGCGACTGCATGGGCGAGCTCGAGAGGACCGAGCTGCGCGGCCTGGTCGAGGAGCTGCTCGCTCGCCAGGCCAAGCCGCTGCTGGGCATCTGCGTCGGTCAGCAGATGCTGCTCGACCACAGCGAGGAGAACGGCGGCATCGACTGTCTGGGGTTCCTGCGCGGCGAGGTGAGGAAGTTTCCGACCGACATGCGTGATGATCGCGACAATCGCCTCAAGGTACCCCACATGGGCTGGAACCTGGTCCACCAGCATCACGACCATCCGCTGTGGGCGGGCATCGACCAGGACGAGCATTTCTATTTCGTGCACAGCTACTACGTGGACGCCACCGACGACACCACGGTATTCGGCACGACCGGCTATGGGCGGGTGAATGCCCACGTCGCCATCGGCCGCGATGCCACCTTCGCCGTGCAGTTCCACCCGGAGAAGAGCTCCCGGGCCGGTCTCAAGCTGCTGGAAAACTTCGTTCAATGGTCGCCCTGAGCGGCGCCACTCTTTACACGGCAGGCCCCCATGGCCGCGTCTTTCAATCTTTCCGCAGGCGCCCGCGGCTGGGCCAACCGAGGACACTGACATGCTGGTAATTCCCGCCATCGACCTCAAGGACGGCGAGTGCGTGCGCCTCAAGCAGGGCCGCATGGACGACGCCACCACCTACGGCGACGACCCGGTGGCCATGGCGGCCCGCTGGATCGAGGCCGGCGCCCGACGCCTCCACCTGGTCGATCTCAACGGTGCCTTCGAGGGCAAGCCGGTCAACGGCGAGGCAGTGACCGCCATTGCCCGCGCCTGGCCTGACCTGCCGATCCAGATCGGCGGCGGTATCCGCAGCGCCGAGACCATCGAGCATTACCTCGAGGCAGGCGTTTCCTACGTGATCATCGGCACCAGGGCAGTCAAGGAACCGGCCTTCGTCGGTGAGATGTGTCGGGCTTTCCCCGGCCGCGTGATCGTCGGCCTGGATGCCCGGGATGGCTTCGTGGCCACCGATGGCTGGGCCGAGGTCTCGACGATGAAGGCCACCGAACTGGCCAGGCGCTTCGCCGACGACGGCGTCTCCAGCATCGTCTATACCGACATCGCCCGCGACGGCATGATGTCCGGCGTCAATGTCGAGACCACCGCGCAGCTCGCCCGCGAAGGGGGCCTGCCGGTGATCGCTTCCGGCGGGGTGACCAACCTCGACGACCTGCGCGCGCTCATCGCCGCCGGTGAACCCGGCATCCTGGGCGCGATCACCGGGCGGGCCATCTACGAGGGCAGCCTCGACGTGGCCGAGGGCCAGCGGCTCTGCGACGAACTCAGCCTGAAGGGGAACTGATTCATGGGACTCGCCAAGCGTATCATTCCATGCCTGGACGTCGACGCTGGCCGCGTGGTCAAGGGTGTCAACTTCATCGGCATCCGTGACGCCGGTGACCCGGTGGAAATTGCCCAGCGCTACAACCAGCAGGGGGCCGACGAGATCACCTTCCTCGATATCACGGCGAGTCACGAGGATCGGGATACCACGGTGGAAATGGTCGAGCGCATCGCGGGTGAGGTGTTCATCCCGCTCACCGTGGGCGGTGGCATCCGCACCTGCGACGACATCCGCACCATGCTCAACGCCGGCGCCGACAAGGTGTCCATCAACACCGCCGCGGTGACCAATCCCGACTTCGTTCATGAGGCCGCCGAGCGCTTCGGCAGCCAGTGCATCGTGGTGGCCATCGATGCCAAGCGAGTCTCGGAGGAAGGCGAGCCGGACCGCTGGGAAATCTTCACCCACGGCGGGCGACGCCCCACCGGGCTGGATGCCGTGGAGTGGGCGAAGAAGATGGTGGACTACGGTGCCGGTGAGCTGCTGCTGACCAGCATGGACCGCGACGGCACCAGGGCCGGCTTCGACCTAGGCGTGACCCGCGCCATTGCCGACGCGGTGAGCGTACCGGTGATCGCGTCCGGCGGGGTCGGTACCCTCGACCACCTGGTCGATGGCGTCATCGAGGGCGGCGCCGATGCCGTGTTGGCCGCCAGCATCTTCCACTTCGGCGAATACACCATCCCCGAGGCCAAGCGCTACATGGCTGAGCGGGGAATCGAAATGCGTCTCTGAGACGATTCGGTACAAGTCGGATGTCGCTGAGTACGCGCATAGGCACCGTCCTGCTGCCGGCCGCGCTGTTATCGGGGACGGCTGCCCCCCTCGCGGAGGCAGCCGAGGGCTGGCGGGAACAGCTTGATTGGCCCCCGAGGCTGACGCTGGACCACGTGCTGGTCCAGGCCGGCCTCTACACCGGCCACTTCAGCAACGACCCGGCGCATACCAACGACCAGGGCCTGATCAGCCTTGAGTGGCACACCCCCGACAGGTGGTTCGCCGGCGGTGCCCGCTTCAGGAACTCCTTCAGCCAGGACTCCCACTATGTCTATGCGGGCCGCGAGTTCCCTTTCTGGCAGGGGAAGGAGGTCGGCTTCCGGGCAAAGCTCTCGGCCGGGCTACTGCACGGCTACCGTGGAGAGTATCGCGACAAGATCCCGTTCAACCACCTGGGCGTGGCACCGGCCATACTGCCCTCGCTGGGGGCGCGCTGGGGGCGCGCCGAGACAGACCTGATCGTCTTCGGCACTGCCGGCATGATGATTACCGCAGGATGGCGCTTCTGAGCCATTCCCTACTCCAGGGAGAGTCCCAGATTGCTGACGCCTTCGTTGCGTCCCAGCCGGCGCAGCGCCTTTAGCGTCTCGCGATCCAGCGGTCCCGCCTCCACCGCCTCGAGCACGGCATCCTGGAAGTCATTCTCGTCCGTCATCAACGGGTGGTGACGAACCAGTTCGCTCAGGCGCGCGGCATCCTCCTCGCCCTCGGTGAGCTCGATGAAGGCGCGCACCCCGCTGCGCGATGATCGACTGACCTCCAGCACTGCCTCGGGGGCCTCGCCGCGCAGGGTGTCGAGCAGCGCCGAGAGGGCCACCACTGCCTCGAGGGCCCGACGGGCGCCGAAGCTGTCATCCTCGCCGGGGGGCTCCAGGTCGGCAAGCTTCTCGGCCTGGCGATCGAAGTCGATGTGCGCCTCCCTTACCGCCAGCTGTTCCCAGACCAGGTCCAGGATCACCCTCATGCCATGCGGTCCGCCTTGACCGGTGGCCTCGGCATAGAGGCCATAGTTGGGCAGCAGACGCTCGCACAGCGCCGCCATGAAGGCCTGCTGACGACGCGAGTCGAGCTGCTGCAGGCGCTGGAAGAAGCCGCTCATGGAGTCTCCTTGGGATCCTGTTGTCTGAGGTTTCGATGAATGGCAAGGGGCGTCGGAGACAAGCCGGGAGGAGTACGTCCAAGGATGGCTCCCAGCGCCTCCGCAATCGTCCGACACCTCGGAGCCTGTCGCCGCATCCGCCCTGCTGCTGTTTCGCGGATCAAGGCCATAGAAGCTCCGCCGCGACACGCCCGCGGGGATCGAAGAGCACGCCCTCGGCCACCAGCCGTTGGCGCTGCTGCTCGGCTCCGCCGTGATCGGCCAGCCTGCGGGAGGCGGTGATGACCCGGAACCAGGGCAGGCCGTGGCCGTGGGGCAACTCGCGCAGGGCCCGGGCCACAAGGCGCGGCGTGGCGCCATCGGTCATCGCGGCAATGCGCCCGTAGGTGGTTACCCGGCCGGGCGGGATCTCGGCCAGGATGGTCAGTATCTGTTCCCGCAGTTCCGGCTTCATGTACCCTTGCGCTCCATCCCCTCCGCTCCCTGACATTTCCATCACGGCGAGGCCCGCATGCACGTTCACCTTCTCCAGCACAGCCCCCATCAGGGACCGGCTCGCATTGCCGACTGGCTTGCCAGCATGGGCCACAGTCACACCATCTTCCACCTCGACGAGGGCGAACTGCCGCCGCGGCTGGCCGATGGCGACGCCCTGATCGTGCTCGACGGCCCCGAGGGCAGCGTCGATAATGACCGAGCCCCGTGGCTCAAGGGCGAACGCAAGCTGGTCAACCGGGCCCTGGACGGCAACAAGCCGCTGCTGGGCATCGGCTTCGGTGCCCGGCTGATCGCCGAGGCGCTGGGAGCGGCGGTGGGTCGCGGCACCATGGCCGAGACCGGCTGGCACCGAGTCGATCTCGCCCCGCTGAGCCTCGTCGACCTGCCCGACACCTTCGAGGCCTTCATGTGGCACCGCGAGGTCTTCGCGCTACCCGACTATGCCCTGGCGCTGGGCCGCAGCGAGGCCAGCCCGCTGCAGGGCTTTACCTGGGACGACGGCCGGGTGGTGGCCCTGCTCTGCCACCTGGAAGCCACCGCCGCGAGTGTCACCGCCCTGCTCGACCATCAGCCCCCGCCCGCGGGTAGCGAGACCAGCCCCCATGCCCAGGGCCGGGCGGCAATGCTCGATGACCCGAGGCGTTTCGACCGGCTGGCCCCGCTGCTCGACCGCGTGCTCAGCCAGTGGCTGGCGGGCCAGACCTCGGCATGATGGTTCAGGCCGTCGGCGCCTGCGGCCGGCCATTCCGTCGCGCCTCGGCGGACCACTCCCTGGCGACCTCCAGGCAGCTCTCCCAGTCGCCCACGTGGAGAAAATGACGTTCGGGGTGCTTCTCCAGCTGGTAGCGATAGAGCGGGTCGTAGTATTCGGTCAGCAGCGGGGCCAGCCAGGCCTCATGAGCCTGGTGATTGCCGCGCTCATGTTCGCGAAAGGCGAGCGCCTGCAGGCGTTGCAGGCGCGCCAGGCGTTCGCTGCCCAGGCGCTTTTTCAGCCGGACCAGGGCCGAGCTGAGCTGCTTGCGCATCAGTGCCCAGCCCAGCCAGTCACCGAACTGCCGGCGGTGGACCTCCCAGAGGTCATCGATGTAGTCCTTGCGGATCTGCGCCAGCCGCCAGTCCAGCGGCATCTCGATGCGGATACGGGGCGCCTGCACCATGCCCTCCCAGAAGCCCAGCGGGATGTTGGCTGCGCCGATGCGCCGGGATTCGTCCTCCACCACCACCGGCCCGGGCAGGTCCAGCAGGCGCTGCCCCATGGCATGTTCGAAGTCGATCTGGCTGGGTGCCGGCAGCGGATGGCGGCCGAAGGCCGAGCCCTTGTGGCGGGCGCAGCCTTCGAGGTCGAGACCGTTGTCCAGTGCCAGGATCAGCGGCGTCTTGGCACAGCCGGTGAGGCCGCCCACCACCAGCAATGGCTGCTCGGCCGCGGCGTCGATGCGCGCGCAGAGGGCCTGCCGCATGGCCTTCCAGCCGCCGCGGATGCGCGGGCGCAGGAGACCGGCATCCGCCAGCCACTGCTGGACAACCTGGGAACGCAGCCCGCCACGGAAACAGTAGATGATGGCATCGGGATGCGCCGCGAGGCGTTGCTGCCAGGCGGCGACCCGCGCCGCCTTGATACCTCCGCTGACCAGGCACTTTCCCAGGGCGATGGCCGCGTCCTGGCCATGCGCCTTGTAGGTTATCCCCACGAGGTGGCGCTCCTCGTCATCCATCAGCGGCAGGTTGACCGCCCCGGGCAGAGCGCCCTGGGCGAACTCCACCGGCGCGCGGACATCGATCAGCACGCGCCCTTCCTGCAGCAGCGCAAGGTCGGGCTCGACCAGCGGAAGGCTCATCCACGCACCTCGATCAGCGCCGAGCCGCTGGCCTTGACGACCTCGCCGAAGGGCACGAGCTCGATGCCGTGGTCGCGAGCGATGCGCTCCACATCGTCCTCCCAGGACGGGTGCACCGAGAGCAGCAGGCCACCGGAGGTCTGCGGGTCACACAACCACTGCCAGTGGGCCTCGTCCATCGCGGGCAGGCTCTCGCCAAGGGCCTCGCGATTGCGCTGGGTACCGCCGGGCACCGCCCCCTTGCGCCGATAGGCCTCGGCCTCGGCGAGGCGCGGCAGGCGGCGGAAGTTGACCCGGGCGGCCACGCCACTGGCCGTGCAGATCTCGGCGAGGTGACCGGCCAGGCCAAAGCCGGTGACGTCGGTCATGGCATGCACGCCCTTGACCCTGGCCAGCTCCATGCCGATGGCATTGGACTTGAGCATGGTCTCTCTCGCCAGGCCCTGATGGCCGGGCTCGATCAGCCCCTGCTTCTCGGCGGTGGTCAGCAGGCCCACCCCCAATGGCTTGGTGAGGAACAGCAGGTCACCGGGCCTTGCCCCCTTGTTGAGTTTTAGATGCTCGAGGTCGACGAGGCCATTGACCGCCAGGCCGAAGATAGGCTCGGGGGCGTCGATGGAGTGCCCCCCGGCTAGCGCCAGGCCGAGCTCGCGGCACACTGCCTGGGCACCGGCCACCACGTCGGCGGCCACCTCGGCGCCGAGCGTGTCCAGCGGCCAGCCGAGGATGCCCAGCGCCAGCACCGGCTTGCCGCCCATGGCGTAGACATCGCTGATGGCATTGATGGCCGCGATGCGGCCGAAATCGAAGGGGTCATCCACGATGGGCATGAAGAAGTCGGTAGTGGCGATCATGCCGCGACCGTCACCCAGGTCATAGACGGCGGCGTCCTCGTGCCCCTGGTTGCCGACGATCAACCGCGAGTGGCTGGCGCCGGGACCAGCCTTGGCGAGGATGCCGTCGAGCACGTCGGGGGCGATCTTGCAGCCGCAGCCGGCGCCGTGGCTGTACTGGGTCAGGCGGATGGCGCTCATCTGATTCTCCTTGGCATTCATTACCCGCATTCTACATCAGAGTGGGGCGCCTAGAGGGCGTCCAGGGCTTCGGCGAGCTTGTCCACGGCAACGACCTCCATGCCCTCGGGCGGGCGCTTGGGAGCATTGCCGCGGGGCACGATGGCGCGCGTGAAGCCATGCTTGGCCGCCTCGACGATGCGCTCCTGGCCGCTGGGCACCGGCCGGATCTCGCCGGACAGCCCCACCTCGCCGAACACCACCAGTTCCCGCGGTAGCGGCCGGTTCTGAAGGCTGGAGACCACTGCCAGCAGCACTGCAAGGTCAGCGCTGGTCTCCAGTACCTTGACCCCACCGACCACGTTGAGAAAGACGTCCTGGTCGCCAGTGAACAGTCCACCGTGACGATGCAGCACCGCCAGCAGCATGGCCAGACGGTTCTGGTCGAGGCCCACGGCGACACGACGCGGATTGCCCAGCGCCGACTCGTCGAGCAGCGCCTGGACCTCGACGAGGATCGGCCGGGTGCCTTCCCAGACCACCATCACCAGGCTGCCGGCACTCTGCTCCTCGTTGCGCGACAGGAAGATGGCGCTGGGATTCTTCACCTCCTTGAGGCCGTGCTCGAGCATGGCAAACACACCCAGCTCGTTGACGGCGCCAAAGCGGTTCTTCTGACCGCGCAGGGTCCGGAAGCGCGAGTCGGCCCCGCCCTCGAGCAGCAGGGAGGCATCGATCATGTGCTCGAGCACCTTGGGGCCCGCCAGGGTGCCATCCTTGGTGACGTGGCCCACCAGCATCAGCACGGTATTGCTCTGCTTGGCGAAACGGGTCAGGGCTGCGGCGGACTCGCGCACCTGGGCCACGCCGCCAGGTGCCGAGGCGATATCTTCCAGGTGCATGGTCTGGATGGAGTCGATGACGAGTATCTCGGGGCGTTCGCGCTCGGCCACGGCGAGGATGGTCTCGATGCTGGTCTCGGCCAGCATCTTCAGGCCCTGTACCGGCAGCTGCAGGCGATGCGCGCGCATCGCCACCTGGGAGAGCGACTCCTCGCCGGTCACATAGATCACGCGGCGCGACTGGGCCAGCTTGCAGGCAGTCTGCAGCAGCAGGGTCGACTTGCCGGCCCCGGGATGCCCGCCGAGCAGTACCGCCGACCCCGGCACCAGCCCGCCACCCAGCACCCGATCGAACTCCGCGAAGGTGGAGGAGAGCCTCGGAACCTCGCTGAGATCGACGCTTGCCAGGTCGACCACATCGCGGGAGAGCCCCCCGGCATAGCCGCCACGCCCCGACGAGGCGCCGGGCGTGGCGGCGCCGGGGCGTGCCGCCGAGAGACGGACCTCGCTCAGGGTATTCCACTCCTGGCAGCTGCTGCACTGCCCCTGCCACTTGCGGTACTCCGCACCACACTCGGTGCAGACAAAGGCGCTCTTTGCTTTGGCCATGCGGCACTCTCTCTCAAGGGTCAGGACCATCATTCCATCCGCCAACGGCCACGTGCCGATGGCGTGCTCACAACGACGAGGGGCGGCCCTGAGGGCCGCCCCGATGCTGCACATGCAGACGTTTACTGGCGCTTGAGCTGCAGCATCTCGCTGTTCTGGAAGCGGCGCAGGTTGGGATCGATCAGCTCGAGAGTCTGCTCATCGACGCGCAGGAAGTAGTAGGTCTGCCCTTCGCCGTCGGGAGTCAGCTCATAGACAATGGCACTGGAATCCTGCTCCGTCCCCTCGAGGACTTCCCAGTTACCCTCGTAGTTCTCGTCCGGCGGATCCTGCGGGTGCTCCCGATAGGAGGCCTGGAGATCGAAGGTGCGCTCCTCTGCCGCACTTTGCTCCTCGCCGTTCAGGGTCACGTCCAGGTCGATACCTTCGCAATTGCGACACGGCAGCATTCCCTGGTAGGTCGCCGTGGTCGCTTCCATCTCGGGGCCAGCAGCCTGGTCGGCGGGGCCGGCGGCGCAGCCGGCCAGCAAGGCGGCCAGGGCTGTGCCGGCCAGCAAGGTCCTGATTTGCATTTGTGTCCTCCTAACCAATGGGCATGACGCCGTTAATTACGGCAGCCTGAGAGACAGCATAACCTCTCGTGTCCTCAGCGGACAGCCTCCCCGCCATGCGTCAGGCCAGCGGATAGACATGGGTGAAGATCAGTGCCAGCACCAGCGGCATGACCACCAAGCTGCCCAGGTTGCCGATCAGCACCAGCGAGGCTACCTTGTGGGGCTCCTGACGATACTGCTCGGCCACCAGATAGTTCAACACGGCCGGGGGCAGAGCGGCAAACACCCAGAGCGAAGCTGCCTGCAGGCCCGACAGGTCGAGCCACCAGATCAGTGGCAGGGCGAGCAGCAGTCCCGAGAGCGGGCAGAGTACTGCCCCGAGCAGACCCGTCTTCCAGTCGCCGAGGTCGATATCCAGCATCCGCACCCCCAGAGCGAAGAGCATCAGGGGGATACAGACTTCACCCAGCATGCGCAACGCCTCGAGAAACCAGCCCGGCAGAGGCACGCTGCCCAGGTTGACGACGAGGCCTGCCAGGCTCGCGAGCACGATGGGCATTCTCAGCAGCCGCCACAGGGGCGTGTGCGGGCTGAGCATGTAGAGACCCACCGAGAAGTGCAGCAACATCTCGATGATGAACAGTACCACTGCCGCCGGCAGCGCCTTCTCGCCGAAGGCCAGAACAAGCAAGGGGATCCCCATGTTGCCGGAATTGTTGAACATCATCGGAGGCAGGAAGGTCCTGGTGTCGAGGTTGAGCCACTTCGCCACCGGCCAGAGCAGAAGCCCCGACCCCAGTATCACCACGGCACCCGCCAGGGCCAGGTTCGCATAGTCCGCCAGGGGGGCCTGACGGTCGGCGAGCACGGCGAACACCAGCATGGGCACGAAGAGCTCCATGTTGAGGGTATTCAGACCACGGATGTCCGGCGTTCGGAAGCGGCCATACAGGGTCCCGCAACCGGCGATCAGGAAGACGGGCAGCAAGGTGGCGAGAATCTGGCCGGTCATTGCATGGGTCCTTAGGCAGCGAATGATCGTAACGGTCCCGAGACTAGCATGCACGTGGCTTGCGCGGTCACGCTGCCCGGGTCACCATGACCAAAGTTCAAACCCTCGAGCGAGTGACCATGAGCAAGTTCTGGAGCCCCGCCGTTCGCGAACTGACCCCCTATGTCCCGGGCGAGCAGCCACGCGAGCGTGTGATCAAGCTGAATACCAACGAGAATCCCTATCCGCCTGCCCCCGGTGTTGAAGGCGTCCTGCGCGATTTTCCCACCGACCACCTGCGGCGCTATCCGGACCCGAAGTCCCACGCCCTTCGCGAGGCGCTCGCCGTGGAGCTCGGGGTCACCACAGAGCAGGTGTTCGTCGGCAACGGCTCCGACGAGGTGCTCGCCCTGGCGTTCCAGGCCTTCTTTCGCCAGGCGCGGCCGCTGGAGATGCCGACCATCTCCTACAGCTTCTATCCAGTCTATTGCCATCTTTATGGTGTCGAGCGCCGCACCCATCCGCTCGACACCGAGTGGCGCGTCGACCTCGATGCCTTCGGCCAGGATGCGGGCGGAGTGATCTTTGCCAACCCCAACGCTCCCACCGGTCACGGCCACGGACGCGCGGCCATTGCCGGACTGCTCGAGCGGATCTCCGAGGCGGTGGTGCTGATCGACGAGGCCTATGTGGACTTCGGCGGCGAGAGTGCCATATCGCTTGTCGAGCGCTTCCCCAACCTGCTGGTCACCGGCACCTTCTCGAAGTCTCGCAGCCTGGCAGGCCTTCGGCTCGGCTATGCGGTGGGCTCCCGCGAGCTGATCGAGGGACTGGAACGGGTCAAGGACTCCTTCAACTCCTACCCCGTCGACAGCCTCGCCAGTGCCCTGGGTATCGCGTCCCTGGCCGATCGCGGGCACTTCGAGGCCTGTCGCGAAGCGGTGGTCACGACGCGCGAACGCACCAGGGGACGCCTCGAGACCCTTGGCTTCCAGGTGCTGCCTTCACAGACCAACTTCGTGCTGGTCAGCCACCCGGATTTCGACGCCGCCCAGCTCTTCGCGGGTCTTCGTGAACGCGGCGTGCTGGTGCGTCACTTCAATAACGAGGCGCTCCGTGACCACCTCCGGATCTCCATCGGCACCGATGACGAGATGGATAGCCTTATCGAAGCGCTCGAGAGCCTGTGTCGCTAACCGGGGCCTTGGTGGCCCCGCTATTCGCGAACTGAAGCCGGAACGCCGCTCCCGCTAGACAGTGTCGCTCCCACAAAGGTTACCTGCCAACGGCATCCTTTCCTGCCGAACAGCATCACGCCAATAGCGGGTCCTGGAAATGAAAAAACCCCGTGCTCTTTCGAACACGGGGTTTTTCGGGATAA
>JBNJIL010000011.1:0-127270 GCA_051749325.1 Pseudomonadota bacterium | reverse complement strand
ACCGCTTGGGTCAAGGTTTTTCTTCCAACCCCAAGCTTAAGGCTTACCGCTCCGGGCGCAGCCCGGTTGGTTTCTCTTCCAGCTTCCAGCCGCGTAGCGGCGCTCTTCAAGCTTCAAGCTTTTTACAAGTGCTTGAGCAGCCGCTGCAGCTTCTGCAGGTCGCCGGAGTCGCCGACCAGGCGCATGCTGCCGGCCATCATGCCGTCGAGAAAGGCCTGCTGGGTCGGCTTCTTGAGAATCCTGAGGGCCGTGGCCTCGTCCTCGAAGCGCAGCTCCAGGTCGAGATCCACCGGCAGGCCGCGACCGGCACCGATGCCACTCGGCGACATGCGGTAGTGGCGGGCAATGGAGAGGTCCTCGGTGGCGATCCCCCAGTCGAGGCCACGCATCTCGACGAGCAGTTCGCGAAACCGCGCCTTGCGGCGCAGAGCACGCTTGAGCATCAGCCCGAGCAGCCACAGCATCAATCGCAGCTTCATGTCGGCTCCGCCACCGGGAAGGGAGTGTGAGGCGACCCGCATGGAACGGGCCGCAATGCCTTACTTCGCGACAGCGTCCTTGAGCCCCTTGCCCGGCTTGAAGGCGACCGTCTTGCTGGCCGGAATGGTCAGTGGCTGGCCGGTCTGGGGGTTCTTGCCGGTGCGGGCGGCGCGCTCACGCACGCTGAAGGTACCGAAACCGATCAGGGTGACATCCTGTCCCTGGGAAACGCTTCCGGTGATCTCGTCGAGGATCACGTTGAGCACCTGGCTCGCCTTGTCCTTGGAAAGATCGGCACGCTCGGCAATCGCCGCGGCGAGTTCTGGCTTGCGCATACAGCCCTCCTGATAGTGGCATCATGATGCCGGCGATCACCACCGGCGATATTGTAATGGCATGCTTGTCATGGCACATGACCTGTCAGTGCATCACGCGCATGCCGCTCGCTTGTTCCCGGACAGGCATGGCTCGGGAAACGACATGCGGATGATACCGGTCCACTGCCTCCTCGGCTCGCTGTCCGCGGCAGGCCCCGTCGTTGACGAGACTAGCCTAGCAACGGCGGCGCGGCTCGCGCCAGTTCGACTTTCCGACGGACACAGCGTCCTGTCAACGCAAATCCGATCAAACGTCCGTCCTCCGCCTCGGCGAGAGCCGTCAGATCGCTGCCTTCCCCCTCGAGGCGCCAGCGTGATGGAGGACGGCCGGGCGGGAGTGCCACGACCGGCAACAGCGGCGTCTTGACCAGTACCGGCCAGGGACCGTAGGTCACTGCGGTGGGAGTGCCGGTCAGGGTGCTGGCCAGCGCCTTGGCACTGGCCAACAGCGGCTGCACGTACATGGCATTGACGCCGTCGACGCAGGCCGCGTCACCCAGCGCATGGATACCCGGCGCTGAAGTCGCCAGGTGACGGTCGACATGGATGCCCGCGGCGCTGACCGTGATCCCGGCCGCCTCGGCCAGGGTAGTACGCGGTCTAAGCCCCGTGGCCACCAGTACCAGATCGGCGGAGAGCGCGCCGCCATCGTCCAGTTCCAGGCCGATGGCGCCACCGTCGGCGACCAGGGACACCAGCTGGCGGCCGGTATGCAGCACCATGCCGGCCTCGCGGAAGGCCTCACCCAGGGCATGTCCCAGGGGCTCCGGCACCAGGCTCGGCAGGGGGGCCGGCTCCGGGGCGACCAGTTCGACGGCGTGGCCGCCGGCGGCGAGGTCGTTGGCGAACTCGCAGCCCACCAGCCCCATGCCGATGACCGCCACGCGCGCCGGCCGGCCCAGCGCCTCCAGGGTTGCGTGGAAGGCGCGGTAGTCGTCCAGGTCATTGATGCTGAAGACCCGGTCGGCCACGGCGTCGGGCACCCTGAAGGGGCGCAGCGGCGCGGCGCCGGTAGCCAGCACCAGCTCGCTCCAGGGCAGGGACTCGGTGCCGATGGTCAGGGTGCGCGCCACCGGGTCGATGGCCTCCACCCGGGTGTGGGTGCGCACCACGGCGCCGAGGTCGTCGGCGACCTCCAGGGCCGAGCGCGCGGCCAGGCGCTGCGGCGGCAGGCGCTTGGCGAACCCGGTGGAGAGCAGCGGCTTGGAATAGTCATCGCCGCTGTCGGCGGTGATCAGCGTCATCGGTCGCGCCGGGTCCTGGGCGCGCAGCTGGCGCAGCAGGCCCAGGCCCGCCATGCCGGAGCCGATGATGGTCAGGGGTGCAGCCATGGCAATCCTTCCTGCAGGGGCCGTCGAGATCAGGGTGATGGGCGGCAGGGCTATGGCAGATAGAGGCACTCGAGGCTATTCCGGCGACAGGTCTACGAGGGGGCTCTGTAAACCCCTCCCTGGGCGCTACCGACGCCCTGCTTCGCTCTCGCATCCTGCTCCGCTTGCAGGACCGGTGCTGGCCATCCATGGCCAGCCCGTTCGGAGCAGTGCTCCTCACCCCTGGCGTAGGACCCCCTCTACGACCTATCCCCGGCGCCTCTCGCTGATCATCACTGCAATAGCGCTGGTGATAGCGGCCGATCACCAGGCGTTCAAAATCGCTATGGTACACTAGCCGCCCCCGAAATCGACGCGGAGAGAGACGGTGAGCAACGGCCCGGGAAGCGATCCCCGCTGGCGCCCCCTGGCGGCGGCGCGTCCTGCCATGAGCGCTGCCTGGTGGCAGTGGGTCGCCTCTCGCGACTCACTCACCGCCCGGCTGGTCAGCGCCGGCGGCCAGCAGGCCTTCCGGGTCCGGCTGCTGGACCAGCGCCTAGGCCGGCCGCGTCGCGACGAGGCGCTGGCCCTGGGCCTGCCCCCGGTCCGCCATGCCTGGCTGCGCGAAGTGGCGCTGTGCCTGGACGAGCGCCCCTGGGTGGTCGCCCGCTCGGTGGTGCCACTGTCAGGGCTGCACGGCCAGCGACTCGACCGCCTGGGCGAGCGCTCGCTGGGCAGCTGGCTGTTTCGCCAGCCGGACCTGGAACGCGGCCCCCTCGAGGTCAGCGCCGACCCGCCTCCCTTCCATGCCGCCTCGGGTCCCTGGGCGCGCCGCTCGCTGTTCCGCCACCGGCACTTCAGCGTGCTGGTCCAGGAGTTCTTCCTCGATCGCATGGCGGATGACCTCGCCCTCCCTTCACGCTAGGCTCTGCCGGCAAGCTTCCACATGCGAGAGACCGAGATGGATCGATCCCTGATGCACCCCAAGGGCCTGGCCCGGGTGCCCGATTTCCTGCACCTGACCCGACTGGACCGCCCCATCGGTACCTGGCTGCTCATGTGGCCCACCCTCTGGGCCCTGTGGATCGCCGCCGAGGGCCTCCCCGACCGCAAGGTGCTGCTGATCTTCGTGGCCGGGGTCTATCTGATGCGCGCTGCGGGCTGCGTGGTCAACGACTATGCCGACCGCCACTTCGACGGCCACGTCAAGCGCACCCGGCATCGCCCCCTGGCCACCGGCCGGATCAGCGAGGGCGAGGCCCAGGCGCTGTTCCTGATGCTGGTGGTGGCCGCCTTCGTGCTGGTCTGGTTCACCAACCTCTTCACGGTGATGCTCTCGGTGGTGGGGGTTGTCCTGGCCTTCATCTACCCCTTCATGAAGCGCTTTACCCACCTGCCCCAGGCCTTCCTCGGCGCGGCCTTCTCCTGGGCGATTCCCATGGCCTTCGGCGCCGTGCTGGGTCATATCCCGGTGGAGGCCTGGCTGCTGTTCGCCGCCAACGTGGCCTGGACGGTGGCCTATGACACCGAGTACGCCATGGTCGACCGCGACGATGATCTGAAGATCGGCATCAAGTCCACCGCCGTGCTCTTCGGCCGTGCCGACCGATTGATCATCGCCCTGCTGCAGGGCCTGACCCTGGGGCTGCTGGCCTGGGCAGGGGGCCTGCTCGCGCTCGGGGGCTTCTTCTGGCTGGGGCTGGCCGCCATGGCGGCCACCTTCGTGCACCAGCAGTTCCTGATCCGCGAGCGGGACCGGGATCGCTGCTTCCAGGCCTTCCTCAACAACCACTGGTCGGGCCTGCTGGTCTTCGCCGGCATCGCGCTCTCCCTGTGGCCGGCCATGAACGGCGGCTGAGCGGGCGACAGGCGGGCCATGTCACGCTATTGTCATCTTGATGTGCTGTCATCGTCATCGTTCCGTCATTGACCACGAGGCTCCGGGATGACTGCCAAGACCGTATTGATCGTCGATGATGAGGCGCCGATTCGCGAGATGATCGCGGTGGCGCTGGAAATGGCCGACTATCGGGTCCTCGAGGCGGACAATGCCCAGGATGCGCATGCCATGGTGGTCGACCATCAGCCCGACCTGGTGCTGCTCGACTGGATGATGCCCGGGACCAGCGGCATCGAGCTGGCCCGACGGCTCAAGCGAGAGGAGAGCACCGCCGAGCTGCCGATCATCATGCTCACCGCCAAGGGCGAGGAGGACAACAAGATCCAGGGGCTCGAGGCCGGGGCCGACGACTATATCACCAAGCCCTTCTCGCCGCGGGAGCTGGTAGCACGCCTCAAGGCGGTGCTGCGCCGTGCCACGCCGCGGGGCGTCGAGGACCCGGTGGAAGTCGGCGGCCTGCTGCTCGACCCGGTCAGCCACCGGGTCAGCGTCGATGGCCGCTCGCTGGAGATGGGGCCTACCGAGTACCGCCTGCTGCAGTTCTTCATGACCCATCAGGAACGCGCCTACACCCGCGGGCAACTGCTCGACCAGGTGTGGGGCGGCAATGTCTATGTCGAGGAGCGTACCGTGGACGTGCATATCCGCCGCCTGCGCAAGGCGCTGGGCGAACCCCATCACCAGTTGATCCAGACCGTGCGTGGTACCGGCTACCGGTTCTCCGCCAAGGACTGACGTGGGGCGGCTCTGGCGACGCGAGTTCTGGCGCCTGGCGGCCCTGGTCACTGCCGGGGCCCTGCTCGGCTGGCCGTTTTCCATGCTGCCGGCCGGTATTGCCGTGGGTCTGCTGCTGTGCCTGGTGTTCCACCTGCGCCAGCTACGTGCCCTCTACCAGTGGCTGACCCTGCACCCTCAGGAGGAGCCCCCCACCGCCAGCGGCCTGTGGGGAGAACTGTTCGACCGCCTCTACCGCTACCAGAAGCGCCAGGGTCTGACCCAGCAACGACTGCGGGCCACCCTCCAGCGTATCCAGGAATCCTCCGAGGCGATGCGCGACAGCGTGGTGATGCTCGACCGCCACGGTGATCTGGAGTGGTGGAACAGCGCCGCCGAGCGCATGCTCGGCCTCAAGCCCCAGCTCGACCGTGGCCAGCACATCACCAATCTGCTTCGCGACCCGCGCTTTATCGACTATTTCCATGGCCGCGACTATCGCGAACCGCTGACCCTTTCCTCGCCCATCGACGAGTCATTGATCCTGCAGTTCCAGATCACCCTCTATGGTGACGACGAGCGCCTGGTGATGGCCCGTGACATCACCCGGCTGCACCGCCTGGAGCAGATGCGCCGCGACTTCGTGGCCAACGTCTCCCACGAGCTGCGGACCCCGCTGACCGTGCTGGCCGGCTACCTGGAGACCTATGAGGGCATGGCCGGCCAGCTGCCGCCACGCATGGGTCGTGGCCTGTCACAGATGAAGGCCCAGACCGACCGGATGCAGAACCTGGTCAACGATCTGCTGCTGCTGTCACGGCTGGAGATCGACCAGGGCGGGCGCGATGACGCCCCGCTGGCGATGGGCGAGCTTATCGAGGCCGTGCAGCGTGATGCCGCAGCGCTCTCCGGCGGTCGACAGTCGATCAGGGTGGAAGTCGACGAGCCCCGCGCCCTGCTCGGCAGCGACAAGGAGATCCGCAGTGCGCTCTCCAACCTGGCCTTCAATGCCGTGCGCTATGCCGGCGAGGGCCGCCATATCGTGCTGCGCTGGCGCCCCCACGAGGAGGGCGCCTGCCTGGAAGTGGAGGACGATGGCGAGGGTATCGACCCGGTACACCTGCCGCGCCTCACGGAGCGTTTCTACCGGGTCGACAAGGGGCGCAGCACCGCCACGGGGGGGACCGGCCTGGGGCTGGCCATCGTCAAGCACGTGCTGCTGCGACACGATGCCCGCCTGGAAATCGCCTCCCACCCCGGCCAGGGGGCCACCTTCCGCTGCCTGTTTCCCGCCGAGCGCCTGCGCGACACGACCGCCATCGCTCAGCGCGCCTGAGGGGGCCCACCGTGTGCCGTGGCGGCCTCGAGCCCCCGATAGTGGCGCTCCCACATCAGCACCGCGGCGGCCACGGCGCCGGGCAGCAGGAAGAGGTTGGCCAGCGGCAGCCAGGTAATCAGCGTCACCCAGCCGCCATAGGTGAGGGTGGGCCACCAGCGCGCCTTCAACCGACGTCGCATGTCGCGGAAGCTGACCTGGTTGTTGTCCATGGGGTAGTCGATATAGGTGATCGCCATGATCCAGGCCGAGAAGGCCGCCCACAGCAGCGGTGCCACCAGGTTCAGCACCGGAATCCAGCTGAGCACCAGGAGCAGGGCCATGCGTGGCAGGATGTAGCCCAGCTTGACCAGCTCGCGCCCCAGGGCATCCACGGCGGTCCTTGCCAGCCCGCGGTCGTCCAGGGGCGGCCGACCGGTCACCTCACGCTCCACCCGTGCGGCCAGGAAGCCGTAGAAGGGCGCGGCGATCAGGTGGGTCACCAGGGTGAAGGTGAAGAAGACGATCAGCACCAGGCTGAGCACGAACAGCGGCCAGATCAGCCAGGAGAGCCAGGCAAGCCAGTCGGGGACCATGGCCATCCAGCCATCCAGCCAGCCCCCGAAGTGACCCAGCACGTAACCGAGCATACCGGCATAGACCAGCAGGTTGAGCAGTATCGGCAGGAACACGTAGCGCCGCAGGCCGCGGGTGTAGACCAGTCGGGTCCCCCGGGTCAGCGCCGTGAAGGCATCGAGCATCCGTCATCTCCTCATGTGACACGACAGGCCGCCGCCCCGACGGGACGGCGGCCTGCGCTATTGAGGGTCAACCGATGATCGCCGTCAATCGTTGCCCTGGAGCATGTCCCTGTCCAGGTCCTCGGGGTCGGTATGGCGGATATCGAGCCCCTTGACCAGATAGACGACGTACTCGGCCAGGTTGTTGGCATGATCGCCGATACGCTCGAGGGCACGCAGGATCCACATCACGCTGAGGACCGACGAGATCGAACGGGCATCCTCCATCATGAAGGTCATCAGCGAGCGCATGGCGCTGCGGTACTCGTTGTCGACCTCGTCGTCCTCGTGAACCAGCTTGAGCGCCAGTTCCGTATCCAGGCGGGCAAACGATGTCAGGGCATCGCGCACCATGCGCCGCACGTGCTCGCTGATCATGCGCACTTCGACGAAGCCACGGTTACCGTTGTCCGCCTCGATGAGATCGATGGCGTTGCGGGCAATCTTGCTCGCCTCATCGCCGATGCGCTCCAGATCGGACGCGGCGCGAATCACTGCCAGGACCAGGCGCAGGTCGGAAGCGGTGGGCTGGCGCCGTGCCAGCACCTGGGTGCACTCCTCATCGATCTTGATCTGCATGTCGTTGACCGCACGATCATTGGCCACCACCCGCTCGGCCAGCGAGGAGTCATGATCGAGCAGGGCACCCACGGCATCCTGGACCTGCTTCTCGACCAGGCCGCCCATGGCCATCAGGTGGGTCTTGAGCTCGTCCAGCTCATGGTTGAACTGCCGCGAGATATGCTGGCTGTGGATGTCGCTGGTAATATCCATGGGACCTCTCCTTGGGCCGGCCATCAGGCCATTCGCCCGGTGATATAGTTCTCGGTACGTCGCAAGCGCGGGTGGGTGAACAGGGTGTCGGTGGGACCGTATTCCACCAGTTCGCCGTCCTGCAGGAAGGCGGTGTAGTCGGAGACCCGCGCCGCCTGCTGCATGTTGTGGGTGACCAGCACCAGGGTCAGGTGCGACTTCAGGTTGCCGATCAGCTCCTCGATCTTGAGTGTGGAGATGGGGTCGAGCGCCGAGGCCGGCTCATCGAGCAGCAGCACCTCGGGCTCCACTGCCAGGGTGCGGGCGATCACCAGGCGCTGCTGCTGCCCCCCTGAGAGCGACCAGGCCGAGGCGCGCAGCCGGTCCTTGACCTCATCCCAAAGTGCCGCCGAACGCAACGCCCACTCGATGGTGTCATCGCGCTTGCGCTTGCTCATCCCCCCCTGCAGACGCAGGCCGAAGGCCACGTTGTCGTGAATCGACATGGGGAAGGGATTGGGCGCCTGGAAGACCATTCCCACGCGCCGGCGCAGCTCCGCCACCACCGTCCCGGGCGCATGGATATCCTCACCCTCGAGCAGGACCTCGCCCTTGCGGACCACCTCATCGTTGAGATCATGGAGGCGGTTGAACACTCTCAACAGGGTCGACTTGCCACAGCCGGAGGGCCCGATGAAGGCCGTGACGCGGTGCCTCGGGATTCTCAGGGTCAGGTTGCGCAGCGCCGCCTTGCCCCCGTAGGCAAGACTCAAGCCCCGCATAGCCAGGCTGCTGGCATCGGGGGGAAAGTCGATGACCGCCGCCGGGTCGGGCGACGGACGCAGGTCATGGGCGAATGACATCGAGGCTCCCGGGTGGCGCAACGGTGCTGGGCTCATCGACGGCCGAGCACCCCGTGACGCGTGCTGAGATGATGACGCAGAAATATTGCAGTCAGGTTAAGCACCAGGATCACCAGCACCAGCAGCAGCGCCATGGCATAGACCAGCGGCATCGCCGCCTGGACATCGCCGCCGTGGAGGGCCGCATCGAAGATGTGGTAGCCAAGGTGCATGAACTTCCTGTCAAGATGCACAAAGGGGAAGTCGCCGTCCACCGGCACCTGTGGCGCCAGCTTGGCCACGCCCACCAGCATCAGCGGCGCTACCTCACCGGCGGCACGGGCCACGGCCAGGATCACCCCGGTGAGCATGGCCGGCGTGGCCATGGGCAGCACCACCCGGGTCAGCATCTCCAGCCGGGTGGCTCCCAGCGCCAGGGCACCCTCGCGTTGCTGGTCGGGGATCCGCGCCAGCCCTTCCTCGGTGGCCACGATCACCACCGGCAGGGTCAGCAGGGCCAGGGTCAGGGAGGCCCACAGCAGTCCGCCGGTACCGAAGGTCGGCGAGGGCAGAGACGCGTCGAAGAACCACTCGTCCAGGGTGCCGCCGATACCGTAGACGAACACGCCCAGGCCGAAGACGCCATAGACGATCGAGGGCACCCCGGCGAGGTTGCGCACGGCAATCCGTACCAGCCGCGTCAGCCGCCCCTGATGGGCCACCTCATTGAGGTAGATCGCCGCCAGCACGCCGAAGGGCGTCACCACAAGCGACATCAGCATCACCATCAGCACGGTGCCGAAGATCGCCGGCCAGACGCCACCGGCGGTATTGGCCGCCCGCGGCCCCTCCGAGAGAAAGCGCCAGACGCCCTCGCCCCAGGCGACCAGCTTGTCGAGCGGCGACATGGCGTTGGGACGCCTTGCCTGCAGGACCTGCTCCAGTGGCACCGTCAGCTGCTCGCCGCCGGCGGTCTCCAGGGTCAGGTGTCCCGACGCCATGGCCGCCTGCAGCTCGTGCAGGCGGGCATTGGCTGCCGCCAGTTCATGTGCCACGTCGGCCCCCTCCTCCAGCGCCCGTACCCCCGGCAGGATGACCTCGTCGCGCAGGGTATCGCGTGCCTGACGCAGCGATGTCAGTTCGGCCAGCCGCGCCTCGAGGGCCGTGCGGGCGGCCTCGCCCTCGAGGCGCTCTCCCGTCCCGCTCTCCAGCGCCGTCAGGCGGCCGATCGCCTCTCCCCAGCGGCGACGCTCCAGCACCATCAGGTCGGGCGGATGACTGACGGCATCGATGGCCGACACTGTCACCCACTCCCAACGGGTGCCATCGAGGTCCCGGTTGCCGGTCCGGTAGAGCCGTTCATGCCCCGCCCCCTCGGGCAGCGGAACCTCGCGGATCCGCTCGCCGGCGATTTCTCGGCCATCCTCTAGCACCACCAGGGCAACGGGGGCCGGCCAGAAGTGCCCCAGGCCGCGCACCGTCAGCAGCGCAAGCAGTGCCAGCAGCGCCAGCAGCGAGAGCGCCACGCTGCCCGCGGCCAGCCAGGCGCCGGCGCCCTCGCCGCGGGGCAGTCGCGCCCGTGAGCCTGACACTGGTCTCATGCCCCGCCCCCCAGGCGCCGGAAGCGGCGGCGCAGACGGGTCCGCACCAGCTCGGCCAGGGTATTGACCAGGAAGGTGAAGACGAACAGCAGCAGGGCTGCCAGCAGCAGCAGCTGGTAATGCACACTGCCGGGGCCGGCTTCCGGCAGTTCGATGGCGATGGTCGCCGCCAGGGAACGCAGGCCGTCCAGGGGGTTCCAGGTCATCAGGGCCGCATTGCCGCTGGCCATCAGCACGATCATGGTCTCGCCCACGGCCCGCCCGGCGCCGATCATCACTGCTGCGAAGACGCCCGGGGACGCCGCCGGCAGTACCACCCGCCACAGGGTCTGCCAGCGAGTCGCGCCCAGTGCCTGGGCGCCCTCCGCGAGGCTGCGTGGCACCCCCGAGAGGGCGTCCTCGGCCAGGGCATAGACGCTGGGCATGACCGCAAAGCCCATCGCCATGCCGACGATGATGGCGTTGCGCACGGCAACGTCGAGTCCCAGCTGCACTTCCAGCCAGTGGCGCAGGTCACCGCCGAATACCCAGGCCTCGAGCCAGGGCGAGAGCACGCTTGCGGCGATTAGAACCAGCAACAGCCAGGGCAGCAGCCAAAGGCCCGCCCAGCCCAGCGGCATCGCCTGTTGCAGGCGCGGGGGCAGGCGCGACCAGAGGCCGCCAGCGAGCAGAAACCCGGGCGCCAGCAGCACCAGCATGGCCAGGACGTCAGCCAGGTGGCGCTCCACCCAGGGGGCGAGCACCAGGCCGGCGACGAAGCCGATCACCACACCGGGTAACGCCTCCATCAGCTCCAGCGTCGGCTTCAGGCGACTGCGCAGGCGCGGCGACATGAACAGGGCCGAGTGGGCGGCCGCGCCCAGGGCCAGGGGGACGGCGACCAGCAGGGCCCAGGCCGCCGCCTCCAGGGTCCCCCAGGCCAGCGGTACCAGGCTGACCCGGGCCTGGTCGCCTGCCCCCAGGGTTGCGGTAGGGTCCCAGCGATAGCGAACCGGGTCGTCGCCCGCCGCCTGAGGCAGCCAGAGGGCCTGCTGGCTGACCGATTCCGTCGCGCCGGACGACCAGAACAGCGGCACCACCTCGACCGCCAGGAAGACCCCGATGGCCAGCAGCGCGACGATCACGCCGATCCCGCCCGCGGTGACCAGGGCCGTGGCCAGACGGTCGCGGCCCTGGCGCAGGCGGCGTCGGGCAGAAGGCGGGGAGGAGGAGTCGGGCATGACCTGGCCTGCGAAAATCGAGGTACTAGCGCAATTGTACGACAACGTGATGACAGCGAGATGACAGCCTCAGCGGTCCGCCTCGTCCAGTGCCAGCCCGCGTCGCTGGCGCTTCAGCGTCGGCTCGGGCAGGGCCACGAAACCCAGCTCCTCGACGATCGCCTGGCCCCGTGGTGACAGCACCAGACTGACAAAGGCGCGCTCGGCGGCCGGCAGCGGCTCGCCGGGAGGCAGGTTGAGATACAGATAGAGATCCCGGGACAGCGCATAGTCGCCATGCCGTACCGCCTCGGGGTCGGGCAAGTGGCCCACCCCTGAGGCATCGCGAAAGGCCAGGGCCTTCACGCCCGGCGTGAGATGGTTGAGCCCGGCGTAGCCGATGGCCCGTGGATCCTCTGCCACCGACGCCACCACCGCGGCTGACCCCGGATGTTCGTTGACCTCGGGGCGAAAGAGGCCGTCACAAAGCGCGACGCGCCGGAACAATCCTTGAGTACCGGAGGCCGCATTGCGGCCATGCAGGCGGATGCGTCCCTCGGGCTCGTCGACCCCCAGCTGTTGCCAGCGGTCGATCCCCTGATCTTCCCCGCAGCGTCGGGAGTCCGAAAAGATGGCATCCAGCTCGCGATGCCCCAGGCTCTCGAGGGAATTATGACGATGGACCACAACCACCAGGGCGTCCCGAGCCACCGCCAGTTCCCGCGGCGGATAGCCGTGACGCTCGATGAAGGCCCGGCGCTCGGCCCCGTTCATGGGACGCGACATGGGCCCCAGCCGGGTGGTACCGGCCACCAGGGCAGGCGGCGCACTGGCCGACCCGCTGGCCTGCAGTTGCAGGCGGATGCCGGGGTGCTGCCGGTTCAGCGCCTCCCCCCAGCGCAGCATCAGCCCCGCCATGGTATCGGAGCCCACGGTGCCCAGCGTCCCGGCGACCTGCTCGGCCTGAGCCGGGGCCACGGCCAGCGAGATCAGAAGCAGGCCGGCGGCCAGGCAACGACGCAGAGGGGCAGACATCTCGGCTTCCTCATTGAAGGGATGAAACAGGCCGGTAGCGGGGCATCTTGTCGCAATGGTGGTGAACCGATGGCCTCGCCGTATACCATGGCAAGTTGATCATCACTCCACAACAACAACCCGAGTCGCTCGGACTGCCATGACAGACATCGACGATATCCCCGCTCCCCAGGGTCACCTGACCCTGAAGCTGATAGCCAGCCGCCAGGATACCAACCTGCACGGCGACATCCCCGGCGGCTGGCTGGTCGCCCGGATGGACCAGGCCGCCGAGGTCGCGGCCGGCCGCGAAGCCGGGGGCCGCACGGCCACCGTGGCGCTCGAGGCCATGGATTTTCTCTGTCCCGTGCGGGTGGGCTCGATGGTCAACATCTTCACCCGGGTCAGCGAGATCGGCCACAGCTCGATCAAGATCGACGTGCAGGTATGGATACGTGCCCCCCATGAACGCGACCCTGACGAGTTGCACAAGGTCACCGAAGCGCGCTTCGTCATGGTGGCCCTGGACGACAACGGGCGAATCCGGGCGGTCCACCAGGGCGACTGACGTCGCCGCTCGCAGCGCCATCCATGCCGGGAACAACAGCGGGCGCCGACGAGGGGCGCCCAGGGTGAGAAGTGAACGGCCGGGGGTCAGGCGCCGACCTGCTCCCGGGTCTTCAGATAGGCGAACTCGCCCACATCGGTGAAGCGCCGTACCTTCTGCTGGAAGGCAGTGTAGGAGTCATAGACCTTCCGCGACTCCTCGTCTTCTTCCACCTGTTTCTCGAGCACTTCCTGCGAGGACACGTAGAGTGCCTCCAGCACCTCATCCGGGAAGGTGCGAAGCTCCACGCCGTGTTCGCTGACCAGGGTATCGAGCGCCTCGGCGTTGCGAACCGCAAACTCGCTGATCATCGCCAGGTTGGAGGCCTTGGCCGCCTCGCTGACCACCGCCTTGAGATCGTCGGGCAGCTCGTTCCAGGCATCCAGGTTCACCGTGCCCTCGAGAATGGCACTGGGCTCGTTCCAGGCCGAG
Organism: Pseudomonadota bacterium; assembly: GCA_051749325.1. GTDB lineage: Bacteria > Pseudomonadota > Gammaproteobacteria > Pseudomonadales > Halomonadaceae > Halomonas. The sequence continues at coordinate 113,926 of JBNJIL010000011.1, read as the reverse complement.
GTGTAATAGTACTTGGCCACCTGGTGCAGGCCGAAGGCCAGGTCGTTGTAGGGGCCAACCCAGTCAGCGGCATCCAGGACGCCGGTCTGCAGGGAGGTGAATATCTCGGACCCCGGGGTGCTCACGGTGGTCACGCCGATGCCGTTCATGGCCTCGCCGGCCAGCCCCGGCAGGCGCAACTTGAGGCCCTGCATGTCATCCAGCGAGTTGATCTCCTCCTTGAACCAGCCGCCCATCTGGGCACCGGTATTGCCCACCGGGAAAGGCTTGAGGTTGTGCTTGGCATAGACCTCATCCCACAGCTCCTGACCGCCGCCGTTGTAGAGCCAGGCGTTGGTCTCGGTGGTGTTCATGCCGAAGGGGACGGCGGTGAAGAACTGGGAGGCCAGGGTCTTGCCGCGCCAGTAGTAGGAGGCGGAGTGCCCCATCTGGGCGGTGCCCGAACCGACGGCGTCGAATACTTCCATGGCGGGCACCAGTTCGCCCGCGCCGTGCACGCGGACCTTCATGCGACCACCGGAGAGGCGTTCGATGCGCGCGGCGAATTCGTTGGCCCCGGTGCCCAGCGCCGGGAAGTTCTTGGGCCAGGAGGTCACCATGTCCCAGGTGATGGTGTCCTGGGCACTGGCCGTGGAGATGAAAGGGGCTGCCGCACCGGCGGCGGCACCGGCGCCCAGCGTCTTGAGGGTGTTCTTGAGAAAGAAGCGACGTTGCATGCGAGCGTGACTCCAGAATGATTATTATACCCGCAACACGTGCGGGCCGAGACGTGTCCGCTGATGAGTATGCGTCACAGCCGAATTGCCCGGCAAGTGCCGACAGCTGACGTCAACGTCAACGAAAGTCAGAGAGGCGTCAGCTTGGCGAACCCCAGCACCAGCCACTTGTCCCCCTCCCCCTCGAAACTGACCTGCACCCGGGCGCGCTCGCCTTCCCCTTCGGCATTGAGAATCACGCCCTCGCCGAACACCGGATGACGGACTCGCTGGCCCAGCGAAAGCGACGGCAGCGCGTCGCCACCGTTGACCGTGGTCTGCCGTGAAAGCCCCGCCGCGGGTCGACCGGCGGTCACGGGGCGCGAGACCTGACCACGCAATCGCACTTCCTCGAGAGTCTCCTCGGGCAACTCGCGCAGGAAGCGTGAGGCACGCTGGAAGGTCTCCTTGCCATGCAGGCGACGCAGCTCGGCATGGGTCAGGTAGAGCTTGCGCATGGCACGGGTCAGGCCCACATAGCAGAGGCGTCGCTCCTCCTCCAGGCGGCCCGGCTCTTCCATGGACATCTTGTGCGGAAACAGCCCCTCCTCGACCCCGGCGATGAAGACCACCGGGAATTCCAGGCCCTTGGCCGAGTGCAGCGTCATCAGCTGCACACAGTCCTCGAACTCGTCGGCCTCATGGTCGCCGGCGTTGAGCGCGGCCTCGGAGAGGAAGGCTTCCAGTGCCACTGCCCCTTCGCCAGCCTCGGGGGGCTCGAAGGTATCGCCCTGGGTGAAGGCCTTGGCGGCAGTGACCAGCTCCTCGAGGTTCTCGACCCGGGCCTGCCCCTTCTCCCCCTTCTCGCTGCGATGGTGCTCGATCAGGCCGGTACGCTCGATCACGTGATCGATGATCTCGTGGAGCGCCAGGCCGGCGGTGTCATTGTCGAGCCGCTCGATCAACTCGGCAAAGGCCCGCACCATGGTGGCGGCTCGCCCCTTGAGCGACGCATCCAGCAGGGCATCGTGCAGCGCCTGCCACAGCGAGACCTCGGTCTGCCGAGCCCGCGTGCGCAGAACCTCCACGGTGCGGGTACCGATGCCCCGGGCCGGCACGTTGATCACTCGCTCCAGGGACGCATCGTCGTCGCGATTGAGCAGCAGCCGCAGATACGCCAGGGCATTCTTGATCTCCAGGCGCTCGTAGAAGCGCTGGCCACCGTAGATGCGATAGGGCACGCCCTGGCGGATCAGGGTCTCTTCCAGCACCCGGGACTGGGCATTGGAACGATAGAGGATGGCGATCTCACGCCGGCTGGTGCCCTCCTCGACCTTCTCGCGGATGGTGTCGACGATGAAGCTCGCCTCGTCCAGGTCATTGAACCCCGAGTAGACAGAGATAGGCTCCCCCCTGGCGCCCTCGGTCCACAGCTCCTTGCCCATGCGTTCGCTGTTCTGGCGAATCAGGGCATTGGCGGCATCGAGGATGGCGCTGGTGGAGCGGTAGTTCTGCTCCAGGCGCACGGTCTTGGTGGCCGGGAACTCCTGCTCGAAACGCCGGATGTTCTCGATGCGCGCCCCGCGCCAGCCGTAGATCGACTGGTCATCATCCCCCACGACCGTCATCGGCGTCTGCATGCCGGTGAGCAGCTTGAGCCAGGCGTACTGCAGGGTATTGGTATCCTGGAACTCGTCGACCAGCACATGGCCGAAGCGCTCCCGATAGTGGGCCAGCAGCGCGGGGTTGTCCCGCAGCAGCTCCAGGCTTCTGAGCAGCAGTTCGCCGAAGTCCACCAGGCCGCCACGCTCGCAGGTCAACTGATAGCGCTCATAGAGTTCGACCATCTGGCTCATGTAGGCATCGCCGTGGGCATCAACCTGGTGGGGCCGCAGTCCCTCCTCCTTGCAGCCGGAAATGAACGACTGCACCTGTCGCGGCGGGAAGCGCTCGTCGTCGATGCGGTGGTCCTTGAGCAGCCGCTTGACGAGCCGTAGCTGGTCATCGCTGTCGATGATCTGGAAGTGCTGGGGCAGCCGGGCGTCCTGCCAGTGGGTGCGCAACAGACGGTGAGCGATGGAATGGAAGGTCCCCACCCAGACATTGCGCAGGGAGATGCCGAGCAGCGCCTCCAGGCGGGTGCGCATCTCGCGGGCCGCCTTGTTGGTGAAGGTCACGGCGAGCACGGCATAGGGCGAGAGCCCCTCGGCCTGCATCAGCCAGGCGATGCGATGCACCAGCACCCGGGTCTTGCCGGACCCGGCCCCGGCCAGCACCAGCATGTTGCCCTGGGGCGCACTGACGGCCTCGCGCTGGGCCGGGTTCATGTGGTCGAGAATCGCCGTGACGTCGTCCATGGGGAAGGCATCGCTGCTCGGAAAATGGGCCGACAGCTTAGCATATCCGACCCGGCAAGGCCGGGAGCTGGAAGCTGGAAGCTGGAAGCTGGAAGCTGGAAGCTGGAAGCTGGAAGCTGGAAGCTGGAAGCTGGAAGCTGGAAGCTGGAAGCTGGAAGGACAGCATGGTGCCGCCAACCCTGGAATCAAGGTTTTTCTTCCAGCTTCAAGCTCAAGCCCGCGAAGCGGGCGTTCTTCCAGCTCCCGGCGAAGCCGGGTCAGGGTTTTCTTCCAGCTTCCAGGCGCGAAGCGCCGCTCTTCAAGCTTCAAGCTCCCGGCGCAGCCGGGCCCTTCCAGCTTCAGGCTTACGGCTTAAAGCTTATAGCTTATGGCTTTGGCTCGGGAAAGCGCAGCGGGTTGAGGCTCTTCTTCACTTCGCGCAGCTGCTCGGCGAGTTTCGGGCCGCGGGTCTTGGCCACCCCCACCGCCAGCACGTCGACCAGCACCAGGTGGGCGATGCGCGAGCTCATGGGCGTATAGATCTCGGTGTCCTCGTGGACGTCGATATACAGCGGCAGGGTGACCTCCTCGGCCAGCGGCGAGCCGCTGGGGCAGAGGCCGATCACCGTGGCACCGGCTTCGCGTGCCAGGCGCACGCTGGCCACCAGCGCCCGGGTGCGGCCGGTCTGGGAGATCGCCACCACCACATCGCCCTCCTTGAGGGTTACCGCCGACATGTTCTGCATGTGCGGGTCGGCATAGGCCGCGGTGGAGATTTGCAGGCGGAAGAACTTGTGCTGGGCATCGAAGGCCACCGCGCCGGAGGCGCCGAAGCCGTAGAACTCCACCCGGTTGGCCATGGCCAGGGCGTTGATGGCTTGGCTGAGGGCTTCGTTGTCGAGTCGGTCGCGTACCGACAGCAGGGTGCCCACGGTGGAGTCGAAGATGCTCTGGGAGAATTCCGCCACCGAGTCGCTGTCGTTCATGGAGAACTGGGCAAACTGGCTGCCCGAGGCCAGCATCTGCGCCAGCTTGAGCTTGAAGTCCTGAAAGCCGTTGCAGCCCAGGGCGCGGCAGAAACGTACCACGGTGGGTTCGCTGACCTTGGCCTCGGTGGCCAGGTCGACGATGCGCATATGGATCACTTCCTCGGGCTGGCGCAACACGAAGCGCGCCACCTTCTGCTCGGAGCGGCGGAAGTGCTCCATGCGACGTCTCATCTCATCGAACAGGGCGCGACTCAAGCGGGACTCCTTGCGGGCTGGCCGTCCGTCGGCAGGGGCGAGGCGGCGGAACGATTGTCGGACTCATGCCGACAGTATGCCCCAAGCCGGGGGTGGATGCGTACTGGGGCGTGCCGGCGTGCAGCCGGCACCATGTGATCGGGTCGAGCGTTGGTGCAGCGTTGTGCACTCGCGAAATGCGCCGTCATCATCCTGTCAAGTGGGGTATAGTAGAAAGTGCAGTGTGGTGAATCTTTCAGGAGAATCGATCATGCGCAATGTCGAACGGTTATCCTCCCTCAAGAGTGAGCTCCTCGACATCTTCATGAGCATGGAAGTCGTCGAACACGAGCAGCGTTCACGTACCGCCGCCCAGCGCAACCTGCGCGCCCGGCGCGGTATCGAACTGCACAACGAGTTCAAGCGACTGACCCGGGACATCGCCCCGCTCCCCGATGAGGAGCTGGCGGAGGACGAGATGCACTGACATCGCATCAAGCAACGAGCCCCGCCGGGGCGGGGCTCGTTGCAGGAGCATGGCACTGAAGGATGCGGCCATCTCGACTCAGAGGCTCGAGATGAAGACCGCGATCACGCCGACCGGCGCCACGAAACGGGACACCATGAGCCACAGCGTCGCCCTGCCGCCGGAAAGATTCAGCTCGGCCGCCACGCTGTCGCGATCCAGCCGCCAGGCAACGAACAGGATGGCACCCAGGCCGGTCAACGGCAGCAGGAACTTGCTGGTCAGCGTATCCAGGAAGTCGAAGACATTCAGCCCCAGGATCATGAAGCTGTCCCAGACGTTGAACGACATCAGTGCCGCAATGCCCAGTGCCCAGACCGCCACGCCGCCCACCAGGGTGGCCGCTACGCGGGAGAGCGGGGTACGTTCCTCCATCAGCTCCACCACTGGCTCCAGCAGCGAGATCGCCGAGGTGAGCGCCGCGAAGGTCAGCAGCAGGAAGAACATCAGGCCGAGGATCATGCCACCGGTCATGTTGCCGAAGGCCAGCGGCAGGGTGACGAAGATCAGACCAGGACCCTCTCCCGGGCTCAGGCCGTTGGCAAAGACGATGGGGAAGATGGCCAGACCTGCCAGCAGAGCGATGGCGGTATCCAGGATGATCACCGTGCGAGCCGTACCGATCAGGTTGACATCCTCACCCAGGTAGGAGCCATAGGCCATCATGATCCCCATGCCCAGCGACAGGGTAAAGAAGGCCTGGCCCATGGCCGCCAGCACCACCTCACCGGTGACCGCACCCCAGTCGGGGCTGAACATGAAGGCCAGCGCCTCGCCGAAATGGCCGGTGGTCATGCCGTAGCCCACCAGTACCAGCATCAGCACGACAAGCGCCGGCATCAGGGTGCGTACGGCGCCCTCGAGACCCTTGGTGACGCCGCGCGCCACGATCCAGATCACCAGCGCCATGAAGGCGGTATGCCACAGCGTCAGGGCCACCGGATTCCCCAGCAGACCGGAGAATATCTCGCCGACCCCATCGGAATCCTGGCCACTGAAGGCACCGGTCACCGAACCGAGCGTATAGGAAAGCGACCAGCCGCCGATCACACTGTAGAAGGAAAGAATCAGGAAGGCAGCCAGCACCCCGCTGGCCCCGACCAGCGCCCAGGCGGGCAGTCGGCCATTCCTGCGGGCCAGGTCGACCATGGAGTTGATCGGGTTCTCCTGGCCACGGCGACCGATCAGCCACTCCGACACCAGGATCGGCAGGCCCACCAGGGCCACACAGGCCAGATAGATGAGCACGAAGGCCGCGCCCCCGCTGTCACCCACCATGTAGGAAAAGCGCCAGATATTGCCTAGCCCCACCGCCGAGCCGGTGGCTGCCAGAATGAAGGCCATCTTCGATGACCACTGTGCGTGGGAAAGTTTCGACATGTTTCACCCTGAGTGTACGTGTCGCCAACGGCCGATCCGGCGCGATGACGGCTTGTGCTTGTCATTGCCACGTCCAGGGCGCCATGGGTCACACGACGCCGTCCAGAGCATGACAGGATCCAGGCAGGATCGCTGCCGTGTCGCGTCTCGCGCGTACCGAGCCGGTACGGCATGGTACGAGAGATGCTCGGCTGCCCGATATTTGCAAGATCCATGCAGGTTCTGCGCAGGATCCAGTCAATATGAATGGGTAAGGGCCAACCGACCCGTAAAACTATCCGATCAAACGCTCGATGGCCAGCCGCGGCAGCGATAATATCGCCAAGGTGGTCGCACATGAAAAAGCGGCCTGACACCGACTAGAAGAGTAACGCCTGACGCTCTCCGGCGAAGGCCTCGAGAGGCGGAAACGAACCGTGCTCACTGAGCCGGGCATACAGGCGACGAGCGAGTTCCGGGGCGCCGCGATTGTCCGGGGTATGCACCATCAGATAAGGGGTTTTCCCCTGATTTATCCACAGGATGAGACGGTCGATCCAGGGCGTGAAACAGCGATCGTTCACGTCACTGTCCAGGTGGCCGATAAACCGCACCAACGGACACTCCCCCGTGGAAAGCACGTGTAATGGGACTCTCGGCTTCTCGGCCTGGGCATGCCGGAGCCCCTGATCAGCGCCGGGGTCGGTGGCGAAGAGCGGTCGCACGTCGAGCATCACGCGGTTGGCGCCGTAAGTTATCAACATTCGGTTGAGGGCCTTCTCGGCCGCCCCCTTGTGGAAAAATTCCCTGTGACGCACTTCCACCGCGCAGGGAATGCCTGCCGGCCAGCGTGCCAGCAGGTGGTCCAGTCGAGGCAGCTCATCGGGACCGAAATCCCGGGGCAGCTGCACCATCATCGGGCCGAGGCGGTCATGCAGGGGAGAGAGTGCCTCGAGGAAGGCATCGAGGTCGGCCTCGATGGCGGCAAGGCGACGCTCGTGCGTCAGACTCGCCGGCAGCTTGAAGCAGAAGCGAAAGCCCGGGGGCGCCTGGCGGGCCCAGGCTGCCACGGTCGCGGCGCGCGGCGCGCCACTGTAGAAAGTGGTGTTGCCCTCCACGGTGGCAAAGACCCGGGCGTAGTCGGCAAGCCAGCCATCGCTGCCGCCATGGGGCGGATAGAGACCGCCGCGCCAGTCGGGGTTGGCCCACATGGGCAGCCCCAGATACAGGCACGGCAGGACCTCCGGCAGGTTCATTCCACGGTGACGGACTTGGCCAGGTTGCGCGGCTGATCCACGTCGGTGCCCTTGAGCACCGCCACGTGATAGCTGAGCAGCTGCAGCGGCAGGGTATAGAGGATCGGCGCAAGCGCCTCATGCACATGGGGCAGGCGCAGCACATGCACGTGCTCCTCCTCGTTCAGCCCCACCTGCTCGTCAGCGAAGACAAAGAGTTCACCGCCACGCGCGCGCACTTCCTGAAGGTTGGACTTGAGCTTGTCGAGCAGTTCGTCGTTGGGCGCCACGGAGATGACCGGCATCTCGCTGTCGACCAGCGCCAGGGGGCCGTGCTTGAGCTCACCGGCCGGGTAGGCTTCGGCGTGGATGTAGGAGATCTCCTTGAGCTTGAGCGCGCCCTCCAGCGCGATGGGGAAATGGGCGCCGCGCCCCAGGAAGAGGGCATGGTGCTTCTCGGCAAAGGCCATGGAGAGCCGCTCGATGGCCGGATCCAGCTCGAGTACCTGGGCCACCAGGCCGGGTAGGCCACGCAGTGCCGCCACCAGGTCGGCCTGAATGCGCGCATCGAGCCCCCTCACCCGGCCCAGCGCCAGCGTCAGCAGCATCAGGGCGGTCAGCTGGGTGGTGAAGGCCTTGGTCGAGGCGACGCCGATTTCGGGTCCCGCCTGGGTCATCAGGGTCAGATCCGACTCGCGCACCAGCGAGCTGCCCGGCACGTTACAGATGGCCAGGCTGGCCAGGTAGCCGCGCTCCCGGGCGAAGCGCAGGGCGGCCAGGGTATCGGCGGTCTCGCCGGACTGGGAGAGGGTCACGAAGAGGGTCCCTTCGGGTACCACCACCTGGCGATAGCGATACTCCGAGGCGACCTCCACCTGTACCGGCACCCCGGCATAGCGCTCCAGCCAGTAGCGGGCCACCATGCCGGCGTGGTAGCTGGTGCCGCAGGCGACGATATGGATCTGTCTGACCTGCTGGAAGAGGGACTCGGCCTCGGGGCCGAAACTCTCCACCAGTGCCGAACGCTCGCCCAGACGCCCCTCCAGAGCGGCGGCGATCACCATCGGCTGCTCATGGATCTCCTTGAGCATGAAGTGGCGATAGTCGCCCTTGCTGGCCGCCCCGTCACCGTGCTCGAACGTCTGTACCTCGCGCTCGACCGCAAGGCCACTCGCATCGAACACCTCGATGCGGCCGCCGGCGGAGAGGCGCACCACGTCGCCCTCCTGCAGGTAGATGAAGCGATCGGTGACCTGCAGCAGGGCCAGGGGATCGGAGGCCAGGAAGGCCTCGTCGATGCCCACCCCCACCACCAGCGGGCTGCCCTTGCGGGCGCCGATGACGACGTCGGGTTCCTCGGCATGGACCACTCCCAGTGCGTAGGCACCATCCAGACGGGCCAGCACCCGACGCACCGCGACAAGCAGGTCACCGGCCTGGCGGCTCTCCCGTTCCAGCAGGTGAGCAATCACCTCGGTATCGGTCTCGGAGGTAAAAGCGTAGCCTTCGGTCTCGAGGTCACGACGCAGTGCCTCATGATTCTCGATGATGCCGTTGTGCACCACCGCCAGGCGCTCCCCGGACTGGTGCGGATGCGCATTGCCCTCGCTGGGGCGGCCATGAGTTGCCCAGCGGGTATGGGCAATGCCGCTGCGCCCCGGCAGCGGCTCGGCGACCAGTCGCTCCTCCAGAGCTGCCACCTTGCCCAGGGCGCGACGCCGCTGCAGACGGCCTTCCGGGGCGAGCACCGCCATGCCGGCGGAGTCGTAGCCACGATATTCAAGGCGCTTGAGCCCCTCCAGCAGGATGCCCTGGACGTTGCGCTCGGCAACGGCACCGACGATTCCACACATGATGAGCTCTCCTCAGGGTTGCTGGCGCTTGGTCGGCCGCGGCCAGTCAGGCTTGCTGAACTGACGTCCTCGGGAGACGGCCAGCGCATTGTCGGCGACATCCTTGCTGATCGTCGAACCAGCGCCCACGGTGGCCCCCTTGCCGATGCTGAGCGGCGCCACCAGCGCCGTGTTGGAGCCGATGAAGGCATCGTCACCGATCTCGGTGCGGTGCTTGTTGACGCCGTCATAGTTGCAGGTGATGGTCCCGGCGCCGACATTGACGTCGTGCCCCAGGCGGGCGTCGCCCACATAGCTGAGGTGGTTGATCTTGCTGCCCTCGCCCACCTCGACGTTCTTGGTCTCGACGAAGTTGCCGACCCTGGCCCCTACCGCCAGCCGCGAGCCGGGCCGCAGCCGGGCGAAGGGGCCGATGCGGTTGCGGCCGGCCACCACCGCCCCGTCGAGGACGCTGTGGGGTTCGATCACGCTCTCGGCACCGACATGGCTGTCACGGATCACGCAGTGAGGCCCGATGCGTACCCCCTCGCCCAGCTCCACCTCGCCCTCGAAGACACAGCCCACGTCGATCTCCACGTCATGGCCACAGCGCAGGGTCCCGCGCACATCGAGACGCGACGGATCGGCGAGGGCCACTCCCTGTTCCATCAGCCGTTCGGCGATGTCGTGCTGGTGGGCTCGCTCCAGGCGAGCCATCTGGGCGCGGTTGTTGACGCCCTCGACCTCCAGCGGTCGCGCCGGCTGGGCGGTGGCGATCGTCACTCCCTCGGCGGCGGCCATGGCGATGATGTCGGTGAGGTAGTACTCGCCCTGGGCATTGTCGGCGGAGAGGCTCGGCAGCCAGCGACGCAGCTGGGCGGCGGTCATGGCCATGATGCCGGTATTGCACTCGCGCACGGCCCGCTCGGTCTCGGAAGCGTCCTTGTGCTCGACGATGGCCACCACCTCTCCAGCCGCATTGCGCAGGATGCGCCCGTAGCCCGCGGGGTCCTCGAGGGTCACGGTAAGCAGGCCCAGGTGCCGCTCGTCGACATGAGCCAACAGCTCGACCAGGGTCTCGCGGCGGATCAGCGGCACGTCGCCGTAGAGCACCAGCACCCGGCCCTCACCGAGCGCCTCCAGGGTCTGGGCCACGGCATGGCCAGTGCCCTTCTGCTCGGCCTGCAGGGCGAAGTGCACCCGACAGTCGGCCAGCGCCTCGCGGACCTGCTCGGCCCCGTGTCCCACCACCACATGGGTGCGCTCGGCCTCGAGCCCCCTGGCCGTATCGATCACGTGACGCACCATCGGCTTGCCGGCCAGCCGGTGTAGCACCTTGGGCCGGGTCGAGCGCATGCGGGTTCCCTGCCCCGCTGCCAGTATCACCACGTCGAGGGTCATCATGACTCCTTGTGCTGGTTCATCTGATCCCGTCTATTCTAGAGGGCGTCCCACATCCACCGCCATGTCCGTTGCTGCTTCATCGACCACGCTCACGTCGAGCTGGTCGACGATATCGCTGCCGAAGTGGTCCACGAAGGCCGGGCTGGCCCGGCTCGTCCACCCTTCCTCCTGCCGCACCAGCATCAGAACCGGCAGCGACCGCTCCAGGGCCAGCGCCATCCCCTCCTCCTCGCCCAGCACCATCAGGGCAGTCGCCCAGGCATCGGCCCAGGCATCGGAGCGATGGATAACGGTAACCGACGCCAGGCGATGATCGATAGGCCGGCCGGTGCGTGGGTCCAGGGTGTGGGAGTAGCGCTTACCGTCGTGTTCGAAGTAGTTGCGGTAGTCACCCGAGGTCGCGACCGCAATATCCTCCAGCGGCAGCACATGCTGGGACTGCTGGGGGCCGTCCCGGGGAGTCTCGATGCCGATGCGCCAGGGTTCGGACTCGGCGTCGCGATGGCCGGCCACCTTGACCTCGCCTCCCAGGTTGACCAGGTAGTGCTCGACCTCCTGCCGGGTCAGGTAGGCCGCCACCCGGTCGGTGGCGTGCCCCTTGGCCACGCCGGAGAGGTCGACGAAGACATCGCGCAGGCGTCGCGCCTGAAGCGCCTGCTGGTCGACCTCCAGACTGTCGGGGCCGATCTCGCCAAGCCGCTCCGCCAGGATGGCATCATCCGGTACCTCCCGGGGGCGCGCCTCGGGACCAAAGCTCCACAGATTGACCAGATCACCGATGGTCATGTCGAAGGCTCCGTCGCTGGCCTCGGCCACCGCCTGGCCGATGGCCAGCACCTCGATCAGCGCGTCGGAGAGCGGCTGCCACTCGCCCAGCGGCGCCTCGTTGAAAGCCATGAGCTCGGAATCCTCGCGCCAGGTGGACATGGCCGTGTCCACCGCCTCGAGCTCGGCGAGGAGCCCCGCCTCGAGTTCGTCGGCTTCCCGACGTGTCAGGGAATCGGCAATGGTCACCTGGTAGAAGGTGCCGAAGATCTCGCCATCGAGGGTTACCGGGGAATCCAGCGGCCGATCACGCTCGGAACACCCCACCAGCAGGAGGGTCAGCAGGAGCAGCCACAGGGGACGACATAGGCTCATGAGGGGGAACCTCCGAATAACCAGATCAGGGCAGCGCCCAGTACCAGGCGATAGACCACGAAGGGCTGCATGCCGATACGCTTGATGAAGACCAGAAAGACATGAATGCACAGGTAGGCACTGATGCCCGAGAACAGTGCCCCCATGACCAGGGCATCCCAGTCCACTGGCCCCGAGGTAGCGGCCAGGCCCAGGATTTCCAGTCCACCGGCCAGCACGATCACCGGGATCGACAGCAGGAAGGAGAAGCGTGCCGCCCCTTCCCGGTTAAGCCCCAGCAGGAGTGCCGCCGTCATGGTGATGCCGGAGCGGGACGTTCCCGGAATCAGCGCCAGCGCCTGGGCCAGGCCAACCCAGAGGGCATCCTGCCAGCTCAGCTGATATTCGCTGCGTGTCCCGCGGTGGCGCCAGTCGGCATAGGCGAGCAGCAGCCCGAACCCGATCAGGCCCCCGGCGATGACCAGAGGCGAACGCATGATGCCCTCGATGGTGTCCTGGAAGGTCAGCCCCGCGATTCCCACCGGGATGGTGGCAAGGATCACCCACCAGGCCAGCCTCGCGTCTTCGTCACAGCCCTGGCCTGCCACGCTGCGGCACCAGCTGGCGGTCATGCCGGCCAGCTCGTGGCGGAAATAGAGCACCACGGCACTCAGGCTGCCGATATGCAGCGCAACGTCGAAGACCAGTCCCTGGTCGTCCCAGTCGGTGAAGACCGGCACCAGGATCAAATGGGCAGAACTGGAGATCGGCAGGAATTCGGTCAATCCCTGAACGATCGAGAGGACAACGATCTGTAGCCAGTCCATGAAACGGTCCGTGTGGGTGAAGGGCGCCGGCGCCGTGGCGAAAGCTGAGGATACACATCCGCGGCCCGGCTGTCCGCCGCCTGGGGGGTCATTGCCCCGACAGCACGGCGGTGGCGATGCTGAAGTAGATCAACACGCCGGAGGCGTCTATCAGGGTGGTCACCAGCGGTGCCGAGGCGGTGGCCGGGTCCCAGCCCAGGCGGTCCAGCACGAAGGGCAGGCACATGCCCAGCAGGCTCCCGAACAGCACGATGATCACCATGCTCATGGCGACCACCATCGCCACCGCTTCCCCTCCACGCATCACCCCGATGGGGGCCACGGCGAGCGCCATGGTCAGCCCCAGTGAACCGGCCACCAGCAGTTCACGGCCCAGCAACTTGCCCCAGTCCTTGACGCCCACATCACCGGTGGCCATGCCGCGCACCATCAGGGTAGCGGCCTGGGCGCCGGCGTTGCCGCCACTACCGATCAACAGCGGCAGGAAGAACACCAGCGCCACCTGGGCGGCGATAGTCTCCTCGAAGAAGGCGATGCCGGCCCCGGAGAAGAGGTTGGCGAATACCAGCAGCACCAGCCAGGTGACCCGCTTGCGATAGAGGCTCCACAGCGGCACGCGGCTGACCCCGTCTTCCAGCGCACCGATGGACATCCCCTTGTGGATATCCTCGGTGGCCTCGGACTCCACCACGTCCATGGCATCATCATGGGTGACGATGCCGACCAGACGCCGGTCAATATCGACAACCGGCAGAGCCAGAAGGTCGTAGCGGGCCACGGTCCGCGCCACCTCCTCCTGAGCCTCATCCACGCCCGCGCTGATGACATCCTTGATCATCAGGTCATCGATCAGCGCCCCGGGGCGGGCCACCATCAGCTGACGCAAGGACAGGGTGCCGGCCAGACGCCCTTCCGGATCGACGATGTAGAGCTGGTAGACCGTCTCGGCGTCCGGGGCCGTCTGGCGCACACGCATCAGGGCACGGGAGACGGTCATGCCGGTAGGGATGGCGACATAGTCCGAGGTCATGATCGCCCCGGCAGTGCCCTCCTCGTAACTGGCCAGCCGCTTGAGCTCCTCCCGCTCGCGATGGGCCATGCGTCGCAACAACGCCTCGCGACGATCCTCGTCCAGCACCTTGAACAGGTCGGTTCGCTCGTCGGAGCCCATCTCCTCGAGCAGCAGCAGCAGCGCCTTGTCCGTCATCGACTCGGCGACCGCACGCTGCTCCTCGCCAGGCAGATAGCCCAGCACATTGGCACGCCGTTCGAGAGGCAGGCCGTCGAGCAGCGCCAGCGCCACCGGCAGGCCCTCGTCTTCCTCGCCCAGGGCGTTCTCGACGAGCTCACCGATGTCTGCCGAGCGCAGCTCACGCAGCAGGACTCCCAGCTGCTCGGTATCCTCATCCGCCAGGGCCGTCAACAGCGCGGCATGATGGGGCTGCAGGGTATCATCAAGGGGCATGGCCACCCTCCTGTAAGCGCCGTGTCGAGGGCCGGACGACGGGATAGGCAAGAAAGATCCGGCACCGGTCAGAGACGACGACGCCCCCCGGACACTGGGTACGGGGGGCGTCGTTGACGGCACGAGGCTGAATCAGCCCTTGCCGGCCTTCTTGCGCAGTTGCTGGATCGTGCGCAGCTGGGCCACGGCCTCGGCCAGCTCGGCAGCAGCACGAGTGTAGTCCAGCTCGGCGGACTTGTCGTTCAGGTTCTTGAGCGCATGCTGACGTGCCTCTTCGGCCGCCGCCTCATCGAGGTCATGGGCGCGAGTGGCCGCATCGGCCAGGATGGTCACCACGTCCGGCTGGACTTCGAGGAAGCCGCCCGAGACATAGTAGTTCTCCTCCTGACCGCCATCATGAAGCACGCGAACCGGACCCGGCGTGAGCTCGGTCAGCAGCGGGGCATGGCCGGGGAGAATCCCCAGCTCGCCCATGCGACCGGTGGCGATGATCCGCTCGATCTGGCCGGAGAAGATGCCTTCTTCGGCGCTGACGATCTCGCACTTGAAGCTTTTCGTCATGACGACGTCTCCCAGGTAGACGGGATTACTTCATCTGGTTGGCTTTCTCGACGGCCTCGTCGATGGTGCCGACCATGTAGAAGGCCTGCTCCGGCAGCTCGTCGTACTCGCCGGCGAGAATACCCTGGAAGGCACGAATGGTGTCCTTGAGAGACACGTACTTGCCGGGGGCCCCGGTAAACACTTCAGCGACGAAGAACGGCTGCGACAGGAAACGCTGGATCTTGCGTGCCCGGGCCACGGCCAGCTTGTCCTCGTCGGAAAGCTCGTCCATGCCCAGGATCGCGATGATGTCCTTGAGCTCCTTGTAGCGCTGCAGTACCCCCTGAACGCCGCGGGCGGTGTTGTAGTGCTCCTCGCCGACGACCAGCGGATCGAGCTGGCGCGAGGTGGAATCCAGCGGATCGATGGCCGGATAGATCCCCAGCTCGGCAATCGAGCGCGCCAGTACCACGGTGGCATCGAGGTGCGAGAAGGTGGTCGCCGGTGACGGATCGGTCAGGTCGTCCGCGGGCACGTAGACGGCCTGCACGGAGGTGATCGAGCCGGTCTTGGTGGAGGTGATGCGCTCCTGGAGCACCCCCATCTCCTCGGCCAGGGTCGGCTGGTAGCCCACCGCGGAGGGCATCCGGCCCAGCAGGGCGGAGACCTCGGTACCGGCCAGGGTGTAACGATAGATGTTGTCGACGAACAGCAGCACATCCCGACCTTCATCGCGGAACTTCTCGGCGATGGTCAGGCCGGTCAGGGCCACGCGCAGGCGGTTGCCGGGCGGCTCGTTCATCTGGCCGTAGACCAGCGACACCTTGTCGATGACGTTGGAGTCGGTCATCTCGTGGTAGAAGTCGTTACCCTCACGGGTACGCTCGCCGACCCCCGCGAAGACCGAGTAGCCGCTGTGCTCGGTGGCGATGTTGCGGATCAGCTCCATCATGTTGACGGTCTTGCCCACGCCGGCGCCGCCGAACAGGCCAACCTTGCCGCCCTTGGCGAAGGGGCAGACCAGGTCGATGACCTTGATGCCGGTCTCCAGCAGCTCGTTGGAGGCTGCCTGGTCAGCATAGCCCGGCGCCTTGCGGTGGATGGGCATGCGCTCTTCTTCGCCGATCTCGCCCGCCTCGTCGATGGGCTCGCCGAGCACGTTCATGATGCGACCCAGCGTCGCCTTGCCGACCGGCACGGAAATGGCGGCACCGGAGTTGGCCACCTCCATGCCACGCTTGAGCCCCTCGGTGGAGCCCATGGCGATGGTACGCACCACGCCGTCACCCAGCTGCTGCTGGGTCTCCAGAATGGTCTCGACATCCGAGACCTTCAGCGCGTCGTAGACCTTGGGCACATTGTCCCGCGGAAACTCTACGTCAATCACCGCGCCGATGATTTGTACGATACGTCCGCTCATCTTGGTTCCTCTCAAATACCTGAAAATGAAACCTGCATGCCGGGAGGGCCTTAACCTCCCTGGCGCTATACGGCGGCGGCACCACCGACGATCTCGGAGATTTCCTGGGTAATGGCCGCCTGACGGGCCTTGTTGTACACCAGCTCCAGGTCGTCGATGAGATTGCCGGCGTTGTCGGTGGCACTCTTCATGGCGATCATCCGCGCGGCCTGCTCGCAGGCCCCGTTCTCGACCACCGCCTGATAGACCTGCGATTCGATGAAGCGCACCAGCAGGCTATCCAGCAGCGCCTTGGCATCCGGCTCATACAGGTAGTCCCAGCTACCGGGACGCGTGTCTTCTTCGTCCTGCGCATCCGCCCCCATATCGGGCGACAGGGGCAGCAGCTGACGAACCACCGGCTTCTGGGTCATGGTGTTGACGAACTCGTTGTACACCACGTGAAGGCGATCCACCTCACCCGCGTCGTAGGCATCCAGCATCACCTTCACGCTGCCGATCAGGTCCTCGACCTCAGGCGACTCACCCAGGCCGCTCTTCGCGGCAACGAGGTTGCCCCCGTAACTCTTGAAGAAGCTGCCGGCCTTGCTTCCCAGGGCACAGAAGTCGAGTTCCGCTCCCTGGTCGCGCCATGCCCTGGCATCCTGGACGACGGCCTTGAACAGGTTCACGTTCAGGCCGCCACACAGGCCACGGTCGGTGGACACCACGATATAGCCGACCCGCTTGACGTCGCGTTCGATCATCCAGGGGTGGCGGTATTCGGGGTTGGCATCGGCGACATGCGCGACCACGTTGCGGATCTGACGCGCATAGGGCTGGCTGGCCTTCATCAGGTCCTGGGCCTTGCGCATCTTCGACGCCGCGACCATTTCCATGGCGCTGGTGATCTTCTGCGTGTTCTTGATGCTCCCGATCTGGGTGCGTATCTCTTTTGCAGCTGCCATAGCGATCTACTCCGTTCGTGGCACTCAGAAAGTTCCAGGGCCCGTCCCGCAGGCGAAACGGGCCAGCGGAATTACCAGCTCTGAGTGGCCTTGAACTTGTCGAGACCCTCTTTCAATCCTTCCTGGATCTCGCTGCTGTAGTCGCCGGTCTGGTTGATCCTGTCGAGCAGCTCGGCGTATTCGGCCTTCATGAAGTCACGCAGTGCGCGCTCGAAGTCCAGCACCTTGTTGACCTCGACCTCCTCCAGGTAGCCCTCGTTGGCGGCGTACAGGGAGAGGGCCATCTCGGCCACGGACATCGGCGAGTACTGGTTCTGCTTCATCAGCTCGGTGACGCGCTGGCCATGCTCGAGCTGCTTGCGGGTCGCCTCGTCCAGATCGGAGGCGAACTGGGCAAAGGCCGCCAGTTCGCGATACTGGGCCAGGGCCAGGCGCACGCTGCCGCCGAGCTTCTTGATGATCTTGGTCTGAGCCGAACCGCCGACACGGGAGACCGAGAGGCCGGCGTTGATGGCCGGACGGACACCCGAGTTGAACAGGTCGGTCTCGAGGAAGATCTGACCGTCGGTGATGGAGATCACGTTGGTCGGCACGAACGCCGAGACGTCACCGCCCTGAGTCTCGATGATCGGCAGTGCCGTCAGCGAGCCGGTCTTGCCCTTCACTTCACCATTGGTCAACTTCTCGACATGGTCGGCATTGACGCGAGCGGCACGCTCGAGCAGGCGTGAGTGGAGGTAGAAGACGTCACCCGGGAAGGCCTCACGCCCCGGTGGACGACGCAGCAGCAGAGAGACCTGACGGTAGGCCACGGCCTGCTTGGAGAGATCATCGTAGACGATCAGCGCATCTTCACCGCGGTCGCGGAAGTACTCGCCCATGGTGCAACCGGAATAGGCTGCGAGGAACTGCATCGGGGCCGGATCGGCAGCGCCGGCGGCAACCACGATGGTGTGCTCCATCGCGCCGTGCTCCTCGAGCTTGCGTACCACGTTGGCAATGGTCGACTGCTTCTGGCCAATGGCCACGTAGACGCAGGTGATGCCCTTGCCTTTCTGGTTGATGATGGCATCGATGGCAATGGCTGACTTGCCGATCTGACGGTCGCCGATGATCAGCTCACGCTGGCCACGGCCGATCGGTACCATGGCGTCGATGGACTTGAGACCGGTCTGCACCGGCTCGTCGACCGACTGACGGGTGATGACGCCAGGCGCGACCTTCTCAACGGCGTCGGTCATCTTGGCGTCAATGTCGCCCTTGCCGTCGATGGGGTTGCCCAGGGCATCGACCACGCGGCCGACCAGTTCGGGGCCCACCGGCACCTCGAGAATGCGGCCGGTGCACTGGGCGGTCATGCCCTCTTCGAGCTGCAGGTAGTCGCCCAACACCACGGCACCCACGGAGTCGCGCTCCAGGTTGAGCACCATGCCGAAGATGCTGCCGGGGAACTCGATCATTTCACCGAACATCGCGTCCTCAAGGCCGTGAACTTTCACGATGCCGTCGGAAACGCTGACGATGGTGCCCTGATTACGGGCTTCGGATGCGACATCCAGCTTCTCGATACGCTGCTTGATGATGTCGCTGATCTCGGAAGGATTCAGTTGCTGCATGCCATGTCCCTCAGACTCAGGCGGTAAGGGCTTCGGAAAGGCGTGTCAGTCGACCACGTACCGACCCGTCGATGACGGTGTCGCCGGCACGCAGGATGACACCGCCGAGAAGCGCGGAGTCCACCTGAGTGGTAATGGAGATTTCGCGATTCAGGCGCTTCTTGAGCGCACCGGCGAGCTTGTTCTGCTGCTTGTCGTCGAGCGGATAGGCCGAGACCACCGTGACATCGACGCGTTTCTCGAGTTCGGCGCGCAGCCGCTCGAACTGCTGGGCGATGGACGGCAATGCTGCCAGGCGGCCCTTCTCACCCAGGGTATCGAGGAAACGGCGCCCCGCTTCGTCGATGTCGATTTCCGCCAGCTCCAGCAGCAGGGCGACCCTGCGCTCGACAGCCAGCCCCGGATGGGTCAGGAGCTTCTCGACATCACGCACGGCGACGACGCGACCCAGCGTCACCAGCCAGCCGGACCAGGCATCCAGCGCCTGGTGATCGCGGGCATAGTCGAACGCAGCCTTGGCGTAGGGTCGTGCGACGGTAGACAGTTCCGCCATGGGTCACCTCCTCACAGTTCGGCAGCAAGCTTGTCGAGCAGCTTGCGATGGGCCTTCTCGTCGATGGAGGCTTCAAGGACCCGCTCGGCACCGGTGACCGCGAGGCTGGACACCTGAGCGCGCAGATCGTCCTTGGCGCGATTGATTTCCTGATCGATCTCGGCACGGGCACTGGCGACAAGGCGCTCACCCTCGGCGCGGGCCTGCTCACGCGCTTCCTCGATCATCTGTGAGGAGCGCTTGTTGGCCTGTTCGAGAATCTGGGAGGCCTGCTCCTTGCTTTCGCGCAGGGTGGCTTCCGCCTGCTCCTGGGCAAGCTCAAGGTCGCGCGAAGCACGGCTGGCCGCATCGAGGCCATCGGCGATCTTCTTCTGACGCTCGTGGAGCGCATTACTGATCGGAGGCCACACATACTTTATGCAGAACCAGACAAAGATCGCGAAGGCGATCGTCTGCCCGATCAGCGTCATGTTGATATTCACAGGGATGTACCTCTGACTGGTTCGTGGCAACCGGACACAAGCAAACCGAGCGCAGGGCGCCCGGTATGCGGCACGTTAACCGGCGACGACGAAGATCAGGTACATCGCGATACCGACACCGATCATCGGCACGGCGTCCAGCAGGCCGGCCATCAGGAAGGTCTTGGTCTGCAGCTGGTCACCCAGCTCCGGCTGGCGCGCGGTGGATTCCAGCAGCTTGCCGCCGAGGATGGCGAAGCCGATGCCGGTACCGAGGGCGCCCAGACCGATCATGAGGGAGGCAGCAATGTAGACGAGTTCCATGGTGGTGCTCCTAGTTTCTCGAGTTGAGGTTCAAGGTTGGGGGTTGATCAAGTGTTGCGCGTTTCAGTGATGTTCGTGCGCCTGGCTCAGGTAGACGACGGACAGCACGGTGAAGATGAAGGCCTGGAGGGTGATGACCAGGATGTGGAAGATCGCCCAGGGCACGTTCAGCGTCCACATCACCCAGAACGGCAGCAGGGCGATGAGGATGAAGATCACCTCGCCGGCGAACATGTTGCCGAAGAGACGCAGGCCGAGACCCAGCGGCTTGACCAGCAGGCCGATGACCTCGAGAACCAGATTGAAGGGGATCAGTGACCAGTGATTGAAGGGGGTCAGCGAAAGCTCCTTGGCGAAGCCGCTCGCGCCCTTGACCTTGAGGCTGTAGTAGATGATCAGGATGAAGACACCCAGCGCCATCCCCAGGGTCGCGTTGGGGTCGGTGGTCGGTACGATCTTCATGTACTCGACCCCAAGACGCGCGAAGAGCTCGGGAAAATAGTCGACGGGAATGATCTTGAGCGTATTCATCAGCAGGATCCACACGAAGAGGGTCAATGCCAGGGGAGCAATGACCGGATTCCTGCCGTGGAAGGCGGAGCGAGTCAGGTTCTCGATGAATTCGAAGACCATCTCGACGGCGTTCTGGAGGGTGCCCGGCACACCGGTGGTCGCCACCTTGCCGGCCTTGCGAAACAGCCAGATGAACAGCACGCCCATGGCAATGGACCAGCCCATGGTGTCCAGGTGGATCGCCCAGAAGCCCATCTCGGTGGCTTCGGCGGATGTACTGGCCAGGGACCAGCCGTTCTGCGGATGATAGCCGAAGGTCAGGTTCTGGAGGTGGTGCTGAATGTAATACGTCGCCGTGACTTCATTGCCTGCTGCCATGCGGAACTTACCTCGGTTCAGGGGTCGGCCTTTCACGCAGCAGCCAGGGAGCCAGCCAGTGCATGAATTGAGCCGCCACGTATGCGCTGAAGAAAAAAATCGGGTTTGAGGGAGGTACTGTGATGAACACCATCACGAACAGTGCCACCGTCAAACCAAACTTTCCCGCCTCGGCGCGGTAAAAATTCGCGACATACTGCCTTGCATGTCTGCCGCCACGAACCCCGTACAGACGCCAGACGAAGTAGAGATTGGGGACAAGACAGACAAGTCCACCGACCAGGGCCGAGATGGCTGCCTTCTGTCCGCCGGTCGCCAGCCCGAGAAGTGCCACGACGACGACGGCCATCCCCTGAACCTGCAGCAATCGACGGTAGTCGGGGCGTCGCCTGGTTGCCGAGCGGCTAGCCATGTGTCACTCGCCCTGCCCCCCGAACCACAGGCAAACAACGGCGGATTATAGGGAAGCCCCCTCGCCCCTTCAACATGAGCGACGTTGATTCCGGTGATACGGGATGCGTCTTCGACCAAAGAAGGACGGATTGTCGACAGCAGGTGGGGAGGCTCTCGATCAGTGGCCTCATCGGATGTGCTCCAGGATGCCATCGAGTTCGTCGAGGCTGGCGTAACGGATGGTCACCCGTCCCTTGCCACCGCGGCCATGCTGGATCTTGACCGGAGCCCCGAGCAGCTCGGTGAGCCGTGTCTCGAGTCCAGCCACATCGGCGGACGGCGTCTCGCGCCTGCGCCGGGTGGGCTCTCCATTGGCCAGGCGCTTGACCAGCGCTTCGGTATCGCGAACCGTCAGGTCCTTGTTGACCACCTCATGGGCGGCCTTGCGCTGCTTGGCGCCGGAGAGGGCCAGCAGTGCGCGGGCATGCCCCATGTCCAGGTCACCGCGCTCGAGCAGGGTCTGCACCTCGGGATCCAGCGTCAGCAGCCGCAACAGGTTGGCCACCTGGGCACGGGAACGTCCCACGGCATCGGCCACCTGCTGCTGGGTCAGGGCGAACTCATCGAGCAACCGCTTGAGGGCCATCGATTCCTCGACGGGGTTGAGGTCCTCGCGCTGGATGTTCTCGATCAGCGCCAGTGCCAGCGCGCCTTCGTCGCTGACCTCGCGGATCACGGCAGGAATGACGTCGAGCTCGGCGAGCTGGGCAGCGCGCCAGCGACGCTCGCCGGCAATGATCTCGTAGCGCGCCTCGCCGACCGGACGCACCACGATCGGCTGCATTACGCCCTGGGCGCGAATCGAGTCGGCCAGCTCCTCGAGGGCCTCGGGCTGGATGTCCCGGCGCGGCTGATACTTGCCACGAGAAAGCTGTCCCAGCGGGAGTCGCTCGAGACGCTCCTCGGCGGGACTCTCCGGCGCTTCAGAGACCGGCATGGCCTCGCTCGTGTCGACCTCGGGCAGATCGAGGCTTTCACGACGTCGGGCATTGGCACCGATCAGGGCATCCAGGCCACGTCCCAGGGCGCGTTTACGCGTCATCGACATTCCCTCATCACTACCAGCGGTATTCGGCGACCGGCCTAAAGCGACAGGCGCCGGATCAGTTCCTTGGCCAGCACCCGGTGGGCCTGGCTGCCGCGCGAGAAGCGCGCGTACTTGGTCACCGGCAGCCCGTGGCTCGGCGCCTCGGCGACCCGCACGTTGCGCGGAATGGTGGTCTTGAGCAGTGCGTCGCCGAAGTAGTCACGCAGCTGCTTGCTGACATCGCGGGTGAGGCTGTTGCGGGCGTCGAACATGGTCCGCAGGATGCCGAAGATCTCGATCCGGGGGTTCACGCTATCCTTGATCTGTTCCACGGTGTCGAGCAGCGCCGACAGCCCCTCGAGGGCGTAGAATTCGCACTGCAGCGGGATCAGCACGCCATCGGCAGCGGTCAGGGCATTGACGGTGAGCATGTTCAGCGACGGCGGACAGTCAATCAGCACCACGTCATATTCGCCGGCGACCTCCTCCAGGGCCTTGACCAGGCAGCGCTCGCGGCCCTCATGGCGATCGAGAAGCTCCACTTCGGCGGCCGTCAGGTCGCCGTTGCCGGGCAGCAGGGCATAGCCCGCCTGCGCGCAGTCGAGGATCACCTCGGTGGGCCGTTTGTCGCCCAGCACCACGTCAAGGACGCTGCCATCCAGATCATGCTTGTCGGCACCGCTGCCCATGGTGGCATGGCCCTGGGGGTCCAGGTCGACCAGCAGCACGCGGCGATCCAGCGCCGCCAGGCTGGCAGCGAGATTGACGGCGGTGGTGGTTTTGCCCACGCCGCCCTTCTGGTTGGTCAAGGCTATGATCTTGGTCACGGGCAACTCCCTTGCTGGGCAAACAGACACTTCTGGGTCAGGCCTGGGTCTCATCCCGGTGCCGAAGGACCACGAGTTGCCGGCTGCCATTCGAATAGGGCACCGCGAGCTCGTGTCGTGCCCCCACGCCAATCTCCGTGGGCAGTCCGGCCAGCTCATCATCCACGGCGGGCCCCTTCATGGCCAGCCATTCGCCATCGGGAGCGACCAGATTCGCGGTCAGCGCGACGAAATCTCCCAGACTCGAGAAGGCGCGCGAGATGACCTGGGCATAGCCGCCGGGAACGGACTCGAAGACTTCGACCCGGGCCTGGACCGGGGTGACGTTGTCAAGGCCCAGCTCCATCACGGCCTGGCGCTGGAAGCGCACCTTCTTGCCGTTGCTGTCGAGCAGCGTGACCGAGAGCGTCGGCTCGAGAATCGCCAGTACCAGTCCTGGCAGACCCGGTCCCGAGCCCACGTCGAGCAGTTCGGGGCCCCGGATGAAGGGCAGCACTGCGGCACTGTCGAGGACGTGACGGGTCACCATCTCCTCCGGCGAGCGTACCGCGGTGAGGTTATAGGCGCGGTTCCACTTGTGCAACAGCCCTATCAGCGCCAGCAGTCGGTGACGCTGCCCATCCCCCATGGTGACGCCTAACGCCTGCATGCCGCCATCGAGACGCGCCTCGACGATCTGCTTACCTGACGTCATGCGTTGGCCGCCCGGCTGTCGTCGAGCAACCGCCGCTTCTTGAGATGGATCAGCAGGATGGAGACCGCCGCTGGGGTCACGCCGGAAATGCGTCCTGCCTGGGCCAGGGTCTCGGGGCGGACCTCCTCGAGTTTCTGGCGGATCTCGTTTGAGAGCCCCTCGACGCGCTGGTAGTCGAGATTTTCCGGCAGCGGTGTGGCCTCATGGCGCTTGAGCTTGTCGATCTCGCTCTGCTGGCGATCGATGTAGCCCTGGTACTTGGCCTGGATCTGCACCTGGTCGGCCACCGCCTCGTCCTCGACGGCCTCTCCCTCGATGCCGGGCAGGTTGGCGAGGTCGCCGTAGCCGAGTTCCGGACGGCGCAGCAGATCCATCAGGCTGTACTCGCGTGCCAGCGGCGTGCCGGTTCTTGCCTCGACCCGGGCGGCCGCCGGGGTCCCCGGCTGCACCCAGCTGGCTCTCAACCGCGCGCTCTCGCGCTCCACTGCCTCGCGCTTGGCCGCAAAGGCCGACCAGCGGGCATCGTCCACCAGTCCCAGTTCACGGCCGATCTCGGTGAGACGCATGTCGGCGTTGTCCTCGCGCAGGAGCAGGCGGTATTCCGCTCGCGAGGTGAACATGCGGTAGGGCTCCCGGGTCCCCAGGGTGATCAGGTCATCGACCAGCACGCCGAGGTAGGCCTGGTCACGCCGTGGTGACCAGGCCTCCAGTCCACGGGCGCGTCGCGCGGCATTGAGGCCGGCCAGCAGCCCCTGGGCCCCCGCTTCCTCGTAGCCGGTGGTGCCGTTGATCTGCCCGGCGAAGTAGAGGTTGTGGATAAACTTCGTCTCCAACGAGTGCTGCAGGTCGCGAGGGTCGAAGAAGTCATACTCGATGGCGTAGCCCGGCCGGGTGATATGGGCGTTTTCCAGTCCCGCCATGGAACGCACCACCTGCAACTGGACATCGAAGGGCAGCGAGGTGGAGATACCGTTGGGATAGAGCTCATGGGTGTCGAGCCCCTCCGGCTCGATGAAGACCTGATGGCTCGCCTTGTCGGCGAAGCGATGCACCTTGTCCTCGATGGAGGGGCAGTAGCGTGGCCCGACGCCCTCGATCATCCCCGAGTACATCGGTGAACGATCCAGGTTGGCGAGGATGATCTCGTGGGTCCGCTCGTTGGTGTGCGCGATATGGCAGCTGACCTGCCGCGGGTGCATCCCGCGGTTGCCGCGGTAGGACATCACCGGTGTCGGACTGTCGCCAGGCTGCTCCTCGAGGCAGGAAAAATCGATGCTCTTGGCATCGAGCCGGGGCGGCGTGCCCGTCTTCAGTCGATCGACCCGGAACGGCAGCGCACGCAGTCGTTCGGCGAGGGCATTGGAGGGGGGGTCACCGGCGCGGCCGCCACGGCTGGTATCGAGGCCGATATGGATCACCCCGCCGAGGAAGGTGCCGGTGCACAGCACCACGCTCTCGGCCAGGAAACGGATACCGGTCTCGGTCACGACACCACGAACGGTATCGCCCTCGACAATCAGATCACCTGCCGCCTGCTGGAAGAGCGTCAGGTTGGCCTGGGTTTCCAGCATGCCGCGAATCGCTGACTTGTAGCGGACCCGATCGGCCTGGGCCCGGGTGGCACGGACCGCCGGTCCCTTGCGGGCATTGAGGACGCGGAACTGGATGCCGCCCAGGTCGGTTGCCAGTCCCATGGCACCGCCCAGGGCATCGATCTCCTTGACCAGATGACTCTTGCCGATCCCGCCGATGGCGGGATTGCAGGACATCTGCCCGAGGGTCTCGATGTTGTGGGTCAGCAGCAGGGTCCGGCAGCCCATGCGAGCCGAGGCCAGCGCGGCTTCGGTTCCGGCATGTCCGCCGCCGATGACGATGACGTCAAAGCGGTCTGGATACTCCAAGGGTCACCTCTTGGCGCAGCGCGCCGATGTTGCAGTCAGGAGTGGAAATCAGCGGGCCAGTATAAACCTCCTGTGGGTAATCGTCAGGGTTTTCCACACCGACTTTCCTCAGCTGGTGGTCTTCTCCTTCAACTACATAACAAGACTATATATAAAAGAGAAGTTCTGTTGTGGTTGTTACTACTGGTGTGGACATTTTCCGTGGATAAGCATATTTATCCTATGCTTAACAGAGTCTTATGGTGTTGATCGCTGCAGGGACAGGCGGGTGACGTCCTGCGGACCGGATGTCGGGAGCCTGTGGATGGAAAGCGGGATTATCCACAGCGCCGCTCGCGCACGGCTTATCCACCGTTGACTACCTGGCTTGTCACCGTACCTGTGAACAGTCTGTCAGGGAAGGTCCATCGCCCCGTACGCCGGGGGCTGCAGGCGGGTCAGGGCCGCTCTCGAGGACTTTCTGTCCACAGGCAAAAAAAAGCCCTGTCGATAACGACAGGGCCCGTTCAGGAAGGTGCGTTCGAGGATGAATCAGTGCTTGAGTACCCGCGACAGAAACTGCTGGGTGGGGGGGTTGCGAGGACGATCCAGGACCTCCTCGGGCGGACCCTGTTCGGCAATCTCGCCCTGATGGATGAAGATCACCCGGTCGGCAACTTCCCTGGCGAAGCCCATCTCGTGGGTCACGATCATCATGGTCATGCCCTCTTTCGCCAGTTCACGCATGGCATCCAGGACCTCGCCGATCATCTCGGGGTCAAGTGCCGAGGTCGGCTCATCGAACAGCATCAGGCGCGGTTCCATCGCCAGGGCACGGGCCAGGGCCACGCGCTGTTGCTGACCGCCCGAGAGCTGCCCGGGATACTTGGCTGCCTGGTCACTGATGCCCACACGCTCGAGCAATCGTTCTGCGGTCTCCATGGCATCAATACGACTCCAGCCACGTACCTTCATGGGCGCCAGGGTGACGTTGTCGAGTACGCTCAGATGCGGGAAGAGATTGAACTGCTGGAAGACCATGCCGACCTCGGTACGGATCTTCTGCAGCGCCTGGCCGGCCTTGCCATGGGGGAGCAGCTCGTTGCCATCGACCTCGATATGACCCTGCTGGAACTCTTCGAGGCCATTGACGCAGCGAATCAGCGTTGACTTGCCCGACCCGCTGGCGCCGACGATCACGACCACTTCTCCGGGCGAGATATCCAGGTCGATGTCCTTCAGCACATGCAGGTCGCCAAAGAACTTGTTGACCTTGTCCAGGCGCACGATGGAGTCGGCGCTGGAAGGTGACTTGTCTGGGTTCATGACGCGCTTTCCTTATTGTCCGGCCAGGCCCTTGCGTTCGATGATGCGCAACACCAACGACAGGGTGAGTGTGATCGCCAGATAGAGCAGGGCAACCATCAGGTAGACTTCCAGGGCGGTGAAGGTGGTGGCGATGTAGACCTGGCCCTGGCGGACCAGCTCACCGACCCCGATCACCGAGAACAGCGAGGTGTCCTTGATGCTGATGATGCCCTGGTTGCCGAGCGCCGGGATCATGCGCCGGAAGGCCTGGGGCCAGATGATGTAGCGGAAGGTCTGACGGCGCGAGAGTCCCAGTGAAAGCCCGGCCTCCTTCTGGCCGCGATCGATGGACTGCACGCCGCCGCGCACGATCTCGGAGATATAGGCGCCCGAGTTGACCGCGATAGCGGCGATGCCGGCCACCAGGGCGTTGATGGGCCCACCCAAGATCTGCGGCAGGCCATAGAAGATGAACAGCACCTGTACCAGGACCGGTGTGCCGCGAAAGATCTCGATGTAGGTTATGGCGGGGACCCGGAGCCAGACGATGGGGCTGATCCTGAGCAGGCCGAAGACAATGCCGATGATGAAGCCGATGGCCAGACCCGCGAAGGAGATCAGCAGGGTGTAGGGTATCCCCGGCAGCAGATGGGGAATGGAGGCAAAGGCCGCCTGCCAGTCGAATTGGAAGGTGACGTCCACTAGGTTTCTCCGTCAAGACGCAGGGGTGACGACAGGTGGGGGATCGGATACGCAACGCAACGGGGCCGGGCTCTCGACCCGGCCCCGCGATCAGCAAGCGAAGGAAGTCATTCGTCGCTGGCGCTACCGAACCACTTGGCGTGGAGCTCGTCGTAGGTGCCGTCTTCCTTCATCTCGGCCAGGGCCTCGTTGACGGGGTCGACCCACTCGCTGCCCTCGGCGAAGGCGATACCGTACTGCTGGCCTTCATAGAGATCGCCTACGACCTTGACGCGACCCTCGCCCTTGGTCTGGGAGAAGTAGCCGACATTGGGCGCATCATAGAAGACGGCATCCACGCTGCCGCCGAGCAGAGCCATGTACATGTCGCTGCTGCCCGGATAGGGGGTGATATCGGCATCGTCACCCAGGTTCTCCTCGAGGAAGTCATAACTGGTGGAGCCGACCTTGGTACCGATCTTCTTGCCTGCCAGATCCTCGAGGCCCTCGATGCTGTCATCGTTGGCGCCCACCAGGATCTGCAGGCCACTGTCGTAGTAAGGGTCCGAGAAGTCGACGATCTCCTCGCGCTCTTCAGTGATGGTGATGCCGGCGATGGCGATATCGACGTTGCCGGTCTGAACGGCAGGAATGATGCCGTTGAAGTCCATGGTCTCGAGCTCGTATTCGAAGCCGGCACGCTCGGAGAGTTCACTGAGGATGTCCATGTCGAAGCCGACCATTTCGCCGGTTTCCTGGTCCATCATCTCGAAGGGGACGAAGCTCGGGTCGGTGACGACCTCGAGGACATGATCATCGGCGCTGGCCAGGCTGGAAAATCCCATTCCCAGGGCAACACTGGCCGCCAGGGAGGCAGTCTTCAGTTGGTGTTTCATACGATTCCCCATTGAAGAATTTGTTGTGAAGTACGCCCTAAACCATGGCGAGTTCCCGGGGAAGCGTCAAGTGGTGGGTGGAGAAGGGTTTCACCGCTGAACCAACGCTGGCGGTCAGACCACTCAGACCATGAAGGAAGCGCCACATCCGCAGGTCGTGGTGGCATTGGGGTTCTGCACCAGGAAGCGGGCACCGGCCAGACCCTCCTCATAGTCAACGGTCGAGCCGACGAGGTACTGGTAGGAGAGCGGATCGACCACCAGGGCAACCGAGCCGAACTCGACGAGGGTGTCGTCGTCGGCGACATTCTCGGCGAAGTCGAAGCCGTACTGGAAGCCCGAGCAGCCACCGCCGGTGACGTAGACCCGCAGCTTGAGCCGAGGGTTGCCCTGTTCCTCGATGAGCGCCACCAGACGGGTACGGGCCTCGTCCGAGAGCAACAAGGGGGTGGGAACGAAGGATTCGGCACCACTCATGGGTGTCCTCCCCTGGATCGGTGAATGTCTTGCCAGGGGGGATTATCCACAATCCCCAGCAAAAGGGTCAACTTTGCCGGGACGATCATCTCCCGGCGCCCCTTGGGGGTGGGGCGGACGGTTGCCATCAGGGCATGATGGCCGGGGCATCGAGGCCGGCGGACTCGTCCAGGCCGAACATCAGGTTGAGATTGTGCACCGCCTGGCCCGAGGCGCCCTTGACCAGGTTATCGATGACCGAGAGCACCACCACGGTGTCACCGTCGCCGGGACGATGCACGGCCAGGCGGCACAGGTTGGCACCCTTCACGCTGCGGGTTTCGGGATGGCTGCCTGCCGGCATCACGTCGACGAAGGGTTCATTGGCGAAGCGGCGCTCGAAGCGCGATTGCAGGTCGCCAGGGTCAGCGGTCAGTCGGCCGTAGAGGGTCGCGTGGATGCCGCGGATCATCGGTGTCAGATGGGGCACGAAGGTCAGACCTACCGGCCTGCCGGCGGCATCGGTCAACCCCTGACGGATTTCCGGCAGGTGGCGGTGGCCCGATGCGCCATAGGCCTTCATGGATTCGCTGGCCTCTGCCAGCAAGGAAGGCACCCTGGCACCGCGGCCGGCCCCTGTGACGCCGGACTTGCAGTCGGCAATGACATGGTCGGCGTCGATCAGTTCCGCCTCCAGCAGTGGCAGCAGGCCGAGCTGCACGGCGGTGGGATAGCAGCCGGGAACGGCGATCAGTCGTGCCTGGCGGATGCGCTCACGGTTGACCTCGGGCAGGCCGTAGACGGCCTCGCCAAGCAGCGCGGTTGCCCCGTGGGGCTGGCCATACCAGTGGGCCCACTCATCGGCATCGCGCAACCGGAAATCAGCGGACAGATCGATGACCCGCGTGCCCTTTTCCAGCAGCTCACCGGCCAGGGCATGGGCCACGCCGTGTGGGGTGGCGAAGAAGACGGCATCACAGCGGGCCAGGCGATCGGCATCAGGCTCACTGAAGAGCAGGTCGTCGTAGTGGCCGCGGAGATTGGGATAGAGCTCGCTGACCGCCATGCCGGATTCCGAGCGCGAGGTAATGGCCTCCACGATCACGTCCGGGTGACGGGCGAGCAGCCTGAGCAGTTCGACGCCGGTATAACCGGTGCCGCCGACGATTCCGACCTTGATCACGATGGCCTCCTGGGGTTGTTGACGTGATGCTGGGACCTCTGTCTCCGGATATGATACACAAGAGAGACGCGACCTACCCAGGCCAGGCGCCTGGCGGGTCCTTCCCCGCAAGGCCGAACAGGATCGCTGCCGTGCCGCGTCTTTCGCTACCCGATTTCAGCCTCGAGGGATTTCGACGCAAGCTGGCCAATGTCGATGCGCTGCCCCAGCTGTGTGTGCTGGGCGTACTCTCGGGGCTGGTGACCGGCGGGTTGATGGTGGTCTTTCGCCTGATGCTGTCACTGGGGGGGCTGCTGCTCTTTCCCGATGGAGACCCCGAGGCCTTCGAGGCCCTGCCGGCGGTGCTGCGGGTTCTTATGCCCCTGGTCGCGGCGGCACTGATCGGTCTGTGGCTCCTTCGCCAGCCACCGGCAGGGCGGCGTATCGGTGTCGTCCATGTGATCGATCGCCTGACCTACCATCAGGGACGCTTTCCACTGCGCAACTGGCTGACCCAGTGGTGGGTTGGCGTGATCTCGGTGATCGGTGGCCTTTCCGCCGGTCGGGAAGGGCCGGCGATTCACCTGGGGGCGGCGGCATCCACTGGCCTGGGCCAGTATCTGCGTCTGCCTCACAATAGCCTCAGGGTGCTGGTGGCCTGCGGGACAGCGGCAGGCATCTCGGCCTCGTTCAATACGCCTATCGCCGGGGTCATCTTCGCCATGGAAGTGGTGATGATGGAATATACCATCATTGGTTTCATGCCGGTGATCCTGGCGTCCTCCATGGGGGCCGTGGTGGCCCAGCTGGTCTATGGTGCCGATCCCGCCATCGGTATCCCCGACCTGCACCTGAAGTCCTTGCTGGATCTTCCCTGGCTGCTGGTCAGCGCGCTGCTGATCGGTTTTCTGGCGTCGCTTTTCGTGCGCGTGGCCCGCGGCCATGAACGGCTTCAACGACTTCCCATGGCACTGCGTTTTGCCCTGGCGGCGCTGGCGGTAGCCGGGGTGGCCTGGTGGTACCCCGAGGTTCAGGGGATGGGCTATGACACCTTGCAGCTGGCGCTGGGCGGACGCGCTGCGGTGGATGTGTTGCTGGTAGTGGCGATCGGCAAGTTACTGATTACCGCCTTTACCGTTGCCTGCGGTATTCCGGTCAGCATCATCGGCCCTATCCTGGTGGTCGGCGGGGCGGCAGGCGCCCTGTGCGGTCTGGCAGGCCAGTTTCTGTTGCCCATGGGGGCGTCGGCGCCCGAGGTTTACGCCTTGCTGGGTATGGCGGCCATGATGGGGGCCGTGCTGCAGGCACCGCTTGCTGCCCTGATGGCGCTGCTCGAGCTCACGCACAATCCTGCCATAATCATGCCGGGCATGCTGGCGGTGGTGGTAGCCTGCCTGACGGCGAGGCAGCTGGGGCGAAGCCAGGGCTTCTTCATCACCCAGACGCGTCAGGGACTGCACCCCCTGCAGCAGCCGTTGATGCAGGCGCTTTCCCGGGTCTCGGTGCCGGCGGTAATGGAGCGAAGACTGGTGCGCACCGCGCGTATGGTGACCCGTGATCAGGCCAGTGCCCTGCTCGAGTCAAACCCCGTCTGGGTGCTCATCGAGCGCTCCACGGATGTCAAGCCGACCCTGGCGCTCAAGGCGGCCGACCTGGCCCGCTGGCTGCTGGAGCACGACGCGCCCAAGTCGGAGGATGCCAGCGCGCTGCTGGATCTGTTGGAGATTCCCGGTCAGCGCCTGGACATGGCACCGATCCACCTGCAGGCAACGCTATCGGAGGCCTTCATGCGGCTCAATGACAAGGCGCTGGATGCCCTTTACGTGGAGCATGGTCACCGGCCGAAGCAGAAGCGAATTTCCGGTATCATCACCCGGGATGCCATCGAGCGCTATTACCGCTTTTCCGATTCGACCCACGGCTGAGGAGTCGTTATGTATCTGTGGATGAAGGCCCTGCACCTGGTAGCCATGGTGACCTGGTTTGCTGCCCTGTTCTATCTGCCCCGTCTCTATGTCTACCATGCCATGGCCAGGGATAGAGGCGAACAGGAGGCCATCGACCACTTCCTGGTGATGGAGCGCAAGCTCTATCGAGGCATCATGACCCCCTCGATGATCGCGGTGCTGCTGTTCGGAGGCGCCCTGCTGGTGCTCAATCCTGCCTGGCTCACTCAGGGCTGGATTCATGCCAAGCTGCTGCTGATAGCACTGCTCGTGGGTTATCATCACATCTGCCTGATCTATCTGAAGCAGTTCGCCGAGTCGCGCTGCCGGCGTGGGCATGTGTACTTCCGCTGGTTCAACGAGCTGCCGGTGATCGTTCTGCTGCTGGTCATCTTCCTGGCCGTGCTGAAGCCCTTCTGATGGCCGAGACTCATGAAATGACGCCCCACCTGCCGACGGTGCTGGTGCTGGCCGGCCATGATCCCACCGGGGGTGCCGGCCTGGTGGCCGACAGTGAAGCGGTGGCCGCCTGCGGTGGCTGGGCACTGACCCTGCCCACGGCCCTGACGGTGCAGAACTGTCGGGACGTGAGCGCCGTGAGGCCCGTGGCTGCCGATGATCTCTACGCCATGGCGACGGCCCTGGATGACCTCGAGGTCGCGGCGATCAAGATCGGCCTGGTGCCGAATGGCGCCGTGCTGGATGCGGTGGTGGATATCCTGCGGCGTCGGCCGGGGGTGCCGGTGGTGATGGATCCGGTGCTCAGGTCCGGCGGTGGCAGTGACTTGTCCACAGCCGAGCTCGTCGATGCGATGCGCCACCAGCTGCTGCCGCTTGTGGATATCCTGACCCCCAACCGGCGGGAGCTGGCCCGGTTGGCGGGCGACGACCTCGAGGATGATACCCACCGGTCGGTGAGATTGATGTCGCTGGGCTGCCAGGCGCTGCTGGTCACCGGTACCGACGATCCCGCGGAGCGGGTGCCGGCCGATCGGGTCGAGCATACCCTGCATGCGCCGGAGACCACTCGGCAGTGGACCTGGCCGCGTCTTGCCGGACACTTTCATGGTTCCGGCTGCACCCTGGCGAGTGCCCTGGCGGCGCGCCTGGCAGTGGGGGAGTCACTGACCTCGGCCTGTGAGCAGGCGCAGGTCTTTACCTGGCAGGCGCTGGCCCGGGGCTGGCAACCGGGGCACGATCAGCGGCTGCCCCGGCGTCTCTGGCAGCTGCCGGCAATGCCGTCCTGCCTGGCCGGCGAGGCCGTGCCGCCGCGACCATGAGGCGACGGGCTGGTCATCGCTCTTCCGTCAGACGAGAATGGGCGAAGCTGACAGGAATGCGCCCAAGGGACATAGGACATCATTCACTGTCGCTTAACAGGCTATCTAGACGTTATCCAGAGAATTATCCACAGCCCGCCTCCCGGGCACGCACCAACAGGGCAAGAGGTTGACATGACCACATCCGCACAGCTCTTCGAGCAGGCCTGCCGCCATATTCCTGGCGGGGTCAACTCGCCGGTTCGCGCCTTCAAGGGGATGGACCGTCCCCCGGTGTTCATGGAGCGTGCCCGGGGCGCCTATCTCTTCGATGTGGAAGGCAAGCGTTATGTTGACTATGTCGGCTCCTGGGGGCCCATGGTCACTGGCCACGCCGACCCGGAAGTGCTCGGCGCGGTGCGCGAACGGCTCGACAAGGGGCTCTCGTTCGGCACTCCCACTGCGATCGAGACCACCATGGCCGACCTGATCTGCGAGATGATTCCCAGCATCGAGATGGTGCGGATGACCAGTTCGGGGACCGAGGCCACCATGTCGGCCATCCGCCTGGCACGGGGCTATACCGGTCGCGACAAGATCGTCAAGTTCGAGGGCAATTACCACGGCCATTCCGATTCGCTGCTGGTCAAGGCCGGCTCGGGGGCTCTCACCCATGGTGAGCCGAGCTCTCCCGGCGTGCCGGCTTCTCTGGCCGAGCACACCGTGACGCTCTCCTATAACGACCCTGATGCCGTTGAGCAGTGCTTCGAGGAGATCGGCAGCGAGGTGGCCTGCATCATCGTCGAACCGGTCGCTGGCAACATGAACTGCATTCCGCCGCAGCCGGGCTTTCTGGAAACCCTGCGCCGTGTCTGCGACCAGCACGGCAGCGTGCTGATCTTCGATGAGGTGATGACCGGTTTTCGCGTGGCAATGGGGGGAGCCCAAGCCCATTTCGGCGTCGAGCCCGACCTCACCTGTCTGGGCAAGATCGTCGGCGGTGGTATGCCGGTGGGCGCCTTCGGCGGTCGCCGCGAGATCATGGAAGTGATCTCACCGCTTGGCCCCGTCTATCACGCCGGCACCCTCTCCGGCAATCCACTGGCCATGGCGGCGGGCGTCACGCTGCTCGAGAAGCTTCGCCAGCCGGGCTTCCACGACGCTCTGGCGCAGCGGGTCGAGACCCTCTGCCACGGTCTCCAGGAGCGGGCGGATGCCGCGGGTATCGACATGATCACTCAACGGGCCGGCGGCATGTTCGGCATCTTCTTCACCGGGCAGAGTCGGGTCGACAATTTCGCTCAGGCTACCGCCTGCGACGCCGATGCGTTCCGCCGTTTCTTTGCCTTGATGCTCGACCAGGGCGTCTACCTGGCGCCGTCGGCCTTCGAGGCAGGTTTCATGTCCAGTGCCCATGCCCCCGAGGATATCCAGTTGACGCTCGACGGTGCCGAGAAGGCATTTGCAGCGATGCAACAAGCCTGACACGCAACCCGCCATATCGGGAGACCCCAGATGGGCCAGACAGATGTCGAACACGCGACCTCCTGCGAGGAGGCACTGCAGCTGGAGGAACTGATCGCCCGGCTGGTGGCCTTTCATCGTGGCCCGCTGGGAGAGACCTGCTCCGAGGACGCCGGTCTGATTGCGTTTCGAGAACGCTGCGACCGGGAAGTGGCGACCATCGAGACGTTGCTCTCCGGCGAAGAGGATCATCATCGCCTGTCACGGCTCCGCCAGTGGCTCGAGGAGGACCTCGAGCGATTGGCACCCTGCTTCGTGGCGCGCCGCTCGCGCCTGCTCGCCGCCAGCTGGGCTTTCGTGCATCCCCTTAGCCGGCTTTGTGACCAGGGCCGAGTGCTGCTGGCCAATGCCATCGGTCGTGATCTCCAGAGTCCCGGCGGCGATACCATCGTCGACCCCGGCAGCGACCTGGCCTCGCTGCTGGTGGGACTGGAATCCCGCGGCGAGAGCGGACTGGCGCGTCAGGCGCTCGATCTTTACCTGCGCAGTTCCGGGGATTACGAGATGACGCGTCTGCTGTCGGTCTTTAGCGTCGTCGAGGCGCTCTCCGGCGCACGTCGCGCCCTGCAGCGCCAACGAGTCGCCGGTGACGATGGCGAACGTCCGGCGCTGCTGGCCGAGACCATGCGGGAGTGCCGTGGTTATCTGGATCTGGCCGAGTCCCATGCCGAGTTCCGCTTTCCCCCGTTGATCATCGGCATCGGCGTAGCGGGCAGTGGCAAGAGCCGTTTCACCCGGACCCTTGTCAGTCGGCTGGGGGCCGTGCGTCTCTGTTCGGACGCGGAGCGCAGACGGCTGCACGGGATCGATCCACAGGCCGTCGTGGTGGAACCCGCTGTGGATATCTTTACGCGTGAGGCCACCGAGCGCACCTACCGCCGTCTGGCCGCATGTGCGGGTTCGCTGCTGGAGGCCGGGTTCCCGACCTGCGTCGATGGCACCTTCCTGAAGCGCGAGCAGCGTGACCTGCTTCGCCAGCAGGCCGAAGCCAGAGGTCTACCGGTGCTGCTCATCAGCTTCGAGGCCGATGAGGGCACCCTGCATCGCCGCATCGAGAAGCGCGCTCGACGCCATGGTGTTGCCGTCGAGGACAGCCTCTCCATACTGGCCTCCCAGCAGGCCGACTTCGAGCCCTTCGGCGACGAGGAGCGTCTGCACCTGTTGCACCTCGATACCACGGCCGACAATGCCGCCGAGACCCTGGCAGGTCTGATCCAGGATCACGTGCGTCTGACCTGAAGCGTGTTCAGGTGGACGGGGGGAGGGCCTGGTGAGACGCGTTGCGTCGGTGGCGTCCTACCAGGGGGGGTGGGGCCCCAAGATTCTGCCGTGCCCAGTTGACGGCCTGTAGCCGGTTATGGACCTTGATCTTGCGAAAGATGTTGTAGAGATGCGACTTGACGGTGTGTTCGCTGACGAACAACTGGTCGGCAATCTCGATGTTCGAGGCTCCGGTGCCCAGCATGGCGATGATCTCCAGCTCGCGGTGGGTCAAGCCACAGACCGGCCGATAGGAGTTCAGCTGCCGGCGGCGAAAGAACTGGATCATGCGTGTCATCAACGAGCGTGACATCCACAGGTTGCCCTCCAGCAGTATCCGCAGGCCCTTGCAGATCATCTCCAGTGAATCGCTGCGGTAGAAGACACCCTGCAGGTTCATCACCGAGAGAATCTCTACCGCGTGCTCCTCGTCCCGCAGGTTGAAGGCACTCAGTGACATGTCATCGGCTTCGGCCGCCTTGACATGCCACTGCTGCATGGTGGCCTCATCGATATGATCTGCATCGAGCAGCACCACGCTCGGCGAAGCCTCCTTTCCCCTCGACTCCGTTCCCGGCGCCATGACCGAGACCGGACAATCAAGCTGCTGGTGGAGATAGTCGATGAAGAGTTGTGACTGAGGGTTGTTGGCGGTCACCAGCAACACCAGGCTCTTCCCCTTTTCCATGGTCCGGCCCCTTCGCGATTCGTGGTTGGGTTTCTTATAAGGCCATCAGTCATTCGTGGCGCAGGTGACACACTGGCCACCAGTCTCGGCCAGAATGTAAGTTTTCGTTACTAGGTTTTGGTTATATAGAAATCCATTTATATCTTCCTTATCCCCTATCGAGAATAAATTTCCATTTTAATCAGGGGGTTGCTGCTGGAACATGGTGCCGCTGTCGCGTCTGAAGGGAGAGGCTGCCAAGGAAATTCAGTCAGGGATTCCCGAATGTGCGATGCGAGACATCACTATCAGGCATGAGAAAATCGCCTTTCTCGAATGACATTGTTCCTGTCCCTGCCCCGGCCGTTTCCCCGGAAGGCATCGGCTCGTAGAATGATCTCTCCCTGACCATCTGGAGTATCGACCATGACGTCAGCCCTTCTGGTTCTGGCCAGTGGCAATGCCGGCAAGTTGCGCGAGTTCCACCAGTTGCTCGCTCCGCTGGGCGTCGACGTGCGGCCCCAGGCCGACTTCGGCGTGGCCGATGTCGAGGAAACCGGCGTGACCTTCGTCGAGAACGCCCTGCTCAAGGCACGGGAAGCGAGTCGTCTCAGTGGACTGCCGGCACTGGCCGACGATTCCGGCCTGGAAGTCGATGCACTGAACGGCGCCCCCGGTATCTACTCTGCGCGCTATGCTGGGGAGCCCAGGAGCGATGCACGCAACAATGCCCGGCTGCTGGCCTCTCTGGCCGAGGTGCCGGAGGGGGGGCGTCGGGCCCGCTACTGGTGCGTGCTGGTGCTGCTGCGCCATGCCGAGGATCCGGTGCCGTTGATCGTGCAGCGTAGCTGGGAGGGCGAGATCCTCCAGGCGCCGCGCGGCGAAGAAGGCTTCGGCTATGATCCACTGTTCTGGCTTCCCGATCAGCAGGCGAGTGCCGCCGAACTCACCGCCGAACAGAAGAACCGGCTCAGCCATCGAGGGCGGGCCCTGCAGGCACTTGTAGAGGCGATGGACGAAGGGCAAGGACCACGATGAGCGCCCCTGCCCCGACCTGCACCGATGCTCCGCCACTGTCACTCTATGTCCACGTTCCCTGGTGCGTGCGCAAGTGCCCCTACTGTGACTTCAATTCCCATGGCGTGGGGCGCAGTGCCGACTTGCCCGAGTCACGCTATCTCGAGTCGCTCATCGCCGATCTCGATGCCGACCTGCCGTTGGCCGCGGGCCGCGAACTGGTGAGCATCTTCATCGGCGGTGGCACCCCGAGCCTGATGTCTGCTGACTTCTATGAGCGACTTCTGAAAGCCGTGGCAAGCCGACTTCCATTGGCAACGGATATCGAGATCACCCTGGAAGCGAATCCCGGCACCCTGGAGCGTGGACGTTTCGCGGGCTATCGAGCGGCAGGCATCAACCGCCTGTCGCTGGGCGTACAGAGCTTCCAGGATGCACAGCTTGCAGCGCTGGGGCGTATCCATGACGGTGACGACGCCGTGGCAGCCGTCGAGGAGGCGCGTCGGGCGGGATTTGATAACCTCAACCTCGATCTGATGCATGGTCTCCCGGAGCAGACGCCGGGACTGGCACTGGCGGACCTTGACCAGGCGCTTGCACTCGCCCCGGAGCACTTGTCCTGGTATCAACTGACGCTGGAACCCAATACCGAATTCCATGCCTTTCCCCCTGTACTGCCCGTCGATGAGGTGCTGTGGGAGATTCAGGATCTCGGGCACGAGCGCCTGGAGGCAGCCGGGCTGGCGCGCTACGAGATTTCCGCCTACGCCCGCTGCGGGCGAGGTTCCCGACACAACTTCAACTACTGGTGCTTTGGTGACTACCTGGGTATCGGGGCCGGTGCCCATGGCAAGCTCAGCATGCCGGGAGTCAGGGGGCTCGAGATTCAGCGACGCTGGAAGTCACGGCTGCCCGAGGCCTACTTGCGTCGGCTCAACGACCCCCGTGGCTTCGTGGCGGGCTGCGCCGAGATCGAGGAACGCGAACTTCCGCTGGAATTCGCCATGAATGCCCTGCGCCTGGTGGAGGGTGTGCCGCTTTCGACCTGGAAGGCGCATACCGGACGCGAGTCGCGAGCGCTGCTGGACCGGCTGGGTGCAGCCCGTGAAAAAGGACTTCTCGTGGAAGATGTCGACTGGCTTAGGGCATCCCCTCAGGGTCTACTATTCTTGAATGACGTACTGGCTCTGATCGATGATGCACGGGGCAGTGAAGGATGACACACCTAACTCAAGGAGACGCGGAGACCATGAGCAGATCCATTCGACTGATGGCACCGCTGGCTGCTGCTGTGCTGCTGGCTGGCTGTGCAACCACCGACCCCCAAAGCGGGCAGACCCAGCGCAGCCAGACGGGAACGGGTGCGGCCATCGGTGCGGCCGTCGGCGCTGCTGCCGGTGCCCTCAGTGGTGACGGCAGTACCAGTCGCCGTGATCGCGCCCTGATCGGTGCCGCCGTGGGGGCTGCCGCCGGTGGGGGGATCGGTGCCTACATGGACCGTCAGGAGGAGCAGTTGCGACAGAGCACGCAGGGCACCGGGATCGGGGTCGACCGGCGTGGTGACGATATCGTGCTCAACATGCCCAGCGAGGTGACCTTTGGCTTCGACTCCAGCGACCTGACCTCCAGCGCGCGCAACGCTCTCGATGACGTGGCTTCCGTGTTGCAGCAGTATCCCGATACTCTGGTCAACATTGCGGGTCATACCGACAGCACGGGTGATGCCAGCTACAATCAGCGGCTCTCCGAGCGGCGAGCCGAGTCGGTCGGCAGCTATCTGGCCCAGACCGGTGTAGCGCGTAATCGACTTAACATGCGCGGTTATGGCGAGGACCAGCCGGTGGCCAGCAACGACAGCGAGCAGGGTCGGTCCCAGAACCGTCGGGTGGAGGTCACCCTGTCGCCCATCGAGGACCGCTTCCAGCAGCAGTAAGCCGGCGTCCTGATACTGCACTCCAGGGGCCCGTCACCGCGGTGGCGGGTCTTTTCGTCCTGTCGATTCACGGACCTTTCTCATGCTTTCCTATCAGCATGCCTATCATGCGGGCAATTTTGCCGATGTTCACAAGCACTTGACGCTCTTTGCGGTTATCGATCATCTTTTACGTAAGCGCTCCCCCGTTACGTACATGGATACGCATGCCGGCCGTGGGGTCTATCCGCTGATGGCCGATGAGACGTCAAGGCTGGGAGAGTACCTTGAGGGCATCGCCCGGCTCTGGAAGGCCAGGGCGCATCTGCGTGATGACACGCTGCTCAATGACTGGCTCGCTGCGATCGGGCGGGTCCAGATGCGGGACGGCAGACTCGACCATTACCCCGGTTCACCCTGGTGGCTGTCGGACCGGTTGCGTGCCGATGATCGCTTGATGCTCTATGAGCTGCATCCCGGCGAGCACGAACATCTGGCCCGCCAGGCCCTGCCCGACAATGTGCAGCGCATCCATGGTGACGGCCTGAAGGGGCTGGTGGGGTGTCTGCCGGTAACCACTCCCCGGCTCTGCGTGCTGATCGACCCCAGCTACGAGCGAAAGGTGGAGTACGGCGAAGTGGCAGAGACGGTGCTCGAGGCCATGCGCCGGGCGCGTCACGCCATCGTGCTGGTCTGGTACCCTGTTCTGCCGGCCGGGCGCCATCGTGAGCTGCTTGAGAGCCTTCGCAGAGGGGGGCTGCGCAAGATATGGCGCAGTGAGCTGAAGCTGCGCGAGGCACAGGAGGGCGAACGGGGCATGACCGGTAGTGGCATGCTGGTGATCAATCCGCCCTGGGGGCTAGATGGACGGCTGGAGGCGGCGATGCGGCGGGTCACGCCGCTGCTGGGGGCAACCTGTCACCATCGCGCTGACTGGTGGGTAGGGGAGTAGGGCGACCGCCTACTTGCCGATGCAGAAACTGCCGAAGATCTCGCCGAGCAGATCATCCGCGCTGAATTCCCCGGTAATCTCGCCCAGCGCCTGCTGAGCATCGCGCAGATCCTCGGCAAGCAGCTCACCGGCCCCGTAGCCGTTGAGCTGTGCCTCGCCGTTGTCCAGGGCTTGTCGGGCTCGGTCCAGGGCTTCCAGATGGCGGCGACGAGCCGAGAAACGTCCTTCGGTGGTGGCTGCATAGCCCATTATCGTCTTGAGGTGTTCCTTGAGATCCGCCATTCCTGCACCGCTCCTGGCGGATAGTCGGATCACGGGGGTGGCGGCGTCAGCATCCAGGCCCGGTGCTTCGTGGCTGGCGTCGATCTTGTTGCGTATCAGCGTCAGCCGTGAGGGGTCGCGCAGACGTGCCACGAACTCGGGCCAGATGGCCATGGGATCGACGGCATCGGTGGTGGCAGCGTCCACCAGCAGCAGCACACGATCAGCCTTCTCGATCTCTTCCCAGGCACGGGCGACCCCGATCTTCTCCACCGCGTCCGGCGTATCGCGCAGTCCGGCCGTATCGATGACATGCAGGGGCATGCCATCCAGGTGGATGTGTTCTCGCAGCACGTCTCGGGTCGTGCCCTCGATGTCGGTGACGATGGCGGTGTCCTGTTCGGTCAGCGCATTGAGCAGGCTCGACTTGCCGGCATTGGGGCGCCCGGCGATCACCACGCTCATGCCTTCGCGCATCAGAGCCCCCTGGCCGGCCGCGGTCCTCACCGCGGTCAGCTCCGACTGGACCGCGGCCAGTCTTGCGGCGACATGCCCGTCGGCGAGAAAGTCGATCTCCTCCTCGGGGAAGTCGATGGCCGCCTCGACGTACATGCGCAGCTCGATCAGCCGCTGGACCAGAGACGCCACGTGGCGAGAGAACTCGCCCTGCAGGGAGCGCAGGGCATTTTCGGCCGCCCCGCGGGAACTGGCCTCGATCAGGTCGGCGATGGCCTCTGCCTGGGCCAGATCCAGCTTGTCGTTGAGGAAGGCACGTTCCGAGAACTCCCCCGGTCGGGCGAGGCGTGCCCCGAGCTGCACGCAGCGCTCGAGCAGCAGGTCCATGATCACCGGTCCGCCGTGGCCCTGCAGTTCCAGGACATCCTCGCCGGTGAAGGAGTGGGGGCCGGGGAAGAACAGCGCCAGCCCTTCGTCGATCACCGCGGATTCGCCGCGGAAAGGCCCGTAGTGGGCGTAGCGTGGCGCCGGGCAGTGGCCGACCATGGCCTCGGCGATCGTGGCGCAGGCAGGGCCGGAGAGGCGGATGATGCCCACGCCGCCGCGTCCCGGTGGCGTGGCCAGGGCAGTGATGGTGTCCTGATCATGGAAACTGGCGGTCATCGACGGCTCCTCTGGTGGAGGGCACATTGTCCGGGGCTAACCCCGGAAACGCCAGACCCCCGCCGTGGCGAGGGTCTGGAGAGAGGAGAAGTACCGTGCTACTTGGTCTTCATGCCCTTGCCGATATTCGGGTCGGCCTCGATCTTGCGGGTGATCGTGTACTGCTGAATGATGGAGATGCAGTTGTTGACCACCCAGTAGATGACCAGGCCGGCAGGGAACCACAGGAAGAAGAAGGTGAAGACGATCGGCAGCATCTTCATGATCTTCGCCTGCATGGGGTCCGGTGGTGTCGGGTTGAGCATCTGCTGGACGAACATCGAGGCCCCCATCAGGAGCGGCAGAATGAAGAACGGATCCTTCACCGACAGGTCCTGAATCCAGAACATGAAGGGCGCATGGCGAAGTTCGACTGACTCCAGCAGCATCCAGTAGAGGGCGATGAATACCGGCATCTGAACAAGAATCGGCAGACAGCCTCCCAGTGGATTGATCTTCTCCTTCTGGTAGAACTTCATCATTTCCTGGGACATCTTCTGGCGGTCGTCGCCGAACTGCTCCTTGAGCCGCTGCATTTCCGGGCCCAGCTTGCGCATGCGGGCCATGGATTTGTACGCCTTGGCCGAGAGTGGCCACAGCGCCAGCTTCACCAGCAGTGTCAGCAGGACGATGGACCATCCCCAGTTGCCGATCAGGTCGTGGATCTGGTCCAGCAGCCAGAACAGCGGGTTGGCAATGAACCACAGCCAGCCGAAGTCCACCGTCAGCTCCAGGTGAGGCGCCACGGCCTCGAGGCGGTCCTGTATCTTGGGTCCCATATAGAGGGTCGCGCCCAGTGACGCCTCGCCGCTGGCAGCCACGCTGCTGGGAGGGCCGGCGAAGGCCGCAACGTTGCGGTCGCGAGAATCGGTGGTCGCGTAGAAGAGGTTCTGCTGGTCCTGGGCAGGGGCCCAGGCCGAGGTGAAGTAATGCTGGATGATGGCGACCCAGCCGCCCTCGACGTCACGGTTGTTGAACTTTCCTTCCTGGATGTCGCTGAAGTCGACCTTCAGGTAGCGGTCCTCGGGAGTGGAGTAGGCGGCGCCCAGGAAGGACTGCATGCCCAGTGCCGGACCGCTGGAGGGGTCGCTGCTGTTGTCGCGTGCCAGCTGGCCGATGAAGCGGGCCGTGACGGGATCTTCGGTGTTGTTGGCCAGGTAGTAGTTCACGTCCACCGCATAGCTGTCACGCTCGAAGGTGAAGCGCTTGATCACCTCGACGCCATTGACGTCGGCGGCCAGGTCGACCTCGAGTCGTTCATCGTTCTCGCCCAGGCGGTAGTCAGTCGACTCGGGAGAAAAGGTGATGCGGCCCTCGTGGCCCTCGAGCTGGAGACCCGAGCGTGCGACATAGCTGCGGCTCTCGCTGTCGGAGAGCAAGACATAGGGCTGTTCGGAGTCGAGGCTGAACCGGTGCTGGGGCAGTGCTGCATAGACGATGTCCCCACCCTGGGGGTCGATGCGGACATCGAGTACGTCGGTGACAACAGCCACCAGGTCACGGCTGCCTGACGGGGAGGCGGCCTCACCGGGAATCTCGCCGGTCATGTCGTCTGCCGAGCCGGTCGTCTCGGGGGCCGAAAGGTCATCACTGCTCGAGGACGACGGGGCCTCGTCAGTCCCTTCCGGAGCCTTGCTGGAGATGCCGGGAGCTTGCGGTTCAGGGGTTGCCTGACCGTAGTCCTGATTCCACTGGACGATCAGCAGATAGGCGAGTACCGCCAGGGGAATCACGAGAAGAAGTCGTTTTACGTCCATGAGGGTTCTGCCCGATGGGTAGTGAACATTCCGATGGCGCAATGCAGGTCGCCCACCCGAGATACACGAAAGCCTGCCGGGGGCAGGCTGGGTAACGCGTGCAGGCTGGCTGCATCCGAGGCGTCGGCGTGGAGGGTCGCAGTGATGATGGCAGTGGTGAGGCTCATTCGGGCTCCGATAGGTGCCGGACCGTCAGGGGGCCGGTCAACGTTCGTGGCCCGCGGCTCCGGTTTCCTGGTGAGGCGAGTCCGTTGGACGGGACGACCGGCGTGCCTCTCGCTCCAGGCGTCGCCACATCCCTTGGAGCTGACGATGCACGGTGGCATTGTCCAGTTCATGGACCCCTCTTCTTGCGAGAACCACGATATCCACCGGGGGCAGGCGGTGCTGCTTGAGCCTGATGGATTCGCGCACGATGCGCTTGAGACGGTTTCGGTCGACGGCCCTGCGAACATTCCTCTTGCTGAAGATCAGGCCCAGTCGCGGATGGCCATGTTCGTTGGGAGAGGCCAGTGCCATCAGACCCTTGCCATGGACCTTGAACGCAGCCGTTTCAAAGACACGTCGGTAATCCCCGGCAGTCAGTAGTCGCAACTGCCGGGGATAGCCTTGGCTGGACACGCGAGGGCCGCGCTCAGGCGCTCAGGCGCTTGCGGCCCTTGGCACGGCGACGCGCCAGGACGGCACGACCATTCTTGGTGGCCATGCGTGCACGAAAGCCATGCACGCGCTTGCGCTTGAGGACGCTGGGTTGAAAGGTACGTTTCATAACTCGTTATTCCCACGTGGTTTTCGGAACGAATCGTTCATTCGAAGAGTCCGGACGCCGCTGGCGGATCCGGGGATATTCGGTTCAAGACCGGAAATTGTAGGGATTTCAGGCGCGCGGTGCAATTCCTCCGTGCGTTTCGACATGGTCGACGCAAGCCGGAAGGAGGCCCGACTGGCGAGTCC
This sequence comes from Pseudomonadota bacterium, assembly GCA_051749325.1. GTDB lineage: Bacteria > Pseudomonadota > Gammaproteobacteria > Pseudomonadales > Halomonadaceae > Halomonas. Next base: position 69,099 of record JBNJIL010000011.1, on the reverse strand, counting down.
CCGGCAACCCCTAGGCCGTGGAGGTGCCTGTTATCACTATTGGGGATACGTATTGTGGGTAAGTCATTATAATTCTTTAACTTCAAATAGTTGTGAGTAATTTCTCGGTGTGGACAAGGTGGGGATGCGGCGGGGATTACTGATCCCTGCCGCCGGGAGGACGCCCGTGATTGAATGGCTGGCGAGGCGTCCGCCTCAACGCCTCCCGGCTGGCAAGTGAGGGTTTTCCACAGCAGGGCTCGCCACCTGGGCATGTGGATAACCTGCTGTCTGAACGATACAATGGGCGGTCGTTTTCAATGCAATGGTGAGGTCGCGTGTCACTGGCTCTCTGGCAACAATGTCTGGATACCCTGCAGGATGAACTGAATTCTCAGCAGTTCAATACCTGGATTCGTCCGCTTCAGGCGGAGGAAGGGGAGTCCAACCAGTTACGCCTGCTGGCGCCCAATCGCTTCGTGCGCGACTGGGTCAGTGACAAGTACGCCAAGCGGATCAACGAGCTGATGCGTGAGCTCTCGCCTGCCAAGCCGCCGAAGGTGGTACTGACGGTAGGGAGTCGCCGAGCTGCGCCCAATCCACAGCCTCGAGAGCTGGGCAATCCGGTATCGGCATCCCGCACCCCCCCAGCACCGGCCGTTCAAGTGCCCCCGCGGGGGGATGTGGGAGACGAGCGAGAGATCGACCAGCTCCGCGACGACGGCGGTGACAAGCGACGTGGTGGTGAACGTGAGGTCCAGGTGGAGGGAAGCCTCAAGCACCATAGCGGCCTCAATCCCAACTTCACGTTCGAGACCTTCGTCGAGGGCAAGTCCAACCAGTTGGCCAGGGCCGCCTCCCGGCAGGTATCCGAGAACCCTGGTGGCGCCTACAATCCGTTGTTTCTCTACGGTGGGGTCGGCCTCGGCAAGACGCACCTGATGCATGCCGTGGGCAACGCCCTTGCCACACGTCGCGAGAATGCCCGGGTCGTCTACCTACATTCCGAGCGCTTCGTGGCCGACATGGTCAAGGCATTGCAGCTGAATGCCATCAATGACTTCAAGCGCTTCTATCGCAGCGTCGATGCCCTGCTTATCGACGATATCCAGTTCTTCGCCGGCAAGGAGCGCTCCCAGGAGGAGTTCTTCCATACCTTCAATGCGCTGCTCGAGGGTGGCCAGCAGATGATCCTGACGTCTGATCGCTATCCCAAGGAAATCAGTGGCGTCGAGGAGCGCTTGAAGTCGCGTTTCGGTTGGGGCCTGACGGTCGCCATCGAGCCGCCGGAGCTGGAGACCCGGGTGGCAATCCTGATGAAGAAGGCCGACCAGGCCAAGGTCGACCTGCCTCATGATGCCGCCTTCTTCATCGCCCAGAAGATCCGCTCCAATGTGCGCGAACTGGAGGGTGCCCTGAAGAAGGTGATCGCCGACTCCCACTTCATGGGCAAGACGATCACCCAGGACTTCATTCGCGAATCCCTCAAGGACCTGCTGGCGCTCCAGGACAAGCAGGTCGGTGTGGACAATATCCAGCGTACCGTGGCCGAGTACTACAAGATCAAGCTAGCCGACCTGCTTTCCAAGCGGCGCTCTCGCTCGGTGGCACGGCCGCGGCAGGTCGCCATGGCCCTGGCCAAGGAGCTGACCAACCATAGTCTACCGGAGATCGGAGATGCCTTCGGTGGTCGAGACCACACCACAGTGCTGCACGCCTGCCGCAAGGTGAAGTCGCTGCAGGAGGAAAGTGCGGATATCCGCGAGGACTACAAGAATCTACTGCGGCTGTTGACCAGCTGAACGGAACACCAGCGGTCGGGTCGCCGGCCTCAACCCTCTCCAGGACAAGTAGTGGAGCCGACATGAAATTTTCCATCTCCCGAGAAGCGCTGCTGCGCCCGCTGACGCTGGTTGCCGGCGTGGTGGAGCGACGCCAGACGTTGCCGGTGCTCTCCAACGTGCTGATTCAGGTCGATCAGGATCAGGTGTCCCTCACCGGTACCGATCTCGAGGTCGAACTGATCGGCCGCACTGCCGCCAGCCTGGTGGAAGCGTCGGGTTCGGCAACGGTACCGGCACGCAAGCTCATGGATATCTGCAAGTCACTGCCGGATCAGTCCGAGATACAGCTCTCTCTCGAGGAGGGGAGAGCCGTGCTGCGCAGTGGCCGGTCACGCTTCACGCTTTCAACCCTGCCGGTGGCCGAGTTCCCCAATATCGAGGACGACCAGAGTAATGTGGAGCTCAGTCTGCCGCGCGGCACCTTGAAGCATCTGATCGATGCGACTTCCTTCGCGATGGCCCAGCAGGACGTTCGCTACTACCTCAATGGCATGCTGCTCGAGCTGGGCAGCAACCTGGTGCGAACCGTGGCCACCGATGGCCATCGCCTGGCCGTCTGTTCACGCCCGGCTGAGATCCAGGTGGAACCCTCCCAGAAGCTGATCGTGCCGCGCAAGGGGGTCCTGGAGCTGGTTCGCCTGCTCGATGACGGTGAGGAGCCGGTCAGTCTCACCCTTGGCACGAGTCATGTACGCGCCCACACCGGTGACTTCACCTTCACCTCCAAGCTGGTGGATGGCAAGTTCCCCGACTATGAAAGGGTCGTGCCGCGAGGTGGTGACAAGGTCTTCATCGCCGACCGTGCCGAACTGCGTCAGGTTCTTTCCCGCACGGCCATCCTCTCCAACGAGAAGTACCGCGGCGTGCGCCTCAATCTCGAGGAGGGCAACCTGCGGGTGATGGCCAACAATCCCGAGCAGGAGGAGGCCGAGGAGAACGTGGGCATCGAGTATAACGGTCCCGCCATGGAGATCGGCTTCAACGTCGGCTATCTCGTCGATGTGCTCAGTGTGCTGGATGAGGAGCGGGTTCAGATGACCCTGGCGGATCCCAACAGCAGCGCGCTGATGGAAGAGCCCGGTGGCGGGGATGCCATGTACGTCGTCATGCCGATGCGTCTCTGACGCGTCGAAAGGCCGTGTCCGGCACGACTTTCACCGCGTTCGATCCCGCCTGATGCCTATTGATCGCCTTGCCTTCCACGGTCTGCGCAACCTGCAGACCGTGCACCTGTCCCCGGGGCCACGCATCAACCTCTTTACCGGTGCCAATGGCAGCGGCAAGACCAGCCTGCTGGAGGGTATTCATGTTCTTGGCATGGGGCGCTCCTTTCGCGCCCGTCAGCTACGTCAGGTCATTGCTCATGATGCCGACGCCATGACCCTGCATGGCCGCCTGGCCGGTGATCCGGCCACCACGATCGGAATACGCCGATATCGCGAGGGCGGCGAGATGGAGATGCGTCTGTCGGGTGAGCGTCTGGAACGCCTCTCTCGACTGGTGGAAGCCTTGCCGCTGCAGCTGATCAATCCGGATGCCTTTCGCCTTCTGGAAGGCCCGCCAGCCGGGCGTCGTGAATTTCTCGACTGGGGTGTGTTTCACGTGAAACACGACTTCCTGGGCGTCTGGCGACGTTTTCGTCGCGCGCTGAAACATCGGAATGCGCTTCTGAGGCATGGTAGAATGTCGGATGCTTCCCTGGATGCCTGGGAACAGGAGTTGGTGCACTGGAGCGTTCAGTTGGACGGCATGCGTCGTGCCTGGGTCGAGGTGTTTCTCCCCGTGTTCGAGGATACCCTTGATGAGCTGGTTGCGCTTCCTGGTCTGTCGTTGCGCTATTCGCGCGGTTGGGACCGCAAGCGTGAACTGGCAGATGTCCTGCGCCATGGCCGCGACACTGATCAGCAGATGGGCTTTACCCAGCAGGGGCCGCAGCGGGCGGAGCTGGGCGTCAGGCTCGGCAAGCGTCCGGCAATGGAAGTGCTCTCGCGCGGCCAGCAGAAACTGGTGGTGAGTGCCCTGAAGCTGGCCCAGGGGCGTCTGCTAGAGCAGATGACCGGCCGCACCTGCATCTATCTGATAGACGACCTGCCTGCCGAACTGGACAGTGAGCATCGCCGGATCTTCTGCCGCTGGCTGGAGCGCATGCGCTGCCAGGTCTTCATTACCAGCGTCGATCACGACGCCCTGGCCGGTCTCTGGCAGCCGGATACACAGGTGGCGATGTTCCACGTGAAACATTCCGAATCCGGGCAGGGACAGCTGCTGCCAATGGACAGACAGACTTCATGACGGAGTAGTCAATGAGCGAACAGGCTTACGACTCATCGAGCATCAAGGTCCTCAAGGGGCTGGATGCCGTACGCAAGCGGCCGGGGATGTACATCGGCGATACCGATGACGGAACGGGCCTGCACCATATGGTGTTCGAGCTGGTGGACAACTCCATCGATGAAGCTCTGGCCGGGTACTGCAGCGAGATCCGGGTCATTATCCACCCCGATGAGTCGGTCACCGTGACCGATAACGGGCGAGGGGTGCCGACCGACATGCATGAAGGAGAGGGCGTATCGGCGGCCGAAGTCATCATGACGGTGCTGCATGCCGGTGGCAAGTTTGATGCCAACTCCTACAAGGTGTCAGGTGGTTTGCATGGGGTCGGGGTCTCTGTTGTCAATGCCCTGTCCGAGGAGCTGAGGCTGACCATCTGGCGTGCCGGGCAGGTGCACGAGCAGGTCTATCACCATGGTGTCCCCGACGCTCCGCTGAGGGTCGTGGGCAATACCGAGAAGAGCGGAACCCTGGTGCACTTCCGGCCTTCTACCGAGACCTTCCACAACATCGAGTTCCACTACGACATCCTGGCCAAGCGGCTCAGGGAGCTCTCCTTCCTCAACTCCGGGGTGGCGATCCGCCTGGTGGATGAGCGTAGCGGAAAGGAGGAGCTGTTCCATTACGAGGGCGGCCTCAAGGCCTTCGTCAACCATCTGAACACCAACAAGACGGTTCTCAATCCGGTCTTTCACTTCAATGTCGAACGCGAGGACGGCGTCGGCGTGGAAGTGGCGATGCAGTGGAACGATACCTTCTCCGAGAACATCTTCTGTTACACGAACAACATCCCCCAGCGCGATGGTGGAACCCACCTGGCCGGTTTCCGAGCGGCCCTGACCCGCTCGCTGAACCACTACATCGAGGCCGAAGGGCTTCTCAAGAAGGCCAAGATCAACACCTCCGGCGATGACGCCCGCGAGGGGTTGACCGCGATCATCTCCGTGAAGGTGCCGGATCCCAAGTTTTCGGCCCAGACCAAGGACAAGCTGGTATCTTCAGAGGTCAAGACCGCGGTCGAACAGGAGATGGGGCGGCTCTTTTCGGACTACCTGGTCGAGAAGCCTAACGAAGCCAAGGCCATCGTCAACAAGATGCTGGATGCGGCGCGGGCGCGTGAGGCGGCACGCAAGGCACGTGACATGACCCGACGCAAGGGTGCCCTCGACATCGCGGGCCTGCCGGGCAAGCTGGCCGACTGTCAGGAGAAGGATCCGAGCCTCTCGGAGCTGTTTCTCGTCGAGGGTGACTCGGCGGGTGGCAGTGCCAAGCAGGGTCGAGATCGTCGCACCCAGGCGATCCTGCCGCTGAAGGGCAAGATCCTCAATGTCGAGAAGGCACGCTTCGACAAGATGCTCTCCTCGGCCGAGGTCGGAACCCTGATCACGGCCCTCGGCTGCGGTATCGGTCGGGAGGAGTTCGACCCCGACAAGCTCCGCTACCACTCCATCATCATCATGACCGATGCCGATGTGGACGGTTCGCACATCCGCACGCTGCTGCTGACCTTCTTCTTCCGTCAGATGTCGCAGCTCATCGAGCGTGGCCATGTGTACATTGCCCAGCCTCCCCTCTACAAGGTCAAGCGCGGCAAGCAGGAGCTCTACCTGAAGGATGAGCAGGCGATGATCGACTACCTGACGACCACGGCACTTGACGGCGCCCGGCTGCATGTCAATGCGGATGCCCCCGGTATCGGTGGCGCCCGGCTGGAGTCGCTCGTCAGTCAGTATCGCGACGTGATGAAACGCATCGATCGCCTGTCGCGGGTCTACCCCAATATCGTGCTGCGCAAGATCGTTCACGCGGCACCTCTGGAGGGGGAACAGAGTCTGCGAGATCGCGTCACCATGCAGCACTGGATCGAGTACCTCCAGGGCGAGATGGATGCGCTGGTCTCCTATGAGGGGGGGCCGCGTTATACGTTCCGACTCGAGGAGGAGGGTGAGCGTGGTGTCTTCCTGCCGGCGGTGTCGCTGACGGCGCATGGCGTTACCACCGACTATGTCTGGGGTATCGAGTTTTTCACCAGTGCCGACTATCGGGCCATGGCGAGCCTGGGCAAGACACTGGATGGACTGCTGGAGGAGGGCAGCTATGTCGCGCGCGGCGAGCGGAAGAAGACCGTGACGAACTTCTACGATGCCCTTGAGTGGCTCATGGCCGAGGCGCAGCGGGGTCTCTCCATTCAGCGTTACAAGGGGCTGGGCGAGATGAATCCGGAACAGCTCTGGGAAACGACCATGAACCCGGATACCCGGCGGATGTTGCGCGTCTCCATCGAGGACGCCGTCGCCTCCGACATGATGTTCAATACCCTGATGGGTGACGAGGTCGAGCCCCGGCGGGACTTCATCGAGCGCTATGCGCTGGTCGCCAACCTGGATATCTGATGTCAGGGGCGCGATGTTCCACGTGAAACATCTCACCGCCTGGGTGAACCGTGGAGTGCGAGGCCGGCATCATGCCGGCCTCGCTGCTTTCAGGGCTCGCTCTTTCTGGCGGCAGTACCTTGTGGCTCATCACCGTCCGCACCGCCTTTCCCTGCGAGCAGCCAGTCGACGAAGCCGGCCAGGTCATTGAAGGCCACCGCATCCTTCAGTCCTTCCCCCTTGCTTTCCGTCCGGCGACCCTTGCCGGTGCGGACCAGCACCGATCGGCAGCCCATCGCTTCGCCCGCCTGGAGGTCGCGGAGGCTATCACCGACCATCCAGCTGCCTTCCAGACTCTCCAGTGCCAGGGTCGACCTGATCTCTTCCAGCAGGCCGTGAGAGGGCTTGCGGCACTCACAGCCGTCATCCGGGCCATGAGGACAGTAGGCGATATGGGCAATATCGCCACCGAGCTCGCCGACAAGCTCGCGGAGCCGTTGGTGCATCGCGTCCAGCTCCTTTTCGCCGTAGTAGCCGCGGGCAATGCCGGACTGGTTGGTGGCGACGGCCACCGTCCAGCCACTTCGGCTCAGCCGGGCGATGGCCTCGATGGCGCCAGGGTAGGGGATCCACTCGTCCAGGGACTTCACGTAGTCGTCGGAGTCCTGGTTGATGACGCCATCGCGGTCGAGGATCACGAGCCGTTCGGCTGAGTGCATGGGAAGTTCCTCCAGGGAGCCAGGGTTCTGGAGCAGGAGTGTTTCACGTGGAACATACTCTGCCAAGCGGCCAAGCGGCCAAGCGGCCAAGCGGCCAAGCGGCCAAGCGGCGTGTTCCACGTGGAACAGCAATGTCAGGCATGAAAAAGGCCGGCGATTGCTCGCCGGCCTCGGTGTCACCTCAAACTCGCATTACTGCTGGAGCAGGGCGATATCCGCCACCTCCAGGAACAGCGCCTGAAGGCCGGCGAGCAAGGCCAGCCGGTTGTGGCGCACGGCAGGATCCTCGGCCATGACCATGACCTGGTCGAAGAAGGTATCCACCGGCTCACGGAGTCCGGCCAGGACATCCAGTGCCTCGCTGTAGCGAGCCTCGACAAGGAGCGGCATCACTGCCTGGCGTTGAGACGCCAGGTCATTGGCGAGGGCCTTTTCTGCGGCTTCCTGGAGCAAGCTGGCTTCGACCTCGGTGGAGCCGTCATGCTGCTGCTTGTGCAGGATGTTGGAGACCCGCTTGTTGGCGGCTGCCAGGGCCGCGGCTTCCTCACGGCGAGAGAAGCCCTGGACGGCGCGAAGGCGGCGCGCGAAGTCGAGTGGCTGAGTCACCGGGCGGGCCCGCACGGCGAGGTAGACCTCGGTATCGATACCTTCGTCGCGCGCCCAGGCGCGGAAACGGTCGAGCATGTAGGCGAGGACCTCGTCCACCAGCCCTTCAGCGTAAGGCAGCTCCTGGTGCTGTGCTGCCGCCAGCTCCAGAAGCTCTCGCAGGTCGAGCGCCAGCTTGCCCTTGACCAGGATGTTGATCACGCCGATGGCAGCACGACGCAGGGCGAAGGGGTCCTTGGTCCCGCTGGGTCGCTGGCCGATGCCGAAGATGCCGGTGAGGGTATCCAGGCGGTCGGCCAGCGCCAGTGCCAGCCCGGTGGGGGTCTGGGGGATGGCATCGCTGGCGAAGCGCGGCAGGTACTGCTCCTCGAGGGCCTGGGCGACCTCGGCGTCCTCGCCGTCATTGACCGCATAGTAGCGCCCCATGACGCCCTGGAGCTCCGGAAATTCGAGGACCATCTCGGTGACCAGGTCGCACTTGCCGAGCTCCGCGGCGCGTCGTGCCTGTGCCACATCCCCGTCGATGCGGCCGGCGATGAAGGCAGCCACGGCCGCGGTGCGATGCGCCTTGTCGGCCAGGGTGCCAAGCCTCTGCTGGAAGACCACGCCGGCCAGTTCCGGTGCCCGGTCCACCAGCGGGCGCCGACGATCGGTATCGTAGAAAAAGGCGGCATCGGCCAGGCGCGGGCGGATGACCTTCTCGTTGCCCTGGATTACCTGCGCCGGCTCGTGACTGTCGATGTTGGCGATGGTGATGAACAGCGGCTTGAGGTGGCCCTCATGGTCCAGGAGGTGGAAATATTTCTGGTTGGCCTTCATGGACGAGATCAGACATTCGGCGGGCACCTCGAGGAAGCGTTCGTCGAAGCTGCCGGTCAGGGCCACGGGCCACTCCACCAGGCCGCTGACCTCGATGAGCAGCTCCTCGTCGATCACGGCGGTAGCGTCCTGGACCTCGGCCTCCGCCAGTACCTGCTCGCGAATGCGCTCGCGGCGCCGGTTGCGGTCGGCCAGCACCCAGGCTTGTTCGAGGGCGCCGAGGTAGTCATCGGCGTGGGCCAGCTCGATGGGAGCTGGTGCGTGGAAGCGGTGGCCGCGGGTGGTACGTCCTGCCTGCAGGCCAAGGGCGCTGGCCTCGACGACCTCGTTGCCGTAGAGCATGACCAGCCAGTGGACGGGACGGGAGAACTCGACACGGGAAGCGCCCCAGCGCATGTTCTTGGGCACCGGCAGGGCGCCGATGGCCTTCTCGACGATCTCGGGGAGCAGGGCCGTGGTGGCCTCGCCCTGCTGCTGCTCGCGGTAACCGAGCCAGGTGCCCTTGTCGGTCTCCAGGTGGATCAGGTCATCCACGCTGACACCGCAGGAGCGGGCGAAGCCTTTGGCAGCCCTGGTCGGCTGGCCCTCCTTGAAGGCCGCGGCCAGGGCCGGGCCACGACGCTCGACCTCGCGGTCGGGCTGCTTGTCGGCCAGCTCGCCCACCTGGACGGCCAGACGGCGCGGGCCCCCATGGGCAAGGATCTTGCCGAAATCGATGTCAGCCTCGACAAGACCCCGGCGGATGCCCTCGGCCAGGGCGTCGGAGAGGTCATCGATGGCGCCCGGTGGCAGCTCCTCGACGCCCAGTTCAACCAGTAGGGTATTGGCAGCCATCAAGCATCTCCCTGTTCGGCAAGCAGTTCATGGCGCAAGGCCTGCGGGGCCAGCGGGAAGCCGGCGGCCTTGCGCGAGTCATAGTAGGCCTGGGCCACGTCACGGGCCATGGTGCGCACGCGCAGGATGTAGCGCTGGCGTTCGGTCACCGAGATGGCGTGACGAGCATCCAGCAGGTTGAAGGTGTGCGATGCCTTGAGCACCTGCTCATAGGCGGGCAGCGGCAGGCTGGCATCCAGCAGCTTGGTACACTCGCGCTCCTGGTGGTCGAAGGAGGCGAAGAGGAAGTCGACGTCGGCATGCTCGAAGTTGTAGGCCGACTGCTCACGTTCGTTCTGCAGGTAGACGTCGCCATAGGTGACACGACTGCCATCCGGCGCCACCGTCCAGACCAGGTCGTAGACGCTGTCGACGTCCTGCAGGTACATGGCGATACGCTCCAGGCCGTAGGTGAGCTCGCCGGTGACCGGGTAACACTCCAGGCCGCCGGCCTGCTGGAAGTAGGTGAACTGCGTCACTTCCATGCCGTTGAGCCAGACTTCCCAGCCCAGCCCCCAGGCGCCCAGGGTCGGAGACTCCCAGTTGTCCTCGACGAAGCGGATATCATGGACCAGCGGGTCGAGCCCCAGGTGCTTCAGGGACCCCAGGTACAGCGCCTGGAGTTCGGCAGGGGAGGGCTTCATCACCACCTGAAACTGGTAGTAGTGCTGCAGGCGGTTGGGGTTCTCGCCGTAGCGGCCATCGGTCGGGCGACGGGAAGGCTGCACATAGGCGGCGTTCCAGGTTTCGGGGCCGATGGAGCGCAGGAAGGTGGCGGTATGGAAGGTGCCGGCTCCCACCTCCATGTCCAGAGGCTGGAGGATCACGCAGCCCTGATCGGCCCAGTACTGCTGCAGGGCAAGGATCAGGCCCTGGAAGGTTGTCACGTCTGGTGTCGACGGGGGTGTCGAGAGAGTCATTGCGGAAGCACCGTTGGCCATGAATTCACGAGCCGTCAAGTATACAATCACCGGAAGATCGGTTATAGGCGGCAGGCCCGGAGACGAGAGGATTCCCATGATCGTAGTGACAGGCGGGGCCGGCTTCATCGGCTCCAATCTGGTCAAGGCACTCAATGCCCGCGGCCGCGACGATGTGCTGGTGGTGGACGACCTCAGCGACGGTACCAAGTTCTTGAATCTCGCCGACTGCACCCTCGGCGACTACCTCGACAAGGATGACTTCATCGCCCGTGTGAGAGCGGCGATGAATGGCGAGACATCGCACCTTCCCCCTATCGAGGCCATCTTTCATGAGGGCGCCTGCTCGGACACCACCGAGTGGGACGGGCGCTTCATGCTCGAGAACAACTTCGAGTACTCCAAGGTGCTGCTGCACTACTGCCAGCGCGAGGGCATCCCCTTCCTCTATGCCTCCTCGGCAGCCACCTACGGGGGCAGCGAGGTGTTCTTCGAGGCCCCGGAGCACGAGAAGCCGCTCAACGTCTACGGCTACTCGAAGCTGCTGTTCGACCAGTACGTGCGTGCCCGCCATGACGACTTCACCAGTCAGGTGGCGGGCTTTCGCTACTTCAATGTCTACGGGCCCCGGGAGCAGCACAAGGGCAAGATGGCCAGCGTCGCCTACCATCACCATACCCAGATCAGCGCCGGACAGAACGTCAAGCTGTTCGGTGCCTGGGATGGCTATGAGGCTGGCATGCAGAGCCGGGATTTCGTCTACGTGGGCGACGTGGTGGATGTCAACCTCTGGTTCCTGGATCACCCCGAGGCCTCGGGGATCTTCAACCTGGGGACCGGCCGCGCCGAGCCCTTCAAGGCCATCGGCGAGGCCGTGGTCGACTACTATGGTCACGGCAGGATCGAGTACATCGCCTTTCCCGAGGAGCTCAAGGGGCGCTACCAGAGCTATACGCGGGCCGACATCAGCCGCCTGCGCGAGGCCGGCTACGCGCGTGAATTTCGTAGCGTGGCCCAGGGGGTGCGCGAGTACCTGGAGTGGCTGAATGGCTGAGGCGCCGCACGAGCCGGCCTACGGAGAGCCACGCATCCTGGTGGTAGGGCCCTCCTGGGTCGGCGACATGGTCATGGCGCAGAGCCTCTTCAAGACCCTGAAGGGGCGACAGCCGGGCAGCCGGATCACCGTGGTGGCCCCGGCCTGGTCACGGCCGATCCTGGCGCGAATGGACGAGGTCGACGAGGTGGCCAGTCTCGAGGTTGGGCACGGTCAGCTGGGCCTGGCCACCCGCCGGCAACTCGCCCGTTCCCTGCGGGGTCGCTTCGACCATGCCATCGTGCTGCCTCGCTCGTGGAAGTCGGCGCTGGTGCCCTTTCTCGCGCGAATTCCGCGGCGCACCGGCTTCACCGGCGAGCAGCGCCTGTGGCTGCTCAATGACCGCAGGCGCCTCGACAAGGCGGTACTGGACCAGACAGTCAAGCGCTTCGTGGCTCTGGGTCTGCCGGCGGAGGAGGCCGAGAGGGGCGACTTCCCCATTCCCCGGCCCCGGCTGCGCCTGGACACCGCTAACCTGGTCGAGCGTCGCGTCGACCTGGGGCTCTCGTCGCGTCCGGCCATCGGCATGATGCCGGGGGCCGAGTATGGCCCCGCCAAGCAGTGGCCACTTGCGTATTTCCGCGAACTGGCGAGGGCATTGGTGGCAGAGGGGTTCGAGATCCGTGTGCTGGGAGGTCCCAAGGATGCGGAGGCCGGCGAGGTGATCGTCGACGCGCTTCCCCATACCCACAACCTGTGCGGCAGGACGCGGCTGGCGGATGCCGTCGACCTGCTCGGCGACTGCCAGCAGGTGGTGACCAACGACTCCGGGCTGATGCATGTGGCGTCCGCCGTCGGCACCCGGGTGCAAGCCATCTACGGCTCCTCATCGCCCAGCTATACGCCGCCCCTGACCGATAATGCCGAGGTGCACTACCTGGCCCTCGACTGTTCGCCCTGCTTCGCGCGTCATTGCCCGCTGGGGCACACCAACTGCCTCAAGCAGCTCAAGCCGGACCACATCCTGCAGGCGATGCTGGCGGCTGCCGGCTAGGGCAGTTCCTCAGGCACTTCCGGTGCCTGGTCCTCGGGGGTCTCGACGACCTGTTCGGCGACCGGCTCGGAAGCAGGTGGCGAATCCTGCACAGGCGCCAGGCCTTCCCAGAGGCGCTCCTGCAGGGCCGTCTCCTCACGCATGCGCGTGTTGAGGAACTCCATTCCGTGCTCTTCGACCAGCGTCGGCTCATCAGAGAGCAGCGAAACCCCGAGTCCGGCACGGTGCCAGTCGATGACGAACCCCATGGCCTCGAGAACCGTGGGCAGGATGTCCATGGTCGATGCCTCGACGTCCAGTCGGCGCGGTTCGAGGTGCTCACCTAGCAGCATGAAGGTGTTGTCCCGTTCACCGGCGACCAGCTGCTCCCAGGCAGAGACGCGCATGGTCAGGTGGTCGCTGGCGATGACGACCAGGGTGTTCTCCAGGAGCTCTTCCTTCTCGAGGCGTTCCACCAGACGGCGGGCCAGCCAGGCCGAGCACTCCACGGAATAGAGGATGTCCACGCCGTCGAATGCCCCCTGGCGTTCCCGGCACTCACGCGCCGGATAGCCGTTGGGGGCATGGCCGGTGATGCTCAGGTTCACCAGCCCCCAGGGAGCGTCCTGGCGCTCCAGCCGGCGAATCTCCTCGACGGTAAGATCGTAGAGTGTGTCGTCGTACAGCCCCCAGCTGTTCACGTAGTCGGGCTCCTCGAGGCGAGGCTCCAGCTCCTCCCGCCCCAGTATCCTGTCGAAGCCGTGATCTTCATAAAAGACCCCCTTGCCGGCGAATCGGGTGCTGGCGCCCCCCATGTAGGAGAGAGCGTAGCCTTGCGCGTCCAGCAGGTCGCCCAGGCAGTCGACGCCCGGTACCACCTTGCCGAGGGGCTCGAACTGGCTGTCATGCAGCAGGCCGGCCGGCATCAGTGGCGTACCGCACTGGCTGGCGATCATGCCCGCCATGGTCCAGCCGGTGTTGTCGACCTGTCGCACACCCTCGACGACCACGGCCTTCTCGCCCAGGGTCTCCAGATGTGCATAGGCATCCCCGAAGCGTTCCCGGTCGGCATAGGTACCCTCGATGCTTTCCAGGTAGAGCAGCAGCAGGTTGGGCGGGTCTCGAGGGGCCTCGAGGATGACGGGCTCGACATACTGACGATCCAGCCAGGCGCCATCATCGGTGACGATGGCGGCACCGCGCTGGCCGATGCCGTAGAGCATGGGGTTGCTCGCCAGCAGCGCCACGGCCAGCAGGCGATCCGCCAGTCGCCAGCGATGATCGACCCGTACCAGCCAGGTGAAGGAGGCCAGCAGCAGGATCATGCTGAGTGTGTAGAGCACGGCGGCGCCGATGCGACCACCGCCGCCATGCTCCTCCATGCCCGCCTGGAGGTGGAAGAAGACGGCGCCGAGATCGACCATGCCGAAGCTGTTGGCCAGGTAAACGTAGAGCCCCCACAGGGCGATCGGCAACAGCGACCAGGGCCAGACCCTGTGTCGAGGGCGTGGGCGCGGCGGCGCCCCCCAGCGCCACCAGCGGGCCAGCAGCAGCCAGACCGCGGGGATCGGCACCATGCTCCAGGGCGGCACATGGGGCAGGGCGGCGACGGCAAACCCCAGCCATAGCCCGATGACGAGCAGGGCCCACCAGCGAGGCCGGTGGTATGGGGAGATTCGGTAGAGACGTTTCATGTTGACCGCGATAGGTGGGTAGGTTCCCCAGCTTACCAAGTGTCGGAGTGGTTGCGCAGTTGCCGTGATCGACCCGGCGCCGTCAGGCACCTCGGTTTCGACGCGGCGGCAAGCCAGCGATTCCCCAGTGCCGCTAACCCGGGGGCGTTTCGCGATGTCACTGCGCCGCCGATCAACCTACCAGGGCGTTACAGCGCGGGGAGTTGTCCCGAGTCGGCGAAGTACTTGTACAGGACCAGCAGTCCAATCAGACGCTCGCGTTCGGCATCGCGAAAGCTTGCGACATAGCGGTTGGCCCGCTGGATGATGGCCTCGGCCTCTTCGCGATTGGCTTCGTAGTAGGCAATCTTGTCGTCGAGGTCGGAATAGTCATCCTTCAGTTCGACATAGTGATGTCCGGGGAGCAGCCGGCCCTCCATGAACCAGGTCTCGAAGCGCGGTCGGCGCATCATGCACAGGGAGTTGGAGGCCATGATCCATTTGAGGTTGGTGGCCACGTCCTTGCCTTCGAGGCTCAGGACATAGCGGTAGCGCAGCTGCTGCTGGATCGAGAGGAAGTCGCCATGCCAGGGCGTACCGGCGGCGTTGCGGTGAATATCCGCCACGTCGCAAAGCGGGTGATCATGAAAGGCCTGCACGAAGTGGCGACGATGCGCCTGATGGCAGGCACCCCGCCATACGGCCAGCGGCCGCTTCTGCGCGAAGCTCAGTCGATCACCGGGCAGGTAGTAGTGGCGTATCCGGTTGAGCTTGAGCAGGACGCTGTTGTGGTTGTGTTCACCGATTGGGCGGCTCTTGACCAGCGTCGGTACGTCAGGCACGTCCCTGACATCACCGAACAGGTGACAGAAGCGCAGCTCGGGGGAGAAGTAGCGCAGCAGCGATACCAGGTCCAGGTAGTAGGACCAGCTCTTCTCGCGACGAAAGTTCGCCAGGCAGCGGGCGTCCTCGGGCAGGGCAACGGGGCCGGTGAGACGGTTGCAGTAGTGTACTCGCTGCCAGATCCCCTGTTGCTGCTCGGGCGGCAAGGCGTCCAGCTGGCGCAGGAGCCGCTCCCGACGCTGGCGAAGCCAGCGCGCGGGAACCAGCTGCTGCACGGCGTGGCCGCTATAGATGCGCATCTTGTGCAGGTTCTTGTGGGCCTTGGCCGTGATCGGTTTCACGGGGATGTCTCCTGCGACCGGGAATCGGCGATCTGCCGGTAGAGGCGCCTGTAGGCATCCGCCATGGCACGGGGGCTGTAATCCCGCAGGCGTTCGCTGGCCTGTCGACAGAGCCGGTGGCGCAGTTCGGGCTCTGCCTTGAGGCGCAGCAGGCCGTCGGCCAGTGCCTTGGCATCCCCCGGAGGGAACAGCAGCCCCGTCACCTCGTCCTCGATGAGATCGGGAATGCCACCCACCCGGCTGGCGATGATCGGCACCTCGAGTTGCATGACGTCGAGAAGCACCGACCCCAGGCCCTCGTTGCGCGAGGGAAAGGCGAAGACGTCCAGGCCGGCGAGATAGTCGGCGATGTTCTCCTTGAAGCCCAGCCACTCGACATTGTCGAGGTCGCTGGACGCCTGGCGTAGCGTTGCCGCATCCGCACCATCACCCAGGAACAGGACCTGCACCTCGGGGGCCTCACGGGCCAGCCGGCGCGCCGCTTCCAGCAGTACCCGCTGGCCCTTGTGGCGATCCACCAGGGCGCCGGCATGACCGACCAGAAACTTCCCCGGGTAGGCGCCACGGAAGGCGGCAGTGCGCTCGGGGTCGGCCGACAGGTTGGCATGGGCGCTGGGGACACGCAGGCTGCTTCCCCAGCCTCGACCTTCCAGCTGATCCTGGATCGGCCGGGAGATCGCCACGCGGCAGGCGGCCTGCCGGTAGCAGAGGCGATTGATCAGCGTGTCCCTGACCGGGGTATCCACGCGCCGGGTGATCAGGTAGGGGATGCCGGTAAGGCGATGATGCAGCCAGGCCCAGTGGACGCCCTTGGCCTCATGGGCATGGACCAGGTCGGTGGGGCCCAGCAGTCGGTGGCCGCCCAGCTGGTGGTTGGCAGTGGTCATTGCCAGGCCCGGCACGTCTCGGAGGTGCTCGCGCATGGGCGAATCGCGGCGGCACACCAGCCGCTGGTGGATCGGGGGGTGTTCGGCCAGGGCGCGGATCAGCAGCTCGGTCTGGCGCTCGCCGCCGCGAAAGCCGCGGGCCAGATTGACATGGGTAACATGCATGGTCACCAGATCCTGTCGAAGTCTTCGTTGGCGAGCACCTGGGGGTCGCGCTGATACTCGAGCAGTTTCGCATACTTCAGGTAGCTGTTGAGTCCGGCGCTGATGGCCACCGTCATGCCATCGACGCCACCCAGGAAGCCACGCTGGAACAGGTACTTGCGCACAAAGGCATTGAGGCCGTGAAGGAAGGGCGAGACGGCGTTGGCGCGCTTGCCCTTCTGGTACATGATCTTGGCCGCACGCCCGCTGAAGTTGCGCCCCGGCTTGGCGAACAGCTCACCCAGGTTGGCGAAGGAGTAGTGCAGCAGGTCGGCATCGAGTCGGCGAGGATTGCTGGCGTTCACGCTGGCGTGCTGCTTGACCGCGGCGAAGCGGGCGCCGCGCCGATGGTGATAGAGTCGGATGCAGTAATCGGGGTACCAGCCGCATACGCGTATCCAGCGCGAGCCGATCATGTTGCGGCGGCGGAAGGCGAAGGCATCGTGCGGGGTGGCGGCCAGATCGATGCCGCGTATCGCCGCGACCAGCGCCGGCGTGAGGCGCTCGTCGGCGTCCAGGCTGAGCACCCAGTCGTGGCTGACGTGGTCGAGGGCGACATTCTTCTGCAGGCCGTCGCCCAGATAGGGTTGATGGACGACCCGGGCGCCGAGCGACTCGGCGATGCTCACGGTGGCGTCTTCGCTGCCGGAGTCCACCACGATGACCTCATCACAGACCTGGCGCAGCGAGGTGATGCAGTCGGCAATGTTGTCGGCTTCGTTCAGGGTGATGATGTTGGCCGAGATCATGAGTCAGCGGGCTCCTGCAGAAACGTGGCGGTGATCCGGGCCGGGGAGAAGGGCTCGAGCCAGCGCTCGTCGACGGGGTAGCCGTCTTCCTCCAGGGTCGCGTCCACCCGCTCGGCCAGGGACTCGGGGGTCATGTCGCAGAGATAGTGGGCCAGCGCTCCACGCATGATATCGCGCACACCGCCGGGGCAGTCCACCGAGACCACCGGAGTCCCGCAGGCCAGTGCTTCCAGCAGGACGATGCCGAGCCCTTCGTGGGCCGAGCTCAGCACGAACAGGCGGGCGTGACGCATCCAGGGGTAGGGATTGAGCTGGCGCCCCACGAAGTGGACCCGTTCGGCGATGCCCAGCGCCGCCGCCAGGTCCTCGAGCTCCTGGCGCAGTGGCCCCTCGCCGACGATGACCAGCGGCAGGGAGGTGCGCATGAGCGCATAGGCACGCAGCAGCAGGCGGTGGTCCTTCTGCGGCACCAGACGCGCGACATTGAGCAGGTAGGGCGCATGCCGTGCGGCCGGGGAGTCTGCCTCGGCCGCGTGACGGATGTTGGCGAGGGGACAGGGGTTGGTAATGGTGCGCAGGGAGCGGGGAACGACATCGAGCGCATCGAGCTCGGCCGCCACCTGACGCTCGACCCCGGTGGAGACGGTGACCAGATGCTTGCCGTGAAACAGGCAGCGGGCCTTGCGGCGTGCCAGCCTGTCGTGGCGGACATCCATCTTGAGGATGTTCTCCAGCACATAGCAGGCGCGGGGGTCGTTGAAGGACCATACGGTCTCGAAGGTGCCCATGCCGCGGAAGATGATGCGGTCGAAGCGGCCATGCTGGCGTTCCAGGCGATCGAGCTCGCGGCGGAAGAGGTGCCCGCCCCACCATCCCGCGATCAGGAAGTGACTCTTGCGCACCAGGGCGTTGCCGAGCCGGGCGACGATCTCGATGGCCCCGCCGAGGCCGGAGCGCCAGATGGCCCGGGAGAGCGGGAAGTGATGCACATGGACGCGTTCATCCTCGGGCGACAGCTGGGGAGGGCGCACCTTGAAGGTCATCAGGTGGCTCTCGTGTCCCTGGGCGGCAAAGGCGTCGGCCAGGTTGACGGCGACTCTTTCCATGCCACCGATCTTCAGGGTGCGTACCACGATCAGGGTTCTCATCGATCCGACTCCGAGGGCAGTGAGAACAGCGGAGCGTGCTGCAATCGGCGTCGGCGTCGCCATGTCTTGGGGGCCTGTAACGCCCGTTTGAATCCGCTCCCTGGTTCGCCCTCCAGCATCAGCGGCCAGGGTGTCAGGCGTTGATAGTCGCGGAACAGCGGGGTAAGCGGATGACGGCTCGCCGCATGCCAGGGCTTGGTGGCACCGATGAAATGCACCACCGCGGGTCGAGCGACGGCATCAATCAGTTGCTGCCGCCATTCGGCGTAGTGGGCGACCCGCCTTTCCACGGCAGCATAGGCATAGGGCTGCATGTTCCAGCGCAGCGGCAGCGGATGCCAGTCGCGGAAGATCAGGTTCAGGGCATCCTGGTCGGGGTAGCGCCAGGTCGTGGCCGGTGCCGCGGTGAGCCGTCTTTCGGCGTCGTTCAGCACGTCCCGTTCCCTCCAGCGCGCGAGGTCCACCAGCAGAACCCCGGAGTTGAAGTAGTCCGTGTAGGGGAGGTCCAGGCGTTCTCCGGGGCCATTCTGGAGGTTCATGACGGCGGCGATGGGGCGCTGCTGCATGTCGATATCCTGCAGGGTGGCAATATCGTCGAGCACCAGGACATCACAATCCAGGTAGACCACCCGACGTATCCCGGCGGGCAGCCAGCGCTCCATGCTCAGGCGTTGCATGGCGGCGGGACCGAAGCGTCCCAGGCTGAGTCCCTCCCAGCGCCGGGAGGACGCCTCATGGGTATCGGTGAGGTGAAGGGTGGCGGGTAGCGTCTCGAACCAGGCTTCCATCCTGGCCCGCGACTCGGCGCGGATGGCGTGGCCGAGCAGATGGAAATGCAGCGCTCGGGGAGAACGGCTATGACAGAGCACCGAGGCCATCACGGCGGCTGCCTTGTCCAGGTAGGCCTCGTCGGCACACAGTACGATGTCCATCAGGCGCAGGCCTCCTCGCGGCACGGCAGGGCCGGCTTCCAGATGTGTGTCAGGCAGCCCGCCATGACGAGGTTGAACAGCAGGGCCCCGGTCCAGAAGAACCAGTAGGATTCGAACAGGTTGACCACGCTCCAGAATACCAGGAAGGCCAGGGTGAAAAGCAGTATATCCCCCGGCATATGCCCGGCCCGCCACGCCCGCAGCGCGTGCACGACGAGCCAGAGCACCAGGCTCGCGTAGCCGGCCAGCCCGACAAGGCCATATTGCAGCATGATCTCGAGATAGAGATTGTGAAGGTGGCCGAACTCAAGCGCCTGATAGTGCGCCTTATTATAGTCTATGGTCTCGAAGAGCCAGGCCACGCCATTGTCACCCCAGCCGAGAAGCGGGCGCTGAGTGATCAGTTCCCAGGCACCGCGCCAGCTGTAGAGCCGCTCCCCCACGCTGGAGCGCATCGCCTCGCTGGACAGTGGCACGGCACTCCAGTCGCCCTGCAGCAGTCGACGGATCACATCGCCCTCGGCGGTCAGTCGTTCTGCCACCAGGGGGCTCTGGGTCACCCCGGCGAGCAGCGCGATACTGCCCAGCAGCACGAGCAGGGGCAGGTAGCCAAGGCGGCGACGATGCTGCCACAGCAGACCAGAGCCGAGCGCCACCATGGCCGCCAGCAGGCCAAGCCAGGTGGCACGTGTCTGGGCGACCAGCACCGCGGCGATCACGATACCCAGGGCGGTGCCCCAGAGCGGCAGTGCCCACAGCCGCCCTCTGGCAAAGGCCGCAAGGCGCGGCGCAAAGATGAGCAGGCCGAGCAGGGTGGCACCGAAGAACATGGCGGCGTGCTGCACGTTGCGGATACCGAAACCGACGCGCTCTCCCTGGAAGCCGCGCTGGAAGCCCGTCAGCCCCTCTCCGGCGATCCACGGAGCGAGCACCACGGCAGCGGCTGCCATCATCCAGAGCATCAGGGTGTTGCGCGTGCTGCCCGCCAGCCACCAGGCCAGCAGCAGAAAGATGAAGAGGCGAGCAATGTGATCGAGCTTGGGGTAGTGACCGGCCAGGTCCGGCAGCGACACCTTGAGAAACACCCAGTGCAGCAGGGCGAAGCCAAGGGCAATGCCCAGGAAACGGAAGGCGGCATGCCGCCACAGCGATCCACCATACCGCATCAGGCAGGCCAGGCTGGCGAGAATCAGCGTGGCCTTTGCCAGGCTGCCAGGGACATCGAAGTGCATCTTGGTGAAGGCATAGAGGAGCGCACTGGCCACGCCGATCTCGATCAGCAGACGAGGCGTCCTGCCCAGATGGCGTGTGTCCCATTGCAGGAGCGTAATCAGGGAGAGTCTAGGCATGGCCATCGCGGATTCGTCGGGCCGCTCGTTGAGCACGAGCGGCGGGAAGCTGTTTATGCAGCGAGCGTTCCAGCCGTGCCAGGTTCCGCTCTCTCCAGGCGCCATCGCGGCGCAGCCGGCAGCGGTCGAGGTCGATCATCCAGACCTTGCCCAGCGGATCGACCAGCAGGTTGCGGGTGTTGAGGTCCACATGGTCGAGGCCGGCCTCGTGGAAGCGGCGGATGGTGGTGCCGACACGTCCGAGCAGTGCATCATCGGCCTGGTCCCTCTCCAGCAGGCTGGCCAGGGGGCGGGCGCCGGGGATGCGCTCGGTGATCAGGGCGGCTTCGTAGGTGAGGCCATGGCGGGTCACCCGAGCGGCCACCGGCCGAGGCACCGGCAGGCCGCGCGAATGCAGCTCGGCCGTGAGGCGCAGTTCACGGAAGGCGCGGGTGCGTTCCAGGCCGGTCCACAGGTAGCGTTGTTCGCTGAGCCGTGCGATCAGGCCGCCGCGGCGATAGGGCCTGAGAACCCACTGGGCACCCTCCTCGAAGGCGCCGGCATCGAGGAAGAGGCTGGCCCCGCGGCCGGGGGCCTCGCCGATGACTCTACCGGCGTTGCGCCAGTCCTCAGGGTCGAAGTCACGCGGGGAGATGGGCAGCGCCGTTTGTGACGCCTGCTCGGCGTCACATAAACTGTCTGCATCATATAGAATGAAAATCTTTCCCGCTCGATACGTTGCCAACCGCATGAAGCATCCTCTGCCCGCCCGACCCCAGCATATCTGCGTACTGCGGCTCTCCGCCCTGGGCGATGTCTGTAACCTGGTGCCCACGGTGCGCGCCTTGCAGCGCCAGTGGCCCGAGGCAAGGATCACCTGGATCATCGGCAAGGCGGAGCACAGTCTACTGGCGGGGCTTTCCGGGGTCGAGTTCGTCGTCTATGACAAGGCGCTGGGGCTTGCCGGCATGCGTGCCCTGTGGCGCGAGCTGGCCGAGACGCGTTTCGACGTCCTGCTGCACATGCAGCAGGCGCTGCGTGCCAGCGTGCTCTCCCTGGGCCTCAAGGCCGATGTGCGGGTAGGCTATGACAAGGCCCGGGCGAAGGATGCCCAGCACTGGTTCACCCAGCGCCACCTGGCACCCCATCCCCGCGCCCATGTGCTGGAAGCCTACCTGGACTTCGCGCGTCTGCTGGGCGTCGAGGACCTCTCGCTGGCCTGGGACCTGCCGGTACCCGATGCGGCCATCGAGGAAGCGCGGCGTATCACCGAGGCGTCGGCCTACCTGTTGATCAGCCCTTGTGCCAACCCGCGCCTGCGCAACTTCCGTAACTGGTCTGCCGAGGGGTATGCGGCGGTGATCGAGCATGCCTGGCGCCAGCATGGTCTGAAGGCGGTGCTCACCGGCGGCGGCAGTACCCAGGAACGGGAGATGGGGGAACGCATTCAGTCGCTCTGTGCAGAGCGCGCAGTGATAGATGCCATCGGCGAGACCTCGCTCAAGGGCCTGCTGGGCTTGATCCGGGAGAGCCGGGCGGTGATCGCACCGGACTCGGGCCCGGTGCACATGGCCAATGCCCTGGGGACCCCGGTGGTGGGGCTCTATGCTACCACCAACCCCGATCGGGCCGGTCCCTATCAGTGGCGTGATTGCGTGGTCGACCGCTATCCGGATGCCGTGCGCGCCTTCCTGCACAAGGAACCCGCCGAACTTCCCTGGGGGCAGCGGGTCCGTCACCCCGATGCCATGTCGCTGATTCGCGCCGAGGACGTGATCGAGCGACTCGAGGCACTGCTGGCTGACCCCGAGCTTCCAGCGGATACGGAGCCCAATGATGAAGCTTGATCTGACCGCCCTGGAGCGCTCCCGCCTGCTGGTGGTGGGGGATGTCATGCTCGACCGCTACTGGCACGGCGGCACCTCGCGCATCTCGCCGGAAGCACCGGTGCCGGTGGTTCGCGTCGATGAGTCCGAGGACCGCCCCGGGGGCGCCGCCAATGTGGCGCTCAATATCGCCTCCCTGGGGGCCCATGCCGCCCTGGCCGGCCTGGTGGGCGACGACGACAATGCCAAACGGCTGGCCTCACGGCTGGACGATGTTGGAGTGAGTACTCACTTCGATCACAGCCCCGGAATTCCCACCATCACCAAGCTGCGCGTGATGAGTCGCAACCAGCAGCTGATCCGCCTGGATTTCGAGGAAGGACTCGGTGATGTCGACACCACCGGGCTGCTGGCACGGGTCGACGCTGCCCTGCCCGACTGCGACCTGGTGATTCTCTCCGACTATGGCAAGGGAACCCTCAATCAGGTCGAAACGCTGATCCGGCGGGTCAAGGACGCCGGCAAGCGGGTGCTCGTGGACCCCAAGGGCAGCGACTTCCGCCGCTACCGCGGGGCCAGTGTCATCACCCCTAACCTGGGCGAGTTCGAGGCCGTTGTGGGTCACTGCAGGGACGACGCCGAGCTCGCCGCCAGGGGCGAGGCGCTGCGCGCCGAGCTGGAGCTGGAGGCGCTGCTGATTACCCGCAGCGAGAAGGGGATGACGCTGATTCGCGAGGGGCATGAACCGCTGCATCTACCTACCCGGGCTCGTGAGGTCTTTGATGTCACCGGGGCCGGCGACACCGTGATCGGCGTGCTGGGCCTGGCGCTGGCGGCCGGGCACGGCTTCGCCGAGGCGATGACCCTGGCCAACCTGGCGGCCGGCCTGGTGGTGGCCAAGCCTGGCACTGCAACACTTTCCATCGCCGAGCTCTATACCGCCCTGCACGGCGACAAGCTGGCCGAGTTCGGGGTGATAGAGGCGCCCGCGTTGATCGAGGCGGTGCGTGCCGCCCAGGCTCGCGGTGAACGGGTCGTGATGACCAACGGCTGCTTCGATATCCTGCATGCCGGCCATGTCGCCTATCTTGAGCAGGCTCGACGCCTCGGCGACCGGCTGGTGGTTGCCGTCAATGATGATGCCTCCATCGGCCGTCTCAAGGGCCCCAAGCGGCCCATCAACCCCCTGGCGCGGCGCATGCAGGTGCTGGCCGGTCTGGGAGCCGTCGACTGGGTGGTGCCCTTCGGCGAGGACACGCCCCAGCGGCTGATCGAGGCGGTGCTGCCGGATGTGCTGGTCAAGGGGGGGGACTATCAACCCGAGGAGATCGCCGGCGGCGCGGCTGTCCGCGAGGCAGGGGGCGAGGTCCGGGTGCTGGGCTTCGAGGATGGTGTCTCCACCACGGCGATGATCTCCACCATTCTCGATCGCGAGGCGTGATGGCAGCGTCACGACCCTGGATCCGTCGCAGCTATGCGGCGGTCCTCTATCTCCTCGCGCCACTGATCTGGCGACGCGTCTGGCACGAACAGCTTCCTGGCCGACCGCGTCGCGAGCGGCTGGGCCTTGTCCCCCCTTCCGGTGATGGGGAGCGGGTCCTGTGGCTGCACTGCGCCTCGGTGGGCGAGGTGCAGGCCGCCCGGCCCTTGATCGAGGCGCTGCGGGAGCGCTGGCCCGAGCATCAGCTGGTCATTACCACCATGACCGCCACCGGGGCGGAGCGGGTGCTGGCGCTGGCGGGGAAATCCGTGGTTTCAGGACATCGAGGCGAAGTGCGTCATCACTTCGTTCCTCTGGACTTCCCCGGCGCGGCGCGCCGTTTCGTCTCACGGCTAGCGCCCTCCCTGGCCATCTTCTTCGAGACCGAGCTGTGGCCCAATCTGCTGGCCGCCTGTGACCGGGCGGGCGTGCCGGTGGCGGTGGTCAACGGCCGTCTTTCGCCGCGGGCCTGGCGCGGCTATCGTCGCCTGCATCCCCTGATGCAGGAGGCCCTGAGTCATGTGGCCTGGCTGGCGGTCAAGTCCGATGCCGATGCGCGACGCTTCATCGACCTTGGCATGGCGCCGGCACGCACCACGGTAGTAGGCTCGCTGAAATTCGATATCACCCCAGGCGGCGAGCTTCAGAAGGTGAGTGAGCACTTGCGTACCCGGCTGGGTAGCCGGCCGGTCTGGGTGGCCGGCTCCACCCATCCCGGAGAGGACGAGCAGGTGCTGACCGCCCACGCTCGCCTGCGCGAGGAACGTCCCGATGCGCTGCTGATCCTGGTGCCACGCCATCCCCGCCGCTTTGACGACGTGGCCACGCTGTGCCGCCAGGCGGGACTGACGCTGGCGCGACGCTCGCAGGACCAGTGCCCCGGGGATGACACGGCGATCTACCTGGGCGACACCATGGGGGAACTGCTGGCGTTCTATGGCGCCGCCGATCTGGCGTTCGTGGGTGGCAGCCTGGTGCCCGTCGGCGGCCACAACCTGCTGGAGCCGGCGGCCCTGGGTATCCCGGTGCTCACCGGGCCGGCGCTGGCCAACTTCGAGGACGTGGCCGAGGTGATGCGCGAGGCCGGTGTCCTGGTGGAGATCGATGACGCCGAGACCCTGGCCGCCGCACTGCTGCGCCTGTTCGGCGACCGGGAGGAGCGTCGTCGCCTGAGCGAGGCCGGCCGCGAGGTGGTCGCGGCCAACCGAGGGGCCCTGGCGCGCACCCTGGAAGGCCTGAAAGGCCTCATGCAGGCGGAGTAAGCGCTCACTCCTGAGGGCGGTCAGGCGGGCAGCAGACGCGCCACGCCCTGCTCGTCGCCGAGCAGCAGCACATCGGCACCGCGGGCCGCGAACAGGCCGTTGGTGACCACGCCGACGATGGCGTTGAGCCGTGCCTCCATGGCCATCGGGTCGTCGATCATGAACGCGAAGCAGTCGATGATCTGGTTGCCGTTGTCGGTGACCACTCCCTGGCGATAGACCGGGTCGGCCCCGAGCTTGACCAGTTCCCGGGCCACGTAGGAGCGGGCCATGGGGATCACCTCCACCGGCAGCGGAAAGGCGCCGAGGCGCTCGACCTTCTTGGAGGCATCGGCGATGCAGATGAAGCGCTCGGCGCAGGCGGCGACGATCTTCTCCCGGGTCAGGGCCGCACCGCCTCCCTTGATCATTTGCAAGTGAGCATTCACTTCGTCTGCGCCGTCGATATAGAAGGGAACGCTGCCGGCCTCGTTGAGCTCGAAGACCTCGATGCCGTGGCTGCGCAGGCGTTCGGCGCTGGCCTCTGAGCTGGCCACGGCGCCGCGAAAGTCATGGCGCAGGGCCGCCAGCCGGTCGATGAAGCGCTCCGCGGTGGAGCCGGTGCCGATGCCGAGGATCGTATCGCGGTCGATATGGGGGCGGATCTCGTCGATGGCGGCGGCGGCCACGGCGTCCTTGAGTTCGTTCTGGGTCATGTCGTGCTCGCTGTCGGGTGGATGGCGAATGCCGCGCCATTATAGGGGATGCCGGTAGAGGGTGCTGGACGCCGTGGCCGCCGCAATGCTACCAATAAGGGTTCCTCGCGGCGCCGGCCACGGCGCCCCTCGCGTCACTTCTGGGATATCAGGATGCTCGAAGCTACCG
Source organism: Pseudomonadota bacterium (assembly GCA_051749325.1). Lineage (GTDB taxonomy): Bacteria > Pseudomonadota > Gammaproteobacteria > Pseudomonadales > Halomonadaceae > Halomonas. Next base: position 43,033 of record JBNJIL010000011.1, on the reverse strand, counting down.
TCAAGAAGATTCTCCAGGCCCGGGTCTACGAGGCCGCCCGGGAAACGCCCATCTCCGCGGCACCCTTCCTTTCCCGCCGTTTCCACAACCAGATCCTGATCAAGCGCGAGGACCTGCAGCCGGTCTACTCCTTCAAGATACGCGGCGCCTACAACAAGATGGCCCAGCTCAGCGAGGCGCAGAAGGCTCAGGGCGTGATTGCCGCCTCGGCGGGCAATCATGCCCAGGGGCTGGCCATGGCCGCGAAGCTAATGGGTGTCAAGGCGGTGATCGTGATGCCGCGCATCACGCCGGAGATCAAGGTTCAGGCGGTACGCGCCCGGGGCGCCAAGGTGGTGCTCAAGGGGGATGCCTTCGCCGAGGCGGCGGCCCACGCCCGGGAGTTGATCGCCGAACACGGCTACACCTATATCCCGCCCTTCGACGATATCGATGTCATCGCCGGCCAGGGCACCATTGCCGTGGAGATCCTGCGCCAGCACGGTGGTCCGATCGATGCGATCTTCGTGCCGGTGGGCGGCGGCGGCCTGCTTGCCGGCATGGCCGCCTACATCAAGTATCTGAGGCCCGAGATCAAGGTGATCGGGGTGGAATCCGAGGATAGCGCCTGCCTCAAGGCGGCGCTCGCCGCCGGGGAGCGTGTGGTCCTCGACCAGGTCGGGGTCTTTGCCGAGGGTGTGGCGGTGGCGCAGGTCGGCGAGGTGCCCTTCTCGATCCTGCGTGAGTTGATCGATGATGTCATCACCGTCAACACCGACGAGATGTGTGCCGCGGTGAAGGACATCTTCGAGGATACCCGGGCGGTCTCCGAAACCTCCGGGGCGCTGTCGCTGGCGGGTCTCAAGAAGTACATCCAGCAGACCGGGGTCGAGCACCAGACCCTGGTCTGCATCAACTCCGGGGCCAACACCAACTTCGACCGCCTGCAGCACATCGCCGAGCGCACCGAGCTCGGCGAGCAGCGCGAGGCGATTCTCGCCGTGACGATCCCCGAGAAGCCCGGTAGCTTCAAGAAGTTCTGTCGCACCATCGGCAAGCGGATGGTGACGGAATTCAACTATCGCTATGCGGACCCGGAGAGGGCCCATATCTTCGTCGGTGTCCAGGTGAAGCCCGGCGGCGAGGACCGCCAGGCGGTGATCGACAAGCTGCGCGGCGCCGGCTACCCGGTGGAGGACCTCACCGACAATGAGCTGGCCAAGCTGCATATCCGTCATCTGGGGGGCGGCCGGCCCAAGGAGCATTTCGACGAGGAGGTCTACCGTTTCGAGTTCCCGGAGCGTCCGGGAGCGCTGATGAACTTCCTGACCCACCTTCCCCATGACTGGAACATCTCGCTGTTCCACTACCGCAACCACGGGGCCGCCTACGGCCGGGTGCTGGTTGGCATGCAGGTGCCCAACGGCGATCGTCTCCACGTCGAGGAGTACTTCGATGACATTGGCTATCGCTACTGGAAGGAGAGTGACAATGCGGCCTACCGGCTCTTCATGGCCTGATTCGCGGCTTTCACCAACCAGCGGAGTGAGCAATGACTCACCGTGAAGGCCGGCGTTCCTGAGTGTTTAAAAATGTAACATACGCGGTGCGCTTGTTGTCATTCGTAAGCAGTACCCCCTATAGTCGTCGCGTTATCGCCACCTTCCGCGGTGACAAGATGACAACATTCATACCGACCCCCGCGGTCCTGTCCCCACGGAGTCCACCATGAAGCGCAAGCCCGATCTGGTCATGTCACTGGTGCTGGTCTTCGGCATCGGGGTCGTGGCAACCGGCTATGCCCAGGCGTTGGCGGGTGGCTGATTCCCCCGCAAGCCGGGTGGAGAGCGCCACGACCGGACCCACCAGCAACGACGGCCGATGCACTCGCATCGGCCGTCGTCGCTGGTGCAGCAGGGTCCCTCAGGGGCGTATCACCCGGGCATCGCTGACGATGGCATCCAGTGGCACGTCCCAGGGTGCCGCGGGGAGTCGCTCGACCCTTTGACAGTCATGGGCCAGCCCGATCAGGCGGGGGCGAGGCCAGGGGCCCGGTCGACGGGTGAAGGCCAGGGTGCGGTCATAGAATCCCCCGCCCATGCCCATGCGCTGCCCCCGGTCGTCGAATCCCACCAGCGGCAGCAGGATCACATCCAGCGCCCAGGCCGGCGTTCGCCGCGCACGATGGGCGCCGAAGCGGGTCTCGGGCTCGGGAATGCCGAAGCGGTTGGCCACCATGGGCGTTCGGGAGTGGTAATGCACGAACCACAGCTGGTTGCGGGAGAGTGGCTTCAGCACCGGCAAATGAACACGTGTTCCACGTCGCTCCAGCCAGGGAATCAGCGGAGTGGGATCGATCTCGCCGTCATTGGGCAGGTAGAGGGCCAGGCGCCGGGCACGCTGGATCTCGGGTAACTGTCGAAGGTGTCTGCAGAGGTGCTGGGCGGCACCACGGCGGGCCTCTGCGCTCAGTCCGCGTCGACGCAGGCGCAATTCATGTCTGATCCGGCGACGGTCGTCGTCGGTCTGGCGGGCGGCGGTATCCTGCATGTGGTTCATGTCGGATGAGGGTTCCCCAGAGTGCCGCTGTCGTTCTGGCCCTTGAACCCAGTGGTTCAAGGTGGGTGGCCGCAGCCGAACCGTCAGGCTTTCCGACGCACGGACATGCACACGGGTCCGGCTAGCATTTGGCCCCCTGGGTAATGCGCATAGGCTCGAGGGACGATAACGACTGGCAAACACCCCAGGGAACCTCTCCATCCTACCAGAGGCGTGGGCGGGGCCAAAGGGCCGATTGCCCTGTCTCAGCGTTCCGGCATGGCGTCCAGCGCCTTCTCGAGGCGGGCATTGAGTTCGTTGAGACTCTGTTCGCCGGCCCGTTGGTCGTCCAGGGCCTCGAGCAGTTCATGGGCGATGTTGAGGGCCGCCATGATGGCGATCTTCTCGCGGTCGATCACCCGGCCCCGGGAGTGGATGCCCTGCATGGCGCGGTCGAGGTAGCGGGCAGCGCGCTCCAGCTTGTCCTGCTCCTCCGGCGGACAGGCGATGGCATAGCTGCGTTCCAGAAGGGTGATGTCGGTGGTGGGCCGTTTCGGCTCGGTCATGGCAGGCTCCGGAAAGGGCCGGGGGAAGAGAGTCGCACACCGGGTGCGCGTCATGGGGAGCCGATGCGTTAACATCGAGGCCACGAAATGAACGCCATTCACTATAAGAGAGCCGTTTGCGGGCGGTCAACGCGCCCGGCGGCCACCAGCGGATCTTGCCATGTCATTGATCAACGAACGTCAGGACTTTTCCACCATTGCCGACACCTTTCTGCGCCACGGGAGCATGCAGTCGCCGGCTTTCCTCGACGGTCGCCTGTGCGCCGAGCTGGCACTGCATGACCTCCCCCCCGACGCCTGGCTGGAGGAGGTCTGCCTGAGTCTCGGCGTCGACCAGCCGCGCGACGAGCCCAGTGCCGAGCGCTTGCTGGGCTGGCGACGTCAGACCCTCGAGGCCCTCTCCGCTGCCGAGCTCAACTTCGAACCCCTGCTGCCGGATGAACTCTTCTCGCTGGCCGAGCGAGCCCTTGGGCTGCAGGAGTGGACGCTGGGTTTCCTCGAAGTGGTGGCCGATGCCGGCGAGGAACCCCGTCGTACCTGGTCACCGGCCCTGCGCGAAGCCCTCGAGGATCTCCAGGGCCTGACGGGTATCGAGACCGATATCGAGGAGAATCCGGAGAACGAGAATGACCTCTTCGCGCTTACCGAGCATGCACGCATGGCCGCCATGCTGCTCTATACCGAGCAGCACCCCGGCAAGCCCCAGGTCGAGCAGGTCGATGAACCCACCCGTCACTGAGGCCGTCAAGAGAACCCACCCACCCAGGAGCCGCGATGCTTCCCGACACCCTGCCCCGCCCCGCCTCGATCACCAACGACGAGTATCGCGCCCGCCGCCGGGCGCTGATGGACCGGCTGCCCGACGGCAGTGCCGTCCTGCTGCCCGGCGCAGCACTGGTCACCCGTTCACGTGACAGCGAGTTCCCCTTCCGCCAGGACAGCGACTTTCACTACCTGACCGGCTTTCCCGAGCCGGAGGCCCTGCTGCTGCTGCTGCCCGGCCGCGAGACCGGCGAAAGCGTGCTGTTCTGTCAGGACCGTGACGCGACGCTGGAAGCCTGGACCGGCATCCGCCTGGGCGCCGAGGGCAGCGAGCGCGAGCACGGCATCGACCAGGCCTTCGAGAACGACGAGCGCGGGACGCGACTGGCCGAGCTGCTCGACGGTCGCGAGGCACTCTACCTGCCGCTGGACGATGCCGAGGCCCTGGCACTTGCCGAGGACGTGCGCAGCGAACTGGCCGGACGCGCACGCCGAGGGGCAGTGGCGCCATCGGCCTTTGTCGATGTCAGCGCGTTGATCCACGAGCAGCGCCTGTGCAAGAGCGCGTCAGAGCTGGCGCTGATGCGTCACGCGGCGACGATTTCGGCTCGGGCCCATGTGCGAGCCATGCGCGCGGTGCGTCCGGGGCTCATGGAGCGTCAGCTGCAGGCCGAGATCGAGCACGAGTTTCTCTGGCAGGGCGGCAGTGGTCCGGCCTATGCCAGCATCGTCGGTGGCGGCCCCAATGCCTGTGTGCTGCACTATATCGAGAATCATGCCCCCCTGGAGGATGGCGCGCTGGTATTGATCGATGCCGGTGCCGAGTTCGATCTCTATGCCGGCGACATCACCCGCACCTTCCCCGTCAACGGCCGCTTTTCCGAGGCCCAGCGGGCCCTCTATGAAGTGGTGCTGGCGGCTCAGGAACGTGCCATAGCGGCAGTTCGTCCCGGCGCCACCCTGGCGATGATCCATGAGGGCGTGGTCCGCGACCTCACCGCCGGTCTCATCCAGCTAGGCCTGCTGGAGGGCGAGGTCCAGGCGCGTATCGATGATGGCAGCTACAAGCGTTTCTACCTGCATTCGACATCCCACTGGCTGGGGCTCGACGTGCACGACGTGGGCCCCTATCGCCGCGAGGGACAGCCCCTTGCCCTGCTGCCGGGCATGGTGCTGACCGTGGAGCCCGGCCTCTATGTACCCGCCGACGATGATCTGCCCGAGGCCTTACGCGGTCAGGGTGTCCGCATCGAGGATGATGTGGCCGTGACGGTCGATGGGCACGAGGTGCTGACCGCGGATGTGCCCAAGCGGGTGGCAGATATCGAGGCCTTGATGAGCAGGGAGTGACCAGATGAGGAGTGGCTCGAATTGCCTTTATGTAATGTACATTATGAAATAAGGGAGTGGCTGCCATGAGCCCGATACCGCAGTCTCAGGTGGATATCGCCATCATCGGTGGCGGCCTCGTCGGGGCCAGCCTGGGCTGCGCCCTGGCAGGGCTGATCGAACGGGCGGGGCTGAGGGTGGCGGTCATCGAGGCGGCGTCGCTGGCGCCGCCGCAGCGCGAGGCCTGGCAGCCCAGCTTCGATGCACGTGCCAGCGCCATCGCGGGCGGCTCCGCCCGGCATTTCGCCAACCTGGGGGTCTGGACGGGCATGGCCGAGATGGCCGCCCCGATCCGGACGATCCACGTCAGCGAGCGGGGCCGGCTGGGCGTGACGCGTCTGCGCGCGGAGGAATTGGGTGTCGAAGCGCTGGGTCACGTGATTCCCAACGCCTGGATGGGCCGCGTACTGCATGGCCGGCTGGACGAGCTGCCGCTGACCTGGCATTGCCCGGCCAGGGTCGAGGCGATTGAACCGGTTGCCCAGGGACATCGGCTGCAGCTGTCGGATGGCAGCGAGCTGGAGGCCGGACTGACGGTACTCGCCGATGGCGGGCGTTCCGGGCTGAAGGAGCGGCTGGGAATCGAGAGCCACGAGCGGCCCTACGACCAGGTGGCGCTGATCGCCAGCGTCGAGGTCAGCCGTCCCCACGGGGGGATCGCCTATGAACGGTTCACCCCGGCGGGACCGATCGCCCTGCTGCCCCTTCGGGGCCAGGCCATGGAGCTGGTATGGACCCATGAGCGGGGTCAGGAGGCGCGCCGACTGGCCCTCTCCGACGGGGACTTCCTGGCCGAGCTTCAGCAGGCCTTCGGCGACCGGGCCGGACACTTCCGGCGCGTCGGTCGGCGTCATGGTTACCCGCTCACCTTGATTACCGCCCGCGAAACAGCGCGCCCGGGGTTGGCGGTGCTGGGCAATGCGGCTCATGCCCTGCACCCCGTGGCCGGTCAGGGCTTCAATCTGGCGCTGCGAGGGGTCATGGACCTGGTCGCAGCCCTCGAGGCCGGCAACGAGCGGGGCGAGAGGCCGGGGAGCGCGGCAGTGCTGCGGGACTTCGAGGCGCGCCGAGGCGGCGATCGTGACAGTGTCATCCGCTTCAGCGATGGCCTGATTCGCCTGTTCGGGCTCGACATTCCCCTGCTCTCCCATGCCAGGGCGGCTGGCCTGGTGGGGCTGAACCTGGCGGGGCCGCTGCGGCGCGGCCTGGCCCGCCGGGCCATGGGGCTGGAAAGATAGGGTTCATCGCGTTGTCGTGTCACGCCGACATGCGATGATCGGCAGGGTAGCGCATGAGGAGCAGAGGTAATGAACGGAGCAGAGCAACAGGCGCCGGCGCCCTTCGAGGTGATCATCGTCGGTGGCGGCATGGTGGGTTCGGCCCTGGCCTGCCTGTTGGGCCGAGCCGGGGTGTCGGTGGCGCTGCTGGATGCCCGCGAGAGGTCGCTCGATCCCGATGGCGTGGGCGCGGGCTCGCCCTCCGTTCGGGTCAGTGCGCTGACCCCGGTATCGCAGCAGTTACTGGAGGGGCTGGGCGCCTGGCCGGAGATGGCCTCGCGCAGGGTGAGTCCCTATCGCTTCATGCAGGTCTGGGACGGCGAGGGCAGCGGCGAGGTGAACTTCTCCGCGGCGCAGGCCGGAGTGCCGGTGCTGGGCCACATCGTGGAAAACGACGTCGTCCTGGCGGCGCTGGAGGCGTGCCTGGTCGAGCTGCCGAGTGTCGAGACGCACCTCCGTGCCCGGGTGACCGCGCTCGGGGCAGGCGGCGCCCAACGCACGGTTCGTCTGGAGAGCGGTGAGCAACTGTCCGCTTCCCTGGTGGTGGCGGCCGACGGGGCCCGGTCCCCGCTGCGGGACATGGCCGGCATCGATGTCCGCTCCTGTGACACGGGGCAGGTGGCCGTGGTCACCACGGCGCGCACGCGCCTCCCCCACGGTGGCGTGGCGCGCCAGGTCTTCCTTCCCACGGGACCGCTGGCCTTCCTGCCGCTGCACATCGAGGGCGGGGACCGTTACTGTTCGATCGTCTGGTCCACCACCCCGGCGGAGGCCGACCGCCTGGTGGCCCTGCCTGGGGAGGGACTGGGCCTGGAACTGGCGGCCGCCATCGACCACCGGCTGGGCGAGGTGACGGTGACGGACCGGGCGCTGGCGCTGCCTCTCGCCCAGCGCCATGCCGCGCGCTACGTGCTGCCGGGTTTCGCCCTGGTGGGCGACGCGGCCCACAGCATCCACCCCCTGGCGGGCCAGGGGGTCAACCTGGGGCTGATGGATGCGGCGGTACTCGCCGAGGAACTGCTGGCGGGCCGTCGACGCGGGCTGTCAGCGGACGAGCCGGCGCTGCTGGATCGCTATGCCCGGCGCCGGCGTGGCGATAATGCGGCCATGCTGGCGCTGATGGACGGCTTCCGGCTGCTGTTCGGTGCCCGCCACCCGGCCTTGGTGCTGACCCGCAACCTGGGGCTCTCCGGGGTCGACCGCCTGGGGCCGCTCAAGCGCCTGCTGATGCAGCAGGCGACGGGATATCGCGGCCGTCTGCCGAGTAGCTGTCAGCCCCTCAGTCGTCACGACGCTGGCTGAGCACGTCGAGGGCCTTGAGCAGGTTGAGGGCCTCGCCGAGCTGGTAGTCCTCGCGCAGGCGTTCGCTCATCTCGCTGCGTGTGCGCTGCTCGTCCCTCGAGCGCAGATGGCCCTCCAGGTCCGATTCGCGGACATCCAGACCGCTGTTCTCGGCGACCTCAAGGCGACCGCGGATCACCTCCACGTCGGGCTCGATGCCCTGGGCCTGGATCGAGCGGCCGTCGGGGGTGAAGTAGAGCGCCGTGGTCAGCTTGAGTCCCTCGCCGTTGCCCAGCGGCATGATCTGCTGTACCGAGCCCTTGCCGAAGCTCTCGGTCCCCATCACCACGCCGCGGCGCTGGTCCTGCAGGGCGCCCGCGACGATCTCCGCCGCCGAGGCACTGCCACCGTTGATCAGCACCACCAGCGGTACGTCGGCCGCCGACGTGGTGCGGCCGGCCGAGAAGCGCATCTCGCTATCCGGCAGGCGCCCTTCGGTATACACGATCAGCCCTTCGTCGAGGAAGGCATCGGCCACGTCCACCGCAGCCTGGAGCACCCCGCCGGGGTTGTTGCGCAGGTCGAGTACCAGCCCCTTGAGCGGTGCATCGCGTTCCAGGCGGCGAATGGCGCTGCTGACCTGCTCGCCGGTGCGGGTCTGGAACTGGCTGACCCGCAGGTAGCCATAGCCTGACTCCAGCAGCTCGCTCTTGACGCTTTCGGTGCGGATGACCTCGCGGGTCAGGGTGACTTCCTGGGGGGTGCTTTCGCCCTGGCGCAGGATGGTCAGGCGGATCTCGGTCCCGGGGTCGCCGCGCATCAGGTTGACCGCCTCCTGGAGTGACAGCCGCTCGGTGGACGTGTCGTCGATGCGCAGGATCCTGTCGCGTGACTGCAGCCCGGCTCGCGAGGCGGGCGTGTCGTCGATGGGGGTGATCACCGTCAGCTGGCCATCCTCCATGCCGACTTCGATGCCCACACCGCCGAACTCCCCCTGAGTCGATTCGCGCAGGCTCTCGAACTCCTCGCTGTCCAGGTAGGCAGAGTGGGGATCGAGCTCGCTGAGCATGCCGCGCATGGCATTGCGCAGCAGGTCGGCATCCTCGACCTCCTCCACGTAGGCACGCTTGATGCGCTCGAAAACCTCGGCGAAGGCCTGGATCTCGGCGACCGGCAGGTCATCCTCCGGGCTCTGGTCCTGTGCGACGGCGGAAAGGGGGATGAGCGCCAGCAGGGCGGCCGGCAGCAGTACCGACAGCAGGTGGCGCGTCACGGTGGTCAGAGCGTCGGGACGTAGGGGCATGCAGAATCTCGCGGGTTCGGTGGTGACTGCCCAGCATAGCCCGTGCCCGGGCATCGATGGAATAGCCGGAGCCTACGGCTGGCGGGCAATCCAGCGCCGCGGGTCGATGGGGTCGCCGCCACGGCGTACCTCGAAGTAGAGCCCGGGCTGCTCCTGACCGCCGCTGTTGCCCACTGCGCCCAGGGTGTCGCCGCGGGAAACGGCAGTGCCTACCCTGGCGCTGAAGTGCTGCAGGTGGGCGTGCAGGGTCATGACCCGATCACCGTGATCGATGATCAGCAGGTTGCCGAAGCCGCGCATCCAGTCGGCGAACACCACCCGTCCAGCGTGCACGGCCCTGACCGGAGTGCCCGCAGTGGTCTGGATCAGCAGCCCGTTGCGATGGACGCCCGCCCCTTCGTGAAAGCTGGACGCAATGCTGCCCTGAACCGGCCACGGCAGCTCGCCGCGGGTCTGCTCGATGGCGGTGGAAGGGGGAGGGCGCTCGAGGCGAGCCAGCTGCTCCTGCACCTCTTGAAGGGTACGCTCGGCATGGGCCCGGTCCTGGGCGAGGGTCGCCAGGCGAGCCTGTTCGCTGGCGAAGCGTTCGTCCAGCCTGGCGACCAGGGCTGCACGCTCTTCCATCTGTTCGGCCAGGGTGGCGCTGCGCTCGGCAAGCTCCTCGGCCACGGCCTCGAGGCGCTCGCCTTGCTGTGCCAGTGCCTGACGATTGTCCGCCAGCTCGCTGTCGAGCCTTGCCAGTTCCTCGAGGCGTGTGTTGCGGGCACGGGCCAGGCGGTTGAGGTAGTGCTGCAGGCGGTCGAGCCGTGCCGGGTCGTCCTGGTTGAGCAGCAGCTTGAGCTGCGGGGTCCGGCCCAGGCGGTAGAGGGCATCAAGCTGGGTCTCCAGGGCCCTCACCTGCTCGGCGCGCTCGGTGGCCAGCGTCTTGCGGCGTGTCTCGAGTACCGAGATCTCGTCATCGAGGGTGTGCCTCTCGTCCTGCAGGGCGTCGAGTCGGCGGTGGGTCTCGGCCAGAGCGGTCTCCACCTCGCGCAGGGCCTCGCTGGCCTCGTCCCGGGATTCCCGCGTGGTGGAGAGCTGCCGGGAGGCAGCCCTGAGCTCTTCACCCAGGGCGTCGAGTCGTGCCTGCGCTTCGCGCTCGGAGGGCTGGGCAGCCAGAGGCGACGCCAGGCTCAGCATCAGGACGGTCAGCCATGCGCCAAGCATCGTCATACGCCACGCCATTCCCTGGCCCCCGTCCGGCTCAGTTGTGCTCGATCAGTACCCGGCCGGTCATCTCTTCGGGGATCGGCTGGTCCATCATCGTCAGCAGGGTCGGCGCGATGTCGCACAGGCTGCCGTCATCCACCAGCCGTGCTGGACGTTCGCCGACATAGATCAGCGGCACCTCGAAGGTGGTATGGGCGGTCTGGGGAGCGCCGGTGTCAGGATTGACCATCTGTTCGGCGTTGCCGTGGTCGGCGGTGACGAGACAGGCGCCGCCGACCCGCTGGATCGCCTCGACCACGCGGCCGACGCAGGTGTCCACCGCCTCGATGGCCTTGACGGCAGCCTCGAAGTCGCCGGTATGGCCGACCATGTCGCCGTTGGCGTAGTTGCAGACGACCAGGTCGAAGGTGCCGGCATCGATCGCTTCCACCAGCCGGTCGGTGACTTCCGCCGCGCTCATCTCGGGTTTCTCGTCGTAGGTCTTCACCTCCTGGGGGGAGGGCACCAGCACCCGGGTCTCGCCCCGATACTCTTCCTCCCGGCCACCGGAGAAGAAGAAGGTGACATGGGCATACTTCTCGGTCTCGGCGATACGCAGCTGCGTGAGGCCGCGTTTCTCCATCACCTCGCCCAGGGTGTTGACGAGCTCCGCCGGCGGGAAGGCTGCCGGTGCCGGGATATCGGCGGCGTACCGGGTCAGCATCACCAGGCCGTCGGCAGCGAGTTTCGGTCGTGCCTGGCGCGCGAAGCCGCGGAAGTCATCCTCGGCGAAGGCGCGGGTCAACTCCCGGGCGCGGTCGGCGCGGAAGTTCATGAAGATGGCGGCGTCGCCGTCCGTCATGGTCACCGGGGCGCCGTTCGGACGAATGCTGGTGGCGGTAATGAACTCGTCGGTCTCGTGGCGCGCGTAGGCCCGGCGCAGACCTTCCTCGGCACTGACCGCCTCGAATTCGCCCTCGCCCTCGGTGACCAGGCGGTAGGCCTTCTCGACGCGCTCCCAGCGGTTGTCGCGGTCCATGGCGTAGTAGCGACCGATGATCGAGGCCACGAAACCGTTCTCGGGGCCAACCAGCTCGGCGAGGCGGGCATTGGTGCGCTCCAGCGACGCCATGGCGCTCTTGGGTGGCATGTCGCGGCCGTCGAGGAAGGCGTGGACATGGATCCGCTGCGCCCCGCGGCGCGCGGCCAGCTCGGCCATGGCCAGGAAGTGGTCTTCGTGGCTGTGCACGCCGCCCGGCGAGAGCAGGCCCAGCAGGTGCACGGCCTTGCCGGCGGATACGGCCGCATCGATCGGTGCGGTCAGGGTGTCGATGGTATCCAGGTCGCCGTCCTCGACGGCCTTGGTAATCCGCGTGAAGTCCTGGTAGACGATGCGGCCGGCGCCGAGGTTCATGTGACCGACCTCGGAATTGCCCATCTGGCCGTCCGGCAGGCCCACGTGGCGGCCGTCGGTATGGATCAGGGTGTGCGGCCGCTCCTGCCACAGGCGATCCATGATCGGGGTACGGGCGGCGAGCACGGCATTGTCCCCGGGGTCCTCGTTGTAGCCATAGCCGTCGAGGATGATCAGCGCCACCGGACGCGGGGTGGGGGTGCGGGGTTCGGTCATGGGGAGGGCCTCTCTGTCCTTGTCAGCCCCGGCAGGCGCACGGGCGGTCACCGGGGTCGCGACTTGCTTCTGCTTGCGGCATCATAGCGCAGGGCACCGCCGGACGTCATTGGAGTGGCCCCCGGCCTCAGGGCTATCGCAGTGTTGGCTTCAGCGAGGGGCGCCGGGGGCAGGTCGAAGAGGATGGCCTAGGATCAGCCTCGAGCTATCTGCGATAGCCCTGGAGTGCCCTGCCCGCAGGCCGCTGCCCGCCGTGGCTTCATGTATACTGGGCGCCGCCGCGACTGGCCGGCCCCGTTCACCGTGCATTCGAGACAAGAGTTAGCCGAACCCATGATCGATCAGCTGTTCGAATTCGTGCAGAATCACCCGCTGCTGGTGGGGGCCTTCCTGCTGGTGTTGACCGCCTGGATCGCCTACGAGGTCCGCAACAGCAGCAGCGGTGGCGTGACCTCCGGCGAGGCGACCCTGCTGATCAATCGCGAGGACGCCGTGGTGCTGGATCTCCGCGAGGCCGGTGACTTCAAGGCCGGCCATATCGCCGGGGCGCGCAACATCCCCCAGAGCAAGCTCGACGAGCGCATGCGCGAACTCGAGAAGTTCAAGGGCAAGCCGATCATCGTGGCCTGCAAGCATGGTCAGAGCGCCGGCGTTGCTCAGGCCAAGCTGACCAAGGCGGGCTTCGAGCGCGTGCTCAAGCTCAAGGGTGGCATGACCCAGTGGCAGGCCGATGGTCTGCCGGTCGTCAGGAAGTAAAAATCTCGTTCATCGACTCAAAGGATCTTTCCCATGGCGGAAGAGAACAACCAGAACGCCGGTGCCAACGGCCAGGCGGCCGGCGAGCAGGACAAGCCCCAGCTGCAGTTCGCCCTGCAGCGCATCTATGTCAAGGATATCTCCTTCGAAGCGCCCAACTCGCCGACGGTCTTCCAGCAGCCGTTCAAGCCCAAGGTCGGCCTGGACCTGAACACCACCAGCCGCCAGGTCGGCGACGGTCTCCATGAGGTGGTCGTCAAGGTCACTGCCCAGGTCACCCATAGCGAGGAGGGCACCACCTCCTTCCTGGCCGAGGTCGAGCAGGCCGGGCTGTTTCGCATCAGCGGTATCGAGGGCCAGCAGCTCGACCATACCCTGGGCGCCTTCTGCCCGAACATGCTCTTCCCCTATGCCCGCGAGTGCATCGACAGCCTGGTCAACCGGGGCGGCTTCCCGCCGCTGATGCTGGCGCCGGTCAACTTCGAGGCGATCTACGCCCAGAAGAAGAAGCGCGAGGCCGAACAGGCCCAGCCGTCGGGCGAGCAGGCGACCCAGTAAGCGTGAGAGGAGCGGGTCAGTTGAGGTTTCGCGCGTGAAGCCGCCGCGCATCCACGTCGCCGCCGACCTTGCCGTCGGCGGCGACGTCGTTCTGCCCGAAGGACCGGCCCGCCACGTGGCCCGGGTGCTGCGCCTGGGCGAGGGGGCGCCGCTTAAGCTCTTCGACGGCGCCGGTCAGGAGGCCTGGGCGGTGATCATCGAGGCCTCCCGCAAGCGGGTGGTGGCGCGCATCGAGAGCGTCGCCCCCGGCACTGGCGAGTCGCCGCTCGCGGTGCACCTGGGCCAGGCGATCTCCAAGGGGGACCGCATGGACTACGCCATCCAGAAAGCGGTCGAGCTCGGTGTGGCGGCGATCACTCCGCTCTACACCGAGCACGGCGACGTGCGCCTCAGGGGCGAGCGTGCGGTGAAGAAGCTTGCTCACTGGCAGGCCGTGGCGGCCAGCGCCTGCGAGCAGTGCGGTCGCGCGACCCTGCCGCCCGTGCATTCCCCCGTCGGCCTGGCCGACTGGCTGGCGCTCCGCGACGAGGCACTGCGTCTGGTGCTGCACCCCGGCACCGCCGGGGCCCTGGAACAGCGGGCGGTGCCCGCCACTGCCGCCCTGCTGATCGGCCCGGAGGGCGGGCTGTCCGCGGCCGAGGTCGAGGCATCCCTGGCCGGCGGCTTCGTCCCCCTCTCCCTCGGCCCTCGCATCCTGCGTACCGAGACCGCCCCCGTGGTGGCACTGACGCTACTGCAATCCCGCTTCGGGGATCTGTGAGCGCTAACTCATCCCCGAGGCCCTGCGCCTCTCCCTGCATCGGAGGTTACCATGCCCGATTCCCGAGATCGTCGCCCATCCAGCTCGCCTCGCTCGGCGGGCAGGCGCAACCATCGTGCCCCCAGGGCAGCCGTCGGCGAGGTGGCCTACCTCGAGGTGGTCACCCTCAACGACACCGGCGCCTTCCTCGACTGGGGGCAGCCCCGCGACCTGCTGCTGCCCCATGGCGAGCAGCGCTTCCGTCCCAGCGTGGGCAAGCGGGTACTGGTGATGATCTACGAGGACCAGCAGGGCCGGCCGGTGGCCTCCCAGAAGCTCGAGCGCTTCATCGCCGACGAGGCCGAGAACCTGCGAGCGGGCGATGCGGTGTCGCTGGTGGTCGCCGAGGCGACCGACCTGGGCCTCAAGGCGGTGGTGAATCACCGCTACTGGGGTCTGCTCTACCGTGACGAGGCGAACCGGCCGCTGCGCCGCGGACAGCGCCTCACCGGTTATGTGAAGCGCCTGCGCGACGACGGGCGCCTGGACCTCTCGCTGCTGCCGCCGGGCGAAGCCCGGCTGGATGTAGTGGGCGAGCAGGTGCTCAAGGCGCTGCGCGAGAGCGGTGGTTACCTGCCGCTGGGCGACAACAGCGACCCGGCGGAGGTCAGGGCGCGGCTGGGGGTGAGCAAGAACGCCTTCAAGCAGGCCATCGGTCGCCTCTACAAGCGCCGGTTGATCACCCTGGAGGCCGGTGGTATCCGCCTGGTGCCGGGCGGGGAGTAGCCGGTTGGTGCAGGCTTGGCAACTTGGTGCACCAGCCGGCCCTGCGGCATACTGAGCGCATTCACTCCCCGGACCGGAAACCCGACGTCATGAGCGAACGCGCGCTGAAGATCGGCGTGGTGATGGATCCCATCGCCGACCTCACCTACAAGAAGGACACCAGCCTGGCCATGCTGTGGGCCGCCAGGGATCGTGGCTGGTCGCTGCACTACCTGGAGCAGGAGGATCTCTTCCTGCGCCAGGGGCGCGCCTTCGGTCGAATGCGCGATCTTCGCGTGCACCGCGATCCGGCGCACTGGTATGACCTGGGCGAGCCCCGGGTGGGCCCCCTGGCCGAACTCGACGTCATCCTGATGCGCAAGGATCCGCCGGTCGACGGCCACTTTCTCAACGCCGTCTACCTGCTGGGCTTCGCCGAGCGCGAGGGCGTGCTGGTGGTCAACCCCACCCAGGCGCTGCTGGAGTGCAACGAGAAGCTCTTCGCCCAGCAGTTCCCCCAGTGCTGTACGCCGACCCTGGTCTCCTGCAACGAGTCGGTGCTGCGCGACTTCCACGCCGAGCACGGCGAGGTGATCTTCAAGCCGCTCGATGGCATGGGTGGCACCGGGATCTTCCATGTCCGCCCCGAGGGCCGCAACCTGGGGGCGATCATCGAGATGCTGAGTGAGCGTGGGCGTCGCCAGATCATGGCCCAACGCTATATCCCCGAGATCAGCGAGGGCGATACCCGCATCCTGCTGGTGGACGGTGAGCCGATCCCCTTCGGCCTGGCCCGGGTGCCCATGGCCGGCGAGACCCGCGGCAACCTGGCTGCCGGCGGCACCGGAGTCAGTCGCGAGCTCACTGCCCGCGACCACTGGCTGATCGAGCAGGTTCAGCCGACGATCCGCGAGAAGGGGCTGATGTTCGTCGGCCTCGACGTGATCGGCGACTACATCACCGAGATCAACGTCACCAGCCCCACCTGCGTGCGCGAGATCGACGACCAGCGCGGCACCGACATCGGCGGCCAGCTGATGGACGCCATCCAGCGGCGTCTCGGCGAGCGGCGCTGACCCTGGAGGCCTGCGGTCCATGAGCAGCCCCCTCGGCGACCCCATCCAGTATGCCCCGGTCACCCGGGCGTATCGGCACTGGCTGGCCTGGTCGCTGGCGCTGCTGCTGCATCTGGTGGTCATCGGGGTGGTGGCGAGCCGCCAGTTCGCGCCGGCGCCCGTCGAGCGCACCAGCATCGACGTGGTGCTGGTGAGCCGGCCGTCGACGGCGGCCGTGGAAGCCGCGGCCATCGCCGAGGCCGACCAGCGTGCCGCCGGTGCCCCCGGGGAGCAGGCCCCCGTGGAGGCCCGGGCCGCGCCCATGGACGAGCTGCCCGAGCTGTCGGCGACCGAGCCCGAGGTGGACCCTGCCACCCCGGCCGAGCCGGAGCCTGCCGCCCGTCCCGAGCGCGAACGCTCGGCCCCCGAGACCCCGGCGGCCGAACGCCCCCGCGAGGCCCAGGCGGCCGCCGAGCCGCGCGACACTGCCCCCCAGTCGGCCGAGGCCGCGGCGGCGCCCACCGCTTCGGCCCCCTCCGCGTCGGGGCGCGACCTGCTCGCCCAGGCCAGTACCAGCATCCGCGAGCAGGGGCTCGCGCCGGAGTTCGCCGGCGAGCAGCCGGGGGAGGGGCGCCAGGCCGCCCAGCAGGCCGCCGAGGCACGCTACATCGACGACTGGACTCGCCGAGTCGAGGATTACGGCAACCGGGTACACCCGGCGCCGCGTCATCTGGAGGGGCAGCTGCGCATCCGGGTGGTGGTCGGCCGCGACGGTCAGGTTCACCGGGCAGAGGTGGTACAATCCTCGGGACATGCCGAACTCGACCAGGCGGCCCTGGACACGGTGCACGGTGCCGCCCCCTATCGCCCCTTCGACCGGGGCATGGGCCACCTGGACAGCCTGTCCATCACCCGGGTCTGGCGGTTCGGCCAAGGCAATCATTACGGCGTGCAATAGGTTCGCCGGGGAGTCTCATGCAATCCGTGCAACATTTCGGCTTGAAAAACCACTTCCTGCTGGCGATGCCGCACCTGGAAGACCCCAATTTCGCCGGCAGCCTCAGCTACCTCTGCGACCATGACGAGAACGGCACCATGGGCGTGATCGTCAACCGGCCCCTGGAGCTGACCCTGGACGCCCTCTTCGAGCAGCTCGAACTGGGTGGCGACGAGAGCCCCCATCGCGATGCACCGGTCTATTACGGCGGCCCGACCCACAAGGATCGCGGCTTCATCCTGCACCGCGGCGACAGCGATGCCTGGGACTCCAGCATCCAGGTCGCCGATGACATTGCCCTGACCACCTCCATGGATATCCTCCAGGCGCTGGCGGACGGCAAGGGGCCCGAGCAGTTCCTGGTCTGCCTGGGCTGTGCCGGCTGGGAATCGGGCCAGCTGGAGACCGAGCTCAAGGACAATGCCTGGCTCACGGTGGAGGGGCATGCCGACATCCTCTTCACGGTGCCGCCCGAGCAGCGCCTGGGTGCCGCCGCGGGTATCCTGGGCATCGACCTGAACCTGATGACCCGCGAGGCGGGCCACTCTTGACCCGGGGCCGGCGATTGATGACGGAGCTCGACTGATGGCCGCGGCCGGTTCGCGACTCATCCTGGCCTTCGACTTCGGCACCCGGCGCATCGGGGTGGCGGTGGGCAACGAGCTGCTCGCCAGCGCCCGGGAGCTCGAGCCGCTGACGGCCCGCGACGGCATCCCCGACTGGGCGCAGGTGGCTCGGCTGGTGGGCGAGTGGCGGCCGGACCTCTTCGTGGTGGGGCTGCCGCTCAACATGGACGGCAGCGAGTCGGTCATGAGCACCCGAGCGCGCAAGTTCGGCAAGCGTCTCTATGGCCGCTACGGCATCCCCTGCGAGATGGTCGACGAGCGCGGCTCCACCCGCGAGGCCAAGTCGATCGCCCGGGAGGCCGGCCACCGCGGCAACTACCGTGATCAGGGGGTCGACGGCATCGCCGCGGTGCTGATCCTGGAGGGCTTCTTCGCCCGGTGCGAGGGCCTGCCACCCCGCTGATCATGCCGGGCTGGCGCCGCCGTCGCGGTACTTACGGGCGAAGTCGCCCACCGAGAGGCAGGTGAATTTCTCGATGAAGAACGCCAGGGTCGCCGGACAGCGGAAGCGCTCCTCGAAGGCCTCCACGGTTCCCTCCCGTTCGCGTTCGACGCTGGCCAGATAGGTGTCTCCGGTCCGGCGGACGCTGACGGTCGCCTGGCTATCCTCGGCCTGTTTCTCGACCTTCAGCTCTTGCTGCTCCTCGAGCAACTCCCCCAGCATCCTGCCCCCCTCGAGCTCCTCGGGCGTGGCCCAGAGGGGTTGGTCACGATTGCCGTAGCGATACAGGAAGATCATCGGCAGCACCGAGAAGATGGCGGCCGTGAGGGTCCAGGTCATCGCCGCACCGGAGAGCGGTGCCGTGAAGACTGCAACCAGCTGCACGACGATGCCCACTGCCAGAAGACCTGCCAGGGGGCGCCACATCCGGGGGTTCATGACGCCTCTGTCCAGGAAATACCCCCATAGCCCGATTACGACCAGAGCCCCCACGCCCAGCTGCAGCATGGCGAGCAGCGATCCGCCCCCGCTCAACAGGGCAATGACGCCGATCAGGATCAGCAGACTGTAGAAACCACACAGCAGCAGATACGCACGCTTCAGGCTCATGGGTAGAGGTCTCCAGGCCGGGTCGCCATGGGAGGCGACGCTGGGTTGTCGTTACCCATCAGCATAGGCGATGTGTCGCGCTTTGCCGTCCGGTCAGAAGGTGGCGTCGTCAACGCCCAGGCGGTCGGGCACGAACCAGGGCACGTCGCGCAGGTCCTTCTCGATCAGTGCCTCGACGCCGAGCAGGGTGGCGAAGATTGCCATGCGCACCGGTATGCCGTTGTCGGTCTGGCGGAAGATGGCCAGGCGCGGGTCGCCGTTGAGGTCCACGTCCAGGTCGTTGGCCTCGGCTCGGCTGTCGCGGGGCAGCGGGTGCATGACGATGGTGGAGGGAGTGCAGCGGCTGTCCAGGAAGGCGCGATCCACGGTGAAGTCCCGCGACAGGCTGAAGCCTTCGCTCATCTCGGCCGTGAAGCGCTCCTTCTGGATGCGGGTGGTGTAGACCACGTCCACGTCCGAATAGTCCCGGGCGAGGCTGTCGCGCTGCTCGATGCGATGACCCCGGGAGGCGACCAGGTCGAGCAGATGACCGGGCATCTCGAGGCCCGGCGGTGCCACCAGGGTGAAGCGCATGGGGGCATGCAGCGAGAGCAGCTTGATCAGCGAGTGCACGGTGCGGCCGAACTTGAGGTCGCCGGTTAGCAGCACATGGGCGCCATCCAGCGTCTTGTGCCGTCGCGAGAACTCCTTTTCGATGGTGTAGAGATCGAGCAGGGCCTGGCTGGGATGCTCACCGGGGCCATCGCCGCCGTTGATCACGGGTACGTGGGTGGCAGCGGCGAATTCGGCCACCGAGCCCTGCTCGGGATGGCGCATCACGATGGCGTCGCAGTAGCCGCTCATCACCCGGCTGGTGTCGTACAGCGACTCTCCCTTGGCCATGGAGGAGAAGGTAAAGCCGGTGGTGTCGCAGACGCTGCCGCCCAGCCGACAGAAGGCGGCGTTGAAGCTGACCCGGGTGCGCGTGCTGGCTTCGAAGAAGAGATTGCCCAGCACGGCCCCTTCCAGCACCCGAGTGATCTTGCGCCGCTGAGCGATGGGCTCCATGCGGGCGGCGACACGCATCAGATGGTCGATGTCGTCGCGGGACAGTGAGTCGATGGAAAGCAGATGGGGACTCATCGGGGCGGCCTCGGCTGGAAAGTGACGGCGCTAGTGTAGCGTCGAGCGCCAGCGGGTTCATCGGTTTCCCCATATGGTTTCAAATGAAACCTTTCTGACCTGGGTCAAGGCAGCCTGTCGCGGCCGTCGCGATACTGACGGCATCCTCATCCACCACTGGAGAGACGCCATGACCACGTCTACGGCACCCCGTTCCGATGCCGCCCGCCCGTCCTGGTGGGCGCGACTTTCCGAGCGCTGCTATCAGGCCACCACGCCCGGACTGGTGAGGGATATTCAGCATGAGGCGCCAGGGACCTACAGCGAGATGCTCGAGGACCTCACGACCCCGCTGGATCGTCGCGTCGAACAGGAAATGGCACGACAGCTGCAGCAGGGCCAGCCCCTTGGTTTCGTGCCGGCGAAGGTCCTGATGCCCGTGATGATGCAGCGCTTCGGGCTGCGGCAGGCAGAGGTGGCAGCTGACCCGGATCATGCGGCGATGCGTGCTGTCTGCAATGGCTGCTCGGTCGTCGACCAGTGCTGGAAGGCCATGCGCGCCGGAGCCGATATGGCGACGTGTCGCGGCTTCTGCCCCAATGCCGCGGCATTCGAGAGCCGCACCGGTGACTAGCCGCCGGCCAGCTCGGCGAGTTGCCGAGCGCAGGCCATGACCTCACCGGGGGCCTTGTCGGTATCCAGGTCTTCCATGGCGACCACGCCGACACAGGCCTCCACGTTGCTCTGCAGGCTGGCTGTGGCGAGAGGACTCGCCACGCCTACCGCACCGCGCTGAAGCTGGCCGCGTGTCAGGCTGTACCCCAGCGCCCGCGCTTCGCGAACCGCGTCACTATCTGCCGGCTGAGGCGCGCGCCCGGCCAGGATGGCAATGCCCGCCGCTCCCAGTGACAGCGGGT
Source organism: Pseudomonadota bacterium (assembly GCA_051749325.1). Lineage (GTDB taxonomy): Bacteria > Pseudomonadota > Gammaproteobacteria > Pseudomonadales > Halomonadaceae > Halomonas. The sequence continues at coordinate 22,555 of JBNJIL010000011.1, read as the reverse complement.
GGCGGCTACCCACGCGATAGCCGACGCGCAACAGCCCTTCATCGGGCTCCGCCACCAGAATCACCACGGCTTCCTCGCCCTGGGCCACCGAGATGAAGGCGGTCGCCCGGGTGTGGCGGGCCAGCTTTTCGAGCAGTGGCTGGGCGACCCGCCTCAGCTGTGGCTCGAAGTGACCGGCCAGCAGCGCCACGCCGGCCCCCAGTCGCAGCCCGCCGCCATCGCTCCTGCGGGCCACCAGGCCGTGCTGCTCGAGGGTCGTGACGATGCGATAGGCGATGGCGCGGTGGACCTCCAGTGCATCGGCCAGCTCGGCGACGCTGAGCCCGCTGCCCCGTTCGGCAATGATCTCCAGGGCCGTCAGGCCACGATCCAGTGTCTGCAACGTTGTGGACATGATCTCTCCTCCTTGGCATTTCCCGACGGGCCAGGCATCTCCCGGCGTTGAGTTGACGGCGCACGCCAGGACGCCTATGGTCCATATGTGCGTTCATTGATACATAGTGTGCGATAAAAGTAAATAAAATCCGACGGAGCACGACATGACGTCAGCCGTTACCCCTGAGCAGAGCGAAGCGGGGGGCTGCCCCTTCCATCAGCCGGAAGACACTGCCCCCAACGGTTGCCCGGTATCGTCCCAGGCCGCTGCCTTCGATCCCTTTGATCGTCCCTACCAGCTCGATCCCGCCGAGGCGCTGCGCTGGTCCCGGGACCAGGAGCCGGTGTTCTGGAGCCCCAGACTCGGCTACTGGGTGGTGAGCCGCTATGAGGACGTCAAGGCAGTCTTTCGCGACAACCACACCTTCTCGCCTTCCATTGCGCTGGAGAAGCTCACCCCGGCGCCGCCCGAGGCAACGAAGATTCTCGAACGCTATGGCTACGCGATGCGCCGCACCATGGTCAACGAGGACGAACCGGACCACATGGAGCGCCGCCGGCTGCTGATGGAGGCCTTCCTGCCCGAGAACCTCGAGAAGCACGAGGGGTGGGTGCGCGAGCTGGCGCGTGATTACATGGATCGGTTCATCGACAAGGGGCGTGTCGATCTGGTGGCGGAGATGCTCCGCGAGATTCCCATGACAGTGGCGCTGGGCTTCCTGGGCGTGCCCAGGGAGGATGCCCAGGAACTGCGCAAGTTTTCGGTCGCCCACACGCTCAATACCTGGGGCCGTCCCACCCCGGAAGAGCAGCTGCAGGTCGCCGAGGATGTCGGCAAGTTCTGGCAGACGGCGCAGGAAATCCTCGACCGCATGCTGGCCGACCCGACCGGCGAGGGCTGGATGTACGACTCGATCCGCATGCACGAGGTACACCCCGAGATCGTCCCGGAGAGTTATCTGCGCTCGATGATGATGGCGATCCTGGTGGCGGCGCATGAAACCACCGCCTTTGCCACCGCCAATGCCTTGCGTATCCTGCTGTCGAACCGCGAGTCCTGGAATGACCTCTGCGAGAACCCGGCACTGATTCCCAGCGCGGTCGAGGAGTGTCTGCGCATCGCCGGTTCGGTCGTGGCCTGGCGCCGTATCGCCACCCGTGATACCGAAGTGGGCGGCGTCAAGATTCCCGAGGGCGACAAGCTGCTGATCGTGCAGGCGTCGGCCAACCGGGACCCGCGTCACTTCGAGAATCCCGACGACTTCGATATCTACCGCCAGAACGCGGCGGAACACCTCACCTTCGGCTATGGTGCGCACCAGTGCATGGGCAAGAACATCGCCCGGCTGGAGATGCGCGTCATCCTCGACGAATTTGTCCGGCGCCTGCCGCACATGCAGCTGGTCGAAGACCAGACGTTCGAATATCTGCCCAATACCTCGTTCCGTGGACCCAAGTCGCTGTGGGTGGAGTGGGATCCCGCGCACAACCCCGAACGGCACACCCGTGACGTGCTGGAGAACCCCACGCAATTCGCCATCGGCGCGCCAGCCAAGGATGACATCCTGCGCCAGGTCGTGGTCGCCGATGTAGTGCGCGAGGCCGAGGCGGTGATCCGCATCGACCTGGCCGACCCCCACGGACGCGGGCTGCCCGACTGGTCCCCCGGCTCGCATATCGAGCTGGTCGCGGACGGGTGGCGCCGCTACTACTCGCTGTGCGGGCCACGTGACGAGCGTAGCCGCCTCTCCATCGCCATCCTGCGCGAGCCTGAGGGGCGCGGCGGCTCGGTGCATTTCCACGACACGGTCAAGCCGGGCGACATGCTGCATATCGCCGGCCCCAAGAACTACTTCCCGCTGGACGAGACGGCGCCGCGCTATACGCTGATCGCCGGCGGGATCGGCATCACGCCGATCCTGGCCATGGCCGACCGGCTCAAGGCACTCGGCAAGCCCTATGCGCTGCACTACTGCGGCGCCAGTCGGCGGACCATGGCCTTCCTTGACCGGGTCGAACGCGACCATGCTGCAGCGCTGACCCTCCATGCCGGCGACGAAGGCCGCCGTCTCGACCTGCCACACGTGCTGAGCGGTCTGTCCGCGGGGGAGCAGGTCTACGCCTGCGGCCCGGGGCGCATGCTCGAGGCGCTCGAGGCGCTGGCGGGGGAGCGGGAGTGGCCCGAGGGCAGGCTGCATGTCGAGCACTTCACCGCCCGCTCCAGTCTTCTCGACCCCCGGCATGAACACGCCTTCGAAGCGGTGCTGGCGGACTCCGACCTGACCGTCGAGGTCGGCAACGGCCAGACCCTGCTCGAAGCGCTGACGGCGGCCGGTGTGGACGTGCCCAGCGACTGCTGCGAAGGCCTGTGCGGTACCTGCGAAGTGGCTGTGGTCGAGGGCGATATCGATCACCGCGACCTGGTGCTCAGCCGCGCCGAGCGCGATGCCAATGACCGTATGATGGCCTGCTGTTCGCGAGCCCGCGGCAAGCGGTTGGTGCTCTCCCTGTAAGCCGATCTCCGTGACCCGGGCAACAACAAGATGCCTCAAGGCGTACGCCAATCCTGCTGTGAACGAAGAAGGAAACGACAATGAAGAAACTGGCGACCTTTACCACCCTGACGGCCCTTTCGCTGGGTGCCTTCCAGAGTGCCGCGGCCACCGAGCTGCAGATCAGCACCTGGGCGGGCCCCAACCACGGCGTGAACGCCATCGTCTGGCCCACCTGGGGCAGTTGGGTCGAAGAGGCGACCGACGGGCGCGTCACCGTCAACGTGGTCCATGACATGGGTCCTCCCGGTGCCCAGATGGAGCTGATCGCCGACGGCGTGGCGGACGTCACCTGGCTGTTTCATGGGCTGATGCCAGGACGCTTCGAACTGACCAAGCTGCCCGAGTTTCCCACCTTCGAGGCCTTCTCCTCCGAGGATGCGTCGGTGGCCTACTGGCGCACGCATCAGGAGCATCTTGCCGACGTCAACGAGCATCGCGGCGTCGAGGTCATCGGACTCGGGGTTCATGGTCCCGGCACCCTCTTCCTCGAGGAGCCCATCGAGCGACTGGATGAGCTGCCTGGCAACCGTGTGCGCATCGGCGGTGGCGTGATGGCCGATATCACCGAGGCCCTGGGTCTGACAGGAGTCTCCCTGCCGCCGGGCAACACCTACGAGGCGGCCGCCCAGGGGGTGGTCGATGGCGCCATGCTGACCCGGGAAGGGCTCAAGAGCTTTCGTCTCTCCGAGGTACTGCCCAATACCGTGTTGATTCCCGGCGGCTTCTATCGCGGCAGCTTCTCGCTGGTAATGAACCCCGATACGCTGGCAGCGCTTTCCGAGGAGGACCGCGAGGCGTTGATGTCTGTCTCCGGCGAGCGTCTGTCGCGTCTGTTCGGCTTCATGATGGACGTGGTCGACGAACGCGGCATGGCATTTGCCGAGGAAATGGGCAATACCTTCATCGAGCTGCCCCCGGAGGAGGTTGAACGCTTCATGGCCATGGTGGAGGACCTGCCCGACCAGTGGGCCGAATCGGTGGCCGACAAGGGCGTGGACGGCGAGGCCGCCCTGGCGCATTTCCGCGAGCAGCTGGAAGCTGCCGGTGAAGAGCCTGGCCTGACCGAAGGCGATATCGTCGACGAGAGCTGAGAGAGTGTCACGGCCCCGGCCAGGTGCCGGGGGCTCCCCATCGCCTTCAACCCTGCTGACACAGCGCCACCAGGCCTGCCCTGGAGCGCACGCCGAGCTTGGCATAGGCACGCTTGCGGAAGGTCTCCGCGGTGGAGAGGGCGATGTCGAGCTCGGCGGCGGCGGTCTTGAGGGTGTGGCCGCGCAGCAGATGGAGACACAGCTGTCGCTCGCGGTCGGAGAGCCGTGCCAGGGGCGCGGCGTCTTCGTGGCTGGCGAGCTGGGGCGTCGCGCGGGCCTGGCGGTAGTGGCGGCGTATCAGGCTGGCGATCAGCGGCATCAGCGCCCTGAGACGGTCCAGGTCCGCGTCGCGGAAGGGGCCCCGGCCCAGGTCCCGGTAGAGATTCAGGTAGTAGACGGTGCCGCTTGTGGGGATCACCACCGAGGCCTTGTCGGCCAGGTCGGGGAAGGCGAACAGATGGCTGCGGTAGGCCGGTGACATGGCCTCGTCACGCATGGTCATCAGCTCGGCATCCCCCTGTGCGCTGTCGGTCGCCAGGAGGTCGCGCAGTCGAGGGTAGTTGGGGTCCTGGCGAAACAGGCCGCCGGCATAGAGGCGGGCAAGCCGCCCGGCCACCCGGGGGTAGCGGGTGTTGTCCACCAGCAGGCACGCCATGCTATCGCGCTCGCGGTAGGCAAAGAGGATGCACTGCTCGATACCCACGCCCTGCCGCAGCAGCGTGATCAGCGGCTCGTCGAAGCCGTCGCTGCCCAGTCGGGCGACACACTCCGCCAGGGTGTCCAGCAGCCCCGCCCCGTTGGTCCCCGGGTCTCCGGGCACGTCGGTCATCATGAATCCTTCTACCTTGGTCGCAGGGAGGAGGCCGATTGTCCCCTTTTTTACGGGACATGAGGAGGGGGCGTCCCGGGCTAGGCTGCGTCCACGTCAGACTCCACGCCCTCGAACTCCCTGCAGGAGGTGTCCATGCGACCCGCCGGACGCTCAGAAACCGATTCGCTCTACTTCGATTATCCGCACTTCTCCTTTGTGCGCCCCCCCGAACTGGTGGGTGAGGCCTTGCGTCACTCGGTGGCCATCGTTGGTGCCGGTCCGGTGGGCGTGACCGCCGCTCTGGAGCTGGCCCGCCACGGCATCGCCTCGGTGGTGCTGGACGACAAGGCCACCGTCAATGACGGCTCCCGCGCCATCTGCATCTCGCGCCACAGCGTCGAGATCCTCCAGCAGCTCGGCGTCGATCGTCCCTTCGAGGAGAAGGGACTGGGCTGGACCCAGGGGCGTACCTATTTTCGCGACCGCGAGATCTACCGCTTCCAGATGCCGCACTCCGATCAGGAACGCTACTGCCCGATGTATAACCTGCAGCAGCAGTACATCGAGCAGTTCCTTATCGACAAGGCCGCCGCGAGTGAACGGGTCGAGATGCGCTGGCAGAGTGTCGTGACCGATGTGCGGCAGGACGAGGCCGGTGTCACCCTGCAGGTCAGCACGCCCGAAGGCGACTACCGGCTCGAGGCCGACTACCTGCTGGCCGCCGACGGCGCGCGCAGCGTGGTACGCAAGGCCTTGGGTCTCTCGCTGCACGGCGAGGCCTACGAGGGGCGCTACGTGATCGCCGACGTGCGCCTGGCGTCCGACTTTCCCACCGAGCGCCGCGCCTTCTTCCACTCCCGGGCGATGCCCGATACCACCATCCTGGTGCACAAGCAGCCCGATGACATCTGGCGCATCGACTATCAGCTGGCGCCGGGAGAGGACCCGGAAGAGGCGGTGCAGGAGGGGAGGATTCGCGAGAAGGTCGAGCGGGTCGTGCGCGAGGTGATGCACGAGAAGGGCGACTGGGAACTGGAGTGGTGGAGCCTCTACAAGGCCTACACCCTGGCCCTGGATGACTATCGCCATGGGCGCGTGCTGTTTATCGGCGACAGTGCCCATCTGGTACCGATCTTCGGTGTTCGCGGGCTCAACAACGGCCTGGCGGATGCCGCCAATGCCGGCTGGAAGCTGGCCTGGGTGCTCAAGGGACAGGCGCCGGACGGTCTACTCGACAGCTACAGCCCGGAGCGCCGTGGCGCCACCCTGGATGTCTTCGCCAATGCCGGCAAGAGCACGCGCTTCATGACGCCGCCCACCCGCGGTTACCGGCTGATGCGCAATGCCGCCCTGGCGCTGGCCTTCCACAACGATTACGCCAGTGGCTTCGCCAATCCGCGTCAGGTCACCCCCTACACCTACGCGGAGAGCCCGCTGACCCTGGCCGACGATGTCGCCTTCGCGGCCGGGCCGATCCCCGGCGCGCCCTTGATCAATCGCCGCCTGGGCGATGACGACTTCCTGCTCGACCATCTCGGCAGCGGCTTCAACCTGCTGCACTTCAGCGAGACCGGCGAGATCGAACCGGCCCTGACGCGCAAGCTCGAGGCGATTCAGGCCGAGGGGGGCGATCTCACCCTGCTGCGCCTGGCCCGGGCGCCGGGCGGCGAGGAGGCCCTGGTCGACCCCGATGGCAGCCTGTTCGCCGGCTATGGTGCCGCGCCGGGCACGGCCTACCTGGTGCGTCCCGACCGCCATGTGGCGGCCCGCTGGAAGACGTTTGAGCCTGACACCCTCGATGCTGCCCTGAGCCTTGCCCAAGGTCGGGCCCTGGAAGGAGAAAGATCATGACCGACGCGACACTGCCCTTTGCCGATCTGGAGAGAGTCTACGAGCACCTGGCCGAGACCCTCGACGCCCTGCCCGAGGAGCAGGAGGCCCACTTTCTTGCCCAGCTGTCGCTGGCCCTGGCCCACCGCGTGCCCGAGGTCGAGCGGGTGATGGCGGCCATCGACGAGGCGCAGCAGGGTGCGAGCATGGCGTGACTCGCTAGCCGAACTCCAGCGCCGACGAGACCCGGGTGTCAGCTTGCCGGTACCCCGTAGGTGGCCAGCATGGCGTCCAGCTCCAGCGGCCTGGCGAACAGGAAGCCCTGTACCTCGTCGATGCCCAGTGAGCCCAGCCAGTCGGCCTGGCCGGACGCCTCGACACCTTCGGCGACGACCTTCATTCCCAGGTAGCTGGCGAACTGCACCATGGCGGCGTAGGCGTCGCGGCCCTGGCGATGCGCGTCGGCGGCGAGAAGCAGGCTGCGGTCCATCTTGATCACGTTGAAGGGAAGGCGCTGCAGCAGTCGGAAAGCGGTATGGCCGGTGCCGAAGTCGTCCAGCGCCAGCCGCACGCCCTGTTGTCCGAGCCGGTTCATGTGCGCCTCGAGGGTCTCGAGGTCACCGAAGTCGGCGTGCTCGGTGATCTCCAGCTCCACCATGGCCGGCGACAGTCCCTGTGCCTGGAGCTGTGCCATCAGCGCTTCGCGGAAGCGGGCGGTGGAGAGCGTGGCCAGGTTGACGTTGAAGGAGAGGTGCTCGAGGTCGGGCAGGGTGTCCCGCACGCTGGCCAGCCAGGCGAGGCTGTGGGTCATGACCCAGTGGTCCATGGCCCACGAGAGGTCGAGGATCTCGACCACGGGCAGAAACTCGAGGGGGGATATGTCCCCGAGCTCGGGATGGCGCCAGCGCAGCAGTACCTCGGCGCCACGAAGCCGACCATCATCCGGCGAAACCCTGGGTTGAATGACCAGATACCACTCCGACTCGGGGTGTGGGATCAAGCGCTCGAGGGCCTCCGCAAGCTGTCGGAAACGCGTGGCCCGTCGGCGCTCCATGGGTTTCACCCGTATCACCGGCTGACGCCAGCCCTGGCGCTCCAGTCGAAACAGGCCATCGTCCAGCGCCGCCCGGCACTGGGCAAAGTCCGTCTCGTCACCGGACCAGCGCAGCAGGCTGCCGTACCAGGCCAGGCGTCGCTGTCCCGTCTCGTCCGCATTTTGCCCCAGTCTGGCGATGAAGCGGTCGAACGCCGTGACACCGTCATCGCCGTACTGGGCGGGCAAGTGACCGATGACGCCCAGGTCGGTATTCAGGTAGAGCCTGGCCCCTTGCGGCAGCTGGGAGCGCAGGAGGTCCAGCTGCTCCCGGAACACCGCCTGGGCCGCCGGCAGGCCGACATGGCGCCGGTAGTCACGCAGTCCCGGCGACAGCAGCGCGAACAGCCAGCCGCCGGGGGACAGCGTCGCGAATTCGCTCTCGAGGACCTGGCGGGTCGGCAGCCCGCTGGCAGGGTCGATGGCGAGGCGACGCTGGGCTTGTCGTGCGCGGCGGCGGGAGACCCACAGCAGCAGCAGGCTCGCCAGCATGACGCCGATGATCAGGGCACCGCCCCAGAAGAGTCTCGAGATCCGGCTGTCGGCGGTGGCCAGGCTGCCCTCCACACCGAGCCACTCGACATCTCCGCGGCGTGTCTCGGGCAGGTACTGGTGGAACCTGGCATGCAGGGCATAGCGTCCCGCCCCGACCTCTTGCACTGACGGCAGGGACGCGAAGGCCGGACTGATCAGCGACTCCACTGCCAGCCCGCTCAGGCGCCGCGTATCCAGCAGTGCGCCACCGGCGCAGCCCAGCTGCACCTGGTAGGGCAGGTGGCAGAAGACTCGCACGCCCTGGCTGGCAAGGTGCTCGAGCCAGTGGCGCGCCTCGGGGGCCAGGTCCGCCGCACCGGTGGTCTGGCCCTCGATGAGGTACACCCGAGTATCGTTCGGCAGGGTGGAGAGGGTCGCCAGGACCTGCTCGGGCGTCCAGTCCCGGAGAAGCCGTGCCACCGTGATGCCTGGTACCGTCTCCACGCTGCTCAGGAAGGTCTGCGTCAGGTGCTGGCCGCTGCCGGTGGTGTCTCCGAGTACCAGCAGTGGCAGAGGCTCGCCGAACAGGGCCTTCAGGAAGGTCAGCGACTGCCGCTCCACGGCGGTGGTGACAATGACCTTGACCCCTGCCGCGATGGCGCGTCGCCGCAGCTCAGGGTCATTGATGCCGACCGCCACGACACGCGGCGGATGGCCCAGCGCCTGGCCATGGCGGAGATAGAAGCGCAGCGCGGCATCATCGATCAGCAGCAGGCGCGAGGCCGGATCCACAGCGGTGCGCCCCTCCAGGCGGCGGCGCTGGATCTCGAAGGCGGCCGATTCGTCGAGGCGACGCGCATCCAGGTAATCCACATGCACGCCATCCGGCCACTCCAGCCGCGCCACTGCCTCGCCGACCCGGTCGATGAGCTCATCGGACCAGGGACTGCCGCGATGGTAGGACGCCAGTACCTGGATGGCATCGCTGTAGGCGGGGGAGGGGGCCTGTGCCGCGAGCCCGGGTGCCCAGGCGGCCAGGGCCAACATGAGCCAGATGCCCGGCATGCCGTTGCGGAGATGGCGAAGGCTCGAGGTAAGCATTCCAGGCGGTGTCCCTTCCGGCTCGGGCCGGCACATGGGCGGTCAATCCCGCCAGCCTGCCCGGGGGTTCCCCGGGGCGCTGACAGGTGTTGAAGACGCGACGTCGAACGCTGAGCGTCATTCCACACCGGGGTCAGTGAATCGGAATGGCCGTCTCGTTCTTGATCTCGCGCAGGGCGAAGTTGGAGCTCACCTGGGAGATGCCTGCCAGGGTGAAGAGCTTCTCGTTGAGAAAGCGATCATAGGCGGCCATGTCCTCACTCACCACCCGCAGCACGAAGTCGGCATTGCCGGTGGTGGCGTAGCACTGCAGTACCTCCGGATACTCCAGGATGCGCCGCTCGAACTCGGCGGTATTGTCGATATGGTGGCGCACCAGCGTCACCATCACCAGGGCGGTGAGCGGCTGACCGACCCGGGCCGGGTCCACCAGGGCCGTAAAGCGCCTGAGGGTGCCACTCTCCTCCAGGGCCTTGACCCGTCGCCAGCAGGCCGCCGAGGAGAGGCCGATCTCCTCCGCCAGCTGCTGATTGGTGATGCGACCCCGGGCCTGGAGCAGGCGCAGGATCTTTCTGTCGTAGGCGTCCAGGGATGCGTCGGAAGCCATGGCGGGCCCCTTGTGGTTTACACCAAGGTCGAAGTTGGCAAAGAATCTTTCTTCAAGTCTTTATATGAGAAATCATCTTTCGAATGATGGCGGTTTCGGCGGCAAGTTTGCAAGCACCTTTAGCGGGACCTTGACTAGACTCTTCGCCTACAACGCGAAAGCCCACTCCCCGTGAAGGTGGCGACAATGACCATGACTTCTCCCGTCCTCCTCGACGACTACCAGCTCAGTGACCGTTACTCCCGCGAAACGGGCCGGATCTTCGTGACCGGCACCCAGGCCCTGGTGCGCATCGCCCTGCGCCAGGCCGAGCTGGATCGTCGCGATGGCCGCCACACGGCGGGCCTGGTCAGTGGCTACCGGGGCTCTCCCCTGGGCGGCGTCGACCAGGCCCTGTGGCAGGCCAAGGCGTCTCTGGACGCTTGCCATGTCGATTTCGTGCCGGCCATCAACGAGGACCTGGCCGCCACCATGATGCTGGGCTGCCAGCAGGTGGAGACCGATCCGGACAGGGAGGTCGATGGCGTCTTCGGCTTCTGGTACGGCAAGGGGCCGGGGGTGGACCGTGCCGGCGATGCCCTCAAGCACGGCAATGCCTACGGCAGCTCGCCCAACGGCGGGGTGCTGGTGGTGGCCGGCGATGACCACGGTTGCGTCTCCTCCTCGATGCCCCACCAGTCCGACGTGGCCTTCATGGCCTGGTTTATGCCGGTGGTCAATCCGGCGTCGCTGGCCGAGTACGAGGAATTCGGTCTCTGGGGCTATGCGCTGTCCCGCTACTCCGGCTGCTGGGTGGGTTTCAAGGCGGTTTCCGAGACCGTGGAGAGCGGTGCCTCCATCGAGGTGCCGCCGCTGCCCACCTTCGTGACGCCGACCGACTTCACGCCCCCGGAAGATGGCCTCCACTACCGCTGGCCGGACCTGCCCGGCCCCCAGCTGGAGACCCGCATCGAGCAGAAGCTGGCGGCGGTACAGGCCTTCGCCGGCGCCAACCCCATCGACAGGCGCCTCTATGCCAATGATCAGGCGCGCTTCGGCATCGTCACCACCGGCAAGGGCCACCTGGACCTGCTCGAGGCGCTGCGTCTGCTGGGCCTGGACGAGGCGGCCCTGCGCGAGCTGGGGGTGGAGCTCTACAAGGTGGGCATGGTGTGGCCCCTGCATCGCCGCGGCATCCTCGATTTCGTGCATGGCAAGCAGGAGATCCTGGTGATCGAGGAGAAGCGCGGCATCATCGAGAGCCAGATCAAGGAGTACATGTCCGAGCCGGACCGGCCTGGCGAGGTGCTGATCATTGGCAAGCAGGACGAGGCGGGCAAGCCGCTGATTCCCTATGTGGGCGAGCTGAGCCCGCGGCTGCTGGCGGGCTACGTGGCCGAACGCCTGGAGCGCTTCTTCACCATCGAGTTGAGCGAGCGCCTCGGCAAGCTGGATCGCTGCCGCGCCGAGGCTCGGCAGCTGGGCGGCGTGCGTCGCCTGCCCTACTTCTGCTCCGGCTGCCCCCACAACAGCTCCACCAAGGTGCCGGAGGGCAGCAAGGCGCTGGCCGGCATCGGCTGCCACTTCATGGCCTCCTGGATGGGCCGCCAGACCGAGTCACTGATCCAGATGGGTGGCGAGGGGGTCAACTGGGTGGGCAAGAGCCGTTATACCGGCAATGGCCACGTGTTCCAGAACCTGGGCGAGGGTACCTGGTTTCACTCCGGTTCCATGACGATCCGCCAGGCGGTAGCGGCGGGGATCAACATCACCTACAAGGTGCTGTTCAATGATGCCGTGGCGATGACCGGCGGCCAGCCGGTCGACGGCCAGATCACCGTGCCGATGATCGCCCGCAGCTCCGCGGCAGAGGGCGTGAAGCGTATCGTGGTGGTCAGCGACGAACCCGAGAAGTATCGCGGCCAGGAGAAAACGTTCCCCGAGGGCGTGACCTTCCACCATCGCGACGAGATGGATACCCTGCAGCGCGAGCTGCGTGAGATCCCCGGCTGTACCGTGCTGATCTATGACCAGGTATGTGCCGCCGAGAAGCGCCGTCGCCGCAAGCGTGGCCTGATGGAGGATCCGGCTCGACGCGTCTTCATCAACCATCACGTCTGCGAGGGCTGCGGCGACTGCTCGGTGCAGTCCAACTGTCTCTCGGTGGTACCCCGGGAGACCGAGCTGGGGCGCAAGCGCAGGATCGATCAATCCTCCTGCAACAAGGACCTCTCCTGCGTGGGCGGCTTCTGCCCCAGCTTCGTCACCGTGGAGGGTGGCGAGCTGCGCAAGGGCCAGGGTGTCGGCGTCGACGACGCCTTCTGGCGCAAGGTGGAGGCGCTGCCGGTGCCTCAGGCCCCCATGCTGACGCGGCCCTATGACCTGCTGGTGGGCGGGGTTGGCGGCACTGGCGTGGTGACCGTGGGACAGCTGATTACCATGGCCGCCCACCTGGAGGGGCGCGGTACCAGCGTGCTCGACTTCATGGGCTTCGCCCAGAAGGGCGGCACCGTGCTCAGCTATGTGCGCCTGGCCCCCGAGCCCGCCGACCTCCACCAGGTGCGTATCGAGGCCGGTCAGGCCGATGCCGTGATCGCCTGCGACATGGTCGTGGGGAGCTCCCAGAAGGCCCTGGATGTGCTCCAGGCCGGTGCCACCCGGGTCGTGGCCAACCTGGCCGAGCTGGCCACCGCCGACCATGTGCTCTACCGCGACGCCGACATGCAGGCGGACCAGCGTCTGTCCCTGTTGCGCGACGCCGTGGGCGAAGCCAACTTCGCGACCCTGGACGCCAACCGCCTGGCCGAGCAGCTGATGGGAGACACCGTCTTCTCCAACGTCATGATGCTCGGCTTCGCCTGGCAGCAGGGCCTGCTGCCGGTCAGCGAGGCGGCGCTCAAGCGCGCCATCGAGCTCAATGGCGTGGCCATCGACAGGAACCAGCGCGCCTTCGCCTGGGGCCGCCTGGCGGCGGTGGAGCCGGGGTACCTGCAGCGGCGCCTGGACGATACGCCGCTTTCCGCCGATGCCAGTCTCGACGAGGTGGTTGCCCGCAATGCTCGGGCGCTGACGCGCTACCAGAATCCTGCCTATGCCGAGCGCTATGTGCAGCAGGTGGCCAGGGTGCGCGAGGCCGAAGCCCGCCTCGAGGCCGGCGAGGCCCTGACCCAGGCGGTGGCCACCCAGCTCTACCGGTTGATGGCCTACAAGGATGAGTACGAGGTGGCGCGCCTCTATACCGAGAGCGATTTCCTCGAAGAGGTGGAGGCGACCTTCGGTGGCGACTACACGCTCACCTTCCACCTGGCACCACCGCTGCTCGGCGGTCGCAAGGACGCCCAGGGACGCCCGGTGAAGCGGCGTTTCGGGCCCTGGATGCTCAAGGCCATGAAGGGGCTGGCCAGGCTGCGTGGCCTGCGCAATGGCCCCCTGGACCCCTTCCGCTTCAGTGCCGACCGCAAGCTGGACCGCCAGCTGCTGGCCGAGTATGAGGCACTGATCGACGAGCTGGTGCAGCGCCTCGACAACAGCACCCACGCCACTGCCCTGGCGCTGGCCAAGCTGCCGGAGGAGATACGCGGCTATGGCCCGGTGCGTGAGCACGCCGCCGAGCAGGCTCGGGCTCGCCAGGCCAGGCTGCTGGAGGAGCTGCGCAATGGTCGACCCATGACCATCGCCGCCGATGCGGCCTGAGGCGCACCGCTTGGTATCCTGCATGCCAGAGGGGCCACGCTTCGGCGTGGCCCCTCTGGTTGTCAGCGCAGGAGCGTTCAGGGCAGGTCATCGTCGGCCAGTTGCCGTGACGTCGAGACACGCCTGTGAGGCTGTCGGACCAGCCCCATGAAGGCGGTGAACGAGAGCAGCCCGCCCAGGGCAATGGCCATGGCCATGGTGCGTGAGGTGCCGTCATGGAGCTGGCCGACCAGGGCACCACCCAGGGCGGCGATGGTCATCTGCAGGAAACCGAACAGCGACGAGGCGGAGCCGGCGCACTGCGGGTTGGGCGCCAGGGCTCCCGCCATGCTCTGGGGCATCACGATGCCGAAACCGAACAGGAAGACGATATGCGGGCCGACCACGGCCCAGGGCTGGTGCACGCCGAGCAGGGCCAGCGCCGCCATGCTCGTCCCGGCCAGGGCGCATATCGAGGTGGCCAGCAGCAGCAGGCGGTCGCGACCCAGGCGGTGGCTATAGCGGCCGCTGAACAGCGTACCGGAGAAGAACCCGGCGACGATCAGCGTGAAGCCGATCCCGTATTCGAAGGGTGTCATGCCCATGTACTCGATGAGCACGAAGGAGGACCCCGACAGGAAGGCGAAGAGGCCGGCGAAACCGCTGGCGTTGATCAGCGTATAGCCGATGAAGCTGCGCTGGGTCAGCAGCATGCGGTAGTTGGCCAGTATCACGCCGGGGGCTGTCGACTGACGACGCTCGGGAGGCAGCGGTTCCGGCATCAGCAGGGCCAGTACCAGCAGCATGACCACCGCGTAGACAGCCAGCAGCAGGAAGATCGATTGCCAGCCGAAGAACAGCAACAACCCCGCCCCCACCACGGGGGCCAGCGCCGGCGCCAGGGCCATGGTACTGGCCATGTAGGAAAGCACGCGGCCGGCTTCCACCGGGCCGTAGATGTCGCGTACCGCGGCGCGCCCCAGTACCGGACCGGCGGCACCACCCAGGGCCTGCAGGAAACGCCCCGCCAGCAGCCACTCGATGCTGGGCGCGAAGGCGCACAGCAGGCTGGCGGCCAGGAAGAGGGTGAAGCCGGCGATCATCACCGGTCGGCGCCCGAAGCGGTCCGAGATCGGGCCACAGAACAGCTGAGCCAGGGCGAACCCTGCCATGTAGAGGCTCAGGGTCAGCTGGACCTGGTCGGGGCCGGTGTCGAGTGCCGCGGCCATCTGCGGCATGGCCGGCAGGTACATGTCGGTGGCGAGGGGGCCCAGGGCGGTCAGCGCCGCCAGCACGACCACGGTCGCGGGAGAGATCAGTTTCAACACCCGAAGGCTCCTTGGATTGTTATGGCAGTCGCATTAACGGGCAGGGCATCGGCATGACGCCGAGTGCCCTGCCCGCTTTATTAGCCTGCTTATAGTATATCAGGGAGCGTCGGGTTGTGCCTCCGGTGCCGCTGCGGCGAAGGCCGGAAGTGTCCGGCAGTTGGCGGCAATGCGCCGGATGGCCGGGTAGGCCGAGAGGTCGCACTCGAAGCGCTCGGCGTTGTAGACCTGGGGGATCAGGCAGATATCCGCCAGGCTCGGCGTATCGCCATGGCAGAAGTCGCCGCTGCCGGCTTCCCGGGAAAGCTGGGTCTCCAGCGCGCCGAAGCCTTCGGCGATCCAGTGGCGGTACCAGCCGAGCTTGGCCTCCTCGTCCACGCCCAGCTCATTCACCAGGTACTTCAGCACCCGCAGGTTGTTGAGCGGGTGAATCTCGCAGGCCACCAGCTGGGCCAAGGCGCGGATTCGGGCACGCCCCTCGGTATCGGATGGCAGCAGGGGCGGCTCGGGATGGCGCTCCTCGAGGTATTCGCAGATCGCCAGCGACTGGTTGAGCACCAGGCCATTGTCCGTCACCAGGCTGGGCACCAGTCCCTGGGCATTACGGCCGAGGTTCGCATCGAGGCGCTGTTCACCCTTCACCAGGTTGACCGGGACCTGGTCATGGTCGAGGCCCTTGAGGTTCAGGGCGATGCGTACCCGGTAGGCGGCCGACGAACGGAAGTAGCCGTAGAGCGTGGTCATGGGCGACTCCTCACTTGGCCTCATACTTGACGACCTGCTGGTCGATCGCGCCGAAGATGCTCTTGCCGTCCCGGTCGAACATCTCGATGCGGACGCGGTCGCCGAAGCGCATGAACGGCGTCTTGCTGTCCCCGTGAAGGATCTTCTCCACCATGCGCACTTCCGCCAGGCAGCTGTAGCCTACGCCGCCATCGGCCACCGGCTTTCCAGGGCCACCGTCGGGGTCCGGGTTGGAGACGGTCCCCGAGCCGACGACGGCACCGGCGCCCAGGTAACGGGTCCTGGCAGCATGCGCGACCAGCTGCGGGAAGCTGAAGATCATGTCGGGGCCGGCCTCGGGCTCGCCGAACTTCTCGCCGTTGAGGTGCACGGTGAGCGGCAGGTGGACCTTGCCGTCCTGCCAGGCGTCGCCCAGCTCGTCAGGGGTGACGGCGATGGGCGAGAAGGCGGAAGCCGGCTTGGCCTGGAAGAAGCCGAAGCCCTTGGCCAGCTCGCCGGGGATCAGGCCGCGCAGGCTGACGTCGTTGACCAGCATGATCAGCTTGATGTGGTCGGCCGCCTGCTCCGCTGTGACGGCCATGGGCACGTCGTCGGTGATGACGGCGATCTCGCCCTCGAAGTCGATGCCGTGTTCCTCGCTGATGGCCTCGATGTCCTCGGTCGGGGCGAGGAACCTGTCGCCGCCGCCCTGGTACATCAGCGGATCATGCCAGAAGGTCTCGGGCATCTCGGCGTTGCGGGCCTGGCGCACCAGCTGGACATGATTCAGATAGGCGGAGCCATCGGCCCAGTGATAGGTGCGCGGCAGCGGTGAGTGCAGGGCATTCTGATCGAGGTCGAAGGCGCCGTCGGCCCTGCCGGCATTGAGCTCGGCGTAGCGTGCCTCGAGCCTGGGGCTGAGCGTGTCCCAGTCCTCGATGGCCTGCTGCAGGGTCGCGGCGATATCGGTGGCGCGCACGGCCCGTGTCAGGTCGCGGGAGACCAGCATCAGTTCGCCATCGCGGCCGTTCTTGAGAGTGGCGAGTTTCATCGCGTATTCGTCCTTTTCGTCAGGCGCGAGCCCCTGGTGAGGGGCTCGCGATCGGTCGGTCTTGTCTTCGGTCAGGGCTTTTCAGGGTCGAAGTGCGAGCGCAGGGTCGACCAGACATCCACGTAGTCGTGTTGGCGGAAGTCCGCATCCAGTGCCGCTTTGGTCGGATGATAGACGTAACGGCTCTCGAACATGAAGGCCAGCGTATCGCCCAGATACTGCGGCTTGAGCTCGGCATTGGAGGCCTTCTCGAAGGTCTCGGCGTCCGGGCCATGGGGGGACATGCAGTTGTGCAGGCTCGCGCCGCCAGGCACGAAGCCCTCTGCCTTGGCATCATACTCGCCATGGATCAGGCCCATGAACTCGCTCATCAGGTTGCGGTGGAACCAGGGCGGCCGGAAGGTGTTCTCGGCCACCATCCAGCGCGGCGGGAAGATGACGAAGTCCAGGTTGGCCATCCCCGGGGTGTCGGAAGCGGACGTCAGCACGGTGAAGATCGACGGGTCGGGGTGGTCGAAACTTACCGTATTGATGGTGTTGAAGTTGGCCAGGTCGTACTTGTAGGGCGTGTAGTTGCCGTGCCAGGCCACCACGTCCAGCGGTGAGTGGCCAAGACGGGTCGCCCAGAAGCGGCCTGAGAACTTGGCCACAAGCGTGAAGTCTCCTTCGAGGTCCTCATAGGCAGCGACGGGGCTCTGGAAGTCACGCGGGTTGGCCAGGCCGTTGGCGCCGATGGGGCCGAGGCCGGGCAGTTCCACCGGGTTGCCGTAGTTTTCGCAGATATAGCCGCGCGCGGCGTCGACGCCGTCGGCGCGGCGTACCTGGAACTTCACGCCGCGGGGCACCACGGCGATTTCGCCGTTTCCGACCTCGAGTTCGCCGAACTCGGTACGTAGCCTCAGTGTGCCCAGCTGGGGCACGAAGAGCATCTCGCCGTCCGCCGTGTAGAAGAAGCGGTCGGTCATGTCCCGGTTGAAGGCGTAGACATGCACGCCAACGCCGCTCTGGGCGCCGGCATCACCGTTGACGGCGATGGTCAGCAGCCCGTCGACGAAGTCGGTGGGCTCGCCGGGCAGTGGCGCCGGGTCCCAGCGCATCTGGTTGGGGTCGGCGGCGGGCTTGTCCAGCGGCGAGGTGTGAACCTGGTGGTTCTCGAGCGGCCGATAGGCGCTCTGCACCACCGAGGGGCGGATGCGGTAGAGCCAGCTGCGCAGGTTCTGATGGCGCGGGGCGGTGAAGGCCGACCCGGTGAGCTGCTCGGCATAGAGCCCGTAGGCACACTTCTGCGGCGAGTTCTGGCCTGCCGGCAGGGCGCCGGGAAGCGCCTCGGTGGCAAAGTGGTTGCGAAAGCCGCTCTGGTACTCAAGCGTATCGGTGGTCATGGAGATATCCTCGTTCAGCGCTGTTCTTGTTGGGCCGGCTGCCCTTGGGCCGTTGTCGGCGCGGTAGCCTGACCGGCAATGGCCAGGGCTTCCTCGAGCACCTGCTGGTCACCGACATGGTTGGCCAGCAGCAGGATGAGCCGCGCATTGATGCGCTCGCTCTCCGCTTCGCTGCGTTCGCGATGTGCCTCGGTCAGCGCGGCGTAGAAGGCATCCGGGTCGGTGAAGTTGGGGTTCAGCTCAAGCCGTGACATGGCGGCCTCCCTGGCTGATGGTGTCGGTAGTCGTGGCGAGCGACTCGCCCAGCGCACGCGCCAGCGCCGCGTCGATGTCGGCAGCGGTAACGGCGTTCCAGCGTGCGGCGATGTGCTGGTCCGGGCGCACCAGATAAGCGCTCCCGCCCGTGAGGCCGTAGCGCTGGGTGGCCAGGTGTTCGCTGTCTTCCACCACGGTGGTGCGCGGCAGCCTGCTCAAGGCTTCCGGTGCCGGGCCGACCACTACCAGGCCGAGATCGGCCTGACGGTTCAGCAGCTCTCCGAGCCCTGCTGCCAGCGTCTCGGCACCTGACGCGTCGATGCGTCCGTCGAGCAGCAGCACGAAGCGATCGCCCAGCTGGTTGAGCAGCCAGGCAGGCTTGCCGGCCAGGTGCACCGGGGCATCCTTGGCAGGGCTGCCGGGACGCAGTTCGGCCGGCATCTCCTCGACGTCGTGACCGTTGAGCGGCGAGGCGTCATAGCGGCACGGCATGGAGAGACGGCCACTGTTGACCAGGCTGCGGGCAAAGGGGTAGCGCTCGGCCAGCTCCAGCGTCACGTCACGGAACAGGTGGCTGATGCGACTCTTGGGCGTGATGAAGTCGGTGGCACGGGTGGAATTGAGAATGTTCTCCGCCGCCCCGTGCTGACGCTCCGTGTTGTAGGTGCTGACCAGGGCCCTGGGAGCCTGGCCCTTGAGCACGCGCGCCAGTTTCCATGCCAGGTTGTCGACACCCTGCAGGGCACCGTTGGCGCCGCGGGCACCGAAGGGCGAGACCTGGTGGGCGGCATCGCCCATGAAGATGACGCCGTGGTGGATGAAGTTATCCATCTTGCGGCAGCGGAAGGTGTAGACACTCGCCCACTCCAGCTCGAACTCGACCTCCTCGCCGAGCATGGCCTGCACCCGCGGGCGGATGTTCTCCTCCTTCTTCTCCTCCTCCGGGTCCGCATCCCAGCCCAGCTGGAAGTCGATGCGCCAGACATTGTCCGGCTCCTTGTGGAGCAGCACTGACTGGTTGGGGTGGAAGGGCGGGTCGAACCAGAACCAGCGTTCGGTGGGGAAGTCGGCCTTCATCACCACATCGGCGATCAGGAAACGGTCCTGGAAGACCTGCCCCTTGCACTCCAGGCCGAGCATGTCGCGAATGCGGCTGTTGGCGCCATCGGCGACCAGCAGGTAGTCGCAGGTCAGGTGATAGTCGCCATCCTGGGTCGAGACGGTAACCGTTGTCCGCTCGGGTCGAGCATCGACATCGATGACCCTGTGCTCCCAGCGCAGGTCGACCTGCGGCGAGAGTGCCTGAATGCGATCGACCAGATACTCCTCGAAGTAGTACTGCTGCAGATTGATGAAGGCCGGTATCCGATGGCCCTCCTCCGGCAGCAGGTTGAAGTCATAGACTTCACGATCCTGGAAGAAGACACGACCGTGCTGCCAGGTCACCCCCTTCTCGAGCATCGGATCCACACAACCCAGACGATCCACGATCTCCAGTGTCCGCTTGGCAAAGCACAGGGCCCGCGAGCCGACGCTGACGGTGTTGTTATCGTCCAGCACGATGCTGTCGATCCCCTGTTTGGCCAGATCGATGGCAGCTGCCAGGCCGCTGGGGCCGGCACCGACGATCACCACCGGGCAGTGGCGAGGCGCATTGCTGTCGAGCTCGGGTGGGCGTCGATAGGGGTAGACGGGATTGGTATAGGTCGTTGGCATGTGATGCTCCCATTAGGCCGCCGGGCAGAGCGTCTCCGGCGGCCGGTCACGGTCCAGGGGGACAAGTCCCGGGGGATGCTTACTGGTTCTCGACGGCTTCCTGCAGCGAGTGCCACATGTCGGTGTCACGCTCGGCGGTCCAGATGCGCGGGTCCGGATATTCGCCGCCGGCTTCGTCGTAGCAGCGGGTGATGTCGAAGGGCACGCAGTGGTCGAAGATCACCCAGTGGCCGTATTTCGGCTTGAGCAGGGCGTAGGTCTCGGCATAGCACTCGGAGAGCGACTTGCCTGCCGCCTTGCCGGCCTTGACGCTTTCGTACATGTCGGCGAGGAAGTCGCGGGTGCCCTGGATGGCCTCCTGGCACTGTTCGGGGTTCTGCAGGGCCTCGCCGCGGCCCGGCACCAGCTTCTCGGGCGCCATGGCCTGCAGGCGGTCCAGGGTCGTGGGCCAGTGTTCGTGGTAGGCGTCGCCGGTGTAGGGCGTGGCGCCGTATTCGACGAGGTCGCCTGAGAACATCACCTTGTCATCGGGAAGCCAGACGATGGTGTCGCCCTTGGTGTGGCCGCGCCCCAGGTGAATGATGCGAACCTCACGCTGGCCCATGTACACCGTCAGCTCCTCCTGGAAGACGATGTTCGGCCATGTCAGGCCAGGCACGGAGTCGACGCCCTTGAACAGGCGGGGGAAGCGGCCGACCTCGGACTCGTAGTCCTGCTGGCCGCGTTCGACGATCAGGTCATGGGTGTGCTGGCTGGCGATGATGTTCTCGGCATCGTAGGCGGAAGCACCCAGCACGCGCACGGCATGATAGTGGGTCAGTACCACGTGCTTGATCGGCAGGTCGGTAATCTCGCGAATGCGGCGGATCACGTCCTGAGCCATGATCGGGGTGGCCTGGGTGTCGATGACCATCACGCTCTCGTCACCGATGATCACGCCGGTGTTGGGGTCGCCCTCGGCGGTGTAGGCATATAGACCTTCGGCCAGCCTGGTGAAGCTGATTTCCTTCTCTTCGGTATCGGCGTGGGACGCGAACTTCTTGCTCATGATGCCTCCAGAGTCGTCTCGGGGTAGCGGCCTGCCCGGCAGGACGCTTCACCTTGGGTGCTGTCGAATGTGGGGCGAGCATAGTTGCTGTTGAAACTATATGTCCACCCCGGGGCGTGATGTCACCTAGCCAGCGCTTGCCGTCCGGTGGCAATAAATTGCGCAGGATCAATTATTTCGGGTTGTTTTTATACCTAAGTCTAAGGTATGGCGCCGGGCAATTAGTTGCGAAGGAGAATATCTGGCGGCATGGTGGCGGCCACAGAGCACGGTGGTGCGTCATGTCGCGCTGCCCAACGATGACCCCGTGACGAGCGAGGACGCCCTGCATGAACAATCCCAAGCGCTTGATGATTGGAGCCACGGCGCTGGCCAGCATGAGCTCCATCCTGCCTGCTGCTGCCGACACCACCCTGACGGTCAGCACCTGGGGTGGGCCGAATCACGGCATCAACACCATCGTCTGGCCCACCTGGGGGGCCTGGATCGAGGAGGCCACCGAGGGGCGGGTCACTGTCGATGTGGTGCATGACATGGGGCCGCCCGATTCCCAGATGGAGATCGTCGCCGATGGCATCGGTGATGCGACCTGGGTCTTCCACGGCTACAACGCCGGGCGCTTCGAACTGGCCAAGCTGCCGGAATTTCCCACCTTCGAAGCCTTTTCCTCCGAAGCCGCGTCGGCTGCCTACTGGGCGACCCATCAGGCGTACCTGGCCGAGGCCGGTGAGCATCGTGGTGTCGATGTCATGGCTGTCGGGGTGCATGGCCCCGGGCAGATCTTCACCGATGAGAAGGTCGAGACGCTCGAGGAGCTCGAAGGCCAGCGCATCCGCGTCGGCGGTGGCGTGATGGGCGACCTCTCCGAGGCACTGGGACTGACCGGGGTCGCCATGTCGCCCACCGGGGTCTACGAGGCAGCCTCCCAGGGCGTCATCGATGGCGCCATGCTGACCGAGGAGGGGTTGCGCAGCTTCCGGGTCGCCGAGGTGCTGCCACATACGCTGACCGTGGATGGCGGCTTCTACCGGGGCAGTTTCTCCATCGTCATGAATCCCATGTTCTGGGATCGGGTCTCACCCGAAGATCGTGAGGCGATCCTGGAAGTCTCCGGTGAGCCGCTGTCGCGGCTGTTCGGCTACATGATGGATGAGATGGATGCCGGCGGGGTCGCCTTCGCCGAAGAGCAGGGCAGTACCTTTACCGACGTTCCGGATTCGGATGTCGAGCGCCTGCGTGAGGTCGGCGAGCAGATGGTCGCTGACTGGGCTGCCTCGGCGGAAGAGAGCGGTGTGGATGCCAGTGCGGCCATCGAGCACTTCCGTGCGCAGCTGAAGGAAGCGGCTGACGGGAAGAGCATCGCCGACCGGGTCGTCAGCGAGTAATGCACTAGCCAAGGTGGGAGTCCTTCATGACCAACTCAGTATCACAATGGGCGCGCCTCGGCCGTGTGCTGCAGCTGAC